>CAVTEQ010000014.1:0-595000 GCA_963733935.1 uncultured Acidobacteriota bacterium
CATCCGCGCGCAGATTGCTCTCTACAAGCGCGACGGCATCGATCCTGTAATTCTGCCGCGCAGCGCCGGCTCCTGGCCGGGATATGTTTTCACAGACGAGCCCTTGCATCTGGCGGCCACGCACTTCGGCCTTGGCCACGGCAGCGGCGCTCACGCTCCGGATGAGTACTTCGTGGTCGAGTCCGCGAACCCCAAGGTCCAGGGCATGGATGGGGCGGTGCGATCGTTCGTGGATTACCTGTACGAGATCGCGCAGATGTGAGCGAGACCGATCAGTCTCGCTGTGTGCGCGGAGGGCCGTCAAACGGCTGAATCCGCATGTGGCCAGCCTGCCATTCGCGCAGGTCCCTCACTTCGCAGGCCAGCAGATGGGCAGCCTGAAGGCAAAGATCGAGCCGCTGGCGAAGCAGCTCCAGCGCTGGCTCACGTTCCACGAAACCGCACGCGCACTCCTCCGTCGCTTCGGCCGTCAGGCTGTAAGGCTGGCCTGAGAACAGCGCCGGCAGGCCCAATACGTATCCCGGACCCACGGTCCGATAAGACACCTGCGCATCGCCGTCGTGGCCAGCGGCAAACAGCCGGACGGAGCCTCGGCGGATGACCAGAACGCCGTCTGCCGGCTGTCCCTGTTCGAACAGAGTGCCGCCGGAGTGGCAGCCCCGCAAGCTGGCGATTGCATCCAGCGCCTCGGCGAGCTCGCGAATGACTAATGCGTGAATGTCGCTGTCGTTTTGCAAAGCAAATCCCCCAGCATCTCTCATCCTCAGCCGTGACGGCACGCCTTGCAGTGATGCAAATCACAACACTGCGTGACAAGAGCGAACGCCCGCCTCCTGCCGTTGATTTACAAGACTTTACGTTCCCTTGACGCAATCTTTACCCCTACCGACCAGTTTTTGGGTTAGTACAGTCAGGCGCAAGATAATGAACTCGCTGCTGGAATTCGTGCTCTGGGGTGCGCCAGCCGTTCTGCTGAGCTGGGGATTGCTGCTGGCGCTGGCCTGCGCGGTGGTGTTTCGTGGATCTGCCGCGACCGGAAGGCCCTCAGCGCTGTGGGAGAGCGGCGGCACCGAGCGCCTGGATAGCGAGTGAAACGGGACCCATGTCAGTTAACAGGAATCGCTTGCGCGCTGCGTGGAATTTGGGGCGCGATCTGGTAGGCTACGCAGTCTTCGCGCTGGCTGGGAATCCGCCTCAGCTCTCGGTCATCGTCACCGCCGCGGCCCTGGGTTGGTTGCTGGATCTATTACCCGCGCGGCCAGCCTCGATGCTGCGGCTGGATTAGCTCGCGCCCTGAACTGGAGTTGCTTATGCCCAGGATTATCTGCATTGACCCGAATGCCGGCCGGGCGGAAGAGCCGGTGACGCTGCTGCGTTCCGCCGGCTACGAAGTAATGCTGGCTTTCAGTCCGGAAGTAGGCATGGCGCTGCTGCGGCTGTTTCCGCCGGACATTGTGCTGCTTGATTCCGCTCTGGCTGACAAGTTGAAGCCGCAAGTGCATCAAGCCTGTCCCGCGACGCCGGTGGTGCTGACGGGTGAAAAACCCTTCTCGGTAGAAGAGTTAAAGAGCCTGGCGAGCCATCCGCCTGCAGCGTTGTCGCACAGCGGCAGCCGCTTGCCGCACTGATCAGGCCGCCGATCCGCTACGGGCCTTTTCGTCCGCCAGCGGCTGCAGTTCTCCCAGGATGGTCGGCACCAGCTCCGAGACAGTCGGATGGATGTGCATGGCCCGCTGCAACGTCGTATAGGGCGCTTTGGCGTACATCACATCCAGAATGCAGTGAATCACCTCGTCGCCGCCGGTGCCCAGAATGGCCGCTCCCAGGATCTGCTTGGAATCCGCATCTACCACGATCTTCATGAATCCCTGAGTCTCGCCCTTCTCCACGGCGCGCGCCACGCGGGTCATGGAGCGCTTCCCTATCAGCGCCCGCCGGCCTGAGCTAAGCACCTGCGCATCCGTTGAGCCGGCGCGGCCCAGCGGCGGATCGATATAAAGCGCATACGCCTGAATGCGGTCGCTCAGCCGCCGCGAGTCGCCATCCAGCAGGTTGGCGGCGACGATCTCATAGTCGTTATATGAGGTGTGCGTGAACGCGCCCTGACCGTTGCAGTCACCCAGCGCCCAAATTCCGGGGACGCTGGTGCGCAACTGATCGTCCACTGCGATGTATCCGCGTTTGTCCGTCTCGACGCCGGCCTTGTCGAGCCCCAGGTCGTCAGTGTTGGGACGCCGGCCCACCGCCAGCAGCAAGTGCGAGCCTACAACCGCCGGCTGTCCGTCGGTGCAGTCGACATTCACGGCAATGTCGTCTCCGCGTTTGGAAACCGCGATGCACTTGGCATTCAGCCGCAGGTGCACACCTTCGGCTTCCAGGATCTCTTGCACCGTCGCCGAGACATCCTCGTCCTCCCGCGCAATCAACCGCGAGGCCATCTCGACAATGGTCACCTCGCTGCCGAAGCGCCGGAACATCTGCCCAAACTCCAGCCCCACGTAGCTGCCGCCCACGATCACCAGGTGACGCGGGAGAAAATCCACATCCATCATGGAAGAATTATTGAGATAGGGCGTCTGCTCGATGCCGGGCATGGGCGGTACCACGGCTCGCCCGCCGACATTGATGAAAATCTGCTCCCCGCGAAGGCGCTCCTGGCCAACGCTGATCTCGTGCGCCGATTCGAAGCGCGCCTGGCCCTCGTAGACCATGAGATTCTTAGTCCCTCTCAGCCAGCTCTCGACGCCGGTGCGCGACTTGCCAGAGATGCCGTCCTTGCGAGCTTTCACCTGCTTCATGTCCACCGTCACCGGGCCGCCAATATTGACGCCGTATTCGGCGGCGCGGCGCGTCATGTGCGCGGCATAGGCGCTGGCGACCATGGTCTTGGTGGGAATGCATCCGGTGTTGACGCAGGTCCCGCCGAAGAGCTTGCGCTCGATAATCGCGACTCGCTTTCCCGCCTTCGCCAGCCGCACCGCCAGCGACGGCCCAGCCTGTCCAGTGCCGATAACGATCGCGTCGTACGTGTTAGCCATACTCGCCTCCGCAGAGGTTTGATTCCGGAGCACGGTGCAGGTTACACGATCAAGCACGGGCGGAGATACGCGATCGTCTGCTAGACCGCCAGCACGGCGACCCCCGCACCGACCAGCAGGGACGCCATCCAGCGGCGGCGGTCCACTCGTTCGCGCAGAAACAGGCCCGCGGCGAATGCATTAGTGATGTAAGTGAGCGACGCGGTCGCCGGCACTACCAGCGAAACGTCAGCCCAGGAAAGAGCCGCCAGCAGGCCGAAGAATGAGATCGCCATAAACAGCAGGGCGAGGAGAAAGCTCGGGTGCGTCACGATGGCCTTGACCACGCCGCTGAGCCCCTGGCGCCGCCACAGTTCGCCGACGTGGCCGATCTGGCGCATAGCGCGGGAGAGCAGCACGTCGCCGGCGGTGGAACTCAGCACGATAGCCGCGATCGCGCTCCACGTGCGCAGCGCATTCATTGCCCGCCTCCGGGCACAGTGGGCTCAAGCTCGGCCTGCTGGCGCGGAGTAGCTGATGGTCCGCGAGTCACGATGGCTACGCCGGAGCCGACCAGCAAGATCCCGATCCAGCGGCTCACGGTGACCCGCTCGCCCAACAGCCACATCGAGAGCAGCGCCAGCAGAACATAGCCGAACGAGGTCGCGGGCAGCACATATGTCAGGTCCGACCAGGAAAGCGCGCTCACATAAGACGCGAGGAAGCCGATCAAGAGCACGATGCCGAGCGCGACCCACGGGTTGAGCACAGCGGCGATGAGTTCCGTCCAGTGCGCGAGCGAGATCGGGCCTACGCGTCTCATACCATAGGAGAGGCTGATATCGCCGAAGGAGGCGAAAACAACGATGGCGACGAGGACGAGGTACTTGCGGAGGGTCACAGGAGTGCCAGGCGCTCCTCCCCTACACCTCGACGGTCTCCACCGGGGTCTCGTGCTCGGCGGACGGAGGCGCTCCGACGTTGCTGCGCCGGTCTGCGACGTAGCGCTTGCGGGCGGAGCGCAGCTTGAGGAACGCGCGGGCTTCCTTGTAGAGCCGCTTGCGCTCGCCGGAGTCGAAGATGGCCTTGCGCACGATGCGGTAGACGGCCTTGGGGCGGAAATAGTATTCGTCGTAGAAACGGTGAACCGCGTCCATCACTTCCTCGCGCGGCAGGCCCGGGTATTCGATGTGCGCGAGTTGGTGTCCGCCTTCGTCCACCATGCGCTGCTCGTTGGCAATGAACCCATTCTTCTTGGCGAAATCATAGAACTCGGTGCCGGGATAAGCGTGCGCCACCGAAACCTGGATGGTCTCAACGTCGAGCTGCTTGGCGAAGTTGATGGTCTGGCGGATGCTCTCGCGGCTCTCGCCCGGCAGCCCGAGAATGAAATCCCCGTGGATGGTCAGGCCAAGCCGATGGCAGTCACGCGTGAAGTCGCGCGCGCGCTCGACCGTAGCGCCCTTCTTGATGTTCTTCAGGATCTGCGGATCGCCCGACTCATAGCCCACGATGAGCAGGCGACAGCCGGAGTCACGCATGGCCTTCAGCGTCTCGTAATCGGTGGTGACTCGCGAAGTGCAGGACCAGGTTAGCCCCAGCGGCTTCAGCTTCTCGCACAGTTCGATGGTGCGCGCCTTCTGGATGTTGAAGGTGTCGTCGTCAAAGAAGAATTCCTTTACATAGGGCCAGTATTCCTTCGCCTTGGCCATTTCGCGCGCAACGGCGTCCGATGAGCGCTTGCGCCAGGGATGTCCGCTCAAGGTCTGCGGCCACAGGCAAAAAGTACACTGCGCGGGACAGCCGCGCGTCGAGTAGAGCGAGACAAACGGATACAGCAGAAACGGAACGTTGTAGCGGCGCACGTCGAGGTCGCGATGATAGACGTCGGTGACGTCGGGCAGGGCGTCGAGGTCGTCAACCGGCGAGCGGTCAGGGTTATGGACGATGCGTCCGTTCTGGCGATACGAAATGCCCATGATCTCCGCCAGCGGCTTGCCCTGGGCAAATTCCACGGTGGCATAGTCGAATTCGCGGCGAACGATGAAGTCGATAGCCGCACAGTCGCGCAGCACCGGCTCCGGCAGCACGGTAACGTGCGGACCGACGAAGGCAATCTTCAGCGCGGGATTGGCCGCCTTCATCGCCTCGGCCAGCTTGCAATCCCCCGGAAAGCCAGGCGTGCTGGTAAACAGCACCACGAACTCGTAGTCCTTGGAAATTTCCACCGTCTGCTGCCAGGAGACGTGGTGGGGGCTGGCGTCGAGCAGGCGCGAGCCTTCCAGCATGCCCGCCGGATAGGCAAGCCAAACCGGGTACCAATAGGACTCGATTTCGCGGGTCGCGGGCCAGCGGGAACTGGCGCCGCCGTCAAAATTCTCGAAGGAGGGCGGGTTCAAGAACAGGGTCTTTAAAGGCATGCAATCATCAATACTATCACCCGTCAGGGGAGTTCCAGGCAAACCGCGATTCCTCAGTATGATGCAGTCCCCCGGTTGGGCTTACGGTAAGCTCAGAAATAAGAAAGGTCAATGGTGCGCCGGGGGTGCCGATTTTGGGACAGTGCCCTGATGTGAGCGGGCCAGTTGCGCTATACTCCTCACCTTTTTGGTATAAGAGTCTTAAGAGACCGCCGCCGGCAAGCCTTCCAGGGGATGGGGTTCGTGAAGCTGTTCCGCCGACTCGCCATGTACATCACCAGCCAGCACCCGCAGTGGGCGCCTCCGGATTTCCGCGACCTGCTGGATTCAGCGCCCGACGCCATGGTGATCGTCAATGCCGAAGGCAAGATCGTGGTGGTCAACAGTCAGACCGAAATCCTGTTCGGCTACGGACGGCAAGAACTTCTGGGCAAACCAGTCGAGATCCTGATACCTGCACGCTTTAATCCTCAACACACCGGGCATCGCTCCGGCTTCTTCGCCGAGCCGCGGGTGCGGCCTATGGGCGCCGGACTCGATCTGTTCGGCAAGCGCAAGAACGGGACGGAATTCCCGGTGGAGATCAGCCTGAGCCCGCTGCGCACGCCGCAGGGGACGTTCGTCACCGGCGCCATCCGCGATATCACCGAGCGCAAGAGGACCGAAGAGCAGATCAACAAGCTTAACAGCGAGCTGGGTGAGGCGGTGCGACGTTCAGAGAAACTGGCAGCCACCGGGCGCCTGGCGACGACCATCGCCCACGAAATCAAGAACGCTCTCGATACCCTGCTCAACCTGGTTTATTTGATCGACCAGAATCCGGCTCTCGAGTCGGAGATGAGACAGATGCTCTCCGAAGCGCGGGAGGAGGTGTCGCGCATCGCGGTCATCACTCGCAACACCCTGGCGCTGCAGCGCGACACCGCGTTCCCGGTTTCGCTCACGCTGGTGGAGATCGTCGACGGGGTATGCCGGATGTTCGAGTCGCCGATCGCGCAGAAGCGCATCGCCATGCAGCGCAACTATGAGACTAGCGGACACATGATCGGCTTCCCCGGCGAGTTGCGGCAGGTGTTCACCAACCTGATCGCCAATGCGGTCGACGCCCTCGGCGAGGACGGCCACTTGACCGTCAGCATCTCGGACGGAAACAACCTGTTCCGCGTAAGCATTAACGATGACGGACACGGCATCGCCTCCGAGAACCTGGAGAAAATCTTCGAACCGTTCTTCACCACCAAAGGCGAGAAAGGGACGGGAGTGGGCTTGTGGGTGACGCGCAGCATTGTCGAAGAGATGGGCGGGCGCATTGAGGTATCCAGTTCGACGCGCCCCGGTCGCAGCGGCACCTCGTTCACGGTCACGCTTCCGCGGGCGCAAGGTCAGACGATGAGAGAGAACGGGTTGCACGTCCCACGAAAAGCCAGTGCAGGCTGAGTAATCTGCAACTACATGTCGGCGATCCTCATCAGGCCCTTTGCCGGTAGATCTGTCACGATAAACTTTGTGCTCTTCCCCGCTGCCCGCGCCACCGCTTCCGCCGCCAGATATCCGCTGCGCACCGCGCCTTCCATGGTGGCGGGCCATCCGGTGCGAGTCCAGTCGCCGGCCAGAAAAACGCGCGGCCAGCCGGTCGCGGCCGGCGGACGATAAGCATCTGCGCCCGGCAGCGCTGAATAAGTCGCGTGCACTTCCTTGATGACCGTCGCCTTAACCAGCTTAGCTTCGCGCGCCGCGGGAAAGAACTCGCCCAGCTCGCGCAGTGCCATCTCGATGATTTCTCCGCGTGGCTTCTCCACCAGCGCCTTCGAAGAACTGACCACGAGTTCGACATAGCTCGGCCCACCGCGCCCCAGCAGCCGTGACTTGTGGAACATCCACTGGATGGTGCGGTCGAGCAGCACGGCGTGGTCGAGATCAGCAATCTCGCGGTCGAACCACAGATGGATGCCGGTGATGGGCGAGGTCTCGAAGCGCGCGATCATCTCCCGCAGCGGACCGGGGCCGTCCGGCAGCATGCGGCCGAGGGCATCGAAGGGCACGGCCAATACTGCAAAGTCGCAGGCCAGCTCGCCGCCATTCACGCACAGGCGCACGCCCGCTGGCTCGGCACAGAATGATTCTGCCGACGCTCGCAGCCTTACCTCGCCGCCATGCGCGCGGATATATTCCGCCGCTGCGCTGTACAGCTCCGTCAGCGGCACCTGCGGCACGCCCATGCGTCCGCCCTCGCGCGACTTCAGGAACGCTTCGCGAAAAACCTGCGCCGCGTAATACACGGACATGCGCTCCAAGTCTTCATTGAGCGCACTTACCAGCACCACCTTCCAGAAGCGCTCGATGGCGTGCTCGGTCTGTCCGTGCCGCTTCAACCATTGCATGAACGTTTCACCAGTATCTAGTGGCAAATGGGAAGCTAGCGCCATCATCGCTCGCGCTACGCCCAGCTTGTCGGCAAGTGCGAGCGATTTGGCTTCGAGGAACGAAGGTGCGGTGTGGAAGGGCGGTGGCAGCCAGCACGGCGATATTTCCGATCTTCTTCCGCCCGGCTCAATGAAGCACAGGCGATCGTACCAGCGAATCTTGTCGTCCACTCCGATTCGCCGGTAGAAATCGATGAGGTTGGTGCAGCAGCCGAGCAGCACGTGCTGGCAGTTGTCCACGACCTCGTTGGTGCCGGGATGCTCGTAGGACGACGCGCGCCCGCCCACGAACGGACGCTTCTCAACCAGGGTCACGCGGAAGCCGGCCTCGGCCAGGGCGCATCCTGCCGCCAGCCCAGCCAGTCCCGCGCCCGCAATGGCGACGTGCTGCTGGCTCACGCAAGCCGCCGCCAGAATCCGCGGGCGAGCACGCTGAGCTTCTCCCGCGGGCTGAGCCGGACTTTTTCGGTGAAGACGTCGAAGCCGCACGCCGCAATCTTCTCCAGCAGGCGCCGGTAGATTTCCACCAGCACCCACAGCGCCGGACGGCTCTCCTCGTCAATAAGCGGCAGTAGTTGGTCGGCAGCCTGGTAGAGTTCGCGTGCTCGCCCGGCTTCGAACTCCAGCACAGGACGGAAGCGCGCAGCGTCGAAGCCGTTTTTTAGGCGCGCCGGGTCGAGCTCCGCGGCCGAGCGCCCGAAGCGTTGCAAGTCTTCCTCGGGCAGGTAGACGCGTCCCATGGCGGCGTCTTCCTTCACGTCGCGGATAATGTTGGTCAACTGAAACGCCAGCCCGCACTGCTCGGCCAGAGCCTCCGCGGCGGAATCGCGGTAGCCGAAGATCCTGATGCAGATCAGTCCCACCACCGAGGCCACGTGATAGCAGTAGCGGCGCAGCTCGTCAAAAGTCTGGTAGCGAATCGCTTCGCCCGGCTGTGCGGCCACGTCCATCGCCGTGCCTTCGACCAACCGGTCGAAGAGCTCAAGCGGAATCGTTGAAGCGCTGCTGCGCGTCGGCCAGCGCTCGCAGCACGGGATCGTCGGTGGACTCGCCCGCGGCCACGCGATGAAGCGCCTCACGCCATTCCGTCAGCTTGTCTTCCCGCTCGCGGCGCGTCAGGCCGGGATCGTCGGAAAGATCGTCGGAGTGCCGCATGAAGGCGTACACCGCGCTCAGCGCGTCGCGGCGCTCCCGCGGCAGGACGAGAAAGGCGTAATAGAAATTGCGCGCCGCCGAACGCGTGATGTGCCGGCATTCGCCGTACGCCGCTGCAAGCTGGGAGCTCATTTCCAACCAATGCGCAATCGGGTCATCGGGAGATCGGGTCAACGAAAAAGCCGGACCGGACCTTCTCAGATGACCCGATCACCCGATGATCCGATCACCCGATTTAGCCCCGCCCTGGCGACCAGCCACAGCTTCCTTGGCTTGGAGATCACCGGCCGCTGCCGCAGCACGTCGAACCCCTGACGTTCGATGGCGTTCAGGATCTCCTGTCCGCCGCGGCTGAACAGCTCGATGTCAGTCCCCAGGTCGCGGTCCACGCGCCCGGCCAGCGGCAGGCCGCGTTCGAACCACTCTCGCGCCCGCTCGACTTCGAATTTCATCAGCTTCAGAAACTCCGGCGTGGGATGCCGCTCCGCAATTTCGCGCTCGCTCACTCCGAAGCGCCGCAGGTCTTCAAGCGGCAGATAGACGCGGCCCTTCTGCCAATCAACGCTTACGTCCTGCCAGAAATTCGCCAGTTGCAGGGCGGTGCAGGTGTAATCGGCGAGCTGCTGCCGTTCGGCATCGCGATATCCGCACAAATAGAGCACGAGATGCCCGACCGGGTTCGCCGAATACCGGCAGTATCCCAGCAGGTCGTCGAAGGTCTCATAGCGCTGAACAGTCTGGTCTTGTCGAAAGGCCTTCAGCAGGCCGGCAAACTCGTGCTGGGGGATCGAGCAGGCGCGGATGGTCTCGCGCAGCGCGATAAAAACAGAGTGGCGGGGGCCATCTTCCTCAGGGGCTAAAGCCCGAAGCTTACTGTCCCCCGCAGCTGCAGGGCTGAAGCCCTGCTCCACCCCCAGGCTGAGATATGTGGCTTCCAGCTCGCGCTCCCACTCATCCAGCAAGCGCCAGCGCCAGTTGCGGATCACCGACCTCGTCGCCCAGATCGTCCGAGATGCGACAGTAGGCATAGACGGCATAGAAATGCGGTCGCAGCCGCTTCGGCAGAAACCAGGTGGCAACCGAGAAGTTTTCGTAATGGCTGCGCGCCAGGCGCTCGCAATAAGCCTGCGCTTCTTCGAGCGAGGGCGCTTGTTCTGGAATAGCGTATGCGGCGGGCAGATGGGACCACCCATCCGAGCGGGCAGCCGCCGTGCTGTTCAGATCGTGGGAACCGTGGCTCGCGAGGGTCGGCATAAGACTCGGCTCGATTCCCGCTCCGCCTAGTGTCCGGGGATGATGGCGGTTTTGATGTCCCCGTTGCGATGCAGCATGTGGCGCAGCACCTGCTGCAGGCGCGACAGCGGCGCTTCCCCGGTGATGTAGTCGGTGCCGCGAATCTTGCGCTCCGCGATGAGCGCGAAGGCTTTGCGCACCGCCTCCGGGGTATGGTGGAACGTGGCCTTCAGAGTGATTTCAGAATAGTGCAAGCGGCTGGTGTCCAGCGGAACTTTGGTTCCCGCAGCGCAGCCCCCGAAGAAATTCACGGTGCCGCCCTTGCGCACCATGTCAACCGCCCACTCCCACGCCTGCTGGCGTCCGACGGCTTCGATCACCACGTCGGCGCCGCGGCGGTCCGGGGTGAGCGCGCGCACGGCTTCCACCACGTCCGGTGTGGCGGTGGTCTGCACAATTTCGTCGGCGCCGAAGCGTTTGGCCGCCGAACCCTGGGATTCGTGCTTGACCACGGCGATCACGTTGCAGCCGGCGAGCTTGGCTACCTGCACAAACATCAATCCCACCGGGCCGCCGCCGATAATGGCAATGCTGTCGCCGATCTCCACTCCGGTTTCGTGCAGCCCACGCAGCACGCACGCCAGCGGCTCGACCATGGCCGCTTCTTCAAAACTCACGGGGCTGGGGATGGCAAGCATGTTGGTCTCGACGATCCGCCGTGGAATGCGGATGTACTCGGCATACGCGCCGTTGTTGAACAGCAGATCCTCGCAGAGATTCTCCTGGTGCTTGGAGCAGTAGAAGCACATCTGGCAGGGCGCGGAGTTCAGCGCCACCACCCGCATGCCCTTGCGAAACCAGCGCACGTTGGGTCCGATCTCTTCCACCACTCCCGCCAGCTCGTGGCCGAACAGGGCAGGAGGCACAATCATGCGCGCATGGTAGCCGCGCTGGTAGACCTTCAGGTCGGTGCCGCAGGTGAGCGCCACCTGCACCTTGATCAGAACTTCTCCCTCGCCCAGGTGTGGAATCGGCACTTTCTCGATCTTCACGTCCTCTTTGCCATAGAGGACGGCTGCTGTCATGTCTCCGTTCACGTAGTTCCTTCCCTAACCCGCAGCAGCGGGTTGCACCACTACCTTCAGCGAATCCGCGCGCGGGTTAGCGGCCAGTTGCAAAGCCTCGACCGCCTGCGAGAGCGGAAAACGGTGCGTGATCAGCCGCGTCAAGTCGAGCTCGCGACCGAGCACGAACCGCACCGCCGCTGCCTGCAAATCCACCGATGCGCTATAAGAGCCCACTAACGACTTCTCGTCCACGCAGATGGCAGCCGGGTCGATTCCGACCTCGCTGCGCACCGTCTGCGCGAACAACATCGTTCTGCCGCCGGGTCGCGTTGCCTCCAGGGCGGGACGGACGAGCTGGTTGGCGGCCACCGCCAGGATGACGGCATCAGCCCCGCGTCGCTCGGTCAGCTCGCGCACTCGCTCCACGGTCTCGGTGCGCGTGGCGTCGATCGTTTCCTTAATACCGAGCGACTTAGCTATTGTAAGCCGCGGGGCATATAAATCGGAAGTTATCACCCGTGCTCCGGCGCGCTGAGCCAGGTACGCCAGGATCAGCCCGATTGGGCCTTGTCCCATCACCAGCACGGTTTCGCCCGGCTCCAGACGCAGCGTTTCGATGCCCTTCATGCAGGTGTTCACCGGCTCGATGAACGATGCCTGCTCGAAAGAAACGTCGTCGGGGATCTTGACCAGACCGCGCGCTACGATCCACTCCATCACCCGCACGTACTCGGCGAAGCCGCCGCCAGCAGGCTCAAAGCCAGCCGTGCAGCCCACGCGCTTGTACACCTCGCACTGCGCAAACACTTTGTGCCGGCAGTAATAGCACTCGCCGCACGGAATGTGATGGAAGGCCATCACCCGGTCACCGACTTCGAAACCGCGCACGCCCGCGCCCGCCGCAGCGATCGTGCCGGCAGTCTCGTGACCGAAGATACGCGGCGCCGAGTGCGAGCCGGTGGCGATCTTCTTCAGGTCGGTTCCGCAGATGCCGCAGGTGTGCACGCGAATCAGCACTTCGCCCGGGCCGATCTCGGGCACCGGGACGCTCTCCATGCGCACGTCATTGCGGCCGCGGTAGACCGCGGCGGTCATTGTCGTGGGGAGGGCGCCGTCCGCGTTCCTTCGTTCCGGATTGTGTTGCCGTCGCCATCTATGAAAATCCACACTTGTCATGACCGGCCAAGTGCCGTGGGGCACCCGCGAATGAGGACCGGCACTGAACCTCACGCGAGAGCGGGGCGTGAGCCCCGCGGTGCTCGCTTCGCCTCCGCGATCACTTCCCTCAATTTCATCGCCAGCGCCGCCGCCGCGCGATCACTTCTCCTCTTCAACTGCGCCGTCGCCAGCCACCACCGCGGATGCCACACCGCCCACAACCCAAAGCGCGCATGCTGGAAGCGGCCTTCGGCATCGACGAAATCCTGCAGCGGCGGCAGCTCGAAATCCATGTCGTCCATGACCGCCTTCACCGCCAGAAACAGCAGCCCGTGCGCTTCGGCGACCTCGGCCACCGCCGCGCCTTCCATGTCCACTACGTCGGCGGCAAAACGCGACGCAAGCTCACGTTTATTGGCCGCTCGCGCGATTTGCCGCGAGCTGATGACGGTTCCTTCGCCGTAGGCGGCCCGGAACCGGCGGCCGGTGGCTTCGTCCACGACTTCCGCCGCGACCATCGTCCGACCCAATGTCCACTCCGGCTTCAACCCTCCGGCGAGCCCGGTGGCGATCAGCACATCGGGCTTTGCATATTCGATCACCGCTTCGGCGGCACGTTTCCCTGCTTCGTACCCGATCCCGCCACAGAGCAGCACAGCATCTTCGCTTTCAAAAAACTCTAAAGGGTGCCCCACCCTTCCCCGGTTTTGGGAAGGGTAGGGGTTTTTCTTCCAATTCCGAATCAGCGGCCAAACCTCCGTTGCCATCGCGGTGACGATCCCGACTCTAGGCATACCTGTGCGCCCGAAACCATTCGACGGCGCGGCGTAACGCGTCGTCCACGGGGACGATCTTCCATCCCAGCTCGCGCTCAGCTTTGGCCGACGATGCGAACATCTTCTTGCGTCCCATGCGTACCGAATCGAGCGTCACACGTGGCTCGCGCTTCAACAGGACGCCGGTGAAGAGCGTGTCCACCGCGCCCGCAGCCAGAACAAACGCATAAGGCAATTTCACCTTGGGCGAAGCCAGCCCGGTTATCGCCGCCAGGCGGTCGAGGATCTGTTTGAGCGTCAGGTCTTCGCCGCCCAGGATGTAGCGCTCGCCGCGCCGGCCTCGCTCCGCCGCTAGCACGTGGCCGCGCGCGCACTCGCGAACGTCCACCAGATTCAGCCCGGTATCGACGTACGCCGGGAACTTGCGCTTGAGGAAGTCCACAATCACGCGTCCGGTGGGCGTGGGCTTGATGTCATGCTCGCCGACCGGCGTCGTCGGATTCACCACCACCACGTCCAGATCGCCGCGCGCAGCTTCCATCGCCGCCTGCTCTGACATGAACTTCGAGCGCTTGTACGCGCCGATCATCTCCCCCAGCGAGACTGGAGAATCTTCATCGGCGGAGCGGCCGTTCGTCTGAAAGCCGATGGTGCCGACGCTAGAGGTATGCACCACTCGCCTCACGCCGGCTGCGCGCGCCGCGTCCAACACCGCGCGCGTGCCTTCGACGTTGGCGCGATAGATCTCGCCCGGGTCGCGCGCCCACAGCCGGTAGTCGGCGGCCACGTGGAACACCAGCTCGCAGCCCGACATTCCCCGGCGCAACGCTTCCGCATCGCACAGATCCCCGATTACCCGTTCGGCCCTGAGGCCTTCG
This sequence comes from uncultured Acidobacteriota bacterium, assembly GCA_963733935.1. Taxonomy (GTDB): domain Bacteria; phylum Acidobacteriota; class Terriglobia; order Terriglobales; family Acidobacteriaceae; genus JAHFUA01. Next base: position 14,128 of record CAVTEQ010000014.1, read on the forward strand.
AGGTTTTCCGTGCGGCTGCTTGCCCTGATGAGCAATCGCAGCTCCGCACCCTGTTGTAAAAGAACGCGCGCCACGTGGCTTCCTACGAAGCCCGTAGCGCCGGTGACAAAAACCTTCAAGCGAGTTTCTCGTTTCTGGTTTCTCGTTTCTCGACAGAACCCATTTCTAGCGAGAAACTAGAAACGAGAAACTGGAAACTATTCGAACTTCTCCGGCTCGAGCGAAATATTCTTCTCCCCCGCGGCGCGCCGCTCCCAGTACTGCCGCACCCAATTCTCCCAGCTCTTGCCTGCGGCCATATCGCGACCGGTGAAGGCAAGACCAGCAATCTCGGCGTAAGGTATGGAAAGCTTCGCGCCGCCGTTCTTAGCCAGCACTCGCACGACGGAATCGGCCAGCGTGGGTCCGCTGCGCCGATCGAAGACATAGCCTTCGATCTTCGAACCGTCCTTGCGCGTGATCAGCACGTCGCCGCGATAATCGAAAGCCTGCTCCAGCGCTTGCCGCAGCTCGTCTTCGCCAGCCAGCTCCGGCACCCAGCCTTCCAGTTCTTCACGTGCGGCGCCGGGGACGACTTCTAGCGCATCCGGATGAACGTCACGGCCTGCTTCGCGGCCGCTCACCGATGCGCCTCCTGTGGCGTTTCCGTCTCAAGCTGCACCAGCGGATTGATGGCGTGCACCGGACGCACCGGTTCATCCAGCAAGCGCAGCGCCTCCGGATCGTGATAACCGCTGAAGGTCGCCTTGGCGGTCTCCCAAATGCCGCGCAGCGAGCCGAACGTGTCGTTTACCGCTGAAGCTTCATAGCCGCTGTGCACCATGCAATTGGCGCATTTGGGATTGCCGGATTCGGTGCCGTAGCGCTCCCACTCGGTGGATTCCAGAAGCTCGGCGAACGAATCCGCATAGCCATCCTGCAGCAGGTAACAGGGCTTCTGCCAGCCAAAGACGTTGTAAGTGGGCATGCCCCACGCGGTACAGGGATAATCGCGCTTGCCCATCAGGAATTCGAGAAACAGCGGTGACATGTTGAAGCGCCACGCCGGCTTGCGATTCGACAGGATGGCGCGGAACAGCCGCCGCGTACGCGCGCGCCCCAGGAAGTGGTTCTGGTCGGGCGCCTTTTCGTACGAGTAGCCGGGAGAGAGCATCATGCCCTCGATGCCGAGCTCCATCATCTCGTCGAAGAACTTGCGCACGCTCGCGGGATCGGCGCCGTCGAAGAGCGTTGTGTTCGTGGTGACACGAAAGCCGCGCCGCAACGCCTCTTTGATCCCATCGACTGCTTTTTCGTATCCGCCTTCGAGGCAGACGGAAAAATCGTGGTGCTCGCGCTGGCCATCCAGATGGACCGAGAACGTCAGGAACTTGCTCGGGGTGAACTCGTCGATCTTCTGCTGGAGCAGCAGCGCGTTGGTGCACAGATAAATGTATTTCTTGCGCTCGACGAGGCCGGCGACGATCTCGCCGATCTCCGGATGCAGCAGCGGTTCTCCGCCGGGGATGGCAACGGTTGGGGCGCCGCATTCCTCGGCCGCCCGGAAGCATTCTTCCGGCGTGAGCTGCATCTTGAGCACGTGGCCGGGATACTGGATCTTGCCGCAGCCGGCGCAGGCGAGGTTGCAGCGGAACAGCGGCTCCAGCATGAGCACCAGCGGATAGCGCTTGCGTCGTTTCAGTTTTTGGCGGACGACGTAGCTGCCCACTGTCCACATCTGTGAAAACGGTACTGCCATGATCCTCCCTGCAATTCTTTCTTTCGCCCGCTTCGCGGGCTCTACCTTATTGTTGCGCCTTTCCCACGGCTTGCGCCGTGGGCTACGCTCTGCCGCGCGCTTCGCGCGCTTGGATGCCAACCACACTTCACCGCGCCACCGCCTCGCGCTCCGCCTCCGCCATGGCTTTGGCATAGCTGGTAAGCGCGATCAGCGGAAAATATGTGCGGTACAGGTGATACTTCAAGTAGAACACCCGCGGGAAGCCGGTGCCTGTGCAATACGGCTCTTCCCAGTTGCCATTTTTCTGCTGGGTACGAAGCAGATAGGCGATGCCGCGCGCGAGCGAATCGCTGCGCGTATCGCCGGCGGCGAGCAATCCCAGCACTGCCCACGCGGTCTGCGAAGCCGTGCTCGGTCCCACGCCTTTCTGGTTGGGATCGTCGTAGGATTCGCAGCTCTCGCCCCAGCCGCCATCGGAGTTCTGCACCATGCGCAGCCACTCCGCTCCCTGCTGGATGTAGGCCTCATGCGTGTCTTCACCAATCGCGCGCAGCCCCCGCAGCACCTGCATGGTGCCGTAAATGTAGTTGACGCCCCACCGTCCGAACCAGGCGCCCTCCGGCTCCTGCTGCTGCTTAATAAATTTGATTCCACGCTTCGCCGCCGGATGCTGCCGCGTGAAGCCGGAACTGGCCATCATCTCCAGCACCCGCCCGGTGATGTCCACCGTCGCCGGATCGAGCATGGCGTTGTGGTCGGCAAAGGGCACGTACTGGAACACCATGCGGTTGTTGTTCTTGTCGAATGACGCCCAGCCGCCGTTCTTGCACTGCATCGAGAGCACCCATTCCCGGGCGCGTTGCACCGACTTGTGCAGGTAGCCCTCATCGGGATAGTCGACCTGCGCCAGCGCCAGCAGCACCATGGCCGTGTCGTCCACGTCGGGATAGAACTCGTTGTTGAACTCGAAGTACCAGCCACCGGGATTGGCCCTGCCATTCTTGGCGGCCCAATCGCCCCTGCGCGTGACCTGCTTGCGCAGCATCCAGTCGGCAGCGGCGACCATGCGGGTCTCGCAGCGAGGCACGCCGCTTTCACCCAAGGCGAACAGGGCATATGCCGTATCCCAAATCGGAGACTTGCAAGGCTGCATGCGGAAAGTGTCACCCTCTTCGATGCCGAGCGCCTCGAACTCATCCATGGCGCGAATCATCTGCGGATCGTCGAGCGAATACCCCAGGCAGCGCAGCGCGATGATGGAGTTCATCATCGCTGGGTAAATAGCCGCCAGGCCGTCGCTTCCCTCGAAGCGCTTCAGAATCCATGCCTCGGCGCTGCGGATGGCAATCGAGCGCAGCGGACGCACGTGCACCGTTTCCAGCCAGTGCGTCACCCGATCCAGCACCAGGAAGAAGTTGCGCCAGCTCACCAGCTTCTTGGCCCAGGGGAGCCGCATGTGCTTCTTGCTCTTGCCGTGCAGGAAGAGCTCTTCGACGCCCATCTCCGGCGCAATCTTTTTGAACGGTTTCTTGGCATAGGCGATGGAGAGAGGCACGAGAATGCCGCGCGACCAGGAAGAAATTTCGTAGATGTTGAACCAGAACCAGTTGGGGAACAGTATGATCTCCGGCGGCACCGCGGGCACGGACATGTAGTCGTACTGCCCGAAGAAGCAGAGATAAATCTTGGTAAAGGTGTTGACCTGCGTGACCCCGCCCAGCTCCAGGATCTTCCGCCGCGCCTTCACCAGCGCCGGATGGTCGGCCTTGTATCCTGCCAGCTTGAGCCCGAAATAAGCTTTCACCGAGGCGCTGACGTTCGACGGCCCGCCCAGAAAAATGCCCCAGCCGCCGTCTTCGTTCTGGTGCTTCAGGATGTAGTTCGCGGCCTTTCTGATGCGCTCCGGATTGCCCGTGCCCAGCAGGCTGTGCAGCAGGATGTAGTCGGATTCGAGCGTGGTGTCGGCTTCCAACTCTCCGCACCAGTACCCTTCCTCGTGTTGCTGCGAGAAGAGAAAGCGGCGAGCAGCATCGGCGGCCGCGGCCACGCGGCTCACCATATCGTCGAGCTTGCCGAAAAGAAGCGACGGACCGCCGCCGGGCGCTGCCTGGAGATCGCTGTTCTGCGCCGGGGGAGTGAGGCGACGACTGTCGCCGGCATTCTCCATCGTTACTCCGCAGCCGCAGTGGCGGGGGAGATGGCATCCACAATCTCCGGCGGCAGGCCGAAGCGCACGTTCTCCGGCATCACTTCCACTTCCTGGAGATTGGTGAACCCGGACTGCGTCAGGAACGACACTGCTTCCTGTACCAGGCACTCCGGCGCGGAAGCCCCGGCGGTCAGCGCCACCGTGCGGATGTCTTGCAGCCACTCCGGACGGATGGCTCGGTAGTTCTCGATCAGGTAGGCAGTCGTACCCTGCTTGCGAGCGACTTCCACCAGCCGGTTCGAGTTCGAACTGTTCTCCGAACCTACGACAAGCAACAGGTCGGCTCCTCCGGCTACCTGCTTCACCGCCACCTGACGGTTTTCCGTGGCATAACAAATGTCCTGCGCCGCCGGACCATGAATGCTGGGAAACTTCCGCCGCAGGGCAGCGATCACATCCTTGGTCTCTTCCAGGCTGAGCGTGGTCTGAGTGGTAAAGGCCACCCGCTCGGGATCCGGGACGGTCAATTGCTCAACTTCTTCCGGAGTGCTGATCACCTGGGTAACCGCCGGCGCCTCGCCCAGAGTGCCAATCACCTCGTCGTGGTCGCGGTGGCCAATCAGGATGATGCTGTAATCATCCTTGGCAAAGCGGACGGCCTCCACGTGGACCTTGGTAACCAGCGGACAGGTGGCATCGATTACCCGCAGTTGCCGCCGCTCGCTCGCCTCGCGTACTTCGGGCGAGACTCCGTGCGCGCTGTAGATAACTCGCTCGCCTTCCGGAACCTCTTCCACGCTATCGACGAACACCGCGCCCTTGGCCTGCAACTCCTCCACAACGTAACGGTTGTGGACAATCTCCTTGCGGACGTAGATGGGCGGCCCGAAGGCCTCAAGTGCGATGCGTACAATGTCGATGGCGCGGACCACTCCGGCGCAGAATCCGCGCGGCTTCAAAAGAAGCAGGGTTTTACTGCTGTCTGTAGGAATCATCAGCCCCCTGTACAGTATATCTGCTAGTCCGCCAATGAATAAAGTTGCAAAGGTAGACAAGTTGGATGCCCAAGTCAACGTAAGCGCCTGAGCGGCAAGGAAATGCATTGAGCAGCGTGGATTCGACGATGAATGGGAAGGCAGCAGCGGACTAAGGTCCAGGCACTTCTTCCGCCCAAAGCAAACGACCCGGACAGCAAGTTCGCTGTCCGGGTCCAAGCGGCTTACAACTCGGCTGCCGTGGGAGGTACTACGCTCTATGGGATCGGGTCCTCCAAAGGGCGCGCTCGTGCGTTATCCCCACGCACACACACCAAAAATAGGGACACTACGGGGTCGCTAGGAGCCTGAAAACTAGGCCCGGGGCCTGAAAAGGGGGGGTCGCACAACTAGGGGCCGCAAATTGGGGGAGAAAAGTTGAGAACTTGTAACGAAATTGTCAAAGCCTTGTCAAGCAAAAACAAAACAAATGACCCAATTGGGTGAGAAGTGGAAAGCCACGCCAGACGGGCGTTTCGAGGCAGGTCGAACCGAGGGCGCTTTGCCAACCGGCGTTCAAAATCGGGGGGCATGGCCGAGGGCGCATGGTTTCCCTCTCCCTCTTTTACGTTTTGTTGGTTCAGCCCAATTTCTCTCTAACCATGCGCGGACTACCCTCTCGCTTCCGGCTGGCAGCCGGGCCATCCTCACTCTGGGGGTCGAACCGCCCTCGGTATAATCGGCTCGGGTGTTCGGAGGTCTTGGGCATGCCATCCTTTCTTAAGTATCTGTTGGTCCCCGCTTTTTCATGCCTTTTGCTGACAGGCAAGGCGCTTAGCGACGAAGGCATGTGGACCTTCGACAATCCCCCTAACCAGTTGCTGCAGCAACATTACGGATTCACACCGTCGCCGGAGTGGCTGAATCATGTTCGGCTTTCCAGCGTCCGTCTGAATGACGGCGGTTCGGGATCGTTCGTCAGCCCGCACGGCTTGCTGCTGACCAACCACCATGTTGCCATCGGACAACTCCAGAAAAACTCCACGGCGGAGCATGACTACGTGCGCGACGGCTTCTATGCCACCACGCCGGACCAGGAGATCAAATCGCCCGACCTGGAGATCAACGTTCTTGTATCGATGGAGAACGTGACCGCACGCGTACAGAACGCGCTCAAGGGCATCACCGACGACAAGAAGGCTTTGGACGCGCGCAAAGACGTGATCGCGCAGATCACACGCGAAAGCCAGGAGCAGACCGGCTTGCGCTCCGACGTGGTCACGCTGTATCAGGGTGGCGAGTACTGGCTCTATCGCTACAAGAAGTACAACGATGTGCGCATCGTCTTTGCGCCCGAGCAGCAGATCGCTTACTTCGGCGGCGATCCCGACAACTTCACCTACCCGCGCTATGACCTCGACATGGCCATCTTCCGCGTCTATGAGAATGGCAAGCCTGTCGACAGCACGAATTACTTGAAGTGGAACGCCAAGGGCGCGGCCAACGGCGAACTGGTTTTTGTTCCCGGACATCCGGGATCAACGTCTCGCCTGGATACGATGGCGCAGATCCTGCGCGAACGCAACGTCCGCCTGCCTCTGATCCTGGAATGGCTCAGGGCCCGATTGGCGACGATGCACCGCTACGCCGCCACAGGACCGGAGCAGGCGCGCCAGGCGGAGGAGACGATCCTGCTCTTGGAGAACGCCGTGAAGTCCTATCAGGGCACCTACAACACACTGCTCGATAAGCGCGTAATCGCCAAGAAGCAGGCGGAAGAAGATGCGTTTCGCAAGCTGGTGACGTCCAAACCGGAATGGCAAGCAGAGTTCGGCGGCGCCTGGGACACCATCGCCGCCGCTGAGGCAAAGGCTTCGCCCATGATGAAGAAGCAAATCTTCGAGCGCCTGGATTCTCAGCTTGCCAGCCTGGCGCTCTCCATCGTGCAGTACGTTGCCGAGATCAAGAAGCCCGACGGCGAGCGCTTGCCCGGCTTCCACGAGGCGCAGTTGGAGTCGCTGCGATATCGTCTGGTCTCGCCCGCCCCCATTTATCCGGAGATGGAGAAGGCGCGCCTCAGCGGAGGACTGGCCGAAACTGCCCGGCAACTGGGGGCTGACGATGAGTTCGTCAAGGCGGTCCTCGCCGGTCGTGCTCCGGACGCCGTCGCCGCCGAAGTCATCCAAGGGACACAATTAGCCGACCCAAAGATCCGCAAAGCGCTGCTCGAGGGCGGCGAAGCGGCTGTGTCCTCCTCTAAGGATCCCATGATTGCTCTGGCGCGCAAGGTCGATCCCTTGTCCCGCACCATGACCAAGTGGTTCGAAGAACACTTGCTGAGCGTCGAGCAGGCTGGCGGAGAGAAGATCGGCAAGGCGCGCTTCCTCGCTTACGGCAAATCCGCGTATCCGGACGCCACCTTCACCCTGCGGCTTTCGTACGGGACGTTGAAGGGGTATCCCATGAACGGCACCAAAGCCCCGTACAAGACGACCTTTTACGGCCTCTACGACCGCGCCCACAGTTTCGATCTCGCTCCGCCCTTCGATCTACCCGTACGCTATCGCGACGGCATCGGAAAGTTGGACCTCACCGCTCCTATGGATTTCGTCAGCACCTGCGACGTGGTGGGCGGCAACTCCGGCTCGCCGGTGATCAACAAGAACGCGGAACTCGTAGGACTGATTTTCGATGGCAACATCGAATCGCTGGCCGGAGATTTCATCTACGACGAAGAAACCAACCGCGCGGTTGCGGTCCACAGCGCCGCCATGATCGAGGCCTTGCGCAAGCTCTACGGCGCCGCCAAGCTGGCTGATGAACTGGAAGGTGTGAGCCATTAGTTATTGAAACTTCATTCGGACCTCTCGCAACTAATACTGGACTATGCGCGCCGCCATCATCACTCGCCCCGGCGGACCGGAAGTGCTTGAGGTCCGCGACGTTCCCACGCCCAAGCCTGCCGCCGACCAGGTCCTGGTCCGGGTGCACGCCGCCGGCCTGAACCGCGCCGACATCCTGCAGCGCCGCGGACACTATCCGCCTCCGCCCGGCGTTTCCCAGGACATTCCCGGCATGGAGTTCGCCGGCGAAGTCGCCGAACTCGGTCCGGAAGCGCGCCAGTGGCAAAAAGGACAGCGCGTCTTCGGCATCGCCGCTGCCGGCTGCTATGCCGAGTACTTGGTCGCTCACGAGCGCGCGCTGGCCGAGATTCCGCCGAACCTCAACTGGATTGAAGCCGGCTCCATTCCGGAAGTCTTCATCACGGCCCACGACGGGATGTGGAAGCAGGCTGGGCTGCGTCCCTCGGAGACCGTGCTCATTCACGCCGTGGGCAGCGGCGTCGGCATTGCGGCCGTGCAACTGGCGCGGGCCATCAACGCCATTCCGTATGGCACCTCGCGCACCGCCGACAAACTCGATCGCGCCCGCGAACTGGGAATGGAAGACGGCGTCCAGCTCGATGCCTCACTCGCGGCGCTCGCGCCCGCGGTCGAGCGCTGGACTGCGAAGCGCGGCGTGGACGTGGTCCTCGATTGCGTCGGCGGCCCATACGTGACCGCCAGCCTGAAGGCGCTGGCGCCGCACGGACGGCTGATCCTGATTTCGCAATCCGCCGGACCCACCGCCGAACTCGACCTGCGCGCCATGATGCCCAAGTGGCTGACCGTGCGCGGCACCACTCTGCGCATGCGGCCCCTGGAGGAGAAGATCAGCGCCACACGAGCTTTCGCCGCGGAGGTCGTGCCGCTGTTCGCCCGCGGCGTGCTGCGGACGATCATCGACGCCGAGTTCCCTCTCGATCAGGTCCAGGCCGCGCACGCGCGGTTGGAATCGAACGAAACCTTCGGGAAGGTCGTGGTCACGCTTTAGCGGCCGTGTGCTTGTTCGCTCGCATTGCCATATAGACCACAGGTCCAGCCGCCACCAGCGCCAGGCCAATCATTAACACACGCGTCAGACCTTGCTCGCTCGCATTCCGCGCCATCGCCGCCGCCAGCAGCAGCGCCGGCGGAAGGCTCACGAGCACCACGCCCGCCAAACCGCCGGGCACGCGGAAGGGACGCGGCATCGCCGGTTCGCGCACCCGCAGCACAATGAGCGCGGCGAACTCCAGCACGATGCTCAGCCCCGCCAGCACAACGTCGAGTTCGACCAGCCGCTCGAATCCCAGTCCCAGCGATAGCGACCACGCCGCCGCGCACACCAGGATCGAAACCCACGGCACTGCCGTTCGTGCGTCCTTGCGCGCCAGCACGCGCGGCAGCATGCCATCCTGCGCCATCGCCATGGGGACGCGCGAGTAGGAAAGCACGAGGGCGTTCATCATCCCCAGGCCGCACAACATGCCGCCAGCAACTACCGCGAGTCCGAGTCCGCGTCCGCCGAATGCGGTCGCCACTTGCACCCAAGCGCCGGTTTCCCACGCGGAAGGAGCGATGCCGGTGCGCCACGCCGCCGCTACCACGATCATGTACGTGGCCGTCACTGCGGCCAGGGCCAGCAGCACGGCCCGCGGATACGTGCGCTGCGGATTCTCCACCTCGCCCGCGATGGTGGAAGCATTGTCCCATCCCATGTAGTTCCACATCGTCACGAACACGCCGATCACCAGCGGCAGATGCGGACCCGTTACCGGCGCAGCCGCCGATGCCGGCTTTGCCAACGCCACGACTGCCATCACCGCGAAGGGCGCCAGCAACAGCGCTCCCAACACTATCGATCCGGCGCCCACCGATGTGGCTCCTACCAGATTCCACAGCACGCACGCCGCAATCACCGCTACTCCGACCGCCAGGGCGAGATGAGCGTTGCCCAAGCGCGGCCAAACTCGGCCCAGATAGAGCACGAACAGAGTCGGGTAGAGTGCCATGTCAAAGATGCTGGCGGCCAGCGACAGCCACGCTTCCTGGAATCCCCAGAACGGGCCCAGCGCTCGCCGTACCCATTCGTAATAGCCGCCTTCTTCCGGAATCGCGCTCGCCAGTTCGCCCACCATCAACGCCGTGGGCAGCGCCCACAGCAGTGGCGTGATGGCCAGCACCAGGAGCGCGCGAGCGTATCCTGCACTCTGCACCAGGTCTTCCAGTCCATACGGTCCGCCCGAGACCATGAAGTATGTGGCCGCGACCAGTGGAAGCAGCGTCAGCTTCCTGCGCGCGATGGATGGCATTTTGCTCACGGCGCCGCAGCATACCATCGATGCCGTCGCGACCTTCCCGCGGACAAACTTGTACAATGCTCACGCTTCAAATCCTTCTGTGGGGGGTAACAATGTCACTCAAGAAACTGCTCGGAAAGACGATGTTGTGCGCGATGCTGGGTGCGTCGTTGTTGGGAGTGGCCACGCCGGCGCGAGCCGATTGCCGCAACGACATCCGCAAAGCAGAAGCCAATCTCGATAAAGCCGTCCGCAAGCACGGCGAGCACAGTCCGCAGGCGGAAGAGCGTCGCCGTCAGCTTGAAGAAGTTCGCCGGCGCTGCCACATGGAAGAGCACCACGAAGAGCACCACTAGGTCTGGGCTCTCCGGTTTCGCACCTTGGGACGGTCCCGCAGCCGTCCCGTGTTCCTTTCACCGGACGACCTTCAGTAATTGGCGTCGGCCTCGGGAGAATGGCCGCGCTTGTAGACGAGCACCGTGCGCTCGAACTCCATCACCTGGTTGCCGTCCTGGTTGAAGCCGCGCGTGTGCACGGTGACCATGCCTTGCCCCGGACGGCTCTTCGATTCCCGCTTGGCGATCACCTTCGATTCCGCATAGAGCGTGTCCCCGGCAAACACGGGATGCGTGCACCTGACCTTGTCCCATCCCAGGTTGGCTACCACCTTGGCGCTGACGCTGTGCACGCTCATTCCCGTCAGAATCGAGAGCGTGATGGTGCTATCGACCAGGCACTTCTTCCACTCGGTGCGGGCGGCGTAGGCGGCGTCGAAGTGGAGTGGCTGCGAGTTCATGGTCAGCAGGCTGCCCCAGATGTTGTCGGTCTCGGTGAGGGTGCGCCCGGGACGATGCTCGAAGATGTCGCCCACCTCCAGCTCTTCGTAGTAGAGGCCGTAGGTCTCGCGATACCGCTTCCGCCCCACCTGCTTGTACATGGGAGCCAGTTTTTTCATGGGCGTATGTTAGCGGATTTCGTAGGCGGCGGCCTGCATCATGGTAAGGCGGTGTTTACTAGAAAGCCATACCCCACCCCCCTCTCCGCCTCTGACTAGAATCATCGACTTACGCACGGTATACCGTGGGCCAACCGTCGCGTACCGTCGAAATAAAGGACTTACCCGCAACAACCGTTCCTCAAAGGACTTAGGAGCGATTTTCGTCGGTTTTTCCGTACTTTTGGCCGGGTTGGGAAAGGACGCCAGTTCATGCGAGTTAACACTCTGATCAATGGGCTGCCGCTCTGAGTGGCTGCTCTATTTCTTATTGATATAGACCATATAGTCATGATATCAACATTTGCAGAACCGGGTCAAGAAAAAATCGGCCCGTTGGAGATGCGGGCCTTTTATGACTGCTCAAAAAATTCACCACAGAGGCGCGGAGACACGGAGGGAAATGTTTCCGGAACGGAATCATTGTTTCGGGACGCGGCGGCCCACCGTCAACTCCAGGCCCGTAGGGCCGATCGAAATTAGCCCAGCGCTTCCAGCGCTGGGTGGGAGTAGGAGATTGAACCAGTCCCGGCAGGGACGGCTGACATCGCGCTCAGCCGTCCCTTACGGGACTCGTGCTCTTCGTGAACGGAAACCCAGCGCTGAAGGCGCTGGGCTATTATCAACCGCCCCTTCGGGGCTGCTGAGACGATCTATGAGTTGAAACTTCATAAGCTGTGATCAACGAGGAATTCCTCTGGAAACACACGCCAACCGAGCGCACATCGGCGGGATGCGTGCGCAACGTTGGTTTTAGAGTCCTATGCGGTCTGAGATGCGACTGCACTTCTGCCCTCCCTGTGCTTCGTCACATCGTCGGGCAAATCTCTTTGCCAGAGTCGGAGCAGGACGGGGATGATCAAACCAGGGGGAGGCCGAGGGCCGTGTGCAGCCACACAATAATCGCCGCTGTCCTGTGGCTCGGTGACCCCCGTCACGAATCCCTGTGAGGCGGACCTAGGGTGGCGGGCGCGCGGACGAAAAAAGGGCCGGTCTTTCGACCGGCCCTGGCTCGTCCGCCGTGAGTGTTATTGGCTCTTCTTCTTCATCGGCCGATGCATGGGCGCGGCGTGCCGGCCGTACGGAGCTTTGGTCGGCGGCGTCGTGACCACTTCGGTGCCCGGCTCATTGAAGGTGGCGCCGGCGGGCACGATCCAGATCTCCGCCTTCATCCCGCCACCGCTGCCGGTACGGGTTTCGATGCGGCTGGGATCGATGCCCTTCTCCTTGCTGAGGTACGCCTTGGCGTTGGCGGCGCGTTCCGCTGCCAGCCGCGTTGGCTTCATCTCCTTGGGATCAGCAAAGCCGACGATCACCGCGCGCGCATCCGCTTCGCGCTGCAACCGCAGGGCCACGTCGTCCAGGATGGCCTTGGCAGTGTTGTCCACGCGAGCGCTGTTGCGCTTGAAGGTGATCTCGTTCAGCTTGCTGGCCATGCGGCGGCGGTGGCGGCACCTCCACGTTCACCGAGGCAGTGGCGCGGGAACTGAGGCCGCGGCTATCGGTGCAGGTGGCGGATGCGGTTATCGGACCCGCCGAGGCGCCGGTGGTATCGAGCGTAGCGGTGTTGCCGCTGCCGCTGATGGAGCCGCCCGTAGCGGACCAGTTACTGATGCTGGCCGTCACCGGGTAGTCAGACGCGTTGTCCGGGCTGCTGCAACTGCAAGTGATGGTCGCAGGAGTTCCCGCCCGCAGCGTAGACGGGCTGGCGGAGCAGGACATCCGCGGCGGGTTCTTGGGCCGCTCCTTGATGGTGAAGCTGGCCTGGCAGCTCGCTTGGCCCTTCTTGCCGTCGCTGATGGTAGTACCCGCGGTGTAGCTTCCCGGACTCATGCCCGTAGTGTCGACGCTGACGCTCGCATCCTTGCCGCTGATCTTCCCTCCGCTCGCCGTCCAGTTATAGCTGAGCGTGCGCTTGGGATTGAAGTTCATGGCGTTGGCGCTGACGGAGACGGGCTGCCCGGCGTAGACCTCGCTGGGATTCGCGCTGCAACTTGCGCCCGGAGGCGGTCCCGGAGGCGCCACGCCGAGCAGGATGTTGACGCCGGCGCGATAGCGGATGCTGTTGAAGCTGAAATCGTCGCCACCGAAGGTGTGCTTGGAATGTATGTAGTCCACCTGCCCCAGCCGGATATCGATATGGCGGGAGACGTGGGCGTCCAGGCCTCCGCCGACGGCCTCAGCGAAGGCGTTGTCTGAGGAAATGCCCGAGTCCGGAAACGCCAGGCGGTGCAACCCGAAGAGTCCTTCGGCAAAGGGCGTGAAGTGCTCGGTGCGGAACTCGACGTGGGGTCCGAACATGATAGTCCCGAGGTGGACCTTGCCGCTAAGATTCGGGTCATTGAAGGTCTTGTAATGCCCGCCGAAATCGGCGGTGAGGCCGAAGTGTCGCGCAAAATTGAAGGTGGCGGCGGCGCCCCAGCCGCCGGGAACGTTATCCACGTTCGCGTTAACGCCGTCCACGTTGAGGCCGGGATGCAAGAAGGCGTATCCGCCAAAAATCTCGGCTTTGGGTTGAGGATTGTCTTGCGCCTGCGCCGTCGTGCAGATGGCAACCGCACCTACAACGATTGCCAGCAACAGCACGCGGTGGGAGTATGCCTTACTGCGAAGGGACATGATCTTACCTCCCCGAGTTTTAGTACCTAATGAACAACTCAAAGACTGCGGGCGGACAGATCGGAGAGATACGCTCCGACCAATCGCAAATTGTACACGCGAATGGCCGGAGCGAAAAGTCAAGTTAAATTTGGAGGTTACTGATTAGCTACGCGCAGCAGCATCCGCGTGCCGCTATCGAGTTTGACGGTCTTGCCGGTGGAAGTGATTAGAGAGCCTTGTGTGGCGCTGGTGGCCTGACTCGCCAGTTGCATGCCTCCGAGGCCGATCACGCCGGTTGACTGAGAAGTCAACTGACCGGTAGCGCTGAGCGCGCCGCCGGCATGGCTCGTGGTCGAGCCGGCAACGCTGCTGCTGGTATTGACCACACTGCCAGCCGTGCGCCCTACATCACTGGTTGCGCCGCCGGCCACGCCCGCGGTCGCTCCCACCGTGGAGCCCACACCGCCGAGCGCGGCGCCGCCGCTGCGTCCGCCACCGCCACCCATTGGGGCGCCGACAGGCTCCGCGGTCGCAAGGTTGGCTGCGGTGTTGGTCTGCGCCGCGGCCAGCGCCTGGATTACCACGTTCATCGGCACCTGCTGGCCATTCTTCAGCACCGCGTGGTCAAAAGCGATCCCCAGAGCGGAGTGCGCGCTGGCATCACCTTTTTCTTTTGCTTTGGCTTCGGTCACATGCCCAACCAATTTGCTGTTCTTGGGAATCACGACCTTGCCGCTGGACTTCACGTCCTGCGCCAGCTTCGCCGAGACTTCGTCGCCGGCCTTGGCATGGCCCGAGTCCACGCTCTTGGTGAGCACGGCATTCATGGTGGTTCCGCTGGCCAGGTTGGCGGTGGCGTTGCCCGCATTGGCGGATGTGGAGCTTCCCGCCGCTCCGGCGGCCGACGCGCTGCCCTGCGTGCTCTTCGACTGGCTGCTCTGGCTGTGGCTCAGGTTCGAGCTCTGGGACACATTGGCGGACGAGTTGGAATTGGCTTGCGCCCCGCTGGCGGAAACCGAGGTCTGGCTGGAGCCGGATACCGATGTCTGCGAATTCGCTGAGGTCTGCGCGGCTGCGGTGCACATCACACCTGCCGATACGAGCGCTACTACCAAGAGCTTGCTGTTCATATCCCTCCTCTTGTATATCCCGAGAAATGGCCCTTGCGTGTGGTAGGGGCTGTGGCGAAGTGACGTTGGGCTATTCTGATGCAGCTTCCTCGGGGAGGAAATGTGTACTTAGGCGCTGACCGCATTACGAAGGTACTAGCGCGCCGGGTGACCCCGCCGGACGGAAAGGGCCCAGGAATTGAAGAGCACAAATGACCATCCATCGGCGCTTCGCATCATATATAAAGGCAGTATCTGTAAGATGTCTCTCCGGCCCCTACCGGCTTGCCGGATCTGTGTCTGCCTTCGATAATTGGGTCCACCCTCAATGAGCCAGGAAAAGATTCTCATCGTCGATGACGAAGAAAACGAACGCACCGGCCTCGCGGAGCTGATTGCCGCCTGGGGCTATCGCACCGAGACCGCTTGCGATGGTCTGGAGGGGCTGGAGAAGGCCGCGGCCTGGGGGCCCGACCTGATCATTACCGATCTGAAGATGCCGCGCCTCGATGGCATGGGCTTGCTCGAACAACTGGCCGAGCAGCCGCAGACCGTCGCCGTGATTCTGCTAACCGCGCAAGGCAGCGTGGACTCGGCTGTGCAGGCCATGAAGCTGGGCGCCTACGATTACATCCAGAAGCCGGTGGACGTGCAGCGCCTGCGCAATATTCTGCAAAACGCCTCGCGGCTGCGGGAAACATCGGTTGAACTGGAGGTCACGCGCCGCAAGCTGCGCGACACCGGCGTATTTGGGTCGCTGGTGGGCGCTTCCAAGAAGATGCAGGAGATCTTCCGGCTGGTCGATCTGGTGGCGCCCTCCACCGCCTCGGTGCTGATCACGGGCGAAAGCGGCACCGGCAAAGAGCTGGTGGCGCGCACCATCCACGATCTCAGCCCGCGCAAAGGGAAACCTTTTGTCGCCATCAACTGTTCCGCCATCCCGGAAACCCTGATTGAAAGTGAAATCTTCGGTCACGAGAAGGGCGCGTTCACCGGAGCGCTCGAGCGCCGCGCCGGCTGCTTTGAGCTGGCCGAGGAAGGCACGCTGCTGCTGGATGAAATCGGCGAGATGCCTGTCGCCACGCAGGCCAAGCTGCTGCGCGTGCTGGAAGACCGCAAGCTGCGCCGGCTGGGCAGCAAGATGGAGACCGAAGTGGACGTGCGCGTGCTCGCCGCCACCAACAAGGTCCCGGAAGAGGCCGTGGCCAATGGCCAACTGCGCAACGACCTCTATTACCGGCTGAACGTCTTCAACATTCACATGCCGCCGCTGCGCGATCACAGGGAAGACGTTCCGCAACTGGTCGAGACGCTGCTGGCGGACGTCAACCGCAAGCATCAGCGGCACATCACCAGCGTGTCCGACCCGGTGATGACCCTGTTCCACAATTACGCCTGGCCGGGCAACGTGCGCGAGATGCGCAACACGCTGGAGCGCGCCGTGATTGTCTGCGAAAGCTCGACCATCGAGATAAAGCACCTGCCTCCGGCCTTTGGCAGCGTCACGCCGCGGCCGGCGGTGCAGGAAGCCAACGCCGTCCGCCTGGGAGTGGGCACCACGGTGGAAGAGGCGGAGAAGCTGCTGATCCTCAAGACTCTCGAGGCCACCAACAACAACAAGACGCGCGCGGCCGAGATTCTAGGCATCAGCCTGAAGACGCTGCATAATAAGCTGAAGGAATACGGATCGATGGAAACCGCGGCAGAGACGGGCGGGATTGGGTGATTTGGTAATTGGGTAATTGGGTAATTTACCCAATTACGCAATTACCCACTTACCCAATTGCCATGCGGGTTCGCCTTAAAACCAAACTCGTGCTCGCCATCAGCGGGATGGTTGTGGCCATCGTGGCCACCTTCTCGACGATCTACATCTCGCGCACGGTGCGGCAGGCACTCAACGACGCCTATGAAGGCGCCAACTTCGTCGGGCACCAGGTCTTCCAACTCACGCGCGACGCTCTGCAGGCCGGCTTCACCGACACCCAGATCGACCTGAACAATCCAGACGCCGTGCGCCAGGTAGAGGAAGATGCACTGCAGAGCGATCGCGGGTTGAGCTCGCTGCTGCAATCCGTGATCGGCTACTCGCCCACGATCTACGACGTATCCATCGTGGATGCCGACGGCCGCGCGCTGCTGCACACCGACGCCGATCAGATCGGCAAGACCATTCCACAGCGCGAAGAGCTGCGGGCGGTGGTCAACGGCACTTTCCGGCAGCAGATGGAGGTAGTCTTCGGCGGGCCGCGGGTCTACGAGCTGCGCATCCCGTTGCAGCGCGACAAGAAGCCCTTCGGGACCATCCGCATCGGCATCTCCACCACCTTTCTTAAAGAGGCGCTGCGGCAGCAGCTTCGCACCTCCATCGTGTTCTCGCTGCTGGCCATCGTGGTATCGCTGGCGCTGGCCGCCAGCCTTTCGAACCTGGCGCTGAAGCCGCTGGAAGCCATCAATCTCCGCCTCGACTTATTGACTGCCGGCCAGGAGCCGAGCACCAAGGAGCGGCAGCGCAGCGACGAATACGGCGTGGTCACCACCAAGATCGATCGCCTGGGCCGGCAGATGCGCGACGTCAAGGAGGTCTTCTCCGCCTTGAAGGAGAACCTCGACCAGATCATGGCCAATCTGGAGGACGGCGTGATGCTGTTCACTCGCGATTGGCGGGCGGTGCTGGTCAGCGCCTCGGTGGAGGGGTTCATCGGCAAGCCGCGAAGAGAGATGCTGGGAAACAGCGTCAGCGAGATCTTCGGCGACGAGACTCGCCTGGGCCGGCTGGTGCTGAGCTGCTTCGAGCGCCACCAGCCGCTTTCCGGCCGCGAGGTGGAGACCGAAAGCGGCGCCTGCGTGCAGGTCTCGCTGGACTTCATCGAGGAGCGGGGCGAGCGCATTGGAGCGCTGCTCACCCTGCGCGACACCGAGTCGGTGCGCCGCATCGAGGACGAAATCGAGCTCTCGCGCCGCCTGGCCGCCATCGGCCGCCTGACCTCGGGCGTGGCCCACGAGGTCAAGAATCCCATCAACGCCATCGTGGTCCATCTGGAAGTGCTGCGGCAGAAGCTGCAACAGGTCGACCCGGACACCCGCCGCCACCTCGACGTGATCGGCAGCGAAATCCAGCGGCTGGACCGCGTGGTGCAGACGCTGGTGGATTTCACGCGGCCGGTGGAGCTGCGCCTGGCGGACCTCGATCTGCGGCGCCTGGTGGACGAAGTGGTGGTGCTCGCCCAGCCCGACGCCGAACGCCACGGCGTCAGCATCGTGCGCGATTTCTCCGGCGAGAACCTGCCGGTCAAGGTGGATGCCGACCTGGTGAAGCAGGCGGTGCTCAACATCGTGCTCAACGGCGTGCAAGCCATGCCGCAGGGCGGCGAGTTGACGCTGGCCGGCAGCCGCAGCGACGAGGAAGCCCAACTCGAAGTGCGCGATCACGGCCCCGGCATTCCCGACGAACTTCGCGACAAGATCTTCAACCTTTATTTCACCACCAAGAAGAATGGCAGTGGCATCGGGCTGGCCATGGCCTATCGCGTGATGCAATTGCACAACGGCTCGGTGGAGTATGAATCCCAGGAAGGCCAAGGCGCCACCTTCCGGCTGCGCTTGCCGCTCGCTACCGCGGAGATGGAAACACACCAGGAGATTGCAGTTCGTCCCATGATCTAGCAGGCTGCGGAAAAACTCCAGGTGGTGCTTGTTTTGAAGGGGCGCGGCTTCACCCGCGCCGTAAGAGTCTTTTATTTTTGTCATTCCGAGGGGCTTCAGCCCCGAGGAATCTTGATCTTGTTCCACTGACGTGAGTTTTTCCGCAGGCTTGGAGAATGGCTGGGCGTGCGGAACTTGGCCACCGAGGTCGAAATCCCGCACTGGCGAGCACGGGCGGGAAGCGGTAAGCTAGAGGATAGATGAAGCACCAGCTATCATTCATTGGGATCGCCGCGCTCGTAGTGTCGCTCTCCGGCTGTCCTTTCAAGAAGCATCAGCCGCCGGTGCCGCAGCAAGGACAAGCGCCCACTGTCCAGCCTGAGCCCGTGCCTCCGCCGCCGGCCCCGGCATCGGTGGAAACTCAGCCTCCGCCGCCGCCGCAGGCCATCAAGCTGAGCGAGGTTGCCGCCAAGCACAACAGCGCCCGCCTCGACAGCTCCGCCAAGACCGCACTCGACGAGGTAGCCAAGCGGCTCGAACGGGAACCCGATTCGCGCGCCGTGATCGTCGGCTTCGCCGAGCCCAGGGAGTTGAAATCCGCGAACCTGGCGGCGCAGCGCGCGGCCAGCGCCAAGGAGTATCTGGCGAAGGATAAGGGCATCGATTCCAGCCGCATTGAAACCCGCACCAGCAGCACGAGCGGGATGAAAGCCGAAACCTGGATCGTACCCAGCGGCGCCAGCTTCAGCGAACCCGATACGGAAGTGGTCAGCGTGCCTGTGACCAAAACTCCTTCCCCTCCGCACGCTCCCGCTGCGGCCCCCAGCCAGAGCCAGCAAAGCCAGGCGGCGGCCGCGCCTACTCCGCCGCCCACCAAGACCAGCAAGCTGATCATTGAGGAAGGCAACAGCCCCAACTCGCAGGGGCAGCTTGCCGCCGGGGTGGGACTGAGCGACTCTTCTGCTCGCGCCAAGCAGACCACCGAGCAACTTCTGCAGGCGGCGCAGGGCAACTTGAACGGCATCAACCGTCCGCTCAGCCCCGAGGAGCAGGCCATGGTGTCGCAGATCAAGGACTACATGACGCAAGCGCACAAGGCCACCGAGGACTCCGATACCGTGCGCGCCCACAACCTCGCGCTCAAAGCCTATTTGCTCTCCGACGAGCTGGTAAAGCACTAGTCGCGGAGAGGTCTGGTCGGACAAGATCCCGCGGTGAAAACTTGTGAAGGGACACGACTGCGGTCTTGCCGCACACCGCGCACAGCGAGGAGATGTGTCACAATCTGGCCCCAGGAGGCACCGTGGCGCACCCATCGCGCAGCATCGACCTGACGCAGGTCTCGGAATGGGAATCCGGCAATCTGCGCCGCTTCCAGGACTATCTCGTCGCCGAGGAGCCGCTGGAGATCCGCATGGGCGGCGCGCCCCTCACCGTCACCATGCGCACTCCCGGACACGACCTCGAGCTTGCGGCCGGCTTCCTGTTCACTGAAGGACTCATCCAGAAGCGTGAGCAGATTGCCTCGCTCAGCGAGGAATCGGCGGCAAAGCCAGAAGCCCGCGGCAACCTCGTCCAGGTGGAGCTTACCGGGGCGGAGTTCGAGCGCGAGCACATGCAGCGCAACTTCTTCGTGGCCTCGAGTTGCGGGATCTGCGGCAAGGCTTCGATTGACGCCATCCGCGTGCGCGGCGTCTCGCCTCCCAATCCAGAGTTCCGGTTCGATCCCGAGTTGCTGTGCACGTTGCCGGATAAGCTGCGCGCCGCCCAGACGATCTTTGGGAGAACTGGAGGATTGCACGCCGCCGGCCTGTTCAGCGCGGAAGGCGAGCTGATCGCGGTGCGCGAAGACGTCGGACGGCACAACGCCGTCGACAAAATCGCAGGCTGGGCGCTGCTCAACCGCACACTACCGCTCGCCAATCACGCGCTCGTGGTAAGCGGGCGCGGCGGCTTCGAGATCATCCAAAAAGCGCTGGTGGCCGGAATCCCGCTGCTGGCGTCGGTCTCGGCGCCTTCCGGACTGGCGGTGCGGCTGGCGCGCGAGCTGGGGCTCACGCTGGTCGGCTTTCTGCGCGGGCGGCGCTTCCTTATCTATTCCGGGGAACAGCGGCTGGCGCCTGCGAATCCGCAGTCGGCCTTGTGAAAAGACCAGCAAGCATAAGGCGCTCATCCTTCATCTAACCTTGAAGGGGGTTCAAACATGCGATCTCTTGGTTTTATGGTTGATCATCTGGGCAGAATTGCGCTGTTGGTTAGCCTGACGGCCATGGCTGCGCAAGCACAGGCGCCGGCTGGGCAGCAGGCAACGCAAGTCACAGTAAGGGGTTGTTTGCAAAAAGGAGCTGCTGGGATCACCTTGACGGATGGTACTGGAACGACGTACCTGCTGGACTACGCTTCCATGTCACCGCAAGGATCGGCTTTCGTCGAGGTACACGGTGTTCAGTTCGCGCCGAACGGGCAGGAAGGCGAGGCGGCTCTGCCGAAGATCCGCGTCGACACCATGCGTCGCCTGTCCGACATATGTCCGGAGAAAATCATGGCGCCGCCATCCACTGCGATGCCTCCTTCCCCTAGTGCGCAATCACCCAGCACGCCTGATTACCAATCACCAATCGCGCCGGACGGGGAAGAGGCAGCGCCGGTGCTGAACTCGCAAGGCGCAGGCGGGGCGCCCAGCCCGGGAACGGGGAATCCACCCGACCAGCAAACAGACAAGAAATAGAAGAAGCAGAAACGAGGCGCATCGCGGGATGCGCCCATCCCTCTCTAGTGATGGTCGTGGTGCTCGCGATCGTGGTCGTGGCCGTGGTCCGGACCGCCGAGGCGGGCGCGGATCTCGCCGCTGGGATGGTTGGTGGTGTGAATATTGACGTACGCCGCACCGTGGCGGATCGCCTGCAGCATCTCGGCGAAGCCCGCGGCTCCGGCATCGATTCCCTGCCCTGGAACGGCGACAACGTCGGCGGCGGTCAGCGTGCCGGTGATGGTCGCCGGATTAGTGGTGGGGCAGGCCTGCGGAACGGGTACGGTTGTGGGCGCGTTGCCGAGATTGGTGCACAGGAAGAGCACGATCCCGCCAGTAAGGGCCGGCCGGCCGAAGTGAATATGGGATTGGGTAATCGCCGATGAGAGATCTCGGAAGGTCAGCTCGTAATCGATGGCCGTGCCATCATGGCTGATCCTGGCCTTGAACTCGCCGCTCCCGGTCGTATTGATGGTCGCCGCCGTCTCTTGATAGCCGGTGAGGTGGACCCGGAGCACTTCATCCTCGTTGGCGGCGAGCGGAGCCGCGACCAGGATCAGCAGGGCTGCGGTGACAAGTAACATGCGCTTCATCTTGAATCCTCCCGCGTGGCGGAACCTTCCTTCGGCTCTGGGGATGAGACCAAGGGCAGAGCTCGCAAAACGCGCGCCGGGACTCTATAGCCGTGCCTCTCCGCCTGTCAACGCACGGGGTGTAAAAGTTTTGTAACCGCAAAATCCGCGCCAGGAGCGGGAGAAGGCGGAATTCAGTATCCGGTGCGCGCTGCCGTGGGACTCGGCGCTCCTGGGGCGCCCAGCTCGCTCATGATGTGAACGCTGGAGCTGGTGCCGATGCGGTCGGCGCCAGCCTTGAGCATGGCAGCGAAATCGGCGGCATTGCGCACCCCGCCGGCAGCCTTGACGCGGCAACGGTCGCCCACCACGCGCCGCATCAGCGCAACGTCCGCGAGCGTCGCCCCGCCGGTGCTGAAGCCGGTCGAGGTCTTCACGAAATCCGTCCCCGCTGCTACCGCGAGCTGGCAGGCAGTCTCCTTTTCTTTATCGGTGAGCAGGGCGCATTCGAGAATGACCTTGAGGATGGCGCCGGCCTGGTGGCAGGTTTCGGCCAGCACTCGGATGTCGGTCTCGACCAGCGCGTGATCGCCGGACTTGAGCGCGCCGATGTTCATCACCATGTCCAACTCGTCGGCGCCCAGGCGCAGGCACTCGTCGGCCTCAAGACGCTTGGCCGTGGTAACCGAAGCGCCCAGCGGAAAGCCGATCACCACGCCGGTTTTCACCGGAGTATCGCGCAGGCGACCGGCGCAGAAGGAAACCCAGGTGGGATTGACCATCACACAAGCAAAGCCGTACTGCGCGGCCTCGTCGCAGAGCTGCACCACCTGGGCGCGGCTGGTCTCAGGCTTCAGCAGAGTGTGATCGATGCGCCAGGCCGCAGCCTGCCACTCCGGAACTGGGAGCGAGGCGTCCGGCCCGCTCAGGCTGGGATAGAGGCTCATCGCAAGCATGCTACCGCAGCTTCAGCGCCCGAAGGTAGCGCCGCCGTCCCGGCGGCTGTCGCGTGGGCGTCCGGCCCACGCTGAGGGCGAGACGCCCTCGGGACAGCCGGCAAGATGCCGGCGCTACGGTGCGCCGCGGCCTTTGATGCGGGGGAATGTAATATTCTGTAATACATGGTATTATATTCAATATGAGCCGCCCGGAGAAAACCATCAGCTTTCGTGCCGATGCCGACAAGATCGATGCCCTCGATTCCCTGGCCTCCGCGCAGGACCGTCCGCGCAGCTATCTCATCAACGAGGCCATCAGCAATTATCTCGAACTGCATGCCTACCAGGACGCGCTGGTGCGCAAGGGACTGGAAGACATGCGGAAGGGCCGCGTGGTAAGCCATGAAGAGATTGTGAAGCGGCTCAAGCGGCCTGCTCGCTCGCGCTCATGATCGAGTGGACCGAGCAGGCGGCCCGGCAGCTCGACCAGGCCCACGACTACATCGCCCTGTCCAACTCCGAGGAGGTTGCCGCCCGCATCGCGGCGCAAATTGTAGCTCGCGTTCAGCAGCTTGCGTCATTCCCAATGTCCGGGAGACCGGGGCGAGTGCCGGGTACTCGCGAACTGGTGATTTCGCAAACCCCGTTTATCGTCGCGTATACGATCGACAACGACCGCATCGTGATCCTCGCCATCTATCACGGCGCGCAAAGGTGGCCGGCGGCTTTCTGAGCCTTCCTACTTTCCGCTGTACGCCTCGGGCGGCAGGATGCAGATGTCCGGCAGGTTGCGGTAGTGCTCGGCATAGTCGAGCCCGTAGCCAACCACGAACTCGTTAGGGATCGTAAAGCCCAGGTAGTCGGCATCGATAGGCTGGATGCGGCGCGAAGGTTTGTCCAGCAGGGCGGCGATCTTGAACGCGCGCGGCTTGTGCTGCAGAACAACGTTCTTCAAGTAATTCATCGTCAGGCCGGTATCGAGGATGTCCTCCACCAGAATGACGTTCTTGCCCTCGAGCGATGAGTCCACGTCCTTGGTAAGGCGCACCTCGCCGCTGGGATGGGTGCGGTCGGCGTAGCTGGAGACGGCGAAGAAGTCGAAGGTGGCGTCGAGATCCAGGCTGCGCGCCAGCTCGGCCAGGAAGATGGTGGCGCCCTTCAGCACGCCGATGAGCAGCACGCTCTGGCCTTCGAAGTCGCGGCTGATGGCGAGGCCCATCTCGGCCACGCGGCGCGCGATCTGGTCGCGGGTGAGCAATACCTTCATCCGTGACACAGGCACGGGCACCGCCGGGATCTGGTTCATGGTTGTTGTGCTCATTGTAGGCCGCACATCATAACCGAAAGCCGCCGGGCAGCAAATCAGAGATTGCTAGCGGCCTCCGCGGCGACGCGGAGCGCGACGCTTGCCGAACATTCGCGGATCGTAGGTGACGGGCTCCAGACCACCGGCCACAATTCGCCGATAGTCAGAATGCCCGGGATTGATGAGGCAATTTCTCTCGCTCGGAGCCAAGACCGAGGGCACCAGCAGCATGCAGTGCTCTCCCCGTTGTACGAATTCATCGCCGAACCGAGCCAGTTCGCCGGGCGCAGCAGAATCGCGCCAGTGGGCAGGCAGGCTGCCCACTTTCACGGTCTCGCGCGATAAGTCGTCGGGCACATCCGCGATCGCCAGAACAAGATCGTCGGGAGGATCGTCGCGATCGAGGTGGACAAAGTATTCCAGCATGGCGAGAGATTGATGCTCTGACGCGTAGCTGAGGCGGGTTCCCGGACTCGACCAGCGGCCTCCATAGCGATATGCGCCTTCGCCGTCAGACGGATTGCGCGCATACTTGCGCCGCAACACGCGATAGACCTGGCTCAACTAATCCCGCCATAGGCGATGCGTCCCAGAATGTTCTCCACCTGCCGCGCTCCCAGTTCGGTATCGATTGCCGCCACCGGCGCGAGGCCGCCCAAGGCGCGATTGGGACGCCTGAGCCAGCGCAGGACGCGCTCGTGGCTTCCGAGATAGTCGTTGGCGATGGCCACGATGCGAGCCAAGCGATAGAGCCGGTCAGATTCATAGCGCGCTAGCTTTCCGGTGCGCCGCCGCCGCTGCAGGCTGCGCGGCGAAAGGTCCAGCGCGTCGGCCAGCTCCTTCAGCGTCAGGCCGGAGGCCTCCATCAGCTTCTCCACCACACCCGGCGGAAAGCCTTCCCGGATAGCCTCACGCAGGTCGCCATGGCTGGCGAGTGTCCGGCCCAGGATCCGCTTCCCGCCCAACTCCGCAACCACGGCTTGTATCTCATTTACCATTTGTCGCCTATGATAGCGACAAATGACGCCAAGATGCAAGCAGTCACTGGCCGATCACAATTTAAAGCCGCCGGGCAGCAAATCGGAGATTGGCATCTGCTGCGGTCCTTCTGGTCCCTGGAACAGTACCAGCGCTTGCGACCCGAATTCGAAGATCACTTGCCGGCAGGCGCCGCAAGGAGAAGCCGCCTGGTCCTGGCCCTGGTGAAGAGCGCAGACGGCAACCGCGCGAAGCTTCATTCCCGGGCCTTCGGCGGCGACAGCGGCAAATATGGCCGAACGCTCGGCGCAGATGGTGAGCCCGTAGGAAGAGTTCTCGACGTTGCAGCCCCCAAACACGCCGCCGCGCTGCGTCAAGACGGCAGCCCCAACCTGAAAGTGGGAGAATGGCGCGTAGGCCTTGTCAAGCATGGCGCGCGCGGCCAGAAGCAGGCGCTGTTGCTGGTCCGGCGCGAGACCAGTCACTTCTTCTCTCCCTTCGACTCGGGCTTTGCCTCCGGCGGCTTGGGCTCGGCCTCGGCGCTTTCCAGCCACGCGGTGTACCACATGTTGACCAGCATCTGCGCTCCGGAAGCCAGGCACTCGGCGACAAATCGCTTCCCTTCCGGAGTGCCCGCGCCGTCGAAGGCTTTGGTCTTGTCCAGTTGATACAGCTTCTCAACGAGGCTATGGCTTCCGCGCAGGAACTTCACATAGTCCGGGAACACGTCGCCCAGCCGCTGCACCGGGTGCATATGCGGCGTAACGTCTTCGCTCTTGATGTTCGCGGCGACGAAGCCCGTCTCGAATTTCCAATGCAGGCCAGGAGTCCATGGCGCGCCCGGCGGAGTCTCGACGCGGACGGCATAGCCGTTCGGATTGGGACCAAACCAGCCGTCGTAATGAATGGTCGTGTGCATGGGCTGGGAGGTGTCGCCGACATAGTGGCCGAGCCAGCCGGCGTAGAAGACAGCATCCTGCTCGACGGCCTCGGTGGGCTTGTGTTCGCTCGTGAGCTGGCGATATTGGCGGAAGGCTTCGCGCAGCCGCTGGTAGACCTCGATGGTTTCGTACGGCAGAAGGCCGACCCGTTCCGGCAGCAGCTCGTCCGGATTGGCAGCCGTGGCGCGCTTGTCGTAGAGCGCATGCACAAACCACCAGCGGTCGCGAGGAAACTCGGGCATCCAGTCCACGCGCTCCAGATCGATGTAGTGCTCGGGCTCCTGCGCCGCTTTTAACTGCGCGTCCCGCTTGTCGCGCCAGCGATCCGGCTCCGATGCCAGGTAGCCAAGCCGTGTCCCCGCCTCGCGGAAAAACTTGGGCATGTCCGCAGGCGCACGGCTGGCGGCGATCTGGTTGATCATTAAATGCCCTTCCGGCCCCCAGCCGGACGAGGGAATCGGAGTGAGCACAAAGATCAGCGCGAGAGCAACGGCGGCACGGAATGGCAGGCGGCGAGCGGTGTTGGTCATCAGCGGCCCGTTGGCGATTTGCGAAGCCGAAATACTACCACGCCAATTAGTCGCGCTCCGGCGAGACCGCGGCGTTACGTTATCATTCCACCATGGATGTGGTGGTCCGCTGCCGCAATCTGTTCAAGACCTATGACGGCAAGGTGGAAGCCGTGCGCGGTCTGGATCTCCAGATCCGCCTGGGAGAGTGCTTCGGCCTGTTGGGGCCAAACGGCGCGGGCAAGACCACCACCATCGAGATCCTGGAAGGTCTGCTGCCGGCGACCTCCGGCGAAGTCGAGATCCTTGGACGCAACTGGAGCGCGCACCAGCGCGAGTTGCGTGAGCTGTTGGGCATCTCGTTGCAGGAGACGCGCCTTTCGGAGAAGCTCACCGTGGCCGAGACGCTGAAGCTGTTCTCAAGTTTTTATGAGCATCCAAGCTCGCCCGAAGCCGTGATGGAAGAGATGGCGCTCACGGAAAAAGCCGACACCTGGGTGGGCAAGCTCTCCGGCGGGCAGCGACAGCGGCTGGCGGTGGCCGCGGCGCTGGTGGGCAATCCCAGGATTCTGTTTCTGGACGAGCCAACCACGGGCCTCGATCCGCAAAGCCGGCGGCAACTCTGGGAAATCGTGCGGCAATTCCAGCAGCGCGGCGGCACGGTGCTGCTCACCACCCACTACATGGACGAAGCCGAGCGCTTGTGCGACCGGTTGGCGATCATCGATCACGGGAAGATCATCGCCGAAGGCACGCCGGCCGAGCTGATCAAGCGCTATTGCGGGCAGAACATGGTCGAATTTGCCGTGAGCCCGCCCGTGGACGGCACGGCGCGCGAGTTGTGGAAGTCGTTGCCCGGCGTGGATTCAGTGCACGAAGAGAACGGCCTGACGTCGCTCAGCGTGCGCGAGGCGCATCAGACCATTCCTGCGCTGCTCGGCGCGGTGGAAGAGCGTGGCTGGCGGCTGGTCCACCTGACCACGCGTCAGGCGAGCCTGGAGGATGTGTTCGTCCACCTGACGGGCAGGCATTTGAGGGAGGAATAATGGTGCGGCGGCGGGACGCCGTCGCGACAGCCGGCGAGACGCCGGCGCTACGTGCCCGCGGCAGAACCGATTATGAAGGTCGAGGAACAACGCGAGATCAAAGGCGTGGGTCCGGCGCCCGGACGCCTGCGCCTGTCCCCACCAACGGCCGCTGGGCGGGCTATCGCGGGCTGCTCACGGCGCGCATGAAGGAGCTGTGGCGGGAGCCGGAGGTGATCTTCTGGGTCTTCGGCTTTCCCTTACTGCTGGCGTTGGGGCTGGGGATTGCCTTCCGCGACAAGCCCGCGGGTGTGACCAACATCGCGGTGGTCGCCGGGCCGGGCGCTCAGCGCACCGTCGAGTGGCTGCAAGCTTCACCACAGCACTCGAGCATTCACGCCGATGTTCTCTCCCAGCCGGACGCCGTCAATCGCTTCCGCCTCGGCAAGTATGCGCTGGTGGTGATTCCGCAGGCGGACGGCAGTGTCGTTTATCGCTACGATCCGGCTCGGCCGGAGAGCGTGCTGGCGCGCGCGCAAGTAGATGACGCGTTGCAGGCCGCCGCCGGCCGGAAGGATGTTGTCGCTACCTCCAGCGAGGCCGCGATGGAGCCGGGCTCGCGCTACATCGATTTCCTGATTCCCGGCCTGCTGGGCATGAACCTGATGAACTCGGGCATGTGGGGAATCGGTTTTGCCCTGGTGGACATGCGCCAGCGCAAACTGCTCAAGCGCTATCTGGCGACGCCCATGCGCCGCGGCGATTTCCTGCTCGCGCTGAGTTCGAGCCGGCTGGTGCTGATGCTGATCGAGGTGGTGCTGCTGCTGGGCTTCGGCACGCTCGTGTTCCACATGCGGGTGATGGGGTCGATACTCACGATCCTTCTTATGGGAACTGTCGGGGCTTTATGCTTCGGCGGGCTGGGACTGCTGACCGCCAGCCGCGCGCAGAAGATCGAGACCGTCAGCGGATTAATCAACGTCGTGATGCTGCCGATGTGGGTGTTCTCGGGCGTGTTCTTTTCTTACGAGCGCTTTCCGGCGATCCTGATGCCCTACATCAGGGCGCTGCCGCTGACCGCGCTGAACGACGCTCTGCGCGCCACAATCCTCGAGGGCGCGCCGCTGACCGCGCAGGGAACGCGGCTGGCGATCATGGCTATCTGGGGTGGAGTGTCGTTTGTGTTGGCGGTGAAGTGGTTCCGGTGGATCTAGGGTGCTACTGGACAGTTGATGCGCGCCGATGAAGGTGAAGGGGCACGGCTTCCAGCCGTGCCGTCAGGCACCGCCAGCAAATCGGCCTTTAGGCCCTGAGGCCTCTTCGAGCAGCGGCTAAAGCCGGAGTCTTCTGGTGGCCTTATGGCACGCCTGAGGCGTGCCCCTTCACATGTTACGTTCGAAGAAGCTGCCTTTACTTCGCAACCAGCGCCGCGTACTCCGGCGCGTTCTTCTCTTTCCACTTGATGTTGCAGCCCATGCTGGGCCTTTGGTCGGCCGGCACAGGACGTCCTGCGAGCACGGCGTCGAGCGCGACGCGCAAGTCCTTTCCCGTAACGGGACGCCCGCTTGAGGGACGGCTGTCGTCCATCTGCCCTCGATAAACCAGCCGGCGATCTTTATCGAACACGAAGAAATCCGGCGTGCATGCGGCGCGATATTCTTTCGCCACGGCCTGTGTCTCGTCGAACAGATAAGGAAAGGTATAGCCGGCGGCGCGGGCCTCTGCTTTCATGCCCTCAGGACCATCATCGGGAAACTGCGCCACATCATTGGAGCTGATGCCGACCGCGGCCAAGCCCCGGGCCTGATATTCGCGGACCAGTTGCGCCAGGTGTTCGCGGACGTGTTTTACATAGGGACAATGGTTGCAGATGAACATAACCAGCAGAGCCGGAGCGCTCTTGAAATCGTTCAGCGATACGGTTCGACCGGACACCACATCGGGCAAGCGGAAGTCAGGAGCCTGCATGCCCAGCGGCGCCATTGTGGATGGGGTTTCAGCCATGGCAACCCTCCTGTTTAGAAATACAACAAAATAGAATATCGGAACCCCATGGAAGCCGCCAAGCCGTGATAGAATCCTGCCCCCTTGCGGTGACGGGCGTCACATACCGCAGGGGTGGCCCGCGCGAAAATAGTCGAGCGAAGCGCCGGCCGTAGAAGCGCAGGCCCGTGAGTGCGTCTGGTTGGCCGTCTCCCCAACTTAGACCAGACATCGGATTGTGGTGGCTGTTCCGAGGGCACTCTTTCGCTGACCGGAACTCTAGTTCCAGGGAGGGAGTCCAAGATGAACATCCGAGTGTGGATTCTGATTCTGCTCATAATTCCCATCGTGGTGGCGGGCGGGTTTGCGACAACCCACCGTCCCATGAATGCCACGGTGGTGGCCCTGCTGGGTGCAGTGATGATCTGGCTGGCCTACACCCGCTACGCGCGGCGTATCGACCGCGAGGTGGTTCAACCTGACACAAAGAAAGCCACTCCGGCGCGCATGTACATGGACGGAGTGGATTACATGCCCACGAGCCGCAACGTGCTGTACGGCTACCACTTCAAGTCCATTGCTGCCGCCGGTCCCATTGTGGGGCCGATCGTGGCGGTTACGATCTGGGGATGGCTGCCGTCCTTGCTGTGGCTGACCCTGGGCGTGACCTTCATCGGCTGGGCCAGCGATTATTCCGCCATCATGGTGGCGGTACGGAACGATGGCAATTCGCTTTCCGCCATAGCCCACAAGCTGATCGCTCCCCGTACACGCATGATCCTGTTCGTGTTCATCTTCTTCTACCTGCTGCTGCTGGCGGGCGCATTCGTCGGCATTCTGGCAGGTATCTTCGATCCCCGCGCCGACGTCCCCTTCGGCATCCTGATGCTGGCCATCATGGGCCTGGTCGCAGGCCAGATGCTGTACCGCTGGAAGATGGACCTAGTCCTGGTGACCGTTCTGACAGTAGGCATAACCCTGGCCTCGATCGCGCTGGGTGCCATGGGCATGACTTCGGTAAAGGGCACCACACCCGCCGGCAAGCCGGCCGCCACTGTCGCCTATACCGGCCCCATCAACTCCATCGTGGAAAAAGTCGGCAACGGCATCAACCGGCTCAGCGGCGGACAGCCGCTGTACACGGTGGTCGATCCTACTCGGGCCGATCCCCGTTATGCGGCCACACAGGTTAGTGCCGACGGCAAGATCGTTCCCAAGTACCTGAACCAGAGCGGCGCCATCAAGATGCTGCCGTCATTCATCTTTTGGTGTGTGTTCGTGTTCGCGTTCTCCTATCTGGGCACGGTGTTGCCGATCTGGCGCTTCGCCCAGCCGGTGAACTATCTCGGTTTTTGGATAACGTTTCTGACCATCGGGCTATCGGCGCTGGGAGCCGTCGTCGGCGGTGTCCGGGCGCTGTTCGGAAATGCCGCCATGGCGCAGGCGATTACCTTCAATACCAAGGTGTTCGGCACCTGGATGTCGGTGTCGCAGGCCAAGGATGCCGCGGGCAACATTTTGCAGGCTCACCCAGCGATCCAGCCGCTGTGGCCGATGCTGTTCGTGACCATCGCCTGCGGCGCCATTTCCGGATGGCACGCGCTGGTCGGCTCTATCGGCACTGCGCGGCAACTGGAGTATGAGACCGACGGCTTGCCGGTGGGCGGCGGCGGCATGTTCAGCGAGAACGCGCTGGCGTTGCTGTCGCTGGTGGCCATCTCGATTGCCGGCGGAGCAGGCGCCGGAGCCTTTGCCGGCGGCGTGGGCAAGCTGCTGGGCATGGTGACCTTCGGCGGCATCCCGCAAGCTTACGGTACAGCAATTGGCTTCGGAGTTTTCGTGGTGATCGTGCTGACCGTAGTGCAGCTCGTCTTCCGCGTTATGCGGGTGACTCTGGCGGAATGGCTGGGCGAAAGCTGGGCGGGCTTCAAGAACGCGCACATTTCAGCGTTCGTCTCTATGATCCTGACCCTGCTGCTGGTGCTGAGCGGCACCTGGGTATACCTGTGGCAGTTGTTTGGCGCCTCGAACCAGTTGATGGCGGCGCTGAGCCTGCTGATCGTCAGCCTGTGGCTGAAGTCGATAGGCAGGAGCCCGCGCTTCGCCCTTTACCCCATGCTGTTCATGTACGTTACCACTATGGCAGCCATTGTGGTGACGGGCTATAACCTATATGCGAGCATCCTCTCCAACCCGACGATCGCAGCCCAGCCGATCAACTTTATCGGCGCGGTAGCCATGATCATCGTGGCGCTGCTGTTGTTCGTCGCCTCGGTCCTGATCGCTTACGACGCGTGGCGCGCCTGGACGCGGATGAAACCGGCTGCCCCCGCCAAGGGCAAGGAGCCGGTATTGGCGCCGGCGGCGCGTTAGGGCTGGTTTCGCTCTGTCCGCGGTCGCTCGGGTTGGCTCCCGGCGGGCGCGGCGGAGGTTGCAGGCGCTTCATGGGTCTTTACTTGTCGGGACCGGCTCAGGCTTGCTCGCCCAGCTTGCGCAGGGTTTCAAAGACGGTGCTGGCCGGCAGCTTCTTGAGTTCAGCCAGGGGCCAGTGCACCTCGAAGTTGGGATCGTGCCGCTGGATGGACAGCCGTATCAGCGGGCAGCCGGAGAGCGTGGCCAGCTCCAGCAGCCGGCTGGCGGCCGCCGGCGGCTCGGGCGCGTAGGCGACCAGCGGTGGGCGCACCGTAAGCGGCTGCCATTTCTGGTTGCGGAGTTGGGCCTCGCGGCCGCGCGCCGACCAGGCGGTGGGTTCGAAGGCTTCGAATTCGAACTCCGGCAGCTTGTGCATGCGGCTGCGGAAGATGAACAGGTCGCGGCGTCCACGGGTCCGGGTCAGAAACCATAGGGGGGCGATGTCGCGAGGTTCGAGCACGAACAGGACCTCCGTCTCGCGGAAGGGCCGCTTGGCGTTTGGGATCTTCAGTTGCACCACGGAAGATCCCAGCCAACGCAAGGTGGTCTTCTCGCCCACCAGCGGCAGGCCGCCCTGGGCCCAGGCCATGGCGTGATTGCCCCGGTGGATGTTGCGCTGAGTGCCGAGGGCAAAGCCCCCGACCACCAGGATGACCACGACGATGAAGAGGGCAAGGCTCAGTGACATGTTGGCTCGTCAGGCCGCATTGACGGCGCGCTGATTATGGCACAGCCGTAGGCGGGCGGTGAATGCAGGGAAAGAGCGACAGAGGCGCGCGGGTGGGGATACTGAAGACAATCCGGGAGTTTATCTACGGCTTTTACGCTTACGAGTTCGAGCGGCAGGCGGTGGAAATGCGCGCCGAGCTGGAGTCGGCGTTCATGCTGATCACCATGGGCGACATGCTGGGCGTACCCATTATCCCGCCCCTCTACTCGCTGGGATTGCTGCCCTATGTGGTCCCCCAGGTCGCCACCTGGAAACGGCGCGTGATGCGCGAGCGCGAGCTGTCGGACCGGGAAGAGTTCCATTTGCACGGAGTGTGAGAGAGTACCGAGTAGCGAGTACCGAGTACCGAGATTCGAAGTAATAGTTAGGAGCTGAAGATGCCAGACAAACCGGGAAATCCGGACAAGCCGGAGAAGAAAGAAGAGAAGCAGGGATTCTTTGGGCGAGTGAAAGAAATCGCCTACGGGATGAGCGCGCACGATATGTCGCGCTATGCCATGCGCACCCGCGCCAGCATGGAGCACCTGTTCATCCTGATCACCATGGGCGATCTTATCGGCGTGCCCATTCTGCCGCCCTACTACTCATTGCGGCTGCTGCCCTACGTGGTGCCCAACATCTCCACCTGGAAGCGGCGCATGCTGCGTGAGAAGGACGTTTCGGACGCGATGTTTTGAGGACCAGTACTCAGTACTCAGTACCCGGTACTCAGAAAACCCCGCGCGTCAATTCTGAGTACTGAGTACCGAGTACTGAGTACTGAAAAAAAATCCGCAGTCATACGAGGATCGCATGGGAATGAGAGAGACTTTTGACCAGAACAAGGACCGTCGCTACATCATGTTCGGCGGCAAAGGCGGCTTGGGGAAGACCACCTTCTCGGCGGCGACAGCGTTCTGGCTGGCGCAGCAGGGGCACAAGGTGCTGGTCTTCTCGGTCGACCCGCAAGCCTCGCTGAGCGACATCTTCCAGAAGGACATCTTCGGCAAAGGGCCGGTGAAGGTGATGGACAACCTTTGGGCCCAGGAGATCGACGCCGACTCGCACATCCGCAACTACCAGAACGAGATCCGCAAGAAGATTCTCGACATGTACGGCATGGAGCAGGTGCCGGAGGAGATCGAGCAGTACATCCAGGCGGCCTCGGCCGAGCCCGCCATGGAAGAGTCGGCCATCTTCGATGCCGTGGTGGACATCGTGGTCGGCGGCGAATACGACTATTACATCTATGACCTGGTGCCGCTCGGCCACGCGCTCTACTACCTCTCCATGGCCAAGGTCTACGACGAGTGGATCAACCGCATCACCAAGCTTCGCGAAGAGATGAAAGAGCACGAGGAAATGGTGGCCCGCATCAAGCGGCAGAAGACCACGGAAGAGGACCACATCCTCACCGAGCTGCAGTACATCAAGAACCGCATCAACCAGTCCTCCAGCATCCTCACTGACAAGAAGAAGACGGCGTTCTTCTTCGTGGTGGTGCCGGAAGAGATGATCATTCTGGACACGGAGAAGGCGGCGCAACTGTTTGCCAAATTCGACGTGCCCATCGTCGGCTACGTGGTCAACCGGGTGCTGCCCAGCGACCTGGTGGGGAAGGACATCCCTCCCTACCTGCAGAACCGGCTGAAGATGCAGGGGCACTACCTGGAGAAGATCGACGATACCTTCGGCAAGCAGGTGGTGGGACGGGTGCCGGAGTTAGAGCGCGACGTCACCGGGCTGAAGATGATCGAAAAACTGGCCGGCCTGATGTACGGCAACGGAAACGGGAGGCGGTGACATGCCACAGATCACACAATCGATGACCGAATACGCCACGGCGCATCCCAAGCTGAAGTACTCCTTCTTCGGGGGCAAGGGCGGTGTGGGCAAGACGGTGATGGCCGGCGTCACAGCGATGCACCTGGCGCAGATCGGCAAACGCACCATGCTGGCCTCCACCAACCCGGTGCACTCGCTCAGCGGCTTGCTCGACCAGGACGTCTACGGAAAGCCCACAGCGGTGACCGGCATCCCCAACCTGTGGGCCTATGAGATCGATACCAAGGAGACCATCGAGCGCTCCAAGCAGGACATCAAGCAGAAAATCCGCTGGTTCCTGAAGTTCGCCGAGATCTCCACCCAGGCGGACAGCTTCGTGGAGAGCGCCACCATGAACCCGGCGTTCGAAGAGTCGGCCATGTTCGAGAACATGGTGGACCTGATGTTCAAGAACGAGTACGACGCCTACGTCTTCGACACCGCGCCCACCGCCAACGCGCGCCGCCTGCTGGGCATGAGCAAGGTGTACTCGCTGTGGGTGAACAAAATGGTGAAGTCGCGCGAGGAGGCGCAGTCGCTGCGCGAGCTGTTCAGCTTCACCAAGAAGAAGGAAGCCGACCCGCTGATGGAGTATCTGCTCAGCTTCCGCGAGCGCATCATCCACGCCCGCGATCTGCTCACCGATCCCGAGCTGACCGCGTTCTTCTTCGTCACCCTGCCGGAGGCGCTGCCCATCGCGGTGATCAAGCGCTTCATCAACTGGTTCCACGATTTCGGCATCCCGGTGGGCGGGGTGCTGGTTAACATGCTGATCCAGAAGGACCAGGTCAAGGCCGACTCGCCCGAGTTTGTAAAGAACCGCGTGGCCATGCAGGACGCGTACATGGACGAAATCTGGCGCGACTTCGACAACGTGCGCGCCATCATTCCGCTGTTCGACAACGAGGTGCGGGGCACGGCAGCGCTGAAAATGGTGGCCGAGCGCGCCTTCCCGCAGGCCGTGGGCGCGCGCTAGCAACTTGCCTTAGCCACGGAGGCACAGAGGCACAGAGACTAATGTTTCAAAATCTCTGTGACTCTGTGTCTCTGTGGCTGCCCCAAAAAAAATCCACGTGCCCCAGAATCCCGAATGCTAGTAAGATAACGGGATTCGTGGAGGTGGGGTGTGCCTCTCCTGGTAGTCGTCGCCGCCGTGATTGCCTTCGTCCTGATCGTCAGCCTGCTGCTTCTGGCCGACCTTGCCGAACGCAAGCATGTGCGGCAGCTTCGCCTGGGGCCGCTCAGCGAGCCTTTCTCCGCGCTCTCCATCGTGCACGCCTTCGATCCTGACCGCTTCATGCTGTGGGACACGCAGCTTCCTCTGCTCGAGCAACTCAGCGCTGCCGGGCCGAGAGGGAGTTCGCTGTCCCAGCTCCATTCCTTCTATCTGCAGTTGGCGCGAAGCTATCCTGAACTGTACGAGGGCTCGGGCTTCGAGCACTGGCTGGGCTTTCTGGCGGCGGCAGAACTGCTGCGGCTGGAGACCGATCGCGGCTACATCACTTTCGAGGGACGCCAGTTCGTGCAGGAGTTTCTGAAGTGCCGCGAAGCCGCCAGCCGGGCGCCGGCATCGCGATAAGGTAGTTGGGCGTTTCCCTCCGCGGGAACGCTGTTCCAAATAAGATCGCGAGCGCGCTCCGGCTTGCAACTCGCCCCGCAATCCGCTTCCCTTTACAGCCACTTGACCGGCCGCCGGCCGGCTGCGGCTTTGGCCGCATGCATGCACTGAACAATTACTCATAAGTGTCCAATATTAATGATGTTACTGAGGTAATGATTCGGCGTGTGTGTCTGCGCCGTGGGCGAGACTGGGTCAAGTTGTGTCTGCTGCTGCCAGTGCTGATCAGTTGTATGGCGCTGGCCCAGGACTCAACCCCGCGTACCCGCGATCTAGCCGACGCCAGCCTGGAAGACCTCATGAACATTGAGGTGTACAGCGCCTCCAAGCATTTGCAGAGCGTACGCGAAGCGCCGGCTTTCGTCACCGTCGTGACCGCAGAAGATATCCGCAACTATGGGTATCGGACCCTGGCCGATATTCTGCAGGCGGTGCCTGGCTTTTACGTCACCTACGATCGCAATTACAGCTATCTCGGCACCCAAGGTTTTGCGCGACCGGGAGATTACAACTCACGCGTCCTGCTGCTAGTGGACGGGCATCGCACGAATGACGCCATCTATGACTATGCCATGATCGGCCCCGAGCTGCCCCTCGATGTTGACCTCATCGAGCGAGTGGAAATAATCCGCGGGCCCGGTTCTTCGCTCTACGGTACCAGCGCTTTCTTTGGCGTGATCAACATCATCACCCGCCGCGGGCGTGATGTAGGTACGGAGATATCAGCGGAGGGCGGTTCCTTCGGCACCGGCAAGGGACGTGTCAGCTACGGACGCGCCTTCCAGCGAGGGGAAATTCTGCTCTCGGGTACCTTCTACGGGAGCGCCGGGCAAAACCTCTACTTTCCGGAGTTCGACAGCCCGCTCACCAACAACGGAATCGCGCGCGGCTTGGACGACGAGTCGGCCCACAACTTTCTGCTCAAGGCGTCGTATGGCCATTTCTCGCTGCAGGCTGTGTACGGCAGTCGCGACAAAGGCGTGCCCACCGCTTCGTTTGGCTCTATTTTCGGCGACCCGCGCGAGCGGACCACCGACGAACGCGCTTACATCGATGTCGGCTATGAGCGCTCCTTTGGGCCTTGGAACCTGGCAAGCAGGGTATCTCTCGACCACTACCGATACAATGGCACTTATCCGTTTGAGGGCGTTGACGGATCGAGCATCCTAAATATGGACTATGCCTTGGGGCAGTGGTGGGGTAGCGAAGTCAAGCTTTCACGGACGGTGCACGAGAAGCACCTGATCACCGGCGGAGTAGAAGTCCGCGACTACTTCCACCAGAACCAGTTTAACTATGACCTCGATCCCTACACGCTCCATCTTAAGGATTATCTCAGCTCCACCGTGTGGGCGGTGTACCTGCAGGACGAATTCGCCATCACGAGCAAGCTTTCCTTCAACCTGGGAGTCCGGCACGACCACTATGCGAATTTCATGGGCACTAGTCCCCGGTTGGCGCTCATCTATCAGCCGCGGGAACGTACTACTCTGAAACTGCTGGTGGGGCAGGCCTTCCGCGCCCCTAATGCCTACGAAACTTATTACTCCTTAGACGGCGACAGCGACGATACCGGCCTGCACGCGGAAAAAATCCGCACTACGGAACTGGTGGTAGAACAGTGGCTCGGCCGGAGACTGCGGATAACCGGTTCCGCACACAGGAACGACATCAAGGGGATGATTTCGCAGATGATCGATCCGAGCGACGGACAGCCATACTTCGCCAATGGCGCCTCCGTGCACGGGGAAGGTACCCTGTTGCAACTGGACGGCAAGTTGAATAACGGTGTTGAAGGCCGCGTCGGCTATGGTTACGAGAGCACGGATGACAAACTGAGCAATTCGCCGCACCATCTCGCCAAACTCAACCTGACCGTGCCGCTGGCGCGGCGGCGGTTGCTGGCGGGATGGGAGAGCCAGTACACCAGCAGCCGCACTACTCTGGCCGGCAATCAACTGGGCGGATTCGTGCTTTCCAACCTGACGCTCTCGTCGCGCAAACTGGACCGCCACATCGACCTCTCCCTCAGCCTTCACAACTTGTTCGATAAGCGGTACTCGGTTCCCGGCGGGTATGAACACCTGCAGGATGCCCTGCAGCAGGACGGACGTTCGTTTCGGGTGAAAATGCAGTATCACTTCTAGATTGCGGGCCAACTCCGCCCGGCCTGAACCCGGTTTTCCATAATCGAGCAATTCCCCCTGCGGGAACTCTGTTCCAAATAAGATCGAGAGCGCGATCCAACCGGCAAAACCTGGACGCTTGCCGCAGCTATCCGTCTCCGCTACAGCCACTTGACCGGCCGCCTGTCGGGCGCGGCTTTTGGCCGCATGCCTGCACTGGGTAACAAGTCCTATAAGTGTGCCCTGTGATTGACGTTACTGAGGTAGGCATGCCGGGGGTATGTTTGCGCCGACCCCGACACTGGGTCTTGTTATGTCTGCTGCTGCCGGCGTTGACCGGCTGCATGCTGGGCCAGAGCCCCGCCCAGCCGGCTGAAAATCTTGGCGACGCCAGCCTGGAACAACTCATGAATGTCGAGGTGTACAGCGCGTCCAAGCATTTGCAGAGCGTGCGCGAGGCGCCGGCCTTCGTCACCGTAATCACCGCGGAAGGCATTCGCAATTACGGTTACCGCACCCTGGCCGACATTCTGCAGTCGGTGCCAGGCTTCTACGTCACCTACGACCATCAATACAACGACATCGGTGTTCGCGGCTACATGCGGACCAGCGACTACAACACTCCTTTCTTGTTGCTGATTGATGGTCACCGCGCCAACGATGGGATCTTTGAGAATTTGGCCATCAGCCGCGAACTGCCTCTGGATGTGGACCTGATCGAACGTGTGGAGGTGATTCGCGGACCCAGTTCGTCGCTCTATGGAGCTAACGCGGTTTTTGGAGTGATTAACCTCGTCACCCGGCGCGGACGCGACGTGAACGGAGTTGAAATCTCGGCCGAGGCCGGTTCCTTCGGTACCGGCAAGGGGCGCGTCACGTACGGCCAAACCTTCCGCCGCTGGGAGGTCTTAATGTCCGGGAGTTTCTACGGGAGCGGCGGCGAGACCCTGTTCTTCCCGGAGTTCGACTCTCCCCTGACGAACAACGGAATCGCCCGCGGCGTGGACGGCGAATCGGCAGACGATTTCTTCCTGAAGGTCTCCCACGGACACTTCACCTTCGAAGGAGTGTACGGACTGCGTGAGAAGGGTATTCCGACCGCCCCTTACGGATCCGGCTTTGATGATCCACGGGCACGGAGCACGGACGAGGCCGCCTATGGCGATCTCAGCTATGACCGCGCTTTCGGACCGTGGGCGGTCGCCGGCCGGGTTTCGCTCAACCACTATCGATTCGACCAGACCCTTCCCTACCCTGGTGGCGCTTCGACCGTCAACGTTAGCGATCTCCTCGGCCAGTGGTGGGGCGGCGAACTGAAGCTGTCGCGAGCTGTGTTCGAGAAACATCTGATCACCGGCGGGCTGGATTTCCGCAACTACTTCCACCAGAACCAGCTCAACTACGACGTCAACCCCTACACTTCTTACTTAGCTGACGACCGCAGCTCCACCGTTTGGGCGTTCTATGTGCAGGACGAATACAGCATTACCCGCATGCTGTCGTTGAACATCGCCGTGCGACACGATGTATATCCAACTCTGAGCGCGACCAACCCGCGTGTGGCGCTGCTCTTTCATCCCTGGGAACACACCAGTTTCAAACTGGTGGCGGGGCGGGCTTTTCGCGCGCCCAGCGCCTACGAGCTGTACTTCGCCAGCCCCCTCAACGAGGCCAACCCGTATCTACGCGGGGAAACGGTTCGCAGCGGCGAACTGATCATGGAGCAGGGACTGGGCCGGCGGCTTCGCATGACGGTTTGCGCCTACAACAACAACATGCAGGGACTGATCTCAGGCACCATCGATCCCAGCGATGGCAAGGCCGTGCTGATGAACAATGATGCGGTCCTCGCGCGCGGAGTCGAAATGCAATTGGACGGCAAACTGGACAATGGCATAGCCGGGCGCGCCAGCTACACTTACGGCGACGCGAATGACAAGTTCAGCCCTTTTCGGCTGCCGGATTCGCCGCGCCATCTCGCCAAGTTCAACCTGACGGTCCCGCTGCTGCGCCGGCGGCTGCTGGCCGGCTGGGAGAGCCAGTACTCCAGCCAGCGCGCGACCCTCGCCGAAAACTACCTCGGCGAATTTTTCGTCACCAACCTGACCCTCTCGGCACGCAACCTGGGCAAGCACACTGATCTTTCCTTCAGTCTCTACAACCTGTTCGACAAGAACTATTCCCAGCCGGGCGGGGCCGCAATGCTGCAGGACGCGCTCAAACAAGACGGGCGCTCATTCCGGATCAAAGTGGGGTTCAAGTTCTAACGTGCTCGCCCAACGCCCAGCACGGACGCTTCTGGCCGCAATGTTGTGCTGCGTCCTGGCGTGGGTCCCGGCTGCAGCGCAGGAAGCTCCTACGGAATATCAGGTGAAGGCCGCTTTCCTGTTCAACTTTGTGAAGTTTATCGAGTGGCCAGCCGATAGTTTCCATGACAACGGCGGTCACATGCGCCTGTGCGTCCTGGGCGATGAACGTTTCGGGCGGGAACTGGAGCGCATCGCGGCCGGCAAAGTGGTCGATGGACACGCCCTTGAGGTAATTCGTATCGGCCCAGGGGAACGCGCCCGCGGTTGTCACGTGTTGTTCGTGGCTTCGTCGCAAGCCGGCACGGTGCATGAAACGCTGGCACAGGTCCGCGGCGCACCGGTGTTGACCGTAGGCGACAGCCCGGAATTCATTCGCCAGGGAGGCATTATCCGCTTCTTTCTGTTGGACAACCGGGTGCGCTTCGAGATCAGCCGGGCGGCAGCCGAACAATGCGGATTAAAGATCAGCTCCAAGTTGCTGGCCCTGGGGCAGAGCAGCGGACGGGCGGGAGGGGGATAAAACGTGCGTCGCATCCGCGATTTGGCGGTCCGGCATAAGCTGACCATGATCATTCTGGTCACCAGCGCCGTAGCCCTGCTCACCGGGTCGGTGGTGGTGATCGGACACGACCTGGTGGACGCTCCGCTGGTGCTGGGCGAGCAACTGTCAGTGTTAGCCGCCACCACCGGGACCAACAGCACCGCCGCCCTCACCTTCGGGGATGCTCGTGCCGCCACCGAGATCCTGGCATCCCTGCGTGGCGACCCCCATGTGATTGCCGCCTGTATTTACGGCAAAGACCAAAAACCGTTCGCGCGTTACTTGCGCGAGGAAAGTGTGGGCGAGCCCTGTCCGCCGGTCCGCGCCGAAGGCAGTTACCTGGGCGAGTCGTCGCTGGGATACTTCCACGCCATCGTGCTGCGCCGCGAAGTCATCGGCAGGGTGTACATCGCCTCCGACTTGAGCCAGCTTCACGCCCGGGTGCGCCGCACCCTGATCTCCACCCTGCTGGCGCTGTTCGGCTGTCTGACGCTGGCATTCGCGCTGGCCTCCAGCTTGCAGAAGCTCATCTCGGAGCCGCTGCAGGAGCTGGTTTGCGCCGCACGGCAGGTCACGAACGAAAAGAACTATGCCATTCGCGTCTCCGGTTGCCGGCAGGACGAGTTCGGCCTGCTCATCGCCAGCTTCAATGACATGTTGGAGCAAATCCAGATGCGCGACCACCAACTGAAGCGCAACCACGAGCACCTGGAAGAGAAGGTAGCCGCGCGCACCGCCGAGCTGCGCGCCACCAACCTGCAATTGGGCGAAGCCAAGGAAAATGCCGAAGCCGCCAACCGCGCCAAGAGCCAATTTCTGGCCAACATGAGCCACGAGATTCGCACCCCGCTGAACGGCATCCTGGGCATGACCGATCTGGCCCTCGATACCGAACTGAACTCCGAGCAACGCGACTACCTGCTGATGGTGAAGTCTTCCGGAGAGGGCTTGCTCGGGATCATCAACGACATCCTGGATTTCTCAAAAGTCGAATCCGACAAGCTGGAGCTGGAGGAGATTGTCTTCGACCTGCGGGACTGCATCGCCGAGACGTTGAAGAACCTGGCCCTGAAGGCGCACGAGAAAGGGCTGGAACTGGCTTGTCGCACCGGCGAGCAGACGCCGCAGCACGTGGCAGGTGATCCCGGGCGATTGCGCCAGGTTCTGGTCAACCTGGTGGGCAATGCCATCAAGTTCACCGAAAAAGGCGAGATCTGCCTGGATGTGGAATCAACCCAGCACGAGGGCGGCCTGACGGAGTTGCACTTCACCATCCGCGATACCGGCATCGGCATCTCCGCCGACAAGCAGCACCTCCTGTTTCAAGCCTTCTCCCAGGTGGACAGCAGCACCACCCGCAGATTTGGCGGCACCGGCCTGGGTCTGGCTATCTCCTTGCGCCTGGTGACGTTGATGGGCGGGCGAATCTGGGTGGAGAGCCAGGAAGGAAGGGGGAGTCGCTTCCATTTTACGGTCCTGCTGCGCGCGGCCGGCGCCGAGCACCCGACCACGCCGACTGTCCGTCCGGAAGCCCTGCAAGGAGTACCGGTGCTGGTGGTGGATGACAATGCCACCAATCGCAAGATTTTGGTTGAGGTCACGCGCGGCTGGGGAATGCTGGCCGCGGCCGTGGAGGGCGGGCCTGCCGCCATCACCGTCATGGAATCGGCCCGCCAGGCAGGGAAATCCTATCGCGTAGCGCTCATCGATGCCTGCATGCCGGACATGGACGGTTTCGAATTGGCGGAGCGAGTGCAAGGCGATCCCCGCCTGGCCGGAGCCGTGATCATGATGCTGACCTCGGCCGGGCGGCGGGGCGACGCCGCGCTTTGCCGCCAGCTGGGCATCGCCGCCTACCTGGTGAAGCCCATCAACAACAACGAACTGCGGCAGGCGCTGCTGACCGTGCTGGGCCAGGAGGAGGGCACGCCGGCCCCGCTCATTACTCGGCACTCGCTGCGCGAAGCCCGCGCCGGTCTGCGCATTCTGGTGGCGGAGGACAATTCTGTCAATCAGGCGCTGATCCTGCGGTTGCTGGAAAAAGAGGGTCATCAGCCGACCCTGGCGCGCCATGGCGGCGAGGCCGTCGCTCTGGCCAGCACCGGCCGCTTCGACGTGGTCTTCATGGACGTGCAGATGCCGGTGATGGATGGGCTCGCAGCCACCGCTGCCATCCGCCAGCGGGAGCAGGTGATGGGCGGGCATCTGCCCATTCTCGCCATGACCGCCCATGCCCTCAAAGGCGACCGTGATCGCTGCCTGGCCGCCGGCATGGACGGCTATATAGCCAAGCCGGTCAGCATCGCCGCCATTCGCGACGAACTTCAAAAACAAGGGGTGCAGCCTGCCGCTCCCCCGGACCTTCCCGCCTGGGACTATGACCAGGCGCGGGCGCGAACCGCCGAGGACGATGCCCTGCTGCGGGAGATCGTGAAAATTTTTCTGGAGGAGACACCCCGGCTGCTGCAGAAGATCGAACAAGCCCTGGCCCAGGGTGACGCCTCCGGGCTGGAGCGAGCCGCTCACAGTTTAAAGGGGCAGATTCGTTGCCTGGCGGCGTCGGAAGCGCAAGACGCGGCCCAGCAATTGGAGACCAAGGCTCGGGAGCTTGATCTGCATGGCGCGGCTGCCGCCCTGCCGGAATTGAATGCTGCCCTGTCCCGCTTGCAGTCCCAGCTTCGGAAGTTCTGCGAGGTGCCCAGTGAAGATCCTGCTTGCCGAAGATGATCCCGTATACGCGCTGTTGCTGAAGCGGCTGCTGGAAGGCGAGTACGAGGTGGTGCTGGCACGCGATGGAGTGGAAGCCTGGGAATCGCTATTGGCCGAGGGAGCGCCGCA
Organism: uncultured Acidobacteriota bacterium; assembly: GCA_963733935.1. Taxonomy (GTDB): domain Bacteria; phylum Acidobacteriota; class Terriglobia; order Terriglobales; family Acidobacteriaceae; genus JAHFUA01. The sequence continues at coordinate 57,859 of CAVTEQ010000014.1, forward strand.
ACTGGCGGTGCTGGACTGGCTCATGCCTCGCATGGACGGCATCGAGGTGTGCCGCCGCGTCCGCTACCAACCGGAGATGGCCTCCATGTACATGATCCTGCTCACCTCGCGCGACCACATCAAGGACGTCCTCGCAGGCTTCGAAGCCGGCGCCGATGATTATCTCGTCAAGCCCTGTGATCCCGAAGAGCTGCGCGCCCGCGTGCGCGTCGGGCGCCGCGTGGTCGAGCTGCAGAGCGCTCTGGCGTCCCACGTTGCCGAGCTGCAAGAAGCGCTTACCCGAGTGCGCCAATTGCAGGGATTGCTGCCCATCTGCTCTTACTGCAAGGCCATTCGCAACGATCAGAACTACTGGGAGCAACTGGAAACCTACGTCAGCGACCACAGTGAAGCCAACTTCAGCCACGGCATCTGCCCCAGCTGCTATCAGAAAATCATGAAGCCGCAGTTGGAAGATCTGGCTGCGGACAAGAGTTAGCGAACCGTCTAAAATGGAGCGCTCTGCACACTACCCCCACCTATGCTGGGGATCCCGGGAGATGCTTCATGGGCGTCGTGCGACCCCTGCCCGCGGTCCGCACCACAACCCTTTTGCTGGCGCTGGCAATGGTAGTGTCCGCCAGTTGGGGGGTGGTGAAGAGCATCCCTGACCTCTCCGGCAAGTGGAAGCTCAATGCGGCTCGCAGCTCCGGCCGTTCCCTGCGCCAGGCCGCAACTTCCCTGGAAATCGTCCAGCGCGGCGACGAAGTCAAGTTCGTTTATTACACCGCCGGCGCCCGCACTGGGTCGGAGTCGTTTCTCGCCGACGACATCGAGCGCGACCGCTACACCACCCGCATCGAGCGGGCCTATGCCAAGGTCCACTGGCAAAAGGACGACCTGATTATCGTCACCCGACATGTTCTCGATTCGTTCGGGTACCAGGCGTACTCCGAAACCGATAGCTGGCTGCTTTCCGAAGACCGCCAAACTCTTACTGCCAAGCTCTCCGATGGATCGCTGCTGGTTTATGAAAAGGAAGCCGCGGACTCCGAGCCATTGGTTGCGGTGGATCCTCTGGAAGGCATAACGCCCTTCCGCGCCGTGGGGGTGATCACCGGCACCGGTCCCTGCCATGGCATGAGCTTCGAAGGCACTTTAAAGGAGGAGATCATCGGTCTGGGAAAAATCACCTTCTGCGGCCCGCCGGCGCAGAATTGGGGAGGCAAGCCGGGTAGTTGCGGCACCGAGCACGGCACCCTCACCTTCAGCAAAGATGCCGGTGGCAGCAGCTTCCGCATGAACGTCATCGGCCAGTTCTGCATCTCGGAGAGCGGCGGCACCTTCCGTGGCAGCTATGAGGTGGATAAGATCACTGTCAGCGGCGGGTTCCAGGGACACATCAAGGGCGGCTCCGGGACGGTCGAGTTCAGCGAAACCTCCAATACGGTGACGCTGTATGGGGTCTTGCTCCACGATTAGACCCGCCTTGCTTGAAGCTGTCCTTCGGGTCTCGAACCCTGGTCGGGGAGCGTCGGGTGGAGTGGACAGCAGAAACGGTCCGCTGTTCAAGATTGACAGGCAACCGTACTCGCCTATATGGTTAGCCATATGAAGACGACCGTACAGATTCCCGACAGTCTCTTCCACGAGGCTCGCCAGTTGGCCGAGCGCGACCGTACTACGCTTGAAAGCTCTTATTGAGCAAGGGCTCCGCCGCATTCTCGCCGAGCGCAAACGGCGTAGCGGATTTCGTCTCCGCAAAGTAACGTTCAAAGGTAAGGGGTTGCAACCGTCCATGGCCGGAGCCTCCTGGGACCGGATTCGCGATGTGAGCTACGAAGGCCGCGGCGCATGATCGCCGTCGACAGCAACATTTTGGTGTACGCTCATCGCCAGGATTCCGCCTGGCACGATGCGGCATACGCCTGCCTTCTGAGATTGGCTGAGGGGCGCGCCGCCTGGGCGATACCTTGGCCATGCGTTCACGAGTTTCTGGCTATCGTGACCCATCCCCGCATTTACGCCCCGGCAACACCCCTCGAAATCGCCCTGGATCAGGTGCAAGCATGGCTCGAATCGCCGAGCCTGGCGCTGTTCTCCGAAACCGACGACTACTGGCAGCAGCTCCGGCCGCTGCTTCGCACGGCGCGGGCTTCCGGGCCGCGTGTCCACGATGCCAGGATTGCCGCGTTGTGCCTTCAGCACGGTGTCGCTGAGCTGTGGAGCGCGGATCGAGATTTTTCCCGCTTCCCAACCCTTAAGGTTCGCAATCCCCTGGTTGCCTAAACGTTTGGGCAAGAATTCGCTACAAAAAAATCAGCGGAGCCGGCCTGGTTGGCAGACTCCGCTGAAGGTTGTTACGTCCGACCTGGTCTAGAAGGTAAAGACCGGACCGAACTCGTTGCGCCAGTCGTGCCAGTAGCGTGCCGGGAACGCACGGAACAGGGTACCCGCGCAGGAGAGTCCGCTGGCGCTCGTCGTGACCACACCGGTTCCAACGCAGGTGGAACGCGTGAGGTAGACCGACGATTCGTAGTTCCAGGTAACGAACTGGTTGAGCTTCCAGGTCACGGTGCCCGCCACCATATCGGACCGGTTGCGGTTCCCGTTCGAGTTGATGATCTGGCCAAGCGCGTTCAAGTCAGTTGTGGGAGGCAGGCTTGCCGCCGTGGCCAGAAGGTCACGCCTCTTGACCTGGTCGGTACCCGCAGTGAATGCCAGCACCCACCCGGCATTGCGTCCTGCCGGATTGGCGTTGAAGATGCGCGACAGCGGGAAGGAGATCTGGGTTTGTGCGCCCACTGCGCGCACCGGGCGCTGCGGCACCATGTGCGGGAGACCAGCAGCGTCGAAGCCGAAGACCGCGTTCGGCGCAGAACCGTCGATGTCGAATGCCGTTGGGCATCCGCTGCCGTTGATTCCGCACACTGTGCCGCCCGTGGGAAGATTGAAGAGCCCCTGCCCGCGAGTGTCACTGAACTCGCCGAAGATCTGGCCGGCGAAGTACCATTTCAGGTCAGCACCTGTGTAGTACCGGGCCATCAGAGTAAACCAGCGCGTCGGTAGCTGGATGCCCGCGTCTGCGCCCCAACGCTGGCTGCTGAACTCCGCGCCTCGGGGAAACGCATTAACCAGGGTCGTGGCGGCAGCCGTTTGCGCAGCCGTCCTGGTGAGGCAGTTGGTGAGGGTGCCAGTGCCAGTTAGGCTTACACCAGACGAACAGTAGGCGTCCGCAATCGACGCTCTGTTCACGATCTCCACGCGGCGGGCATTCATCCCGCTGATGTTGATCTGTGCCGGTGCCACGCCCTTGGCCGTGTCGAGTTGCCACTGGAAGACCATCCGGCCCGAAATCTCCGGGCGGGTGGAATCGACGCCTTGCCGCTCGCTGACGCCCAACTGCACGCCAACATCGGCGGGCAGGTCGGCGAAGCCCGGCTGAGCGATGGCGGGTTCGATGCCAATCTTGAAGTGGCGGTCTCCGCCGAAGTCGTGCCACAGCCCGAGACGGATTTGCGCTTCACGTTCGTACAGCGAGCCGAAGTAAGCCGCCCCGCCCTCGGTTTCCAGCAGGTTGGCGAAGTTCGAGGAGCCGAACGGCGACCAGTCCATGCCGGCCAGAATGAAACCCGTGGTGGAGTCGGAGAACTTGTGGTCCATACGTGCCCAAGCCAAACGCAGCGCGAACATCCTGGTGCGCAGCGAAGACACGTTGCGGTTCTGGGCGCGCGAGAAGTTGCCCTCGAAATCCCCCTCGAGGCGGCCGGTAAGAGTGTTGTCCCCACCAGCAATGTCCGGCCACTCGAAGTTCGCGCCCACGCGGGTGGCGCTGGCTTTGAGATAGAACGACGGTGAACCGTTGGGGCCGGAATCGGCGTTGCCCACGCCAGGAAGGCCGAGGACACTCGAAGTTAAGCCGGTGTTAACGTCGGTGGGAAATGCACCGTTCGACGCCGAGCCCAGGCCAGGCAGTTCGAAACCGATGTTGTAGGGATTGGAAGAGTCGTAGGCGGCGGTGGACTTGATAAACCCGTAAAACTTCAGTTTAGCGCCAGAGCCCAGCTTCAGGTCAGGCACCAGCCCGCCCGCCTTGGGGGGATCATTCGTCAACACACGCACCGGCGCTACCGCAGGAATAACAGCGGGAGCGTGCGGGGCTTGGGGGGGCATGGCCATCGCCGGTTCCGGTTCTCCGGCTGAGACGTGTGCGGCGGCTGGAACCAGGGTCCCTTGCCAATCGGAGACCGTCTTGGCTTCGGCAGCGGCCGTCTTTTGGTACTCGTCTTGGGTAATGATGCCTTTGGAATACAGCAATTGACTCAGCCGGCTTTGTTGCTCGGCCGGAGTCGCACCTTGATTAATTGCCGCCGCCTCTTGCGACGTCAGCACGCCTTTGGTCTGAAGTAATTGAACAAGAGGATTCGGGGCAGCCTTGGGTTGGTCCTGTTGCTGTGCGGCAGCCAGGCTCACAAGTCCGAAAGCCAGCAATCCGGCCAGCAGCAGGGACAGTCGTCTCGTCATCGGAGCAAACCTCCCGTGCGTTGATTGGGGCCCTATTTACCGCTTTGCCAGACACGTCCGCTACTTGAAAAACAACCCGTAATACTAGCGGCTGCCGCGTTTGTCAAGAAATTCTTGTGCAACGTACCAGATGTACATATCGCTGTGACGTGAGTCACAGGGTTGCGGTCACCTCGCGGGGGCGGCAATATTTCCCCGCGCGCTTGGATTTGGTGTACAGTGTGCGCGCTCCCCGGGTCGCCGAAACCCCGATCTGTGGCGTGGGTCCCCGCTCGGCTGCTGTTCCGGCCCCTGTCCCGACTTGGCGCGCTGGCATGGCTCGCCGCGAGAGGAGAACAGCGCATGGAAGCCCGAATCCTCAAAGAATTTCGCGCCATCGTGGGCGCGCCCGGCTTGATCACCGAAGCCGAGCAGCTCAGCACCTACGAGTGTGACGGCCTCACCATGTTCCGCGTGATGCCGCAGGCGGTGTTGCTGCCAACCTCCACGCGAGCAGGTGCAGGCGCATCGTGCGCGTCTGCCATCGCGAGAAGATTCCCTTTGTGGCACGCGGTTCCGGCACCGGGCTGAGCGGCGGAGCGCTGCCCGTGGCCAACGGCATCGTGATCAGCCTGGCGCGCATGAACCACATCCTGGAAGTGGACCTCGCTAACCAGCGAGTCGTGGTCGAACCCGGCGTGCTCAACCTGAGCGTCACGGCACGGGTGGCGCCGGATGGATACTTCTACGCTCCCGATCCATCGTCGCAGCAGGTGTGCTCTATCGGCGGCAATGTCGCGGAGAATTCCGGCGGCGCCCACTGCCTGAAGTACGGTTTCACCACTACTCACGTGCTGGGCATGGAAGTGGTGATGCCCGACGGTTCCCTCATCCATCTCGGCGCCCGCACCGTGGATGCTCCCGGCTACGATCTGCCGGGAGTCTTTGTGGGATCGGAAGGCACGCTGGGCATCGCCACCAAGGTCATCCTGCGCGTGATGAAGAAGCCAGAGGTTATCCAAGTACTGCTAGCGGCCTTCAATTCCACCAACGAAGCGGGCGCGGCGGTGAGCGGCATCATCGCGGCCGGCATGCTGCCCGCGGCCATCGAGATGATGGACAACCTCGCCATCCAGGCCGCCGAAGCCGCCGTGCAGGCCAACTATCCCAATTGTGGCGGGCTGCTGCTGGTGGAGCTGGACGGCCCGGCCGCCGAGGTGGAGACCCTGATGGACGAGGTCAACGAGGTCTGCACCAAGTGCGGCGCCTGGGAGATTCGCGTGGCCCAGACCGACGCCGAGCGCGCTCGCGTGTGGACGGGACGCAAGGCCGCCTTCGCCGCCGTCGGCCGCCTGGCGCCGGCTTACATCGTGCAGGATGGCGTCATCCCGCGCACCTCGCTGCCGCACGTGATGAGCGAGATCGACCGGATGAGCTCCGAGGTCGGCCTGCGCGTGGCCAACGTCTTCCATGCCGGCGACGGCAACCTGCATCCGCTCGTGCTCTACGACAACGCCATTCCCGGGCAGGACAAGGCAGCCGAGAAGCTGGCCGGCGACATCCTGCGCCTGTGCATCAAGGTCGGCGGCTCTATCACCGGCGAGCACGGCGTGGGAGAAGAAAAGAAGATGTTCATGGCCGAGATGTACGCTGAGCCCGACCTGGCGACCATGCAACTGGTGCGCTGCGCCTTCGATCCCGAGAACATTTGTAACCCGGACAAGGTATTTCCGCGGCCCCGGCTGTGCGGCGAGAAGCCCGGCGTTTACCAGCCGCATCCGCTGGAGCTGGCGGGCGTAGCGGAACGCTTCTAAGGGCGTTGGAAGGCCCAGCTTGTGTTTTGAAGGGGCGCGGCTTCAGCCGCGCCGTTGAAGCCGCTTAATTTGTCATTCCGAGGGGTTAGCCCCGAGGAACCTTGGTTTTTGGCAAGAGGAGAATTTCTCATGCCAGCAAGCAGCGTTATGACCCAAGTCGCATGGCCGGAGCTTGCCGAAATCGTCGGCAAGGAATATGTGCGCCCCGCGACCGCCGCCGACGCCATCGACGGTGTCGCACCGCAGATGATCGCTGAACCGGGCACGGCGGAAGACTTGGCCCGCGCCCTGCGCTGGGCCCATGAGGCTGGCATCAAGGTCGCGCCGCGCGGCCACGGCAGCAAGCTGGGCTGGGGAAATCCCCCGACCGCGTGCGATCTTGTGCTCTCGACCGCGCGCCTGAACCGCGTCCTCGACCATGCCTGGGCGGACATGACCGTCATCGTGGAAGCGGGCTGCACCGTCGCCGACTTGCAGAAAGCACTCTCCCAGCACGGGCAGCAGTTGGCGCTCGATCCGCTGTGGCCGGAGCGAGCCACCATCGGCGGCATCTTGTCCACTAACGACAGCGGCACGTTGCGCGTGCGCTATGGTTCGCTGCGCGACCTCATTATCGGCATCACCGTCGCTTTGCCCGATGGTACGCTCGCAATGAGCGGCGGCAGAGTGGTCAAGAACGTCGCCGGCTATGATCTCTGCAAGCTTTTCACCGGCGCGCTGGGAACGCTGGGCGTGATCGTGCAGGCGATCTTCCGCCTGCATCCTTTGCCGCGGGAGTCGCGCAGCCTGAGTTTCAGCGGCACGCCGGAATCACTGAACCAACTGCTGCTTGCTATCCAGGCTTCCAAGCTGACGTTTACCGGAATGCAACTGCGAGCCCAGCCAGGAAGCGCGCAGCTCGATGTCCGCTTTGACGGCACCGCCGCCGGCATCGAAGCTCAGGTCAAGCAAGTCCAGCAGATCGCTGGCTCCAATACCCCGTCGGAGGCGCCCGCGAATGCCTGGACATCGCACCAGGCCATTTGGGACTCCGCCGAGCCGGCGCTGGTCGCGAAATTTAGCGTTCTGCCGAGCCAGCTTGCCGCAACCTGTGCCTTGGTCGAACGCTTGGCGGCGGGGCAATCGCTGGCGTGGAAGATGGTCGTGCAGAGTGGGGGCGGCGGCTATGCGCGCCTGCAAGGACCCGAGCCGGCATTGCGGACCGCGCTGCCAACCTTGTTCGACGAGTTGGCCAAGATGGGCGGCACGCTCGTCGCACTCGGCTGTTCGCCGGGAGTCAAGCGCGGAATCGACGTCTGGGGACCGGCTTCGGACGCCCAACCACTGATGGTGCGCATCAAGCAGCGCTTCGATCCCGACGGCACCTTGAATCCGGGACGCTTCATAGGGGGGATCTGATGGCTCACGCCGAAAACGCGAACCCCGCCGCCGCTATCTTCGACGCGCACAATCCGCCGCCGGCGGAGATCTACAACAAGTGCGTCCACTGCGGTTTCTGCCTGCCCACCTGCCCCACCTACATGCTGTGGGGTGAGGAGATGGACTCCCCCCGCGGCCGCATCTACCTGATGAAGATGGGCGCCGAAGGCAACGCCACCCTGACCGAAAACTACGCCCGCCATTTCGATCAGTGCCTGGGCTGCATGGCCTGCGTGACCGCCTGCCCCTCCGGCGTGAGGTACGACCGGCTGATCGAAGCTACGCGCGCCCAACTGGAGCGCCACCACCGGCGCTCGCCCGCCGAACTGCTCCATCGGCAATTGATCTTCAACCTGTTTCCCTATCCCAGACCGCCTGCGCGCGGCGTTGTGGCCGGCATGGGCGTATGAGGCTTCCGGATTGCGCTCGCTGGTGCGCGGCAGCGGATTGCTTAAGCTGCTGCCCCGCAAGCTGCGCTCGATGGAAGCGTTGTTACCGACCCTCAGCCTGCGCGAGCTGCGCGCGAAGATGCCGGATCGCGTCCCTGCGCAAGGCCCCATGCGCAAGCGCGTCGGCCTGCTCACCGGATGCGTACAGAGCGTGCTGTTCTCCGGCGTCAACGCGGCCACGGCGCGCGTGCTGGCTGCCGAAGGGTGCGAGGTCATCATCCCGCGGGAACAGAAGTGTTGTGGCGCACTCATGGTCCACACCGGGCTCGAAGAGCAGGCGCTCGAATTCGCCCGCAACTTGATTGACGTCTTCGAACGCGCCGGCGTCGATACTGTGGTGATCAACGCCGCCGGTTGCGGTTCGACGATGAAGGAGTACGGCTACCTGCTGCGTAACGACCCGCGTTACGCCGAACGCGCCAAGGCCTTCGCCGCCAAGTGCAAGGACATCTCGGAAGTGCTGGCCGAGCTCGAGCCGCGAGCCGTGCGCCATCCGCTGCCGTTGCGCATCGCCTACCACGACTCCTGCCATCTTCAGCACGCCCAGGGCATACGCATCCAGCCGCGCCAGGTGCTCAAGACCATTCCGCAGTTGGAGCTGCTCGAAGTCCCGGACGCCGCCATCTGCTGCGGCTCCGCTGGGATCTACAACCTGGTGCAGCCCGAGGCGGCCGGGCAACTCGGCGACATGAAGGTGAAGAACTGCCTCTCGACGCGCCCGGACATGGTGGTGTCGGCCAATCCCGGCTGCTTGATACAGATTGCCTCCGGCCTGGAGCGCGCCGGCAAGCCCATCCCGGTAATGCACATGATCGAACTGATGGACGCCGCCATCCAGGGCATACCGGCGGCTCAACTGCAAGCCAACGGACATAAGAGCTAGGACCGGCTAAGCTCTCATTTTATTCTCTCGTCGATAGAGTGTAATCAACGACAGACACAGGAGTGGCGGCCGAGTTCCCGGCCACCCGTGCCCTTCACTGGCCCCGAGACACGATAGTGAAGGGGCACGACCTTCGGTCGTGCCGGAGAGGCAGCCAATAGAGATGCGGCTTCAGCCGCTGCCTGCAAGGCTAAACCCGCAATATACCCCCCTCCCCCCTATGGGTCACGGCACGAATGAAATCATGAACTTACGCCACATCCTTTGGGGAAAATCCTGATTCATAAAGAGTTAGAGGTAAAATCTTGATGCGTAAGATGTTATCTCATTGCGATAATACATTAGTTAACGATAACAAATAGCATACGGCTTTGTCAAGGGAAAAATGTGGTGGCGGGCGGAGAACTTCGCTATTAAGAAATGAAGACCGAACGTTTTCTGCTATCGCTGCTCAGCCGATACGGCTGATGTGATGCGTCGGATGTTGTTTTAGCGCACCTAAGAAAACACAAAAACGTTCCGTCTGTCCCCGTGTTTTTCCCGTGTTTTCAACGATCCCGTGTGGACGTTAGGGGAGCTTCTAGCTTGAGGGGCCGATGCGGCCTAACGAGGTAGCGGCAACTGTTCGGCTGGCTTGCCGACGCTTTTGGCTCTTTTTCTAAACGTAACATCCACCTCTCTCGTCGGTGGCCGGTCTATACCTTCGCGATCAAGCAACTGATCAACAGTGAGGATTTGTATTCTGGGATGATTACCCCACGATGATTTGTAGAAGCCAGAGGAAGCGGCTTCGCGCAACATTTCACGGGTGGGTTTGCGCAAGGTCAGGAGAACACCTATCTGTGCTTTTCGCGCTCTACAACGCGCCGCAAATCGCGGACGAAGCTCGGAAGCAAGTGGTAGCGCGCTTTAACGGACAGGATAATCTGTTTAGGTTGGCCAGTGGGATAGTAGTGAAAGAACAAGCGTCCATCGACTCCCCTGTCTGCGCCTTTTTTCTGTTCCGTCGGGCGGGCACCAACCAACCCCAACGCCCAATATTGAAATTGGTACGGGTCTTCGCTCGCCAGCACTTCCGCATCCGAGAAGGTCACTGGTTCCACGATCACGTCATAGTCAGCCTTAATGCTGTCTCCAAATGCATTTTGCAATCGAAACTTTACGCATGTCTTGAGTATAGGGTTGATACGACCAAATATCCTGCAGTGGAATGCCTTTGCTCTTGCTCAGATACTGCCGGTATTCGGGCAGCCAGTCCACCGTTGAAGCGATCATGTCTTCCTGCCAGAGAACTTCCAGTTTCTCGTGTAAGGTCAGATCACCGTCTAATCCCAAGTCTTCGGCTAGGGCACCCGGGAACGCCCAATGGCGACCCTTCGAAGTCGGATTGAATCCTCTCCACGGCTTCCCGCTCTCGCCGTTTCTGATGCCTGAGCGCGTAAGCGTTTGAGAACGATATCTGTCGTTTGTGTCTTCTTTGTTGAAGAAGGAATCCACGTACTTTTTCAGGTAAGGACGGTACTGCTTTTTCCAGAAATAGTCTTGGCTCTTCGTGTAGAAGAGCAGCGTGTCATGAATCGGCCCGTAGCGCCGCGCAGAATTATGTGAACCGCTTCTTCTCCAAATTATCTCGTTGCGAAAGTTCGTTGGTCCGAATACCGCATCCATCAGCAGTTTGAGGTAATGACTCGCGGGCGGATCGCAATGCAGGTAGGGGCTCGCGAGGATTACGACCATTCCTGATTGCGATGGAGACGGGGGCCATCATAGCTGGATAGCCGATCATGCCGGTACGTCAAGAACAACCTCATCAAGGCCGATGCCTCGGAAGGTATTCCTCCAGCCTAGATGACAAGTTCACACGTTTGCGCGGAAATATCGTTCCATTCCCACGTATCCTCAAAGGCTAGTACTTGTGCCGCCGCCTTCGTACCATCATGCTCTCGGAATAAGACGTTGTAATCTTGATTGCTCTTAAATGGCGGATCGAGATAAATAAGATCGACACTCTCCTTAGGCACATGTCGCTGCAATACGTCGAGGTTGTCGCCGTAGTACAGCTTATTCTGCGGCATAACATCCCGCTTTCTTGATGAGAAGAGGTGCAAGTTGTGGTGAGATTCAGCGAAATTGCAACGATTATGGTGCAAGAGGCAGAAAAGGGCGTAGGGTACGGCTGGGCAATATGCCCCAGGAGTGGAAACGTACGACTGGCCACTCGCGAGGTCAAAGCACTTTAGAAACCCGACGAAAACCGGGACAGACGGGACGGGGGGAAAACCGGTGGCAGACGGATGTTCCCCGTCCGGCGCGCCCTTCGCGCCGCTCCATCACCACGAGGGCGAACTGTTTTGGGAAAGGACCGGGGTGGAATCCGATTAGTTACCCCAATGTCCGTTAGTAACCTCGGCGCCTCCGCGGGATGGGCCAAAATGTTGCCTGGGTCAGGCCGGCAAACGTTGAGGCCAATCCCGCGAAGGGCATGTCAACTGGCGTACACAACTCGCAGTTGGGGTCCTGGCTTTAAGCATTTCTCCCGCCGGCGCCCAGAGCCTGGGAGACGTGGCGCGCTCGGAGCGCGAGCGGCGGGCGCGCATGGCGCATCACGCGCCCATGCTGACCGATGAAGACCTGCGCCGCGACCAGATTCTGAAGAAAACGCCCTGCGACTCCGATTCGGCCCTGCCCTCCCCTGATAACACCACGAGCACGAACGTAGATGAGAACGTCCCCTTGGGCGACTATGCGCGCGCGCTGCGCCAACGCCGCGTGGCCGAGCCAGCTCCGCCGGCAAACGCCATCGCCACGGGCCCTGCGCCGGAAACCCAGCCGGCTGCGGTAGCGATCGTCGCGCATGAGCCTCAGCCCGCAGTCGCTCCAGCGGCAGCCGACCAGAAGCCGACTTCGCTCGGCGACCTCGCTCGCGAGGTTCGCGCGGAGCGCGCAGCGGCTCGCCGGGTTCGCATACAGGAACAGAAGAGAGCCGCAGGAAAAACTGGCGTTCAGCAGAAGCCGGCTCAGCCCGCGGTACAGGCCAGCAAGAACACGGACCCACTCGAAACGGCAAAGGTCGCGCAGCCCTAAGCCGCCGCCTCAGGCCGCGCACGTCGCTGCGACAGCAACGAAGTCAGCAAAGCCGGCACAACTGACTGAAGTAGCCGCCAAGCCGAGCGCGCCTCAGGTGGCGAAAGCGGCTCCGCAGACCGTGGTTAAGGTGGCTCCGCAAACAGCGGTAAAGGTGGTTCCCCAGACCGCAGCGAAGCCGGTTCCAAAACTGCGCGACAGCGGCTCCGCAGAAACGCGGCGGGGGCAACTACCGAGATCGTGGCAAAGCAGCTCCGCAGACCGCGGTCAAGCTGGCTCCCAAACCGCCGCAAAGGCAGCCCCGCAAAGGGCGGCGAAACCTGCGGTCCAGGCCAGCAAGAATCTGGTTCACGCCGAAAAAGCAGCGCCTGCGGTCAAGACTGCTCCACTGCTGCCAGGCCCCGCCATCGTGACCAGTAAAGCCCGCGCAACTCACGACAGTCGCCGCCAAGCCGGTGCTCAGCCTGCCCCGCAACCACGGGCCGAGGAGCCGGATACAACGGCCGACGAGCAAACGATTCGCGTGCCCCGCGGCGCTTCTCTGTGGAGGCTGGCGCGCACCTATCTGGGCGCGGGTAACCTGTGGGCCGCGCTGTGGAAGGCCAATCCTCAGATCAAGGATCCCAATCGCATTCGCGCCGGACAAGTGCTGCGCTTGCCGGATCTGGACGACGATGACAATCCCGCCAGCAACGGGTTCTGACGCCGTCCGGCGCAGGTAACAACAAGCATCCCGCGCAGGTCCGAAAATCTCTTTTCTCCAATCGCCTCTCACGATAAGCTTCCCAATCTTTAATTTGTGTGGAGGGGGTCTCGCGAGCGCCCGATGGCAGGGGCTCGTCCGCCGACGATGCGTGCCATCGACGTTATTCGCAAGAAGCGCGACGGAGGCGAGCTCTCGCCCGAAGAGATCGAGTTCTTCGTCAGCGGCTACACCGCCGATCGCATTCCCGATTACCAGGTCGCGGCCTGGCTGATGGCGGTGCTGCTGCGCGGCATGACCCGCGCCGAGATGGCCGCGCTCACCGACAGCATGCTGCACTCCGGCAGCGTGCTGGATTTTTCCGACATTCCCGGACGCAAGGTGGATAAGCACTCCACCGGCGGCGTGGGCGACAAGACTTCGCTGGTGATTGCTCCCCTGGTGGCGGCGGCGGGCGTGCCCGTGCCCATGATCAGCGGCCGTGGCCTCGGCCACAGCGGCGGCACCCTCGACAAGCTGGAGTCGATCCCCGGATTCAACGTCAATCTGTCGCTGGCGGATTTCCGGCGCGTGCTCTCGACCTGCGGCTGCGCGCTCATCGGCCAGACCGCCGAGATCGCTCCCGCCGACAAGAAGCTCTATGCGCTGCGCGACGTGACTTGCACCGTCGAAAGTCCGCCTCTGATCTGCGGCTCCATCATGAGCAAAAAGCTGGCGGAGGGCATCGACGCGCTGGTGCTGGACGTGAAGACCGGCTGCGGCGCGTTCATGAAGTCGGAGGAGTCAGCAATCTCGCTGGCCGAGCTGATGGTCGAGACCGGCGTCCGCATGGGCAAGAAGATGGTGGCGCTCATCACCGATATGGACCAGCCGCTGGGCAACAAGGTAGGCAACGCGCTGGAGATCGAAGAATGCATCGAGGTGATGCGCGGCGCCGGGCCGGCCGATCTGCGCGAGCTGTGCCTGGAACTGGCGGCGTGGATGCTGCTCCTCGCCGGCCGCGTTACCAGCCTCGGTGAAGGCACGAGCCTCGCGGCGGAATTGATCGCCTCCGGCGCGGCGTTGGAGAAATTTCGCGAGATCATTGCGCTGCAAGGCGGGGATGCCGGAGTGATCGACGATACCGGCCGCCTGCCGCAAGCGCAGCACCACCTGCCCATCCTGGGCCGCAGCGGCGGCTTTGTGGCTTCGATACAGTGTGAGCACGTGGGCGTCGCCAGCCTGGTGTTGGGCGGCGGGCGCGAGAAGAAAGAAGACACCATCGATCCCGCCGTCGGGATCGTGGTGCATAAGAAGGTTGGCGACGCGGTGCACGCGGGCGAGCCGCTCGCGACCATCCACTACAATTCCGACGCGCGTCTCAACGAAGCGCGCCGGCTGCTGGAAGAGAGCTACGCCATTGCGCCGCAGCCGCCGGTCGTGCGGCGGCCACTCATTCACAGGATCATTCAGGGGACACGATATGTTGAAGTGGGAAAGTAGCAACCGTCGACTTGGTGCCCCACATCTGCCCGATTTTGGCAGATGTGGGTCCGTGCGCTCGGCGGAAACACCCACATCTGCCAACTACAGCAGATGTGGGGCACCAACGACTGGAGACTCCCCATGGGCCGCCTGATGGGTTTCGCCGGTCTGGCGACCATGCTGGGCCTGGCGTTTCTGTTCTCCACCAACCGCCGCAAGATCAGCCTAAGGACGCTCATCTGGGGAATCAGCCTGCAGTTTTTGTTCGCGCTGTTCGTGCTGCGCTTTTCCTTCGGACGCAACCTGCTGACCTGGGCGGGCGCCGGCGTGAACCAACTGCTCGGCTACTCGTTCGCCGGATCGTCGTTCGTTTTCGGCGAGCTGGGCAAGAAGAACGGTCAGCTCGGCTTCTTCTTCGCCTTTCAGGTGCTGCCGACCATCATCTTTATTTCCGCGTTTTTTGCGGTGCTCTATCACTTCGGCGTCATGCAGTTCGTCATCCGCCAGTTCGCGAAGATCATGGTCAAGATGGGCGCAAGTGGCGCCGAGTCGCTGGACGTCGCCGCCAGCATCTTCATGGGACAAACGGAAGCGCCGCTGACCATCCGTCCGTTTCTGCCTTCGCTCACCCGCTCCGAGCTGATGACCGTCATGACCGCGGGCATGGCGCACGTTTCCGGCGGAATCATGGGCGCCTACATCCTTTATGGGATCGAAGCCAAGCACCTGCTGAGCGCCGTAATCATGACCGCACCCGGGACCATCCTGATGGCCAAGATGCTCGTCCCTGAGACGGAGACGCCGCTCACCTCCGGCAAACTCAAGCCTGGAACGCAAGCGGCGTCGGCCGCCGCCAAGTTGGACACGGCTTCCATGCCCAAGGACGAGAACGTGCTCGGCGCCATCGCGCGCGGCACCATCGACGGCCTGCACCTGGCGCTTAACGTGGCCGCCATGCTGATCTCGTTCCTGGCGCTGATCTTCCTGGTGAACGGGATTCTCGGTGGCATCCACAATCACGTGGCATCGTGGTTTCCCTCCAGCCTGGAGCAGATCTTCGGCGTGGTCTTCGCGCCCATCGCGTTCGTGATTGGAATCCCCTGGAAGGACTGCCTGGCGATCGGCAACCTGCTGGGCACGCGGATGGTGATCAACGAACTGGTGGCCTATTCCCTGCTGGGAGCGCAGAAAGCGATGCTCGACCCGCGCTCATTCACCATCGCGACCTTCGCGCTGTGCGGCTTCGCCAATTTCAGCTCTATCGGGATTCAGATCGGCGGCATCAGCGCCCTGGCGGAGAACAAGCGCGGCGAGCTGGCCCGGCTGGGCTTCCGCGCCATGCTCGCGGGGACGATGGCCAATCTGATGTCGGCATCGATTGTGGGAATATTGCTGGCGTGAGTACCGAGTACCGAGTACCGAGTACCGAGTACCCCCTAGATGAATTCTCCCGCGCCGAAGCGGCGGCGGAGTTCATCCGCTCGAAAACCGCTCTGCGCCCGGAGATCGCGCTGGTGCTCGGCTCCGGGCTGGGCGACTTTGCCGACAATCTGACCGACGCCCTCCGCATTCCCTACGGCGAAATCCCGCATTTCCCGCGTTCGACCGCCATCGGCCACGCCGGGAGGCTGGTGATGGGCCGCATCGCCGGGACGCCGGTTGCGGTCATGCAAGGGCGCGTGCATCTCTACGAAGGACACTCGATCAAAGACGTCGCTTTCCCGATGCGCGTGTTCGGCCGGCTGGGAATTCGTGCGGTCATTCTGACCAACGCCGCCGGCGGCATCTCGAGCGACCTGCATCCCGGCTGTCTGGTGCTCATCCGCGACCACATCAACCTGCAGGGCGTCAGCCCGCTCATCGGCCCCAACGACGATCGCTTCGGCCTGCGCTTCTTCGATATGGGCAACGCCTATGACATGGAGTTCCGCAACATCGCTCAGGCGGAAGCCGCGCAGCTCCGCATCTGGCTGGGAAACGGCGTGTACGCCGCACTGCTTGGGCCATCGTTTGAGACCCACGCCGAGATCCAATACCTGAAGAAGATTGGGGCGGACCTGGTAGGCATGTCCACCGTGCCCGAAGTCATCGTGGCGCGACACATGGGGATTCGCGTGCTCGCCATCTCCTGCGTAACCAACCTGGCCGCCGGGCTCTCCGATCAGCCCATCACCCACGAAGAAGTGCTGGAGATCGGCGCCCGCGTGCAGAAAGAATTCGTGGCGCTGCTGACGGCGGTCATCCCACGCCTGGGCGCCGCGGTCGCGCAAGAACGCAAGGCATAAAGAAAGGCGTCCCGGCGAAGCGGGACGCCTGGGCAGTTCTCCGACGCCGGTCTAGAAGCTGAAGCGCACAGTCGCTTGCAGCTGCCGCGCTCCAACATTGCCATTGAAGCCACTCGTGCTGGTTGTGTTCAGAAAGTCCGATCTAGGCACCAGGCAGGGATTGGCGTGTTTCCCACCCGCCGTTGTACACAGTGATGCAGGACTGGCGGAGGTAGCTGTCATTGCAAACGCCGAGCTGCTCTGACCATAGATGTTGAGGGTGTTGGTGAGATTGAACGCTTCAACCGCGACCATCAACTTGCGCTGCTCGCCGAGCGGAATATTCCGCGCCACGCGCATATCGAAGGTTTGTATACCCGGCATGGTAACCGAGTTGCGGCCCAAGAACGGTACCCGGCCGCCGGTGGCACTGCCGAAACTGCTGACTTCTCCGCACGTGACCCCGCCGTCAATGGTGCATGCGCCGATCCCACTTGTAATCGAACCGCTAAGGAAAGGCGTCAACGGATGTCCATCAGCCAGGCTCAAGATGCCACTGAACGCGAAGCCATCGAAGGCTTTGCGCACGAACGCTGACGAGTTGTGGAAGAACGGCGGCGTGTACACAAAGCTGCCTACGAAACGCTTCCGCTGGTCAAGATCAGAAACCGCGTATTCCTGTTTGAGGTTGAACGGGTCGAGAGGGCTATCAGTACCGGTGAAGGTACCGAACGTTCCGGGTGCCTGGCCGTTGTCGGTGGCCTTCGACCAGGTGAAGTTGGCGAGCATTTCGAGGCCGTGGCCATAGTGCTTCTGAACGGTGACTACCAGCGCATGGTACCAGGAATTAAGGGCGCTAAAGCCGGCTAGGGTCACCCCGGTTGTGGGGTTCGCGCGTGCGGTATAGAACGGGACTGTCACAGTGGAAACCGTGTTACCTCTCGCGTCTGTTACGTCATAGGTCTGCGTTTTCGTGGCCGCAAGCAGGTTGGTGTCAATGAAAACCGGCAAGCGCTGGCCTCGACTGAAGAGGTAGGTCGCTGACACGCTAAACTGGCCTGGCAATTCGCGCTCGACCCCCAACTCGCCCATATGGACCAGCGGATTAACGAAGTTAGGGGAAAGTCCGTCGGTGAGCTGGGCGCCGAGCGGGGGATTCGTATTTGTAACCTGTGGAGTTGCAGCGCCCACGAACGGAGCGGCTAATGGAGGTCCCGGCGGCGAGAAGATCACATTAGGGAATTCCGTGGCACACGCCTGATTTGCGAAGCATTGAAAGGTCTGCTGGACGGCGCCATTCTCGTTGCGCAGCGCGTAGAACGTGCTATTGCTCGTCTGGGCGTAGTATAGGCCGTATCCGGCACGGACCACCGTCTTCTGGTCTGGACTCCAGGAAATGCCCAAGCGCGGACCAAAGTTGTTCTTATCGATATTCAAGGTGCTGGTATACAAGGTGGTCAACGGAGTAGTCGTGTTGGGGCGGAACGGCCCCGGCACGTACTGAATGTCCCACCGCAGGCCGTAGTTCACTGTCAGATTGGAGCGCAGCTTCCACGTGTCCTGAATGTAGGCGCCGACATTAGTGTTCCAAAAGTCATCCCTGCCTATGCCAGTGACGGGGTCGAACGCCTGGGTAAATTGAAATGAGTAATGTTTGCCAGTAGTAGCCCCTGTATTCAGTTGAAAGACATCGTTTATCCAATTCTGGAATGCGGATAGCTGGCTCCCGGAGTAACTGTAGATTCCCCCACCCTGGAAAAGGTTAGCGGAAATTTCATGAATAAAGTTCAGATCCGCGCCAACCTTGAAGGTGTGCTTCCCTTTGATAATCGAAAGTCCCTCAGTGAGCTGCCAGCGGCGCTCGTCGGGATAATAGGGGCGGGGCAGACTGTTTGGCATGCCGTAGGTAGTCAGCCCGGTGATCGACACTGACGGCCCGCTCGCGTTGGGCGTGTCGGCTTCGAAATCCTGGCCATACTGGAACCGCAGATCGTTTACCTTGCTACTGCTGGGCGTTGAAGTCCAGTCCACGACCACAAACCGGTCGCGCACCACGTCATTGCCGTTGTCCGACGGGGTCGCACCACTGTAGTTGTTAGGTCCGTCCCAGCGGTGCCAGTTGAGGCTGCCGCTGATGCGATTTTTGTCATTGGCTTGCCAGTCGATCTTGCCAAAGCCAACGTCCTGGTTACCCCCCTTCTTGTAGCCGCCGGTCAGCGATTGCAGGTAGGAGATAGCTGCAGCGCACTGCACGGCTGTGGGGTGCCCTGCGGCCGCCAGGCAGTTTGTCTGATTTGCCACGCCGGTACTGTCGGTGTTGAAGTATGAGGCACTGCTTGGGGTAACCAGACCCGTCAGGCTACGACGCTGCCCGTCATAGTTCGCGTAGAAAAATAGCTTGTTCCTGTAGATAGGCCCTCCGAAGTCGGCGCCGAATTGATTGCGCAGCAGTTCCGGCTTGAAAAGAGCCGTATTGGGGTTGATGAAATGGTTGTACTTGGCCAGTGGGTCGAAGGCATTGCCATGAAACTGACGAATGTACTCCCACAGGTCGCCGTGGTAGGAGTTCGTGCCGGACTTGGTAACGGCATTTACGATGCCGCCGGCGGACCGCCCGAACTCAGCGCTGTAATTACTCGTGGTGACCTGAAATTCGGAAATGCTGTCCTGGCTGTACTGATACGCGATGCGGGTGCGCCCGCGGCTCTCGGAGAAGAACGCCTGGTTATTGTCCGCTCCATCCACTGTGTTGTTGTTATACAGGCCGGAAATGCCGCGATAGCTGACCAGGCCGAAGGTCCCATCGGTGGTGACAGACGGGGTCAGGAGCACGAAGTTCTCCCAGCGCCGACCGTTGATAGGCAGATTGCTGACCAAGTTGTGGCTGAGGGTCTCGGAAACCTCGGTCTTCTCCGTCTCCAGCACCGGCGTCTGTCCGCTCACCGTGACTTCTTCGGTGACCGCGGCCACCTTCAGGGTGATGCGCACGGTCTCGGTGGCGCCCACGTCCACATGGATGCTCGTCATCTTGACCGTAGCAAAGCCGGTAGCTTGAACGGTGACGTCATACCTCCCTGGCGGGACTTGCAGCGCGCGGAACTCGCCGGTATTGTCGGTCACCAGGTCGCGGCCGAGACCGGTGCCCAAGTTGCGGACGGCGACCTTGGCGTCGGCGACCGCCGCGCCCTTCTCATCCGTGACAGTTCCTGTCAGGTTGCCGGAACCGGCCACCTGGGCGCGCGCGTCGGTCCAAGAACCCAGTGCCAGCGCGAGAACTACCAGCAGCAGGACCACCCCGCGGATGGAGAAAGCGAATGATTCCTTACGGATCTCTGCTTGAACGAAATCGATTGACGAACTGCGAATGACGGAACCACGCATATTGCCTCCAGAGCCTGTCGAAGTGTTGTGCGTACACTCGTTCGACCGCGAAAAAAGCGCGTGCGGGAGCCTAAGTTCCGTAGGGGGTGACGGTGCGATTAGAGTCCAATCCTGCCACTCGCGTCATGCAAAAGTGATGAATTCTTCAACAATCTTCCTCACTGCGCGAGCATGCGGCTGTTCTCGTTCGAGCCGGGGAGAATACCAGAGGCCGGGCAGGTTTTGTTGTGTTTACGAAACATTTTTTCGAGATTTTCAAAATGCTTTTTCGAATCGAACAAGGGCCGCCTCCAGCTCCCACTGCACTCGTGCTCGCTCGCTCGATTGCAGCAGCTCGCGGCAGGAGCGCGACATTGGCGGCCCGCCGGGGCTGTTGGCGGCGCAGGCGGCGGTCAGCTTGAAGGGGGCAGTCTGGGCCCACAGGCTTGCGCCCGGCAGGAAGGCGTGCTCCAGGCTGGTGCGTGCCATGGTCTTTAACTCGGCGTAACCGAGCTCGAAATCCTCCACCGCGCGCTGGTATTCGCGCGTCATATCCGAGCGCGAGACTCCCTCATCATCGGTAGCCAGGGCTACCGGCACGCCGTGCTTCATGTAGAGCCGCAAGGGATGCCGCTCGCCGCGCACCCCCAGGATTAGGTCGTTGCTGGTCAGGCAGATCTCGACCATCACCTTCCTCTGCGCCATTTCCCGCAACAAGCCCATGGGATCGGACTCGTACATCACGTCCACCCCGTGGCCAATGCGCTCGGCGTGGGCGATCTCGATGGAATCGCGAATGTGGAAGCGCAAGTCCTCCGGCGGCACCAGCCCCGGCGCAAGCTCTCCGGCATGAAGCGTCCGATGAACCGTGGGATAGAGCCGGTGCATGTAGTCGAACATCTTCATGTGCAGCGAGAAATCGTGGCGCGGCACGTAGTCATGTTCCGGCTGAACCGGGTTGACCGATACCACGCGCGGATCGCGGCTGGCCAGCTCGAATCCACCGAGCACCTGCGCGAACACCTGTTGCGGCGGGAAGGCACGCAGCACGGTTGCGATGTAGCGGATGGTGATGCGGCAGCCGGGATCGGCCGCCGGAGTTCCGCAGCGCAGGCGTGAGCGCATCCGCGCTTCGGCCTCGTCGAGCGTTCGGCGGGCAGCAGCGATGCCGTCGTTGAGGCCGGCCGCCATCAGGGCTTCGCGAGCGTGATCGAAGTCTCCGTTCCAGGTCAGGTTCTTGCTCTGGTCAATCACCGGCCAGAGGACTTCCACCATCAATTCCAGGTACTGCTCGTTCTGAGCCGCGGCGCGCGATGCCACCTCGGCCAGGAAATCGCCCATGTGTGTCGGGGTGACTGGCAGGAATTTAGGAAGCTATCGAAGAAATGGTCGTGGGCAGATTCCACGCCGGGCTGGAAATCGCGCATGGAAAATGCGTCCACCATCCGGCGGTAGAGCACGGGATCGTCGAGCGCGGCGCGCGCCGGCGGGCTCGCCTTGGGATCGCACGGCGGCGGGGCCAACGCGAGGGTTAGGCGATCGACGCACAGCCCATCATCCGCGGCGTACTGGATGAAGCTCTCGGCGTACACCGCTCCCACCAGGTGATTGTGCAGGTCGCCGCCCTTGGGCATGTCATGGAGAAACGCGTACAGCAGCAACGGCTGATGCCGTACGGACTCCAGATAACGCGCGGCGCGTGTCTCGGCCGTCTCCACCTGGGCCGCGGCTGCAAGCGTGAGAAAAAACACTGCGATAAGCGCTCTTCGGCTCATCCTGTCCCCGATTTTCCTTTGAATTGCAGGATTGTAAACCAGGAGCACTTCACCGCCTCCGGTGATGGCAATCACTGCGCCGGGCTGGAGCGCGTGCCAGCATGGTGGCAAAAGCAAGACTGGGATCCCAGCAGGGAGAGTCATGAGCCTCGATGGACTACTCCGGCGGGAAGCGCGGCTGCGAGCCGCGATCATCCTGGTCGTTCTGTTGGCCGCGGTGTGGTGCGCGGGAGCTCTGGCACATCTTGCCCTGACTATGGCCATGGCGCGGCTGGGCGTGCGGATGTGGCGGGCCATCTACATCCAAGCCGCCGTAGCTGGCACCATCTCAGCCTTGCTGGTGGGGTCGGTGCTGGCGCTGGTGATCTACCGGCACGCCATCCTGCGGCGGCAACTGCTGGTGGTGGCGGAGCTGAATCACCAGGTGCGCAACGCGCTGGAGATCATCGCCGGCTCCACCTTGCGCATCGCCGACAAGAAAACTGTGACCACCATCCTGGATGCCGTCACCCGCATCGATGTCACCCTGCGCAGCCTCTTCCCCGCCACCCGCCCGCTCAAGAGGAAGATAAACCTCGCTGGCCTTTCGTCCAAGCCGCAGCGCAACTCCGGCGCCCCATGAGGGTTGGTAATAAACATGGACGTTGAACTCATTGGCCTGGGTCTGGCCATTCTGATCGTCGGTGGCGTGGCGCTGATGTGGCTGATCGCCTTCGGCGAAGAGCACGCCCGCAGGGGCTGAGCCGGCCTCCCGCGTTTCCGCCTGCCTCCGCTTCACTCCGGCAAAGGCTTGCCCCGGGTCTCGGGAACGAACCAGGGAACAACCAGCCCCAGAACATAAATCAGCCCCAATGTCATTGCCGCCCGCGGGATGCCGCCGAAACGGTGGATGATGGTTCCCGCGATGATGGGAAACACCCACGCAATCAAACGCGTGGCATTGAAAACGAACGCGGAAGCCGTCGAGCGCACCGAGCTGGAGAACAGCTCCACCGGGTAGATGGCCATCCAGGAGTAAGCGCAGCCCAAGGTGAAGAAGCCATTGACGCAGGCAACAAACATCATGCGCTCGACCGAGTGCGTCCACAGATAGGTGACCGGGGTCATCACCAGCGCGCCGGCGTAGGTGAGAAATAGAAACATCCTGCGGCCGATGGCGTCCGCCACAAATCCTGAGATCAAATACGCAACCACCGCGCCGCTGGTATAGAAGAGGGCGGCGCGCGCGCCCCACACTACAGGGTTGGCATACCCCTGGGCCCTGGCCAGGCCCTGCGTGTACACCGGCAACCAGCTCGAGATGGCCCACCAGCCCACCATGGTGGCCAGCGACATCAGGAAGGCCAGCAGCACGCGCTTGCGGCTCTCGCGCTCGCGGAAGATCTCGGCCAGGCTGAACGGGCGGCGTGACGGTTTCTTGAGCATGTCGGCAGCCTTCTCGGTGGCTGCCCAACGCTGCTCGCGCACCGCCTTCTGCCAGCGCTCCGATTCGTCAATCGCGCGGCGGATGTACAACGTGAACAGCGCTGGGATGGCGCCGACCACGAACATCAGCCGCCAGGTTTGCGGTCCGAGAAAATTGTAGCGGCTCAGCCCCCACCAGATCAGCGCCGCCAGCAGCGTTCCCCAGCCGAAGCCCGATTGCAGCAGGCCGGCGCCCTTGGGGCGCGCGCGGTCGGGCCACGTCTCCGCCACCATCGAGACTCCGGTGCTCCACTCGCTGCCTAATGCCAGGCCGGTGAGGAAGCGCAAGGAGGCTAGCATCCAGAAGCTGGTGCTCAAGGCCGTGATGCCACTGAGGAGCCCGTATATCAGCACCGAGTACACCATCATGCGCTTGCGGCCGACGTAATCCGCCATGGTGCCGCCGACCACGCCGCCGATGCCCCATCCCAAGAGCGTGATGCCGATGGCGATGCCCGCCCATACCGGCGCCGACTTCAGTTCTGCCGGCGGCAGCAAGGCACGCAGCGCGAAGGGAAGCGCGATGATGAGGGCATAGGCCTCGTAGCCGTCGAACACCCATCCCATGAAGCTGGCTAACAGCACCCGCCAGTGCTTGGCGGTCAAGCCCTCGTGCCAGGGCCGCGATAAATTCTGCGCGGAAGCCATGCTGCTCATATTTTCCTCCCTGTAGCTATTTCTTCGTGGGACTGGAGCTTGTCAGCCTCTTCTCCCATTCGCGAATCTCCGGCAACCCGACCACCTGCAGAAAATCCTGGAAGCTGACCATCTGGCTGGCAGCGCGCTCCGGTGTGCCATCCTGACGAATGCTGGAGAGCAGGCTGCGCACCGCTTTGGCCACGGTGAAGAGGGCGCCCAGCGGAAAGATGATGATTCGGAATCCGAGCTCTTTCAGCCGCGCCAGCGGGACGGGTGGCGTCTTGCCGCCTTCCAGCCAGTTGAATAGCAGGGGCGTGTCTGCAAAGGCGCGGGCCACGGCCACGACCTCGTCTTCACTCTGCGGTGCTTCCACGAACAACATGTCCGCTCCAGCCTCGCGGTAGAGACGCCCGCGTCGCAGCGCTCCTTCCATGCCTTCCACCGCTCGCGCGTCGGTGCGGGCGATGATCATGAAATCCGGCGAGCTGCGCGCTTCCACCGCGGCGCGGATCTTCTCCGCCATCTCGCCGCCGGCGATGACCTGCTTGCCTTCCATGTGGCCGCACCTCTTGGGCGCGACCTGATCCTCGATGTGAATTGCGGAGACGCCCGCTCGCTCGTACTCACGCACGGTCTGTGCCACGTTGAGGGCGTTGCCGTAGCCGGTATCCGCATCGGCGATCACGGGCACCTGCACCGCCTGCACGATACGGCGGGCGTTGTCCACCATCTGCGTCATGGTGAGCAGGCCCACGTCCGGACGCCCCAGCAGCGAAGCTGCCGTGCCGAAGCCGGTCATGTAGACCGCAGGAAATCCCGCTTGCTCGATCAGGCGAGCAGTGAGCGCGTCGTAAGCGCCCGGGGCGAGAACCGGCTCGGGCTGCGCGATAAGCTGGCGCAGGCGAGCTGCGTGATTCACCGTACCGGAAAGAAAGCCACTCATGGCTGGTCGCTTGGAGCGCCCCTCTCAATGCGGCGGCCAACATACATGCGTCCTCACGCGCCGTCAATCGAGTCACAAAGAACGGTGATGCGCCTCACAGAAAACGCGCGGCGTCGGTCTTAGTCTGCGCACGTCGACAGCCGAAAAGGGTTCGCGCCTACCAGCCGCGAGCCCGACGTAGGCCGGGTGACCCGCCCGGCGGGGTGACTCGCCAGGGCACCTGGACCCGAAAAAACCGACGGCTCCACGCGAAGAGAAGTCGGGGTCTGGGACTGCGAAAGCAGTGATCACATCGAGAGCTGTGACCGGTGCGTGGTCCACGCCGCGGACTTCCCCCTGGGAGCCGGCGACTCGAACGCACCAACGTCACAGCTCTTTTATTTTGGGCGCAGGGTTAAGAGAAACCCTGGGTACCAGCAATCGTCGCGACCGCGACGATTGAATTTTCCTAGCGTGACCTAAGGAACCGATACTGCGCCTCGCTGAGCGGCACCACCGATAGGCGTCCCTGCCGCACCAGCGGCGAATCGCTGAACAGCTTATTGGCTTTGATTTCCGCCAGCGTCACCGGCGCGAGCAGCTTCCCTGCCTTGATGGTCACGCGCGGCGATTTGGGATTCGATGCATCCACCGAAACCACGGAGGCCGTACCCACCGTGCGCTTCTCGTCGCCGGTGTGGTAGATCACCAGCTCGTCGCCCTTTTGCATCCCACGCAAGATTCTTGAGAGCTACAGGATTGGCAACGCCATCCCATACGGTAGTCTTATCGCGCTCGAGATCGCCGAAGGAATACTCGCTCGGCTCAGTCTTCAACAAGTAGGGCATCGAGGCGCCATTTTACAATAGCCGAAAAAATCGGGGCGAGCCGTGTGGCCCGCCCCTCCTCATTACGGAGTCGAGCAGCAGTTACGCAGCCGGCTTGAGCACCGTGCAGACCGACGCGCAGATCGGACCGCCGATGTTGAACGTGGCAGCCGCGCGCGGGTTCTTCACCTGCAGCTCCTGCGGGGCCTTGCCCAGCAGTTGCTGCGATGCCCAGCCGATCATGGCAATGCCGGTCGCGCCGATGGGGTGTCCCTTGGCGATCAGGCCGCCGGAGGTGTTGATGGCGCATTCGCCATCCACCGCCGCCTTGCCTTCGTTCCAGTACTTCGCGCCTTTGCCGGGCTCGGCTTTGCCGATCACTTCCGTGCCCAGCGCGCCCATGACGGTGAAGCAGTCGTGGACTTCGGCGACGTTCACGTCTTTCGGTTTGAGACCGGCCATCTCATACGCCTTGTTCATGGCCCTGTAGGCGCCGGCCGGACGCAGCACGTCGCGTCCTTCTTTCTTCAGCGGATCGCTGGCCTGCGCGAAGCCGGCGATCTCGACGCACTCCGCCTTGGGCACGCCCAGCTTCTTCAAGCCCTCTTCGGTGGCAAGAATCAGCGCGGCGTAGCCATCGGTGATCTGCGAGCAGTCATAGGTCTTGAGCGGCAGGCCATCGACGACGTAACGGTTAATGCCCTCGATCTTCATGGCCTGGTCGAGCGTGATCTGCACCTTGTTCATCTGGGCGCAGGGGTTGTACTTGGCGTTCGCATACTCGCAGACGGCGATATCCGCGAGCTGCTCTTCGGTAACGCCGTATGCCTTCATGTAGTCACGCATGACTTCGGCGAACAGGTGCGGGAAGACGAACGTCTTGCCCTCGCGCTCATCGGGAAACGAGAAATATCCCAGCACTTCGCCGATGAGTTTGCCGTCCATCTTGCCTTCGTTGTCGCGCATCTTCTCGTAGCCGACGGCAACGCCGGTGTCGCCCCAGCCCAGTTGCAGCTTCTGGATAACGGACAGAGCAGCCTGCCCGCCCGAGGCGCAGGCGTTCTCCACCATCTCCATGGGCTTCGACTCCATGCCCGGAGTCATGGCCATCAGGCCGGAAAGCAGGCCCTGGTGGTTGAGCGAGAAATTGCAGGCCGCGCCGATGGAGCCAACGTCGATCACCTCGGGCGTGACGTTAATCTGGCGACAAACACTCTCAATAGAATTGCGGACAATCTGTGGCACCGTCATCGCCATCAGCTTGCCAAATTTTGATTGGTTATAAGCCGCGATATAAACAGGCTTGCTCATGCTCTCTCCTATGCCCGACCCTGGCCGGACAATTGCGATCGACCAATTATCGCGCAACTCGGCATGTTTCGCATCGGCTTATTAGATGGCTCGAAGGGGCTCCAGGCTTCATCTCAGGAAGCAGGTGGCAGGAGGCAGGAGGCAGGAGGCAGAAAATCGTGCCCTGCTTCCTGCCTCCTGCTTCCTTCCCTCACGCCGCTCGGCTGAAGGCTTCCTTATTCACCACCCACGGCATCTGGGTGTAATCGCCGTTGTAGTTCTTCTCCAGCACGTCGATCAGCCCTTGCACGCAGCGGCCGGCCATGCCTTTGTTGGGGTCGGGAGAAAGGCGAGTAATCCTGCCGGCGCTGGCGAAGTGCGGAAACAGGCGGCAGCGGTCGGCGATGGCGGGATCGCGCAGCGGCGAATCGGCGGGCAGCGGCTCTTTCTCATACACGTCGAGCGCGGCGCCGGCGATCCAGCGCTCGCGCAGAGCTTTGGCCAGCGCAGCTTCGTCCACCACAGGTCCGCGCGAGGTGTTCACCAGGTAGGCGGTGGGCTTCATGGTGCGCAGCAGGCGTTCGTTGAAAAGATGAAAGGTGGGCGTGTCGCTCTCGCCCGGGCGAATCAGCGGCACGTGGATGCTGACGTAATCGGCTTGCGCCAGCGCCTCCTCCAGCGTCACGTATTTGATGGTCACTCGCTCGTGGATAGAGGCCGTGCTTGTAGCGCAGGTCGTTGATCTCCTGGATGGCCTGAACGAACTTGGTGTTCTGGAACACCGGGTCGTAGCACAGGATGTGCATGTCGAAGCCAATGCACTTCTTGATGAGCGCCTGGCCAATGCGTCCGGTGCCGATCACCGCGATGGTCTTGCCTGTCACCTCGTCGCCCACGAACGGCAGGTAGGGATGCCAGTAATCCCAGCGGTTCTCGCGCACCAGCTTTTCCGAGTCCCACAGCTTGCGGGCGAGCGCGGCCAGAATGAAGAAAGCGAACTCGGAGGTGGTCTCGGTGAGCACGTCGGGAGTGTGGGTGAAGGGAACCTTGTAGCGGTTGGCGTCGGCGCGATTGATGTTGTCGAAGCCGACCGCAATCTGCGAGATGACTTTCAGCGTGCCCTTCCCAGCTTCGAAGACCTCGGCGTCGACCTGGTCGCGGATGGTGGTGATGAGGCCGTCCACGCCTGAGCGCAGTTTCTCGAGGATCACCTGCTTCGGCGGCGCCTGGGGATGAGGATAGACCTCGACTTGATACCCGCGGTTGCGCAGGACGTTTAAGGCTTCTTCGCCAATGTCACAAGTGGCAAAAATGCGAAATTGTTTGCTCATATCGTTTGATCTCAACAAATTGTCATCCCGAGCGAAGCGCGATCGAACGAAGTGAGGGAGCGCGAGTCGAGGGACCCCTACCCTCGTACCATTCTCTCGCTCTTGTCATCCTGAGCGGGCGACCGCGGCCGTATCGCGGTCGCGAGTCGAAGGACCCCTATCCCCCCACCATGCTCTCGCTCTTGTCATCCTGAGCGAGCGACCGCAGCTTTATCGCGGTCGCGAGTCGAAGGACCCCTATCCCGCACCATGCTCTCGCTCTTGTCATCCTGAGCGAGCGACCGCAGCCGTATCGCGGTCGCGAGTCGAAGGACCCTACCCCCCACCATGCTCTCCCTCGTGTCATCCTGAGCGAGCGACCGCAGCCGTATCGCGGTCGCGAGTCGAAGGACCCCTACCCCCCACCATGCTCTCGCTCTTGTCATCCTGAGCGAGCGACCGCAGCTTTATCGCGGTCGCGAGTCGAAGGACCCCTATCCTCGTACCATGCTCTCGCTCTTGTCATCCTGAGCGAGCGACCGCAGCTTTATCGCGGGATCGCGAGTCGAAGGACCCCTACTCTCGTACCATGCTCTCGCCAGATCTTTCCAGCCTGCGTTCACTTTCTCGATCAACGCAATTTTCTTCTCACGCCGCCATCCCTTCAGTTGCTTCTCCCGGCGGATGGCATTTCGGACATCGCGGTACGTCTCGAAGTAGATCAGCCGATGGACACCATATTGTGATGTAAATCCCCCGACCAGCCCTTCTTTATGCTCCACCATGCGCCTTTCGAGATTGTTGGTAATCCCGATGTACAACGTGCCGGAAAGGCTCGCGAGAATATACACGTAATAATGTTTTTCGTAGCGCATAGGGGTCCTTCGACTCGCGCTCGCCTCCGGCTCGCGCTTCGCTCAGGATGACAAGCTATAGGTTTTTCTTGACCCACTTCTCAATCCGGTCCAGTGCCTTGTCGATGTTCTCGAGCGAATTGGCCACGCTGAACCGCAGATACCCTTCGCCGAACTCGCCAAAGGCGGTGCCGGAAAGCGCGGCCACGCCGGCATCTTCGAGCAGCGCATCGGCCAGCTTCTTCGAAGGCCATCCCGTGCCGCTGATGTTGGGGAACGTATAGAACGCGCCCTTGGGCAGCCGGCAGGAGAATCCCTTGATCTGGTTGATGCGTTCGACAAAGCGGTCGCGGCGGCGGCGGAACTCTTCGCGCATCACGTCCACCGAATCCTGCGCCCCGCGCAAGCCTTCGACGCCCGCCACCTGGGTAAAGCTGGCCGTGCAGGAAGTGGAGTTGGTCATCAGGCGCGCGATGTGCGCCGCCAGGTCCGGCCGCATGACGCCGTATCCCAGCCGCCAGCCGGTCATGGCGTAAGTCTTGGAGAAGCCATCGAGCAGGATCGTGCGGTCCTTGAAGCCATCCACCGACATCAGCGAGAAATGCTCGCCCTCGTAGATCAGCCGGCTGTAGATCTCGTCCGAGAGCACCATGATCTCGCGGTCGCCGATGGCGGCGGCAATCGCTTCCACGTCCTTGCGGGTGAGCACGCCGCCGGTAGGATTCTGCGGCGAGTTCAGAATGATCAGCCGGGTGCGGTCGTTGATCAGGCTGCGCAGCTCGTCCACGTCGAGGCCGAAATCCATTTTCTCGCGCAGCCGGATGGGCACCGCCTTGCCGCCCATGAAGTTGATCATCGACTCGTAGATCGGGAAACCCGGATTGGGATAGATGACCTCATCCCCTTCATCAACTAATGCCACGATGGTAAAGAAAATGATTGGCTTGCCGCCGGGAACGACCACCACCTCTTCGGCCTTGACCGGCACATTGCGCGAGCGGCTGATCTCCTCCGCGATGGCTTCGCGCAGCGCCGGCAGCCCGGCCGAGGGGCCATAGTGCGTCCAGCCCTTGTGCAGGGCGTCAGTGGCGGCTTCGATGATGTTGGCAGGGGTATCGAAATCGGGCTCGCCGATTTCCATGTGGACCACGTCGCGGCCCTTGGCTTCGAGCGCGCGCGCCCTCACCAGGACCTCGAAAGCAGTTTCCGTGCCCAGGCGGGCCATGCGCCGCGCCAGGCGCAATTCCACGGGCGTAACTAGAGTTGCTTTAGCCATATGAGTGCTCCGCCCCGAGCGGGCGGCCTCCTTGAGACCTTGGCGGTCTCCGGACAAACCGAAGAATTATACCCTTGTAGAAGCTGGATTTTGCTGTGAGCCGGGTCACTCGTGCTGGGTGCAGAACAAGATCCGGAGGAAGCAGGCGGAGAATACCTCGTTCTCCGCCCCTAGGATTACGGAGCAAGTTAGCGGATTCGGACACCGCACAGCTACCCGGCGCTGGTAAAAAGCTCAATTTGGCCCGGCTTCAGGCGCGGAAGATACCCGAAGAAGAAACTCCGATCAGAGCTTTGGTTCAAGTGCGCGGTGGACCCTGTCCCTTAAGGGGGGATCTGCGATCCGATCTTCGAGTTGCATCAGAGCTGAACGTGCAAGGGCAGCCGCATCAGAGTTTCTCGGGTTCAGCAGTCCGATTAAAGCGTCGACTGCCGTGGTGTCCCCTATTTTTCGGAGGGCGCGAATCGTAATCGGCTCCAAGTGCCAGAAAGAAGTGGCCTGCAGCAGATATGGGACTGCAACGGGGTCTGTGATCGCCGCAAGTTTCTTTCCCGCACTCTCGGCCCGCTCGTAGGAAGTTGAGGAGGAGATCTCAGCTAGCAGGCCAGCGCAGGTCTTTTGCAATTGACTATCGTCTGCCGGAGATACGTCGAGCGACAGCTGCGTGCCTGGGTCAGCGGCAACAACTTCGCCTTGGAGTCCGGTTATCGGGCTTGTAAGCCGAACCTCGATCTGATACCGACCTGCTGCCGTAAAATCAAACCAGTCGCTGAGTACTATGTGTTTAGCAAGACTCTTACCAGGTAACACCTTAAAATCACCGCGAGGAGCTAACCCTTCATGCAAGGGGGGGACAATGGTTTTCGTGCTGCCATCAGGCCCCACC
Source organism: uncultured Acidobacteriota bacterium (assembly GCA_963733935.1). Lineage (GTDB taxonomy): Bacteria > Acidobacteriota > Terriglobia > Terriglobales > Acidobacteriaceae > JAHFUA01. The sequence goes on from CAVTEQ010000014.1 coordinate 89,024, forward strand.
GCCGTAAATTTGAAGTTCTGTTCTCCCTGCAGGCCCAGATCGACAGCAATTGGCTGATCACTGTTGTTCTTAATGGTCAGCGTCAAGCCTATCGGTTCGCGGGCCGATACCGTGCTGGATTCAAGAGAATACGCGAGTTCCACCGATCTCGTTTGTGAAGTGCCGGTCGCCGGAAGCAGCACAAAGAGAGCCCAGGCAAACGCAATACATCTCATGCGATACATTGTACCCTCCAAACTAAGGCAGTGGGTCTACCGAAGCAGAAGACCCAGCCTTGGTGATTAGGTAATACCAGGAGTTGTTGAACGTATGCTGGTTTACGCCGCGCGAGATCGTGTAGTCCGCGAAGTCGTACCATTGCCCACTGGCGAAGTTTGAGCAGCTCCATCGATACTGCTGCGCCGAATTGAAATTAGCAGTCACGTAAGGCTTTAAGAAACCCGGATGAGTATGAACGTCCCCCGTTCCTTGCCCGCCAGTCGTGGCAGGGACATTGCTTATGGTGGGATTAGGGGCGGGGGTCCCGCTCAAATATGGCGGACTAGGCCAATTGAAGTCTCCTATTCCAGGATAGGTAACATACTCTCCGACGATGCAGGCAGAAAGGTCACTCAGATTTCCACTGCTCGATTGCCATGAGATGTTTTGAAAGATGAGGTTACCGCTGGGGTCCGATGTTCCTGGCCCGAGTTGAAAATTGGTGGGCGTAGCTAGTAAGTATGCCAACTGCTCGCTGTCTAAGGCGACATGAAAAGCTGCATAGGGAACAACAGTCCACAGCACAGGCCACCGAGGGCAGTTCGACTCTGGCGGATTGCTGATGATGCCCGGAATGTTGCAAGGGGAGGGCGCAATGCCGCCCTCCCCATCGATAAAATCGACGCCGTAGAAGCTGCCCACGCTTCCATAGGGAGGGTAATACACATAGCGCGGCTGCCGCCAGCACGTCTGTTGGAGCTTGACCCCGACGGACAAGTCGGCAGTTTGCCCCGGGCGCACTGTTACACTGGGGAAACTATGTCCTGTGTACACGGTCATGTTTTCGCCCGTACGAAAAGCGAGGGCACTGTCTTGAGCCCACGGCCCGTTGTTGTTCTGCACGTAGTATGGGACATCGTACCCAGCTAGTCCGTCGAACGGCGAACAAGAAGAGCCATCGTTGAAGGTGTAGCTGACAGTGGTAGTCAGCGCGACTGAACCATCGGGGTTCGGAGTCGAGTTGAACGTCAGATATGACGTATACCTCTGCGCGAGGCACGCTTGTGATAGCAACAGCACGAGGAACAGTGCTAGCGTTTTCACGGCGTCACCCCCTCTCCCACTGCCTCCACGGTCGGCTTCTGGATTTGCGTCCGCATGAACTTCTTCTGGCCCTGGATAAAGTTCCGAAGCTGGGCATACCCGGCGGGACTGAGGGCCGCTTTCAAGTCTGACAGGGTGCTAGTTGGCCCGCCGTTGTTGTTGGCCTGTATCTGGTTGAAGTAGGCCTGCATCGTAGAGTCGTAGATCGCGCGGTCTTTTGGATCCGTAAACCCAATCTTGGCGCGATGCATGGCCGAGTCAGCGACGTGCTCGGGAGTATCCCAGCGAGAGTGAACCCAGAACACGCACCCAATCGCATCCTCATCGGGAATCAGCTCAGGATGCTCGGAGCCGAGAATTGTCGTCTGGTTGGTCATGGTCTGCTGCGCGAGTACCGTCAGCGGCAGCAGCAGGAGGAGCAAGAGCAATCTTTTCATCCCTCTCTCCTTTGCGGGGCTGTGAAAATAGCATCTTGGTTAGAAAGAAAAGTTGACGATGCATAGGCAATTGAAAATAGGGCCGCGGAAGACACGCAAACATAAAGCTCGCTGTCCGACTGTCAAATGAATTTCCGAGTGTGTTCTGAATTCAGAACAGAGGCCTTATCTTGCTGGCAACCACCTTTTCTATCAATAGGTTGCAGTTGGCTCGCCCCAAAATGACGGTTATCACCTGTGGTTTCAAGCATATGGAACCTCTTTAGTGATCGGGACCACGTATGGTTTGTGATGACCTCTGTTCCATTTTCGGAACAAGATGCAACGCCGCTTTGACCACCACACTGTGTATCTTGAGCAGTGTGTTGACTCGTGCCAGTGGATGCCCAAAGAAGCGGCGTGCTAGTCTGCCATCGCCGCCCCCCCACGAGCGTTCTTTGCTCGTGTGGGATTGCGAAATCTTGTCCCATGCAGTTGCAGCTTGTGCAGGAGACCCTCGCCAGATCAGAAGTCCTGCTACTAAGCAGAAACCAAGCGCGATGAAACATTTTGACTCCTGCCAATGTTACACCTACAATGTGTAACATGAAGAGCGTCACGGTTCGCGAAGTTCGCCAGCAGTTTTCGCGCAAGGTCGAGGCGCCGCTGCGGCGCGGCGAGACGCTGCTCCTGCGCAAGCGGCATGAAGTCCTGGGCCGTATTGTTCCGGAAGCGGTTAAGGGACGGGCCTTGCCTGACTTTGCCGCTCGCCAGAAGAAAATCTTCGGCAGCCGCCGCCTTCGCTTGAACGTCGCCGAAATCCTTCGCCGGGAGCGAAACCGCTCTTGAGCTCTTATGCGGACACCAGTTTCCTCGTCTCGCTTTATGGCCGGGATGCGAACTCCCGGCCGGCCCTGGCGCTGGTCGAAAAGCATCGACCCCTCTTCACGATAACGCCTTTCGGGGAGACAGAATTCACCAACATCGTTTTTGCGGTGACCGCCCGGTCGAGGAGGTGGACGATCCGTGAGGCTCGGGCCATCGAAGAAGATTTCGTCAGCGACTTACAATCGGGTGTTTGGCAGTGTGAGGATCTTCCTGCTGAAACGTGGCCGCGAGCGCGGGAGCTCGCCCGGCGCCACGCGCCACACTTGGGCAGCCGTGCCCTGGATACGATCCATGTGGCATCCGCCCTGGCCCTTGCGGCGGAAGATTTCTACACATTTGACCGCGACCAGGCCAAGCTGGCCCGTGCCGCTGGACTACCCGTCATAGGCAGCTCGTAAGATTGCGAAGGTGCCCCACATCTGCCCGCCTTTGGCAGATGTGGGCCATAACTCACCCACGTTTCCCAAAACCAGGGGAAACGTGGGGCACCGTGCTCTCGATTTTTCTCTTGACAAGTCCTATTCTATTCGCTATTATTCAATCAGAATCAATTACGCGTAGATAAGTTCTACGGGCTCAAGATTTTCCCTCTAACTCCTTTCGCATCATGGTCTCCGGGGAGGGATATACCGTAACTCGATGATTCCATTATGGCGTACCCCCGGGGGAGGGGGTTACATTTTGGTAAAGTGCAACGAATCACCAACCTGGAAGCTTGCCGCTTACTGCCGGCCTCCCTCCCACCCATGGTATGTTTAGACCGTGGCCACTTACCTGATTACCGGCGCGGCCGGATTCATTGGATCGTCCCTGGCGCGGGCCTTGCTGCAGCGCGGCGAGCAAGTGCGCGGTCTGGACAACTTCTCCACCGGCAAGCGCGAGAACCTCGCCGACCTGGGGCGCATGGATTTCTACGAGGCCAGCCTGCTGGACATGCCGGCGGTCTCCATGGCCTGCCGCGACGTGGACTACGTCTTTCACGAGGCCGCCATCCCTTCGGTGCCGAAGTCGGTGGCCGATCCGGCGTCGAGCAACCGCGCCAACGTCGAGGGCACGCTGAACCTGTTGATCGCCGCCCGCGACGCCAAGGTGAAGCGCGTGGTGTATGCGGGCTCGTCTTCGATCTACGGCGAATCGCCCACGCTGCCCAAGCACGAAGGCATGACCCCGGACCCGATCTCGCCCTACGCGGTGTCGAAGCTGGCGGGCGAGCTCTACATGACGTCGTTCTATCGCGTCTATGGCTTGGAGACGGTCACGCTGCGCTACTTCAATGTCTTCGGCCCCTACCAGGACGCGGGCTCGCAGTACTCGGGCGTGCTGGCCAAGTTCATCATGCTGATGCTCAAGGGCGAGCAGCCGACCGTCTTTGGCGATGGCGAACAGAGCCGCGACTTCACCTACATCGATAACGTGGTCGCGGCCAACCTGCTGGCCTCGTCCGCGCCCGCAGCGCAGGTCGCGGGACGGGTGATGAACGCCGCCACCGGCTCGCGCATCACGCTCAACGAAACCTTCGAAATCCTTAAACAGATGACCGGCTATTCCGGGACGGCCCACTATGGTCCGGAGCGCAAGGGTGACATCAAGCACTCCCTGGCCGACATTTCGCTGGCCGGCAAGCTGATGGGATACAAACCGGTGGCCATGTTCGAGGAAGGTCTGGCGCGCACCGTTGCCTGGTATCGCACCCAGGCGGCAAAGTCAGTGGCAATGCGGTAGATTTTTAGGTACTCTCAAGCCACCAACTTCTCTTTATGGAACTTCGCAAAGATCCCATCACGCGCTCCTGGGTGATTACCGGCGACGATGCCGATCGGGAACCGGAAGGGCGTGAGTCGTGTCCTTACTGTCCCGAGGCGCAACATCCGCCGCACGTGATCTCCTCCATGCCCTCGCTGGACGGCGGACCGTGGTCGGCGCGGGCGGTGGTGCATCCCAACGCGCTCTATCACGTTGAGGGCGACCCGCTGCGCCAGGGCGACGGCCTCTACGACAAGATGCGGCCCGTGGGTGCGCATGAGGTGCTGGTGGAGAACCCGCGCCACGATCGCCACCTCTGGGTGGCCAACGACGGCGAGGTGGCGCAGTTCCTTACGCTGGTCGGGCAGCGCATTCAGGACCTGAAGAAAGATCGGCGCTTCAAGTACGTCACCGTATTCAAGAACCACGGCAGCGTGGCCGGGCAGGAAGCCGATCACCCCAGTTCGCAGATCACGGCGACTACCTTCGTTCCGCGGCGGGTGCTCTACGAGCTGCGCTCGGGCAAGGATTACTTCATGCAGAAAGAGCGCTGCGTGTTTTGCGACATCCTGGCGCAGGAGGAACAGCAGAAAGTGCGCCTGGTGGAGAGCCGCGGCGACTACGTTGCCACCTGTCCTTACGCGCCGCGCGTGCCCTACGAAACCTGGATCATGCCCCGCAATCACGAGTCCGCGTTCGAGCGCAGCGTGCAGCGCGGCGGTGCAGCCCGCGACCTGGCAGCGCTACTGCGGCGGACCCTGCAGCGCATCCGCAGCGTTACCGAGAACTTCCACATGGTGCTGCACAGCTCGCCCAACACCCTGCACCGCTCCGAAGTGCTCGACTACTGGAAGACCATCGACGACGATTACCACTGGCACATCGAGATTCTGCCCATCCTGGAGAAAAAACCGAGGTCGTATACCTATAAAGAGATCTACTTCACGCCTGTGACCTCGGAGAGCGCCGCAGAGCGGCTGCGAGCGGTAGACGTTTCCTGAGGCCGATTAGCCACCGAGACACAGAGGCACCGAGGTTTTTGAACTCATTTTTCTCTGGGTCTCTGTGCCTCTGTGGCTATCGCCAGCAGCTTGGTGCAGGCGTAGACCGCGCGGGTGTGCGGCATGGGCACACCAAGACGCTCTCCCAATTCCACCACCGCACCCACCACGGCCTCGAGCTCGAGGGGCCGGCCCGCTTCCAGATCCTGCAGCATGGAAGTCTTGTGTTCGCCGACCTTCTCGGCTCCGGCGATGCGCTGATCGATAGAGACGGGCAACTCGAACCCAAGCTTTGCGGCGACGGCTTCGGTCTCGGTCATGATGTTGCGGACGAGCGCTGCGACTTCGGGATCGCGCGCCATCTGCGCGAGCGTGGCGCGGGTGAGAGCGCTGATGGGATTGAAGGCCACGTTGCCCAGGATCTTCACCCAAATCTCGTTGCGGAGGTGGGTGGTCACCGGACAGCGCAAACCAGAAGCAACGAGCGCGGCGGCAATCTGGCGACAGCGTTCCGAGCGCGTGCCGTCGGGCTCGCCCAGCGAGATGCGATTGCCTTCGGTGTGCAGGATGACGCCCGGCTCGAGGATCTCGGTGGAGAAATAGACAATCGATCCCACCACCCGTCGTGGCTCGATAGCCGCGGCGACTACGCCTCCAGGATCGACCCGTTCCAGCCGGATTCCCTCCCCCGCGCCTGTTAGGCCCTGGAAGAACCACCACGGGACGCCATTCTGCGTGCTGACCACGGTCGTTTCCGGGCCGAGCACGGAGTGAAGTTGCGGCGCGAGTTGCGTCAGGCCATGCGCTTTGACGGCGAGGAAGACTACGTCGACCGGGCCCGACTTCTTCCAGAGTGGCGGCCAGCTTGGGACGCGCCTCGAAATCTCCTTCGGCACTCTTCACCCGAACGCCGTGCTGTTGCATCGCGCGCAGATGCGGCCCGCGGGCGAAAAGGGTCACGTCGAAGCCGGCACGCGCCATGCGCGCACCCATGTAGGCGCCGATGGCGCCGGCGCCGGCGATCAGAAACTTCACGGCAGCCGTCCATCCAGAAGCGCAGCCCCCACCTGCTGGCGCCGCACCTTGCCGGTGGCGGTCAGCGGGATGCTGTGCACGATGAAGATTTTCTTGGGAACTTTGTATTCCGCCAGCCGTTCCCGGCAATGCTTCAGCAAGATGGCCGCAGTAGCGCTTCCCGGCTCGTGCAAGACCACCGCCGCCGCCACTTCTTCTCCCAGCACCGGATGCGGCATGGCAAAGGTCACGGCTTCGGCCACGGCCGGATGCCGCAGCAGCGCTTCATCCACCTCGCGCGGGGCCACGTTCTCACCGCCGCGGATGATCAAATCCTTGATCCGGCCAACCAGGTGCAGGTAGTTGTCTTTGTCGAGGAATCCCTGGTCGCCGGTGCGAAACCACCCGTTCACGAAGGCCGACGCGTTCGCCTCGGGATTGTTCTCATAGCCGGTGAACACGCTGGGGCCCTGGATCACCACCTCGCCCGGCTGGTCTTTGCCGAGGAGATTGCCCTCTTCGTCCATGATGCTGATGCGGATTCCCGTGGCCTGCCCCACCGAGCCGTGTTTCCGATACTTCGGCGGCAGAGGGTTGGAGGACATCTGGTGCGAAGCTTCGGTCATGCCGTAGGCCTCGATGAAGGGCACGCCGAAGACGTCCTCGATGCGCTGGATGATCTCGGGCCCCATGGGCGCGCTGGCCGAACGCACGAATCGCAAGGTGGCGGAGTGATGCTTGTGGCCGTGGGAGCGCGCCAGCAGCAGTTGGTGCATGGTGGGCACTGCCGAATACCAGGTCACGTGGTGTTCGCGCACGATTTGCCAGAAGGTCAAAGGATTGAACTTGGTGGGCACTACCACCGTTCCGCCAGAAACCAGCGGCGCCAGCGTGGAAGCAACCAGTCCGTGAATGTGGAACAGCGGCATGACGCAGAGCGAAACGTCGTCCGGCTTAAGCTCGCAGGTTTGGGCAATGGTGGCGGCGGAAATGGCCAGGTTTTGATGCTGCAAGGGCACGCGCTTGGGACGTCCGGTGCTGCCGCTGGTGTGCAGGACCAGGGCCACGTCTTCCGGCTGCGGCGGCGTCACCTCGGAGCGCTCCCGTCGCTCCACCAGGTGGACGGTCCCCTCGGAATCCATCTCGACCGTATACACGCGAATGGCGCGGTCGGTGGCGGCGCTGCGTGCCTGGTCGGCGCCATGCGACGGGCAGAGCAGCACCTGGGCGGAAGTGTCTCCGAGAAAGAAGAACAGTTCCTCGTAAGGATAAGCCGGATTGAGCGGGGCCGCAGTGGCCGCAATCGACGACGCCAGGAAAGTAACGATGGCCGGCAGTCCGTTGGGCAGCAAGCTGGCTACGCGGTCGGTGTGGTGAATGCCGGTGGCGGCCAGCGCCTCGGCCAATGCCATCACCTGCCGGCGCAGCGCTTCGTAGCTCAGCCGCAACCCCAGCTCAGGGACGATGATCGCCGTGCGCTCACCCGGCGCCGCGTGCAGCAGATCCAGAAGTGTATCGGGAGCTTTCATGTGCCGTTGCGCAGGATTTTATATTGTGTGGCGCGGCCGCGTGCCGGCTTGACGAGAATTGTGTGGCGCGGCCCCCCCGGCCGCGTGTGTCTTGTGTGGCGCGGCCGCCCCTCGGCCGCGTATCGGCCTGGCGGGCGAGGACGCCATTGGCGGGCGAGGGCGCCCGCCCCACATCAGATAAACAGTTCCTCGTCCTGGGTGACGCGCTGGTTGGACCGCTTGCGGGGGTTGCGGTTCTTGCCGAGGAAGGCCGAGATGCCCACGCTCAGCCCCTGCATGATGCCGCTGATCTGGCGCACCGGAGAAACCACGGTGTGCTCCACCAGTTCGCTGGTCTGCTCCACGCGGTCGAGGGTGCGGGTGACAATGTCGTCGGCGCGGATGATCTGCAGGCGCGCTCGGTCGACGACGTCGTTCACGGTGGCGTCCAGGCGGTCCATCTGCGTCTTGAGCGTGCCGGTGACGGCCACCAGGTTGGTCATCACGGTATCCAGCTTGCCGCGGGAGTCGTTGAGGATGCTCTCGGCCGTGTTGAGGATGGGCATGACGCGCCCGTGCACTTCCCCGGTCAGCTTTTCCAGCTTGTTGGTGGTCTTCCGCACACTGATGGCCAGGCTCAGCAGGATGAACATCTGCAGGACGACCGCCACCGCGGTGGCGTAGATGAAGATCTTCAACACCGGATCCATGATTCAGACTCCGCCCGCTCCCTGCGCGACTGCCGCGATGGCTGCTGGCGCGCCGGCGCCGAGCTAGGACTTCGAGCGCCTTCCGTGGCCTCATGATAGGCCTGCCGCCCGGCTTCAACCGCGGCGGTGAACTGGTCCTTCTGTTTCTGTACCACGTCGCGGCCGCGGTCGACCCACTGGTCGGCTTGTACGCGCGCCTGGCGGGCGCGGTTGATCACATACTCGCGGCCTTCCTCGGCCCCGCGCAGGATGTCATCGCGCGTCTCCCGCCCCGACTTAGGCGCATAGAGCACGCCGATCAGCGCTCCTAGGCCCAACCCGGCCAGAAACCACCCGAAGCCGCCGCCTTCATCTGACATAACTCCTCCTATAAATCATTCCCTGCGATCACCTGAATCCGCGATGGTATCACAAACCGCGTGGGGAGTAGGCAGGAGCATCGGCCGTGTGGACTGGTTTAGGGCTTCTGCGTGGGTCGCAGCAGGATCTCGCTGACGAACGACTGCGGGGCCTGGGTAACGATCATCTCCACGGCGTGCGCCACGTCCTCGGGCAGCAACAGTTTCTTCAGGTCCTTGCCGCCGTGGAATCCCCACTCGCTCAGCGTCGAACCCGGGCAGATCACCGACACGCGGATGTTCTGGCCGCGCAACTCTTCCGCGACCGCGTAGCTGAGCCCGTTCAGCCCCCATTTGGAGGCGGCGTAGCAGGCGCCGTTCGGCAAAACGTTCTTCCCTGCCAGCGAAGAGATGTTGATGATGTGGCCGCTGCCGGTGCGCAGCATCAGCGGCACCAGCGAGCGGAGCGCGTAGAAAACGCCGCGCAGGTTGGTGTTCATCACGTCTTCCCAGACTTGCGGCGACAACTCGTGCAGCGGAACGCGCCCACCGCCCACGCCGGCGTTGTTTACCAGGATATCCAGCCGGCCGAAGCTGGACTCCACGTGCTGGGCCAGGGCTTCCACGCTCTCGAGCCGGGTCAAGTCGCACTCCGTGGTATCGCACTGTCCACCGGCCTGGCGAATGGCAGCGGCGGTCGTGTCGAGCGGCGCACGCGTACGTCCGCAGAGCACCACCGTGGCGCCGAGCGCCGCCAACTTTCTGGAGATGCCCGCCCCGATGCCGCGGCCGCCTCCGGTCACCACTGCGATCTGTCCCTGCAACGTCTGGGCTGCGTTTTCCATGTTGCGGCCACCTCTCCGTGGGCGATGAATTCAGCTGCGGCGCCTGGCTTCCGCGCCCGAACTGGCGTTTGGGCGATTCACCCAAGCGAAACATTCGAAGGTTACCACCGCGATACACAACTTGCCTTAGGCCACCAGCATTCTTATAATCCGGCCCGCCGCCAGTTACAGCTTGTGTCAGTCGTTCGGAGACGAAGGCGGTGTCCCGGATGGGCCTGCTGTGCCGGTGTCTGGCTCTTGGCTTTTAGCTTGTGCCTCGCCCACGCGAGCATGAGCGCCTCCCCTCGAGAAGCCGATAGCCTGGAAGGCTATTAAACAAAAGCCGCTTTTTTAAGGAGCCTCGAATGAAGAAGTCGCTTGTCACACTGGTGTTCACACTGGTTGCTCTGGCCGCGGCGCAACAATCTACAGCTCCTGCGGCCCAGTCCGCGCCGGCGGCGCAAGCCAGGCAGGCTGCACCGGCGCAACAAAAGAAGGAGATCAAGGACCCGGCTGAGTACAACTCCTATGTCGCCGCGCTCCGCGAGGCCAATCCCCAGGCCCAGGCGCAAGCCTTCGAGAACTTCCTGCAGCAGTATCCCAACAGCGTGGTCAAGGAAGACGCCCTGGAACAGTTGATGGCGGCCTATGAGAAATTGGGCAACGCCGCCAAGACCGGCGAGACGGCCAGCCGCGTCCTGCAGGTGAATCCCAACAACGTGCGGGCGCTGGCATTATTGGCGTATACCAAGCGCGCCGCCGCCGAAGCGGGGCAGGCGTCGCAACAGAATGCCGCCGAAGGCGCGCAGTTTGGGCAGCGCGGCTTGCAGGCCCTGGCTACCACCGCCAAGCCGGAGGGCATGTCCGACGCCGATTTCGAGAAATTCAAATCGCAAGTGGCCATCATCTTCAACGGCTCGGCAGGCTTCGGCGCGCTGCAGAACAAGGATTACGCTAACGCGCAAAAGTTTCTGTTAGCGGCAGTCGAACTGCGCAACAAGGAGAATCCCAACGATCCCGCTGCCCTGCGAGATGTTTATCCGCTGGCACTCGCCTACCTGGAAGCCAATCCCATCAGCCCCGCCGGTCTGTGGTGGATCGCACGCGCCGCGGCCTTGAGCAACAACAATCCGCAGATCGTCAAGTATGGCCAGTTCAAGTACACCAAGTATCACGGCTCGCCCGATGGCTGGGACCAACTGCTGGCCCAGGCGCGCGCCAGCGCTGCCCCGCCGGCGGATTTCGCGGTCGCACCCGCGCCCAGTCCGGCCGAGCAGGCCAAGATGCTGGCCGACTCCAAAGATCCCAAGAGCATGGAGTTCGGCGAGTGGGAGCTGATCCTCTCTCAGGGCGCTGCGGACGTGCAGCAGAAGGTGTGGTCCCAAATCAAGGGACTGCAGGTTCCCTTCGCCGCCAAAACGGTCAGCGCCACCCGCAACAAGCTGGAGCTGGCCGCGACCGCCGATGCCATCGAGAAGAATGTCGCGGATGTGACGGTCACCATGATCGCGCCCTTGCCCCTGGCCAGCGTGCCCAAAGCGGGTCAGGAGATCCAGGTGCAGGCCAAGCCGGACAGCTACACGCCCAGCCCGTTCATGATCCAGATGGTCGAAGGCCAGTTGATCGCCAAGCCTTCCGCCAAACCGCCGGCCAAGAAACCGCCGGCGAAGCATTAGGAAGTACCGAGGAAGTACCGAGTACCGAGTTGCGAGTACCGAGTGACCGGATGTCCACGAATCTGAGCGTGCCGATGCGGGCGCTTTCGCTCAGGGATTCTCGCTACGTTGGGCAGGGATGCCTGCTCTTAGAGTGGTGGTACTCGGTACTCGGTACTCGGTACTCGGTACTCTGGTACTCGGTACTCGGTACTCGCAACTCGGTACTCGCTAACGCGCCACCTTCTTCTCCAGAAACACCGGACGGGCGCTGCGCGGGGGACGGCGGGCGCTGTCCCGCACCGCGCGCATATCCAGCTTGAGCTCGCTGATGGTGCGGCTGAGGGTATTGCGGTGCATGCCTAACTCGCGCGCCGCCTTACACTGGTTGCCGTGGTTATCCTGCAGCACCGCCAGGATGAAGCGTTTCTTGAATTCGCGCACCGCTTCCGAATACAGGATGCCGCTCTTATACATCTGGCTCACCAGGGCCTCGAGCTGGTCCTTCACGACAGCCTCCTCCTCCGCGCCGCCACACGCACTTGTTGATCAGAACCGATGTCTACCCGCGATGCCGATTCATTCCTGCCCGGTTCCCTGCCGCTGGATGTCATCGCGGCAGCTCCTGGCCGGTGAGCCGGCGGTACGCTTCCAGATACTTCTCGCTGGTCTCCTGCACCACGTCGGGCGGCAAGGCCGGCGCCGGCGGCTGCTTGTTCCAGCGGATCTTTTCCAGATAATCCCGCACGAACTGCTTGTCGAAGGATTCCTGCGGGCCGCCCGGCCGATAGCGGTCGGCGGGCCAGAAGCGTGAGGAATCAGGCGTCAGCACCTCGTCGGCCAGCACCAGCCCGCGCGCGGTGCGGCCGAATTCAAACTTGGTATCGGCGATGATGATCCCGCGCGCCGCAGCGTGTTCTGCGCCCTTCTGGTAAATCTTCAGACTCAATTCGCGAAGCTGCTCGCTCAGCCGGGGACCGGCGCGCTCGGCCATCTGCTCGAAGCTGATGTTCTCATCGTGACCGCTCGCAGCCTTTATCGCCGGGGTGAAGATCGGCTGCGGCAGCTTGTCCGACTCGCGCAAGCCGCGCGGCAGCTCGATGCCGCACACCTTTCCGCTCTGCTGATATTCCTTCCACCCCGAGCCCGAAAGATATCCGCGCACCACGCACTCGATGGCGATCATGTCAGCGCGCACCACCAGCATCGAGCGCCCCTGCAAGTGGTCGGCATAGCGCCGTAGCGGTTCAGGGTATCGCGCCACGTCGGCGGTCACCAGGTGGTTGGGGACGAGGTCCGCGAGAAACTCGAACCAGAACAGCGACAGTTGCGTGAGCACCCGGCCCTTGTGAGGAATGCCGCTGGCCAGCACGTAGTCGAACGCCGAGATGCGGTCGGTGGCCACCAGCAGCAGGTGCTCGTTGTCGGCGCGATATAGATCGCGCACCTTGCCGCTGGCGTAGAGCTCGAGGTCGGCAAAATCAGTTTCCCGCAGGACGGCTTCTGCTATTTGGTTCGTCACAAGGAAATCCGGGGGCCTGGGAGTCTGGCGCTTGTTGAGGAACAGTGGCGTATTCTAATCGGCGGAGTTTTTTTGTCAACGGCGACCGTGAAGCTGTGCCTTCCGTCACAGAATAATTTGGCTGAAAAACTGTTGACAAGGCGGCATTCCTGCGAGATACGCATCCTGAGCGGGTTTCAGCATGTTCCAAAATCCTTCCAGGCTAAACCGCGCGGCGTGCCGAACGTATGCGAGGTGGCGTTTTATTTTTTTTGATATTGAAAATCGTCTTCATAAATTGGGCGCGCCGAGCTTGCCATCATTTGTGGCTGTTGAAAGACTCAGCCGGACGCTTCTCAGATTTGCTCGGCGTGCATCAGATCTTGTGCAGTTTCGCGACGCCGGATAAGGCGAGCTTTCGCCCCCTCCACCAACACTTCCGCCGGCCGTCCGCGGGTATTGTAGTTGGAAGCCAGCGACATTCCGTAGGCGCCGGCGTCCAGCACCGCCAGCAGCTCTCCCTCGCTCACCAGCGGCATGGGCCGGTCGCGGGCCAGGAAGTCGCCGGTTTCGCACACAGGGCCGACAATGTCCACCTCGGCGCTCGTTCCGTCGCGGCGCTCCACCGGCACGATCTCGTGGTAAGCCGCGTAGAGCGCCGGCCGCAGCAGGTCGTTCATGGCCGCGTCCACCACCACGAAGCGCTTGTGGTCGTTGGTCTTAATGTAGAGCACGCGCGTCAGGAGTGCGCCCGCCGGCCCCACCAGGGCTCGCCCAGGTTCGAGCAGCAGGTGGACCTTCAGGCCGCGCAGAGGCGTGAGAACCGCCTGGGCGTACGACTTCGCGCGCGTCGGAAAATCCTCTTCGCCTTGATAGGAGATCCCCAGGCCCCCGCCGGCGTCGATGTAGCGAATGCGGTGGCCGTCTGCGCTAAGTTGCCGCACCAGTTCCGCAACTCGCAGCATCGCCTGGCGGAAGGGTTCCATATCGGTGATCTGCGATCCGATATGCAGGCTGACCCCGGCGGCCGCGAGATACTTCTCTTCCCGAATGCGGGCGTACATCTCGCGCGCCTGTTCGATGGCCACGCCAAACTTGTGCTCCCGCAGCCCCGTCGAGATGTAAGGATGGGTCTCGGTCTCGATGTGCGGATTGACGCGCACGGCGACTCGCGCCCTTTTCTTTGCCTTGGTGGCGCACCGTGCTACCACCGCCAGCTCGCTCTCGCTTTCCACGTTGAACATCAAAATGCCGGCGCGCAAGGCTGCGTCGATTTCGGCAGCCGTCTTGCCCACGCCGGAGAAGACAACGTCCTTGCCGGCGCGGCGGTCCACTTTCAGCACCCGCGCCAGCTCGCCGCCCGAAACCACGTCGAAGCCTGCTCCCAAGCGATGCAGCAGTCCGAGCACTGCGAGGTTCGAGTTCGCCTTGACGGAATAGCACACGGTGTGGCGCGCGCGTCCAAAGGCGCGATCGAAGGCGCGGAAGCGCTCGCGAATGGCTCGCGCCGAATAAACATAGAGCGGTGTTCCAAACTTCTCGGCCAGCGCCGTAAGCGGCACATGTTCGCAGTGGAGTTGCTGATTGCGATAAAGAAATCCCGGCGGACGAAGCACGGGATGATTATTCACAGAATTGGTGATTTGTGAAAATCGCTTTTTCGAGAGGGTCTCCGACCAAGGAGGCTGTTAGCGCGCGAAGCGCGCGTCAGACAGTAGCCCACGGCGCAAGCCGTGGGACGACGTCAGCGGAATTCGCCAGCCTGCGGAGCAGGCGTAAGAAAGAGCGCTGAGCTGCTCAAGCCCGCGCCAAGGAATCGATGAGCGCTCCCTGCAGAAGCAATTCTTACGCCCGCTGCGCGGGCTGTATCCTCATCGTTTCACCACCCACGGCTTACGCCGTGGGCTACGATCTACCGCGCGCTTCGCGCGCTCGATACGGGCGCCCCTTCAAGGCTCAGTATGCCGCCGCCCTGAGCTCCTCGTCGGGCAGGAGCTGCAGTTCGATCCAGCCTTCAACCGGCAGAGCGTCGATGGGCAAGCGGTCGCGCCACAGGCTGAAGCGCAACCGCACGCGATCGCCCGGGGCTGCGTCGAGCGCGTAGAGCGGCAGGCGAAATTCGAAGACCTTCAGCAGCCGCGCTTGCGCTAAATCGGTGAGGGCGGCGCCTTGCTCGCCCGCGGTCAGCCTGGAAGAGACGAGAGCGCGGTCAGCAATGCTGACGTCAAGGCGCAGCTCGCGTACTTTCTCCCTGGAGGCACGCGAAGGGCGTTCGAAATTGACCACCAGCTCGAGGCTTCCCTCCGGCACCTCGGCGATAAAATCCAGACGGCCATAAAGGAACTTCTCGTCGACGCCGGCATACACCGAGTCGAGCAGAAACTGCTTGCCGTGCATGGCCGAGGAGCGCCGGTCGGCGGTATACATGGCGGCGCCGATCCAGTCGAAGTAGCGCATGACGGCGCCATCGATGCGCGGATGGATATAAGCCGTCTGCGGCGTGTAATGCGGACGCGCCTCGGCGCCGGCGATGGGCTGGGCCAGATGATCGGGCGGCGAGGCGCCCAGCGCCTGATAGATGTTGGAGAGGTGCTTGCGGTAGAGCTCGTCGAAGTCGCGATCGTTGGCCGAGTGGTGCTCGGGGCCGTACCACCAGTTCCAGTCGCTGCCTTCGGCGATCATCACCTCTTCAAACGCCAGCCGCCGCGCCGGTTCGCTGGCCGAAGGCGCAGCGCGCGCGTAGAAGTCGCGCGCCGAGCTCAGGTAGTCCCAGGCGCGGTTGTCCTCGGGGGCGCCAATCCAGACGTTGAAATTGGCGTTGATCCAGGAGCCCGGCACCAGCGACGTAAGCCGCGGGAACGCGCTCTGCCGCGCGATGGCCTCGCTCACCGTCACCGCCTCGATTTCGGGATCGCGCTGCAGGGCATCATAGACGCGGCGCAGGAACTCGCGTCCCGATTGCGGGTAGTATTCCCAGGCATTCTCGCCGTCGAGGATGATAGGCACCATGATGTCGCGGCGGTCGCCGCCGCCCACCGCGCGCGCACAATCCTTAATGCGATGAATGAGGTGGCTGGCGGCGTCGGCGGCGCTCATGCCCGAGTAAACGAAGCCTATCAAGTCGGAGAGCGTGTGATCGCGAAACAGCATGTGCATCACGACCGCTGTCTTCTGATAGCGATAAAGGTTGTAGAGCTTGTCGGCGCCGTCGGTCTGCAGCCGGCCGTCACCGTCGCGATGGAAGAAGTAGCCGAGGGTGCGGCCGAGCACGCCCTCGTCGGTGGCCATCCACCTGACCCCGAGTTTGTGGGCGATGGCAACTACTTCTTCGGAAACGCTGCCTTCCGACGGCCACACCCCCTGCGGCCGCACGCCAAAGACGCGCTCGTGCAGGTCCAGTCCCCGGCGCAGTTGCTCCTCGGCGTCCTCCGGATGCTGGAAGCGCCGCTGCGGCAGCGGCAGCCCCGGCGAGGACACGCGGCCCTGATCCGTATCGCACACCAGCGGCAGGATGGGATGGTAGAAAGGCGAAGTGGAGATCTCGATGCCGCCTCGCCGCGCTGCCGCAGCGTAAGCGGGTAGTACCTGGCCGAGAAACTCCCGCTGCTTGCGCAAGGCCAGCAACTGGTCGTCGCGCGAGTAGCTGCGCTGCTTGCGTACCAGCGCCGTGACGTCTTTATCCTCGAGGAAAAATTCGTCGAACCAGGCGATCTGCGAGAGCACTTGCAGGTCGGTGAGGTCCTGCGGGCGGAAGTAGCCCAGGGCGCGCTCCGCGTTCTCCCCGGTGCTGCGGAACTGGTGGAACAGCTCACCGTAGCGCGGATAGCGCCCGATCATGTGCATGGGGTTGGCCTGGAACAGATACTGCAGGGCGAAGCGTCGCTCGGCGGCGGAGAGCTCGGCGACGGGCTTCGACGCAACCTCCAGGAATGGATCGCGCGCCGTGCCGGCTACGTAGTCCTCGATCTGCACGATCAGCGACGGCACCAGGTTGAAGGTCTGGTGGACGTTGGGAAATTCCTCCAGCAGCTTCACCATGCCGTAGTAGTCCTTCAAGGCGTGCAGGCGCGTCCAGGGCAGACGGTACTCGCCCGTCACCAGGTCCTTGTAGTACGGCTGGTGCATGTGCCAGAGAAAGACGACGCGAATCATTTAAGACCAGTAGTCAGGAGTCGGTAGTCAGGAGTCAGTTGTAATTTCAGGCGACGGAACTTGCAAGTCAGAGTGTCAGCCGCGCTGCCCAGCCCTGACCTTGCTGACTCCCGACCCCTGACTCCTGACTCCTAAAGACTGAGTCTGCTAGATTAGTTCTTCCATGTCCACCGGCGAGAAATTCGAGCGGGCAGTTTCCATCATGGCGCGGCTGCGCGCACCGGGAGGCTGTCCGTGGGACCGCGAGCAGACCTTCGATTCCATCAAGCCCTACACCCTGGAAGAGGCCTACGAAGTCCTGGAGGCCATCGACAACCGTGACTGGGACGAGCTGAAAGGCGAGCTCGGCGACTTGCTGTTGCAGGTGCTGTTCTACGCGGAGATGGCGCAGGAAGAAGGCCGCTTTTCCATCGACGACGTGCTGGAGCGACTCTCCACCAAGCTAGTCCATCGGCATCCGCACGTCTTCGGCAACGTGAAGGCCGAGACTTCCGCCGAGGTTCTCCGCAATTGGGAAGCCCTAAAAGCGGAAGAGAAGAAAAAGCGCCTGGAGGCGGGCGGCGGCAAAGGGGCGCAAGAAAACGCCAAGCCGGAGTCGGTGCTGGCAGGCGTTTCGGCGGCCATCCCGGCGCTGCTTGAAGCGTACAAGTTGAGCTCGCGCGCCGCGCACATCGGTTTCGATTGGCCCAATGTCGAAGGACTCTTTGACAAGCTCTCTGAAGAGACCACCGAACTCCAGCACGAGCTCAAGCGCTTCCCTTCCCCGGGACCTCGTCCGGCGCACCGCGGCATTGCGGGCTCGCACACCGGCGCGGTGACGCCGCCGGAAGAGCTGAAGGCAAGTCTGGAAGATGAAATCGGCGACATGCTGTTCGTGCTGGTGAACATCGCGCGCTATCTCTCGCTCGATCCCGAGTCGGCGCTCAAGAAGACCAATCGCAAGTTCAAGCGGCGCTTTCAATGGCTGGAGCAGGAGATCCGCGGCTCCGGCCGCCGCCTGGAAGACGCAACCCTCGACGAAATGGAGGCGCTTTGGCAGCAGTCGAAGGCACAGGAAAGCAAGTAGCGGTGGATGCCGAGGTCCGGCTGTGCCACGGGCTCGACGAACTGAAGGCCTGTGTCACCCTGCAAAAAGAAGTCTGGAATTTTTCCGACTATGACCTCATCCCGCTGCGGATGTTCGTAGTGGCGGAGAAAATCGGCGGACAGGTCATCGGCGCCTTCGACGCCGGCGAGATGGTCGGCTTCGCCATGTCGATCCCCGGTGCACATGAGGGCAAGGCCTATCTGCACTCGCACATGCTGGCGGTACGCGAGAGCTATCGCAATTCCGGGATTGGCCGGCGGCTGAAACTGATGCAGCGCGAAGATGCCCTCGCCCGTGGCTTCGAGCTGATCGAGTGGACCTTCGATCCGCTGGAGATCAAGAATGCCTGGCTCAACATCGAGAAACTCGGCGCCATCGCTCGCCGCTACACCCTCAACCAGTACGGGACTTCCTCATCACCACTGCAGGGCGGCTTGCCCACGGACCGGCTGGTCGCCGAGTGGTGGTTGCGCTCGGAGCGCGTCGAAACGCTGCTCAAGACCGGCGCGCATTCGCCGGTGCGAGCCGAGATGACCATTGCCGTCCCGGCGGAAATCTACACCTGGAAGGCGTCGCCCCAGCACCGCCACAAGGCCGAGCAGGTGCAGTCGCGAAATCGCGAGCTGTTTCTGGAGGCGTTCTCGCGTGGGCTGGCGGTGGTGGGATACGAGCGGGATGCGATTGGGAATGGGACGTTCTTGCTGGGGAAGTGGGAGCGGGATTGAGTCATTGAGTCATTGATTCATTGAGCCATTGAACTGGCGCGATGCGTCTTTTTAATCACCCAATAGCTCAATGACCCAATGACTCAATTCTCAAGTCCTCTGCTCGTTGATCGTTCATGAAAGCCAACGCCATCACGCTCCGCGAAATCCGCATGCCGCTGGTGCACTTCTTCGAAACCAGCTTTGGGCGGACGACTGAGCGCCGCATCCTTCTGGTCACCGCGCATTGTGAAGGCGTAGATGGCTGGGGCGAGTGCACGGCCGGCGAGCATCCCTTCTACAACGAAGAATCCGTCGAGACCGCGTGGTATGTGCTCTCGAAGTATCTCGCTCCGGCGGTGCTGGGCCGCGAGTTGGCGAGTGCGCGCGACGCCGTGCCGCTGATGGCTCAAGTGCGCGAGCACCGCATGGCCAAAGCCGCGCTGGAGAACGCGCTGTGGGACGCCGAAGCGCGCCAGAAAAACCTCCACTGTGGAAGCTGCTGGGCGGCACGCGTCGCCAGATTCCCTGCGGAGTCTCCATCGGCATTCAGGAAACCATCGACAAACTCCTGGAAAAGATCGAGGTCGAGCTAGCTGCCGGGTATCGCCGCATCAAGGTAAAGGTCAAGCCAGGATGGGATCTCGACGTGCTCGCGCGCATTCGCCACCGCTGGCCGGAGATCACCCTGAGTTGCGACGCTAACTCCGCCTACACGCTCGACCAGGTCGAGCATCTGCGCAAGTTCGACCAGTTCCGCCTCCTGATGATCGAGCAGCCCTTGTGGTCGGACGACGTCTACTTTCATGCACGTTTGCAGAAGCAACTCAAAACCGCACTTTGTCTCGATGAATCCATCCGCACGGCGCGCGACGCCGACACGGCGCTCGACCTGGGGGCCTGCCGCATCATCAATATCAAGCTGGGCCGCGTGGGCGGATTCAGCGAAGCGCGGCACGTTCACGATCTATGCCATGCCCGCGGAATTCCTGTCTGGTGCGGAGGCATGCTGGAGTCGGGCGTGGGCCGCGTGCACAACATCGCGATGTCCACGCTGGAGAACTTCAGCTTGCCGGGCGATGTCTCGGCGTCCAAGCGCTACTGGAAGGAAGACATCATCGAGCCGGAAGTCGAGGTCAGCCGCGAGGGCTTCATCGACGCTGAGACGCAATATCGCGTGCGGGAAGACTTGGTCGAGAAGGTGACGGTGAAGAAGGAAACGATGAGAGGCATCGGGTGATCGGGTCATCGGGTGATTGAAATCATTTTGCCCTCGCCCGGCATGACAGCGTTATTGGTGCTATTTAATCTGGACGGCGCGCTCTTCCAGGGCATTCTTGAGGCCCAGGATGGTCTGGATAACGTTTTCGTCCCCCGTAGCGGTGTTGAGCATAGCGTGATAAACGGATCGATTCGGCCATTCCATGTGAAAATATTTTTGAATAAACTCGCCCCGCTCCTGATCGACGATGTCGACTGACTCTTCGGCATCCGCCTGGCTTATACCTTCAGCCACAAGCCTGCGAACCTTGTCATTCTTGGAAGCAAACAGGAACACACGCAGGGTGTCAGCGCGATCGCGCAGGAAGTGTTGCGAGCCACGGCCGACGATCACGCAGTTTCCGGCGGCAGCCGCTTCGCGGACGATTCGCTCCGTGGTGCGGAAAACTGTATCCGCGTCCAGCAGCTTCAGCCGATGGACATTCAGGCTGCCTTCAAAACTGCCGCGCATGATCGATTTGAACAGCCGGTAGTACAGCGGGTCCACGCGCTCTTCGCGGCCTTCGACCTCCGACTGATCGCAGTTGCTCAGCCGGGCGATCTCGCACGTCAGCAACTGGTCCCAGAGCTTCCAGCCCAGGCGGTCGGCGAGCTTCTTGGCGATCTCTCCGCCGCCGCAACCGTACTCCCGCTCAATGGTGATGACTCTAATCACAGGTTTTCGTCAAACCTCCTCTAACCGACGGCCGCCGCCCCGCCTCCATGCGGGTCATTCTTTTTCAGCACAAAAGATAAGCAGAACATGATCGCCGCCCCTACGGCAAGAACCCAGTAAGTATCGATGTAGGCAAGAGTCGCAGCCTGCGCCTGCACGGCTCGATAAATCCTGGCGTAGGCCTGCCTCTGCGCATCATGCAGGCTCATTCCCGAGAGCGCCAGCTTTTGCGCGAGGCCGTTGATCGTGCCCTGAAAACTTGGATTCCCTGGGGTTGTGTGGCTGACCAGTACCGTCTGATGGAATTGCGAGCGGCGGGCGACCAGCGTGGTAACCAGCGAAGTGCCGACGCTGCTGCCGATGTTGCGCATGAAATTGATCAGGCCGGCAACGGAGTTGCTCTTTTCCGCCGGCACGCCAATGTACGCCGCCAGCGTGATCGGCACGAAAAGAAAAGCCAGACCCACCACTTGGGCGACGCGCAACCACGTGGCCGAACTGAAGCTGATCAATAAATCAATGCGCTTAGTCGAGTAATACATCGCGAGCGCCAGACACAGCCAGCCAAAGGCGATGATGTAACGCGCTTGAACTTTGGTTGTGAGTTGGCCGACTACAGGCATGGCGAACAGCAGCACAATGGCGCCTCCGGAGAGAACCAGCCCTGCCAGCTCGGCGGTGTATCCCAGCAGCGTCTGGAGAAACTGCGGCATCAGCACAAGGCTGCTGAAGAGCAGAATTCCCAGGGTGAACATCATCAGGTTCGTGCTCAGGAAATTGAAATTCTTGTAGAGGCGAACGTCGACCACCGGATCCTTGCGGAACCACTCAAAGATAACCAGCGAGACCAGGCACACAGCCGACACAATCGCCAGGGTGAGGATGAAGTGCGAACCGAACCAGTCCTCTTCCTGGCCCTTGTCCAGCAATATCTGCAAGGCGCCAACGCCGACGGCCAGCAGGGCGATGCCGATGTAATCGAGCTTGATCCCGGCGGCTTTCAGGCGGCCCAGGTACGGTGGATCTTCGATGAGGCGGAGCACCAGAAACTGCGCCAGCAGGCCGACCGGCAGGTTGATAAAAAAGATCCATCGCCAGGAATAGTTGAACGTGATCCATCCACCCAGGGTGGGACCGATGGTGGGGGCCATGATGGTAGTGATGCCATAAACCGCGAAGGCCAATCCGCGTTTTTGCGGCGGAAAGGTGTCAGCCAGAATTGCCTGCGCCATGGGTTGAAGACCACCTCCCCCGGCGCCTTGCATGACGCGGAACAGGAGCAGAAGACCGAGGCTCGGCGCAATCCCACAGAGGAGCGAACTGACGGTGAAGATGGCGAGGCACACCATGAAAAAACGCTTTCGGCCAAAGGTGCCCGCGAGCCAGCCGCTGATGGGGAGGACAATCGCGTTTGAAACCAGATAAGAGGTGAGCACCCAGGTGCTCTCATCGTTGCTGGCGCCGAGGTTCCCGGCCATATAGGGCAAAGCCACGTTGGCGATGCTGGTGTCCAGAACCTCCATGAACGCCGCCATCGCCACCACGACGGCAATCAGCCAGGGATTATGCTTGGGCTGCCAGAGAGCCTCGTAAGCGGCGGGAGCCTGGTTGCCGGCACTCATCGCAAAAATACTTTGGGCTCAACGCTCATGCCCGGGCGAAGCTGGCGATCGCGGTTCTCTCCCGGATCGAGAATGATCTTCACCGGAATCCGTTGCACGATCTTGACGTAATTACCAGTGGCATTTTCGGGCGGGAGCACGCTGAAAACCGGGCCCGTGGCTCCGGCAATGCTGTCCACGTGGCCTTTATAAGTTCGGCCGTTCGAATCCACCTCGACGTCCGCGCGCTGTCCGACCCGCATGGCCTTGAGCTGGGTTTCCTTAAAATTGGCGGTGATCCAGACTTCGTCCAGGGGGACAACGGTCAGCAACTGCTGGCCGGGTTGCACGTTCATGCCGACCACCACGCTCTTGTTCACTTCGCCGCTCGCCGGCGCCACGATCTTCGTGTATTCCAGGTTGAGCTCAGCCTGCTCCAGAGCGGCGCGTTTCTGTTGCACGTCGGCCACGGCGGAAAGCGCGCGAGCGCGGGTCGATGCCACTTGCTGCGGCCCGGTCTGCGCGGAGCGGTGGTTGGACTTCGGCCTGGGAAAGTCGGCTCCTGGCCTGCTGGATCGCCTGCGTGGCGGCCTCCTGATTGGCGTGGGCGGCGGCAACATTGGCGGTGCTGGCCCTGGCGGCAGCCAGTGCCTGGTCGTAGATCTGCTGCGAGATCTCCTGCTTGTCTACCAGCAGCTTGTATCGTTTGAGGTCGTCCTGCGCCTTCACGTCATTGGCTTCAGCTTGCTCTACTTGGGCGTGCGACGCGGCGTGCTGTTTCTCAGCCGCGACCACCCCAGCCCGAGCCCCTTCCACGTCCGACGCGGAGAAAGACAACTGGCTTGAAGTGCTCACCGAGGTAACGGGGACAGTGATATTGAGTGATCGCGCTGTTGCCTCAGCACTCGCCAGATCGGCTCGCGCCTTCTCTACCGCGACTTCGTAGTCTCTGGGATCGATCTCGACCAGCACCGTCCCTTTTTCCACGAACTGGTTGTCGTTCACGTTCACCTTGATCACGTAGCCGGAGACCCGCGCGCTGACGGGATAGAGGTGGACGTCCACTTGGGCATCGTCGGTGGACTGATAGCTGGCGAAGTAGCGCCAGAGGAAGAACGCGCCCACCAGCACGGCCAGCAGAGCAATGATCAGCATCAACCGCCCGGATTTCGACCGGCGTCGCGAAACCCGCCGCACCCAGGAGCGCTCGCCCTCGGTTTTGGGAGGCTCGGTGGTGGCAGGCACGGCTGCGGGAGGCTCCGCTCGCGGAGGCGCGATTGGGGGCGCCTCGACTCTCTCGAGCAGGGGACGTTGATTGATGTCTTCTGCCATGGATCACTTTCCTTTGAGATATTCCTGAACGCCGGCCTCAGCGTGACCGACTGCCCGCGCCAGGCTGACCTTGGACACGTTGTAGCTGTAGAGACTCGAGATCAGCGACTCGTTTGCGCTGGCCACAGACTGCTGCGCCTGGACCACTTCGATGTTGTCCGCGACTCCCGCGGCAAAACGGTCTCGGGCCTGCTGCAGCGTCTGGCCGGCGAGATCGACGGAGCTGCGCGCGACTTCAACCAGATCCGCCGCCGACTGCAGATCGAGCAAGGCATTGCGAACGTCTTGATCAATCTGCGCACGCAAGTTGTCGAGCATCTCTTCGCTCTGCCTGAGGGCCGCCTCCGCCTGCAGCACTTCACCGTGGACCTTGCCACCCTGGAAGATAGGAATGTTCAGCGCCGCGGTGGCATCCAGCGTGCCGTGAGAATTGCCCGGGTTCACGCCAATGTCGCCATAGTTAACGGCCGTCGAAACCGAGGGATAATAGCGCGCCACGGCCGCTTTGCGCGCCAGAGTTGCAGCGCGGACCTGGGCCAGCGCGCTCTGGTAGTCGGCGCGCGACGCGTAGGCGCGGCGCAGGGCTTCCTCGAGGCTGATCGTGGGCTGCGGGTCGTACGTCGGATTGTCCGCCAGCGTGAACTCCTGCCCCGTGGGCAGGCCAATCGCCCGTCCCAGCGCAATCTTCTGCTTGGCAAAATCGTTCCGCGCTGCAATGAGCTGCTGCTCCCGAGTCTGTAGCTCGACCTTGGCCCTCAGGGTATCGATGGCCGCCGTGGTGCCGGCTTGCAGTTGATCGGCCGCCTGCTTATAGAGAGCCTGGGCGGTATCGCGCTGGGCGGTCGAGGTGTCGACCCGGGCCGCGTCGGCAATGGTCTGCAAGTACGCCGACGCCACCGCAAACACCACCAGTTCACGGGCGTCCTTGAAGGAAAATTGGGCTGCCTTGATCTGCTGGGCGGAGGAACGCGTCTGCTGAATCGCTTGCCAGTTGAAGATCGATTGCGTCAAGAAGGCGCGCGTGTCGAAGACTCCAAACGGCCCTACTACAGGATTGATGTTGACCCCGAGAGCGCGCAGACCTTGAACGTTCAATCCGACCGTTTTCAGATTGATCTGTTCGGCGGTGAAACTCGTAGACGTGGTGACATTGGGAAGCAGCTCGCTCAGGTCCTTCCAATATTGGCCACGCGCCGAGGGGATCCCCTCGCCAGTGAGCAGCAGACCAAGATTCTGCTTGAGCCCGCGATCGATGGCTTCTTTCAGCGAGAGCGGGAGCACGTCGGGCGTAGCCTTGCCCGCGGGCACGCTGCCGGAGTACGGGATTTTGCTGCTGCAGAGCGGCACTTCCCTGGCTCAGGTTGATGACGTATGGCGTTGCGCGCCCTGTCCCGCCCGAGGGTGTTGCCTGCGCCCACGATTGGATTGACCCGAGCGAGAGTACCGAGGCCACGGCCAAGCAGCGACTCGCAGAACTCAACATCAAGAGAGCCTCCTTGCTAATTCAGAAGAGCCCACCGAACGTCGGGTCGGAACCAAGGGTGCCGTGAGAACGGCCTGGACAGTCAGAACTTGGATGCTTGAGGCGGCTAAGATGGCTCAACGGTTTGCAAATACCCGCGTTCGCTAGTCCATCCTGACAGGGCGTTAGCGGGGAGTGCCAGCTAACAGTTAAGCCTACTGACTCCTACGCCGTCTTGCTCTCCCGCAGGTAGGCGTCCTGCTTCTGCTCCCAGTCGCGGCGCGGTGGCGTGAAGACGTCGATCACCAGGGTATCTTCCAGGGCCTCGGCGCTGTGTGGCATTTGAGCGGAATGGAGACGGTATCTCCCGGACGCACGATCACGTCGTGGCCGCTGAAGTTCCCGGCGCCCGTCGCACCCGGTTGAGCGAGAACTGCCGGCCTAATCCCTCTGGCTAGGACCTCTGGAGAATTGTCTCTGTTGGTAATCGGGTTCATGCTCGGCCACATCGGAGGATCCCGGAATGAAGAAGCTACTCATTATTCTTGGGCTTCTTGTGCTTGCGCCGGGCGCGCTACTGGCTCAGGGCCCAACCTACTACGTCGACTACTACGCAAACAATCCCGGTCCGGTCACCAGTGGGAACGACCAGGTGATTCGGATCGTTAACGTGGGCAGAGGCGGAACGCCACTGACCAGCCCCGTGGGCGACATTTGCGCGGACATCTACGTCTTCGACAACAATCAGGAGATGATCTCGTGCTGCTCCTGCCGCCTGACGCCGAACGAGCTGCTGAGCGCGTCGGTCGCCTTCAACTTGACCAACAACCCGGTCACGTCTGTGGTGCCGGCCGCCGGTGTGGTAAAGATCGGCCTGACGGGTGGCTTTCCCGCCTGCGATACTCCGTTGACGGCATCCGATGCCAGCCTCGGCGTGGTGTTCGGCACCCACCTCCAAGTCACTGGGGGCGCAACCTTCGTGACGGAGGCGGAGAAGCTCCCGTCTCCTCTAAGCGCGGCGGAAGCAGCCTTCTTGCCGACGGCATGCCAGTTTGCGCAGTACTTGGGAAGCGGCAAGGGCATCTGCTCCTGCCGTGTGCCGGGTAATTAGCCTATCATCTGGCTTCTTCGAGAAGGACGACATGCCAAGCGGCTATCGCTTGGCATGTTTTTCGTCTCCGGGACCGACTGGACGAGCGTCGCTACTCCGCATACGCCAGTTCTTTGGCGCGCTGCGTGGCTTTGACCACGGCTTTGATCAGCGTCACCCGCAGCTTGCCTTCTTCCAGTTCCAGGATGCCATCGATAGTGCAGCCGGCGGGCGTGGTGACGGCGTCTTTGAGCAGCGCCGGATGGTGTCCGGTCTCGAGCACCACTTTGGCCGCGCCCAGCATGGTTTGGGCCGCCAACAGCGTCGCGGTCTCGCGCGGCAGGCCGACCTTCACCCCGGCGTCGGCGAGCGATTCCAGGATGATGTAGAGAAACGCCGGTCCGCTGGCGGAGAGCCCGGTGACGGCGTCCATGTGCTTCTCATCCACCACCACCGTCTTGCCGACGCTCGCAAACAGCACACCGGCAGTCTCAAGATGCTTCGGACCGGCGTAGCGGCCCTTGGCCAGCGCAGTCATGCCTTCGCCCACGACGCTGGGCGTGTTGGGCATGGCGCGCACCACGGGCACGTCCGAATCGAAAGCCTTCTCGATGCTGCTGGTCGGCACCGAAGCGGCAACCGAGATGATGAGCTTGTGCGGATCGACCACCGGCCGGATCTCGGCCGCCACGGCAGCCACCATCGGGGGCTTCACGGCGATGAGGATCACATCCGCTTCGCGGGCCGCGGCTACGTTATCGGTACCGACGGCAAGCTTCCACTCGCGGCTCAGGACGCGGGCTCGTTCGGCGTGCTGTACCGTCGCCTTCACCCGCTCGCGCGAGATCAGGTTGTGCTTCAAGAAGCCCTGCAGCAGGATGCCGCCAATTTTCCCGGCTCCCAGCACCGCCACGCGCATATTCGAAACAGTCTGCGCCATCTACCCTCCGGTTTCCTTCCCTGCACAGCAGTAATGAACGCGATTACTCGTCGGCACGATAGAGAATGCACACCGATTTTTCCAGCCTAATCGCCAACTGCTGCGCGATGCAAAACAAAACAAGTTGCTGCGGCTGTGAAAGTCATTGCACACGCAGCTAAGGAGGCGAGCCGTAAACAGCTTAGCCTCAGTGACTTAGGAATGGGACAAATTGGCACACCAGCTGCTCAGTCGAGAGGTGTACGCGAAACCTGAGTTTCTCTCCCAGGGCGGGGCCCATGACACAGAGCGTCACGCGGTGGATGGCTTCAGACACAATCGATGACGGCCGGACTGAATACGGGCCGTTTGCCAGTTCGCTGGAAGCGGAGATCGTGGCCCGCCGGGCAGGCTTCCCTTTCCTGCTTAAGTACGACGTCCAACTGGGCGAGCATGATGAAGTCCAGGACGCGCGCCTGGTGATCATCGAACTGCCGGGCGTGGCGCGCCGCAATGACTTGCTCTATACCCGCTGCGCCACCTGCGGCGAGTCAGCCAGCCACTCCAAGATCCGCCAGGCCGAACTCTGGTCTGACATCCATGAATTTGAGCACCTGCGCCATCGCGTGCGCTTCTTCGTGCGCACCGAACGCGAAGGCCTGGTCGAGATCGCTACCTGGCGCAGTGCGCTGCCTTCACCCGCGGCGGAGTAATCCATGCGTACGCGACTCGCACTGCTGGTGGTGGTTCTAGGCGCCACAGCCTGGGCGAAGAGTACTCTGCCGCCGCGATCACCCAAGGAACCGCTGCGGCTGATCAATCCGGAACCCCTGAAACGCGGGCGCTGGCACATGGCCGAGGATGGGCACGCCGTCTACTGCTACGGGCCGGTGGTGACCATCAATACCCTGTTCGGCGACCCCAAACGCGTGGCTACGGAGTGCCGCGGCCGCTCGGCCAACGTCCCCCTCCACGACTAAAACTGGAACGGCGACGGTTTGGGACAAAAAAGTTACCTTCCCGCAAGCAACTCCACCTCTAGAATTGCGTCTGTTGTAGCTGTTGACAATCTGGGGCAGGAAGCGAAGACTTGTGCCACCAGCATTGCCGCTCCCACCGACCGAACACACTTCGTCTGAGGTGGATCATGAGTTTCTACAGAGCGCTGAGTTTATTGGCCATCGCGATCCTGACGATCGGATTCGCTTCGGCCGCTTGGGCACAGACTAGGAGTTCATCAAGCGGCCGGACCTCGACTGCGCCGTCGCAGCCCGACGGCCGGCAGACGATCATGCTGTCCGGAAACGTAATCACTGATGACGGGTCGTCCCTGCCGGGGCCAGTATTCATCGAACGCATGTGCAACGGCCGCGTTTCGCGCGACGGTCGCAGCGACTTCAAAGGCTATTTCACGGTCAGTATCAACATGGGTACCCAGTTCCAGTTTGGCGACCCCGAAGGGACTGCTGAAACTGGTGGCGGAAGCGGCCTCAATAGGGTCGGTAACATGAGATCGCGCTTACCGCAGAACTCCTCCTCTTCCGCCTCTGCGCTGGCGGGATGTGAAATGCGGGCCTCGCTAGCGGGATTCCATTCGAGCAGCGTGACCGTTCCTGTGGGTGAGTTGGGCAGCACCGTGGGACCGGTGAACGTCGGCACCATCGTGCTGCAAAGGATGGGGAAAGAGCAGGGAGCGACGGTCAGCGCCACCAGCCTGAACGCTCCCAGGGACGCCAAAAAGGCCTACGATAAAGGCCACCGGGCACTCACCAATAACAAGCTGGCGGAAGCGCAGCAGGATCTGGAGAAAGCCGTGCAAGCGTATCCCCGGTACGCTTCGGCCTGGCTGGATTTGGGATGGTTGCATACGCAGCAGAACCAGCTCGACAAAGCCCGCAATGCCTTTACCCAGGCTCAGTCCGCCGACGCCATGTTCGTGCCCGCCTTTGTAGGATTGGCATGCGTGGCGGTGCGGGAATCCCAGTGGGCGGAAGCGGCCGAGGCAAGCGCCCGCGCCGCGCAATTGGACGGCGTGGATTTCCCCGCAGCCTTCTTCTACAACGCGCTCGCCAATTACCGTCTGGGAAACCTCGAACAGGCCGAAAAAAGCGCTCGCAAAGGCGAAACGCTCGGGGTGCAGCACGCCTTCCCGCAGCTGAGCTTGCTGCTCGGCGTGATGCTGGCGCAACGTGGCGAGTATGCCGACGCCGCCGAGCAACTCAGGGCCTATCTGAAGGCCGTGCCCACCGCCTCCAACGCCGACAAAGTTCGGCAACAGCTCGCAGAACTGGAAACGCTGGGAGGCACGGCGGCAAAAGCCGACGCCACGCCAGCGGCAAAGTAATCCTGTCCCATCGCTTTTCTCTGCCGGCGTGATTCGTGTGTTGCCCATGATAAAGTGCGTAGTTTGCACTTACGGCAAGCCATCATTCTGCTGGGCACGGGAATAGTCGCGGGCATCCTTAATGCGGTTGCCGGCGGCGGCAGCTTCATCTCTTTTCCCCTGCTGCTGTTCATCGGCGTGCCCCCGGTGCAGGCCAACGCTAGCAACACGGTTGCCCTGTGGCCGGGCTTGGCCAGCAGCTCGGTTTCCTACTCGCGTCATCTGAAGGTCCCGCGGCGACTGCTGCTGCCGTTGCTGGTCGCGAGCGTCCTGGGCGGACTCGCAGGGGCGCTGCTGTTGGTGAAGACGCCACAGCGAACCTTCGTCCACCTCATCCCGTGGCTGCTGCTGGGAGCGACCCTGCTGTTCATGTTCGGCAACCGCCTGCGCGCCTTGGCTGGAAGAGCGGACAGCGCGAACCTTGTGGAGAACACCTCCTGGCAGGCGATCGCAATGGCTTGCCTGCTGCAACTGGCGGTCGCCACCTACGGCGGATACTTCGGCGCCGGCATCGGCTTCGCCATGCTGGCGATGATGACGGTGCTGGGCATGCGCGAGATCCACAGCATGAATGCTCTGCGCATTACCCTGGCGGCGGTGATCAACGCGGTGGCGGTGGTCACCTTCATCGTAAGCGGCGCAGTTTTCTGGGCGCAGTGCCTGCTCATGATGGCAGGCGCGCTTAGCGGAGGCTGGTTCGGCGCGCAGTACGCGCAAAAAGCCGATCCCAGGAAGGTGCGCTGGTTCATCATCGCGCTGGGCCTGGGGTTGAGCGCGTATTTCTTTGTGAAGGCGCGGTAGGAGGCAAGCTTCACGGCAACACTGGGTGCCCAAACTTATACGTGAGCGTGATGCTGGCATAGGACGGGATGCGAACTCCCACCACTTCCGACTGGTCGGAGGGATAGAAGTTCTCCAGAGTTTGGCCGGTATAGCCGACGGCGATGAGGAAGTTCACGCCTGCCGTCACCCGGCCATCGAGGAAGGGCCGGATCACCGCTCCGCGAAACTCCTTCACTGGAACTCCCACACATTGGTCGATCGGTATGCAGCCTGCACCCAGGGGCTTCGCGCCCACGTACTCGAATTCTCCCCGTGCTTCCAGACGCAACGGAAGTTTGTGGATGGCTGCCAGGAAGTCGAAGATAGTTCGGGGAGCTTCCGGAGTTGGGTCTCCGGTGTCCAGGTCGCGGGCATCGGCCTTGGAAAAAGTCGCGAGCAGAGAACCGTACTTAAAGTTGCGGCGCACGGCGACGGTCATAAACCGGATGCGGCCCGGTCCCTCGTTCTCCTGCAGGCCGGTATCATTATCGAGCTTGGCCAGCGTCGCACTGGTCATGACGTGGCCAAGAGTAAGTTTCAGGTCCGTCTTGTGGACGGTTTTACTGGCAACGAGCTGATAGGAGCGAGCCTTGCTCACCGGGCCGAACGGGGTGGGGCTTTGGATGCGCGGGTCGTTGGTAAAGAACGATTCGCCGAAACTGAGCGAGAGGCGAGGAACCCACCACGATTCCCTGGGAACGAAAGTGATCGTGGCTTTCGGCGAGTTCACACCGGCCCATTCCTGAAGCGAGTTTTCGGGCCTGAGCAGGTCATCGTTGGCAAAGTTGATTTCGTCCCGGCGCCAGCCGAGATAATAGCGGAAGAACGGCGTCAGGGCGCCTTCGGCCGCAATGTAGGGAGTCAGCGAGCCAATCGTAACGTTGTTCCTCGTCACCCCGCCAAAAGGACCGTAGAAGGCAGGATTGCCGGGATCGAACAGGCCACATCCGATGAGCGGCGCAGGCTGCGTCGGCGGACACGATCCCAGGTAGTGGTCCAGGTTGTCCCGGCGCGGCGCTTCACGGTTGTAGTCAAGCCCCACGAGCAGCGAGAGCGCCTCCGCGACCTTGTTCACATAGTTCGTGCTTCCCCCAGCCACGGTGCGAAACTCGCTCTGGCGAATCAAGCCCAGTCCAAAGTCGGAGTCCAAAGCAAGATTGTAGGTGCGAAAAAAACCGGAAAGCTGCAGTTGCTGGCTGGAGGTCATCTGCCAGACGTCGTTCAGGGCCACCAGTCCAGTGTGCGTCTGGTCCTTTTGCCGCGGGTCGATGGTGTCTTCCAGATTCGGAAAGTTGGCATCGCCGGTATTCAGCGGATAAATCGGCGTCAGCCCGGGAACATACGAAGAGCCGTAATATCCGATCCCCAGGAGCGTGAAGCGATGATCCCCCAGATGAAACAATCTTTGGCCATTGAACTTGTACTGCTGCCGGTGCTCCAGCCGGTCGAGAAAGCCGTTGCCGTAAGATGCGGCGAGGGCCACGAAGGACACGGGGCTTGGGCTGAAGCCCGTCACCACGTCGAGGTCACGGTAGTCGCCGGTGACGGTAATGAACGGATCCAGTCGGGAACGCAGCCCATAGATCGCGGCCAGATTGACCGAGTGGTTCCCTTCCCTGACGTTGAATGCCCCGCCGTCTACCTGAACGCTCTCCAGAATTTCAGGAATAAACAGGTTGGGATCGGAATAGCCGTTGCCATGCGCGTTGGCGGAAAGGTTGTTGGGCAACAGATAGCTCCCCACCGCAATGTACTGCGCGATGGGCTCGCCATGATCGCCGGCCACACCCGGAGCAAAATACTGCGGCGCCTTAATTCCGCTGGAGGCGGTTTCTATAGGGTACCCCGGTATCGACACCGGGGCGCCGGGGCGGCCGGGATTGGCATCCAGCAGGTCCTGGCGGACAAAAACCTTCTCGGCAGGATCGGGGCTGAGCACATCCACTTCGTTGACGTCCGCCGTGACCGTAAGGTTTTCGATGTGGGAGGCTAGCTGGGTGAGGCTGATCTGGAGCTCGGGATTGCCGCTTGCGCGAACCGTTATGGGATGGGTGACCTGCCGAAACCCTGGAGCACCTACCTTGACCGCATACTGTCCGGCTGCAGCCACCTTCAGCTCAAACCCTCCATCCGGGCCGGCAGTGGCCCGCGCAATAACATTGTTGCCCCCTCCAAGCTGCACCGAAGCCTGGGGCAAACCATTTCCCTGAGGATCGGTAACGTGGCCCCTGAGGACGATCTCCTGCGCCAGCAGCGGAAGGGGCAACAACAATACTGCGAGGACCGACAGCCACCTCCCCGTCGCACGCATAGTACGTGTCATCGCTTCGTGCTACCCGGTATCACAAGTACAACATTTGTGCTACCACCGGCGGGCCATGAGACCACACATCGGCAGGCCGGTCAAGCCCATTTTGCGGGGAAAATGCCCGCCAGACGCGGGTCTTGGCGGATTTGGTAAAGAGGCCTGACTAGTGATGGTGATGCGGGTGCGAATGG
This sequence comes from uncultured Acidobacteriota bacterium, assembly GCA_963733935.1. Classification (GTDB taxonomy): domain Bacteria; phylum Acidobacteriota; class Terriglobia; order Terriglobales; family Acidobacteriaceae; genus JAHFUA01. The sequence goes on from CAVTEQ010000014.1 coordinate 121,911, forward strand.
CGATGCGAGGGGCGGCCGGGGAGAATCCCAGGAGAACTCATCACCAGGCGCCCATGCTGTACCCCTTTGGTGCTGATCAGCCGGTCCGCCATCCGCTGTACCGCCTTTGACTTGCCGCGCAGCACGATCACTTCCAGACAATTGTCGTGGTCCAGATGGGCGTGCAGCGTAGAGATGATCACCTCGTGGTTCTCGTGCTGGATGTCGGTGAGCTTCTCCGGCAGCAGCCGCGTGTGGTGGCCGTAGATCAGCGTCACCGTCCCTACTACCAGAGCATCGGGAGCTACCACGGCTAAGCCCACCAGCCGGTCGCGGATCAGGTCGCGAAAAGCTTCGGAGCGGTTTTCATATCCCTGCTCGCCGATAAAGCGGTCAAAGCGGCGGAGCAATTCGGAATCGATGGATACACCGATACGGCTCAGGATTCCCATCAGGCGCCTCTCTCCTAGGATAGGTAGTTTCCCTAGCGTAGCACACAAAGAGATAAAGGTAGCACGCCCCGGGGAAACCTGCAGCGCGCGCCGCTCAGTGCGGGCGGACGGTAAACAGCCCGCGCACGAAGCCGATTTGGAAGGTGATGAAGAGACCGAAGGCCACGCTGATCACACCTGACGCCACACCCAATCCACGATTGAAGCTGACAAACCGTTTGCTGGTGAACGCGAATGGCGCGCCAATAATCGCCGTAATCACGATCATTCCGGCACTGGTTCCGACTCCAAACAACACCAGGTAGGCGACCGCCCACTTGGGGTCACGGATGGTGGCCAAAACCAGCAAGGCGATAGCGGCCGAGCCAGCGAGACCGTGCACGATGCCGACCACCAGCGGCCGCACAACCTGGTACAGCCCGATTCGATCCAGCGCGGTCTGAAATCGGCCGGCTGGCTTTTCGTCAAAATGGAGGTGCATCTCCGGGTTGTGCCCGTGAACGTGGGTGTGGACGACGCCAGCATGCTGGTGCGAATGAGAGTGGACAACTCCGCCAGGACCGGGCGTCAGCCTGGCGCTGATCGTTTGCATGACCCCGGTTAACGTAAGCACGCCCAGCAGGATCAGCATCAGCCCAACGGCCAACTCCATGATCAGGCCGACGCGAGGCGGGATCACGACGTTGAACAGGATGATCGCTCCGCCCACCAGCAAGATCGTGATGGTGTGGCCGAGCCCCCAAAGTATGCCGATCAGGCCTGCATGGCGCATGCTGCCATGGCGGCTCAAAATTGTCGACACGGCAATCACGTGGTCCGGGTCGGTCGCGTGGCGCATTCCCAGCAGAAATCCCACGCTGATCACCGTCAGCAGGCTAACCATTCGCCGCTAGTTTACGCCATAGGGAGAATGCGGCCGGCCAGCAGCTCCACGTTTTACGCTGCGCCCTTCTGCCGCTCTTTGGTGGCAATCTCGTGGTTGGCGAGATCCTCGAGCGCGCGCACCATCGCCGAGTGGTCCCAGCCGGAGCCGCCGTGGGCGGCGCAGGCGTTGAACAGCTCCTGGCAGGTGGCGGTATTGGGCAGGCTCATCTTCAGCGCGCGCGCGCCGGAGAGCGCCAGGTTGAGATCTTTCTGGTGCAGCTCGATGCGGAAACCAGGATCGAAGCTGCGGTTAATCATGCGTTCGCCGTGCACCTCAAGGATGCGCGACGACGCGAAGCCGCCCATCAGCGCCTTGCGGACCATGGCAGGATCGGCGCCGGCTTTGGAGGCAAACAGCAGCGCCTCGCCCACGGCTTCGATGGTGAGCGCGACGATGATCTGGTTGGCGACCTTGGCGGTTTGGCCGTCGCCGTTGCCGCCCACCAGGGTGATGTTCTTGCCCATCAGCTCGAACAGCGGCTTGACGCGCGCGAACGCCTTTTCGCTGCCACCGACCATGATGCTCAGCGTGGCCTGCTTGGCGCCGACTTCGCCGCCGGAGACGGGCGCGTCGACATAGTCGCAGCCGAGTTCGTTGATGCGGCGCGCAAAATCCTTGGTGGCAATGGGCGAGATGGAACTCATGTCCACGACCGTCTTGCCGGGCGTAAGGCCTTGCGCGACGCCATCCGGACCGAAGATCGCGATCTCAACGTCGGGCGTATCCGGCACCATGGTGATGACGACCTCACCCTGCGCCGCCGCTTCTTTGTTGGAACGGCAAGCATGAGCGCCTTTGGCCAGCAGGTCCTGCGGCACCGGTCTGAGGTCGTTAAGGTAAAGCTCATGGCCGCCGTCGAGAAGGTGTCCGGCCATGGGACGGCCCATGATGCCCAGTCCGACGAATCCGATTTTCATAGCTTCTCCTCTTTCTTTAAGCCAGGAACCGCGCCACGGCTTGTTCGTTCCATGCAACGCCGCTTCCGATCACGCCTTCTACCACGGTCATTCCGTGCTCCAGCCGGAGCGGCTCGGCGAGGATGGGATTCCACCAGTCGGAATATTCCAGGTAGTGAGCGGTGGGGGTAGCGCACAGCAGTTGCGCGCTGACTTCCGGCCACAGGTGGTTGGACATGGGAATCCCATGCACCTCGGCGAGAGCGGCGGCGTGCAGCCATCCCGTCACCCCGCCAATCTTCATCACGTCGGGCATCACGTAATCCGAGGCGCCGGCCTCGATCGCGTGCCGCATGTCCAGAAGCCCCCACCAATTCTCGCCACACTGGATTGGAGTCTTGATCTCACGGGCAACCAGGGCATGGCCGGCGAAGTCGTGCGCCAGTACCGGCTCCTCCACCCAGGTAAGCCCCTCATTGTCGAGCACGCGAAGCCGTCGCACGGCTTCCGCAGGGGTCAGCGACTGGTTGTAGTCCACCATAAGAACCATATCGTCCCCAATGCTGTGGCGAATGGCGCGTACGACTTCAAGGTCTTCGCCGACGGATGGGTAGCCAATCTTTGCCTTGACTCCCTTGAATCCACGTTTCGCACAGTCTTCCGCCACCCGCGCCGAACCCGCCACTCCGTCATACCCCACCGCACCATACGCGGGAATGGGCTTTTCGGTGAAACCCAGGAAACGCACCAGCGAGGTGTTGTGGCTGCGGGCGACGGCGTCCCACAGCGCCATGTCGATGGCCGCGAGCGCCATGCCAACCAGTCCTTGCGTCCCCAGCAAACGAAATCGCTTGGCGAGCTTCTGCGCGATTTCGCCTGGCGCAAGAGGTTCCCCTTTGACCAGGGTCTCCAGGTTCTGGATCAGGTCAGCGGTCGGTTTCAGAGCTGCCACGGTGTAGGTAAAGACAATGCTGTGTCCAACTGTGCCGTCGTCGGCGATGACATCCGTCAACACCAAAGGAGAATCTGTAATGGTGCCGCTCGCGGTCTGATGCGGCGGGGTCATGGGCACCTTGACGGCTCGCACGCGAAGTTCGCGGACTCGGGCGGCAGGTGCGCTCATGAAGACTACGGGCTGGACAGCCATGCGCGACTCCTTAGGCGAGGCGGCCAATGTGCGTCGGTCCATCCCCGACCTAAAGGCCTACGTTAGCACCGTGAAACCAAAAAAACTAACGGTCGCGGCTATTGGCTGCATCATGCGGCTCTTTCCGGCTGCTCCATCCGCCTTTCGGGCAGTTCGACCCGCGGTGGGAACTTCCGCCCCACCCACTTGGCGAGCAGGTGGGCAGCGCCAAAGGCCAGCAACAGCGCCGCCGCCCATCGCGCCAGAGTGACGATCGCGGCCCCGTCCAGGCGCGGCCATTCCACTTGCCGCAGCGCTTCCCAGCGCTCCAGCATCCAGTGCCAGGCGGTGTGGGCAGCGAGGGCAGAAAGAATGATCACACCCATGCGCTCCGGAACCAGGCGCCGGAAGAGGGCGAGCGCGGGCAGCATCACCGCCAGTACACAAAGCTGGCCAATCTCGATGCCGACGTTAAACGAGAACAGCGACACCAGCAGGTGCGAGCCCGCGAACTGCAACTGCTGTCCCAGGGCGTAGGAAAATCCGAAGCCGTGCACCAGGCCGAACAGGCCGGTGATCAGCCAGCGGCGGCGCAGGTCCGCGCCCACGATGTTCTCCAGCGCCATGTAGACGATGGAGCAGGCGATCGCCATCTCCACGAACGGCGGGAACCACGCACCCTTGGGCGCCAGATGGAAGGCGGAAGCGAACAGGGTGACCGAATGCGCCAGGGTGAACGCCGTGATCACGGAGATCAGTCCGCGCCACCGGCGGAACGGAATCACCAGGCAGAACAGGAACAGCAGATGGTCGATGCCGCTCAGGATGTGCTCGACACCGAGCACGACGAATCCACTGGCAGCGTGGTACCACGCTGGATTCAGAGGCACCGGCGCCGAGCCGCCCGGGATGATCATGGCTCGGCTGCTCTCGCCCAGCGGCAGGTAGCGGACCGTCAGCTTGGTGACGTTCCCCAGATCGGCGGCAACCAGCGATTGGATTTTGAATACGGATTTCGGCGAAGAAATAGGATACGTGAAGTGGACGTCAAAAAAACCCAGCTCCCGGGCGATGCCGGTGCTCGCGTCCGGCGGCGCGGCAGTCAACGCGACAGCGGTATCGTATTCTTGAAAAGACTGATTTGAGGCCGGCGACAGACGCCCGCTCGATTCGGATGGCGTAAGCCGCACCTCGTTTTCCAACAGTATGAAGCCGTCCGCCAGAACCCCCAGCGCGTGCTGGGTCTCAGGTCCCGACGCCGCAAGATCGTACTGGTCAGCTTTGAGCGGGAAAGAGACGTTCCGCAGCAGGTCCAGGGGAATTCGCACCACCAAATGAGCCTGCCGGGGCTCGATCTTCACAAAACTATTCATGATGGTGTTCGCCGGCAGGTCGTGGGCTGCGGCCAGTGAGCACCCCAGAAGCAGTAAGAAAGACAACGCTGCCGTAAATAGGAATCGGTTCCGAAGCATAAGCAGCCCCTGGGCCCTCGGCAGCGGCAGCCGGGAGCTATGCACTCCCGACCGCCGCGTCCGCGGGGCATTTCAGTTTAGTGGTGGTCGTGGTCGTCGTCGTCATCAACTCTTACGAATTTCTGGATGCGCCGACCGGTGATGGTTTCTGCAATGTATACGTTCCCTTTGGAATCGACGTTGGTCGTATGGTTGTAGGCAAACTCACCAGCATTGTGTCCGGGACAAGGCGCAATTCCGCACCGACCGAAGGCGGAAAGGACCTCGCCGTCTCTCTCCATAAGGTACGTGTTGTCGCTCTGCAGATCGACGTTCACGATGTACTTCTGGTGTGTGGGACTGTTGCCAGCGAGAGAGTCTACGTTGGGGTAGAAATCCATGTCGCAAGACCGGTTGCCCGCCGACAGAATAGCTGCGAGCTTCGCTGGAGCTGCGGTTGGGAAGTTGCTGATGTGGATTTCCTTCAGCACGGTGCCGGTCTTGGTCCAGACCTGGATGCGGTTGTTGGGCCGATCACAGGTGTAAACCAGACCGTCATTGCCGAGCACAACGCAGTGCGGATGGCCGCCCCCAGTGGCTCCGAAAGTCCCCAGCGGGCAAGGAGTGCCGGGGGTAGTGGTGCCGTTGGGAGTCTCGTTGTGTCCGCAATTACTGCCAAACTGGCGGTTGAACTGGTAAGTAGCACCGCCATCGGCAGTGGTGAAGACGATTACACGGTGGTTACCGTAACCGTCTGCGATGTAGACCGAGCCGCGAGTGCCCGTCACCGGATCGGGAAGGGGATCCACTGTCATGTCCGGCGGTTCGTTCAGCTTTGTGGCGCTGCCAGCCGTGCCGACTGCAGGAGCGGTGTTCAGGGCGCCTGTCTCACCGCAAATGCCGCTTGTGGTGTCGCAGTTATCCTTCACCCCAAACTGGTATACGAAGGTTGCGGCCACGCCTGCCGCCTGGGCGGCTGTTGGGTTGTACTTTTGCACTACCCCATCCCCGTTGCCGCCGACCCAGACGTAGCCCTGGTAATCAACAAAGCAACCGTGCGCGCCATTCGGCATGTACGCGGCACGCCCAGGGGCCGCAGTCGCACTGTACGCGCCTGCGGCGGTGCTGACGGGGACCAGCGCGGGATTACCCCAGCCGGCAACCGTCTTCCCCTCGGTGTTAAAGGCGACGACCGGAGGAGACGGGATTGCTTTTGCCGGGGTGGCGTCGTTGGAATTAATCGCTCCCGATTGGTTGTTCTGCAGGGTACCGTTGACGGATACGCCTACTTCCCAACCGCGATTGAAGGTGTAGACGTTGTCCCACTGGTCGGTACAGCTTCCCGCGACTTCGCCCTGTACCCATCGATGGGCGATGCCATCGGTGCCCACAGGGGCGGGCAGCGGTTTGGGCCAGAAGGGATCCACCCTGAATCTGGGTGCGCGATCATGGTCCGCTTTGACGTGCGTGGGTTTCCAGAGCCCGAGGCCGACGACGAGGGCAACCAGCACTGCGCATGCGTACAAATATCGTCCGCTTCTCATGTGCTCTCCTTTCGACTCTGCGGTTTTCGCCGGGAGCTTGAGCGAAAACGGATAGAGGTTCGTATCATGAGCCCGCTGCCTTGAGGACGCGGCAGAGACACCACTACCGCCTCATGCACCAAGCCCTGAATCGGGGGAGGTCCTGGGGAACAGAAGGGGCGGCACAGGCCGAACGGCAGAAACCGGTCACCCCCAAACCGGCGCGGAGTCTATATCTCGGTCGGTCAAGATGTCAATCTGTAACATTGTCGATAATACGTAAATTTTTGTAATGGGGGACACCCGAGTCCCGCGTTGGCAGCGGATTCGCAGCGCCACCAACATTTGGTAGCTTTGTGGAAGTGGGGTCCTGCGATACCCTAGTTCGCCATGACTGGGACTGTATCCGTAAATGCACCCGAGTCCGGCCGTCAACTGCTTCGCCATTCTCTAGCTACGCTGGCTTACAGGGGAGGCAAGGCGGTGCGCGGAGCGCCGCCCTCCTTTGCCGATTTCAGTGCGGCGGGCGGCGTCCGCACTCCGGGACAAATCCTGGCGCACATCAGCGACGTGCTCGACTGGGCGTTTTCTCTGGCGGAAGGGCAGCAGCGCTGGCAAGACTCCGCGCCCCTACCCTGGGACAAGGAAATCGAGAGGTTCTTTGCCGCGTTGGACAAGCTCGACGGCTATCTGTCGTCAGACACTCCGCTCCAGGTCGCTCCCGAAGAGTTGTTCCAAGGGCCGATTGCCGACGCGCTGACTCACGTGGGACAAATCAATATCCTGCGCCGCCTTGCCGGAATCCCTGTGCGGGCGGAAAATTACTTTGTGGCCGAAATCACCGCCGGACGTGTAGGCGCTGACCAGGCTGCTCCAACCCGCGAATTCGAGTAGCCCCATGTCTTCCTATTCCCGCTCGCACGCCCGCTCGATGGTCATTACCCGCTACGGGATCGTAGCCACCGCTCACGCGCTGGCGTCAGATGCCGGAGCTGAAGTGCTGGCGCGTGGCGGCTCCGCGGCTGACGCCGCTATTGCCGCCAACGCGGTCCTCGGCGTTACCGAACCCATGATGAACGGTATGGGCGGCGACCTGTTTGTCCTCTACTGGCAGGCGAAGAAGCGCAAGCTGCACGGCCTGAACGCCAGCGGCTGGGCGCCCGCAGGCCTCAGCATCGAGCACCTGCGGCGCAAGGGATACGCAACCATGCCGCGCGATGGTATCCATTCCGTCACCGTGCCCGGCGTAGTGGACGGCTGGAGCCAGCTTCACCGCCGCTTCGGCCAGCGTCGCTGGAAAGAAATCTTTCAGCCCGCCATCTTCCATGCTGACCACGGATACCCGGTGCCGGAAGTCATTCAGGGCTATTGGCGGGTTGGACCCGAGGCCCTCGCGCACGATAAAGAGAGCCGCCGCGTTTATCTGCCCGACGGCAAGGTTCCCGCGGTGGGAGCGATCTTCCGCAACCCCGACCTGGCGAGATCATTGCGCATGGTCGCTGATGATGGTCCCGAGGCTTTTTACCGCGGCAAGATCTCACGCGCCATCGTCAGCACCTCGGAGGCGCTCGGCGGCACGATGGCCAAAGATGATTTGGCCGAATACTCCGCGGAGTGGGTCGACCCGATTTCCACGACCTATCGCGACTGGACCATCTACGAGCTGCCGCCCAATGGCCAAGGCATGGCCGCGCTGGAAATGCTGAACATCATGGAAACCATTCCGGCCTCGCCGGACGGGCCGCTGAGCGTCTGCGAGCTGCACAAGAAGATCGAGGCCATGAAGCTGGCCTACGCCGATCTGGAGCGCTACAACGCCGATCCGCGCTTTGCGAAAGTGCCCGTGAAGGGTCTGCTCTCCAAGAAGTACGCGAAGCAGCGTGCGCGGCTCATGAAGCCCGACAGCGCCGGCGACTTCGCATTCGGTGTGCCACCAGGAAGCGATACTACCTATCTGGCAGTCGTCGATCGTGAGGGCAACATCGCTTCCTTGATCCAGAGCAACTACATCGGCTTCGGGTCGGGCGTCACAGTGCGCGGCATGGGATTCGTGCTGCAAAGCCGCGGAGCGCTGTTCTCGCTTGATCCATCGCATCCCAATGCGCTGGCGCCGCGCAAGCGGCCCTTCCACACCATCATTCCGGCATTCATGGAGCGCGGCGATCAGCACATTGGCTTTGGCATCATGGGCGGCGCCAACCAGCCGCTGGCGCATGCGCAATTCGTCTCCAACATGGTCGATTACGGCATGAATATCCAGGCGGCGCTCGAAGTAGCCCGCTTTACGGTTGGGGAAAGAATGGGCGGCAGCATCCTGCTCGAATCCCGCGTGCCGCTGCAGGTAGCACAGCAGCTCGCGGACATGGGACACGATCTCGAAGACGTGGGAGACTTTTCGACCGCAATGGGCCGCGGCCAGGCGGTGCTGCACGACTCGAAAACTAAGGTGAACTATGGCGCGTCAGACCCGCGTGCCGATGGCGCCGCCGCGCCCGAGCCTCCGCCGGTGAAGTGGTAGCGCAGAAGATTCCCACCATAAGAATTGTCATCCCGAGCGCTGCGCGACCGAACGAAAGTGAGGGAGCGCGAGCCGAGGGACCTTGGGTTTGGTTTTTCCCAAAACTGCGCATATCTCAAGACGCACTTCACTTCTTCCTCAAGCGTTCCAGCACCGCCCCCACGATCAACGGCAAGCCAACGGTCGCGTCCACGAATACCTCTGCGAAGCGGCCGCCTTCTTCCGGCGGCACGAACTTTCCCCAGGAAACCGCTTCAGTGTATGGACTCCCCGAGAGCCCTCCCCAATAGACCGGCTCCGGACAGATGCGCACTCCATAGTGATAGCGCTTGAGGGGCACGTCTTCGCCCGCCCGCCGGTTGCGCAGCTCGATGTACGGACCGAACTGCTGCGCCCAGTTGCGCGGCACTCCGCCGCCGATGGTGAAAATTCCCAGCCGCTTTTGCGCCAGCAGCGTCGCGGCAAAGTGCTCCAGATCTTCGAAGGGGTCGTAGCGCAGCCGCGGCTGCTTTTCGCGCGCGCGAATGCGGTTGGTAAGCGCGAAGTCCAGGCCGAGTTCGGAGTCGGTGAAGGCCGGCACGAATACCGGCACCTTCTTCTCGAAGGCCGACTTCAGGATTCCGCGCCCCTCCGCGTGCTTCAGCAGGTATTCGCCAATGGCCGCATTCAGCTTCCACGAGCAAACAATCTGTTTCGCGTCCCACTGCTTCAGGACGTCGAAGACCACTACCTCGACGTCATCGAGATTGCGCTCCGGCTCCAGCGTGTCATACACGCGGTTGTAGCCTGCCTCGTACAGTTCGACGTCGCTCATGCTGGGGTTGTAGCGGAAATGCGAGCGCCCGGTGGCCTCGACCAGTCCGTGGGCCATCAACGCGCCGGTGGAAACGATCGCGTGGACCACGCCGCGGTCGATCAGCTCGGTGACAATCAGCCCCTGCTTGGCGACCGTCATCGCGCCGGCCAGCGTCATCACGACGAAGCAGTCGCGGTCGCGGGCCATGGCTTCCAGCACGTCCGCGGCTTCGCCGACTTGGCGGCCAGTGAATGCGGTCTGGCCCATGCCGCGCACCAGATCGTCCACCGTCTTCGCCTGGTTGAGGTCCAGCGGATGGATGGGAACCAGCTTGTCCTCAATCGGATCGTGCAGCTTGCGGTCCGTGCCCAAGCCTTCCTGCTTGCCATGTTTCAAGCGTCGCCCTCGCGGAGAATTGTAAGCTGAAGTTGAAAGCTACAGCCTGAGCGCAACACGCGTCAATGATCAACAGAAGATCACAACTTCGCCCACCGGGTGCCGCTAACACCATGACGCGGAAATTTCTCGCCGCGGATCAACGCGGACGAACGCTGATGCTGATTGATCGGCGTGTATCCGCGGCGGAGGTTTGTGTTAGAAATCTGATGGGAGCTTGGATTGCCAGCAGAGAACTTCAAGGTCGGCCTGATCCAGATGGCCTGCGGGCCGGACCCGGAGAAAAACGTCTGCCATGCTGCCGACATGGTGCGCGACGCCGCTGGCCGCGGCGCGCAGGTCGATCTGCCTGCCGGAACTCTTCCGCACCCAGTACTTCTGCCAGCGCGAAGACGCCGCGCTCTTCGACCTGGCCGAGCCCGTGCCCGGCCCTACGACCGACCAGGCTCGCCGAAGTCGCGCGCAGCACGAAGGCCGTCGTGATCGCATCGGTCTTCGAGCGGCGCGCGGCCGGCATCTATCACAACACCGCGGTGGTTCTCGATGCCGACGGCTCCATCAAGGGCATCTACCGCAAGATGCACATCCCCGACGATCCTCTTTATTACGAGAAGTTTTACTTCACGCCGGGCGACCTCGGCTTCCGCACCTTTGACACGCAGGTCGGCAAGATCGGCACGCTGGTCTGCTGGGACCAGTGGTATCCCGAGGGCGCACGGCTGACGGCGCTCCAGGGCGCGCAGGTGCTCTTCTATCCGACCGCGATCGGCTGGCATCCGGCTGAAAAGCAGGAGTTCGGCGCGGCGCAACACGACGCCTGGCGTACCGTGCAGCGCGGACACGCCATCGCCAACGGGGTCTATGTCGCCGTCGCAAACCGCGTCGGCCACGAAAACGGCAACGTAAACGGCAACGCCGCCCCAGGCGCAGGCCTTGAGTTCTGGGGCGGATCATTCATCGCTGATCCCTTCGGCGTTGTGGTTGCCGAAGCATCCAGCGACCGCGAGGAAATCTTAATTGGCGAGGTTGATCTGCGCCGTATAGAGGACGTACGCCGCAACTGGCCCTTCCTGCGCGACCGCCGCGTGGACAGCTACGCGGGGATCACGCAGCGATTCCTCGATTAATCGATCGCATGGTCAAACTGCCTCTGCCGCGAAACGTGAAACATGCAACGCGAAACGCAGTCCCCGCCGCCCTCGGCTACCGCATGCCCGCCGAGTGGGAGCCGCACACCGCCACCTGGCTGGCCTGGCCGCACAATCGCACCGACTGGCCGGGAAAATTCGCCGCCATCCCATGGGTTTATGCCGAGATTGTCCGTCATCTGTCGCGAGTCGAGCGCGTGGCCATCATTGTTGAGGACGCCGCAGCCCGCAAACGCGCTCTCGATATCCTGAAGCAATCTCACGTCAACACGGAAGCCCTCGACTTCTATCTCTGGCCCACCAATCGTGGCTGGACGCGTGATTGCGGTCCCATCTTCGTGGTTTCGAAATCAAGCCCGCAGGCGCCTCTCGCGATCACGAGCTGGCGCTTCAATGCTTGGGCGAAGTATCCCGACTGGCAAAAGGATGCGACCATCGCCGGCCGAGTGGGCCGCCATCTGCGTCTGACACAGTGGCAGCCAACAGCAACCGTGAATGCGCGCCGGCAGCGGGTAGTGCTCGAAGGCGGCAGCATCGACGTGAACGGCCGCGGCGCCATGCTGACCACCGAAGAATGTCTGCTCAGTCCCGACCAGCAACGCAACCCCGGCCTGGGGCGGGCGGAGCTGGAGCAGATTTTCGCCGACTATCTCGGCGTGCGCCGCGTGATCTGGCTCAACCGCGGCATCGCCGGCGACGATACGCACGGTCACGTGGACGACATCGCACGCTTCGTTGCGCCGGATACCGTTGTTGCCTGCGTCGAGCCGGATCCGAGCGATTCCAACCACGGGCCTCTGCGCGAAAATCTGGAACGGCTGCGCGCGGCGTCGGACCAGGACGGCGCGCCGCTGCGCATTGTCGAACTGCCGATGCCCGCGCCGGTCGTCTTCCGCGGACAGCGCCTGCCCGCCAGCTACGCCAACTTCTATATCGCCAACCGGCTGGTGCTTGTGCCCACGTTTAACGACCCTAAGGACCCCCGCGCGCTCGAGATCCTTGCCCGGCTTTTCCCCGACCGCGAAGTGGTCGGCATCCATTGCGGCGACCTGGTCTGGGGGCTGGGCACGCTGCACTGCATGACCCAGCAGCAGCCGGCCGGGCCCTGAAGTAGCGCCGCCGTCTCGGCGGCTGTCTCGCGGGCGTCTCGCCCGCGCCTCGGGCCGGCGGGACGCCGGCGCTACCTGCGCCTCCCCGCGCCCAGAGCCATTCTTCGCTGATGGGTGCGGAGCATCGACCGCGGAATTGGACTTGACACCACCGCGCCCGCTGCGTAGAGTTCCTCCGCTCCTCTTCCCCCGAGGGCAGCTCCTAGCACGCAAATTTCACCCCGGTTGCAGCCAATCCCTCAGACTGCGGGGGCCGTGGTTTCGTCAGACCGGGTAACTGTGGAGGCAATTCGATGAGAACAAGAGGTACGCTAATTCTGGCAATTTTGCTCGTGTCGGTGGTGTGCGCGCTTCCGCGTCCGGCGGCAGCCGGCTGCCCGGAAGTCCTCGCCTTCCTGGCCGATAAGGCCATTGGGGCCACCTGCTTCCATGCCGACGACCTGCGGGTGCCTAATCCAGCCACCGCCCCGGTGACTCCGGCCAACAATTCCATCACCACCTTCGCCGACGGCACTCCGCTGCCTGGACCGACATCCTTCGGCTCGGCTTTCTCCTTCACGCCGGTCACCGACCTTGGGGTCATCTCCAACGGCCCGGCGCCAACCTCGGGCCCCGTACCCGGGATCCAGGTAGAGGGCTGGTTCGCACACGACCCCAGCGGCGAAGCCCGCTTCCTGCTGCGCTTTCCCGACACCTGGAACGGCAAGCTGGTCATTGCGGGAGCTTCCGGAACCCGCAGCGAATTCAATGGCGACTGGGCCTGGAGCGACTACGTGCTTCCCCAGGGATATGCCTATGCCTCCCAGAACAAGGGCGTGCTCAACCTGTACTTTGCCTCGCTGGCTTCCGTCACCCAGCCGGCGAGTGATCCTCTTTCCTGCAGGCTGAATCCGAGTTCCACCCTCTGGGCCCACTTTTACGACAACGATCCGCAGAAGCCCTTCACCCAGTGGACGCAGTACATGATCGAGACCACGCGCCTGGCGCAGCACGCGGTGAAGGTGAACTACCATCACCATCCGCATCGCACTTATGCCGTGGGCACTTCCAATGGCGGCTACCAGGTTCGCCGCGCCCTGGAGGAGGCGCCCGAGCTCTTCGACGGCGGCGTGGACTGGGAAGGCACCTTCATCGATCCGCGCGGACCCAATATCCTGATTGACCTGCCGCCCGCCATCAAGAACTTCCCCGACTATGTCGCTTCAGGTTTCGACCCCAACAGCCAGGCGGCGAAGAATATCGTGGCCGCCGGGTATCCGCCCGACATCGTCAACAACACGGTGACCCCGACCGACTCGCTCTGGCTGCGTTATTCCAATAGCTTCTGGGAAGTCACGGCCTGCCAGTGGCAGGAGCGCTTCGATCCCACCTATGACACTTACGGCGCGGGCCTGGGGAATTACGATTACCTCTCGCGCATCCACACCGTGCCCGGAGTCTTCCGCAGTGTGGACCAGGTTGAGACCACGGGTGACATCGGCAAACCGCTGATCACCGTCGCCGGCACCATGGACGCGCTGCTGCCCATCAAGCGTGGGGCACGCGCCTATGAGGATGCCGTGCTGGAGTCTCGCGAGCACCACTACCATGATTGGGACGATGATCGCGACCACCACCACGGCCATCACCCCGCGTACCGGCTCTATGAAGTCCAGAACGGAAACCACATCGAAGCCAACGTAAACTTCTTCCCGCAACTGGTCGTCATCCAGCCGCACGCGCAGAAAGCGTTCGATCTGCTCGTCGACCACGTCGAGAACCACGAGAAGCTGCCGCCCAGCCAGTGCATCCCCAAGGGCGGCGCGATTGCGCAGCATCCCACAGACCCGGGCCACTGCGCGAACCTGTTCGTGCCGTAGCTGGAGTTAGCCACAGAGACACAGAGGCACGGAGATAGACAATTCTCCGTGCCTCTTTCACTGTTATTTCTTGGAAACTTGAAACCCGAAACTCGAAACTACTTTTTGTACACCGTCGGCTTGGGTCCCATTTCGAGCGTCTGGCGGTCCCAGATCATGCCCTCGCGGGTATAGTTGGCCAGCTCAAAGTCCTGGGTCAGTTCCAGGCAGTCGGTAGGACAAGCGTCCTCGCAGAGGCCGCAGAACATGCAGCGGCTGAGGTCGTAGGTAAAGTTTGTGAGTTCTTTGCGGCGTGTGTTGGGATTGCGCTCGCTGGTCACGACAATCAGGTGCTCGGGACACGCCAGGGCGCACAGATCACAAGCGATGCACAGAGTCTCGTTGGTGTCCGGGTTCACGTTCAGCCGCGGTGCGCCGCGATAGCGCTCCGCCACCTGCGGCCGCTCCATGGGATACTGCTCGGTATAAATCTCCCGTGGATCCTGGTAGCGGAAGGTGAGCGCCAAGCCTTGGATCAGGTCCAGCATCAGGATCTTCCGCAGAACGTGCTTGAAGCGGGGGTTCATCACTCTGTAATTGTACCGCGACCAGCGGGGGCACGACTACAATGCCCGCGGGGAGGGCATGATCTCCGACGAACTGTGGATGGAAGAAGCTTTGCGCGAGGCGCAGCGCGCCGCCGCGGCCGGCGAAGTTCCGGTGGGCGCGGTGGTGGTCTGCGGGGAGAAGATCGTGGGACGCGGCGGCAACCGCAATCTCACCGAACGATGATCCAACCGCCCACGCTGAGATTGTTGCCCTGCGCCAGGCCGCGCGCGACATAGGCAATCATCGGCTTCCGGAGTGTCAGATTTTCGTCACCATCGAGCCCTGCGCCATGTGCGCCGGAGCACTGGTTCACGCGCGCCTGCGCCGGCTGGTGTATGGCGCGGACGATCCCAAGGCAGGCGCCGTCGGCTCGGTCCTCCAGGTGGTCAACCACCCCCGCCTTAATCACCAGATGCAGATCACCTCAGGCGTGCTGGCCGCACGGTGCGGGGAGCTGCTGCAGTCATTTTTCGTGGAAAAAAGGAAGGTGTGAAGATCGCCACGGAGACACAGAGCCACAGAGAGGAATTGACAAACCTCTGTGTCTCAGTGCCTCTATGGCATTAAAATCGGGATAGGCCACTCAGCCTTGCCGTCGGCGCGGAGAGGTGGGTGAGTGGTTGATACCACCGCACTCGAAATGCGGCATACCCGTAAGGGTATCGGGGGTTCGAATCCCTCCCTCTCCGCCAGAAATGCAGCTCCTAGCCTCTGGCTTTTGGCTCTTAGCTCTGAGTGTCGGAACTGGCAATCTCCCCGGGGATTTTCATGAACGCCCAGCCAGACGCGATCAAGCGGAAGCGTTTTCTCTGGGGTGTGTTGCTCGCCTGGATTCCGTTTCTGTTCCTCATACTACCTATCGCGGTCGCATTTGTTAGCTCCCTGTCCAGCCAGAAGGCCACTGGACTGGGCGCGGTTGCGGGTGGTTTGTCCGAGGCTATGGTCACCTTCGGCCTCGCTGTCACCCTTGCGTTCGAACTGATCGCAATCGTTCTGCTGCTTCGCGCATTCTCCAGGGGACATCCGCTGCGCGCCTTCTTCTCTGTTCTCTCCATCTGTTGCAGCGGAATCGTCCTTTTCGGCTTTGGTTTTTTCCTTTGGCTATATCTGCGATTTGCCCATCGGTGACATCCGACCCGACGCGACAAACGCGCCATCCCGGGAATACACTATCCCCTCCCAAGGAGCATCTCTACGCCCAAGCGACCCAAAGACGAGCCGCGTCACATCCAAATGCCGGCCACGCGCACCACGACGCGCTGCGCTCTGTGCGGAGCGCTGATCCAGCCGCTGGACGAATCCTCCGGCCTCTGTGGGCAGTGCGGCGGTTCGCTGCACTCCTGCAAGCAGTGCACGTACTTTGACACTTCCGCACGTTACGAGTGCCAGCAGCCCATCCCCGAACGCATCGCGCGCAAGGACGCCGCCAACCAGTGCACCTTCTTTTCCGTCCGCGTGCGAGTGGAGCGGCAGACCACCGAGGCCGGCGCCAGCCGCCCGGAAGACGCGCGCAAGGCCTTCGAGCGGTTGTTTAAGAAATAGAGCAGTGCCGCGCTTACGTAGCGCCGCCGTCTCGGCGGCTGTGCGTGTGGGCGTCTCGCGCACACGCGCGAGGGCGAGACGCCCTCGCGACAGCCGGCCAGAGGCCGGCGCTACAAGAAGTTAAGCTACGAAATACTTCGCATCCGGATGGTGCACCACGAGGGCCGAGGTGCTCTGTTCGGGTTCGAGCAGAAAGCCCGTGGTCAGCCGCACGCCGATCGCCTCCTCGGGATGGAGCAGGGCGAAGATCTTCGTCTGGTCTTCCAGGTTCGGGCACGCGGGATAGCCAAACGAGTAGCGCGAGCCCCGATACTTCTGGTGGAAGAGGTCGTTGATGCGCGGGGCGTCGTCGCCGCCAATGCCCAGTTCGGCGCGCATCTGCTTGTGCAGCAGTTCGGCCAGCGCCTCCGCCGACTCCACGCTCAGTCCGTGCAGGTACAGATACTTGGTGTACTCACCGGACTCAAACAGCCGCGCGGTCTCGTGCGAGGCGCGCTCGCCGATGGTGACGACCGAGATCCCGATCACGTCCAGCCGGCCGGAATCGCGCGGCGCGAAAAAGTCGGCGATCGAGAGCTTCCTTCCTTCTTTCTGCCTCGGGAAAGTAAACCGCTGGACTTCTCGAAACTCATGTGGCGCGGCCGCCCCCGCCCGCGAAAACCCGGCAGGATCGTAGATAACGACGTCATTCCCCTCACTCTGGCATGGGAACCAGCCATAGACGGCCTGCGGCTGGAACCATCCCTGGCGGATCACCTCTTCCTGCAGGTCGCGCAGGATGGGCCGGTACTTCTCTTCGACCAGCCGGGCATAGTCGGCCTGCGAAGCGGTCTTGAGCTGCCACTGATTCTTGAACAGCGCCGTTTCGTTGATGTAACTGAAGACTTCGCGCAGGTCGAAATCTTTCTTCACGCGCACGCCGGAGAACGGCGGCTCGGGGATCTCGACCATCTCCGCGACAGCAACCGAACGCGCAACCCTCTCGCGGTCATCGCCAGAAACCGACGCGGCTGCTTTCTTCACAACTTCCTTTACCGTACGGCCTTCGGCCAGACGCTCTTCGCGCGGCCCGTCGGCGGAGCACAGGTCCTTCATCAGATGGAGGCCGGCGAACGCGTCGTCGGCATAAAAGACGGCGGAGGAATATTCGCGCCGCAGGTCGTCTTCCACATACTTGCGGGTAAGCGCCGCGCCGCCGCAGATCACGGGAAACTTCAGTCCCTGCCGCTCAAGGTCCTGGATGACATACTTCATTTCTACCGTGGACTTCACCAGCAGGCCACTCAGCCCGATGGCATCGGCACGGTGTTCGGCGGCGGCCTTGATGATGGTATCGGCCGGCTGCTTGATGCCAAGGTTGACCACCCGGTAGCCGTTGTTGGAGAGAATAATGTCCACCAGGTTCTTGCCGATGTCGTGGACGTCACCCTTCACCGTGGCCAGCACCATGGTTCCCTTCTGCGTGCCTTCCAGCTTCTCCATACGGGGCTCGAGATAGGCGACCGCCTGCTTCATCACCGAGGCCGAATCGAGCACCGACGGCAGTTGCATCTTGCGCGCGCCGAACAGCTCACCCACCGTGCGCATGCCGTCCAGCAGGACGTTGTTGATAAGGTCGAGAGGCGTGTAGGTGGCGAGCGCGGACTCGAGCACCTGCTCCAGCGACTGCTTGTGCGCGTCCCGCCCGACGGATTTTTCGCCGTTGATGATGCAGTACTTGAGCTGGTCTTCGACCGAGAGCTTCTCCACTTCGACTGGCGGAGCGTCGCTCTTCTTTTCCATGCCGGCGAAGTGGTTCATGTAGTTCTGCAACGGGTCGCCGGCCGAGGTGTCGTAGCGGATCAGCTTCTTTGCCAGCTCAACTTCAGCTTCAGGTATTTTGTACAACGGATAGACTTTGCTGTAATTGACGATGGCTATGTCAAGGCCATGATCCACCGCTTCGTGCATGAAGACGGAGTTCAGCACGCGCCGCGGATAGACCGCCAAGCCGAACGAAATGTTGCTCACGCCCAGGATGGTCTTAACCTCGGGCAGCTCCTGCTTGATGCGGCGGACGGCCGCGAGCGTCTCCATTCCCGCAGTGCGGTACTCCTGTTGGCCGGTCGAGATGGGCAGCGTCAGCGCGTCGAAGATCAGGTCGACCGGACGAATGCCGTACTTCTGGGTGGCCAACTCGAAGATGCGCTTGGCAATCGCAACTTTCTTGTCCGCGGTGAGCGCCATGCCCTCTTCGTCGATGGTCAGCGCGATCACGGCCGCGCCGTAGCGCTTCGCCATGGGCAGGACTTTCGATGTTCGCTTCTCGCCGTCTTCCAGGTTGATGGAGTTGATGATCGCCTTGCCGGGGATGCGCTTGAGCGCCTCCTCGATCACGTCGGCCTCGGTGGAATCGACCAGCACCGGCGCGGGCACGCGGGTGGCGATCTTCTCCAGCACCGAGGTGATGTATCCCTTCTCGTCCTCGCCGACGATGGCGCAGCACAGGTCGAGCATATGCGAGCCTTCGTTCACCAGGCGCTTGGCGAGCGTGAGGATGTCGTCGTACTTCCCTGCCCGCACCAAGTTGCGGAAGTGCTCCACGCGGGTGGTGGTGTTCATCTCCTCGGCAACGATCAGCGGCTTGGGATCAAGATCGAGCGGAATTGAGGTATAAGCGCTCGACGCCGCCGCGTTGGGCTTGATTTCGCGCTTCGCCGGCTCCAGGTTCGCGCAGGTCTCGACAACGGCCTTCAAGTGCTCGGGAGTGGTGCCGCAGCAACCGCCGACAATGCGCACTCCGTACTCGGTGATGAAGCGCTGGTGATACTCCGCCAACTCCTCGGGCTTGAGCAGGTACACGGCGCGCCCGCCGACGTTCTGCGGTAGTCCGGCATTGGGCAACACGGAGACGTGCTTGGGGGAATTCGCGCCCAGATGGCGGACGGCGTCGTTCATTTCGCGCGGCCCAGTGGCGCAGTTCATGCCGATGACGTCGACGTCGTAGGGCTCGAGCGCGGTGAGCGCTGCGCCGATCTCGGTTCCGAGCAGCATGGTGCCGGTGGATTCGACGGTCACCTGCACCGTCACCGGCAGGCGCTTGCCCGCGGCCTTCATCGCGTCGAAGACGCCGGCCAGCGCGGCCTTGGCCTGCAGCAAGTCCTGGCAGGTTTCGATGAGTAGCACATCAACCCCGCCTTCGATCAGCGCCCGCGCCTGCTCTTCATAGCTGGCGGCCATGGCGTCGAATCCGATGTGGCCGAGCGAGGGCAGCTTGGTGGTGGGACCGATAGAACCGGCGACAAAGCGCGGCCTGCTATTCGTCGAGAAATCGGCAGCCGCTTCGCGCGCGATCTTCACCGCCGCGCGGTTGATCTCCGCGACCTTGTCTTGCAGATCGTACTCACCGAGCACGACGCTGGTGGCGCCGAAGGTATCGGTCTCGACCACGTCGCAGCCGACGCCGAAGAAGCTGGCGTGAATGTCGCGGATGATGTCCGGCCGGCTCAGGACCAGAATTTCGTTGCAGCCTTCTTTGCCCCAGAAGTCGTCCGGCGAGGGCTGGCGCACCTGGATGTTGGTGCCCATGGCGCCGTCGTAGATGACGACGCGCTGTTCGACGGTTTGGAGAAAGCTGGACATTTCGTTTGAAAAATCGGGTGATCGGGAGATCGGGTCATCGGGTCATCTGAAAACAGATCACCCGATCACCCGATGGCCACATCACCCGATTCATCGTCCCACCCCGCCGCGCTCCCGCTCTGCCTGCAGCTGCGCTTCGTCGGACGTGCTGAAGATCGCGTTCTGCCCTTGCTGCGCCGGCCGCGGCGCCAGCATTTGCTCCTTGCGATAGACCAGGCTGCTGGCATTCAGCGCCGCCACTTCGAAGCCGTGGCCGTGGGTGATGGCGTCTGTGGGGCAGGCTTCCACGCAATATCCGCAGAAGATGCAGCGGTTGTAGTCGATGTTATAGACCTTGGCATAGCGCTCGGCCCCGGAGATGCGCTGCTCGGCGGTGTTGTCGGCGGCCTCGATGTAAATGCAATTCGAGGGGCACGCCGCCGCGCACAGGAAGCAGGCGACACACTTTTCCAGGCCGTTTTCGTCGCGCTGCAGCACGTGCACGCCGCGGTAGCGTTCCTGGAACATCGCGCCCCGCAGGGGACCCGGGCCGTCGGGATAGTTCTCGACGATGGTTGGCGACAGCATCTCCTTGAAGGTGATAGCCATCCCCTTGGCGACGGCAGCGAGTCCGCGAAACACGTTCACAGGCTCAGTATAAATGGTGAGCGGGAAGATCGGGTTATCGGGAGATCGGGAGAAAAGTTAATGGAGTCGCGAAGCGACGACCGAATTTAGCCCGCCACTTTCAGTGGCGGGTCTCATGCGTTCGAGATGTCCCAGTCCCGTAGGGACGGCTGAAATCTCTAAGCCTGCAAATTATCCAACTCGCGGTCACGTACATCGCGAAGCATTCCAGCGCGAAGGGCAGAAATCCGAGATAGCCCGGCGCCGGCATCTCAAAAATCTTCCACCCCTGCGCCAGCGGAAAAATGTAATGCCACTTGGCCGCCGCCCAGTAGTTCCAGAATTCCCACAACCATCCGCAGACCCAGCCGGCAATCAGCAACGAATACAACCGTCCGCGACGCCCGGCTACGAGATCGCCCAGAAGCGACGGCAGGCGCAAACGATGGTTGAGGGGATCGAGCAGAAAGACGAAACCAATCCACACCAGCGCGAACAGGTAAGCCGCAATGCGTTGCGGCAGGACCAGGGGCAGCACCAGGCAGAGCAGGCCAAACAGCATCATGCCGCGCTCTGCGCCTGCCGAAAATACAATGGGCCGTGCCGGCTTGAAGCACCCGAAAGCTTCCACCAAGTCGGCCGTCTCGAAGATGCCCGGGGTGATGGTGGCGAACGACCATCCGTAGCCGAGCAAACCCGCGGCCCAATTCGTGGGCACGCCGACGTATGTCCAATTCTGCAGGCGCAGGTTGTAGGCCTCGAAAACCAGCCACAGCGGAATGGAGAGCAGCGCGACTTGCACTAGGCGGCGCGGCTCGTCGTGCAGGCGCGAGTGCCCGGTGATGGCCAGCACCGCCGCATCCGCGAGCAGGATGTAGCAGGTCCAGGCGATGGGCGTGAAGTAGATCGCAACCGGCTGGATCCCGCGGAACATCATGCCCTCGGCAATGGCGAGGATCGCCAATCCCGCCCAGCCGTGTGCGGCAAGCCGCCAGCGCCAATGACGTAGAAATTCGATCAGCAGAAGCGCGCAGGTAGCGGAGGTGAAAGCGAGGCCGACAAGAGTCATTGCGGGTAAGCCCGAGCTTACCAGGCAAAGGCAAGTCATCGAGCCCTGCTACCTTATCGTATACTTTCGCGTCTTTTCTCCGAGGCTTCTGAGGTGCTGATGAAAACCTTTCGCTTGGCCGCCTTTTTCTGCGCCTTCCTTTCGATTTCAGCTTTGCTTCTCGGCCAGGGCCCATCCGCCGATATCGTTCCCGGCGACAACCTTGTCACGGAAGGCATTGCCGGCATTCCCGCATCGATTGCGGCCACCACCAACCGCTACACCGAGTACCGAACGGCGACCCTGCAGGACTGGCACCCCAGCGAGCATAGTCTGCTGATCACCACTCGCTTCGGCGACACCAACCAGGTGCACCAGTTGAAGTTTCCCGGAGGTGACCGGTCGCAACTTACGTTCTTCTCCGACCGCGTGCTCGCGGCTTCCTATCAGCCGACCAAGGGCGACTACTTTCTTTTTCTCAAGGACGTGGGCGGCGGCGAGTGGTTCCAGATTTATCGTTATGATTTTGCGACCGGCGAGTCGACCCTGCTCACGGACGGCAAGTCGCGCAATCTCGGTGTGCAGTGGGACCACGCCGGCGACCGCATCGCCTACAGCTCCACCCGCCGCAACGGCAAGGACACTGACATCTGGATGATGGACCCACGCGATCCCAAGAGCGACCACCTGCTGGTGCAGCTCGAGGGCGGCGGATGGGCGGTCAGCGGCTGGTCATTCGACGACAAGCAGTTCGCGCTGGTGGAAGAGATCTCAGCCAATGAGAGCTACGTCTGGATGGTGAATGCCGCCACTGGCGAGAAGACGTTGATCACTCCGAAAGGCGGTGCGGAGAAGATCGCCTACAGCGGAGCAGAATTCAGCAAGGACGGCAAAGGACTCTTCGTCACCACCGACAAGGATTCCGAATTCCAGCGCCTGACGTACGTTGACCTGGCCACAAAGCAGCACGCTTATCTCACCTCGCACATCAAGTGGGACGTGGAGGAGTTTGAGCTTTCTGAAGACGGCAAAACTCTGGCCTTCGTCAGCAACGAAGACGGCATGAGCGTGCTGCACCTGATGGACACGGCCACGCGCAAGGAGCGTCCAGTGCCAAAGTTGCCCGCGGACAGTATCAGCTTCCTGCGCTGGCACAAGAACAGCCGCGACCTTGGGTTTTCGCTCACCAACTCGCGCTCGCCGTCTGACGTCTATGCGCTCGATACCAAGAGCGGAAAGCTGGAGCGCTGGACTTACAGCGAAACCGGCGGGCTCAACACGTCGGTGCTGCCCGAACCGGAGCTGGTGCACTGGAAGAGCTTCGACGGCCGCATGATCTCTGGCTTCCTCTACCGTCCGCCGGCGCGCTTTACAGGCAAGCGGCCGGTGATCGTCAATATTCATGGCGGACCGGAAGCGCAGTTCCATCCCGGCTTCATAGGTCGCAACAACTATTATCTGAACGAACTCGGTGCCGCCATTATTTTCCCGAATATCCGCGGCTCGAGCGGCTACGGTAAAACGTTTCTCACCCTCGACAACGGGTTCAAACGCGAGGACAGCTACAAGGACATCGGCGCGCTGCTGGACTGGATCAAGGCGCGCCCTGACCTCGATGGCGACCGCATCATGGTCACCGGCGGCAGCTACGGCGGACACATGACCCTGGCAGTCGCCAGCTACTATCCGGAGAAAATTCGCTGTGCGGTTGACGTCGTTGGCCCCTCGAATCTGGTCACGTTCCTCGAACACACGGAAGCCTACCGCCGCGATCTGCGCCGCGTGGAGTACGGCGACGAGCGCGATCCCAAGATGCGCGAGTTCCTGGAGCGCACCGCCCCGCTGAACAACGTGCAGAAGATCGCGCACCCGCTGTTCATCGTGGCCGGCAAGAACGATCCGCGAGTGCCGGCCAGCGAAGGCGAGCAGATGGTGGCCGCACTAAAGCAGAAGAATGTCCCGGTCTGGTGGCTGATGGCGAAGGATGAAGGCCACGGCTTTGCCAAGAAGAAGAATGCCGACTTTCAGTTTTACGCCACGGTCAGGTTTGTCGAGGAGTATCTGACGAAGTAGGAAGCGCGACGACTACTGCGGCTTTTTCTGTGGGGTAGAGCTCGTCTGGCTGGCGGCGATCGAGCCTCCGCTGGCTGCCAATCCCACCACCAGGCCTGCGGCGGCGGCCGCCGCGCCGATCAGCACGTTGCGCAACAGGTGCGAGTCGCCGTTGACGGCACCGGGCCCCTCGGTGGTGGTTTCCGCGATGCTGTCCTGCTGAATGGCATTAAGAGTTGCGTGCGGCGAGCCAAAGGCCGACGAACCAACTTCCAGCATCTGGCCGGCATGGATCGTCTCGCTCTTGCCTTCGAACTTGCCCACTCCCGAAATCACCACACTTCCGCTGTAGCAGATGACGCGGAATGTGTTGCTGGGAGCGTCATACTGCGTATAGAAGTCCGTGCCCAGGACATTGATTACGGCCAGGGGTGTGCGCACTTCAAAGCGGCCACCCGGCTGGCTGATGGCCACCACCCGGCTGCGGAGCCTGCCGAAATTCAGTTGCAGCAGCGTCTGCTGGCCGCTGGGGTCATGCTCCACCATCTTGAACTCACTGTTCGAACCCAGGCTCAAAATCGACCCATCGCGCAGGCTCAAGCGCGCGCGCCCGGAGCGGTCGGTGCGCACCAGATCGTTCCAAACCACTTGTTCCTTCAGCTTGAGCGTGCGATTGTTGCGTTGCGCGGCGGGAATCAGGGCAGTGATTTGTCCGGCAGGCGTTTCCGCCATCACCGGCAGCACGGTGAGCAGACACACCAGAATCAGGGCTAGCCCTGGCTGGTAGGCGCTCTGACGACCCCGGCTCATAGTAATTCTCGCCCGCAATTCTAGTAACGGCGGCGGTTGACCCGAAATTCTGCTACTTTCCGCTTACAAATTCAAGGTTACTGATGGCCCGAAGATTAGCCGCCGGGATTCACGATTCCGCTCCGCTGCCCTTCACGCGAAACTACCGCTGTTTGAATTAGATGCAAAGATCGGCTTCCAAGTCTAGCGGGCTCAGGTCAGCGTTTTTGCCGTTTTTACCGGAGAGGCATTTGGGCGGAGCTTGCGCTCCAGGTCCGTGGCGATCTGCCGGCCGTGGAAGCGCCCGTTCTCGATAAAGATCTCGCTGGTGGCCGATCCGGCCACAATGACCCCAGCTAGATAGATGCCCGGGACGTTGCTCTCCAGGGTCTGCGGGTCGCAGACCGGACGGCAGTTGTCGGGCGAGAGCCGGATGCCGAGGCCCCGCAGGAAGTCGAAGTCGGGATGGTAGCCGGTCAAGGCCAGAACAAAATCGTTCTTCACCCGCAGTTCGCCGTCGGGCGTCTGGATCAGCACGTCGTCGGCGCGAATCTCCCCAACGCTGGAATTGAAATACGCCTTGATCTCTCCGTTCTTGATGCGGTTCTCAATGTCGGGCTTGATCCAGTACTTCACGCTGGCGCTGATTCCTGGACCGCGATGCACCAGGGTCACGCGCGCCCCGTGGCGGTAGAGATCCAGGGCGGAAATGGCCGCGGAATTCTTGGCGCCGATGATCAGCACGTCGGAGCCCGAGTAGGGGTGGGCCTCGCGGTAATAGTGCGTCACTTTCGGAAGCTCTTCCCCCGGGATGCCCATGATGTTGGGCAGGTCGTAGTAACCGGTGGCCAGAATGAGCTTGCGGGTGTAGTAGTCGAGCGGGCGCTCGTGCTGGTCGAAGGCAGTAACGAAAAAGCCGCCGTCCTGGCCTTTGATTGCGGTCACACGCTGGTATTGACGAATATCAAGCCCGTAGTGCTGCGCCACTTTCCGGTAATACTCCAGGGCTTCCTCGCGCGTCGGCTTTTGATGGGCGCTGGAAAAAGGCATGTCGCCGATCTCCAGCAGCTCCGGTGTGGTAAAGAACACCATGCCGGCGGGATAGTGGAAGAGCGAGTTGACCACGCAGCCTTTGTCGACGACCACGGTCCTGAGCCGGCGGCGCTGCGCCTCAATTCCACAGGCGAGCCCGGTAGGACCCGCGCCGATCACCAGCACGTCGAAAGTGTCGTTGGCAACCATCCCGGATACGATACAGCACATTGCGTCCGAGTACCGAGAAGCTGCCATTCCTCCGCCGGCCAAAGGGAGGCGAGAGAATCTGACGTCGCGGCCAGCGCCACCAGTTGAGGTTATGCAGGCATTATCGTCAGCGCCGGCTTCGCCTGCCTGAAGTTAGCGGGACAATTGCACGGAGTCGCGCCAGCGACGTAACGAGTTTAGCCCGGCGATTTTATCGCCGGGTAGCCAGACAGAAGCAGCCCCAGCCCCGTAGGGGCGTCTGAAACTACCGCCACTGGTGTGACCATGGTTCAGTCGTCCCTAACGGGACTCGTGATCCTACGCCACCCAGACCCGGCGATAAATCGCCGGGCTAAATTCACCACGTCGCTACCGCGACGGATAGGCTTCGCCGGGACACAATTCACTCATCCCATTGTCTGTGCAAGGGGTAAAATCATATGTTTCCTGCTGCCCACAGCCTTCATAGGAGCACGTTATGGCAACTGCAATCGATATGACTACCGCCCGCACCCGCATCGAGTCCGACAGCATGGGGACCATCGAGGTGCCGGCGAACGTTTACTGGGGCGCGCAGACACAGCGCTCGCTGCTGCACTTCAACATCGGCCGGGACACCATGCCGCCCGAGCTGATTCGCGCCTTCGGCATCCTGAAGAAAGCGTGCGCACTGGTCAATCAGGACCTGGGTAAGCTGCCGCGCCGACAAAGCCAGGCTGATCGTCCAGGCCGCAGACGAGGTGATCTCCGGCAAGCTGAACGACCAGTTCCCGCTGCGCGTCTGGCAAACCGGCAGCGGCACCCAGACCAACATGAACGTGAACGAGGTGATCTCCAACCGCGCCATCGAGCTGGCCGGCGGCGAGATCGGATCAAAGAAGCCCATTCATCCCAACGATCACGTCAACATGTCGCAATCCTCGAACGATACTTTTCCGACCGCCATGCACATCGCGGCGGCGGAGCGTGTGAAGCGGGCGCTTATTCCCGCCATCGAGAGTGTGCGCGATGCCATTGCCGCCAAGGCGAAGCAGTTCAACGACGTGGTGAAGATCGGCCGCACCCACCTGCAGGACGCGGTCCCGCTCACCGTCGGACAGGAGTTCGGCGGATGGGCTTCCCTGCTCGATCGCGACATCACGCGCCTGAAACAGACGCTCGATGGACTCTATGACTTGGCCATCGGCGGGACAGCCGTTGGCACCGGGCTCAACACCCATCCTGAGTTCGCCGAACGGGCCTCCAAGAAGATCGCCGAGCTGACGGGACTTCCCTTCCGCTCCCATCCCAACAAGTTCGCGGCGCTGTCGGCCCACGATGAGATCGTCTTCGCACAGGGCGCGATGGAGACGCTGGCGGCGTCATTGATGAAGATTTCCAACGACATTCGCTGGCTGGCGGCCGGGCCGCGCTGCGGCCTCGGCGAACTGACCATCCCGGAGAACGAACCGGGTTCGTCCATCATGCCGGGCAAAGTGAACCCGACGCAGAGCGAGGCCATGACCATGGTCTGTGTGCAGGTGCATGGCGCGACGGCCGCCGTCGGCTTCGCCGGCTCGCAGGGAAACTTTCAGCTCAACGTCTTCAAGCCGGTGATGATCTACAACTTCCTGCACTCGGTCACGCTCATCACCGACGCCTGTCACGGATACGTTGAATACATGATCAAAGGCATTGAGCTGGACCGCGAGAAGATCGACTCCTACGTGCGGAATTCGCTCATGCTGGTGACGGCGCTCGCGCCCAAGATCGGATACGACAAAGCAGCACAGGTGGCGCACGCGGCGCACGTCGAGCACAGCAGCCTGCGCGAAACCGCGCTCAAGCTCGGCTTCCTGACGGGCGAGGAGTTCGATCAGTTGGTGAAGCCGGAGAAAATGACCCATCCCTAGTACCCAGTTGCGAGTACCGAGTACCGAGTCTAAGGTCCGGGTTTACTCGGTACTCGGTACTTGGTACTCGGTACTGCTATGGAAATCGACCTTAACGCCGACCTGGGAGAGTCTCCGGAGGCGCTGGCCAACGGCGCCGATTGGGAGCTGATGCGCTACATCACCTCGGCGAACGTGGCCTGCGGCGGCCATGCCGGCGACGAGAGCACCATGCGGCAAACCGTCGCCGCCGCCAAGGAGCTGGGTGTCGCCGTGGGCGCCCATCCCAGCTTTCCGGACCGGGAAAATTTCGGACGGCTGGAGTCGCCCTGGCCGCCGACGGCGCTGGAAAACTCCATCCGCCAGCAGATCGCAGCGCTCGCCACTGTGGCGGACCGGCTGGGGGTTCGGCTCATTCATGTGAAGCCGCACGGCGCGCTCTACCATGCAACCAATAAGGACCGTGAGATCGCGCTGGCGGTCGGCCGCGCCGTGCAGGCGATCGATCCGAAGCTGATCATGGTCGGCCAGGCTGGATCGCGATCGCTCGAAACCTGGCGCGGCATGGGACTAAGCACCGCCGCCGAAGCCTTCGCCGACCGAACCTACGAGCGCGATGGTATGTTGCGAAAACGCACCCTACCGGGCGCCCTGGTCGAGACGCCCGAGAGTGCCGCCCAACAAGCGCTGAACATCGCCCTCGAGCACAAGGTTATCGCCGGCGACGGCTCCGAACTGCCACTCCTCGCCCAGACGATCTGCATGCATTCCGACACCCCGGGGGCCGCCGCGATTGCGCGCGCGGTGAATGCAAGGCTCCAGGCCGCTGGGGTGAAGGTTCGAGCCTTGTCGATCTAGTCAGATCCAATCCCGCTCCGCGCGTACTCATTTTCCCGCACTATGCGCCTTGCAGGACTGGTCCACTTGCCATCACTAGGAATAACTACGGTAACCGGTATCGGCGCGGGAAAAATGTTAGACTTCGAAAAATCCTATGCAGCCAAACACCGCAGTTTCCCTCGCTCAAGACCTGAAGACCAAGATCGCCACCCGCAGCGCCAAAATCGGCGTGATCGGCCTGGGTTACGTGGGCCTGCCGCTGGCCCTGCTGTTCACGGAAGAGACCTTTCCGGTCACCGGGTTCGACATCGACTCCCGCAAAATAAAGACGCTGGGCGAAGGCGGAACGTACATCTTTCGCATTCCGGCGGAGCAGATCCAGGCCGCGCGCCGGGCAGGCTTTCAGGCGACCTCGGAGTATGGCCGCATCTCGGAAATGGATGCGATCATCATCTGTGTGCCCACGCCGTTGAACGAATACATGGAGCCGGACCTGAGCTACATCACCTCCACCGGCCGGGCCATCGCGCCCCACCTGCGCGCCGGCCAGCTCGTCATTCTGGAGAGCACTACCTATCCCGGCACCACGGAAGAAGTGCTGATTCCCATCCTGGAAAAGAACAACCGCGCTGAACTGCGGTTGGCGCGCGACAACATGCCGGCTTCAGGGCAGGAGTTCTACGTGGCCTTCTCGCCCGAGCGTGAAGACCCCGGGAACGAGACGGTGGCGCGCCGCGATATCCCCAAGGTTGTGGGCGGATGCAGCGTAGCGGCGGGCGAAGCCGCATCGGCGCTGTACAACGCCATTTTCAAGAAGACGGTCAAGGTCTCCGGGCCGGCGGCGGCGGAGATGTGCAAGCTGCTGGAGAACATCTATCGCTGCGTCAACATTGCCCTGGTGAACGAGCTCAAGATGCTCTGCTTGCGCATGGGCATCGACATCTGGGAAGTGATCGCCGCGGCCTCGACCAAGCCCTTCGGCTTCCATCCCTTTTATCCCGGACCGGGGCTCGGCGGACACTGCATTCCGGTCGATCCGTTCTATCTTTCCTGGAAGGCCAAGGAGTACGACTTCCACACCCGCTTCATCGAACTCGCGGGCGAGATCAACACCGCCATGCCGTATCACGTGGTGCAGGCGGTGGGCAAGGCGCTGAATCGCGAGCGCAAAGCCATGAACGGGTCCAAGGTGCTGGTGCTGGGCGTCGCCTATAAGAAAGACATTGACGACCTTCGCGAGTCGCCTTCGCTGACCATCATCGAGCTGCTGCAAAAAGAAGGCGCCGAGGTCAGCTATAACGATCCCTACTTCCCCTTCGTGGGCAAGGGACGCCACTACGACCTGCAGATGAAGTGCGCTCCCATGGAGAATCTGGGCCAGTACGACTGCGTGCTGATCGTCACCGACCACTCCACGTATGACTACCCGCGCATCGTGCGCGAGGCGCAGCTGGTAGTGGACACACGCAACGCGCTGAAGGGCATGGACGCGCCCAACATCGTCCGCTGCTGATCGCATAACAGAGATCTGGTGCCCCACCCTTGGCCGGTTTTGCCAAGGGTGGGGATTTTCGTTCTGAGGTCGGGACCGTTGACTTCAGCCCAATTAGCTAATACTCTTAGCTAAGTATGTACACCGTTCATCAAGCCAAGACCAATCTCTCCCGGCTGCTCGCAGAAGCCGAGAAGGGCAAAGAGGTCATCATTGCGCGGGGCAAGACTCCTGTCGCCAAACTCGTTGCCATCGGCAACGGCCGCAAGCGGCGGGTTCCCGGCAAGTATAAGGACCAAATCGTGATTAAACCCTCCTTCTTCGAGCCCATGTCGCCGGATGAACTGAAGGAGTGGGGAATCGAGTGAGAGTTCTGCTCGATACCCACGTGCTGCTCTGGTGGTTCCAGAAGGTCGCAAATCTCTCTCAGAAAGCCCGGAGCACGATCTCCGGCGTGCAGAACCAGGTCGTCGTTTCCACTGCCTCCGCGTGGGAAATGGCCATCAAGAGCAAGAGTGGAAAGTTGGACGCCCAGCCGTTCCTGGATCGGCTTGAAGAGGACTTGGCTGAGGAAGGGTTTCTCGTCCTGCCCATTACTATAGAACATGCGGTGAAAGCCGGATCGCTCGTCCAGCATCACAAAGACCCGTTTGACCGGATGCTCGTCGCTCAGGCCCAAGCAGAAAACCTTCCCATCATCAGCAACGACCGGGTGTTTGATCGTTACTCGCTAACTCGGATTTGGTAGAGCAGGTGTCCCCGCCTGTGTCTTCTTCCCGTTCCATCCCCGCCTGGGCGGACTCAAAATCAGCGATCACCATGTGAATGGTCCGCTGCTGAAGGTGAACCGCTCCTGCCAGACCTGCCATCACTTCTCGGAGGCCAGTAGCCGCCGGCGGCGCTAGGCAAGAGTTGCCGAGTTCCCCTCGGCAGCCTTTGCCCATGGGCGCTCGTTTTCCACAACAACGCGCGGCCAATCCTGCTAACTGCGTGGAAATACGAGGATGCCAGGCACGCCAGCCGATTAAAGTACGGACCGCAGAGTGCCGATACTCCGACGAAGGCGCAATACGCTTTCAAGAAGGAGTTGGCATGTCCGTTTCAGGCATTCTTAGCAGTGGCTTGTCCAGTTACAACGTCCAGAATTTACAGAGCAACCGGCAGCAGTTTCAGCAGGAGTTTCAGCAACTAGGCACGGATCTCCAATCGGGAAATCTTTCCGCGGCGCAATCCGATTTCGCCACCTTACAGCAGAACGGTCCGCAGGCGAGTTCATCGTCGCAGAGCACGAATCCCCTCGCCCAGGCTTTCAACCAGTTGTCCACCGATCTGCAAACCGGCAATACCGCGGCGGCGCAGCAGGATTATGCAAAAATCCAGCAGGACCTGCAAAGCCAGGGTGCGCAGATGCACCATCACCATCACCACGGTAGCGGCGGAGGCCAGGAGAATCAGATCAGCCAGATGTTCCAGCAATTGGGACAGGATCTGCAGTCAGGCCAACTGTCAGCCGCGCAGCAGGCCTACGGCTCGCTGCAGACCGACCTGCAGCAGTTCACAGCCCAGGCAATGACGTCATCCCCCGCTTCGGGCGGTGTTTCGCTCAGCGCGTAGTTCAACCTCGGCATCGGCGGCCGGGCCTGGAGCGGGCCCGGGCTGGTTCGCGGCGGCAGGAAAAGACATTTGGAAGGTAGTGCCGTGGTCCTGTTCGCCGGTGGAGCTCATCACCTCGATGGCCCCACCATTCTTGCGAACCAGGTCGCGCGAGACCCACAGGCCCAAGCCGGTGCCGATCTCTTTCTTAGTGGAAAAGAAAGGCTCAAACACCCGGCCCACATCTTGCTCAGTGATCCCATGGCCGTTGTCCGTGACACTTATGGTCACAACGCCGCCGGTAGTGCCGACGGCGATGTCCAGATGACCATCCTTGCCGGGCAAGGCGTCGATGGCATTGGCGATCAGGTTGGCTAGAACCTGTTGCAGCTCGCCGCGCGAGGCCAGCAGACGTCCATCCTCGGAGAACGCGCGATTGACGGCGATGTTCTTCTGCTCCAGCCGGGCGCGGTAGACCTCCAGCACGGCCTCCACCAGCTCGCGCACGTTGATCTCGCTGGGACCGGACTGGTCCTTGTAAAAACCCAGGGTACGGCGAGCGATGGCCGCCACCCGCTCCAGCTCCTGTTCGGCCAGCTTCAGGTATTCCCGCCGCGTGTCCTCCGGCAGGTCGCCGCGTTGCAGCAGGTAGACCAGGTTGCTGATGGCTTCCAGCGGATTGTTGATCTCATGGGCCACGGTGGCTGCCATGCGCCCGGCGGCGGAGAGCTTTTCGCTGCGCATCAGCGCGGCTTCGGTTTCGCGGCGCTTCTTGTCCACCTCGTTCATTACCGAGGCAGTATGCAGCGCCAGGATAGTGAACACCGCCACCGCTACCAGATCTCCCAAAGCGGTTCGCACTTCGATCGGGGCAGCGGCCAGAGAGTGCGCCCACAGGCCAACAAAGCCAATCAGCGGCATGAGGACCACAATCGCCAGCACCATCCGCCGCGCGGCCATGCCGCCGGCATAGGAACTCAGCAGGATATCGAGAATGGGATGACGCGAGGCGGCACACGCCAGGGCCAAGCGCCAGTACGGCAAACAGCAAGGCCGTATGCAGCGCCATAACGCGCCCATACAACTGTGCCACCGAATACATGTATCCGACAATGCTCAGATAGAACACCAGGCCCACTAAGCCGGCAAAGAACTCCGCCAGAGGCATGCCTTTTTTCCGCCGCAAGAAAACAAGCTCAGCCCGGCGAAGGCAAAGCCGCACGGCCGTATTGACGGCAAAGCGGCCGGGCAGGGGCAGGCTCCAATCCGAAAGGCGGTGGGCAAAGAAGATGCGGTCAATGTGCAGGTCGACGCGAAACAGATATTCGCTCAAGGTAGCCGCCGCAAACACGGTGACGAAAATTCCCACCAGCTTGCCGGCCCATACGAGGACCGGCCAGCGTGGCAGTTGCAAGAGGATGGAAACGCCGCACAGCAGGAAGCACAGGCCAGTGCTGGGAGCGATGAAGGTGCCCATCCCCCCACCCTTCAGGATAGGGATGCGGTACTGCCAACCCACCAGCACCAGCGCTCCCGCCGCTACCAGACCAGCGGCCAGCCCGGCGGCAACGAGTTTGAGAGTGCGCTCCATTCGGCGAGAGGTGAACTGCCGCAAAATTTAAGATGCGCCGTTGGCATTCTACGACAGAACAGCACGCCGATTCTGCAGGGGCTCGAGCCTCAGCCGCACCGCGCATGGGCGAGATCACCCTCGGGCGCTGGTTACTGACGTTACGTACGCTGTGATCCAGGTCACATATCCGCGTAACCGCTGCACACAATAATGGGCGTGCACGTTACAGTCGGCCTGCTACTCGCTGGTACGTGCTCACCTTCCGGCCGCCTGCAAATGAACAATGCAAGATGTGGTCCTCCGGGTAGTGGCGCATTGTGGCGGGAAAACACGGGAGGATGTATGGATCAGAACTGGCAGGAACGGGCTGGGCAACTCAACCGCCAAATGGAGGCGATCACAGGCCGGGATCTTAAGCTTTGGATCTTCACGTTTGCGGTTGTCGTCATACTATCGGTTGGGGTTCTTCTTCTTGGTTTTTCGAACTTCCTATGGGCAAACACTTCGCGTTCCACCGTTGAACTAGGCGCCAGCCTGGTTCTACTGGTGCTGATCTTCGGCGGATATGTATTCCACCGAAGGCATCGATACAGTCGGAGCCGCGAGGAGCTGATACGCGAACTTATCTACTGCGAAAAAGTGCAGAGCCTTGCTCTGATTGATCCTCTTACGCAAACCTTCAGCACCTGCTACCTGGATCAGGTGCTGCCGAGAGAGATCAGCCGCGCCAATCGCCATGGGGACATGATCACTTTCATGATGATCGAAGTTGCCGGGTGGGCAAAGGCAATCAAGCAGAAAGACACGCTGGTCGGCGATCAAATGTTGGTGGGAGCGGCGCAATTTCTGAAGAATACCTTCCGGGGGTCCGACATTGTGCTCCGCTACGGCATCAAGCGCTTCCTGATAATTATGCCGGAAACCAATGAGAGCCAGGCGAACTGTGCGCTTGAACGCATGTTCGACCGCCTCGACCCCTGGCACCTGGAATCCAATAATCCCTTCGAACTGGATCTCAGAGTTGGCATGGCGACCTATGCGCGCGGAGCGGACGCCAATGTTGTCCTAAAGCAGGCTGAAAAACGACTCCAGTCTGAACAAGCCGATCTGCAGAGTCACCGTGACTTCGCCGTCTGCGTGGAGTCGACATGCGATCCTTTACCCGCGAGTGATCTATGAGCACGCAATGGCAGGAGCCAAACCCGAAGGCCGGGCCGCCCTTCCGCACGGGTAACTGGCGCCCATTGAAGCACCGGCCGCTGGGGCTGGAACTCGGAGTGGCCTTCGGCGTCCTGGTTGCCATTTTGATCGGGATCGGAGTCTTGGGGCTTAGCCGAATGCACCAAGTCAACGCCGACTTTGAGGATGTACTTGGCCGGCGGTTTGCGAAAATGCGGTTGGCGCGCGAAGCTCTCATGTACTCGAATCAGAACAGTCGTATCACCATGGAAATATTTCTCCTGAACGACAAACGACTGATCGAGCCGCTTCTCACCAAACGGGCTGAGAACACGCAAAAAATTTCCGAATTGGTGGTAAAAATCGAAAATCAATGCGACTCCCAGGACGAAAGACAGCTCCTGGCTGCCGTTTACAACACAAGAACCCCCTACGTTGAAAGTTACTTGCGAGCGTTGCATTTATTTGTCGATGAGCAGCAGCGAGAAGCGGCACGCGCCATCATGGTTCAGGAAACAACTCCAGCTCTGTACAAGTATCACGAGGCCTGGAGCGAGTTCCTGCGGTTCGAAGTGGACCAGATAGACAGCGCCGCGAACGAGAGCCGGGAGCGTTACGAGCGTACGCGCACCATTGTTCTCTTACTGATTCTGCTCGCCGTGATCGTGGCCGTGGCGATCGCTTTTTTTGTAACCCGCAGAATGACGGAGGAGATGAGGACGCGCCTTCTGGCCGAGCAAAAAGCACGCATCCTCAACGCGAAGCTGGAGCAACGGGTGGAACAGCGCACCCAGGACCTTGCCCTTTCCAACCAACGATTGACGGCCGAAATCGCGGAACGCAAATCTGTGGAGGATCAGCTCCGCATGAAGGCGGCAGCACTCGAAGCTGCGGCCAACTCCATTGTGATCACCGATGTCACCGGCAAAATATTCTGGGTGAACTCTGCCTTCACGCAATTAACGGGTTACAGTGGCAAAGAGGCTCTTGGGCAGAATCCTCGAATGCTTAACTCCGGCAAACAGGACCGTTCCTTCTATGCCCATCTCTGGCAGACGATCACTTCGGGAGAGGTCTGGCATGGCGAGGTCACCAATCGGCGCAAAGATGGAAGCCTTTATGAAGAAGAGACGACCATCACGCCGGTCCGCGCCGAGAATGGTGATATCACCCACTTTGTGGCCATCAAGCAGGACATCACCACGCGCAAGGCAATTGCAGAAGCGTTGTTGCACGCGGAAGAAAAATACCGCGGCCTGGTTGAAGAAGCGGTCGTCGGGATCTTCCAGGCCACTCCGGACGGGCACATCATCAGTGCCAATCCGGCCATGGCCCGGATGCACGGTTACGCGTCGCCGGCAGAGCTGATCTCAGAAGTTTCCAACGCTGCAACCCAGCTTTTCGTAAATCCGAACCAATTGCAGGAAATCTCGCGCCTGCTGGAAAGAGATGGTGTCGCGCGCAACGTAGAAGTGGAAGTCTATCGCAAAGACCGCACCAAGGCATGGTTCCTCAGCAACCTGCGCGCCGTGCGCGATCCGGATGGCAAGGTCGTCCGCCACGAAGGCACGGTCCAGGACATCACGGAACGCAAGACGATGGCGGAAGCGTTGTCGCGGGCGCAAGAAACCTACCGCGCGATGGTCGAACAGGCGGTTGTGGGCATCTATCGAACCACGCCGGACGGAAAGTTTCTCAGCGTCAACCTGGCTCTCGCCAAGATGGCTGGTTTTGACTCGGTTCAAGACTTTCTGAGCAAAATCACTGACGCGGGGCAAATCTATGCTGATCCAAAGCGCCGCGACGAGTTCCGGCGGCTGATCGCGGCACATGGGGAGGTGCGCGATTTCGAATTAGAGGTCCAGCCCCGGAACGGGAAGAAGCGGACTCTTTCATTAAGTGGACGCGCTGCACGCGATCCCAACGGAGTGGATCTCTATTACGAAGGGATAGTTCAGGATATAACGGAACGCAAAGCTGCTGAGGAACAGGTCCAGTTTCTGGCCTACTACGATGCGCTCACGGGTTTGCCGAATCGGACTCTGCTCCGGGATCGGCTAGCCCAGGCGCTGGCCAGTGCCCGGCGGCGGCGGGAGAAAGTCGCGTTATTGTTCCTGGATATTGATCGTTTCAAGACCATTAACGATTCGCTGGGGCACTCAGCCGGCGACCTGCTTTTGAAAGAGGTCGCCAAGCGGCTCAAGAGCTGGGCGCGCGAACAGGACACCGTGGCCCGGTTAGGCGGTGACGAGTTTCTCGTGGTGCTGACTGGCGTGAAGGATGTCACCGGCGCGGCCATCGCCGCCGACCGCCTGATGAAGGTGATGAGCACGGAGTTTACGGTTCAAGGCCATCTGCTCAGTGCCAGTTGCAGCCTCGGCATCAGCGTATTTCCCGATCATGGCAGTGACGCCGAAGCCCTCATCAAGAATGCGGACGCCGCCATGTACTGCGCCAAGGAGAATGGGAGGAACAACTTCCAGTTTTTCACCCAGGAAATGAACAATAAGGCGGTGGAACGGCTGACCCTCGAAAGTAGCTTGCGGCTGGCGATCGAACGGGAGGAGCTTTTCCTTGTGTATCAGCCGCAGTGGGATGTGACCACTGGGAATATCACCGGAGCCGAAGCCCTTCTGCGCTGGCGCCATCCGGAGCTGGGCCTTGTCCCACCCGACCGATTCATCCCCATTGCCGAGAACAGCGGTCTGATCGTGCCCATTGGCGAATGGGTGCTCAGGACGGCTTGCGCTCAGGCTCGGCAATGGCAAGACCAAGGCCTTCCCCCGCTTCCCGTCGCCGTAAATGTTTCCGCCGTACAGTTCCGCCAGGAGAGCTTCCCCGAACTTGTAAGAAAGGTCCTGCACGAAACCGGTCTACCCGCTCAATACCTCGAACTGGAGCTTACCGAAAGCCTGCTGCTCTCCGCCGCAGACACAACCCTGTCTATGTTGCATAAATTGAAGCGGATGGGGGTGAAACTCTCCATCGACGATTTCGGGACCGGATATTCCAGTCTCAGCTACCTCAATCAATTGCCCGTCTACAAGTTGAAGATTGATCGTTCGTTTGTGCGCGATATTACGGTCGATCCGGATGACGCCGCGATCACAGGCACCATCATCAGCATGGCCAAGAACCTTAATCTGAAGGTGATCGCTGAAGGTGTCGAGAACGA
Organism: uncultured Acidobacteriota bacterium; assembly: GCA_963733935.1. Classification (GTDB taxonomy): domain Bacteria; phylum Acidobacteriota; class Terriglobia; order Terriglobales; family Acidobacteriaceae; genus JAHFUA01. The sequence goes on from CAVTEQ010000014.1 coordinate 159,300, forward strand.
ACAGCAAATGTCGTTCTTGCGACAACACGATTGCGATGAAGTCCAAGGGTACTACTTTAGCCGTCCCCTGGAAGTCGGCGATTTCTCCGCCAAGGTGCGGAGCACATTGTTGCCAGAGCTCGATTTGCAGGCCACGACGGCGCCCGCCAGCTATTGACCAAAGGCGGGGACCGTCAAAAGGAAATCTTGCCTCGGGCCCGCAGTTCGCTGGGCAGCAGGGCGTTATAGACAAATTCATGGACGGGGGTGCTGAATCCCCGTGCGCGCCCCAATCGCACCACCGCTCCGCTCTGGGCTTCGAGCTCCGAGGGCCGCCCTGCGATCAGGTCTCGCTGCATGGAAGCAGTGCCGGCCGGCGGCAGCGAATCGATAAACTTCATGGTCGTGGCGACCGACTCATCGGCCACTGGAACGCCGCAGGCGCGCGCCAGCCCGACAATCTCCTGCATGGCGCGCTCCAGCAGCGATCGCGTTTCCGGCAGGCTGCGAATCACGCCCGCGGGCGCGCGCGTCACCCCTCCGACTCCGCCGAACGAGGCAATGAACTCGAACTTCTCCCACAGCGCCACCTGGATGTTATCCGGAACCCGGGTTTCGAGTCCCGCTGCCCTGAGGCACTCCACCAACCGCGCCAGGCGGGGCGTCTGCTCATTTTTCCATTCTCCGATGGTGATTAGAGGATCAAAGCCCAAGTGCCGGATGGCCCCCGGCGCTTCCACCATGGCGATAACGTGGCACATTCCTCCCAGCACATGCTCCGGACCCAGGACCGCCACCAACTGGTCGTAAGCCTCGACCCCGTTTTGAAAGGGGACCACTACCGTCTGCGGGCCAATCATGCCGCCGATTTGCTGCGCCGCTTCCGTTACCTGCCAGGCTTTGGTGGTCACGAAAACGGCATCCACCGGTCCCACACTGGCGGGATCGCTCGTGGCGTTCACCTGTGGCAGAGTAATGTCGCCCAATGGGCTCTCCACCCGCAGACCATTCGTGCGCAGCGCCTCCAGCATGGCGCCACGAGCCACGAAGACCACGTCGTTGCCCGCTTTGGCCAGGCGGCCTCCGAAGTAGCCTCCCAAGCCTCCAATTCCTATGAAAGCAATTCTCATTGGCGAGTACCTTCAGCCAGAGATGTGTTGAAGATGATGTTATGCGCAAAATTTGTGTTGCTGGGCTACGCGGACTGGGATCAAGGAAGCGGCACAGGGTCACTGAGACGTGCGGAATATTGTAGTAATCGCAGGCTGGTGGGAAGGCAACTCGGGTTCCATGCCGCAGATTCCAATCATCTGAGAAAGGAAAGACCGAAGAATGCGATCCAGATACCTTACTTTGCTCCTGCTCACTGCTGCGCTGACCTTGCCACTTCTGGGGTGCGCCGAGCACAGATACGCCCGGGTCTACGACCCTTACTACAACGACTACCATCGCTGGGGTCCGGGCGAAGTCCGTTATTACAACCAGTGGGAGGTCGAGGGCCACCGGGAACACCGCGAGTGGAATCAACGATCTCCCGAAGATCAGAAGGAGTACTGGGGCTGGCGTCACGGCCACGATCACGACCACGACAAGCACTAACGCCTGAGAGCTTACTCCCCGCGCGCCTGTTTGCGGCGCTCGAGCTCGGCGCGGCGGTGTTCGCGGCGGCGGCCGGCGTCCTCGTAGCGGCGCTTTTCCTCGTCGCTCTCGGGCATGATAGGTGGAACCGGGACGCGGTTACCCTGTTTGTCCACGGCAACGTAGGTCAGGTAGGCGGAGCTGACGTGGCGCCGTTCGCCGGTGAGGTAACTCTCCACCCAGCACTTCACGCCAACCTCCATCGAAGTGCGGAAGGCGCGGTTGACCGACGAACGCAAGATCAGCAAGTCGCCCACGTGCACCGGAGCGAGAAAATCGAGGTGATCGGTTGACGCGGTGACAACGTAACTTCGCGAATGGCGATGGGCGGCAATGGCGCCGGCGATATCGATGTGGTGCATCAGGCGTCCGCCCAGCAGGTTGCCGAGCGGGTTGGCGTCGTTGGGCAGCACGGCTTCCGCCATCTCCGACTGCGAGGCTTGGACTGAACGCGGCGTGAGATCGGACGGGCTCATGCTGGATTATGTGGCGCGGGCGCCCCCGCCCGCGAGCGCTGGAAATATGACTCGAGATAGCAGGCGGCCATCGCCTGAACGCGCGGATCAGGGTGCCGCGTGGTCCAGCAGCAGCCTGCCGCATCGTACTCGAGCATGCCGTGCGTCCCGGGACAATGAGAGACCTCGAGGACGTAGCAAATCTGGACACGCTGTTCGCGATCGCGCGCCACGGAAAATCGTACCGCGTCATAGCGATGCTGATTGGGAATTCGCTGGCACTGGCCGGCATATCCCAGGTTGCAGAACCGGCGCAGCTGGTCGTCCGAGGGCACGAATTGCTGGTCCGCGGACGCGGTGCAGAGTCCGCGCCAGCCGTCGCCCAGCGGCAGCCGTGCGCGGTGCGGCCAGGCGCCGTCGTGAAATCTTTCTGTAGGGATGAAGTAAGGACAAGCCATAAACGAGGAGTCAGGGGTCAGGAGTCGGAAGTCAGAAACGGCATCGAAAGAATTCTAGCGAGCGAGGTTTTCGCCGTCCAGCTTTACTTCTGCAACGCGGACGTGCAAACCTGTACTCTCGAGAGGCGATATGGATCGCGCTGAGATGCTGAAGCAGTTGCTGGAACAAAACCCCAACGATGCCTTCGCCCGCTACGGCCTGGCGATGGAGTACTCGAGCGCCGGCGAGATCGAGACCGCGCTGGCTGAGTTCAAGAAACTGCAGGAGCTCCATCCTGACTACACCGCCGCTTACCAGATGGCGGGACAGATGCTCGCCAATGCGGGCCGCTACGAAGAAGCGCGCCAGATGCTGGAATCCGGCCTGGCCTGCGCGCAGCGAGCCGGTAACAAGCACGCGCAGGAAGAAATGCAGGGAATGCTGCAGGAGCTGCGGTAACTCCGCCGCCGAGTCACCGAGCACGCCGAGTTCAGGAAATCGAAAACGAAGCTCGGCGATCTCGGCGTCTCGGCGGTGAAATCCTTGGCTGCGATAATTTCGCGAGTCTTACTCCAACTCCCGAACATCCATCGCGACATGGCAACCGCAACCACTCCTTACACCTCGCGAATCCTGGGATTGCTTGGCGACAAGCCGTTCCTCGGCATTCTGGAATCAACCCCCGCGAAGTTGCAGCAGCATTTCGACCGGCTTGGCCCAGCGGGACTGAAGAAGAGCTACGGCCCCGGCAAGTGGACGGCCGGCCAGATCTTCTGCCATCTGGCCGACGCGGAGCTGGCGCTCGGTTTTCGCACACGGCAAATCGCTGCCGAAACCAACCATCGCATCCAGCCTTTCGATGAGAATGTGTGGGCGCAGCGCTACACGCAACTGGATCCTGCAACCGCGGTGAAGGCTTGCCTTGCGTTGCGGGCGTGGAACCTCTCGTTCTGGCGGACGCTAGGCGCGGATGATTTCGCTCGCATGGCGTTTCATCCCGAACGCGGCAACGAGTCGCTGGAGACGGTCCTCAAGCTGCTCGCCGGACACGACCTGAATCATCTGGCGCAACTGGAGCAGATTCGTTAGGTATCAGCGCCGGCTTTGCGGCGCCTCAATTTCGGCCGGACGCTCCCCGGGGCCGACCGAGCGCGACATCGCCCACTCCACCAGCCAGGGAAAAAGCTGGTAGAACTTGACGCTGATGTGGTGTTGCCAGGGGACAATGACCTCGCGCTTCTCGGTGCGGCAGGCGTTGACCACGGCAGCCGCGACGCGCTCCGCGCTGATGCCGCCACGCTTTTTGGAGCCTCCGATGCGCAGACGATCTTTTCCCTTCACGGCGTTCTCGGAAAAGGCAGTCGTGATGTAACCGGGACACACGGTCATCACGTGCACACCGCTTGCGCGCAGTTCCATCCGCGCGCCCTTGCCGATGGCGTTCATGGCGAACTTGGTCGCAGAGTAGGCGGCCGAGTACGGCAGCGGAATGTGACCTGCAACACTCGAGATGTTGATGATCATGCCGCTGCCTTGGCGCTTCATCACCGGGATCACCGCTTGCATGCATTCAATGGCGCCGAACAGGTTGGTGTCGAACATGTCGCGGCAGGCCCGCATGTCCATGGCGGCAACCGAATCCTGCAGGCCAAAGCCGGCATTGTTGATCCAGATGTCGACGCGGCCGAAGTTGTGCAGCGTCAGGCCGAGCAGGCGATCGATTTCCTCGCGGTTGCGCACGTCGCAGGCGATGGCCGAGGTGCGCTCCTGCGAGCCCACGCGGGCGCGCGCCGCCTCCAGCCTGCCGAGATCGCGCGCCGACAGCACCACCCTGCAGTCCTCGTGCACGAAGGCCCGCGCCAGCGCTTCGCCGATGCCCATCGACGCGCCGGTGATCACCACGACTTTGCCGCGTGGATCCATGACCGTGCTTGTACTTGGTTGCGGGAATCTAGTCAACCGAAGGTTTACAATCCCGGTTTACAATCCCATAGATGAGCGCGCTGCTGCCGCTGTTTCCACTGGATGTGGTGCTCCTGCCGGGCACGCCGATTCCTCTGCACGTCTTCGAGCCGCGCTACAGAGAGATGATCGGCGAGTGCCTGGAGCGAAAGTCGCCGTTCGGCATTGTGCGCGCCAAGGAAGACAGCATTGCCGAGATTGGGTGCACGGCTGAAATCCTGGAAGTGACGAAGCGTTACGACGATGGGCGCCTGGACATCATCTGCGAAGGCCGGCGCCGATTCGAGGTCATGGGGCTGAACCAGGAGCGAACGTTCCTGCAGGCTGAAGTCACCTACTTTGACGACGAACCGGGACGCGCGGCCACCGACCAGATCGACGAAGCTCTGCGGCTTTACCAGGATCTCATGCGCCTGGCGGAAGCCGAGTCCGAGGCCCCGGAAGCAAGCGCGGACCAGCTCTCTTTCCAGCTCGCTGCTCCCATGCCGCTCGACCTTGACTTCAAGCAAACGCTCCTGGGGATGCGTTCGGAGCGGGAGCGCATGGCGGCTGTCGTCGCCTACTTCCAGGCCTTGCTGCCGCGAATGCGGCGCGCCATACGAGCCCGCCAGAAGGCGGGCGGGAACGGGCACGCGTTGTAAGGCAGTTGGTCGTGCACTTTCTCCTGAGCGGAGCCGCGTGGCGGCAAACAGCACGCTCCGCGCCGTTCTCCGTCTCTTCTCCCCAAAAAGCAGTGTTGCGGCACAGCGTATAATCGCTGGCAAGGGCAAAAGGGGGTTTCATCCTGATGAATCTTCCACGGACTCTCGGAGAACTTCGAGGGAGTGAGTTTCCCGAGGAACGCTTGCGCGGGCGCCGCGTCAAAGACGAGATGCGCCAGAACCTGATCTGCAAGCTGCGGCGGCGCGAACCGCTGTTCCCGGGCATCGTCGGTTACGACGACACGGTCGTGCCGCAGCTCATCAATGCCGTGCTGTCGCGGCACAACTTCATCCTGCTGGGCCTGCGCGGGCAGGCGAAGAGCCGCATCCTGCGGGCATTGACATCGCTGCTCGACCCGGCGCTGCCCTACATCGAGGGCTGCGAGATCCACGACAATCCTTACGCTCCCATCTGCTCCCGCTGCCGGACGCTGATCGAAGAACAGCGCGACCAGACACCCATCGTCTACCTCGCACCCGAGGACCGCTACGTGGAAAAGCTGGCCACGCCGGATGTGACCATCGCCGACCTGATCGGTGATATCGATCCCATCAAGGCGGCGCGCGGGGGCCATCAGCTCTCGAACGAACTGACCGTGCATTACGGCCTCTTGCCGCGCGCTAATCGCGGCATCTTCGCCATCAACGAGCTGCCCGATCTCGCCGGGAAGATCCAGGTCGGGCTGTTCAACATCATGCAGGAAGGCGACGTGCAGATTAAGGGCTACCCGATCCGGCTGGCGCTGGATGTCGCTCTGGTGTTCACTGCCAATCCCGAGGACTACACGGCCCGCGGCAAGATCATCACTCCGCTGAAAGATCGCATCGGCTCGGAGATTCGCACTCATTATCCGACCACCGTCGATGAAGGCATGACCATCACTTCACAGGAAGCCTGGAGCCAGCGTGACGGCCACAAACTGGTGGTCCCCAAATTCCTGCGCGAGGTGGTGGAACGCATCGCCTTCGCCGCGCGCGAGGACAAGCGGATCGACAAACGCTCCGGCGTCAGCCAGCGGCTTCCTATTACCTGCATGGAGAACGTCATCTCCAATGCCGAGCGGCGCGCTATCCGCAACCAGGAGAAAACCATCGTGCCGCGCGTGGGCGACATTTATTCCGCCATGCCGGCCATCACCGGAAAGCTGGAGCTGGAATACGAAGGCGAAATGCGCGGCGCCGATTTTGTGGCCCGCGAGTTGATCCGCTCCGCCGTGGCCAAAACGTTCGACGGCTATTTCGACAACGTGAACATGCAACAGATCGTGCAGTGGTTCGACCTTGGCGGCGAGATCAAGTTCGGTGAAGGCGCTCCCGCGGCCGAGTTGGTGGAAGGACTGAAGAAGATCCAGGGGTTGCCCGAGAAGCTCGAGCGGCTGAGCGTAAATTCCAAGGACGAGCCCGAGGTGCAGGTTTCCGCTGCCGAGTTCGTGCTGGAGGGCCTCTACGCTCATAAGCGCATCGGACGCAGCGAAGAGCGCGTCTTCGGTGCAGGAGAGAAGCCTGTGCGCCGCGAGCCGTCGTACAGCCGCGAGGAGCCTCCGGCGCCCAAGCCACCCAGGAAGCCTTATAACTAGCGAGCAGGGAAGATAGGGCATCACAACTTGGTACTCGGTAACTTGGATTACTCGGTACTAGTTCTATGAAATTCATCAAGTACTCCAAATTCGTCGCCGACCCGGCATCGCAGATGAGCATGGAAGACCTGCTGCAGGCGCTCTCCGACTACCTGCTGCAGAGCGGCTTCCAGAATCAGTATGCCTTTTACGAGATGCCGGACGAGCAAACGCTCGATCAATTGCGGCAGGCGATCGAAGACGCCTTGATGAATGGCGAACTGCTGGACGAAGAAATGCAGCAGCAACTCGAGGAAATGCGCAACGACGGCGCGCTCGAGCAACTCATCCAGAAACTAATCGAGCGCATGGAGCAGGAGAACTACATCTCCATCGACCAGCCGCACGATCCGACGAGGCAGTCTGTCGGGCCGGGCCAGACGGGCAAGCCGCAGTCGCAGGTTAAGTTTGAAATCACCGACAAGAGCCTCGATTTTCTCGGCTTCAAGTCGCTGCGCGACCTGCTGGGCTCGCTGGGGAAATCAAGTTTCGGACGCCATGACACGCGCGACCTCGCCACCGGCATCGAGGCCAGCGGCGCATCGAAACGCTACGAGTTTGGCGATACCCTGAACCTCGATATCACGGCGACGCTCTCCAGCGCGATCCAGCGCGAAGGCGTCAAGCTGCCCCTGAACATCGAGTACTCCGACCTACAGGTGCACCAGTGCGAATACCAGTCATCGTGCGCCACGGTGCTGATGCTCGACTGCTCGCACTCGATGATCCTCTATGGCGAAGATCGCTTCACGCCGGCCAAGAAGGTCGCGATGGCGCTCTCGCAACTGATCCGCACGCAGTATCCGGGCGATTCGCTGTCGCTGATTCTTTTTCACGATTCGGCGGAAGAAGTGCCCATCTCGCAACTGGCGCGCGTGAAGGTCGGGCCCTATTACACCAACACCCGCGAGGGCCTGCGGCTGGCGCAGCGCATCCTGCAACGCCAGCGCAAGGACATGAAGCAGATCGTCATGATTACCGACGGCAAGCCTTCCGCGCTCACCCTGGAAGACGGGCGCATCTACAAGAACGCTTTTGGCCTCGATCCCCTGGTTGTAAGCCAGACGCTCGAAGAGGTCTCGAAGTGCAAACGTGCGGGGATTCTCATCAACACCTTCATGCTGGCATCGGATTACGGCCTGGTGCAGTTCGTGCAGAAGGTCACCGAGATGTGCCGCGGCAAGGCGTACTTCACGACACCGTACACGCTGGGCCAATATCTGCTGATGGATTACATGAGCCGAAAGACCAAGACCATCCATTAGTCGCGCAGCGACGACTGAGTTTAGCCCGGCACGAAGTGCCGGGTCAGGGCGACTCGCATGCCTAGTCCCGTAGGGACGACTGAAGATTGATTCCAAACGTCACGCGATGGAACCTGCCTCGCTGGACCTGTGCCGCCCCTGGAAGGGGCTCGGATGGTCATCGCCGCTCACCCGGCACTTGCGGCGCCTACGGCGCTCGCTGCGTGCCGGGCTAATCTCATCGCGTCCGCAAAAGCGGACGCGTTCCTTCACGACAGACTCTCGCAGGAGAAGTACACCACACCTCGACACGCTGTACACTCGGGCCTGTCCCTATCGCTGCGCGGCCTGCACTTTCGCTTTGACCCTCTCGACGAACTTTGCGGCATTGATCACGAAGCGCTCGTGCGTCCCCTTACAAATGGTGTCTACGCCGTCATTCGCCTCGACTTCGAACACCAGACGTCGGCCGTCAACCTCCACCAGCTTGACCTTCGCGCGTACTTCCAGGCCTGGAGGTGTGGCCGCCGAGTGGCTGAGGTTTACGTGCGTGCCGACGGTTTGCTCGGCCGGCCAGTCGAGGTGGGGAATGATGGCCAGCAAGCAGGCCCACTCCACGAACCCGACCATGAAGCCAGTAGCGAACACCCGCGGCATCACCTGAAACTCCGGCTGCCTCGGGATAAAGATGCGGCACGGTCTTCGACTCCGGCACGCGGTACACGAGCTCGTACTCGAGGCCCGGCTTCAAAGAGTCCTTCATCAGCTGCCGCTAGACCGTTACGGGGGCGACCTGGCTATCGCTTTCTTGACCGCCAATTCCGCGGCCTCGAAGCCAACCTTGGAGTGGGTGCCGTCGCAGAACGGCTTGTTGACCGACCCTCCGCAGCGGCACAGCGAGAATGCCGGCTTGCCGGTCAGGTCATACTGACCGCCTTCGGCATCGAGCAGAACAACTTCGCCCTCGGTGGTTTCAACACGGAAAGGCCCATTTTTTCGGGCAGTAATCTTCACAGCCATCGTTCGCCTCCTGAGAATCGGAAGCAAGTTTAGATGTTTCGGGCGCGAGTCGGATACAAGAAAGCTGGTGGGCAGAGTACCGCCAGGGCGAGGAATTGGGCAAACAGGGCTGCGCGTACGCTTGCGACTTGAGCCTCGGCCGCCGGTTCAGGCTGCGGGTTCCAGCCGCTGCCGTATGGACATCGCCAGTTGGTACACCGAGCGCAGGCGCGCCTGGGCAGCGGCCGGGACCGCCGGCACCTCCATCGCCAATTGCGAAGAGAGCAGAATGCCGGTTAAGGCTTCCGTCAATTGGCTGCGCAGGTTGGCCTCGGCCTCGCGCACGGCGCGGAGGCGCTCGCCTTCGCGGCGCTGCAAGGCGGAGCGCACATCGCGCAGCACGCGATCCATCCCGCAGATGGCAAAATTGACGAAGACCGGGATCGCGGTTTCCGCTTCGTTCAGCACCACGTCGGCTGCGGCGGGATCAGCTTCCAGCAGGTTCTGGTCAATCACCAGAGCCGAGCATTCGATGGAACGCAGAGAGCGAGCCGCCGCCGACAGCTTAGGACAGATCTGAGTACGCTCGTGAGTCGCCCGCTCTATGGCGGCGGCGCACTCGGGAGCACGGGTTGACGATGTGATTAATAGAATCATAGTGCCTGTTCTTGGTGCAACTATTTGGCCAAGCTTTCCGGCTCCGAAATCAAGAGTTTAGCTGGCTTGCGTTGGCCTTGTTTCCCGTAACGAAACCCCGCAACGGGACTGAGTTCAATCCTGGGAGGCATACTCCTTCAGTTTGCGATAGAGCGTGGTCTTGCCGATGCCCAGCAGTTTGGCCGCCATCAGCTTATCGCCCTGGAGCTGGTCAATGGTACCCAGGATCGCCTGCTTCTCCAGTTCGGCGATGGTCACGATGCGGCTGCTGGGTATGCTGCCGGCGGCAGAGTGCAGCTGCGCATTCTGAATCGTGGTCGGCATATCTCCCACCTGCAGCAAGGGTCCGGAGCTCAGGGCGCAGGCACGCTCCAGGCAATTCTCCAGTTCGCGCACATTGCCCGGCCAGTCATAGGCCAGCATCAGCTTCATGGCTTCATCGCTGATGGTGCGCTGCAATCCGCTGGAGCGCGCCAACTTCTCAAGAAAATGGCTCACCAGCAGGGGAACGTCCTGCTTGCGTTCCCGCAGGGGTGGAATCTTGAGCGTGACCACATTGAGGCGGAAGAAGAGATCCTTGCGAAACTTGCCCTCCTGCACCGAAGTTTCAAGGTCGCGGTTAGTGGCCGCCAGAATGCGCACATTGATGGGAAGGTTCTTGGTCGCGCCCACCGGCCGGATCTCCTTCTCCTGGATGGCGCGCAACAGCTTGGACTGCAGATCGATGGGCAATTCCGCGATCTCGTCCAGAAAAACCGTGCCCCCCTGGGCGATGCTCAACAAGCCTTCTTTGGAGCGCACCGCCCCGGTAAAGGCGCCGCGCACGTAACCGAACAGCTCGCTCTCGATCAGGGTCGGCACCAGCGATCCGCAATCCACCGGAATGAAGGGCTGGTCGCGGAAGGGGCCGGTAAAGTGGATGGCGCGCGCCACCAGCTCCTTGCCCGTGCCGCTCTCGCCCTGCACCAGCACCGGGTGCGCACTGCGGGAGACTTTGGCGATCAGCCGATACAGCTTCTCCATTTCCGGCGAGCGGCCGATGATGCCCCCGAATCCCTGCTTGGACTTGATCTTTTCGCGCAACAGGCGGTTTTCGCTGGCCAGCTTCAGGTGCCCGGAGACGCGCTCCAGCAGCAGCCGCAGCTCTTCGAGATTGAAGGGCTTGGTGACGTAGTCGTAAGCGCCCAGCTTCATGGCCTGCACCGCCGATTGCACCGTGCCGTAGCCGGTGATGACGATGACCTCGGCGTCCGCCTTGCGAGCCTTGATCTGCTGCAGGATTTCCAGCCCGCTGGCCCCGCCCGGCAGCCGCATGTCCAGCAGCACCACGTCGATGTTCTGCGCCTCCAGTACGCGGTAGGCGTGCTCCGCCTTTTCCGCCACGAAGGTGCTGAAGCCCAGCGACTGGGCCACCTCGCGGCAGCCGTCGCGCACCGAGCGCTCGTCGTCGACCACCAACAGATTCAACAGGTCGGCACGCGGAGTTTCGCCCAGGTTCGCGGTGGAGGTCATGGCTATAGCCGTCGACATTCTAATGCCCTTCTGCCGTTCTAGCTGTGATATCCGGCACGGCGGCCCGGCTTGGTTTCTTGCGTGTCAAAAGCTCGCTCACCTTGCCCGCGATGGCGGCGGCGGTGAAGGGTTTGGGGAAAAATGCATACCCCGCCTGCTCCAGCCAGCGCACGCGCGCATCATTGCGATTGCCGGAGATGTATAGTACCTGCATTTCCGGCCGGGCTGGTTGCAGCTCCCCAGCCAGCTCCAGACCTTCCATACCGGGCAGCACCAGGTCGGCGAGCATGAGGTCGATGTGACCGTCATAGGTGCGGCCGATCAGCATGGCCTCGCGCGCATTCCGCGCCTGCAACACCCGGTATCCCTGGCCGGCGAGGATGTCGTGCAACGAGCGCCGCACCAGCTCCTCATCGTCCACCACCAGCACCGTACCCGCCCCCGCTGCCTGCGCCTGCGCGGGCGTCGCCAAGCTCGTCTTCGCCTCGCCCTCGACGCGCGGCAGAAATACCCGCACCCGAGTGCCGCGTCCGGGGGCGCTTTCCAGGATAAGCTGCCCCTGACTCTGGCGCACGATTTCGGAGACGGTCGAAAGTCCCAGCCCGGTGCCCTGGCCCAGTGGTTTGGTGGTGAAAAAGGGCTCCAGGGCGCGCTGCCGCGTCTCTTCACCCATACCGCCGCCGGTGTCGGACACCGTGAGCCGCACGTACTTCCCCGGCCGCAAACCGGGATACTCGCGCGCGGCGGCCTCGTCGGCAAGGAAATTGGCGGTGGCGATACGCAACAACCCGCCTTCGGGCATGGCATCGCGCGCATTAACGGCCAAATTCACCAGCAACTGCTCGACTTGCGTGCGATCGGCCCAGATCGCCCCTAGCTGTTCTCCATAACTGGTTTCCAGGCTCGTGTGCTCGCCCAGCAGCCGTGCCAGCATATCGCGCACGCTCTCCACCACCTCATTCAGCGACAGCAGCGTGGGCTCAAAGCTGCGCCGTCCTCCCAGAGCCGTCAGTTGCGAGACCAGCGAGCGGCCGCGCTCGGCGGCGGCGTTGATCTGCTCAGCTTGGCGCCGCAAGCTGTTCTCCGGCGGTAACTGGTCCAGCATCAACCCGCTGTAGATCAGGATGGCGGTCAATAGGTTGTTGAAGTCGTGGGAAACGCTGGCCACCAACCGCCCCACTCCCTCCATGCGGCGAGCTTCACGGAGTTGGTCCTCCAACCACGTGCGTTCGCTGATCTCGCGCAGGAAGACGAATTGAAAGCGGCGCCCTTCCACCACCGGCTGGCTGAGGACAACTTCGACCGTCAGGCGCCGCCCGTCGCGGTGCTGGCAAATGGTCTCATTTCTCGCCACACCCTCGGCCAGCAGTCGTGGCAGCTCGGGAAGCAGCTTCTCCAAGCGCTGCCCCCCCAACTCCTGCAGCGGATAGCCCAGCAGCGCACCGGCCGTTGCGTTGGCATAGATAAGACTGCCTTGCTCATCAGCCAGCAACGCAGCCTCGGTGCACTGGTCCAGCGCCGATTGCGCCACACCGCCTTCCCAAACCGGGGCGCAGTGCTCGGAATGGGGGAGAGCTTCCATCGCCCAGCGCAGGAAGCACTCCCGATACCCTTCCGTGGCTGATCACAAGTAACGAGAACGACAAGACTTGCCTGGTTCGCGGCAAGCACCTGGACTAGCCTGCTTCCCGTTTCGGGAAACGTCCACAGTCTATCCCAAGGCGGGTTTCGCTGTAACCTGGTTCTATTTCAGTTAAATACTGGCCCATTTTCGGAGTGGAAACGCTTCCCAATGTGGGAAACCAGCGTAGCAAAAAGAAACAGGACGGAAAAAGGGCGCCACGAACCACCGGCAGCCTGTGCAAAAAAGCTAATTGCTGGAGGCGCTGCCGGGAACGCTGGAACGCGTCGAGCTCTCATTCAGGACGTGATCTTTTTGGGCGACCACGCCGTCAAAGTCGGTGCGGGCGTAGAGTCGTCCGCCGCCCAGGGTGATGCCGCGCAGCCGCGCGGTGGGCTCGCCGGTGCGGTGCCATCTGCGTCCGAGGTCGGTACTCTCGAAGGCCCCGGTCAGGGAGGTGGCCAGCAGGCGGCGATTCTCGCCGTCGAACACGATGGCCGTGACGTCGAGCGCGTCGATGCCGCTGATGGCATGGTCCCAGCTCTGGCCGCCGTCGTCCGAGCTGTAGGCTCCGCCGCGCGACGCCAACCAGATGCTTCCCTGCGGGCCCAGCGCCACTCCCGCCAGGGGTGCGATATTGTCGGGAAGCTGCGGCGCATTCCAGTGTTTGCCGCCATCGCGGGAAAGCAGCAGGGCTGCGGGAGTGACGGCGATCACCATTTGCCCGGCGGCATGCACGGCGATGAAATCCCGCTGGCCCAGAACGGCTCCGCCTCGCCAACTCTGGCCCTGATCGCGGCTAACGAATAGGCCTTGTGAGGTGGCGGCGAACCACGCTTCCTGACTTACTTCCAGATCGGCCACGCGCCCGTTCAACTCAGGGCGCACTGGCGGATCTTGGCTCGGGGGTTTGGTTTTTCTTGATCGCCGGGCGCGAACCATCGTCACGCTTGAAACCGCTCCCGCCGCTGGATGTTCCGCGTCAAGGACGTTGATGGCACGCCAGGCCTTGTCCGTGGCGCCCCAGGCAAAAACGCCGCGGTTGGTGCCGGCGAGCAAACTTCCCTGCTCGGTCTGGCGCAGGCTGAAAACATCGTGACCGGCGAGGCCATCGTTCATTTGCGCCCAATGCTCGCCGGCATCGCGAGAGACAAACAGTCCGCCGTAGTCCTTGTCGTTGACCACCCCGGCATAGAGCACGCTGGAGTCGTTGCGATCCACCAACAACGCCGTCACCTGGCGGTGCACGAAACCGCGGTTGGAGGCGAAGAACGTGGTGCCGCCATTCTCACTGCGCAGCACGCCTCCGCGGTCGGTAGCCAGCAGCACGGTGCCGGGATGACGCGAATCCACCAGCACGTCATTCACGATCACGGTGTCGGCGGTCACGCGGAGCCAGTTCTGTCCGGCGTTGATGCTCGCCCACAGCCCCTCGGTGGTGCCGGCATACACCATGTTCGGATTGAGGGGATGCTGGCGCAGGACGCGGGTGCGGCGCGCCGACGTAGGTATGCCCTGCACGCGGCGGAAATGCGCGCCCGCGTCCTCGCTCTTGTAAATGCCCGTGCAAGCGCTGGCATAGAGGATGCGCGCATCGCGGGGATCGAGGATGATGGAAAACACGTCGGAATCATCGACCACGCCTTCTTTGATTGAGTACCAGGTGCGGCCGCCGTCCACGGTCTTCCAGGGCAGGTGCCAGGTGCCCGCGTAAATAATCTCTGGGTTCTGCGGTTCGATGGCCAGGGATTCGATGTTCTTGAGCTCGGGATGTCCAGGTGGCGAGATGCGTTCCCATGTCTGGCCGCGGTCTCGGCTGCGGAAAACCCCGTCGAGCGCGCCCGCTACCAGAATGCTGGGATCGCTGGGCGCGAGCGCGAACGAGCGTACGGACTTGCCGTGCATGCCCGCCAGCGCCGCCCAGGTGCGACCGCCGTCATCGCTGCGAAAGACGTCGCCGCCATCGGTCTCGACACTCCAGGCGGCCGCATAGACCGTTTCTGGCCGCGCCGGGTCGAAAACGATGTGGTCGATCACGTAATGATCGCCATCCCCTACTCGCGCCAGCCGCGACCACGAGTATCCCCCATCGCTGGAAACAAAGAGCTGGCTGGAGCTGGTCCCCAGCACAATGCGGTCGGGATTACTTGGATCGGCGGCCAGGCTGCGCGCGTCACCGCCGTCGGGTCCGATCGGCTGCCACGACGCCGCCGGACAGACCACGGCCGCAGCTAGCAACACCAAACCCAGCAGCGCCATTGGGCGGAGAGACGCGGGCATCAATTCCCTGCTGGTCATGATACCAATACAACGGCTCACGGCGCACCGATGATCACTTTACGTTCGTAACAAGGCGGCGGAGGAAGCGGCTGGCCAACTAACCGCAAATATATGAAGCCGGAAGGGTGACGTCTCGCAGCGGTCGTTCGTGGGTGGGTGAGTACCCCGCCCTTCTGGAAAAGGGCGGGGATCTTGAACTGCGCCTGCGCGCGTCGGCTAGTGGCTGTTGTCTGGGGGCGCGGTTGTCGCCGTGGCCGCCGGAGCGACTTGAGCGGTCGTGCCTCCCGAAGCCGGAGTGGCGCTCGAAGGCCGGCGGGTCAGGTAGGGCGCGAAAGGCGTGACCTCGAAGGGCATCTTCTCGCGCGCCGCGGCAGCCGCGGCTGGCTTGCTCTTCATCATCTCCACCCGGTCAGTCCAGGGATCCAGCTTGAGGCGGGCGCCCAGCGGCAAGGCCGCGATCTGGTCGGGCTGATTCAGATTCAGCTCTGGCGCTGACTGCGCCACAGTCTGCATGCGCACCACCTGATTTCCCAGGGCCAGACGATTGCCCAGGTGGGCGGTAACCAAGTTGGGCAGGTCCTTGCTGCGTGCGGCCAATGCCCGCAGAAATAGGCCGCCTTCATTCAGCTTGCCGTTGTATGGCGACTTCTGCAGCAGCTGGACTGCTTTTTGATCGGCAGCCTCTTCTTCGGCTGGACTGCGATGGAAGTCGAGATGGCTGAAGGCCTCGTGATCGGAGAAGATCATGCGATCGCTGAAAGCCCACCGCGTGTCGATAGCGTGCCCAAGGCTGATATGTCCGAGTTCGTGCGCCAGAATCATCGCCAGGCTGGCCTCATCCGGCAAGGTGTCGATCAGGCCACGGCTGATCACAATGGTGTGGGCCATGGTGAACGACTCCAGCGGAGCGGTGAGCAGCACGCGACAGCGCACCTCAGGCTGAATGTCGAGGTTATTAGTGACCACCAGGTTGCTGACGACGGTGTCCAGGACCTTTTCCACTTCGCCGCGCGGAGCCAGCAGCCCAGCCCGTTCCATGCGTTCAATGACGTTGTCTTCCGACTGCCGCTGCCAGGCGTGCAAAGCCTCCAGCGGACTGCGATCCTGAGTCTGGTCGCTGTGATCGGCAACCGCCGTGGGCGACTCCACCAGCACGCTGGTCATTTCGTCCTGACGTTTCGAGCTGTTCAGGTTGTAGCCCCACAGCCGGGTCTGGGCCTTGAAGTGTGCATGGTGCACGCCGCCAAACTCGCGGTCATTTTCTTCCGTGTAGACATAGGCAGGGAGCCAGACTCCCGGACCCATGCTCAGGCGCCAACTATCGAAGTGAAAGTAATAGTGAAATTTGGGAGCATTCACCCGCACTCCGCTGAAGCGCACGATGTTGTAGTCCTGGTCTTCGATCCAGATGCGGCCCAGAAAGCGTCCCTGGCCGGTGCCGGGGCGCGGGGTCACATCAAACACCAGGCAGCGCACATCGCCCAAAAACTCGCGGCGCAGGAAGTCGAACTTGTAGTTGCTCTGATCGAAGCCGGCGGTGTCCAGGATGATTCCCTGCAGGAACCCGACTTCGACAAACTTCATGGCGAAGGGGCTGGACATCAACTGCAAGTGCAGAAACGGCAGGCGGTGATGTTCATTGGCGCCCGACCCGGTGAAGAGGTGGTCGCGGATGCCCTTGCTGAAGTCGGCTTTGGCCAGGAAATAATGGTCGCGGTCCGGCACCGCGCCAAGTTCCTTGTCCGCGCGCGTCTCCTGGATGTAAGTCTCCACCAGCGGGCTGTATTCGCGCAGGGCTTCCATGAAGGAAGCTTCGCGCTCCACCGCCCGGGTGATGACTTGGTCTGGTGTCGAGGGGGTTTGCACAGCAGTCTGGGCCAGGCCCGCGACCGTCAACAGCAGCACGGCAACCGCAGTCTTCAAAGCTCGCATAGCTTCCTCTTCACTGCAATTTCAGTATGCCAATTGAAACCGAACATGCAGCGTGGCCACCGAATCGTAGGGCTGGCCATCGCGTAGAGCCGGCTTGTAGCGGATCTGCTGTGCCGCGCGGACGGCAGCCTCGTCCAGGCCGTGGCCCAGGCCGCGTTGCACTTGTAGGACACGCAGTTGTCCGTTCGCTGCAAACATCACCTGCAACAGTACTTCGCCTTCCAGCTTCAGATCGCGGGCTTCCTGTGTATAAATCGGGTTCGGCTTGGAAAGGACTTCCACCGGAATCAGCCGGGGCTCGGCCACCGCCGGACGGCTGTGGGGAGAAGCATCGACCGCGCTGGCATTGGTGAACCCTGCCTGTCGCACCGCGCCGCCGTTGGGACTGCCGCCTTGGCCGCCGCCCTGTCCGGGCCCAGCGATGCTGTTGCCAAAGCCCGCGCTCTTAACGGTGCCGGCGACTCCACGGGCGCCGCCTGATCCGTTACCATAGCCGGGACCGGGCGGCAGATCGAAGGAGCCTAGGCGTGCCATCACCAGGCGCCCTTTGCCGTCGGACTTAGACGAGGGATTCACGCCGTTCTCGTCGCCGAAGCCTCCCGTCTGCACTTTCTGCACTGGGGCCTTGACCGTCACCGGCGCCGAACTTCCGGTCAGCACGCCTGTCTTCACCGAAGGGACCAGCCGCGGCATGGTGTTCTTAGCCACAGGCATCAGCGCCGGATTGGGCTGATTGAACGCCACCTTCGGAGCGCGGATTTCCCGGGCCTCGGTCTTGCGCTGGGGTAGCACTACCTTGGGAATTTCCCTGGCCAGTACCGGCTTCACCAGCATGGGTTTCGGCTTCGGCAGATCCACCTTCACGGGCTCGGGCTTGTACTCACGCGGCGCGTAAAGAGTCACCACTTCGTAGTGGTGCTTCGGAAGCACGATTTCAGGGTGCAGGAGGGGGAGCAGAATTGCGAGAATGATGGCGCCCAAGTGCACAACCAGGCTGAGCCCTAAAGGACCCTGGTCGCGCCGGCGCTCGTTGAGCAGAGTAAGTTCCACGCTCTTCCCTCACAGAAGTTGTCTCTGCGAAATTACCCGTCCTGCGCGCTGTAGGAAAGTTACGGAAGAAGGCAGGACATGCCCGACCGGTACATGGCCAAGGGGAAGGTTACGGACGTTTTATTCGGTGACGGTTTTCTGTTGCATCAGGAACCGATAGCATCTGATTCCAGCCGCCGGGGTCCACGGTGCGCGGTGGGTGGACCGAGGGCATACTTCGGTTGAAAGCCCCGCCATGGCAGTGTAGTTTGGAGTAACCAGAGGGAGACCGCGAGGATGGCTGTACGTCCCCCAGAGCCGGATCTGGATGCATTGAAGATCGCCGAGCACGCTCGCTCCGGCAGTGGGAGCCGGTGGTTGCGGTGGATCGCCGCCGCGGTGGGCGCGTGTTTCCTGCTATTTGCCCTCGGCTTTGTCTTCATCCGCAGAGCTCCCACGGTGCAGGTAACCACCGCCCACAGCACATCCGGTGAGACACGAGTCGCGTTGCTGAACGCCAGCGGCTATGTCACCCCGCGTCGCCGGGCGACCGTGGCTGCTAAGATCACCGGCCGCGTGGTCAAGATGAACGCCGAGGAAGGCATGCAGGTGCGAGAAGGGCAGGTGCTGGCGGTGCTGGATGAGTCGGACGCGCGCACACGCCTGGTCTCCGCCCAAGCCGATCGTGAGGCCACGTCCGCCGCGCTTGCCGACCTGCGCGTCAACCTTGCCAATGCCGATCGTGAACTGCGTCGAACCGAGGGACTCGAGCAGGCAGGCGTGGCCAGCCCGCAGGCGTTGGACTTGGCGCGCACGACGGCCGAAAGCTATCGCGCCCGCATCACCCTGACCGATCAACAGGTCCGCGCCGCCGACGCACGCATCAAGATGGCGCAGCAGGACCTGGACAATTGTGTTGTGCGCGCGCCTTTCGCCGGTGTCGTCGTTTCGAAAGATGCGCAGGTAGGCGAGATGGTCTCACCCGTCTCGGCGGGTGGCGGTTTTACCCGCACCGGAATCGCTACGATCGTTGACATGAACTCTAACGAGGTCGAGGTGGACGTTAACGAGTCCTATATCGCCCGCGTGCAACCGGGCCAGCCGGTGACATCCGTGCTCGACGCCTATCCCGATTGGAAGATTCCTTCGCACGTGCGCACGGTGATCCCCACGGCCGACAGGCAGAAGGCGACCGTCAAGGTGAGGATCTCGTTCGACAAGCTTGATCCGCGCATTCTGCCCGACATGGGTGTGAAGGTGACTTTTCTTGGCGAGGAAACCGGCGCGGCACAAGCCGCCACACGCGTCCTTGTGCCGCACGATGCCGTGCGTCAAGACAATGGCCAGCCAGTGGTGTTCTTGTACCGCGACGGCAAAGTGGAGCGCCGCGCGGTGCGCGTGGGCGCCACGCAAGGCAATGATGTGGAAGTCATCGCCGGCGTAGCCGATGGCGATCGCCTGGTAGTCGGCACCGAGCCGTTGAAAGACGGCCAGCGGGTGGATGCGAAGCAGTAAATGGGGCGAGGACCACGTAGGCCCAGCCGCCCTCGGCTGGGCGTCCGAGCGAAGCTCGGCAGGTTTCCCTAGTAGAATCGTGCGTTCCGGCGGTACATCCATATAACCATAGAGAAGTCGCGGAATGGGAGAGGTTCATGGTAAGCGTCGATGGTCGTGGCAACGGCCTGGTGCACGTACGAGGTCTGGACAAGAAATACCAGCGCGGCAGCGAGGAGATCCACGTCTTGCAGGGACTCAACCTCGACGTGGATGCCGGCGACTTTCGTCGCCTTCATGGGTCCAAGCGGCTCCGGTAAGACCACGCTGCTGAACCTGCTGGGGGGAATCGATCTGCCATCGGCGGGCAGCATCACCGTTGCGGGCGATGAGATCACCCACATGTCTTCCGCCAAGCTCACCGCCTGGCGCGCCCGTCACGTCGGGTTCATTTTCCAGATGTATAACCTCATCCCCGTGCTTAACGCTTTTCAAAACGTGGAACTGCCGCTGCTGTTGACCAAGCTCTCAACCGCCGAGCGGCGCAAGCATGTGGAGGCTGCGCTGGAGATTGTTGGCCTCAAGGATCGCATGCGCCACTACCCGCGCCAATTGTCAGGCGGGCAGGAGCAGCGCGTGGGCATTGCGCGCGCCATCGTCGCGGATCCTACGTTTCTGCTCTGCGACGAGCCCACCGGCGACCTCGACCGCCGTAGCGCCGACGAGGTAATGGACCTGCTCGGGCGCCTGGTGCGCGAGCACCACAAAACGGTGCTC
Source organism: uncultured Acidobacteriota bacterium (assembly GCA_963733935.1). GTDB lineage: Bacteria > Acidobacteriota > Terriglobia > Terriglobales > Acidobacteriaceae > JAHFUA01. Next base: position 179,634 of record CAVTEQ010000014.1, read on the forward strand.
TTGGTCACCCACGATCCGATCGCTGCGCAGCGCGCCCAAACCGTTCTCCACCTGGATAAGGGCGTGCTCGTCGAAGGCCGCGCGGCGGAGGTGCGATGAAATATCGCCATCTCATCTTCGCCAACCTCTTCCGCAAGAAGATTCGCACCACGCTAACGCTGGGTTCATTCGCGGTGGCGCTGTTCCTCTTTGGATTGCTGGCCACGGTCCGCGGCGCCTTCAACCAGGGACTGGAAGTCGCCGGCGCCAACCGCCTGGTCGTGGTCAACAAGGTTTCGATCATCCAGCCGCTCCCGATTTCCTACAAAGACAAGCTAGAGCGCATTCCCGGGGTCACGCTCGTCACCCACGCCAACTGGTTTGGCGGTGTGTACCAGGACGAGCGCAACTTCTTCCCGCAATTCGCGATTGAGGACGAAACTTATCGTCAGATGTTCCCCGAGTTCATCGTGCCTCAAGATCAGTGGAACGCCTTTATCGCCGACCGCGAGGGTGCCATCGCCGGTCAGAACGTCGCCGAACGCTTCCACTGGAAGGTCGGGGACCGCGTCCCTATCAAGGGCACGATCTTTCCCGGCACCTGGGAGTTCAATATTCGCGGCATCTACAAAGGTAGCCGGCCGCAGGATGACACCACGCAGTTCTGGTTCCGTTACAAGTATCTCGAGGAGCGTGAGAATCCTTATTGGAAGGGCCTGATCGGCTGGTACACGCTGCGCATCGACAATCCCGACAACGCCACCCGCGTCGCCGGCGCCATCGACGAGACCTTCGCCAACTCTCCCTGGGAGACCAAAACTGAAACTGAAAAAGCTTTCGCTGCCGGATTCGTCAAGCAGGCCGGCAACATTGAGTTTCTCCTGCTCAGCATCGGCGGCGTAGTTTTCTTCACGTTGCTGCTGGTCACGGGCAACACCATGGCCATCGCTGTGCGCGAGCGCATGCGCGAGTTGGCGGTGCTGAAGGCGGTCGGCTTCTCTGACGGCTTCGTGCTTGCGCTCGTGATGGGCGAGTCCCTGCTGCTGGCGGCTATCGGTGGTGGACTCGGGCTCGCGCTCTCGAAGCTCTTTACCCTGCGCGGCGACCCCACCGGCGGCATGATGCCTTATTTCTATCTCGCGCCGGCAGCGGTAGTGCTGGGGCTCGTCGTGGCCCTGGCAGTAGGCGTGGCCGCTGGGATCTTGCCCGCATGGTCGGCGATGCGGCTGCGGGTTGTAGACGCGTTGCGGAGGGTCTGACATGGCAATTCCGCTCACTTACAACATTCGCAGCTTGCGCGTCCGCTGGACCTCGACCGTGGTGGCGGTGCTGGGCATTACCGGCACGGTGGGTGTGTTCGTCGCCATGCTGGCGCTGGCCAAGGGATTCAAAGCGACGCTGGTATCGTCGGGGTCGCCGAGCAATGCCATTATCCGCCGCGCCGGCGCCACCTCGGAGATGGAAAGCGCCGTTAGTACCGACCAGATGCACGTCATCGAAGACATGCCCGGCGTGGCGCGCAAAGGCTCCGAGCCGCTGGTCAGTCCGGAAAGCGTGGTAGTGGCCGCCTTTCCGCTGAAGGCTACGGGCACTGACGCCAACGTTCAGGTACGCGGCGTCTCGCCGCGCGTTCTCGAAGTTCGCAACCAGGTGAAAATCGTCTCGGGACGCTTCTTCCGCCCCGGACTCGACGAGCTCGTGGTTGGGCGCAACGTCGCGCGTACCTATTCCGGCTTCGACCTGGGAAGCACGGTCAAGTTCGGCGGCGGAACTTGGACCGTGGTGGGCGTATTCGACGCCGGGGGCAGCGCCTTCGATTCCGAACTCTGGGCCGACTCGGAAGTAGTCAAGCAGGTCTACAAGCGGCCGCTCAATATTTACCAGTCGGTCACCGCGCGCCTGACTTCCCCCGATGCGTACCCCGCTTTCAAGGACGCCATTACCTCTGACCCCCGCGTCACTTTGCAGGTAGACCGCGAGACCGAGTACTACGAGAAGCAGTCTCGGGCTTTTACTCGGCTGGTCACGGTACTGGGCGTGCTGGTAGGCGGCGTGATGAGCATTGGCGCCATCATCGCCGCGCTCAACACCATGTACTCGGCGGTGGCAGAGCGCGCTCGCGAGATTGCCACCATGCGCGCTGTGGGCTTCGGCGCCGGCAGTGTCGTACTCTCCTTCACGTTCGAAGCGCTGTGCATCGCCCTGATCGGCGGCTTGCTGGGGTGCATTGCGGTTCTGCCGCTCAACGGCCTCACTACCGGCACCATGAACTGGCAGACCTTCTCCCACCTGGCTTTCGCCTTCCGCGTGACGCCGGCGTTACTGGTCGGGGGGGTGATCTTCGCTCTGGCTATGGGGATTGCGGGCGGTGTTCCCCCGGCCATCCGGGCTGCCCGCGCCAGAATCGCGGTTGCCTTAAGGGAGCTGTGAGCAGGGAGCGTACTATTGGGGCTTAGGCCCGGGTGGCGAAACTGGCAGACGCACGGGACTTAAAATCCCGAGTCCCGAAAGGGACGTGCGGGTTCGATTCCCGCCCCGGGCACCAGATGAGTTTGTGGACTGGTGTTGTGAAATGCATCAGCCTGCACTAAAACATTGAAGCTAAAGTAATTACCGTGAAGTTTGGTACCGCTGAATGCACATCTCTGCATTTTTTTCTCATCCTAGCCCATTGTTCTTGCGTCTAACTAAAGGTAAAATAAGCGATTTGGGTAGCAATGGAGTACCTCACCGGGAGCGGTTGCCGGGGATGAATCTCGTTGCTCTTATCCAATCGAGAACTTTAGTAACTGAGGAAAAGGCAGGACGAACTACATCATGGCTAAGCGACGCGGCAATCCCAACTGGGGGAAGCCGGAGCCGATTGGACCGGTAATCCCCACAGTTACGTCCTTCGAACAGGCAGTAAAGGAGTTTAAGTTGCAGCCTGACCAGTACCTCCGCTCCACGCGTTTGCGGGAGTGGGCGCGCCGCAACAAGAACTCCAAGTTTATCCCCGAATCCCTGTTGCAGGCATGGGGGTTCGAGATCGAGTCGACGTTGTAAACGACGTTAACGATCTGGAGGCCGTCCTCCCGAGGACGGCCTTTTGTTTTCTACGGCGATTCCCGCGATCTCGAGCGAGAGGCTTTTGCTACAATCACGAGTCACACCGATGCCGCAAAGCTCCCCATTCTGTGATGTCGAGACCGCTCTCGACGAAATCCGCAAGGGGCGGATGATCGTGGTGGTGGACGACGAGGACCGCGAGAACGAAGGCGACCTGACGCTCGCGGCTGAGAAAGTCTCGCCTGAAGCCATCAACTTCATGGCGCGTCAAGGACGAGGACTGGTATGCCTGGCCATGACAGAGGAGCGGCTGGAGCACCTGCGCATCAAGCCGATGACCACGGAGAACACCGCGCAGTTCGGCACTGCCTTTTGCGAGGCCATCGACGCGCGCCAGGGCGTGACCACCGGCATCTCCGCCTTCGACCGTGCCCGCACCATTCAGGTAGCAATCGATCCGGCTTCGCGCCCCGATGATCTGGCCCGGCCAGGGCACGTCTTTCCGCTGCGCGCGCGCAAAGGCGGCGTGCTCGTCCGCGCCGGGCAGACTGAAGCTTCCGTGGACCTGGCCCGCCTTGCCGGCCTGGTGCCCGCGGGCGTGATCTGCGAGATCATGAACGAGGACGGCACCATGGCGCGAGTGCCGCAGCTCGTCGAGTTTTGCCGCGAACACAATTTGAAGATGCTGACGGTGGCGGAGTTGATCCGCTACCGCATGCGGCATGAGCGGCTGGTCCACCGCATTGGCGAGTCGATGCTGCCCACGCCCTTCGGCGAGTTTCGGATGATCGCCTACGAGAGCGACATGGCGCACAACTCGCACGTCGCGCTGGTGATGGGTGACGTTCGAGCATGACGGCTCGAAGCCGGTGCTGGTGCGCATGCATGCCCATTGCCTGGTCGGCGACGTATTTGGCGCCACCTGGTGCGATTGCCACGAGATCATTCGGCGGTCGCTGGAGATGATTGCCGCAGAAGGCCGTGGCGCGCTCATCTACTTGCACCAGACTTCCAAGGGATTCTCCGTCGAGCGGGTAAACGACCGCCCAACGCTCACCTTTCATCGTGACGTCCGCGAGCCTTCGCACCCCGAGCATCAGCGCAAAACCCAGCGCGAAGTCGGAATCGGCGCACAGATTCTCTCGGACCTGAACATCAGCGCCGTACGCCTGCTTACCAACCATCCCCGAAAAGTAGCCGCCCTTGAGGGCTACAGCATTGAGATCGTAGAACAGATCCCGATCCCGGTCACACGGGCGGATGCGGTGAAAAGCTAGGCGACGTGCCTGATGGCTTCGCCTGCCTCAGTGGGCGGAGTGTTTTCGCAGAGAAGCTGTGTTTTCTTGGTACTTGGGACCTGCGTACTCTAGCTCGGCTTGCGCGCCACGATCTCGCTGTCGCGAATAAAGAACTGGGCTGGACAACTGTTGGAGCCGCAAATCACGGGGATCAGGCCGGCAATCTGACGGCGCGTAATCAGCCCCAGCGTGCCACAGGAAGGACAGGAGAGCACGGCCCAGTAAGGATCATCGCTCTCTCCTACCTCGCCGGCATTCTCCAGCACGAACAGAGTTCCGGGCTCCATCTGCTCCGGGATCCATTCGCTCAGCACGTTCAATTCAGCGATCATCAGGCCTCCAGTCCCAAATCGTCCTACAGACAAGAAAGCCCCGCTCAGGCGCGGAGCTTGACTTGCTTTCTCAGCAGAACACCCCCGCCTCCACGCGCAGCGCTCTTACGCAATTGAGGGTGCACGCGACGTACCGCATCCGAGAGACAGACAGCAAACATGGGCTGCCGAGCGTTCTTTAAAATGTCGATCACCTGCTGGGCTGAGTTCTCCAGGTAGATGCGACGACCGTCGGTGAGCAGGTGATAATCGGAGCCACCACTGACGGTTTCCACCAAACGTTTGCCGAGTTCCTGGCGCAGGAAGCGAACGACCTTGCGCATCCGCTGCAGGGAAAAACCCTTGCGGCGAAGCTCGGCGATCACCGCTACTTCGGCGAGATCGTCCAGCGAGTACAGACGCCGGTGCCCTGCCCGTTGGGGCACGACCAGCCGCCGTTCGTCCCACCATTGCAACTGGCGCAGGGATACGCCAGTCAGTGCCGCGACTTCATTCGACGTGAGCCGGTCCGCCATTTTCAGTAAGATCTGTTTCAAACAATTAGTGCTGTAATTGTTTGAAACATTCTAGGACTGCTCTGTGAACTGTCAAGAAAATTGCGTGTGGAAAAGAACCGGAGAGGACAACAGGACGGACGCTCAGCCAGCCAACCCACCGCCCACGAAATGCACTACCTCCAGGCGGTCGCCGTCGTGCAGAGCGGTTGCGGACCAGTCATCGCGGCGGACAATTTTCTGGTTCAGTTCAATGGCGACACGATCGGCCTTGAGGCCCAGTTGGCCGACTAAAGAGGATAGCGTCAGATCATCGTCAAAGCTGCGCTCTTCGCCATTGATCACGAGCTTCATTAGCAGCATTGTAGGCGGTTGAGGCGGGAGAGAAAATATTTTGAACGCAAGAATCGGATAGTCCGCAAAACCATCCAAACGTATCGTTCTTACATGAGCGATACGATAATTAGTCCTCTGATGAAAGCCGACAATCATGATCCGCGCTGGCAGGCGGTGCTGGCCCGTGACGTCCGCCGCGACGGGGCATTCGTCTTCGGCGTGACCTCCACCGGCGTTTATTGCCGGCCTTCATGCCCCTCGCGACGGCCGCGGCCTGATCGCGTGCGCTTCTTCTCCCAGCCGGACGAGGCGGAGCGCGCCGGCTTCCGCGCTTGCTTGCGTTGCCGTCCACGCGATGCCAACTCCAGAATGAAGATCGTGGAGAGTATCTGCCAGTTTCTCCAGCATTCCAGCGAGGAACCCGTAACGTTGGCTGCGCTGGGCGAGCGCTTCGGGATGAATCCTTTCCACCTGCAGCGCGTCTTCAAGTCGGTGCTGGGTGTAAGCCCGCGGGAATACATGGACGCCATCCGCATGAAGTCATTCAAGTCGCAGGTTCGCTCCGGGCGCTCAGTGACCGATGCCATCTACGAAGCGGGCTTCGGTTCGAGCAGCCGACTGTATGAGCGCAGCACCCCGCAACTGGGCATGACGCCGGCGACCTACCGTCGCGGCGGCAAGGGCATATTCATTCGCTACACCACGCTGGATTCTCCCGTTGGGCGGATGCTGCTCGCGGCCACCGATCACGGGGTGTGCACGATCTCATTCGGCGATTCCGACGGCAGCCTGGTGGAGGGGTTGCGAGGCGAGTTTCCGGACGCAACCCTTCGCCGCGGCGACGTGGTGTTGACGGCGCTGGGTGCGCGCCTTGCTCCAACAGCTTCACGGCGAGCATCCGCTGCCGCAGTTGCCATTCGATGTGCAGGCGACGGCGTTTCAGCGTCGTGTCTGGGAGCACCTCCAATCCATTCCTTACGGCTCGACAGAATCCTACGGTGAGGTCGCCCGCGCCATCGGGCAGCCCGCCAGCGTGCGTGCCGTAGCCCAGGCGTGCGCCAGCAATCCGGTAGCTGTGGCCATTCCTTGCCATCGCGTGGTTCGAGGCACGGGTGAACTGGGCGGCTATCGCTGGGGCAGCGAGCGGAAGAAAGCCTTGCTGGAGATGGAACAAGGCGGAGGCAAGGAGACTTAAATATGAACGCAAATGGGAGGATCTTGTATGTCGGCGATGCGGCGCGGCCGGTGGCGCTGGACATCGTGCTCGAAGGTCAAGGTTACCAGATCTCGACCGCCAGAAACGTTTAACCCGCGCTGCGTGTTCTCGAGTGCGGGACTTTGAAGCGATGCTCGTGGAACAAGAGCTGCTTCAGGAAGACCGCGACCAGTGGCGAGAGTTAAGCGCCGGGCATCCGGGTATGCCCGTGCTTGGCATCTCACAACGGGCATAAGGCCTAGCCGGATTTCCGCAGGCGGAACTTGCGCCACATCGACTTTCCGCCGTGGGTGGCTTCCACCAGAATGTCGGCGTCCTTGAGCGCGGCTTCCCGCAAGGCGACCCGCATCTCGGCCGTTCCCGCGGCGTCCGTGACCGCCTGAGAATAAATTGGTTCTGCCTCGAGTACGCGCAGACGCGAGGTCAGGCTGGCGCCCTGGATCGCGCGTCCCTCCTGAGTTACCTGAAAGCGCATTACCAGAGCTTCATCCGCGAAAACCGAATCGGCGTTAAGAAACTGCAGCGATAGTTCGGCCGGCGTCCTGGGCACGTCCAGCGCGTCCTGCAAGCAACCCTTCCGCGCAGCCTCCACCACCAGGCGGTGCTGCGAGCGAAGCAACTCGTGGAGCTGCTCCTCGATCGAGCCCGGCCGGAAGAATATCTTGTCGTAGGGAGTGGCGCGCTTCCCGAGGCAGCGCCCTCCCACAAACACCTGGGTCTCGAGCACACGCTCGCGTTCCCGCGGCTCGCTCTGCACGTGGTAGACACTCTCGCCGTATGTGACAGTCGTGTTAAAACCGAAAATCATAGGGGCGCGCTGTGCACTCTGCCATCGTCCGCGCAGTTGACAGTGGTGAAGGCGAAACTTATATTCAATGGTTTGGCAACGTGTTGTTGTCGCTGGCTATGTAACGCCCTCATATTATGCCGGACAACTACTTCGCCCGCTACCTTCCGATTTTGATCCACGTGCTGTTTGCCCTGGCGCTCGCCGGCGGGATTGTCATCCTCTCGAGTCTGGTCGGCAAGCATCGGCCCTCCCGCGCCAAGATGCAGCCCTACGAATGCGGCATCACCCCGGTAGGCGACGCCCGCCAGCGTTTCTCGGTTAAGTTCTACCTGGTGGCCATGCTGTTCATCCTGTTCGACGTGGAAGCCGTGTTCCTCTATCCCTGGGCGGTGATATTCCGCGATTTGAAGATGTTCGGCTTCTGGGAGATGCTGGTGTACATCCTGGTTCTCCTGGCCGGGTTCTTCTACATCTGGAAGAAGGGCGTGCTGGATTGGTCCAAACCGGAAGGGACTGAATTGTAGCTCCATGCCGCTCGTGCCCGCCATCACCGAGCTGGAACAACTGAAAGAGCGCCCGCCGCTGGCGCGCCTGCTGGCCTGGGATCCGGGCGCAGTCGAGGCCGCCAAGTTCGATCGCGACGAGCTCAGCATCGTCGTGCGGCGCGCGGCGCTGCGCGAATCCTGCGCGATCCTGCGTGATGATCCCGAGCTGCAGTTCAACTTTCTCGCCGACATCACCTGCGTGGATTGGTATCCCAGCGAGCCACGCTTCGAGGCCGTTTACCACCTGTTGTCGATCCCGCGGCACGAGCGAGTGCGACTGAAGGTGCGCCTGGCCGGTGACGATCCCAGCCTGGAATCCATCACCTCATTGTGGCCAGCGGCAAACTTCTTTGAGCGCGAAGTCTACGACCTGTTCGGAGTCCGCTTCTCCGGACATCCGAACCTGCGGCGCATCATGATGCCGGAAGACTGGGAAGGGCATCCCCTGCGCAAGGACTATCCGGTAGAGGGCTATCGCTGATGCCGCAGATGTTCACCCCAACGCCGACGCTCGAGGCCACCGGCCCCAGCACCATGACCCTGAACATGGGGCCGCAGCATCCCTCCACCCACGGCGTGCTGCGCCTGCTGCTGGAGATCGACGGCGAAACCATCGTGCGCCTGATGCCCGACATCGGCTATCTGCATACCGGCATCGAGAAAACCTGCGAGGCCAAGTTCTATCAGCAGACGGTGCCGCTCACCGATCGCATCGATTATCTCTGCCCGCTGACCAACAACCTGTGCTACGTGCTCGCGGTGGAAAGGCTCCTTGGACTCGAAATTCCACCACGCGCGCAGTGGCTGCGGGTAATGCTGAACGAACTTACGCGCATCAATTCCCACCTGGTCTGGCTTGGGTCGCACGCCCTCGATATCGGCGCCATGTCGGTATTTCTCTACTGCTTCCGCGAACGCGAAGACGTGCTGCGCATTTTCGAGATGGTCAGCGGGCAGCGCATGATGACCTCGTACTTCCGCATCGGCGGTCTGGCGCTGGAGCCGCCGCTAGGCATGTTCGAGGTGGTGAGAAAGTTCATCAACCGCTTCCCTTCCCGCGTGGATGAGTACGAGAACCTGCTGACCTCGAATCCCATTTGGATGGAACGCACCAAGGGTGTGGCCTACCTTGCCGGGGAAGATGCCATTGCTCTGGGCGCCACCGGACCCACGCTGCGCGCCAGCGGAGTAGATATCGATTTGCGGCGCGACATGCCGTACAGCAGCTACGAGAAGTTCAAATTCAATGTCCCCTTATCACAGAATGGCGACGTGTTCGCCCGCTACATCGTGCGCGTCCAGGAAATGCGGGAGTCGAATGAGATCGTGCGCCAGACGTTGGAAGGCCTTCCCGAGGGGCCGATCAAGGCAGATGCGCCCAAGATCGTCCTGCCCGACCGCGAGAAGATGAAGACCCAGATGGAAGCTTTGATCTATCACTTTAAGATCGTCACCGAAGGGTTCCCGGTGCCGGCAGGCGAGGTCTATCAGGCAGTGGAGTCGCCGCGTGGCGAGATGGGGTACTACGTGGTTTCGGACGGCAGCCCGAAGCCGTATCGCGTGCACGTGCGGGCGCCGTCGTTCGCCAATTTGCAGACGCTGAATACCATGTGCTCGGGGCGGCTGATTGCCGACGTGGTGGCGGCGATCGGTAGTATTGACATTATCTTAGGGGAGGTCGATCGGTAGTGGGACATTTGTAATTGGTAATTTGTAATTGGTAATTTTTCCCGGTGTCGGCGGTAGCAGCAGGCCGAGCTGTAATTGACGCTTTGCAATTTGTAGAGTTGACGATCTCACGCAAATTACAAATTACCAATTACAAATTACAAATGAAATTCTCCGACCAACTCGAAAAGCGTTTTGCAGATCTCCTGACGCATTATCCGATCAAGCGCTCGGCTCTGGTGCCCATGCTGCTGTATGCGCAGGATGAGGTCGGCTATGTAAGCGAGGACGTAGTGCACGAACTTGCTTCGCGCCTGGATCTGACCGACCTCGAAGTGCGCAACGTAGTCAGCTACTACTCCATGCTCCATACCCGGCCGATTGGGAAATACAACATACAGGTCTGCACCAACATAAGTTGCATGCTGCGTGGCGCTGAGGGCGTTTTCGATCACATCCGCAAACGCCTCGGCATCGGGCATAAGCAGGACACACCGGATGGCTTGTTCCATTTGGAAGAAGTCGAGTGCATTGGCGCCTGCTGCTGGGCGCCGGCGATGCAGGTCAACTATGACTTCCACGAGAATCTGACTGCGGAAAAGGTCGACAAGGTGCTCGACCAATATCGGAGCCGGCACTAGCTATGGCGGACTTGGTCTCGCATCCGGACGAAGTCAGGGTCGTCTCGAAGCGCTTTGGCCAAGGTGCGACTGACATCGATCGCTATTTAGCGCTGGACGGCTACAAGGCCACGCAAAAAGCGCTGGCGATGGGCGCGGATGCGATCATCAACGAGGTGAAAGCTTCGAACTTGCGCGGACGTGGCGGCGCGGGCTTCCCTGCGGGCATGAAATGGTCGTTCGTCCCCAAGCAGTCACCAAAGCCGAAATATGTGCTCTGCAATGGCGACGAGAGCGAGCCCGGCACCTGCAAGGACCGCCTGATCTTCGAGCATGATCCGCATTCCGTCATCGAGGGCGTGATCATCGCCGGGATCGCCGTCGGGTCGCATCAGGGGTACATCTATCTGCGCGGCGAATATCGCTACCTGATCGAGATCATGGAGAAGGCGGTAGCCGATGCCTATGCCCGCGGCTTCCTGGGGAAGAACATCTTTGGCAGCGGCTATGACTTCGAATGCGCAGTGCAGACCGGCGCCGGCGCTTACGAGGTGGGCGAAGAGTCAGCGCTGATGGAATCGCTTGAGGGTAAGCGCGGCATCCCGCGCGTTCGTCCGCCGTTTCCGGCGGTTGTCGGGCTGTACGGTGGTCCGACGGTCATCAACAATGCCGAGACTCTAGCCAACGTGCCGCACATTATTTTGGGCGGCGGCGAATGGTACGCGGGCCTCGGCCCGCCCAAGAATGGTGGCACGCGCCTGTTCTGCCTGAGCGGCAGCGTGAACAAGCCCGGCGTCTATGAACTGCCCATGGGCTACAACCTGCGCAAGATGATCGATGAAGTCGCGGGCGGCATCTGGCTAGGACGCAAACTGAAGGCAGTGCAGCCCGGCGGCTCTTCCGTCCCCGTGCTCACGGCAGATGAGATCGACGTGCCGATGGATTTTGATTCGCTCATGAAAGCCGGCTCCATGCTGGGTTCGGGGGCGGTGGTGATTATCGATGACTCCACCTGCATGGTGAAATACGCGCTGCGGGTCATGAAGTTTTATCAGCACGAGAGCTGCGGATGGTGCATCCCCTGCCGCGAGGGAACTGACTGGCTGAGGAAGACCCTGGTTCGCTTCCACTCCGGCGGAGGCCTGCGGCGCGACATCGACAACATCCAGTACTTAGCCGAGAACATGCTGGGACGCACTTTTTGCCCGCTGGGCGACGCGGCCGCCATGCCGACCATCTCGCTGGTCAAGAAGTTTCGCAAGGAATTTGAAGATCACCTGGAAGGCAAGCCGTGTCCATACGAGGACCACGGCAAGATCGAACAGCTTCCAGTGCTGACAGCCTGGGACCACCGCACAGCCGATCCCTGGACGCATGCACATTGATTTATGGCTGACGTGAACATCACGGTAGATGGAAGAAAGATCACGGCGCCGGCAGGCACGTTGCTGATCGAGGCCTGCAAAAGCGCCGGCATCGAAGTGCCGTCATTCTGCTATTACCCCGGTCTCTCGCTCCAGGGCGCTTGCCGCATGTGCCTGGTGGAAATCGCCAAGATGCCGAAGCTGCAGACGGCGTGCACCACGGTCATCCAGGAAGGCATGGCGGTCACCACCGCGAGCGACACCGTGCGCCAGGCGCGCAAGGCAATGCTGGAGTTCGTGCTGCAGAACCATCCGCTCGATTGCCCGGTATGCGATGCCGGGGGCGAGTGCGAACTGCAGGACATGACGTTCAGCTATGGCGCTTCTGAATCCAAGCTCATCGACTTCAAAAACCACAAAGACGAGGAGCAGTGGTCGCCAGTGGTGTTCTTCGACCGCCCTCGCTGCATCCTGTGCTATCGCTGCGTGCGGGTTTGCAACGAAGGCATGGACGTTGCGGCCCTGGGCATCCAGAACCGTGGCTCGCTCTCGCTGATCGCGCCCAATCAGGGGGATCACCTGGAGTGTGAAGAGTGCGGCATGTGTATCGATATCTGTCCGGTCGGTGCGCTGACGTCAGGAGCATACCGCTACAGAACGCGCCCGTGGGAGATGAATCACGTCGGCACTGTCTGCCTGCACTGCGCCGACGGCTGCAAAACCACGCTGGGCGTGCGCCGCCAGGGCAGCGGCAATCAGATCGTGCGCGGCGATAACCGCGACAAAAGCGGCATCAACGGGGATTTCCTCTGCATAAAGGGACGCTATGCCTTCGACTTTGTCGAACATCCTGACCGCCTGAAACAGCCGCTGGTGCGAAAAAATGGCATGCTTGCGCCGGCGTCCTGGGAAGAAGCGCTGGAGCTGGTGGCGCGTCGCTTCCGCGAAATCTGCGACACGACCGGCGGCCGCACGCTAGGCGTGATCGGCTCGAACCGTACCACCAACGAAGAGAATTATCTTCTGCAGAAATTCGCGCGCCTGGTGCTGGGCACCAACAATATCGACCATCACCGCACAGCCGATTTTCCAGCCTTCGTAGAGGCGCTCTCGGGACGGACCAACCCCACGGCCAGCATGCGCGACGTGTTCTTCGCTCCGGCAGTGCTGCTCATCGGAAATGATCCGACTGACCAGCACCCCCTGCTGGCGTGGCAGATCCGCACCAACGTCCGCTTGCATGGCGCGCGACTCTATGTGGTGAATTCGTCCCCCATCAAGCTGACGCGGCAGGCGCGAGAGTTCATCCAGATCGCGGAAGCGGCGGAGGGTAAGGCCGCTGCGTTTCTTGCCGGCGACGATTCCGCGGCGGATGCCTTGGCTACGGGCAAGACACCGCGAGAAAAGCTGCTGCGCTTCCGCGAGAAGCTGCTGGGCGAGCCGAAGCTGATCGTCATCTTCGGATCGGAGCTGCGAGGTCAGGATTTCGCACCGCTGGTGTCCGCCTTGAGCGCGGCGGGGGCGAAATTCGTGTGCCTGGGCGATTACGCCAACTCGCGAGGCGCCGCCGACATGGGGCTCTATCCCGACCTGCTGCCGGGATACCTGCCGTTGAGCGAGGCTTCGCGGTTCGGCGAGCAGTGGAAGTCGATGCCGCAACAGCCTGGAATGGATCTGCGAGGCATGGTGGCCGCCGGCAGAGAGCGCAAGCTGCGGGCGCTGTATGTGGTGGGATCGAATCCCGTCTCGCGCTACGACGTCGACCCATTCGCGCTGGCGGAGACCTTTGTCGTAGTACAGGATTTGTTTCTCAGCGAGACGGCCAACATCGCTGACGTGGTGCTTCCGGCGGCCTGCGCTTACGAAAAATCCGGCAGCTTCACCAACACTTGCGGCGACCTGCAACTGCTGCGCAAAGCCGGCGACTGCGAAGGTGTGAAGCCTGACCTGGAAATCATAGTGCGTATCGCTGACTTGATGGGTTTTGACATTCGCCAGTTGGTTTCGATCGGGCCGGGCGGAACGCGGGCCGATTTCGGCGAGTCGCGCGGCGTGCAGTCGGGCGAAGCCGACCGGCAGGCAATCTGGAACTGGCGGCAGGGGTACGAGCCGCGTGTGAGTCCGTTCAATCCATTTGCGGTACTGGAGGAGATCCAGCGGTTGGTGCCGGGCTATGGCGTCGGCCGACTCGAGCTGTTGGCGGGCAATGATGTCCATACAGAGGTTGCCGGGCGCGCTCCCGGAAGAAGCGACACAGATCGTTTCCTCCTGCCGTCCAATGACAACCTGTTTACCTCCGGCACCCTGGGACGCTACTCCAGTGTGCTCAACAACGTCATCGAGAATCGGCTCGGACCAGCCAACGAGAAAAAGGAAGTTGCGGCGGACTGAGCTGCAGCGCCTGGGTAAGAGAAGATGCTGAGCGTCGCCACCTTCATTGTAGTCTCGGTGATCAAGATCGTGATTGCGCTCATCGTGCTGCTCACTGCGGTGGCTTATTCTGTCTGGCTGGAGCGCAAGCTGGTAGGGCGTATCCAGAACCGCTGGGGACCGCAGCGGGTTGGGCCATTCGGCCTGCTGCAGCCGCTGGCCGATGGGGCAAAGTTCATCTTCAAGGAAGACCTGACTCCGCCGTACGTTTACAAGCCGCTCTACATCGCTGCACCCATCCTATCTCTTACGCTGGCACTGACCTCGATCTCGCTGGTGCCCATCGGCAACTGGGTGAGTTTTGGCAATATCGAAACGCCGTTAGAGATTACGGACGTCAATATTGGGCTGCTGATCATTCTTGGCATTACCTCGCTGGGCGTCTACGGCATAGCCCTCGCCGGATGGTCTTCAAACAGCAAATACTCGCTGCTCGGGGGGCTGCGCGCCAGCGCACAGATGGTGAGCTACGAGATCGCGCTGGGGCTGTCTCTGGTGGGTGTTTTGATCATGTCCGGCAGCCTGAACCTACGCGATATCGTGGAAGCACAGGGCGGACACATGGCGCTGTGGATTCCGCGCTGGAACATTTTCCGCGGGCAGATCGTCGCTTTCTTGGTGTATCTGGCCGCGGCCTTCGCCGAGACCAATCGTGTGCCCTTTGATTTGCCCGAGGCGGAGACCGAGCTGGTAGCCGGCTATCACACTGAGTACAGCTCCATGAAGTTCGCCATGTTCTTCATGGCGGAGTACGCCAACATGATTACGGTGGCATCGATTGCCACGCTGCTGTTCCTGGGCGGCTGGCATGGTCCGCTGTTCGGGCCCTGGTGGCTGGAAAATCTGCTGCCTGTGTTCTGGTTTGGGCTGAAGGTCTTCAGCTTTATTTTTCTTTATATCTGGATCCGCGGCACGCTGCCGCGCTTTCGCTACGATCAGTTGATGGCGTTCGGGTGGAAGTTCCTGTTTCCCCTCGCCGTAGCAAACGTGCTGGTCACCAGTTTGATTGTGGGTCTACAAAACAGATGATTCAGCTCGTCTTGTTCTTCGTCTTCGGAATCATCGCCGTGGTTGCGGCAGTGAACCTGCTGGCGCAGCGCCATCCCATCAACAGCGCGCTGTCGCTGATCGTGGTAATGGCGTCGCTGGCCGCGCTCTTTCTGCTGATGGGAGCGGAATTCGTGGCCGCCGTCCAGGTGATCGTTTACGCCGGCGCCATCATGGTGTTGTTCATCTTCGTCATCATGTTGCTCAACGCCGGTGAAGAAGAGCGAACTCCCGGCAGCCGTGTCGCCATGCTTCTGGGATTCCCCGCCGTGATACTGCTGGCCGGCTTCTTGGCCTGGACGCTGCTTACGCGCAACCCGCATCCGGTGACGGTAGACCTCGCGGGACGCTTTGTCGGTTCGCCCGCGCTCATCGCCCAACTGTTATTTCGGGATTTTCTGCTGCCATTCGAGGTCACCTCGGTGCTCATCCTGATCGCAATCATGGGCGCGGTCGTGCTGGCCAGTCCCGCCGGAACCGCAACGGGAGCGGGAAGTCCGGAACGCCCGCCCGCCAAGAGGGAGGGATAAATGGTCCCGATCTCCTACTATCTGGCGCTGAGCGCCATCCTGTTTGCGCTGGGCGTGGTCGGTTTCCTGGTCAAGCGCAACCTGATTACGCTTTTCATGTCGATCGAGCTGATGCTGAACGCCGTGAACCTGGCCTTCGTGGCCTTCGCCTGGCAGTGGAAGTCGCTGAACGGACAGGTGTTCGTGTTCTTCGTGATGGTGGTAGCCGCGGCCGAGGCTGCGGTCGGGCTGGCCATCATCATCGCCGTCTTTCGCACCCGCGAGACGTTGAATGTTGACCGGGTGAATCTGCTGAAGCTATGAGACCTTACCTCCATCTGTGGCTGATCCCGATCCTGCCGCTGGCGGGCGCTGCGATCAACGGCCTGCTGGGGCGTCGATTCCCCAAGCGCTGGGTCGCGATCGTCGGCAACCTGTTTGTGGGAACAAGCTGCGCCGTGGCATGGTGGGTTTTCGCGCGCTTTCTTAGCCTGCCGCCGGAGATGGTGCCCTATGTGCGCGATTACGCGACCTGGATTCGCGCCGGCGATTTTTCGGTCAGCTACGGGGTTTATCTCGACCAGCTCTCGATGGTGATGGTGCTGGTAGTCACCAGCGTCGGGTTCCTGATCCACATCTACTCGATCGGTTACATGGCGGAAGAAGGCGGCTACTACCGCTTCTTCTCGTACCTGAACCTGTTCATGTTTTTCATGCTGACGTTGGTGCTGGCCAACAATTACCTGATGATGTTCATCGGATGGGAGGGCGTGGGGCTGGCGTCGTACCTGCTGATCGGATTTTTTTTCCTGCGGGACTCGGCCGCGTCGGCTGGCAAGAAGGCGTTCATCGTCAACCGCATCGGCGATTTCGGATTCCTCATCGCGCTGTTTTTGCTGATCAAGCATTTCGGATTTCTGGATTTCAGCCGGCTCTTCCCCGCCATCTCGAATCTGGGTGTGGAGAACGCCGGTGCCGGCCTGCTGACCACTGTCGGCCTGCTGTTACTGATCGGAGCCTGCGGCAAATCAGCGCAGATCCCACTCTACGTCTGGCTGCCGGACGCGATGGAAGGTCCCACGCCAGTATCTGCGCTGATCCATGCTGCCACCATGGTGACGGCAGGCGTCTACATGGTCGCGCGTTCCAACGTGATCTTCAGCCGTGCCCCCTCGGCGCTGCTGGCCGTTGCCATCATCGGCTGCCTGACGGCCCTGTTCGCCGCCACCATCGGCATGGCGCAAACCGACATTAAGAAAGTGCTCGCCTATTCCACGATCTCCCAGCTCGGATACATGTTCCTGGCCTGCGGCGTCGCGGCCTATCTCGGCGGGCATCTTCCACCTGATGACCCACGCCTTCTTCAAAGGCCTGCTGTTCCTGGGCGCCGGCTCGGTGATCCACGCGCTCGGCGGTGAGCAGGACATGCGCCGCATGGGCGGCCTGCGCAAACATATTCCGTGGACCTTCTGGACAATGACGGCCGCGACCTTCGCGATCGCCGGCCTGCCACCCTTCGCCGGCTTCTTCAGCAAGGACGAGATTCTCTGGTCCGCGTTCTCGAGCGAGCACGGAAGCTGGATCTTCTGGGCAGTCGGGCTGACTCACCGCGTTCTTGACGTCCTTCTACATGTTCCGGCTGTGGTTCCTTACGTTCTTCGGCGAATTTCGTGGCGCGGAAGCGAGTGCCGGCGAGCATGAAGCCCACGGCCACATCCACGAAAGCCCCAAAGTCATGCTGGTTCCGCTCGTCATACTCGGAGTGCTGTCGGTGATTGGCGGTTGGATCGGCTGGCCGGAGACGATGGGCGGAACGCAGCGCTTCGACCACTTTCTCGCGCCGGTTTTCAGCGCTCACGCCGAGGAAGCCGCGGTCGCGGCCGCCGAGCACAGCAAGGAACTGCTGCTGGCAGGCCTCTCGGTGCTGGCTGCGTTGCTGGGACTCTTCTTCGCCTGGCTTCTCTACCAGCGCCGCCGTGATCTGCCCGACAAGATCGCCGCAAGCCTCGACGGGCTGTACACAGCGGTCCGCGACAAGTACTACGTGGACGAAGGCTACGCGACCGCTTTCGTACAGCCGCTGATTAAGGGCTCGAGCTACATCCTGTGGCGCGGCATCGATGCCGGGGCAATTGATGCTACGGCAAACGAGTCGGCGGAAGGCGCGCAACACGTCTCCGACGCGCTTCGTCATATGCAATCCGGCAACGTGCGCTCGTACGCTGGATGGGTCGCGCTCGGCGCTGCCGCGGTGATCGCCTACATGGTGTACCTGGGGGTGCGATGATGAGCGCCTCCATCCTCACCCTCGTCACTTTCGTGCCGCTCCTGGGTGCGCTGCTGCTGATCTTCTTCCCGCGCCGCGATGATCTGGTGCGTTGGTTCGCGCTCGCGGTGACGCTAGTCGCATTTGTCCTCTCGTTGCATCTGCCACTGCACTTCATGCGCGGGGCGAGTGGCTTTCAGTATGAGATCGACTTCCCTTGGATCGCCAGCCCCAACATTCACTACCACCTCGGCATCGACGGCATTTCGATGTGGCTGGTGGTGCTGACAACGTTCCTCAGCCCGCTGTGCGTGTTGATCTCGTGGAAGTCGGTGCACGAACGCGTCAAAGAGTTTTTCATCCTCCTGCTGATCCTGGAAACGGCGCTGATCGGCGTCTTCGTGTCGCTGGACCTGTTCCTCTTTTATTTCTTTTGGGAAGCCACCCTGATCCCGATGGCTTTGATCATCGGGATGTATGGCCACGCGCGCCGCGTGTATGCCGCGGTGAAGTTTTTCCTGTTCACCATGATCGCCTCTGTGTTCATGCTGGCGGCGATCATCTGGCTGTATTCGCGCACCGGAAGCTTCGAGTACGGGGATATCCAGAGGGCGATCCAGAGCGGCCAGATTGGGTGGGAGGCAGGTCTATGGTGCTTCCTCGGCTTCTTCCTTGCCTTCGCCGTGAAGGTTCCGATCTTCCCCCTGCATACCTGGCTGCCGGACGCGCACTTCGAAGCCCCCACTGCTGGTTCCGTCCTGCTGGCGGGTGTGCTGTTGAAGATGGGAACTTATGGTCTCCTGCGCTTCAGCGTCGGCTTGTTCCCGGAGCAGGCGCGCGGAAACGCATCCTGGATCATGGTGCTCGCGCTTATCGGCATCATCTATGGCGCGCTGGTGGCCATGGTGCAGCCCAATCTCAAGAAGCTGGTGGCGTACTCCTCGGTGAGCCACCTTGGCTTCGTCGTGCTTGGCATCTTCAGCTTTACCCAGGCGGGTGTGGACGGCGCGGTGTACCAGATGCTGAACCACGGCGTCTCCACCGGCGCGCTGTTCATGCTGGTGGGCATTCTCTACGAGCGGCGGCACACGTTTGAGATTTCCGAGTTCGGCGGGTTAGCCACGCCGATGCCCGTCTATGCCACCTTCTTCATGATCATCATGCTGTCCTCGCTGGGGCTGCCGCTGCTTAACGGCTTCGTGGGCGAGTTCCTGGTGCTGAGCGGCGCATTCCAGGCCAAGGCAGTTTATGGAATCCTGGGAGCCACGGGCGTTATTTGGAGCGCTTGTTATTTGTTGTGGATGTACCAGCGCGTGTTCTTCGGAAAGGTGAACCAGGACGTCAATGCCACACTGCCTGACATTAGCGCGCGCGAGCGCATTGCGCTCTGGCCGACCGCCCTGGCCGCGCTGGCAATGGGCGTAGCGCCGCTGCTGTGGCTTAACGCGATTGGGCCGGCAGTGCGCGCGGTTCTCGCGCCCTTGGCGCAAATGGCAGAGGGCCTCGCGCGATGATCCAGGCGACGGACTACATCCGCGTGCTCCCCGAGATCGTGCTGACGTTGTTCGGCATCGCGGTAATGATGGCCGAGGCCGCGTTGCCGTCGGGCGCCAGCCGCAAGCCGCTAGGATGGCTGGCATTCATCGGCACGCTCGCCGCGCTGGCCGCCACCCTTTACCAGGCCCGTTATCCCGGTAGCGCCTTCTTCGACCTGGTGCGGGTTGACAGTTTCAGCATCTTCTTCCATTTCCTCATCACGTTCATCGCGGCGCTCGTGGTGCTCGCGTCGTTCGAGTATCTCGACGCGCAGCATATCCGCGCCGGCGAATATTACGGGCTGATCTTGTTCGGCACGGTGGGCATGGTGCTGATGTCGTCCGCCGTCGAGCTGGTGCTGATTTTTATCGCGCTGGAGATCTCGTCAATCTCTACCTACGTGCTGGCGGGATTCCGCCGGCGGGCGCCTTCCAGCATCGAATCTTCGGTCAAGTACTTCCTGCTGGGCTCGTTCGCCACCGCGTTCTTTCTCTACGGCGTCGCGTTCATGTTCGGCGCTACGGGCACGACCAGAATCTACATGATTGCAGACGCGATGCCGGGCGGGCAGCACTCAGCCATGGTTTTCGCCGCGGTTGCTTTGATGTTCGTGGGAATGGGATTTAAGGTCGGCGCCGCGCCCTTCCACGTGTGGATCCCGGACGTGTATGAAGGCGCGCCCGCGCCCATCGCCGGGCTGATGTCGACTGCGCCCAAAGCCGCGGCCTTCGCGGTTCTGCTGCGCATCTTCTTCGCCGCCGCCACTCCCGGCTGGTTCTGGCCGGTATGGATTTCGGCCGCGCTCTCCATGACGCTGGGCAACATCTCGGCGCTGGTGCAGGACAACGTCAAACGGCTGCTGGCCTATTCCTCCATCGCCCATGCCGGCTATCTGCTGGTGGCTTTCGCGGCTGCGCGCGATATCGGCATCTCGGCGGCCATGTTCTACACCGCTGCCTACGCTTTCATGAATGTGGGCGCGTTCGCTGTGGTCAGCCACTTCGCCTCGGCAGGCGAGCGCTACGTCATGTTGGAAGATTACGCCGGCCTCGGCCGCCGTTCGCCGGCATTGGCAGCCACGCTCACGATTTTTCTGCTGTCGCTGATCGGGATCCCCATCACCGGCGGCTTCTTCGCCAAGTTCTACGTTTTCAGCGCCGCGCTGCAATCGAACCTGGTTTGGCTGGTGATCATCGCAGTGGTGAACAGCGCCATCGCCGCCTACTACTACCTGCGGATCATCGTGCTGATGTACATGCGCGATGCGCGCGAACCATCGCCGCCAGTGCAACGTGTCGGGGCGCCGCTGGGCATTGCGCTGGCGCTGAGCGTCGTGGCAACCATCTACCTCGGAGTGTTGCCGGGCCGCGTGCTCGATTACGTCAGCCGTGGGGCGGCACTGCTGGTGCGGTAAAAGAAAAAGCCCCTGCTCGCGCAGGGGCTCCGGAGTTTCAAACTCTTCGAAACTATTTTACTTTCGCAAAGATAATCACCAGCGTATAAAGCGCCAGGGACTCGATCAGCGCCAGACCGAGAATCAGCGCCAGCTGAATTCCGGCGCGGGCAGAAGGATTTCGCGCCAGCCCCTCACAAGCGGCGGCGGTGGCTTTCGATTGCCCGATCCCACAGACTGCGGAAGCGATGGCCATAGCAAAGCCAGAAGTGATAGCTACCCAATTGGTGGCGGAAGCGGCCGCCTCTCCCCCCTGGGCGAGTACAGGCACGGCAAAGCACATCACTGCCAGTGCCATAAAGATGAAACTGAAAGTGCGCCTCATGTTGACATTCTCCTCTATCAGAATTGCCGCCAGTGGGTGGTTGACGTCATCCTCGTGCAGGCGCCCTCACGCTGAACGGCGAAGCTTTTCCAAAGTCAATGTGCCGCAGTCAATGTGCCGCTGACACAGCACCAGACAGGTACACGGTCGTCAGGAGCACGAAAATGTAAGCCTGTAAGAGTGACACTCCGATGTGCAACCCCAAAAACGCCACTGGCACGCCAAGCGGCACCAGCGAAAAAAACACCAGCGTCACCATGTCGCCGGCAAACATATTCGCGAACAAGCGGATGGTGAGCGAGAGCATGCGGGCGAAGTGGCTGATGAGTTCGATCGGCAACATCAGCCACGCGAGCCACCAAACCGGTCCCAGGAAGTCGGCGGCGTAGTGCACGCCCTTCGCCTTAAACCCCTGCAGGTTGTAGTACAGGAATGCGATGATGGCGCAGCCCAGCGGAACAGCCGGATTGGCGGTAGGCGACTCGAACCCGGGAACCACTCCCAGCAAGTTGCAAAGCAGGATGAAACTAAACAAGGTCACCAGGAAGGGCGTGTAGCGCTCGCTGTGATGGCCGATGATCTCTTCACTCTGGTTCTGGATAAAGCCGTGGAGCCCCTCAACGACGTGCTGCAGGCCCCCAGGACTCTCTACCGATAGCTTTGTGCGCACAAGCACGAAGAACAGCAATAGCAGGACCGTGACGAGGATCTCCATGGCCACGAAGTTCGTGATGGGCGTCTTGGGATAGGTGGGCCGGATGTGCAGGGCGTGCAGCAACGCCAGCGCGAGCCCACCGAAATATTTGTTCAGAAGAGCGGTAAGAGGAAGCTGTTCCATTAAGAAACCGTACTCAGTCCTTAGTTAAACGCCGCGCCGCAAAGCCGCGTACAACTCATAAGCCGCTTCCATCAGGATGGCGCCTACCGGCAAGAACAGGCCGGCAAGAAGGCCGTACAGTCCGTCCCGGGAAATTTTGAATATAGCATAGGCCCCGAGGGCTATCAAAAAGTAGCGCAGCAGGAAGCGCAGCACTACGCCCTTGCTCGATTGTCGCTCACCAGTCGAGCTTGCACGGTCGGCAAGCGCGCTGACGACGCGCTTCAGCCAGTGGAAATTAACGAAAGCGATGGCACAGCCAACCACAAATCCGGCGGCTACGATCATCCCGAAGCGCGCCAGCACGGCGACCGTCGCGACTATCCCCAGCCTAGCATGAAGCGCACGATGCGCGCGTAGGCGCCGGAATAGAAGTCATCGGCAGATTCTGTCATCGGCTGATCGGATGATTGCAAGGTCGATTTCATTTTGCTTCCGGCGCGGTGACCGCCCGGATCAATTCGATGAATCCGGCGATGATCCCCAGGATCAGGCCCACCAAATAGAGCCAAGTAGTGTGCAGCCACCTATCGAGCAGGGTCCCGATCACCCAGCCGATGAAGGTGGAAGCGGGCAGCGCCAGGGCCAAGCTGCTATAGCGCGCGGCCAGCACCAGGAAGCTGCGCTTTTGCGAATCGCGGTCGTCGGGTAACGGCGAGGGCATCGCCTCAGCGCAGCATCTGCGCCACCGGGGAGTACTGGGCGATATGCAGCGACCAGTTCGCGGCGCGGATGAACGGGTCGGGAACCAGCCCAATGCCGACGGTGGCGACCGCGGTCACAAAGAGCGCCAAGCGCATGCCCGGCGAAAGGCTGACCGGCACAGTGTCCACCGCCTGCCGCATGAACATGGCGTTCACGACCTTAATGTAGTAGTAGAGCGCCACCGCCACATAGACGACCGCCAATGACGCCAGCGCGTAGTGGCCAGTCTCGATCAGCGACAGGAAAATGAAGTACTTCCCGTAGAAGCCCGCCAGCGGCGGGATCCCGGCCAGAGACAGCAGGAAGATCATCATCAGCACGGCCTCGGTCGGCGCTTTGAACCACAGGCCAGAGATATCTTCGAGCTCGTCGCCGATGATCTCGCGGCGGCGCAGCGACGTGATCACCGCAAACACACCCAAGTTCATAAAGGTGTACACCAGCAGGTAAATCAGAATGCCCTTGATGCCGTCAGGGCTGACGTTCCGCTGGTCGCCCGCGATCAGGCCCAGCAGCATGTAGCCGACGTGCGCGATCGAGGAGTAAGCGAACAGGCGCTTGAGGTTGGTCTGGGTGAGCGCCGCGAGGTTCCCACCGGTCATGGTGGCGATGGCGACGAACACCAGCAACGGCAAATAGAGCGGACGCAACGGATGGATGCCATAGAGGAAGATCCGCAGCAGCAGCGCCCAGGCCGCCGCTTTGCCGGCAACGGACATGAACCCGGTGATGGAGGTTGGCGCGCCCTCGTAGGCGTCTGGCGCCCACTGGTGGAAGGGCACAGCGGCGATCTTAAATAAGAGCCCGGTCGCGGTAGTGATCAGCGCCAGGAAAAGGATCGGGTCTGTCGAGTGCGCGGACACGTATCCATTGAGCACGGCTGCGATTTGCGGGAGCCGCGTGCTGCCGGTGAGGCCATAGAGCAGCGACAGTCCATAAGCAAAGATTCCCGAGGAGAACGCACCCAGCAGCAGGTACTTCAGCGATGCTTCATTGGAGCGGCGATCGCGACGCAGGAAGCCGACCAGAACATAGGTCGAAATGGCCATCAGTTCCAGGCTGATGAACAGCATGATGAGGTCGGTGCCGCAGGCCATGCCCATCATGCCCACCATCGACAGCAGAATCAGCGCGTAGAACTCGCCATGGCTCTCTTTCTCGATGTCCAGATAGTGCACGGAGGTAAGAATGGTGATCGCGCCCGCCGCTAGGAACAAATAGAAGAAGTAGATGGCGAAGGAGTCCATGGCGATGGTGCCGCCGAAGCCGTGCGTGAAGCGGTAGAGGGGGATGCCGCGCGCTTCCGCCATGCGGTACGGCACCTGAATGCGCAGATAGAGCGCCACCGTCGAAAAAAGGATCCCCAGCAGGGCAGTGACGGCGTTCAGTTGCTTCCACTCCGCTGGGAGCAATAGGTCGATGAGCAGCACGCCGAGGGCAAACAGCGTGAGCAACACCATGGGCAACGACAGCGTGTAGTCGAACCCGGTGAAGTATTGTGAGAACGCGGACACTAGCGCTTCTCCTCGCTTGCGACCGCAGCCGCCGCCAGCCCCTTAGTGGCTGGACGAACTTGGACCACGCGCTGAGGCACGGCGGCCTCGACCGGCGCTGGCTTCAGCGGGTAATCCGGCCGCACCGTCTGCACGATCTGATTGCAGGGCTGCTCCAGTATCTGGAAGAACGGCTTGGGGTAGATCCCAATCACGAACGACAGGATCAGCAGCGGCATGAAGTAGGCAACCTCGCGCGGCGTGAGGTCCACGAGTTTTTCATTCTTGGGGTTTGTGACAGGCCCGAAGAACACGCGCTGGTAGAGCCACAGCAGATAGGCCGCGCCGAGCACGATGCCGATCACCGCCCAGGCCGCCCACATCCGGTTCTCGGTATACACGCCTTGCAGGATGGTGAATTCCCCGATGAAGCCATTGAGCAGCGGCAGTCCCATGGAAGACAGGAACATGATCAGGGTGATGGCCGCGTACCACGGCATGATGTTGGAGATTCCGCCGTACTCGGAGATCTCGCGGGTGTGGCGGCGCTCGTAAAGCACGCCGACGATCAAGAACAGCGCGCCGGTCGAGATGCCGTGGTTGATCTGCTGCAACACCGAGCCGGAGAGCCCGAGCGGCGTCAGCGCAAATATCCCCAGGGTGCAGAAGCCGAGGTGGCTGACCGAACTGTACGCCACCAGCTTTTTCATGTCCTTCTGCATCAGCGAGACCAACGCGCCGTAGATGATGCCAATGAGCGACAGCACGATCAGCCAGAAGCGCACCTTCGGGTTCATGGCGACGCTGGGGAATAACGGCAGCGAGAAGCGGATCAGGCCGTATGTCCCCATCTTCAGCAGAACGCCCGCCAGGATCACCGAGCCTGCCGTGGGCGCCTCCACGTGTGCGTCCGGCAGCCAAGTATGGAAGGGGAACATCGGCACCTTGATGGCGAACCCGACGAAGAATGCCAGGAAGAGCAGGATCGCCGCAGTACCCGTGATCTGCGGCGCGGTTTTGTAGAGCTCAAGGATGTTGAAGGTGTAGACGCCGGTGACGGTCTGGTGATGGAAGTAGAGGTACAGAATGCCGAGCAGCATCAGTACCGAACCGACCAGCGTGTAGAGGAAGAACTTGATGGCGGCGTAGAGCTTGCGCGGACCTCCCCAGATGCCGATCAGCAGGTACATCGGCACAAGCATGACTTCCCAGAAAACGTAGAACAGGAAGAAATCGAGCGACATGAAAACGCCCAGCATGCCGGTCTGCAGGATCAGAAACCAAATGTAGTATTCCTTCACGCGGTCCTGGATCGCCGTCCACGACGATAAGATCGAGATCCAGCCCAACAGCGTGGTCAGCATGATCAGCAGGAAGCTGATGCCGTCGATCCCCAGATAAAAGCCGGCGCCGATCGAGGGAATCCAGTTGCTGGGCGCGCCTTCGATGAACTTGAAGCCCGGCTGGCTCTTCACCGCCCAGAACATCGGCACCAGCGGCAGCGAGACGATCAGGCCTGCGAGCGCGAACAGGTTGGCAATCCAGCGGATGGCGTCCTTCGCCGTCTTGGGCACGAACAGCAGCACGAGCGCGCCGACCAGCGGCGTGAAAAGAATGATCGAGAGAATGTGGCTTTGCATAATTTCAGTTCTCAGTTGCCGTCAGTTGCCAGGTTCGGGCATCAGCGAAATATGTAGTACAGAACGAATCCCAATATCCCGGCCACCATCACGAAGGCGTACCACTGCACCAGACCCCATTGAACGAGGCGAACCGGGTAAGACGCCGCTCGGGTCAGGATCGCGGTGCCGTTGACGAAGAGGCCGTCGACAATCCACTTATCCCACCAGTTCGAGAGCGTGCCGAGCGCACGAGTGGTCCAGCCGGCGCCGTTGACGCCGCCATCGACAAAGTTGGCATCGAAGGCCCAGGCGGCCTCGCCAGCGCCCATCGCGCCCAGGCGAAGCGGACCGAGCTTGCGCCGGCCGGTGAACAGATAATCGTAGGCTTCGTCTACGTACCATTTGTTGTAGAGCACCTGATAGGCGGGCGCAGCAATCTGGTTGATTGGCTCTCGGTAGCCTTCTTCTGCCTTGCCGTAGGCGCGCTTGGCCAGTCCCCATCCGGCAAACGCCGCGCCGAGGGAGAGGACCATCAATAAGTATTCGGTCGGGCTGGTATGCTCCTCTTCCTTCTTGCCGGCGGCCAGTTGCGCCTCTTTGCCGCTGGTTTCGAACTCAGCTACAGCTTCCTTGGCAAAAACCGGTTCCAGAAATTTCTCAAAGCGGTTCGAGCCCCCGAGGCTGTGCGGCCAGCCCAGGAAGCCAGCGAACAGCGAGAAG
The DNA here is from genome assembly GCA_963733935.1 of uncultured Acidobacteriota bacterium. Taxonomy (GTDB): domain Bacteria; phylum Acidobacteriota; class Terriglobia; order Terriglobales; family Acidobacteriaceae; genus JAHFUA01. Next base: position 206,307 of record CAVTEQ010000014.1, read on the forward strand.
AACGCCAGGATGATCAACGGCACGGTCATCGACTTGGGCGATTCGTGGATGTGGTGCTCCACCTCGTGCTCCACGCGCGACGGGCTCCAGAACGTCAGGTAAATCAGGCGGAACATGTAGAACGCGGTCATGAGCGCGGTGGCGTAGCCGATGATCCACAGGGCCTTATAGGCGCTGCTGTCCCTCGCCCAGGCCTGCCATAGGATCTCGTCCTTGGAGAAGAACCCGGCGAACGGGAAAATGCCCGAGATGGCCAGCGTGGCGATGAACATGGTCTTAAACGTGGTGGGAATCTTATGCGCCAGCGCGCCCATGTGGCGCATGTCCTGCTCGCCGGAGAGGGCGTGGATCACCGAGCCTGCACCCAGGAACAGCAGCGCCTTGAAGAAAGCGTGGGTGAACACGTGAAACACACCCGCTGCGAACGCTCCCACGCCGAGCGCCAGGAACATATAGCCGAGCTGGGAAACGGTCGAGTACGCGAGGACCCGCTTGATGTCGTTCTGCACCAGGCCAATGGAGGCCGCGAAGATGGCCGTCACCGCACCGATGATGGCCACCGTCTTCATGGCGTTCGGCGCCAGCACGAATAGCGCGTTTGATCGCGCAACCATGTACACACCGGCGGTCACCATGGTGGCAGCGTGGATCAGCGCCGAAACGGGTGTTGGGCCTTCCATGGCGTCGGGCAGCCACACGTAAAGCGGAACTTGCGCCGACTTACCGCACGCGCCTACGAACAGCAGCAGGCAAGCCAGAGTCAAAGTCGGATCGCCGATGTGGAACATGCCGCTGCGGGCGACTTCGTTCACTTGTGTGAAGCGCACCGAACCGAGGTACCAGGAGATGGTGAAAATCCCGAGGATGAAGCCGGCGTCACCGATGCGGTTAACGATGAATGCCTTGTTGGCAGCGTTGGTCGCCGATTTCTTCAGGAAGTAGAACCCGATCAGCAGGTAGGAGCACAGCCCCACACCCTCCCAGCCGACGAACAGCAGGATGTAATTGTTCGCCAGGACGAGCGTCAGCATGGAGAACATGAACAAGTTCATGTATCCGAAGAAGCGGTAGTAGCCGCCTTCGTGTCCCATGTAGCCGATCGAATAAATGTGGATCAGCATGCCCACGCCGGTGACGAACAGCAGCCAGATAGCGGAGAGCGGGTCGAGCAGGAAGCCGACGTCGATGTGGAAGTCGACAGCGCGGCCGGAGGCGGTCAGGAAGCCGAGGTTGCCGGTGTCGGAGCCCAGCCACGTATAGGCGATCTTCTCGAACGGCTGATGACCGTGCGCGGCCGCCCATCCCGTGTACTGCAACACGGTGAAGCAGGAAAAGACGAATGCCACCACCACCAGCCCGACACAGAAAAAGTTCACCGCCGATTTGGAGAGCTTGCGCCCGAAGAAAAACATCAGCGCCGCGCCCAGCGCGGGCAGCAGAGGAATGATCCAGATGTTTTTTAAGAAGAACATGCTTTTAGCTTTTGGCCTTTGGCTCCTTGTCCTGCTCGCGACTCACGACTTGCGACTCGCGACTAGAACTTCAGCAGATCGATCTCATCGGCGTTGACGGTCTCCTTGTTACGGAAGAAGGCGATCAGAATGCCCAGCCCGACCGCCGCTTCCGCCGCCGCGTCCGTTATCACGAAAATCGAGAACACTTGTCCGTGCAGCCCGTAGAGCCGCGAGAACGCCACCAGGTTCAGATTCACGGCGTTCAAGATCAACTCAATCGACATCAGGATAATGACCACATTGCGCCGGGTCAGCACCCCGATGGTCCCGATGATGAACAGGGCCGCTGCGACAACCAAGTAATGTAGGGTCGTAATTTCCATCACTCAGAGCTTTCTAAATCCTCTTCTTCGCCATCACCACCGCACCCACGATCGCCACCAGCAGCAGCAGCGATGCAATCTCAAATGGCAGCAGATAATCGACGTAAAGCATTTTTCCTACCTGCTGCGTGTTCAACTGCTCGGGGAAGCGCACCGCCTGCTGCGGCGGGAAGATTGCTCGCCCTTTCACGTACACGGCGACGAACAACACCCCAAGCCCGGCCGCCGCCAGCAATCCCACCAGCCACTGTTTGTTGAACTGGTACTCGCGCTGCATGCGATCGATGTTGATCAGCATGATCACGAACAGAAACAGGACCACGATGCCGCCGACGTAAAGAATGATTTGCACGCCGGCGACGAACGGGGCATAGAGCATCAGGTAGAGCCCGGCCAGCGACAGCAGTGTGAAGATCAGTGCGATGGCTGAGTGCACCGGGTTACGGCGCATGATCACGGCGACGGCGCTCAGTACCGCAACCGCCGCCAAGCCGTAAAAGAAATAAGGCGTCGCAACTGGGTTCATACGCTCATTCCCCGAAGCCCATCACAGCACCCCCACCAGCGCGGTCGCGATAAGCACACCGATGCCTGCCGGGATCATGAACTTCCATCCCAGCTTCATGAGCTGATCGAAGCGGTAGCGCGGGAAGGTGCCGCGATACCAGATGTACATATACATAAAGCCGGCGACTTTGATGGTGAACCAGTAGATGTCCTGGATGCGGTCGCGCACCGGCGGCACCAACAACACCAGCCCAATTGCGCCCAGCAACAGCCCAAAGACTCCCAGCCCGGTCTTCTGAATCTTGAAGTAGGGATGCTTCGGCATCCGCACGGTCGTGCGCAAGGTCACGCCGGCGAGCACGAAGAAGGTCAGCGCCGGGAAGAGCGAGAACGCGGTATCCCAGGCGTCGCCGCTCAGCCAGTGGGGAAAAGGACGCAGCCATCCGCCCAGCCACAGCGTGACCGCGATCGACGACACAGCGATCATCGCCGCATATTCCGCCAGGAAGAAGAGCGACCAGCGGAATCCGGAATATTCCGTATGGAAACCGGCGGTCAACTCGCTCTCGGCTTCCGGCAGGTCGAAAGGCGCGCGGTTGGTCTCGGCCACCATCGCCACCGCGAATACAAAGAACGCAATCAGCCCCAGCGGGAAAAACTTGAACACGAACCACACGTGCTGGTTCATCTGCGGTGCGCACGATCTCGATCATGCTGAGTGTGCCCAGCGCCTCTCCGCCGCCTGGTCCGATTCCATACACACCCGCTCCCGTCAGCGAGGTCATCAGCACCGCTGAGACCACGGCCATGCCCATCGCAATCTCATAGGACACCATTTGTGCGCTGGAGCGCAGCGAGCCTAGTAGCGGATAGTGCGAGTTGGACGCCCAACCCGCCATGATGATGCCCAGCGTTCCCAGCGAAGCGACGCCGAGCATGAACAGGATGCCGATGTTCATGTCCGTGACGGCGTGCGTCGGACCGAAGGGAATCACGATATACGTAGTGAACGCCGTGATGACCACAACGACCGGCGCCATCCAGAAGACCAGCTTGTCAGCGCCTGTAGGGGATGATGTCTTCCTTGAGGAGGAGTTTGAGGGCATCGGCGAAGGGCTGGAGCAGACCATGCGGACCGACGCGCATTGGCCCCAGCCGTACTTGCATGTGGGCCAGGATCTTGCGCTCCAGCCAGTTCATCGCGATCACCGCGACCGAGACGGCGGCGAAAATTATCAGAATGTAGATCGCAACCCAGACATAGGCGCCCGCCTGGCCTGGCGTCAGATTCGAGTTCAGATAATTCAAGAAGTCAGCCATTTTTCGATTTAGTGATTGAGTAACCCGATTCCCCGATTACCCAATCTTCTACCGATCGACTTCGCCTAGCACAATGTCCAGCGTTCCGATCACGGCGACCACGTCGGCGACCAGCGCTCCTTCCACCATCTTGCTCAACGCCTGCAAATTGACGAAAGACGGCGGGCGCACGCGTATGCGGTAAGGCTGGGTCGAGCCGTCACTGACGATGAAATACCCCAGCTCGCCCTTGGGCGCTTCAATCGAGTGATAGATCTCGCCCACGGGCGGCTTCATCACCTTGGGCACTTTGCCCATGATCGGGCCCTTCCGGAATCGAGTCCACCGCCTGGCGGATGATGCGCAGCGCCTGCCGCATTTCGGCGATGCGCACCACATACCGGTCATAGGTATCGCCATTCTGACCCGTCGGGATGTCGAACTCGAAATTCTTATAGGCGGCATAGGGCTGAGCCTTGCGCAGGTCCCACTTGACGCCGCTGGCGCGCAGCACTGGCCCGGTCACACCGAGGTCAATGCAATCCTGGGCCTTGAGCACGCCGACGCCCTTGGTACGCTCCAGCCAGATACGGTTGGTGGTGAGCAGGGTCTCGTACTCATCCACTTTCGGCGTAACGAAGTCGCAGAACTTCTTCACGTCCTGCTCGAAGCCGTCGTAGGTCTCGTACAGGCAACCGCCGATGCGGAAGGCGTGTGTGGTGAGCCGCGCGCCGCAATATTTCTCGAAGATCTTCAAAATCTCCTCGCGGTCGCGGAAGGTGTAGAACAGCGGGGTAATAGCGCCGATATCAAGAGCGTGCGTACCCAGCCAGAGCTGGTGGCTGGCGATGCGGTTCAGTTCCGTCAAGATGGTGCGCACCCACTGCGCGCGCGGCGGCGCCTCGATGTTCAGCAGCTTCTCCACCGCTTCGCAGTAGCCCAGGCCGTTCGAGACCGCGGCCACGTAGTCCATGCGGTCCACGTAGGGGTTGAACATCGTGTAGGTGCGGTTCTCGGCGATCTTCTCCACCCCGCGGTGGAGATAGCCGATCACGCACTCGGTGTTGAGCACCTTCTCGCCATCGAGTTTCAGGATGACGCGCAGCACGCCGTGCGTCGAGGGGTGCTGCGGTCCCATATTCAGGATGAGCTCGGTGGCATCGAGAAACGGCGGGGCCACACCCTTCTCGGCCTCGATGTGTTCGACCGAGGACTGACTCTGTTCGCTCTTGAGGATGTCGGCCACTATCGTCCGCTCTCGATTCCCAAATTGATCTTCACCCACTCATTGTCCTGCTGGGTGAGGCCATGCTCCTTGCGCAACGGGAAACCCTGCCAGCCGTCGGGCAGCAGGATGCGGCGCAAGTCAGGATGGCCTTCGAAGCGGATGCCGAACATGTCGTAGCACTCGCGCTCCAGCCAGTTGGCCGTACTCCACAGTGGCACTACACTCGGCGCCGGGTCGCCGTCCTTGATCATGGTCTTCACGCGCACCCGCTGGTTGTGCTCGAAGGAGTAGAGGATCCAGACGATGTCGAATTCCTGGTCCTTGCGCTGCGGATAGTGCACCGCGGTCACGTCCACGCAGTAATCGAACTGCTCGTCGTCGCGCAGCAACTGCAACACCTCGTAAACGATGGACGGGTCGGCCACGATGTAGTTCTGGCCGAGATAGCTCTTGGGATCGATTCCGGACCCGAAGCGCCCGCGCAGGCGAGCGACCATCTCCGACTCCCACGGCTGCGGTGTGGGCCCGGCCGGTTTGGCCGGAGCGGCCGGCTTGGCGGGCTCACCGGCAGGCCTGGGAGGGGCAGCGGCCGGCGGTTTCGCAGCCGGTGCCGCTGGCTTCTGTTCTGGTTTGTCTTCGGGCATCGTGAAATTTGTAATTGGTAATTTGTAATTGGTAATTTGCAGTTCGCGAGCCAAGCAGGCTCAGAAATTACAAATCACAAATTACAAATCACAAATTCCTCAAATCCACTCCAGCGCTCCCTTCTTCCAGACCCACACGTACCCCACGATGAGGATCGCCAGAAAAACCATCATTTCGATGAACCCGAACCAGGCGAGCGCCTTGTACAGCACCGCCCATGGAAAGAGGAAAATGGTCTCCACGTCGAAGATCACGAACAGGATGGCGACAATATAGAAACGCACCGTATAGCGCTGGCGGGAGTCCCCGATGGGGTCCACGCCGCACTCGTAGGGCATCAACTTGACCTTCTCCGGCTTCTCCGGACGCACCAGCTTGGCGATTCCCAGCGTCAGCGGAATCAGGATCAGCACGATGGCCATGAAAATGAAAATAGGTATGTAGTTCTGGGGCATGGAACCTCAGGAGAACTGAAGATAGTAGCGCGGCGGGAGCCTGCGGTTCAAGCGGCGAATTGGGCGACTGTGAATTGGTAATTTCAAATTTATAATTTGCAATTTGGTCGTGGCCCTCGGTGCCAACGGCGGCCAGGGGCTCTCAACATATTCCTTGACGCGTACGGTATAAGCGTACACTACTGGGATGATGAAGGGATGAAATGCAGTTTGCCGGCTTTCCGCAGTCTTCCGGTACGACGAGGGGACTAACACCGCCAGGGATATCGACTTGATCGATTACCACTAGGAGCACCTGCTATGGCCATGAAGAACCCGCCCCATCCGGGCGACCTGATCCGAACCGAGATCATCGAAGCCCTCGGCCTCACGGTGTCGAAGGCGGCGGAGATTTTGCAAGTGCGCCGCGCCACGCTCTCGGACCTCCTTCACGGCAAGGCCGCGCTGACGCCGGAAATGGCTCTGCGCATGGAAAAGGCGTTCGGCCCGGACATGAACCACCTTCTCCGCATGCAGCTCGCCTATGACGTGGCGAAAACCCGGCAGCGTTCCCGTGAGATCGCCGTTAAGCGGTATGTTCCAGCCTGAGAGAGGGCGCCTCGACCACTTTGCAAATTACCAATTACCAATTACAAAACGTCCTCCAGAGGGAAACTCAACCCCACTGCTATAATCCCTGCTTCTCTTTCCCGCTGCGCACGCCACCATGGCTCTCGACGAAAATATCTATCAGCTTCGGCGGCAGAAGCTTCAGGAGATCGAAGCGCTGGGCCGGCGGGCCTATCCGCACAAATACCACACAACGCATCTGATTCCGCAGATTCTGGCTGAGCACAAAGACCGCACAGGCGAACAACTGGAAAGTTCGAAGATTGAGGTGCGCATCGCTGGCCGCATCATGGCCATCCGGCTCATGGGCAAGGCGGGCTTCGCCCATCTGCAGCAAGGCGGCCAGCGCCTGCAGATTTATGTCAAAAAAGATGACATTGACGAACGCGGATTTCAGCTCTGGAAACTGCTCGACATCGGCGACCACATCGGCGTGCGCGGCTACCTCTTTCGCACCCGCACCGGCGAGCTCACCGTCCACGTTCAGGAACTGACCTTCCTCTCCAAAGATCTGCTCCCGCTGCCGGAAAAATGGCATGGGCTCACCGACGTGGAGCTGCGCTACCGTCAGCGCTACGTCGACCTGGTGATGAACACGGACGTGCGCGAGGTGTTCGTCCGCCGCAGCAAGGTGGTGCAGGCGATCCGCCGATTCTTCGACGCGCACGGCTACATCGAGGTCGAGACCCCGATGATGCAGCCTATCGCCGGAGGGGCCTCGGCGCGGCCGTTCATCACCCATCACAACACGCTCGACCTCGACCTCTACCTGCGCATCGCGCCCGAGCTCTACCTGAAGCGGCTGGTCGTGGGAGGCCTCGATCGCGTGTACGAGATCAACCGCAACTTCCGCAACGAGGGGATCTCCACCCAGCACAATCCCGAGTTCACCATGCTGGAGTTCTACCAGGCTTACTCGGATTACCGCGACCTCATGGACTTGACGGAAGCGCTGCTGGCACAAGTGGCACGCGAGGTCACGGGCTCGACAGTCGTCACGTATGGCGGGCACCAGATCGATTTTGCCAACTGGCAGCGGCTTTCGATGCGGGAGGCCATCGTCAAATACTGGCCGGAGAACGCCGGAGCAAAACCGCAAATGTCGGACTTCGCTGCTGCCGATTGTGTCGGCGCGCTGGTCCAGCGTTTCAACGCCGCCCACCATCCGCACATGCCGTACGATCCCACTGATCCTGCTGGAAAGACCATCGCGGCACTGTTCGAAGCCGTCGCCGAGGAGCACCTGATTCAGCCCACCATCCTCTACGACTTCCCTGCCGCGATTTCGCCGCTCTCCAAGAATAAGGAGGACGAACCCGACTGGGTGGAGCGCTTCGAGATCTTCATCGGGGGCCTGGAATGCGGCAACGCCTTCAGCGAGCTGAACGATCCAGAGGAACAGTTGCGCCGCTTCGAAGACCAGGTGCGCCAGCGCCAGCGCGGCGATGAAGAGGCCATGGCCGAAGTGGATTACGACTACGTCCGCGCGCTCTCCTATGGCATGCCGCCAACCGCGGGCGAAGGCATCGGGATCGACCGCCTGACCATGCTGCTGACAGGCTCACCTTCGATCCGCGACGTGATTCTCTTTCCCCTGTTGCGGCCGGAAAAGTCAAACGCTCAACCCACAGACGACTCCGAGGCAAAGAACAGCTAGAGAGCGGAATTGCTGGGCGGAAAAGAGAGGGACCGTAGAAGCCGCTACGCAGCCGCTGCGATCCCTCAGCCGATTTCCGAGACTACAGCAACCGCAGGAAGTTCAAAATATCCTGCTGCTGCGATGTGCTCAGCCCATTAAAGTTGCTGATCACAGCGTTAGCCTCGGAATTGCAATTGGACCCCTGGAAATTGTTCGTGCTTCCATTAAAGTTCGGACCACCTCCGCCGCAATCGGCATGAGCCTGGATTGCCTGCAGCAGGTCGCTGGTGCGCCCGTCATGCAGGAAGAACAATCGCTGGCCGACGCCCCATAGCGGTGCGGTGCGGAATTGGTCCGGCCCCGCCGCCCCCTGCGTGACGCCATCCGCCAGCACCGAGCCCATGTGGTGCACGGCAAAGTCCGAGTAAGGATGGTAGGTGACGTTGGACATGCCCGTGAAGCGCGATGGACCGGTAGTGAGGCTGGTCGAATGGCACAAGGCACAGCCAATGCTGTTGAACAGATCGGAGCCGCTGCTGGTGGATGAAGTGGAATCAGCCGGCGTGGGCGGCGCCGACAACATCATGAAATTGGCGAAATTCACAACGTCCGAGGACAGGTCAGAGGCTGTGCCGGTCGAGCCCCCGGCCTCGGTGGCGAGGTTGGTGTAGTCCTCCGGAGATCCGTTGTACACGCAGCCGGAGACCGCGGAGCGCTCGTTGGGAAACAGCTCGTTAGAAACACCCTGCTCCACGTTGTAGGCTTCGCCGGCAAAAACGAGCAGTGATTTGTTCTGCGCTTTCCAGCCGAAGCGGGTGATGGTGCCGTCATTGCCGCTGGTATTGAAGGCGCCACCGATGCCAAGTTGTCTCTTTTGCCTAAGCGTGAACACCAGGTTGGATCGCAGTGCATTATCCGGCGTCATCTCGACTAGGCCGAGACCGAAGACTGGCGTCGGAATGCGAAAAATCACATTGTTGCCGGCAAGCGCCTGGGCGAAGTTTGGCTGCGACATACTGCAGCCCACCGCGTCGCTCCGGCCGGCAATGGTGTACAAACCGTGGACGCCGCCGTCCGGCGTGCCATTGGAATTGCGTACGAAGCGGGCCTCCCGCACCGGCCCGTTGGCGGTGATGAATGAGGGAACGACGTTCGTGGCCCCGTCCAAGGTGGCCAATGCCACTTGCGGATTGGGAACTGGATTCTGGGGACTGGTCATGCCGGGGCTGCTGCCGCCCACTGCAGGCTGCGCGTGACACTGCGCGCAGCTATTGCCGTTGAAAGTCGGTCCCAGGCCGGTGCCGTCTTCGCCCGGAATGCTCCCCGCGACGGAATCTACTTCCAGGAAGCGCATTGCCGTCTGATTGAAGAATGCCATCTCACTGGCATTGAGGGTCGGGTAAGCGCCGCCCGCTGCCGCCGGACCACCACGCGGCCCTGGATCCTGTGGACCCTGTTGCCCTTGTGGCCCTCGCGTTTGTTGAGCGCGAGCGGCTCCAGTGGTCAGGAGCATGAGCAGACCAGCGCACAGGATTGTGGCAAGCATGTTGCTGAATCTCATTTCTTCGTCCTCCTAGTTGGGGCTGAGGTTTCTGTCGTGCTGTTCGCAGCAAACAAACTGCTGCGGGTGTGTCTTTCACGTTCAGAGTTCCTCATGGGGAGAGGGACAACAGGCTTGCGACTATCGGAGCGAACCCATCCCCCGAACCATGGGCAAAATGGAACAGCAGTCTCGCTGAAGCGGCGGAGACTTCGACGAAGGGGTCGTACCGGAAGTGGCGGGAACGCTACGAACGGTCGTGCTGAAGTGAAGGAATTTTCATCCGTCACTCGGCGACACGCAATCGGGGAAATGCCTGTGGCTGGCACTAGGTCAGCAGAGTGCAAGCTAAGGTGACCCGCGACAAACAGCGGCAGGTTAATTCCCGCCTTGCAACCCCGCGACGGTATGGATACGCTTCGTGAGGGATCTCGCTACGTAACGATTCTCTAGGTTATGAGAGCTCATCAGCGGGTGATTCTTTTCGTACTGCTGCTCCTGCTGGGTGCAGCGGTGGTCGGCGTCATAGTTACGCACCGCCCGCCCCCGCCCCGCCGAGGAAAACGCAGACCTGAGCGCGAACTGGTCGACCAGCGCCCCATAGAAACGGCGCGCAATTTGGCGGCGCTGGCAGACAGTCCGGGAGAGCGGGCTTTTGCTACTCGCGCCCTGCGCCTGGCGGACGACGAGGTAGACCTCGCCTTCGCAACCGCGTTGCGCGATGCGGCAACTCATCCGCCTCCGCCCCCACCTGAGACGCAGGCATTGGTGGAGCGTATCAACCAGCTCCAGGCGCGGGTGGATGAGGACCAGCAGCGCATCGAGTCGCTCCAGCCGGCGTTGCGCGACAAGCACGCTCGCGAGGCCCAGTCGCAGCTCGATCTGGCACAAGGCGAGCTGTCGCTCGACCAGGACGCTCTCTCCGACGCGCGCAAAGAGCTGAGCCGCGCCGGCGGAGATTTGCGCAGCACCATCCAGCATCTGCTGGAGGAGCACCAAGCCACCACCCAAGCCAATGCCGCGGCGGCAGCGGGAACGCAGCCGGCCGCCCTGCACCGCACGCTGGCCTCCCAACTCAGGCACTGGATCGCGCTGCGTGAGCGGCATCAGCAAGTGCTCGCGGCCGAGGAAGAAGCCACGGCTGCCGCGGCAGCCCTGAGTCAGGCCCACCAATCGCTCGCTACCCAACTCAAGCAGCGGCGTGCCAGCGTGCGCGCGGCGCGGGAGTCGGGAAACACGCAACAAGTCCCCAGCGCGCTTTCGCTGGTGCAGCAAGCCGCAGAGGACGAAAAGAGTCTCTCGGACTATGACCGCCGCATCAAGGACGAGGAAGATCTCAGCGGCGTCTACCGCGACTGGGCGACGCTGGTGGCCAATCGCCGCCAACGGCGGCTGAACGAGATCCTGCAGAGCATAACCTTGATCTTGAGCATTTGCCTGGCCGCCTTCGTTGCGGATCACCTTATCGGCCGCTTCGAAGCGTGGCTCACTCCCGACCGCCGTATGCTGCGCAGCCTGCGCTTCATCGCGCGTTTTGGTGTGCAGGTGGTGGCGCTGGCGCTCATCTTGCTGGTCATCTTTGGCGCTCCCGGCCAGATGACCACGCTGCTGGGCCTTGCTGGCGCAGGCCTAACGGTCGCGCTTAAGGACTTTATCGTCGCTTTCTTCGGATGGTTCGTGCTGTTGGGGAAGAACGGCATCCGCGTGGGCGACTGGGTAGAGATCAATGGCATCGCCGGCGAAGTGGTGGAGGTGGGCGTGTTGCGCACCGTCTTGCTGGAAACCGGGGGCTGGAGCGACGCCGGCCATCCTACCGGACGGAAGGTAGTGTTCGTGAACAGCTTCGCCATTGAGGGGCACTACTTCAATTTCTCCACCAGCGGGCAGTGGCTGTGGGACGAGCTGCAAATAGTGGTGCCGCCGCAGGAAGATCCCTACCCGGTGGTCGAAGTCATCCAGAAGCTCGCGACCAAGGAGACAGCCGCCAACGCCGGTCTCGCCGAGCAGGAGTGGCAACGGGGGGCTGGCAGCCGGGCGCTGAAGTCGTTCTCCGCCGCGCCGGCCATCAATCTGAAGCCGACCAGCATGGGTGTAGAAATCAGCGTGCGGTACATCACGCGCGCACACGAGCGCTACGAGCTGCGCTCACGCCTATATCGCCAGGTGGTCGAGTTGCTCCGCGGGCGCAACATCGCGCAGGTAGCCGAACCGGTCCCGACCAGCCATGAGCCGGCTTAGAGGTATCTTTCAATCTTCCGCTTCGTTCCGGGACGATGAATCGGCCGAGCCTTTGATATCATCTTGTAAGCGTTTACTTACCTTGGCTCGGGGGAGCCGGCAACAGATGTGGATTGTTCGACTGGCCTTGCGGCGGCCCTACACCTTCGTGGTGGCCGCGTTGGTTCTTTTGATCGTGGGCCCGCTGGTCATCTTCCGTACCCCGACCGACATTTTTCCCAACATCAACATCCCGGTGGTCAGCATCCTCTGGAACTACACCGGGTTGAACGCGGAGGAGATGAGCAATCGCATCATCAGCCTCACCGAACGTTCGCTGACCACCACGGTGGACGACATCGAGCACAGCGAGTCGCAGTCGCTGAACGGCATTGCGGTGGTGAAGGTCTTCTTCCAGCCGGGCGCCAACATCAACAAGGCCATCGCGCAGGTAACGGCCATCTCGCAAACGCAGCTCCGGCAACTGCCGCCTGGGACCACTCCTCCGCTGGTCATCACCTACAGCGCGTCCAGCGTTCCCATCATCCAGCTTGCACTCTCGGGGCAGAAACTTTCCGAGCAGCAGCTCTTCGACCTGGGTGTGAACTTCATCCGCACCCGGCTGGTAACCATACCCGGGGCCGCTATCCCGTACCCCTACGGCGGCAAGCAGCGGCAGATCGTGGTGGACTTGAACACCACGGCGCTGCAGTCCAAGGGCCTGTCAGCGCTGGATGTGGTGAACGCCATCAGCGTGCAGAACCTGATCCTTCCGGCCGGCACCTCGAAGATCGGGGCGCTCGAATATGACGTCGACATCAATGGCAGCCCGCAGACGGTCGAGGAACTGAACCAACTCCCCGTCAAGACCATGGGGAACACCACCATCTACATCCGCGATGTGGCTTTTGTACGCGACGGCTTCCCGCCGCAAACCAACATCGCGCGCGTGAACGGGCAGCGCGCTTCCCTGCTGACGGTGCTGAAGAACGGCAACGCCTCCACCCTCGACATCATCGCCGGCATCAAGCGTATGCTGCCCGGGATCCAGCGCGGACTTCCCCCGGAGTTGCAGATCCGTCTGCTGGCCGACCAATCGATCTTCGTGCGCGCCTCCATCGATGGCGTGGTGCGCGAGGCGCTGATTGCCGCTTGCCTGACCGGGTTGATGATCCTGATCTTCCTCGGCAACTGGCGCAGTACGGTGATCATCGCGGTTTCGATCCCCCTCTCAATCCTGACCTCGATCATCGTGATGAGCGCGCTGGGCGAAACCATCAACATCATGACCCTGGGCGGCCTGGCGCTGGCGGTCGGCATCCTGGTGGACGACGCCACGGTGGAGATCGAGAACATCAATCGCAACATCGCGCAGGGGAAGGAAATCGAGCACGCCATTCTGGACGGCGCACAGCAGATCGCGGTGCCGGCGTTCGTCTCTACACTCGCCATCTGCATTGTGTTCGTGCCCATGTTCTTCCTGACCGGCGTGGCCAAATACCTGTTCGTGCCGCTGGCCGAAGCCGTTGTCTTTGCCATGCTGGCTTCGTACCTGCTGTCGCGAACCCTGGTACCGACCATGGCCAAGTACCTGCTGAAGGGACACGAAGCGGAAGCCGACCACCTGCCGAAGGAAAGCCGCAATCCGCTGGTGCGGCTGCAGATCCGCTTCGAAAAAGCTTTTGAGAGGTTTCGCGAGCGCTACCACGCGACGCTGGACGCGGCCTTGCACCGCCGCCAAGCTGTGTTGCTGGGCTTCGTAGTCTTCTCGCTGGCGTCGCTGGCAGTGCTCATCCCCTGGCTGGGCCAGGACTTCTTCCCCGCCGTGGACAGCGGCCAGTTCAAGCTGCACCTGCGCGCGCGCACCGGCACCCGCATCGAAGAAACGGCGCGGCTTTGCGACCTAGTCGAGCGCTCCCTCCGCGAGCATATCCCGCAGGACCAGGTTGCCAGCATCATCGACAACATCGGGCTGCCCTACAGCAGCATCAACCTGTCGTATAGCAATTCTGCCCCCATCGGCCCAGCCGATGCCGACATCCTGGTCAGTCTGTCGCCGCACCATGCACCGACGGCGCAGTACGTGCACGATCTCCGGCCGAAGCTGGCCCGTGACTTCCCCGGCGTGAGCTTTTTCTTCCTGCCGGCGGACATCGTCAGCCAGATCCTGAACTTCGGCCTGCCCGCGCCCATCGACATCCAGATCGTGGGCTACAATCTGGATGCCAACCGCGAGTTCGCCCTGAAGTTGCTTGACCGCATCAAGTATGTGGACGGCATCACCGATCTGCGGGTCCACCAGCCCTTCAATCAGCCTAAGCTGCACATCAACGTGGACCGCACCAAGGCGGAGCAGGTGGGCTACACCCAGCGCGATATCGCCAGCAACCTGCTGATCTCGCTGAGCGGCAGCTTCCAGACTTCACCCGCCTTCTGGCTGAATCCAAAAAATGGAGTCAGCTATTCGATTGTCACGCAGACGCCGCAGTACCGCATGGATTCGTTGCAGGGCCTGGAAAACATTCCGGTGACCGGTGGCGGCGGCAATGGGGCTAAGCCGCAGATTCTCGGCAGCCTGGCCTCGATCAACCGCGGCACCGGCATGGCCGTGGTCTCGCATTACGATATCCAGCCGGTGATCGACATCTTCGCCTCCGTCCAGGGACGCGATCTGGGCGGCGTCTCGCGCGACATCGACAAGGTCATCAGTGACGCCCAGAAACAGTTACCTCGCGGCTCCTCCCTGGTGGTGCGCGGACAGATCAAGACCATGCGCTCTTCCTATTTTGGGCTGCTGAGCGGGTTGGTGTTCTCCATCCTGCTGGTTTACCTTCTGATTGTGGTGAACTTCCAGTCGTGGCTCGATCCTTTCATCATCATCTCGGCACTGCCGGCGGCGCTGGCCGGGATCGTGTGGATCCTGTTCATCACCCGCACCACCGTCAGCGTGCCCGCCCTGACCGGCGCGATCATGTGCATGGGTGTGGCCACGGCCAACAGCATCCTGGTAGTCAGCTTCGCGAAGGAGCAGATGGAAGAAGGCCAGGATTCCATCGCCGCCGCGCTGCAGGCCGGGTTTACCCGCTTTCGGCCGGTGCTGATGACGGCGCTGGCCATGATTATCGGCATGGTGCCGATGGCGCTTGGCATGGGCGAAGGCGGTGAACAGAACGCTCCCCTGGGACGCGCCGTAATCGGCGGCCTGGTGTTCGCGACGGTCGCTACGCTGTTCTTTGTGCCGGTGTTTTTCAGTTGGCTGCACGGCCTGAGAACACGGCCGGCAAAGGCGGAGAGGTAATGACCTCAGAACCGAAGAATCAGAACTCTGTCGGCACGTTGGAAGCTGCTCCGCCTCCTTCGGCTCCAAAGTCTCGACGCCCGGCGCACCACTATTGGATCGCGATCGTTGCCGCATTAACCGTGGTGATATTGATCGTCTCCGGAATTGTGCCGCGGCTCAGGGCGCGCGCCAATCTGCGCAAGGAAACACAGGAGATGGCGGTGCCCAGCGTGATGGTCACGCATCCCAAGCGTGCTCCTGCCTCATCGGAGATCGTGCTTCCCGCCAATGTGCAGGCGTTCATGGACTCCCCGATCTACGCGCGCACCAACGGTTACTTGAAGATGTGGTATGTCGATATCGGAGCCCGCGTGAAGGCCGGTCAACTGCTGGCTGAGATCGACACGCCGGAAGTCACACAGCAGTTGCGCCAGGCTCGTGCCGACCTCAACACAGCCGAAGCCAATCTCAACCTTTCTCGGATCACAGCGCAGCGCTACCAGGACCTCCTGAAGACGGACTCGGTTTCCAAGCAGGATGCCGACAACGCCGCTGGGGACTATGCGGCGAAGCAGGCGATCGTTCACTCTGGCGAGGCGAACGTCAAGAGACTGGAGGAACTGCAGTCCTTCCAGAAGATCTACGCTCCCTTCTCTGGCGTCATCAGTGCGCGCAATACCGATATTGGAGCGTTGATCGATTCGGGCGCCAGCGGCGGAACACGCACGGAATTGTTTCACATCGTGCAGCCGGACAAGTTGCGGGTGTATATCAACGTTCCGGAAGCCTACTCGCAGGCGACCAAACCCGGCCTGGCTGCGGATCTCATTCTGGCCGAGTTTCCCGGCCGGCGCTTCCAGGGCAAGCTGGTGCGGACCGCGAACGCCATCGATACCAATACCCGCACGCTGCTGGTCGAGATCGACGTGGACAATCCCACCGGCACGCTTTTGACCGGCGCTTATGCCGAAGTACACCTGAAGCTGCCGGGTGCGAACTCCTCCCTGATCCTGCCGGTGAACGCGCTGCTGTTCCGTTCCGAGGGGCTGCGAGTGGCTACCGTCCCCGACGGCCAGCATGCCGAACTCAAGCAGGTAACGCTCGGCCATGATTTCGGCTCCGAGGTGGAAGTGGTCGCTGGATTGAACGGGGACGAGACGGTGATCGTAAGCCCGCCGGATTCCCTGGTCTCCGGCCAGGAAGTGCGCATCGCACAAACACCCACTGCGGGGGCGCCGCAGTGAGCTCTGGGCCGGATCGGCTGATTAATTTCGGCTCCCGCAAAGCATCCTCTCTGGCGTTCTCGACTGCACTTGTTTTCAGTTTGGCGCTGGCCGGTTGCACGGTCGGCCCGCGCTACTCCCGTCCACAAGCCCCTGCGGCGCCGGAGTACAAAGAAACTCCTCCTAACTGGAAGCAAGCGCAGCCCGCCGACCAGATCGCCCGCGGCAAATGGTGGGAGATTTTCCAAGACCCGCAGTTGAATGCGCTGGAGGAGCAGGTCAGCGTCTCCAACCAGACGATTAAAGCCGCGCTGGCACAGTTCCAGCAGGCCCGGGCGCTGGTGCGCTTGAATCGCGCCGATCTTTATCCCACGGTGACGGCGGGCGCCTCCGCGTCGCGCCACCGTTTGTCGCTCAATAGTCCGGTGACCGGGACGACAACCAACTACACCGACCTGGTGCTGCCCGCGGACCTGACCTATGAAGCGGATGTTTTTGGAAGGGTCCGACGAACCGTCGAGGCCGCCCGTGCCAATGCCCAGGCCAGCGCCGCCGACCTTGAATCGGTTTCGCTGAGCCTGCACGCCGAGCTTGCCGCCGACTACCTTCAACTGCGCACCTTCGATGCGGAAGAACAGCTCTTGAATGACAACGTGGTTGCATTCGAAAGGGCGCTGGAGCTGACCCAGAACCGCTATAAGGGCGGCGTCGCCTCGGCCGTCGATGTGGCCCAGGCGCAAACGCAGCTCGAGACCACGCGCGCGCAGGCCATCGACATCATGGTCCAGCGGCAGCAACTCGAACATGCCATCGCCGCCCTCACCGGACAGCCGGCATCGAGCTTCAGCATTCCCGCTGCGCCGTGGAGCGCGCCTCCGCCCGCCATCCCGCCGGGACTGCCTTCGGACCTGCTGGAGCGCCGCCCCGATGTGGCTTCCGCCGAGCGCCACATTGCCGCCGCGAACGCACAAATCGGCGTGGCTCGCGCCGCCTATTTTCCCCAAGTAACGCTGAACGCCACCGCAGGATATGAGAGCGGCTCGATCACCAACTGGCTGACCGGCCCCAGCGGCTTTGCCGCTGCTGGAATCTCGGCGCTGGTTACGGTTTTCGACGCCGGTCGGCGGCGCGCCGGAGTCGAGCAGGCACAAGCTGTCTATGACCAAACCGTTGCCGGCTATCGCCAGACGGTCTTGACCGCCTTCGAAGAAGTGGAAGACAACCTCGCGGCCTTGCGCATCCTGCAAAACGAAGCCCAGACCCAGGAGGACGCCGTCGCTGCCGCCGAACATTCGCTCGAGCTTTCTAACAATCGCTACAAAGGCGGAGTGGTGACCTACCTGGAAGTGATCACCGCGCAGAGCATAGCTTTGAACAATCAGCGCGCCGCCGTCGACATCCTGCGCCGGCGAATGAATGCCACCGTGCTGCTGATCAAAGCATTGGGCGGAGGCTGGAACGCATCGAGCTTACCAACCGTATCCAGCAATCCCAGTCAGCAGAGCAGGATTGCACTAGCCTGCGAGCGAGAACAACTAAACAGCCAGAGTGATCGGCTAAATCACTGGCTGGCTGATTGCGGGGGGCTGGTGACATCGACCAGGTAAGCCATCTGCGTGCTCGTCACCACGAGCAGTTGCTTCCCTTCCGCGCAAAACTTGCTCACCGCAACCGACGCTGGAAAATTCAGTTCTGCCCGTTTTGCTCCCGACGCAAGCCCTGACTCGTTTTCGAGCGATAGCAGCCCATTGCATTCTCAATACTAGGACAGGAGCTGACCGACTTTGCGCATCTGCTCGGCGAAACGTTTGGGGTTATAGGCCGATGGGTTTTCCAGTTGCTGAAACAGGCCGGAGATGGTCTGCCGGATCGCCTGCCCGCTGGCCACATGCTGATTGCGGGCAAAGGCGATGAACAGCGAATCGAGCGCCATGGTGAGCGCGGCAGGATTCGAACCTGCGACCCATGCCTTAAAAGGGCATTGCTCTACCGACTGAGCTACGCGCCCACAGCACTTGATTCTACAGCACTTGCCGCCTTCTCGGGCGGCAAGGTCTGACCCAAGTTCTGACCCAAGGCTTCCAGATACCTCCCCTGCGCCGACAATTAGAACTGGGCTTTCAGCATGAATTGGAACTGACGAGGCGTGCCCATACCGACCGGGGTTGGGTTCAAGGGCGATTGGATCAAGCCGAAGCTGGAATCCGAAATGTTGCCGTCCGGAGAGGCATAGAGCGCTTTGTTGAAGACGTTGAACACTTCCGCCCGGAAGTGAAGCTGGAGTTGTTCTCGAATCGGAATGCGCTTGGCCAGTCCCATGTCACTTTGCCAGACCCCGCGACTTCGCAGGAAATTGCGCGGTACGTCTCCGAAAGTACCCGCAGCCGGGGCCGCGAAAGCTGTGGGATTGAAGTTCCCGCCGGACAAATACAAGGGAACGCCAGCAACGAGGTTCGGACGCTGATCGCTGTTATTGCCGTCCGGCCCTGTACGATTCACTATAACGTTCACCGGAAAGCCAGTATGGGCGGTAAAAATCGTACTGAAAGACCACGAGCCGAACATTGCGCGCAACGCTCCCGGCTCATTCAAATAAGCTTTGCCGGGACCAAAAGGCAGCTCCCAAACCCCATTGGCGTTGAACACATGGCGGGCATCAAAGGCGCCGCTGGCGCGCTCAGCGCACGGGGCGCTTGCAGGCGGGCAGGAAACATTCTGCGGAGTGATGGAATCGCCGTCGCCGCTGCCGTTAGAATCGTCGTCGATTTCGTGCGACCACATGTAGTACGCGGAGAACAGCAGGCCCCGCGTGAAGGAGCGCTTCACACCCACGGAAAGTCCTTCGTAGGAGCTGTTGCCGATGGTGCCTCGCCAACTAACCTGTCCGAAGGCCGGGTAAGGACGCAGGCCTGTCACCAAGTCCTTGACATTAACGTAAGACAGGCTGAGCAGATGGGTGCCTTCGCTTCCCACATAGGCGATCGTACCCACAAAATCGGCGGGCAGAGCTTGCTCGACAGAAAGGCCCCACTGGGTGACATAGGTATCCTTGCGTCGCCGTTGTTCAGCATTCGGGGTAATGCTAACCGTACCGGCGCCGCTGACAGGGTTACCGCCGGGTCCTACTGCGATGGGATAGGGCACACCAGTTAGCGTGTAATTGATCACCTCGTTTTTGTCAGGAAGATTTTGGTCGTCGAGCTGGCCATCCTCGTGATAAATCCCGAAGCCACTGCGAATCACGGTCTTCCCACCGAACCTTGCCGGCGCCCAGGCAAAGGCGACCCGCGGATCGATATCCCCGTAATTGGGCTGCCCGAAGCTGGCGCCCACTCCGCAATATCCCTGCGGACCGCAAGTGGCGAAATCGAATGGATTCCCGCGCCCTTGCACCTCGTGAAAGACGTTGAAGAAGCTGTAGCGGGCGCCCAAATTCAATGTGAAATTCGACCGCAGCTTAATTTCGTCCTGGAGATAGCCGAAGTATTGCGTCTTGCGCAGACCATTGACAGGAAGCGTTCCCGTCAGCTTGGCCTGGTCCGCAACGTCCGCCGCAAAGCCGGCCAGGGTGTTGAAAGTGATCGTCCCAAAGGTGCTGCTGCCCTGGTTCATTTGAATACGGCGAACCTCGGCTCCGGCTTTGACCACGTGTTTCCCCTTGACCCAGGTTAGGTCGTCGATTCCGGAAAAAGAATTGCCCGCGCCGGTGCTGACGCGACCGTTATTCAACGTGGTAAAGCCCGAGACCGTAATGGCATAAAGCGATCCAGTCTGGTTAAGGAAAGCGGTGTTCGCGGTGCTGCGATTAAAACCAAATTTCACCTGGTTGAGCAAGGTCGGAGAAAAGACGTGCGTCAGGGCGATCGTGCTATTGACCGGATCGGAGGTGAGTTGCTCCCGTCCATTGAGGTACTGAGAGGTGATTGGCGAGTACGGGATAGTGCTTACCGCTAGGTCGATATTCGCCCGGACAAAAATTGCGGTCGCGTCGGAGAAGCGATGGTCGATACGGAACATACCCGAGTTTTCCTCGCCCACCTGCCGGCCTTCGCCCACGAATTGGGCTATGTTCGGACTAATCAGCGTCTGCCCTTGGGGGTACGCATTGATGATGGGAGCAAGCTGTGGCGACTGTGCCAACACCTGCGCGCGGAAGCTGGCGCTCGGCACATAACCGACGAGCGTCTGACCGAGATCCTGCCGATAACCTTCGTAGGCGGCGAAGAAAAAGGTCCTATTCCTGACAATAGGTCCGCCCACAGACCCACCAAACTGATTCAAGTGGAAGGGTGGCTGGTGGTGCGGATTCAGTGCATCAATGGGTTCCAAGGCGTCAAACATCCGGTTGCGAATGAATTCGTAGGCGTCCCCGTGAAAGCGATTCGTGCCGGAGGGTGAAGCAACGGCCAACTGTCCCCCTCCCGTGCCTCCCGACTCTGCGGTCGCCAGCATGGGGTCGACGCGAAACTCCTGGATGGTATCGATCGGAATGGCCAGGCGGACGTAAGGTTGCTGGGCCTGATTGATAATATTGGTGGCATCGACACCGTCGTAGGTGAAGTTGTTGTCGTCGCGGCCTCGGCCGGCAAAGCGAATCGAGCGTTGGTTGCCGCCGCCGCTGCTGCCGCTGGTGTCAACCGCACCCGGACCGAGGGCGGTCAAGGTGGCCCAATTCTGCCCGTTCAAGGGAAGCTCCTCAGCCTGCTTGCGCTCAATATCTGTGCCCAAGGTGTTATTGGTCTGATCCAGAGATTGCGGAACGCCAGAAACTTCGACTTGCTCCGCCGTTCCTGCTACCTGCAGAGTTACATTCAAGGTGCGAGTTTGCCCCAGATTTTGAGCCACACCTTCGAAGCGCAACGACTTGAAGCCAGGATGGCTGAAGGTGATGACATAGGTTCCAACTGGCAGCTCGGGTATGTCGTAGGTTCCGCTGGCAGAGGAGACAGCCTCGCGACGAAGGCCGGTATCATTTTGGAGCGCAAGCACTTTCACTTTCGGCAAGACTCGCCCGGAGGAGTCGGCCACGGTGCCGTTCACCGCGCTGCGGTCCTTTTGCGCAAAGGAGGCCGAAATCAGGCAGAAGATGATGCCGAGCTCGGCAAGAAATCGTGCGCATCGTCCCGGAGCTATCTTTTCGCGGAGTTGGCGTCCTCGCATCACTTCTCGACGCACACAAGCCTCCTTATGAACCTTCTTTGCCGATCTGTGTTCGCCGGGCGCACAATCATATGCATCTCTCGCTCATTAACGCCTTTAATTCAGAAAACGGGTCCGTTCCGGGCCTTCCAGAACGGACCCCAGTTTAGCTGTTAGTCATCGAGATCGCGAGGCGCCGGGCTGTTCACCAGCCGCAGCGCGTCGCGATAGAGGCTGGCCTGCTGGTTCTTGTAGCTGGCCGAACCCAGATGGTGTTTCTTGGCTCCCTGCTTGTGCAGTTCATCCGCCTGCATGGAAAGACGCGCGAGTGCACCCAAGCGGAAGCTGTCGCGATCGGGGCCGGAGGTGTCGAGCTTGGCGACCAACGCCCAGATCCGTTTGCCTTCCTTGCTCGGCCTGTACTGCGCCGTCACCGTCACCGGAACATCGCTGGCGGTGATGCCGTTGTATTGCGGCTGGAACATATCGCGCAGGTCGGTGGCAAACAGGTCGCCCAGATTGTTCGGCGGAAGGCCAAGCAGCAGCTCTTCCGTCTTCACAATCGAAGCGCTGATGTAGTGGCGCTTCGCAAGGTAGCCGGGCTTGGCATAGGGGCTGATGAGGATCAGTGGCGTACGGTGCGGGTGGATGTGATCCAGCGTGGACTGGGCGTCGTCGTAGGTCATGAAGATAGCACTGCCCTGGCCCGTGGTCGAGTTGTAGTACACCGGGCTCTTCATGATGTGATTGACCACCATGCCCAGACCAATGTCGCCGTCCGCCACTTCCTGCACCGGACCGTTGCTGACGATGGAACTACCGCCGGAGGTGTTTGGCGCTTGCAGGCCACCGGTGTGGTCATTGGGCTGGTAGATGTAGAGAAACTCGGGCAGAGTGCCTGCGCTCACCATGCGGTCGAAGTCCTGGATGAACTCCTTGGCGCGGCGCTGATCGGAGATGTTGAAGTTGTATCCAGGATAGTTGGTATCCAGGCGGGGCTCACCATTCGCATTCTTGCTGCCAAGAATCGCGAGGATCGGCAGCTTGAGGAAGTACGATTGGCCGAGACCCTGAGTCTGGGTTGTGACGTCGCCGAGATCGTTGATCGGGGTTTTGACGACGCAGGGCGCCCCGGGGAACGGTGAAGGACAGACCACCGGGCTGCTGGCGTCGAGCTGCGGAAACCCAGCGTTGCCGCTGGGCGGGTCGTCTTTCGTCGTCGGCTTGCTGGTACCGGTATCGGTGCCGCTGATGCGAATCAGCGCGCCGTAATCCTTGAAGCTGACGCCGTGACGGGCTGCGTTGTTGAAGATGTATCCGTTTTCGGGGTAATCCTCGGGTTCAAAGTTCTTGTTCACCAGCATACCGCGCCCCGACTTCACCAGCAGGGTCTTCTCCGTGTAGTCGGAGGCGGTGCCGGAAGCGCAGAACTGGTGGCCGGCATCGCTTTCTTCCGAATTGGAGTAGTAGTTCACCGCGGTGGCGAACTTGGTGGACAACAGTTGCGTGTTCAGCGATACCCCGGTGTACTGAAGATTTGCGTAGGGATTGCCGTTCAGATCGTTAAAGGTGGTACTGGCGAAATTGCCGAAGTGTCCCCCCTGATTGCCCAACATGGAATCAAACGTCTTGTTCTCGTGAATGATGAAGAAGACGTGCTTGATTTTCTTGGAGGGGCCGTCGCCCACGGGGACCACGCTGGTATCGAGATGTTTCTGCACCGCAAAGTTGTTGTGCAGCACATCCCGGTTGTCAGCGTCGACCGTTGACAGATCGACCTTCTGTACCGATCCGAAGATGTAGTTGCTGTCGACACGCGAGTCCGACGCAAGGCCAGTGGGAGGGGGCGCGCTCGGGGCAGGAGTGGTCTTGGGATTAATGTCCTCGCCGATGCCCTTGGCGTTCGCGACATAGAGATACCGTCCATCGGCACTCACCGTCAGGGCCGTTGGATACCAGTCAGTAGGGATACGCCCGACCAGCTTAGGCTCGTCCAGATCGCGCAGCTCGAGAACCGCCACCGAGTTTAGTCCAGCCTCGGCGACATACATCCATTTCTTGTCGGGCGAGACCGCAATCGCATTGGGGTACGTGCCATGAACACGGAGGTGATCGTCGCGGTCGTGGTCGCCGCCGGTAACGAACACCGGAGAGAGATCCACATCTTCCAGCTTCCGCCCTCTCTTGAGATCGATCACGCCCAAGGCGTCGCTGTTGCTTTTCGTAACGAAGAGGAATTCCTCTCCGTGCCGACGGACGATAGCGGTCGCGGAGGGATGGGTATCGCCCACGTTGCGCTTCGCATCCAGTTTATGGCCCTCGTAAACTGACCCCAGCAGGGATATCTGTGAGCCGTCACCGCCGGGGGCGCTGAGAATCGAGACTGAGGACGTCAGGGGATTGGCGCCAGCGGTCTGCGTCTTGGGCACATAAAAGCCATCTGGCTGGTTGCCGCTGGACGCCAGAGCAGTCAAGGTCCCAGTGCCGTCGTAGGTCGCACCGAAGAACTTGTACTCGGTAACGCCCCAGTTGGAGACGGCGACTTGCTGCCCGTCGTGGCTGACGGAAACGCCATAGGGAAAATAGCCGACCGGGACTTGTGCCACGACCTTCTTTTGTGTCGTGTCGACCACGGCCAGGCTGTTATCCCCGTTGCAGGCCACGTAAAGGAACTTCTGGTCCGGACTGAGCGCCGATCCGGCAGGAAACGTAATCTTCGCGCCGCCACCGGAGAAGCCGGTTGGCACGAAGACGTTGGCGCCCGAGGTTGGGATGGCGTTGGCCGAGTAACTCGAGACAAACCCCTGGTTGTTGGGCGTGATGGGGAGGATCTTGATGCTCGCCGGGACACTGGGGGTGAGCACCCCGGTAGAGCTGATGTCGAAGATCTTCACGTCGTTGTCAGGGCCGCCGGACGCCCACAGCGTGTAGGGGCCGCTGCCGGAGACCTGCAGTCCGATGTAAAACAATCCAGTGCTCCTGAACTGGCTGACCACCGTCATGGTGGAGGTGTCGATCACTGACAGCGAGTAGCCGCCGGTATTGATGGTGCTCTGGTAGGAAGCGAATCCACCCTCGCGTTCATCATCGTTACTCGTGATCAGAAACTTACCGTCGGGAGTCAACACCACACCCAGTGGATTCATGCCCACTTGGATAGTCTGTCCCGCCGGCTTGGCGAAGGCTCCGCTCGGCAACACGCCGGCGAAGTAGCTCCCGAATTTGTTGGGACCGGCAAACAGCTCGGCACCGGCATACGCCCCGCTTTCGGAAGTGCCAAAGGTGGGGGCCGTGATCGTGCCCCAGTCGTGGGTGCTCACTTCAACTCGGCCGCCATCTCCATCATGGCGATTGTCGCGTTCGTGAGAATCTCCCGCGAACACGGTGGTACTGATGGCCACAAAAAGCAGAATCAAAAGGGATGTTCGCAGAACTCCTGTTTGCGCAGGAATGCCACAGGTATTGGCACGATTGCGGCTCGCGCTCCTCATGGGAGACCTCCTTGGCGATAGGAAAAAGGTTGTGGGGCCTGGGGAGAACAGAAGCGCGTGAAACTCACCCCAACTTCTCACCGGCCGGAACCGCGGGGGAGACGAGGCGTTGCGGCCTTCAGCGTCCGGGGAAGTTTCACACCTTCCCGGCGTGAGTTACACGACGTATGAGTTTTCGCTTACGGTATTTCTAAGCGATGAAAGAACCGTTAAAACTGGGTGAAAGCTCTGGCTGAACAGCTTGGCCATTTCCAACTGGCAAAAGGGGGACCGGCACATTTTGTCCCGGTCCCCCTATCCGCTAGTCCTCGCGAGATGCGTTAACAACCGCGTGTCTCGGCTTCGGCATCACCGCGTTGGGGCCCTTGACCGACTTCCACAAAATCAAATTCAATTTCCCGGCAGGCGCGCTGTCGGGAACATCGAAATTCATCTTTGCGGACTCAAGGGCCCACTTGCGCATGGGATCGCTAAGCTTGAATTCAGCCAGGGCTGGCGCCTTATCGCACATCACCTGGCTGCTCGCTGCCGTGGCTGTATATGGGGCGTTGTTGGCGGGTGCGTTGTCGAAGATGTCGGCGATCGGACTGGCGATGGCGTCATACTGTGTGAGCGGCCCGATGCCCAGCAGCGTCTCCATGGTCTTCAGAATGCTGTCGGTGTTGTAGAAGCGATGATCGACAGAACCCTTGCGAACCCATGGACTGATCACGTAGGCCGTGGAGCGGTGAGCGTCCACGTGGTCCGGACCATCCTGCGCGTCGTCTTCGACGATGAAGATCGCCGTGCTCTCCCAGATCGGGCTCTTGCTGATCGCCTCCACCAGTTCACCGACAGCGTAATCGTTGTCGGCAACCTCAGCCCGAGGAGTGAACTTGCCGGGGGTAAGGCCCTGGGTGTGGTCGTGGTGGAAGCGGACCGTCATGAAGGCAGGCACGGAGTTTCCGCTCGAATCCTGCGTGAGCATCATGTCGAATTCGCGTTTCCACTCCGCATAGCGGCTGGGCATGTTGTAAAAGCCGTAGCTCGTCAGCGCGTACAGGCAGCCGTTGTTCTTCGGCGCATTGCTGTCGGGAAAATCGTTATCGTAACGGCGGAAGTCGAAATCGCTGACGCCACTGAGGTTGCGGCCCGCCGGTTGCAAACCTGCCGAAGCCGGATAGTTGTCTGGAACTAAGGTCAGGGCTCCTTGGGTAACGCCGAAAGAGTAGTAGAACCCATAGTTCCGATACGACAGCTTGGCGGCGCGAACCGCATCCCAGATGTGACCGCCCGGGGCTTCGGCTACGTCCGGCACCGCGGGAGCGCCGTTCGGAAACACGGCCGACATCGTATTCCCGTTCGGATCCTTGGCAGGATGTCCGCCAGCCAGATAGCCGTTGTCCTGGCCTTCGAAGTCATAGTTTCTCCCGCGACCGCTGTAGTTGTACGGGAGATTCTTGATGACGTACTCGTTGGCCATCGACTGGGTACTCCAAGGCCAACCGTCTCCGCTGGCCTCACCCGCGTCGTAGAAATTATCGAGCAAGGCAAACCGCTGCGCCAGAGCGTGCTGGCTGGGTGTCACGTTGGCGCCGAACAGAACCAGGGAGGGATCGCCGTTCCCCTGTGGCAGGTCGCCAAGAACCTGGTCGTAGGTGCGGTTTTCCTTGACGATGTAAATCACGTGTTTGATCTTGCCGGCCTTCAAACCGATCGAGTCCAGCCGATGATCGTATTTCCCGGAGTCGCCATCACCCCAGTGACGGGAATCCAGCCGATTGTTGGCCAGCACCTTCTCTGTCATCTCGGCCAGGTCGTGCTTGTCGGGCACGTGCAGGAAGGAAACGGTGCCGCGGATCGTATTCAGGTCATACCAGACGTTGTCATTGAACTCCCACTGCACATAGCCGGTAGACGGATGCTTTGCTTTTACGCCTTTCGCATTGATTACAAGAAGCTTTTTGCCATCCGTGCTGACCACGACACCCGTCGGATACCAACCCATGGGAATATAGCCACACACTTCGAGATCGCTTCCACGCACGTCAGCGACGGCGACAGCATTGATATCAGCCATCGCCACGTAAAGCGTCTTCTGATCGGGTGAGAGTGCCAGTCCGAGAGGAGTTGCACCCGGGAGATCGTGCAGATGTCCAGGGCGCAGCAACACGGTATTCACCACCGCGTCGCTGCCGGTAGAAACCACGGAGATGGTGTCGCTGTGCGCGTTGGCGACATACAGCCGTGACTGCGACTGGTTGAAGAGTAATCCGCTGGGGTGCGACCCGGTCGAGATCTTCGTC
Source organism: uncultured Acidobacteriota bacterium (assembly GCA_963733935.1). GTDB lineage: Bacteria > Acidobacteriota > Terriglobia > Terriglobales > Acidobacteriaceae > JAHFUA01. The sequence continues at coordinate 233,701 of CAVTEQ010000014.1, forward strand.
AGAAGACTCGGCGATGCGGGATTCGTAGTGTCGAGGACATAGACCGCGCTGTCACGCTGGCTCGCGACATACGTTTTGCTGCCGTCCTTGGTCACAACAAGGGCAAGCGGGAAGTTGGGGGTGCCTCCGAAACTGGCGCTGAACGTGTAGCGCCCGACTTCGTGACCCGAGCTGTTGTAGATGGCCACGCTGGTGGGCTGCGCAAAGGTGTCAGGGTCATTGTTTGCGACGTAGAGATAACCGCGCGAGTCCGCACCCAGGCCGGACGGGAAATCGCCCTTCTTGGTTGCGAAGCTTCCTGTCTTTACCAGGGCTCCGCCGGAAGAGAGCGTGAGCGTGGCGATCGTCTGGTTATCTCCTTGCGCCGCGTACAGCGTGCCGTCGGCTCCGAAAGCCAGCCCGTAATACAAGCCATAGCTCGGACTCGTGACTGTGTTTTCAAACTGCACTTCCGAAATCTTGGCGCCGGTGGAGGTACTGATTGACCAGAGCGACTGGTGGAATCCCATGTCAGTCGTGATGGCAAACTTGCCATTCGGCGAGGGGATGATGTTCATCGGCATGCTGCCAATCTCCTGATTTGCGCCCGTCGGTGAAATCCTTTTTCCGGTCACAAGGCGGGAAGTGTGCGCGGAGACTTCATCGTTGTGGTCGTCGCGATCGGGAAAGCCTGCCGCCACCGCCGAAGCGCTCAGTAGAAGGGACAACAGAATCGTCAGCGAAGTTCTTACGATTGCTGCGTTCGGGTTGCTGCCCGGTGTGCGTGGAACGGAACCGCTTGCGCTCATTGGGAGATCTCCTTGAGGTAAAAAAGAAGTTGTGAGCCCAGTGGAGGGAGAGCCAATGTTCGGAACGAATCGACATGAACCAACTCACCCCCAAGCTGCGAAGAGACTCATCGCGACCTGAACGACTTGGTGAAGTTCACGACTCACCAGGTGAGTTGTACGGCGCCCGAAGTCTTTGCCTGCGGTGTTTCCAAGCGATGAAAGGGTGGTGAAACCTGCGTGAAAAAGCGTTCTGATTTCCCACAAGTCAAGTCTGTTACGCAAAGCGCGGCTGGTGGAAGCAAGAAGAGGCAGCCATTGGCGAACCCACGGCTGCCTTCCGTCGACGGCCCACCCGCGTATCAGGAAGCGCCCGGCCCGTGGGGTCGGTTACGGTACCGTTCAGCCCGGCGCGGTCCAATTGTGCCTGGACGGAAACAGAAAGCAGCAGAACCACTAAGGCCACTGAGCATCCCCGAACCCAACTAACGCGGCGCTTCGCCCCTACACCGATCCTTACTTCCGCGGATTCGACATGACCTTCCCCGATTTTTACCGCTTCAAGGAATGGGAGCGCGAGTTCGACGCCGCTTATGCGAATGGCGGACTTCCCAACCTGACCCTGCTGCGCTTGCCCCATGACCATACTGGCAACTTCAGCATTGCTCTTGACGGAGTAAACACCGTCGAACTGCAAGAAGCAGACAACGACTACGCGGTTGGTTTGGAGGTGCAGAAGATCGCCAACAGCCGCTACAAGAATGACACGCTGGTTTTCGTCATCGAAGACGACGCCCAGGACGGTGGCGACCACGTGGATGCGCACCGCAGCGTCTGCTTCATTGCCGGACCTTACGTGAAGCAGAGAACCGTAGTTCCCACCTCGTACAACACCCTGAGCGTAGTTCGCACGATAGAGGACATACTCGGGATCGGCCACTCCAACTTGAACGACGCACTAGCCCTGCCCATGGCCGATGCATTTGATATCAGCCGCAAGCACTGGACGTTCCAGGCCGTGCCGTCGGACATGCTGTACAGCACGAGTCTGCCCCTGCCGCCGCTCGCTTCTGGGCACCACGTGATCCATTCGAGGCACGATTCGGCGTATTGGGCGAAGGTGACCCAGGGCATGGATTTCTCCGCCGAAGACCGCATCAACTTCAACGCGTACAACCATATTCTCTGGGAGGGCCTGAAGGGCTCAAAACCCTATCCAACTCCAAGCGGACTTGACCTGCGCTCGAACCGCCGAGAAGTGCTGGAACGGGTCCATGCAAAAGAGGCAGCGACTCCGACACGGTAACCAGCGGCGCCGATTAGACTTGAGCGGGGTGAACGCTAGCAAAATGGAAAGGAGTTTTCACCTGATGTCGCCCGCTTTGGCTTGGAGGCCGTAATGACGATAGCCGCCGAACAGAGTAATCTCAGAAAACGTGAAATCTTTGCCATACTCCTTCTTGCTATGTGTGGAGCAGACGAAAACAATCCCATTCGGCGAAGCAACGGATGCAAGAGTTCTCGACAAAAAGAGCATCCTTATTTTTTCGCCACAACTTTTCGTGAATAATCCAGGCTGAAGGGACTCGCAGGCGATTTTGTCGCTTTCCCGGCACTTACGTGCCGGGCTGGATTCTGGCGCGCTGCGGCGCTCTGGAAAAGAAAAGACGCAAGACGCCGAGCGCGCCGAGGCACATTACAAAAACCTCGGCGTTCTTGGCGCCTCGGCGGTTGAATCAAAAACCTGACTACCGCCGTGGTCCGCGGCCCCCGCCTCCGCCACCACCACCGCCTCCGCGGCGTCTGCGGCCACCACCACCGCCACCACCACCGTGAGGGCGACCGCCGCCGTGAGGGCGTCCGCCATCATAGGGGCGTCCATCGCCGCCGCCGCCACCGGGTCTCTCGACGCGGTTGAAGTTGGGCTCTTCGTCGTTCGTGGTCCCGCCCTCAATGGTCAGCGTAGAAGTAGCAGCGGGAACGGCCGCCGCGTCCGCTGGAGCCTCGCCGCCGCCCATCTTGGCGCGCTGCTCTTTGAGGATAGCTTTCCGCGACAGGCGAATGCGATTGCCTTCCACCGCCAGCACTTTGACCAGGATCTGGTCGCCTTCTTTCAGTTCGTCGCGCACATCGTTAATGCGATGCTCCGCGACTTCGCTGATGTGCAGCAGGCCGTCGGTGCCGGGGAAGATCTCGACGAAGGCGCCGAAATCTGCCAGCCGCACCACTTTGCCGAGGTAAGTTTTGCCGACCTCGGCCGTAGCGGTGATGTCGCCGATCATCTGCAGCGCCCGGTTCGCCGAAGCCTCGTCGTTCGACGCCACGTTCACGCGCCCCGAATCTTCCACGTCGATCTTGACGCCGGTCTGCTCGATGATGCCGCGAATCACCTTGCCGCCCGGCCCGATCAGGTCGCGAATCTTGTCCGTCGGAATATTTAGCGTGTAGATGCGCGGCGCGAACGCCGAAATCTTCTCGCGCGCCTCCGGCAGGGCCTCGGCCATTTTGTCCAGGATGAACAGCCGGCCGCGTCGCGCCTGCTCCAGGGCCTCGCGCATGATCTGCGGCGTGACCTTGGGGATCTTGATGTCCATCTGCAGGGCGGTGATGCCGTCGCGCGTGCCTGCGACCTTGAAGTCCATGTCGCCGTAGTGGTCCTCGGCGCCGGCGATGTCGGTGAGGATCGAGTACTTGTCATCCTCCAGCACCAGCCCCATGGCAATGCCAGCGACCGGCGACAGCAGCGGAGCACCCGCGTCCATCAACGAAAGCGACGCGCCGCAAACCGTCGCCATCGACGACGAGCCGTTCGACTCCAGGATGTCCGAGACCACGCGCATGGTGTAGGGCCACGCGGTTTCTTCGGGCAGGACTGACGTGATCGCGCGCTCGGCCAGCGCGCCGTGTCCGATCTCGCGCCGTCCCGCGCCGCGCAGGAAGGCCACTTCGCCCACCGAGAACGGCGGGAAGTTGTAGTGGAGCATGAAGCGCTTGTTCTTCTCGCCTTCGTAAACTTCCATCCGCTGCACGTCTTCAGAGGTGCCCAGCGTGGTGGTGACCAGCGCCTGCGTTTCGCCGCGGGTGAAGATGGCCGAGCCGTGCGTGCGCGGCAGGACGCCGACTTCGATCGAGATAGGACGAATCTCGTCAAAGGCGCGCCCATCCGGACGCTTGCGGTCGTTGAGCACCTGGTCGCGGAAGATGCGCTCGCGCAGGGCCTCGTAATAGTGCTTGAGCTTGGCGCGCCCTTCCTCGTCGTCTTCCGGCAACGCCTCCAGCAGTTCCTTCTTCAGCTCGCGGACGAGGTTGTAGCTCTCAGCCTTGGGATGCTTGTGAGTGTCGAGCGCATCGGTGAGTTTCGCGCCCACCTTGCGCTTGAGTTCGTTGTAGTAGGCCTGATCGAACTCGACCGGATCGACCTTGCGCTTGGGCTTGCCTTGCTGCTTGCCGATCTCGGAGATGGCAGCGCAGATCTTGCGAATCTCGGCGTGGGCGAATTCGATGGCATCCACCACCGTCTCTTCCTTCACCTGCCCGGCGCCGGATTCGATCATCACAATGCCTTCGGCCGTGCCCACCACCATGATGTTGAGCAGGCTCTCGCGCATCTCCTGATAGGTGGGGTTCACCACGAATCGCCCTTCCAGCAAGCCCACGCGCACCGCGCCGATGGGGCCATTGAAGGGAATGTCTGAAACCGCCAGCGCCAGCGAAGCGCCGTTGATCCCCGCCACGTCGGGATCGTTCTCGGTGTCGGCCGAGAGCACCAGCGCGATCACCTGCGTCTCGCAGCGGAAGCCTTCCGGGAACAGCGGGCGGATGGGACGGTCGATCTGCCGGCTGGTGAGGATTTCTTTTTCCGTGGGACGGCCTTCGCGCTTGATGAAGCCGCCGGGGATGCGTCCGCCGGCGTAGGTGTACTCGCGGTAGTCGACGGTCAGCGGAAAGAAATCGATGCCCAGGCGGGGGTCGGGATTGGCGCAGGCTGTGGCCAGCACCACGTTGTCGGCGGCGCGCACCACGCACGAACCGTGGGCCTGCTTGGCCAGGTGTCCGGTCTCGAAGGTAATGGATTTGCCGCCTGCCAGCTCCACAGTGGTTGTCTGTTTCATGATGGGGATCCTTTCGTGAGGAGCGTCTGTGGGCGTTTCGCGAAGGCTTTCACCGGTGGGAAGCGCAATCAAACTTCAACAAGAACTCACGCCGCGGCTACACTGCGCCCGCAGCAACCCATACGTTGCGAGCCTTTGCCCAGAGCTGGGAATTATTTACGAATGCCCAGTTTCTGAATGACGTCTTTGTAACGCTCGGAATCGTAGGTCTTCAGGTAGTCGAGCAAACGACGCCGTCTGCTGACCATCATCAAAAGGCCACGCCGGGACGCGTGGTCGTTCTTGTGGGTCTTGAAGTGCTCCGTCAGGTCGGTAATCCGCTCGCTCAGGATGGCGATTTGTACTTCAGGACTGCCGGTATCGCTCGCGTGCGCGGCGAATCGACCAATGACGTCTTGTTTGCGCTCTCTCGCTAACACTGCTCCAGATGCACTCCTACTCTCTCTTTTTTCTCCCTCGTATCGTTTAGCAGACTAACACGGGGTGCGGAAGGGTGTAAAGCGACACCCCGCCCAAAACCAATAGCCAAAAATGCCGCCCGCGCCTACAATTTGCGGTCGCTCCTTATAGATATGAGATTCGCCATGCCAGTACGCAAGGTTGTGCTTGTCCTCGGGGCCGCCATGCTCGTGGGCGGGCTGGCGCGTGTTGCTGCCGGACAAGACAGGGCCACCCCCGAAGAAATAGTCAGCAAAGTGCAGCAAGCGGCGAAGACCTTGGCAAAATCCGCTGCGACGGAGCCGCGCGCCGCTGCCCTGGCGCCCTTCGATCAGAAGCAGGAACCGTGGGTTTGGAAAAATACGTATGTCTTCATCGTCGATTGCGGCCAGGCCACCATCGCGGCGCACCCGATGAATCCCGAACTGATCAACAAGGACGCGACCTCATTGCTCGACACCCAGGGACATCCATTCTTCTACCAGGTGTGCGACGCGCTCAAAAAGCCCAATGGCATCTGGCTGCAATACTGGTGGCCCAAACCCGGCCAGAAAGAAGGCTCGCGCAAAATCAGCTACGCGCTGCGGGCCGGCACTACCTCCTACGTCGTGGGCGCCGGGGTTTACGACGACAAGCTCACCATCGCCGAACTGGAAAAGCTGACGCGGGCGAAGTAGCCGTCGACCCGAAAGCACTCAGCAGTCAGCACTCAGCAGTCAGCTCTCAGCCAAAGCGGCTGAGTGCTGATCGCTGGTCGCCCCATCACACCCCACTGTGAGCGCGGTCACCGACCAGGGCGCGTCTTCAGGACCATGCTCGTTGCCCTCCGAGGTGGTCTATGCCAATCCATCCCTTAGGTCTCCTGGTGTTTGTTTTCCTGACGGCAGTCTTGGTTCTGCTGTTCGCGGGTGGCCTGTGCCAGCGCGAACTGTGCCGCGAAGAATCTGAATTGAAGAAGAGGACAGCTTTATGGAATTGATGGCTACGCTGGTACTGATCGCGATCCTGGCGCTGGTGGGCGGCGTGGTCGAGGAGAGCGCAAAGGCAAAGACGCACTGACGTCAGCGCGCCGGCTCGCCCAGCAGCTCCTCCAGATATTTCTTCCACGTCGAGACATCGCCGACGGTGCGGTGGCCGCGACCGGTCAGAGGCAACAGCACATAGCGTCCGTTCTTCACCCGCTTGATGGCCTCGTCCATAATTCCCAGCTCCGGCGGATTGATGAAGTCATCCGCGGCATTTACGGCGATCAGTCGAGCGCGGATCTTCTCCAGGTCCGGCGCGGGGTTGTAGGTGCGCGAGCAATCGAGTTGGTAGAGGAAGTCGTTAGCATCGCTCCGCGCCCAGCCCGCCGAGATTTCTTCCAGCAGCCCGTCGGCAGCTTCGCGCGATGGTGCGCGCGTCTGCAGGTCGCGCGGGCCGCTGGCGGCGATGGTGAGAATCCGAGCCGCGGTAATCACGCCTGGTGGCTGTTTCTTGTACTCGCCGTTGTTCCACTCCGGATCGCCGCGGATTGCGTCCATGGCGGTGCGGCGCCACATGCGATTGCGCCCGGCGATCTCTACCGGCATCGAGACCATGGGCATCAGCGCGTCCATGACGTCAGGATGCAGCTCGCCCCAGAGCCAGGTGTGCATCCCGCCCATGGAGATTCCCATCACCAGCCGCAGATGGTTGATGCCCAGCCCTTCCGTCACCAGCCGATACTGCGCCTCGACCATGTCGTAATAATCGTAGTGCGGAAAGTGCGCGTGCAGCCCGTCGCTGGGCTTGGAGGATTGTCCGTGGCCGATGCTGTCCGGCAGGATCACGTACCAGCGGCTCACGTCGAGCGGCTGGTTCGCCAAATAAAGCGTCTGGAAGCTCGGTGACATGTAGTTCGCGCCCGAGCCCGTGGTGCCGTGCATAATAAGGACCGCGTTCTGGACCGTGCCGTGCGCATCGCGCACCGGCTTGCCCAGTGTGGTGTAGTGCAGCCGGAGCTCAGGCAGAACCTCGCCGGAGCGAAAGTGGAAGTCGCGCAGGACGAAGTCGCCGTCGTGGGAGTGGAGATCGGGCTCCTGGCAGCGCGCAAAGACCGCCAGCAAGAGGACCAGCAGACAGCTCAGGCGCCGATTCATGGATGTTCCTTTCGGGCTGAAGCCCTTCGAGGTGAGGCGGCACGGCCTTCCGTCGAGAATTTGTCGTGCAAGAACACGTGTCAGGGCCCGACTTTAGTCGTGCCGAAGAGACGAAAAGAAAAAGTCGGCTTTAGCCGCTGCATCTTTTCAGGGGCTAAAGCCCAAATCATCACGGCTTTCGACGGCACGAGTAAACTCGTGCCCTGACACGTAACCACTCACGACAGCGTTGCCTGCTTCTGTCCCCCGCGCGGAGGCCGTGCTCTACTTCACCACTCGTGGAAAAGAGAACACGGGATCGATGTCCACCGGCAAGTCCTTCGCGGCGGCCAGCGCGGACTTTAACTCCGCCGGCATGGTGTCATACTTCTTGAACCAGTTCTCGGCGCGGGCGCGATCGCCGGTGGCTTCGATCTCCAGCAATTCTTTGGCAAGTGACGCGATGGCGTCCGGCATCTTGTTGAAGTCCACCGCGTAGCGCCCGGCGTCGCGGGTGATGGCGCCGCGCTCGCTGAGATAGTTGAACTCCATCATCTCGGCGCGGCTGTGAGCTTCGCCGGTACCGAAGCGCACGGTGCGAAAAATCTCTGAGACATACGACGCGTAATACTCTTCGAGGCGACTCTTGGGCAGCGCTCCGTGGTCGACCAGCCATTTCAAGCCGAACATGCCAACCACATCCGCCTTGGCCTCTTCAAGTCCTGAGTAAGCGGCGCCGATGGCTTCGCGGATGTCCACCTGCTTGCCGTCCACGCGCGCAAACGCCGGCCCCAGGCCGTGACAGATTTCGTGCAGAATGACGTGCGTCAGAATGCCGTCGGCCGAAGCTTTAGCGGCCTGCTCGGGCTTCATCACCCGCTTGGCGACGGGCAGAATGACGTAGTTCACGCGCGCGTCCATGAAGTTCTTGAAGAAGATTTTCTTGCTGCCCTTCTGCTCGTGGATGCGGGGATCGTTCGGCAAATTGTCGGCCACGGCCTGGTATCCGTGGGTCAGGTCGCCGGTGCGGAAGGGCGTGTCCATCACCTCCATGGGCGTAGCCAGGCCGCGCTTGGAAGGCAAGTCATCTTTCCCCAGCGGCAGAGCCTCCTGGATCTCCGGGACATATTTCTGATACAGCTCCAGCTTCTTGCTCTCCTCTTCGTTGCGCACCATCACCGCGCCACCGTACGAAGTTTTCACGCCCGCCAGGTCGTCGAGATAGGTCTCGTAGGGCGCGAAGATGATGTCGAACTTGGGATTCGCCAGCTCGAGCCACGCCAGGTCGCTCTGGAAGTAGTCGTCGGTAAGCAGGGCGTCGGCGCGCAGGCGCAGGAACTTGGCGAAGGCCGGATCGTCGCTCAAATCCGCGGCCTCGCGCAGTTTCTTGGCGGCATCCTGGAGGAACGAGGCGAAGACCACGTGATACGGGATCCCCACCAGTTCCTCGCCCTGGCGGCGGACCACTGTGAATTCGCCGTATAGCTCACTCTTCTTCTCCGGATGCGCGGCCACGTATGCGTCGAGCTGCGCCCGGGTCAGGTCTGAGGGATAGAGCGCGCGTCCCGGCGGCATCGGCTGCGTGCCCACAAACGGGCGGTTTTCATCGAGCAAATCAAAGCGGCTGCCGTTGATGTAGAGAAACCGCCGCAGCATCACATCGCGCGGATCGGCCGCGCCGCCCTTCAGCGACTCATATAAGGTCAGCGCCTCGGGATCGCTCTGCCGCCAATAGATCGACTCGATGTCGTTGCTGGCTTCCACCAGCTTGCCCACCAACTGCAGCTCGCGCGGCTTCAATCCCCGCGAGCGGAAGGGCATGGGCACGGTCTTCCAGCGCGCCAGACGCTCCGGCAGATCTTTGGCCACGTTAGCGACCGGTTTCGCGGGATTGGAGCGGCCCTTGTGTCCGCCGGTGCGATGTGGAGCCTGGGCGAAAGCGAAAACAGCCAGGGCGGCAATGAAGAACACGGAGGAGAATTTCTTCATGATGGCCGCGATTCTAACAAACGCCGCGGATTCTCACGGATCAAGACGGATCAGAATTACAAATCCGTGGAGATCCGCGTAAATCCGTGGCCGCTTCTTCTGATAAAATCCCGACATGACCTCGCTCGCCAACGGCTCCCAGACCCTGCTCATCGATGCCGATGACACGCTCTGGGAGAACAACGTCTACTTCGAGCGCGCCATCGCCAACTTCATCTCCTTCCTCAACCACCACGAGTACACCCCGCGCGAGGTGCGCGACGTATTGAACGACGTCGAGCGCAGCAACGTCGTCAAGCACGGCTATGGGCTGATCAGCTTTGCGCACGCGCTGGTCGAGACCTTCGAACGCCTCTCGGTCGAGCCGCTCACCCCGGCGCTGCACGAGACCATCCATGGATTCGCCCACGCCATCGCGGAGAATCCGGTCGAGATCATTGCGGGCGTTGCGGAAACGCTCGACTACCTCGCCGGACGCCACCACCTCATCATGGTGACCAAGGGCAACTTCACCGAGCAGACCGGCAAAGTCGAGCGCTCGGGACTGAAGCCCTACTTCGCCGCCGTCGAGGTGGTTGCGGAAAAAGATGAAGCCGTCTATCGCCAGGTCGCGGGTAAGTACGGGTTGTCGCGGGAGATCACCTGGATGGTTGGCAACAGTCCGAAGTCAGACGTGAACCCCGCGCTCGCCGCCGGGCTAAACGCGGTTTTTGTCCCGCACGACCAGACATGGGTGCTGGAGCACGAAGAACTGGCGCAGCCGGGCGAGGGCTGCGGGCGGCTGCTGGTGCTGGAACGATTCGCGCAACTGCGAGAACATTTCTGAATGCACCCAGGCTCACGTGGCGACGGCCGCCCCCGGCCGTCGGGGCGCGATGTCATCGCGCCTCAGCCCGAAGGGCGAAACGAGGCGAGCTTCGCTCGCCCGCCCAGCCGGGCGAACACTCACTCTGTGGAGTTGGGCCTCGACCAGCGCCGCCAGGCGCGACCGAATGTAGCCCGGCACGAAGTGCCGGGAAAGCGCCATCAGAGCCCCAGTCCCGCCAGGGACGGCTGAAGTAGAATCCGCGCATGCCGCATACCTACACCAAATTGTTAGTTCATTGCGTGTTCTCCACCAAAGAACGCAGAGGACTCATTCCCCAACAGGTACAGCCCGACCTGTGGGCTTATATCGGCGGGATTGCGCGCGCAAATGGATTCGTGGCAATTGCCGTCGGCGGAACCGAAAATCACGCCCACGCTTTGCTGGGCATTACCGCTCACATGCCCGTCTCCAAAGCCGTGCAGTTGATCAAGGCGGGATCGTCGAAGTGGCTGCGCGAGCAGAAGAGTCTGCGGCTGTTTAGCTGGCAAGAGGCGTATGGCGCGTTTACCATCGGCGCGTCACAGTTCGCGAAGACGATCTCCTACATCCAAAACCAGCCCGCGCATCATAAAAAGCGGCCATTCGAAGAGGAATACCGGGCGCTGCTGCGGGCTTATGACGTCGCGCACGAGGAACAATATTTGTTCGGATGATCCGGTCAGCCGTCCTTGGCGGGACTGACGCACCTTCCAAATCGATTCCCGGCACTTCGTGCCGGGCTACATTCATTCGCCCCTGTGGGGCTAGGCAAGAGCGACTGCGTCGAACAGGCTCCTCCCTTCCGCACCAAACTAACCAACGCTCGCGTTCGAAGCGCGCATGGTACTCTCAGACTTGCTCTGTGGTTCTCGCCGCCTCGCGTGGCGATAGAGAAAAGTAATTTCCGCCGGCTGCTCTCGACCGTGCAGACTCTGGCCGACCTGGGGCCGGAGATCACCGCCGAACGCGAGTTCGCGCACACCGCTTCCGCTACGCTCAACCTGGTGATGCAGGCGGTGGCGGCGCGTGAAGGCGCGCTCTTCCTCTTCCATGACCGCCCGGCGATGTTCAGCTCGGTGGCGGCGAGCGGCTTCTCGCTGTTCCCAGACACAGCCGTCATTCCGCTCCTGCCCAAGCACGTTCACGTGCTCTCTACCAGCGCCGGGCCGCAGCCGCTTTCTTCGCAAACCGCGGAAGACTTCCTCAGCTCCAACGGCAACGTCGCTCCGGAGCTGTTTCGCTGCGTGGTGCCGCTGAAAGTTGGAGCCAAGCTGGTGGGGGCAATCGCCCTGGGCCGCCGCGAAGGCGATGCGCCCTACAACCCGGAAGAATTGGAATCGCTCAGCTTGCTCGGCCACTACGTGGCTCTGGCATTGAACAGCCACATCTTGACCAAGTCGCTGGAGCAGCGCGTCGCCGAGAACCTGCGGCTGATGTCCTCGCTGCACAACTTCTACGACCAGACCTTGCATGCCTTTGCCAGCGCCATCGACGTAAAAGACCCTCACCTGCACGGCCACTCTCTGCGCGTCGGGCGTTACGCCGCCGGGCTGGGCGAAGCCATGGGTATGACCGACCAGGAAGTCGCCGGCTTGCGCGCCGGAGGCTACCTGCACGATATCGGCAAGGTCACCGTGGACAAGTACATCTTCAGCAAAGCCGCGGCGCTCGAGCCGCGCGAGTTCCGCGAGGTCATGGACCACACCACCATCGGCCACCAGATCGTGCATGGGGTGGCGTTTCCCTGGCCGCAGATCCCGGAGATCGTGCGCTGGCACCACGAGCGCGCCGACGGCTCGGGCTACCCAGACCAGTTGCGCATCGACGAAGTCTCGTTGCCGGTACGCATCGTGGCCCTGGCGGATAGCTTCGACGCCATGACCAGCGAGCGCGCCTGGCGCCACTCGCTGACCGTTGGCGAAGCGCTGAGCGAGCTGGTGCGCCTGACGCCCCACAAGTACGATCCCAGCGTGGTGCAGGCTTTGCTCATCCAGGTGCGGCGCGATGCCGTAGGCCGCAACCAGAGCCCCTTCCTGGATCCGAACTTGATGTGCAATATCGCCGCCCCGGACGTCGACCAACTCGCCGCCACCGTCCACCACAAAGCCACCAGCGGACGCTACCTGCTGCCCTGATATCGATCTAGCAGCGACCTGTCGTGGTTCCTCTGCGGCTGACGACGAAACAAAGTCGCGAAGCGACATTCGAATTTAGCCCGGCGATGAATCGCCGAGCTAAACTCACCTCGTCGCTGGCGCGACGTAGGAAATTTTCCCAAAATCGAAATCAACGGCTACTTGCTGTCCCCCAGCCGCCGCGCGATGACGGCCAGCGTGGACTGGCGGAAGAACCACCCGCCATGATCTTGATTAGGGCGCGTGCCGCTTAGGTCTTCGCGCGCATCCCGCTCGATCAGGGCGCGGACCTCGGCGGCGCGCTCGGGTGAGGTCTGCGTGGTGACGAGCCAGCGTTCCAAATTCTGCACCAGCTCGCCGGAGTAAAGGCGTTCGAGTTCCAGTCCAGCGGCGGTGAACATTCCCAGCAATTCGGTGGGCGCGAGCGCGCGGGTGTGCGACGGATCGCGCAGGCGCTCGAACTGGTTCTGATAATCACCGCGCGCCCGATGCTCGCTCGTCACCAGATCTTCGACCACGACTTTGCCGTCACGCCGGCAGACGCGCGCCATCTCCCCCAGCACGCGTGCCGGCGTCTCAAAGTGATGAAACGCATAGCGGCAGACCACCACGTCGAACTCGCCATCAGCAAACGGCAGCCGCTCGGCGTCGCCGGACTGAAAGCGCGCATTCGACAGTCCGCGCTCGCGCCGGTTCTTCTCCGCGATGGCCAAGGGCGCGTCCGTAAGATCGAGCCCCACGCACTCGCGGCAACGCTCGGCAAAGGCCAGCGTCAGGAAGCCCGGCCCGCAGGCCACTTCGAGCACGCGCGAGCCCGGCGCGGGATCCACCGCTTCCACCAGCCGCGCGATGCGAGCCGGATCACTCACTGCCAGCGCAACTGCGTACGCCTCGGCTTGCCGGGTGAACGATTCCTGCACCGTTGTCTTGTGCGAGCTTTCAGGCATGGCGTCCGTTTCTATATCAGAAGCGCGGCGCATCGCCAACCGCGTACGTCCGCCGCCTACCAAAACCCATAGGCCGGGGCGTAGGCGTTTATAGAAAGTTGTAGATAGCGAGCTATGAACTGTTCCTAAGCTCAATATTATCAAGCCGGGCAATGTGGTTTCCGAGTTGCTCCTATTGAAGTGCGCCCCTGTCGTCGGAGCACTTTTGGAGTAGGGGGGAGGGTTCCGAAACAGGCGCAGTGAGCCTAACCAGGCTCGAGAAATCAAGGCGAAAGTTCCCTTGTGGGCGTCCTCGCGGACGCCCATTTTTATTTTTCCAAAATTCTTAACATCCCCGCGCGCGCCCGCTTCATCTCTCAACATCTCTGACCCATTTTGGCAGGATGTGAAAATGGGGATTCGTTTTGCGCTTGCACTGGCGCGGTAACGTGGTAGCATCATGGCTGTCTTCCAAACGGCCGCACTTTCCCGTGCTGGCAATCCGCGCAGAAGTTCCAGGGCGCTGAAGGTAGTTTTCGATTGCCCTTAGTCAAAAGGGCTGCTCGTCACGCCGCGAGCGTGAGAGCGTGATTCGCACCGGGTTCCCTAATACGCTGCCGTAGCGCCCCAGCCGGCGCAAGTACATCAGCGTGGACTGAAGCTTTGGACTGAGAACCAGGAAGACACAGAGGGCCGCTCAACTTTGGTCTGTGGCCCGTGCGAGGAACATGAACAAACCAAACTTTCCCCGAGGCGGAGGACGCCGCCGTCGCCGCAAGCATCCCGGCGGTGCGCAGCCCGGCCAGAATCAGGGAGGAGGCCGCCCCGGACGTGGTCGCGGGCGCGGCGCTGCCTTCGTCGGTCCCATGGACCACAGCTATCGCAACGGCCCGCAAGGCGGGGGCAACTCCGGCGGCGGCCGCTTCCGCCCCGGCCCCATGACCAGCGGCAGTACCGGATTCTTCCAGCATGCCGACGTCGAGCCGCTGCCGGTGAACGAGAATGGCAGCACCCGCATCCTGGCCTTCATCGACGACCTTTTCTTCCGCACCAAGGTCCAGGACACCGCCCGCAAGCTCAACGTGAAGCTGGAATTCGTGAAGACCGAGAAAGACGTGCTGGAGCACCTCCAAGCCAGCGAGGAGCAACCCTCGCTGATCATCTTCGACCTCAACAACGTCGGCGCGAAGCCGCTCACCACCATCCCCAAGCTGAAGTCGAAGTTGAAGAAGGGGACCTCCATCGTGGGTTTCGTTTCCCACCTGCAGGGCGACCTGAAAGTAAAGGCGCTCGAAGCGGGCTGTGACGCGGTCATGCCGCGCTCGGCTTTTTCCCAGAACCTGCCGCAGATCTTGCGCCGGCACGGCGCCAGCGAGGAGCACGTGGAAGAGGCCCCGGGCCAGCCCGAGGCGTGAGCCGGGATCTTAGCGCGCGAAGCGCGCGATAGAGCGTAGCCCACGGCGCAAGCCGTGGGATAAAGCGTAAAACAGACCCAGCCCGCGACGCGGGCGAAAGAACCGCCCTCCCGATGCTGTAGTATCGCAGGACATGCAGGACTGCATCTTCTGCCAGATCGTCCGCGGGGAAGAGCCATCAAGAAAAGTCTACGAAGACGACCGCGTCTACGCCTTCGAAGACACCCGCCCCCAGGCGCCCACTCACGTTCTCATCATCCCCAAGAAGCACATCATTGATGTGAAGCACGCCGCGCCCGAGGATGCCGAGATCATCGGCTACTGCCACCTGATCGCCGCCAAAATCGCCCGCGAGCGCCAGATCGAGGACGGCTACCGCACCTGCTACAACGTCGGGCCCAAGTCCGGCCAGTCGGTCTTCCACCTGCATTTGCATTTGCTGGGGGGACGCGTCCTGCGCTGGCCGCCGGGGTAGGCCCTGCGCATGGCATGGGCAGGGACGAGCAGGATTGCCCACTGTGAAAACACTAGGCCTTTTTTGCGCTCATCCTGCTGAATGCTTCTACCGCGCTGGCTTCATCGGGCTTCACGTCGATCACGGAATCGAGCCTGCACGTCCCGAGCAGTTTCTTCACGATCATATTGGGGTTTACCACCTTCAAATCTCCGCCCAGTTTGCGCACGCTGGTGACCGAGCCCACCAGTTCGCCGATGCCCGAACTGTCCATATAGCTCACGTCACGAAAGTTGAGCACCATGTTCTTGTGACCGCGCTCCGCGAAATCGTGAACCAGTGCGCTTAACGAGACGTTACTCGCCTCGCCAAAAGCTATGGTGACGCCAAGGTCAATTCGTCCGCTTATATCCAGAATGGTGACATTTCCGGTCTGTCGTGCTTCGTAGGTCAATGCCATGGGGATACTCCTCAAGTTCCAGGTAACTGGCGGGGTGCAAAGCACGATACGCTGCCGCTTCTCAGCCTGTCAATCTGAACGCAGGTAGTATCGGCGCGCCCGTCCAGCCGCGCCATTAGCGTTACCTGTTGAATTGTGATCCTGAAAAGCGTGTGGGAGCCAGCAACTGGGGCAACGAAGAACCGGACGTGCCGGTTCAACCGGCGCTCCTCCGATCCGGCAACACAAACGTTTTTCGTGCCCGCTCCGACGCCAGCGTCTCTTCCCGGTAATACCGCTTAAGAATGCTGTTCTCCCAGCTCATCAAGTCGCGATTGCCGGCGGCGAACTCTTCCCAAGTCGGCTCGCCAGCCCGCGCCATGCGCTCACGAATCAGAAAAAGAAAGGCCCAGGTGATGGTCTCATGGTAGAGGCCGGGCTTCCCCTTGGCAGCGGCGAAACGCGCCAGCGATGACGAGAAGCGCTGAACCGCTTCCAGCGCCGGATATCGCGACAAATATAAGAACGCCATCCTGACGTGGTCGCAATGATGGAATGGTTCGAGGCTGCCATCCTCAAAGCGGGCGATGAATTCGTCGTCGGTCATGCTGCAACCTCTTCTCCCGATACGCCATACAGACCATAACCGCCATCGCATAGACGATCAGCGCACCCACGCCGAAGTCGCCGCCCTGAAGATGAATGGCGAGCGCTACGGCAAAGCTCACCAGCAGCGCCCATCCGCCGACGATCGTCAGCGCGGGCATTAGGAACAGAAGCGCCGCCGCGGCCTCGCTCCCACCCAGCGCCGGACGTACCCAGAGCGGCCAGCCGGTTCGCGCCCAGTGCTGTGCGGCCGCCGACGAGACGGCAAAATGCAGCGATTCCAGCAACACCACCAGGCCGAGCACCCATCGCAGTCCGGAAAGCGCGATGGTGGTGAGATGCAGTCTCATCTCCCCTTCCTCGCATTCTTGGCAGCAGGCCTGGCCGCCGCTTCGCTTTCAATCAGACGATGGCTCGCCGCCGAATCCAGCTCCAGCCCGTAGAACGCCTTCAGGTCTTTAATCTGCTGCAGGCTGGCCGAACCGAACGGACACTTGCCGTCGAAGGCATGCAGCACGATCCCCTCGAGCAGGTCGCCGAGGGTCATATCGTGGTAGTCAGCAAAGGCACGCAAGACCTTCAACAAGCGCTTCTCCACGCGCACGCCCGTCTGCACCCGCTCGACGAGGTATTTGGGTTCCGGATGTCCAGTCTGTTTCATTGTGTACCTTGGTACCAAGGTACATTTCTACACCGAGGGCTGTCAAGCGGAGCTCGCTTCGAAGAGGCGCGGCTTCAGCCGCGCCGTAAGACATGAAGGAGGACGTGGGCTTTAGCCCCTGCCGCCGCTCCATCAGAGGACACCGGGATCGTTTGTTATTATTCCTGCGCCGAGCGACTTGGCGGGCATGCGGAAGCAATCGCTCGCGGAGGACACAAATGGCGCTCCCGAAGCCCAGCAGCGACGACAAGTTGGCCTACGAAATACTTGACCTTAAGAATAAGACGTCAGCCTCCGGCAGGTTTGCCACGTACACTTGGCCAATGATCGGCAGTCTCATCACGCTCATTCTCACCGTAATGGTGGCTGGAGTGTCTCTGTCTACTCAGTCTCGTCAGGCGAAGATGGAAGAGAGGCAAAAGAGTGACGAACTCGCTCTCAAGCGGAAGGAACTTCTGGAGGAAACGCTAAGACTTGCAACTGATAATAGCGCGGGGCCAGACCGCCGCATTGCTGGTATCCGATCTCTTGGACAATTTTGGTCAGAACCCGACTATGAAGAAATCGTCGCGAGTACTCTGGTCGCGGAGTTGGGATTGGAAAGTGATAAGGACCGGTTTGCTCGCTGTGCCGCCGCTCGTACCATGGTGGCGCAAAAGAAGCTCGATCACAAAGGTTGGCGAAACTTCTATTTGGCGACAGTAGCACTGGCGAGATCGGCCTCGTAAGCCGAGAAAACAAGCTGCTGCAGGATTCCGGCCAGATGCCAAAAGAGGAGTCGGACACCGACCCGTGTCTGACGGCGATTGGCGCTTCGAGGGAAGCCATCCGGTCAAATTGGGGTTACCTGCGCCAAGCCAATCTCAATGAGACAGACCTTCTCGGCACGAGATTCTATGAGGCAGATTTGGCCGGAGCAAGTCTTTATTTTGGCGAACATTGCCGAGGTCGACTTCAAGTGCGCAAACCTGCACAACGCTGATTTCGGGGAAATAGGACCTTGGAGGAAGTTTCTTCAGGCGTACGGATCGGGTTCGCAGCGTCGGTTGTCGGTACCGGACTTCAGCTATGCAAACATAAGGAACGCTCGCCCCGTAGATCTGGTCAACTGGATCAAAGACAGCAGAAACGGATTCAGGACGGGTGAAATGGAAGATGCCGAATGGCAAACATGGCGAAGGAACGGATTCCGAGTCAGTTCAGCCGGAAGTCCGGTGCTTGATTCGAAGCTGAACCAGGATGGCGACTCTTATCCATGTGAAAGAATAGTACGGAAGGTACCAGGTGCTCCCCGTGTGGGTGACCCGGCGCAATAAAACGCCTGATCTGCAACGGATCATTTGAACCGTCAATCCGTGCTATTTTCAACTGACGGTGGCGAAGGTCGTCCAAAGCGTGCTGGGGGGGAACGGAATGATAAGCTTGCCCGTTGTTCAACTCTTTAGTATGCCGGCTCGCCTACGACTTCCAGATTTTATCCAGGACGTTTGTAACCCGTCCTTGGATATGAACGCCTTTCGATCTGCCAAGGTTACAGAGTAGCCGCGCACTTCCGCAAAACCTACACCGTGCCATACGGGAAGTATTACGTTTTGTCCGTCAACTTCGCGCGTTGCCAAACCATTCAGCTCTTGCTGCGGCCAATGCTTCCCGAAGAAGTAGCCACTGAGAATCACGACGCCGTATTGCGAGCGTGCAAGTCCGCGGTCTATGGATTCGCGGAGGCTGTCTCCTAGGCGAAGAGAGAAATCGTCATACCAGACACGCAATCCTTTTTCCTGGAGAACTCGTGCGAGGGGTGTAGCGATTGCGTCCTTGTCTTCGCTCGCGTGGGATATAAACACATCCCACTCCTCTTGTGGCTTCTTAATGACTCTGTTCTGTCCCATGGAATAAGCGGAACGCGGCGGCATTAGTGGCGTTGTTGGAGCCTCCTTCACGGGAATTTTCAAACCTGCGACGATCTGGGAATGCGCTTTACGTTCCCTTTTGCGCTGCTCAATCAGGACATTCAGAAGCTGTTGTAAATCTGTTTTCAGCTGCTCTGCAGAGCCGCGGAGGCTTTGAAGGTACTGGTTGATCTGGCCGATTGTCCGAGTGGTAGCTCCGTCTATGTCGAAACCTGCATCCGTGAGTTCGTAAACGAGGTGCACTTCGTTTTCGTGAATCTCAGCAAATGGTGGGTTAAGCGTAAACATCGTGGGTTGCGCATCAAACATCTCAGTGTCGCCATGAAATGGCACCACGATTCGCACTTCAGTTCCGCCAATATAAAACGGCTGAGAGCGATCGGAAATGAAGCGGCGAGGATCGCGGCTGACATCGACCTTTGTTTCCTTTGTGAGCGCATACTTCTTGTCTTCGTCGAGAACCGGCACACTGATGCTGCATTCCTCGATCAGCCGGGCTACGAGAGCGATAGGGTCTGCATCCAGCTCCGAAGTCGGCACACTTTGGAAAGCCGTCTTTAGTTGCTGCTTGCGGTATTCCATGACGCCGAAAATGGCAAAGCGGTTGAATAGCGGCTTCATTAGTCGTCGGCGCTTCACGAGAGTAGCGCGTCAGTCGAGTCTAGCAAATTCGCTTTTGCTTCGCCACGTAAAAGATTCGCGGATACGGCTTGACACGAAGAGCCTCAGACTGATATATACTATACGTATTAGTTATCTATATTGAATAACATAACTTGAATGCATGCTTTCGGCAACTGACCCCAAAACCACCAAAAATGCCACCTAACCCCTTTGCGCGACTGTTTTTGCGGGTAAGTCCTTTGTTTCATCGGTTCTCATCGGTTGGCCCACGGTATACCGTGCGTAAGTCGATGATTCTATTAAAGGGGGGTAAGGGGGGGTGGGGTTATCGTTGCAGTAAACACGGGCACCGCCCAGCGGGAAGCGGCTCAATCCAGCCTCACCAGGAAAATCGTGCCCTCTTCCGTACGCGTGTCGCGCACCACTTCTTCGGCGCGGGTGCGCTCGTCGCCGAGCACCCGGACGCGCACCCACCAATCGCCGATGGGGCTGGGGAAATCGAGCACGCGGGCCGTCAGGTAACGGCGGGCGAGGCGTTCGCGCAATTCTTCCGCCGGGCCGCGCTGGTGGAAGGCCCCGATCTGCACGCACCAGCGCCCGCCGCTATCGAGCGGCGCGGGGGTTTGCAGGACGTCGAGCTGCACCGGCGCGGTGCCCGGCCGCCACACGTCGATGGCCTTGGCGGCGGCAAACGACAGATCGATGACCCGGCCATCGATAAACGGGCCGCGGTCATTGATGCGCACCAGGGTCGAGGCGCCGGTGCGCAGGTTGGTGACCCGCACGACCGTATTCATGGGCAGGGTGCGGTGCGCGGCGGTCATGGCGTTCATGTCGTAGATCTCGCCATTGGACGACTGCCGGTTGTGGTAGGGCGGGCCATACCAGCTCGCGGTGCCGGTCTCGGTGAACAGGGGGACGGCGTCGGGCGGAACGGTGATGGCCGGCGGCGGAGACTTCTCAGTTCGCGTCGGGGGCGCGGTGGTGACGGGCGGTGGCGGCGCCGGCATGCGGGCGCTGGTGCGCTTCTTCTCCCCGCATCCGGCTAAGAGCAAAAGGCAAAGCAGAAACAGCAGGGGCTGAAGCCCCTCTAATTTAGGCGACGTTTCGGCACGACTGAAGTCGTGCCCTGACACGAATCGCCCCGATAAGAATGGCCCTAATACGAATCGCAATCGCACGCTCAGGGCTTGGGCCGTCGTTGCTGGTCCATGAGGTCGGCGAGCCTGCTGAGCTTTTCGGCGGCGGTGCGCAGGCCGCGCGAGGACTGCTCGCGGACCGTGGGCACGACTTCCTTGTCCAGGTAGTCGATCACCTGCTGCAGCTCCTCCTGGACGCGCCGCTCGGCCTCGCCCAGGGTGCGGCCGATCCGCCGTCCGGTGTCCTCCATGCGCTTCTTGGTATTGCGTTGCAAGTGGATTCACCTCGGTTCAATGCGAGCGCCAGGCGATTGTGATTATCGCCGCTCGGAGCCGCCGGGTCAACGCGGAGCACCTCGCCAGCTAACGGGCGATACAAACCGGCGACGGCTGGCAGCTTCTAAGTATGTATTGTTCGTCACTCCATCGTGGGATAAGAATTACAGGATGGTTCGCAGAATTGGGCAGCTTGGGCTGGTGATCGCACTGGGCGCGACCTGCGCTTGGACCCAGGCGGAAACCGCCAATGCCACGGCCCCTTGCTCTCCACCGCCGCAGCAGCAAATGGCGGCGGCCACTCCACCCCGGTCGGTAACGCCGGTGGGGCCGGAAGAAAAGGGACCGCAATTTCCAGCTCCCTACCAGCGGCTGCACAAGAGCGATAAGTTTAAGATCTTTCTGCGATTCACGTACTCTCCCTATACGTTTGCGGGCGCGGCCTTCGATGCCGGCCTGGCGCAGGCCTTCGGCTCCTGGTATTCCTACGGAGGCGGCATGCAGGGATATGGCAAGCGGTATGGCGCCGCGCTTGCGGACACCGAATCGAGCGCCTTCTTCGGGCGCTTCCTGTTTCCTGTCCTGCTGCACGAAGACCCGCGCTACTTGCGCTCCAACAGCGAGAGAACCATGCCCCGGATCGAGTATGCCCTCAGCCGCGTGCTGGTGACGCACGATGACAGCGGCAGGAAGCGGCCCAACCTGTCGCTCATGTTCAGCGCCGTGGCGTCCTCGAGCCTGGCCAATTCTTACTATCCGCGCGAGAATCGCGGCTTTGGCGACACCATGGCGCGCGCCGGCGGCGGCCTGCTGAGCACCGCGGAAATGAATCTGCTGCGCGAGTTCTGGCCCGATATCAACAAGAAACTGCTGAAGCACAAAAGCATCCAGCGCCTGGAAGCGAATCCTCGCGTGAGCCAGATTCAAGATGCCCTGATGGGTCCGGTTGCTCCCGCGCCGTGTCCGCCGGCAGCGACTCCTCCCCCGCCTACCGATCCGCACTAGTATTGCGGGTGGTGGAGGCCCACATGCCAAAGTCGGTCAGATGTGGGGCACCACACAGGATAGAATGCCTGCGATGATCCGCGCTCGCATTTTCTTGCTGTGTGGTTTGGTCGCCGCACTGGCGCTTGGTTCCGCCTGCACCGTGTGGAAAGAGAAGACCGCGCCTTCCTGGTCAGGCGCCACCGGCGCCGAGCAGTTCGAGCGGCTGCTGTGGCGCGACGTGAAGGCGCAGCATTGGGCGGACGTCGAGGCCCATCTGGCGCCGAGCTTCGTGTCGGTGCACGGCGGCGGCACTCGCGACCGCGCCGCCACTCTCGATTACCTCAAGTCGCTCACGCTCACCGAGTACACGCTCGGAGACTTCAGCACCACCAGCAACGGCACCGACTTCGTTGTGACATATACCGCGCGGGTGACGGGAACGTGGCAGGGACGACCGCTGCCCTCCGAGCCCATCCACATGATGACGGTCTGGCAGCCGGTGACCAAGAGCTGGGTGGCGATCGCGCACAGTGAATCGCAGGCGATGCCATCGCCGTGAAGCCATCGCCAGCGATCCTGCCGCCGGACCAGCGGCGCGCCTTCCGACGCCGGCTTCTCCGCTGGTTTGACCGCAATCGCCGTCCGCTGCCGTGGCGCGCGAACCGCGATCCTTACCGCGTCTGGATCTCGGAAATCATGCTGCAGCAGACGCGCGTGACCGTGGTGCAGGAGCGTTACCCCGTTTTCCTGAAGCGCTTTCCCAACATCGCGGCATTGGCGGCGGCGAAACTGCCGGACGTGCTCGCCGCGTGGAGCGGCCTCGGATACTACCGGCGAGCACGCGGGCTGCACACCGCCGCGCGGCAGATCGTCAGCAACGGCGGCCAACTCCCGCGCAGCGCGGAAGGGCTGACGTTGTTGCCGGGGATCGGGCGCTACACGTCGGCAGCCATCGCCAGCATCGCCTTCGATCAGCCCTGCGCGGTAGTCGACGGCAACGTCGAGCGCGTGCTTGGCCGGCTGTTCGGAATCCAGAAGCGTCGCGCCTGGAGCGTGGCGGCAGAACTCCTGGACTCGCAACGCCCGGGCGACTTCAACCAGGCGATGATGGAGTTGGGCGCAACCCTCTGCCTGCCGCAAGCGCCGCGCTGCGCCGAGTGCCCGATGTTTGTCTGGTGCCGCACGCGGGCTGCGGGCGCGTCGCGAGCTACTTCGCTCCGGCGCAAGCAACCCATTGCCTACCGATTAGCGGTTCGCCACCGAAGCGTCTTTCTAATCCAGAGGGAAGACCACAAGAGCCTGATGCCCGGCCTGTGGGAACTGCCGCAAGCGCGGCTGAGTGCGGGCACTCCCCTGCTGCGCTTGCGACATGCCATCACCAACACCGACTATCAGGTAAGCGTCTACCTGGCGAAGACGAGCGCAACGCGCGGCGGGCGTTGGGTAAAACTCGCCGCGGTCGAGCGCCTGCCTTTGACCGGTCTCACCCAGAAAATCCTGCGCCGTGCGAACCTCATCTAATTAGTTGGGAGATCATATGCCTGCTTTGACCGTCGGGATGGGTGCGCCAGAGATCGATCTGCCCAGCACCAAAGGAACCAGGTTCTCGCTGCAGCACGCGCTGCAGCAGGGGCCGGTGCTGGCGGTGTTTTTCAAAATCAGTTGCCCGGTGTGCCAGTACACGCTGCCTTATCTGGAGCTGATTTACCGGGCGTATCCGCGCGGCAAGGTGACCATCGTCGGCATCTCGCAGGACGAGCAAAACTACACCGAAGAGTTCGCGCGCGAGTACAGCATTACCTTCCCGCTGCTGCTCGACCCGGTAGACCGCTACCCGGTCTCGAATGCCTACGAGATCACCAATGTGCCCTCGATTTTCTTGATTGAAGATGGCGAGGTGAAGCTTTCCATCGTCGGCTGGGACAAGCGCGACATGGAAGCCGTGAACGCCAAAGTCGCCCACGCCGCGGGCGCGCCCGTCCAGCCGCTGTTCCGCAAAGACGAGGACGTGCCCGCCTCCAAGGCGGGTTGAAGCTCGCTCAACTGACCTGCGTCGCAGGTCATCGAGTCTTAAAGGGGCGCGGCTTCAGGGGTCCCCGGAACGCCCGATTTTGGCGTTCTGGGACGGAGCCGCGCCGTAAGTGCACCCACAAATTGTCATCTTGCAGGTGGGTCGCCCACGGTTAGGGGATGTCCGAGCGCCTGTTATACTACCCTCGAAAGCGCGAGGAATGGGCATGACGCTGCACGATTACAAGACCGTCCTGTACCGGCAGGAAGATGGATCCTGGGTTGCCGAAATACCCGCCATCTCAGGCTGCTATGCGCTCATGCCGACAAGGGAATCCGCGCTCGCCGAGCTCAGCCGCGTTTTTGACGTGCTCGCCGAAGAGTACCGCGAAAAAGGAATCCCGCTTCCCGCCGACAATACCGAAATCGTTCATGCCTAGCGCCACCGCTCGCGAATTTCAAAGCGTCGCCCAAAAATTGGGATTCGAGAAAAAGCGCCAGACCGGAAGTCACGAGCGATGGAACCATCCCGATGGCCGCTCGGTAACCATTCCCATTCATGGTGGACGCGAAATCGGGCCGCCTTTGTTCTTCAAGATCGTCCGTCAACTTGGCGTTACGCTGGAAGAATTCCAGAGCCTGCGGTAGTCGCAAGCTAGTCTCGAGGGGATCGCGTATGGCCGTTACCTTGACGACGATCAGGCTGGATGCTCATCTCGCGGACGAAGCCGCGAAGGTTCTGGGGGCAA
The DNA here is from genome assembly GCA_963733935.1 of uncultured Acidobacteriota bacterium. Taxonomy (GTDB): domain Bacteria; phylum Acidobacteriota; class Terriglobia; order Terriglobales; family Acidobacteriaceae; genus JAHFUA01. Next base: position 258,284 of record CAVTEQ010000014.1, read on the forward strand.
GTCCCGGACGGAAGCGGTTCATGTGTCAGGGAAATCGTGGCTCTCAAGCGCTTCAAGCGCCTGATGCGCAAGAACGCCGGGAAGCTGGCATTCGCGGGTCACAGTGAGTGAAATTTGGTGATCTACCGCACCAGCACCGGCGTGGCTGCCGGCGTCCTGGCTCTTTCCAGGTGCTCGTAGATCTCGGCGCTGGTGCAGGCTTCGTAGTAGCGGCGGTCGGTCCAGCGTTTGAGGGTGAAAGTGCGGGGATCGATGCGGGCCACGCGGCCTTCGCGAATCACCAGCTTCTGGAAGCCGCCCGAGGGCAGCGGCACCATGCCGCTGTAGAGCCGCACCGACTCCGGACCCCAGATCATGGGCAGCTCGAGGTTGTCGGTGCGCAGGGAGATCTCCTGGCGCAGCTTCTGGAAGGCGGCTTCATCCAGGTGCACGCCGCCGATGTTGTAGCGCACCAGGAACTCCTCGGGATCGCCACCGCCGTCGAGGTCTTCGAGACTCTGGAAGGCGAATACGTTGAACAGCGTGGGATTGCGCGCCAGGCAGCGGCGCGCCGCGCGGTTGCACGACGACAGGCGATCGCTCTCGTTCAGCGCGGGCGAAATCATCACCCGGCTGGCGCCGTCCATCAGGTAAAGCGGAGCGGTGTCCTGATAGGCGATGCCGATGCCCAGCTCCAGCGTGGGCAGGCCGGCCTTCTGCGATTTTTCGTTGTAGGCGCTCACCACGCCGATGATCTCGCGGGCCAGAGCGCAGCAGCGCGCCACCGCGAAGGGCCCTTCACCCGCGCGCTCCATCAGGGCGAGGATCACGGCGTCGCCTTCAATAAAGACTTTTTCCGCGCCGAACAGCGGCAGCAGCCGGTTGACCGGCTCGTAGAAGTTCAGGCTGAAATAAGACGCAGGGTTCAGCCCGCGTTCAAACAGCGTGCGCGTGACGTAGCTGGAATCGCGCAGGTCGGCCTTGAGCACCACGTGATTGAGCACCTTCTCTTCCGCCGGCTTTTGCTCGACGGGAAGCAGGAACTCGTACAGGGTGTTGTTGATGGCGGAGAGCTCCCGCACCTTGGGGTTGGTGATGACGTTGACCTGCTCCATGGCGGCGGTGAGCGCCTCCAGCTTGCGCACGTCGCGGTGGAAGCGGATGAAGTCGATCAGGAAGCGGCCGGCGACCTTGGCGCGCTCCTCGCCGCGGCAGCCCAGGACTCGCTTGGTGGCGTCATGGATGGCCTCCACCGAGAGCTTGCCGTGCGCCTCCAGCAACTCCTCGACGCGCAGCCGTTCCGCGCGCTGGATAAGCGCATTCTTCAACTGCTGCGCGTTGATGGGCGGAGAATAGTCCGGCAGGATGGGCACGACTTCGTAGGCGGCGATGACGTGCTGCATCATGCCGTGTTCGTGCAGCGCTTCCAGCCAGGCATCGAGGATCGCCTGCTGCACCTGGCCCTTGGGATCGCTTTCGTCGGGATTGCCGCCGGCCAGCAACTCCTGGGCATTTTCCGGAACGCTGAGCACGGCGCGGATGTCGCGCTCTTCGCGCACGTCGGACAATTGCAGCGATTTCAGGAACAGGCGGGCGATTTCCAGGATGGCGAAGAAGCGGTCGGGATCGCGCTCGTAGTTGCCCAGCATCACGTAGTGCTCGGCGTTCAGATAATCGTCGCGGCCCTCTTCGGCGAACAGCAGGCGGTTGAGAAAGATGTCGTACACATCGGCGTACTCGTCGCCGAAGAGCGAGCGCCGCATGCGCGCCAGTTGCTCCTTTTCGAGGTCGCGCTGGGCGCGGAACAGCTCTTCACCCGCCTTGCGCAGCACCGCCTTCTTGCTCACCTGGAAGCGGGCAAAGCGCTCCTGCAGGGCGTGAGTGCGGGCCGGCAGCGAGCCCTTGCTCTCGTGGTTGACGCGCGCGCGGATGCGGTCCGCCACCTGGTTGAACTGCCACAGCAGCTCGGACTTCAGGAACTTGAGGACAGCGACATGCGCCAGCAGGTCGAGGGTGAGGTCGTTATCCGCCTTGGCGCGGTTGAGCGCCGCGGCATAGAGCTCGGCCAGCGTGCGGCGGAAGTCGCCAGGCTCGCCGCCGTTGTCCGCCTTGCGCACCGGCCGCACGTCCCATGGCGGACGCGAGCCGGCGGCTTCTTCCGTGGAGGCAAGGTCGTGTACGTCTCCGTGCTGCATGATCAGGCGGCAAAGATGCTGCCGCGTCAAATGCATGAACTTGGGGCTGAGAAAGACGTCGTGGCGGAGGTTGTCGACGCCCAGCACCAGGCCCTCCAGCGGCACGTAGGGCACATATTTCGCCAGGCTGAAGCAGCCGGCGTGCTCCGACAAGTCGCGTTTTTGCAGAAATTTGAACCGCGCCATAGTGATGCAGCTGCCAAAAAACTCAGGACAGGGCGATCCCGCGCCGCGTCATGATCCGCTAATGGCAGCCTAGCATGAGGTTCAGGCACACCCGAAGGTTACCTAAGGGACTCGACGGTTGGGCGCTCCGCAGCAGATTGGGCAGTACCGGGACGGAATTCGCGTTAGTGGGCGCCGGCCGCGGCCTCGCTCTTCTTGCGTGCGGCCTCGAATTCATCGCCTGGACGCCAAATGGGCATTTCCGGCAGGCTGGCGGCCTTCCAGCCGAGCACGAATCCGAAGCGCGCCATGACCGCGTCGCCACTGAAGTCCATGTCCGAACGGTACTCGTCGGCGGGCTGGTGATAGCGCTTCTCCTCGTATTCGCGGTTCTGCTGCGCGCCCCACTCGCGAGGGTGTCCTTTGTACTTCTCGCCTTCCTTGATGCTGAAGGAAGGAATGCCCACGCGGGCCAGGCTGAAGTGGTCGGAGCGGTAATAGTGGCCCGATTCGGGATGAGGGTCAGGACGGATTCCAAGCTCGAACTGCCGCGCCGTTGCTTCGACGATGGGATAGAAGCTGGTGCGCTCGGCGCCGGCAACCTCCACCTCCTCGGCAGTGCCGAACGCGGGCAGATCGTCGTAGTTCAGGTCCAGCGCGATCTTGCCGGCCGGAATTGGAGGATGCAGGCCCAGGTACTGCGATCCGCGCAACCCCTGCTCCTCGGCCGTAACGGCCGCAAACAAGACCGAGCGTTTGGGACGCTGCGCCGCCGAGCTGTACGCGCGCGCCAGCTCCAGCAGAATGCCGCATCCGGTGGCGTTGTCCATGGCGCCATTGAAGATGTTGTCGCCAGGCATGCCCGGACGAATGCCCAGGTGATCGTAGTGCGCGCTGTAAACCACGGCTTCGGTCTTCAGCCGCGGATCGGAGCCAGGCAGCGTGGCAAGAACGTTGCTCGAGGTGAACGAGCGCAGCTTGCTGACCATGTGGGCCTTGAGCGTCAGCGGCAGCGGGATGGGACGGAAGTCGCGCGAGTTGGCGCGCGCCAGCCACTGCTCGAGATCCTGGCCGCTGGCTTGGGCGACCCTGCGCGCCGTCGCCAGCGTGACCCAGCCCGCTGCCTTCAACTGCGGGCCTTCCGCCTTCAAGAAGGAATTCTCGCCGGACCAGGAATTGCGTACCACTTCCCAGCCATAACTGGCCATCTCGGTCTTGTGAATCAGGATGGCAGCTACGGCGCCGCGCCGCAGGGCTTCTTCATACTTGTAGGTCCAGCGGCCGTAGTAGGTAAGCGCCTTGCCGCCAAAAAAGCTGGGATCGTCGGACGGCGGCTCATTCACTAGCATCAGCAGCGCCTTGCCGCGCAGGTCGGCGCCTTTGTAGTCGTCCCATTTGAACTCCGGGGCTTCGATGCCGTAGCCGACAAAAACGATAGGCGCATCGATGTCGCTCGCCGGCTGCTGCGATGCGTCGGTGGCGACGTAGTCTTCGAGCTGCCGCAGAGTCATGGGCTCGCCGCTCTCAGGCGCAATTGCGAATGTAGTTTCCGGCTGGGTGCTGACGCCCACCAGCGGCACCTGCTGCAGATAACTCCCACCATCGCCCGTTGGCTTCAGGCCATCGAGCGCAAATTGAGTAGCGATGTAGGCGGCGGCCACGTCGCCGCCGCGCTGGCCGGTGCCGCGGCCCTCAAGGAGATCGTCGGCCAGAAACTTGACGTGAGCGCGAATGCGCTCGGCATCGATGGTCCGCATGGCGGCCAGCGCTTCGACAGGCACAGCGTTGGGAGCGGGAGCGGCGGCTTGCGCGCGCTTTCTGGAAGCCTTGCTGGCGGCGCCGGCAGCCAGGGCAAGGGCCAGGATCATGGGCACGAGAAGAAGTCTGCGCATCGGGTTCTCCCACACTGCAAGGATCAAATTAGCGCAATTGTACGTTATGGGAGATGGCGCAATTGCGATCGCTTGTGCGCCGTCATAACATGCCATAATATGACGGTATGGCCATGACATCGTTGAACATTTCGTTACCCGCAGCTCTTAAGCAGTACGTGGAAGGCCAGGTTGCCTCCGGCGATTGGGGTACCCCGAGCGAGTATGTACGCGAACTGATTCGCCAGGACAAGGAACGGCGCCTTGGCAACCTTGAACAGGAACTGATTGCCGCCGCAAGGGGCGCCAAAATCGAACTCCCCGTAGCCGAAATCCGCAAGAAGGGCTTGGTTACAGTGCTCCGCGAACGGTCGCGGCGGCGGTGATTTCTTAAGAAGAGCGCGTCCCCGCCAGGGGACGCGATGAGACTAGCCCGGCACGCAGCGAGCGCCGTAGGCGCCGCAAGGGAAGCCAGGTGTACAAACCGTGAGCCTCTTTTAAGGGGCGGCAGAAACATGTATCCGCCATTACAAATCTTTACTCCGGCATGACCCTCTCTTTACGCCGGCGAGCCGGCCCAGGGGTTCGAATCTAGTAGAGGCGGGGAGACCGTGAATTGCGGCTCCCAAGACAACATGCAGATACTAAAAAATAAATGGACAGTCGCGGTGGCAGTGCTGCTGGCGGCCGGAGTGCTGGCGGCGTTCACCCTTAGTCGCGGAAGCCAGCAACAGTTCTTTACCTCCAAGGTGGAGATGGGCAGCATTCACGACACTGTGCAGGCGACCGGAACCATCAATGCGGTGACCTCGGTTCAGGTGGGCTCGCAGGTCTCGGGCAACATTTCCAAGCTGGCAGCCGACTTCAACTCCAAAGTAAAGCAGGGGCAGGTAATTGCGCAGATCGAGCCCTCGCTCTTCCAGGGAGCGGTGCTGCAGGCGCAAGCAGACCTGCAAAACGCAGTCGCGACGCAGGCGGCCTCCAAGGCGGAACTGGCCAAGGCACAGGCAACAGCGGCGCAGACCACGGCCGATTATCAGCGGAACCTGCCGCTGGCGCAGGAAGGGATTATCAGCGCCTCGGCGATGGACCTCGCCAAGGCCAACGCCGATAGCGGGACGGCGGCGGTGAGTTCGGCGCAAGCCCAGGTGAAGCAAGCCGCCGCTCAAGTGGCGCTGAAGAAAGCGGCGCTGACGATTGCGCAGACTAACCTCGACCACACCACCATCCGCTCTCCTATCGATGGCACGGTGGTGGCGCGGAGCGTGGATGTTGGCCAGACGGTAGCCGCCTCCCTGCAAGCGCCAACGCTGTTCACCATCGCGCAGGATTTGACGCGCATGCAGGTGGACGTCAGTACCGACGAGTCCGACGTGGGCTCAATCAAAGTCGGGCAGCCGGTCACATTCCAGGTGGACGCGTTCCCAAAGCAGACTTTTCAAGGAACAGTGACCCAGGTGCGGATGAATCCGACGCTGGTGCAGAACGTGGTCACCTACGACACGGTGGTGGCATTCGACAACCCCGAAATGAAGTTGTTTCCGGGCATGACCGCGTACGTGACGGTTCCCGTTGCAGACGCGACGAATGTAATCAAGGTGGCGAATGCGGCGCTGCGCTTCAAGCCGGACATGAAGGCTGATGAGATCGCGGCGCTGTATCAGAAGTACGGCATCGACCTGGGCGCAAGCGGCAAAGGGTCGCGGCCAGAAGAGCGGCGCGGCACAGCCATCGCGGCCGGCGCAAGCCGACTTGGCCGTGCTGTGGAAGGTAAAAGCAGATAAGTCGCTGGAGCCAGTTGAGGTCCGCACCGGCATCACTGATCACACCACGACCGAGATAGCCCAGGTCGTGAAGGGCAATCTGCAAGCCGGCGATCAACTCGCCACCGGCGCCGCCAGCTCAACCAGCGCGCAAAAACCCAGCAGCAGTACGCCGGGCATGGGCAGCACTCCTCGCATGGGAGGACGGTAAGCGGGAGAACGGAGACAGTTATGGCAACGCTCGTCCAACCCGAACTGAAAATCGCGACCACGCTAGAACTCCAGCCGGTGATCCGCGTGGAGGACGTGCACAAGTATTACAGCCTGGGAGAGACCAAGGTGCACGCTCTCCGCGGCATCAACCTGGAGATCGCGGCTGGGGAGTTCGTGGCCATCATGGGCGCGAGCGGCAGCGGCAAATCTACTTTCATGAACCTGCTGGGCTGTCTCGACACGCCCACCAGCGGCCACTACTTTCTGGAAGGCGTGGATGTGGCGCAGCTGGACAAGAAAGCGCTGGCGTCGATTCGCAATCGCAAGCTTGGGTTCGTGTTCCAGGGTTTCAACCTGCTGTCGCGCACGACCGCGCTGGAGAACGTCGAGCTGCCCACTCTCTATGCCCACCTCGAGAAGGACGATCGGCTTAAACGGGCCAAGCGGGCACTGGAGATGGTCGGCCTCGGCGATCGCATGGAACACTTCCCTTCCCAGCTCTCCGGCGGACAGCAGCAGCGCGTCGCGATAGCACGCGCGCTGGTGAACCAACCTTCGATCCTGCTGGCCGATGAGCCCACGGGCAACCTCGACAGCCGCACGTCGGTTGAGATCATGCAGATTTTCCAGGATCTGAACGACCAGGGGCTCACGGTGGTGCTCGTGACGCACGAGCCTGACATTGCGCACTACGCCAAGCGGACCATTGTGTTTCGCGATGGCAAGATCCGGCGCGACGAGCCGGTGGTGAACCGGCCACGGGCGGCGGAAGTATTGAGGACGCTGCCAACACAGGAGGATTAGCGATCGGGTGATCGGGAGATCGGGTCATCGGGTCATTGAGAAGCAGCGGTAAGGGTGGTCTTTATGGATTTCATTTCGATTTTGCGGATTGCGTTACGGGCGCTGGCGCGCAACAAGATGCGCTCCATCCTCACCATGCTGGGCATCATCATCGGCGTGGGAGCGGTGATCGCCACGGTCGGCGTCGGCCAGGGCGCACAGCAGCAGGTGCAGGCCAACATTGCCTCCATGGGAACGAACCTGGTGTTCGTCAGCGCCGGCTCGGTGAACCGCGGAGGAATCCGCATGGGCGGTGGCGCGACGAAGACGCTGACCTATGACGACATGAAAGCCATCGTGCAGGAATCCCCGGCGGTCGCCAGCGCGGCGCCGGGCAGCAGCGCCTCGGCGCAAGTGGTGTTCGACAACAACAACTGGTACACGCGGGTGAATGGCACCGAGCCGCAGTTCTTCGACATTCGCAGCTGGCCGATGGCGAGCGGCGCTTCGTTCACGGAAGACGACGTGCGCACCTCGGCCGACGTAGCCGTGATCGGCGAAACCGTCCGCCAAAACCTGTTCGGCTCTGCCGATCCGGTGGGGCAGACCATCCGCGTCGGCAATCTGCCGTTTCAGGTGGTGGGACTGCTCACGGCGAAAGGCCAATCGGGCATGGGCGCCGACCAGGACGATACGATTTATGTGCCCATCACCACGCTGCAGAAGAAGATCACCGGCCAGCCCTGGCTGCAGAACATCATGGTCTCGGCGGCGTCGCAGCAGGCCAGCTACGCAGCACAGGATCAAATCACCGCGCTGCTGCGCGACCGGCACCGCATTCGCCCCGGCCAGGATGACGACTTCCAGGTGCGCAACCTGGCCGACGTGGCGCAACTCGCGGACCAGTCCTCGCGGATTATGACTTTGCTGCTGGCCTCGATTGCCAGCGTGTCGCTGATCGTCGGCGGCATCGGAATTATGAACATCATGCTGGTGTCGGTGACCGAGCGCACGCGCGAGATCGGCATCCGCATCGCCATCGGCGCCCAGGAAGCTGACGTGCTCAAACAATTTCTGAGCGAAGCCGTGGTGATGAGCCTGATCGGCGGCGCCATCGGCATCCTATTTGGGGCAGGATCATCGCTGGGCATCAGCCACCTGCTGCGCTGGCCGATCTCTATTTCGCCGCTCGCGGTGGCTGCAGCGGTGGTGTTCTCCACCATGGTGGGCATCTTTTTCGGATATTACCCGGCGCGCAAGGCCGCCCAACTGGATCCCATCGAAGCCCTGCGATTTGAGTAGCTTCGAACCGGTGGTCACAAGCCCAACCGAGACGTTGGTAACTTGGGAGCCGTTTGTGAGGGCGCTATGATTCCGGGCAGAGGGTTGTCGATGGGAAAACGTACAGAATCACGAGCTCAACGCGCGCTCCAGGTGCGGATTCTCGGCATGGACGCGAACGGCCGTCCCATGCTTGCCAGCGCCCGCACCGTGAACATCAGCCGCCAGGGCGTAGTGCTCGAGGGCGTCACTTCCCCGGTCAAGTCCGGCGAGGTGGTGTCCCTGCAGTACAAAAGCCGGAAGGTCCGCTACAAGGTGATTTGGGTGGGCGAACCCACGACGCCGCAAGCCAGCATGCTGGGGCTGGAGAAAGTCAACCAGAAGGACGACCTTTGGCAAGACGATCTGCCGCCGCAGGACGACGCCCCTGACACTCGCACGCGCCGGGGCGAACGCCGCCATCAGCGCCGGTTTGAGTCTACGCTGCCCGTGGAAGTGCGGACGGCGGAGGGGCAACCGATCCGGGCGCAAATTACCGACATCAGCCTCAGCGGCTGCTACGTCAACACCCTGTTCCCGGTGACGCTCGACAGCATCGTGAGCATTGTCTTCTGGATCGGTGATGAGAAACTGATCGCCCGAGGCAAAGTCCGCACCAGCATTGTCGGAGTCGGCTGTGGAATCGAATTCGTGGATTTGACGCCGGCCGACAAACAGCGGCTGGAGGATTTTCTCGAGATGCGTTGCCCGCCGGCCACGGATCGGCGGCAGGGCGCGGCTCCCAAGAGCGCCAAAGAAGCTGAAGAAGAAGTGGTCTCCGGTGCCTCTTTGATTTCCCGCATCATCCGCTAAAACGGCGCTAATGGGGCACAGCTGACATTGACGATGAGCCCTCTTTTTTCCGCTTGGTAGAAAACAGAAACTGCACGCCCAGATAGCCGAACAGGCTCGGCTGTCCCCTTGTCGCACCGCGAAAGCTGCGGCCGGCCATGAACAGCAGCACTATCGGCCCGCCAATCTTGCAGCGACCTCCGCCGTCGAAAGTGGTCCAGTGGCTGGAGCCGTTGGTATTGGCCGTCGCGTACAATTCGCCATCGAGTTCCAAACGCTTGCTGACTTCCCGGGCCACGACCACGCCGCTTGCCCAGGCTGCACCTTTGTCCGCGGCAAACCAATACCCGGCTTCAGGATTGATAATGAATGGGCCGACCCTCTTTGTGACTTCTAAGGGAAGAAACAGCCGAGCGCCGCGATCCACCAGACCGCGCTCTACCGACGAAGTAGGGTTGTTGAACTCAAAGTGCGGATAGGTTGAGATCTCCAGGCCCTTGTCCTCATTCTCATAGAAACGCCACTTCACGCCTGCCAGTGATTTGCCAAGCCCGCTCCGGGTGGGACCGCCGTCGGTGCCTACGACGAGGTACGGCAGCTGGTAGTTGAGCTGCAGCTTCGGGCCGAGGCCGTAGTTGATATCCAGCAAGGGCGCATTGAAAATGCGCTCGTCGGGATGGCGCTCGGCGATGAGCGCAACGTTGATCTCCCAATTGCCGTCGCCGGGAGTGCCAGGATCATCGGTAATGAAGGGCGGTCCTCCCTGCGCAACGCTCAGCAGCGAGAAGGCGGCAAGGGCCAGGGGAAGACAGACGCTTGGCAGGCATCGGCTACGCATAGGCGGCAGCTTCCAAGTTTCTCAGGGAATGCCGCCGCGCTGCCATGTTTACTTCGCCGTTAACCTCGCCTCCCTCCGGCGCCCTCCAATGCCACGAACTGGTTGACGGCGCCTGTCAGGTTCTCGCTGTGGAGGCAGACGCCTTAGAGTTCGAGCGTGCCGTGAAGGTAGAGGCGGGCCCGGCCGGCGATCTTCACGCGATCGCCGCCGATTGCGCACCGCATGTGTCCCCCGCGGGCGCTGAGTTGTTGCGCGCGCAACGTGTCCTTACCCAGCCGCCCCGCCCAATATGGAGCCAGTGTGCAGTGTATCGAGCCGGTTGCGGGGTCCTCATCGATGCCGACCGACGGCGCAAAAAGTCGGCACACGTAATCCACCTCACCCTCGGCGGGAGCGGTAACAATCGTTCCGCCGATCCCAACGTCTAGTTTGGCAAGAGCGGCAAAATCGGGCGCGAGGGCTCGCACTTGCTCAGCCTGATCCACCACCACGAGGTAATCGCGCGATTTCATTACTAGCGCCGCTTGCAAACCTAGGGCTGGCAAGAGCTCGGCTGGCGTCTCACAGGGTTGGGGTGGCCTGGCGGGAAAGTCCATCTCAAAGCTGTCTTGGTTCTGAGCGACGGTCAACATGCCGCTGCGGGTGTGGAAGCGAACCGGCCACACGTTGTGCTTGCGCAGCGCGAGCACATAGGCGGATGCCAAGGTCGCGTGCCCACATAGGTCGTCCTCGACTTTAGGTGTAAACCAGCGCAAGTCGAAATCACCATCCGCGCGAGGAACAACAAAAGCGGTCTCGCTGTGCCTGTTCTCAGCCGCAATTTTCTGCATGATGCTATCCGCGAGAAATGCCGAAAGGATGCAGACCCCCGCCGGGTTACCTGCAAAGAGATCACCCGTGAATGCATCAACGTGGTAATACGGAATTGCCATGTCGTGCTCCTCGCGCGTCGTTCGGGATGACAATTCTTAGGTTGGCGACGGTGGGACTGGACAAACGTCGCGTCGATGAATCTGGCTATTGTTGCTGCTGCTGTTGCGGTTGCTGAGGGCGCTCCGGAACGCTCTCTTCGGCGGGAGCAGCCGCTGTCTTCTGCAGGAACTCGTTTCCGGCGTCGTCCACGGCCGGGCGCACTCGCACGTCCACAGAAAGGCGCTGTCCGGCGTGGCCTTTGTAGACGCCGCGCACCGGAGGGACATCCCCGTAATCCCTGCCGTAGGCGACGCGGACGTGGCGCAAGCCAGCCGGCTTTCCCAGCGTGGGATCGAAGCCGACCCAGCCCATGCCCGGCAGGAAGACTTCCGTCCAGGCGTGGGAGGCCTGTCCTCCAACGACTTCCTCGAGGTTACCGGCGCCATCGTTCGTGCGGTCGGGCACAAGGTATCCGGAGACGTAACGCCCGGGCAGGCCGCGCATACGGACTACGCCCAACAGCAGGTGCGCGAAATCCTGGCAGACGCCGGCGCCCAGGGAGAGTGCGTCCGCGACCGAAGAGTGAACGTGGGTCGCACCTTTCACATATTGGAACCGCTGATGGATCAGGTCTGAACCGGCTTGCACAAAGCCCAGCACCGTGCCCCCACTGGCCTGCCCGGCGGCTTCCACCAGTTCCTGGAGTCCCGCCAGGTGAGGCACGTAAGTAGTCGGGGCAACAAAATCGAAGTGCTCCTCGCACAGTTCCCTTCCAGGGCCATCGAATTCGCCCAGGCTCATGGACTCTTTCCCGTTCGCTGGGGGATCGTGCGCCAATACGACGGACTCCGAATGCACCGTCAGGTGATGGTGTTCGGGGAAGACGTTGAACTGGTGCACCCAGTTGCCGAAAGCATCGCGATAGGCGGTGACGTGCGAGTTGGGAGCGGTCACCAGCCGGAAAGAGAGGCAGCTCTGCCTGCTCGTCGTGCATGGGCCGCAGGCGCACTTCGTTGTAGCTCTCCGAGACCGGCCCGTCGTACTGAAACTCCGTGACATGCAGCAGGTGATACCGGTTCATGCCACCACCGCGTAGTAGAAATAAGTCCTGGCGATATCGTGACCGATGGAGCGGAAGCTCTGCAAGAGATCGCCCAGGTACGGGTGCAAGCCGCGGGTGAAAATCTCCTCGATGGTCTGGTAGCGCAAGCCCTCCAGCACTTTGCCGGTCAGCCGCTCGGCCTCGTTGGCATAGGAGCCTGCGCCGGTGCCGCTGATGGCGCGCAGCCCGGCTTCCACCTCACCGGCAGTAAAGCGGATCGACCGCGGGTGTCGCGGGTCGAGGATCAGCATCTCGGCGACTTTCTCCGGCCGGATGGGCGAGTGATACTGGCGGTGATACGCCTCGTATGCGCCGACTGATCGCAGCACCGCCATCCATTGGTGATTGTCGGCCGTGATGGGCACGGACGGTCCTTCCAGCAGATTCTGATATTGCACGTCGACCAGCCGCGTGGTGGCCTCGGCCCGTTCGAGCGACCAGCCGATGCGCAGAAATTGCCAGCCTTCGTCGTGGGGCAGCGTGGCGTCGGTGACGCCGTGGAAGCGATGGCAGGCGAACTTGACGGTGTCGCAGAAACGATGGGGGCCGGCGGCGATCTCATCCGCCGCATCGAAGCGGTTCACCGTGTGATAGAGACCGTTGATGTCCTCCCACATCTCGCGCGAAATGCGCTCGCGGATGGTGCGCGCGTTCTCCCGCGCCTTGGCGATGCACTGCACGATGGAGCTGGGATTGTCGGCGCGAAACGCCAGGAAGTCGAAAACCGTGTAAGCGTTGGCTTCGGTGTAGAGCTGCTGGAACGGCTTCTCCTCGCCGGCCATCACGATCAGCGGGTCCCAGCGCAGGCGGTACTGCTGGTCCGACTGCTCCAGCATCATGTGATAGTTCACGTCGAGAATGCGCGCCGTGTCCTCGGCGCGCTCGATGTAGCGCGCCATCCAGAACATGGAATCGGCAATGCGGGAGAGCATTTCCGGCATCTCAGCTGTCTCCGTGGAGCACCCACGTATCTTTGCTGCCGCCGCCCTGCGAAGAGTTCACCACCAGCGAGCCCGGGGTGAGGGCAACACGAGTCAGCCCCCCGGGAACGATGGTTACTTTCTCGCCGTCGTACAGGCAGTAGGGACGCAAGTCCACGTGGCAGCCGATGATGCGGCGGGTGCCGGCGTGATACGACGGCACGCGCGACAGCGGCACCACCGGCTGCGCGATGTAGTTGCGCGGATTAGCCTGGATACGCGGTCCGGAACTGCTCGATGGTGGCCCGGTCCGACGCCGGCCCGATCAACATTCCGTAGCCGCCGGATTCGCCCACCGCCTTCACCACCAGTTCGGGCAGGTGATCGAGGATGTAACCCAGATCGCGCCCGCCGAGATAAGTCTCGACGTTGCGGAGAATGGCATCCTCGCCCAGGTAATAGCGAATGAACACGGGAACATAGCTGTAGACAGCTTTGTCGTCGGCGATGCCATTGCCCACGGCATTCACCAGCGCGATGTTCCCGGCACGATACGCACCCATCAGGCCAGGCACGCCCAGCAGCGAGTCGGAGCGGAAGGTCAGCGGATCGATGTATTCGTCGTCAATGCGGCGGTACATCACGTCCACCCGCCGTAGCCCGCGGATGGTCTTCATGTAGACCACGTTGGCGTCCACGATGAGGTCGCGCCCTTCCACCAGCTCGATGCCCATCTGCTGCGCCAGGAAGCTGTGCTCGAAGTAGGCGCTGTTGTGGATGCCGGGAGAGAGCAGCACCATCTGCGGCTGATCGCTGGCGCGCGGCGAGAGGCTACGCAGAATCCGGCAGAGCTCGGCAGGATAATGATTGACGGGCAGCACCCCGCAGGCCTGGAACGCGTCCGGGAAGGTGCGGGTCATCACCAGGCGGTTTTCCATCACGTAGGAAACTCCGCTGGGGGTGCGTACATTGTCTTCCAGCACCACCATCTCGCCGCTCTTGGAATCGCGCACCAGGTCGATGCCCGAGATGTGGGTGTGGATGCCGCGCGGGACCTCGATCCCCATCATCTCGCGCCGGAAATGCTGGCAGGAGTAGATCAGCTCGCGCGGGATCTGGCGGTCCTTCAGGATTCGTTGCTTTCCGTAGATGTCCTGCAGGAAAAGGTTCAGCGCCACCACGCGCTGTGCCAGGCCGCGTTCGATGCGGTCCCACTCCGAGCGCGGCAGGATGCGCGGGATCAGGTCGAAGGGAAACAAGCGCTCGGTGCCGCGCCCGTCGCTATAGACGGTGAAGGTGATCCCCTGCATCAGGAACGCCAGGTCGGCCAGTTGGCGGCGCTCCTCGAACTGCGCCGGCGCCATGGCCTCCAGCTTCTGGAACATCTTGACGTAGTAGGGACGTGGCTCTCCTCGAGCGGAGAACATCTCGTCGTAATAATCCCCAGGGTCGTAGCCCTGGAAAAGGGCCGGCCCGAGCGCTTCCTGAGGAGCCGCCGACATGGGGGTACTATATCAGTCAACTCCGACCCGCTACCCACGGAAGAATTTATGGAAGCTATAAGCCTGGGCGCAACAACTGGCCCCGGATAGCGCTCTGCGATGTCCCTGGCGCGCTGCGATGAGGCCGCCGGATCGCTCTGCTGATAGAAACTGGCCAATGTTGCCGGGATACTACGCGAGGCCTCTTTTAGGCTCGAACAACTCCTACTCGCTCCCACCCACTGCGAACATCCGCGATTTCCGGATTCTGAACAACTCGGTTCCTGTTTCCGGCATAGTCTGGAGTTAGGAGCATTGCATTCAGGATAGCTGTCCTGGGCGAACACAACGAGAAGATGGATGCGCTCTGATGAATGTCATCTGCTCCCGCCTCTGCAGCAGCCAGGACATTCGAAGTTTGCATCGTTCGCATCAAAATTGTGCGTTGTACCATAGCTCAATTTCCCTGTATTAAGTAAAGTAGGTGAGGTGTTGCGACCCATAATGCGGCCGCGGGGGTGGGGTGGTTTTGTCGCCAGTGAAGCAAGGACGGAGTGGCTGGTCGCATAATGAACGAAGCCAAGTGTTTTCAAGGACTTCCCGAGCCGCAAGGATTCTACCACCCGAGCCATGAGCACGATGCTTGTGGAATCGGCTTTGTCGCCAGCATCAAGGGCGAGAAGTCGCACGACATCATCGTCAAGGGCATCCATGTTCTTATCAATCTGACCCATCGAGGGGCCAGCGGTTGCGATGCCGAGACCGGCGACGGCGCCGGCGTCCTCATCCAGATTCCGCATCGGTTCTTCTCCGGGGAGTGCGCCAGCCTCGGTTTCAAGCTGCCCGCTGCGGGCGAATATGGCGTCGGCATGATCTTCTTCCCGGTTGAAAAGCATGACCGGCTGCAATGCGAGGGTGTGCTGGAGCGCATTGTCCGCGAAGAAGGTCTTTCGGTCCTGGGCTGGCGTGACACTCCCGTGGACGGTTCCGCCATCGGGCGCGTGGCGCGAGCCTCCCAGCCGTACATCCAACAGCTCTTCGTGGGACGCGCCGCCGGCATGGACGTGGACGGGTTCGAGCGCAAGCTCTACGTCGTGCGTCGGCGGGCGGAGAACGAAATCGCCAGTTCCAGCCTGGAGCACAAGGGCATGTTCTATGTGCCCTCCCTCTCGGCGCGGACGATCATCTATAAGGGCCTGCTGCTGGCGCCGCAAATCCCCAAATTTTACCGCGAGCTGGAAGATCCCAATGTGGCCAGCGCGCTCTGCCTGGTGCATCAAAGATTCTCGACCAATACGTTTCCTACCTGGCATCTGGCCCACCCGTACCGTTACGTGGCCCACAATGGCGAGATCAACACCGTCAAGGGGAACACGAACTGGATGGTGGCTCGCCAGGCGACGCTCGCGTCGCCGTTATTCCGGGACGACACCAAGAAGCTATTCCCGATCGTGCAGCCCGGGGGCAGCGACTCCGCCAATTTCGATAATGTGCTGGAACTCCTGGTGCAGTCCGGCCGCAGCCTGCCCCACGCCATGGCGATGATGATTCCCGAGGCTTGGTCGGAGCACACCAGTCCTGAGAAGCGCGATTTCTACGAGTATCACGCTTCCCTGATGGAGCCGTGGGACGGGCCCGCCGCCATCGCCTTCACGGATGGTCGCGTGATCGGGGCGACCCTGGACCGCAATGGTCTGCGGCCGGCGCGTTATGTCGTCACCAATGACGGTCTGGTGGTGATGGCCTCGGAAACCGGCGTGCTGCCAGTTCCGCCGACGAACGTCCACAGCAAGGGGCGGCTTCAGCCTGGCAAGATGTTCCTGGTCGACACCGAACAGGGGAAGATCGTCTCCGATGACGAGATCAAGAGCCACCTGGTCCAGCGCAAGCCTTACGGGCAGTGGCTGAAGGAGCAGCAGATCCGGCTCGACGACCTGCCGGAACCGTTCCGCGTCCTGGGCTCGGACCACGACACCATCGTGTTTCGGCAGCGGATGTTCGGATATAGCGACGAAGATCTGCGGCGGATCCTTCTGCCCATGGCCGTCGACGGACAGGAACCGGTGGGATCGATGGGAGCGGACACGCCTCTGGCCTGCCTCTCTGACCATCCCCAGTCGTTGTTCAACTATTTCCGGGTGTTGTTCGCGCAGGTCACCAATCCGCCCATTGATCCCATCCGCGAAGAGCTGGTGATGTCGTTGATCAGCTACATCGGGCAGGAACGCAATATTCTCGATGAGGAGCCGATCAATTGCCACACCCTGCGGCTGGACCATCCGGTGCTGACCAATCGCGATCTGGAGCGGCTGCGCCGGGTTTCGCAGGGCGACTTCCTGGCCACCACGCTTCCCACCTTGTACCGCGTAGGCAGCGGCGAGAAAGGACTGCGTGACGCGCTCAACGGTCTCTGCCGGCGTGCCACGCTGGCGCTGAAGTCCGGATACACCCTGCTCATCCTCTCGGATCGCGGTGTGGACGACGAGTACGCCCCCATCCCCAGCTTGCTGGCGCTCACCGCCATCCACAATCACCTGGTGCGCGAAGCTACGCGCTCGCAGTGCGCGCTGGTGGTGGAATCGGGAGAGCCGCGGGAAGTGATGCATTTTGCCTTGCTCATCGGCTACGGCGCCAGCGCCGTCAATCCTTACCTGGCCGTCGAGACGCTGGAGGACATGGCCAACCGCGGGCATCTGCCGGAGGGCCACACCTTCGCCTCCGCCCTGAAGAATTACAAGAAGTCCATCAATAAGGGATTGCTGAAGACCTTTTCCAAGATGGGCATCTCTACCCTGCAAAGCTATCGCGGGGCGCAGGTCTTCGAGGCCATCGGCCTCAATAAATCGCTGGTGCGGCAGTATTTCACCGGGACGCCTTCGCGCATCGAGGGCATCGGGCTGGATGTGATCGCGCGCGAAGCGGAGATGAAGCACCAGCACGCCCTGCGTCCGGTTACTCACTCGGAGCCCGAACTCGCCGTCGGCGGCACTTATTCCTACCGCACTAATGGCGAGATGCACCTGGTGAATCCGTTCACCATCAGCAAACTGCAGCACGCCGTGCGCCAGAACAGCTTCCAGACGTTCCAGGAATACTCCGATTTCATCGACAACCAGAACCAAGGCCTGTGCACCTTGCGCGGCCTGATGCAGTTCAAGAAGCCGGCGGCGCCGGTTTCCCTTGACGAAGTGGAGCCGGCGAGCGAGATCGTGCGGCGCTTCGCCACCGGCGCGATGTCGTTCGGCTCTATCAGCAAGGAAGCCCACGAAACCCTGGCCCGGGCAATGAACCGGATCGGCGGGCGTTCCAACACCGGCGAAGGGGGCGAAGATGAGACGCGCTTCGCCGATGAGCGCCGCAGCTCGATCAAGCAGGTGGCTTCCGGCCGTTTCGGAGTCACGGCGGAATACCTGGTCAATGCCGATGAGCTGCAGATCAAGATGGCGCAAGGCGCCAAACCGGGCGAAGGCGGACAGCTCCCCGGCCACAAGGTGGACGAAAACATTGCCCGCGTGCGCCGCTCGATTCCCGGCGTCGGGCTGATCTCCCCCCCGCCGCATCACGATATTTACTCCATCGAAGATCTGGCCCAGCTCATTTACGACTTGAAGAACGCCAATCCCCAGGCACGCATCTCCGTGAAGCTGGTGGCGGAGGTGGGCGTGGGCACCATCGCGGCGGGCGTGTCGAAGGCCCATGCCGACGTGATCCTGATCAGCGGCGACTCGGGCGGCACGGGAGCTTCACCGCTCAGTTCCATCCGCCACGCCGGGATCCCCTGGGAACTTGGGCTGGCGGAAACCCAGCAGGTGCTGGTGATGAATGACCTGCGCGGACGCGTTTGCCTGCAGACCGACGGCAAGCTGCAAACCGGACGCGATGTCGTGATCGCGGCTTTGCTGGGAGCGGAGGAATTCGGTTTCGCCACCATGCCCCTGGTCGCCATGGGTTGCGTCATGATGCGCAAATGCCACCTCAACACCTGCCCGGTGGGCATCGCCACCCAGAACCCCGAACTGCGCAAGAAGTTCGAGGGGAAGCCGGAGCACGTGATCCGCTTCTTTTTCTTCGTGGCGGAGCAGGTGCGGGCGCTGATGGCACAGCTCGGCTTCCGCACCTTCGAGGAGATGGTGGGGCGGGTCGACATGCTGGAGATGAAACCGGCGGTCGAGCATTGGAAGGCTCGCGGCCTCGATTTCAGCAGCATCCTGTACAGCCCGGAGATGCCGGCGCGTATTGCCCGGCGTTGCAAGCAGCCCCAGGACCACGGATTGCACAAGGCCCTGGACCACCAGCTTATCGGGTACGCGCACGCCGCCTTGGAGAGCAAACAACCCGTGCATCGGTGCTTGCCGATACGCAACGTGCATCGCTCGGTGGGAACGATGCTGAGTGGCCAGATCGCGCGCCGTTATGGAGCGGCCGGATTGCCGGAAGACACTGTCCGTTTCGATTTCGAAGGTTCCGCCGGGCAGAGTTTCGGGGCGTTTCTGGCCCACGGAGTCACTCTGACGCTGGCAGGCGATGCCAATGATTACGCCGGCAAAGGACTTTCGGGCGGGCGGCTGATCGTGTTTCCGCCCCGGCTATCGAAGTTCCAGCCGGAGAAAAACATCATTGTCGGCAACGTAGTGCTCTATGGGGCGACCGGGGGCGAAGCCTTCTTCAGCGGAGTTGCCGGAGAGCGCTTTGCAGTGCGCAACTCCGGCGCCACCGCCGTCGTGGAAGGCACCGGCGACCATGGCTGCGAATACATGACCAAGGGCCTGGTGGTGGTGCTGGGCGAATGCGGACGAAACTTTGCCGCCGGCATGAATGGCGGATTCGCCTATGTGCTGGATGAACTGGGGGACTTTGCCGGGAAGCGGTGTAACCGCGCCGGCGTCGATCTCGAGCCCCTGGTGAACGAGCAGGATATTGCGACCGTGCGCACTCTGGTCGAGCGCCATCTGGCGTACACCGGCAGTCCGCGAGCGAAATACGTGCTCGACAACTGGGCGGAGCTGACCGGTAAGTTCGTGAAGGTGTTCCCGCACGAATACAAACGGGTGCTGGGGATACCGCGCTTGGAGCAGGCGGTCGTTCCCGCCTTCAATCCACCGCCGGCAGTAAAAGCGAAACCAGCAGCTACGGCGGAAGATTAGGCGGAGTTTCTTGCTTGTGATGGTGATGCAATGGGTAAGGTGACCGGCTTTATCGAGTATCCGCGGGAACTTCCGCTGCGGCGGCCCGTGACCGAACGGGTGAACGACTGGTTTGAAGTTTACCGCGAGTTCCCCGAGGAGAAAGTGCGGGCGCAGGGCGCGCGCTGCATGGACTGCGGTGTCCCCTTCTGCCACACCGGCTGTCCGCTGAATAACGTTATCCCTGACTGGAATGATTTAGCGTACCGGGGACGCTGGGAAGAAGCCATCCGCCGTCTGCACGCGACCAATAACTTTCCGGAGTTTACGGGGAGGATTTGTCCGGCGCCCTGTGAAGCTTCCTGCGTCCTGGGAATCAATGAGCCGGCAGTGACCATCCGGCAGATTGAAAAGTCGGTCATCGAGCACGCCTGGAGCGCGGGATGGATCCATCCGGAGCCGCCGGCGGAAGAAACGGGTCAGCGCGTAGCGGTGATCGGCTCCGGTCCGGCGGGACTGGCTGCCGCGCAGCAGTTGCGGCGCGCTGGTCACCAGGTGACGGTCTATGAAAAAAACGAGAAAGCGGGCGGACTGTTGCGTTTCGGCATCCCCAACTTCAAGCTCGAGAAACACGTCGTGGAACGCCGGCTGCAACAAATGGTGGAGGAGGGCGTCGAGTTCGTGACCAACGCCCATGTCGGCGTGAATGTTCCGTCGCAGACTCTGCGCCGGAATTGCGACGCGCTGCTGCTGGCCGGCGGCGCCGAGCAACCGCGCGATCTGCCTGTCCCAGGGGCGCGAACTCAAGGGGATCCATTATGCCGTCGACTACCTCTCCCAGCAGAACCGGCGTTGCGAGGGAATCGACCTTGGTGTGGGGGAGGAAATCGTCGCCACCGATAAGCGCGTGGTCATCATCGGTGGCGGAGATACTGGGGCCGACTGCCTGGGAACCGCGCACCGCCAGCAGCCCAAGTCGGTCCATCAGTTCGAGCTGCTGCCCATGCCTCCGGCGGAACGCTCGCCCAGTACCCCGTGGCCGCTGTGGCCGATGCAACTGCGAACCGAAAGTTCCCACGAAGAGGGAGGCATTCGCGACTGGAGCGTCTCTACCACGGCCTTCCACGGCAATGAGGCTGGCCATCTTACGGGCCTGACCGCAGTTCGTGTGGGCCCGCTCCCGAAATTTGAGCCCATCGCCGGCTCCGAGTTTTTCCTTGAGTGCGACTTGGTTTTGCTTGCCATGGGATTCGTCGGTCCGGTTCGCAGCGGACTGCTGGGGCAACTCGGCGTCAAACTCGACCAGCGCGGCAATGTCGCCACCGACGAAACTTACATGTCTTCCGTTGCCGGCGTGTTCGCGGCCGGCGACATGCGGCGGGGACAGTCGCTGGTGGTTTGGGCCATCCAGGAAGGGCGCAACGCGGCACGCGGCATGGATGCTTATCTCCGCGCCCGCCCCGCGGACCTAGAGAGGAGATCTGCCGTTGCTGAATCACAGATTGCCCGTCTCTGAAACTTCCGGGGCAGAGCTTCTCATATTCGACGAAGTCCGAGCCGGCTACGCAGTAGGGTATTGCAGAGAAAGGGTCTTGGCTGCCCCCAGGGATTCGAACTTGAGGCGCTTAGCGGGCGTGAG
This sequence comes from uncultured Acidobacteriota bacterium, assembly GCA_963733935.1. Taxonomy (GTDB): domain Bacteria; phylum Acidobacteriota; class Terriglobia; order Terriglobales; family Acidobacteriaceae; genus JAHFUA01. Next base: position 279,380 of record CAVTEQ010000014.1, read on the forward strand.
CGATCGCGAGCGCAGCGAGGGGGAGCGGGAGCCCGCTGCCGAAATCCCGAGCGCAGCGAGGGACCTATATAGTGGCTGCCCCCCAGGGATTCGAACCCCGATATGCTGATCCAGAGTCAGCTGTCCTACCATTGAACGAGGGGGCAGCAGAACGGCGGAAGCGGCTCCGCGGAAGGCGCGGAGCACCGTCTGCTTGATTCTATTTGCCTGCCGTAACCAGGTCAACCGGAGCACCTGCCGGCGACACAGGGGTACAATAAACGGCGGATCCCCATTTCGGGAGGTACTATGGCTACCGCAACCCCTACTCTGCAGGCAGACCTGGTCGAGATCGCCCGCACTCCGCTCCAGGCGCGGCACTGTGCGTTGGCAGTAGTGGACATCCAGGAAAAACTGCTGCCGCCCATCTTCCAGAAAGAGCGGATGGTGCGCAACTCGCAGTTGCTGATCCGGCTGGCCAAGATCCTCGACCTGCCGGTTCTGCTCTCCACGCAGTACTCGAAGGGCCTGGGTGCAACCATCCCGGAGATTGCCTCGCTCCTGCCCGAGGTCGCGCCGCTGGAGAAGAACGAGTTCGGCTGCTTCAACAACGACGCTTACTGCGCCCGCATGAAGTCGCTGCCAGGTGACCGCAACACGCTGCTGGTGTGCGGCATGGAATCCCACATCTGCGTGATGCAGACGGCGCTGGGCGCGCTGAACAGTGGCTATATTGTCCACGTGGCCTCGGACGCGGTCAGCTCGCGCACGGAGTTGAACTGGCAAGTCGGTCTTGAGCGCATGCGCGCCGCCGGCGCCGTGATCTCCTCGACCGAGATGATGATCTACGAGCTGCTGCGAACGTCGAGCGGTCCCGCGTTCAAGGAGATGCTGCAGCACCTGAAGTGAAGGCGGAGGGCACTGCGGTCACTTATTCGGAGTCGGAAGCTCCCGCCTCGCCTTCGCCGTCTTTCCTTTTCACCCGCACCACTACGACCTTGGTGAACCCTTCTTCGAACTTCGGCGGACGAAGTTTGGCGGCCATGCGCCGCAGGGCTTCTTCCGGGACCACGCGGTCGCGGCGCTGGTTGCGCTCCAGGCAGACCTCGAGTGGGACATCGAAGAAGACCGCGTGCACTTCATAGCCGAGACCGCGGGCCATATGTATCCACTGCCGGCGCTCGCGCGGAGACAGGTTGGTGGCGTCCACGTAGTTCCACGGCATGCGGGCGATGAGCCGCGCACGCAGCAACTGCCGCAACGTCGAAAATACCAAGCCCTGATAACGCTGTTCCTCCACGTCGTCGAAGAGCACACTGCGCAGCAGGTCGCTGGAAAGCGGGGTTACGCCACGGCGGCGGAACCAGGTTGTTTTTCCCGATCCGGGAAGGCCGATGGCCAGCACCACCACTCCCTTCGGCTTCCTCTGGGGCGCGTGTCCGATGGCTTCCGAGGCCGGGGCCGGCGGCGCGGCCGGAGATTCTGGCTGCATCTCCACCTCAATCTTCGGCGACGCGGGCAGCGCGGGCGGAGGAGCGGGCGGTTCTTTCGTGGCGGCTTTGGGTGTCTCGAAGGCCTCGCGGTAGTCCGGTTGCAGCGGCTGCTCTTCGCCCGCAGGACGCTTCTGTCCCACCTTGCCGGTTGATTCCGATTCCACCGCGGCGGCAGGCTTGCGTTTGCGCCGGGGGAAGCGATCTTTCATCCATTTCCGCATGCTGCGGGTTTAACACAAAACCGCGGCTTTTGGCTATTGGCTCATGGCTGTTGGCCATTTTTCGCTAATAGGGCTGCCAAGTTAAACCCAGATGAATGCCGCCCAAAAAGACACCCAGCCAAAAGCCCCGGGGCGAAAAGCCCGCAAGGGCTTTTATGCTACGATTTACGGTTTGCATGGTACGAGCAGAGATTTTCTGCTCACTGCCTGCAAAATCGCGGAGGCAACATGGCCATTAAAGTTGGTATCAACGGGTTCGGTCGCATCGGGCGCAACGTCCTGCGCGCTTCGCTGACGGACAAGAACCTGGACTTCGTCGCCGTCAACGACCTCACCGACCCCAAAACGCTGGCGCATCTTCTTAAGTACGACTCCATCCTCGGCAACCTGCCTAACAAGATCACGCACGGCGCGGATTGCATCCAGGTGGATGGCCGCAGCATTCGCGTCTTCTCAGAGAAGGACCCGGCGAAGCTGGATTGGGCATCGCTGGGCGCGCAGGTGGTGGTCGAGTCCACCGGCCGCTTCACCGACGCGAACGACGCAAAGAAGCACCTGCGCGGCACGGTGAAGAAGGTGATCATCTCCGCTCCGGCGAAGAATGAGGACTTCACCGTCGTGCTGGGCGTTAACGAGGACAAGTACGATCCTGCGAAGCACCACATCATCTCCAACGCCTCCTGCACCACCAACTGCCTGGCACCCATCGCCAAGGTGGTGAACGACAACTTCACCATCCAAAGCGGCACCATGACCACCATCCACTCCTACACCAACGACCAGGTGATCCTCGACTTCCCGCACAAGGACCTGCGGCGAGCGCGGGCGGCGGCGGTCAACATGATCCCCACCACCACCGGCGCGGCCAAGGCCGTGTACCTGGTGATCCCCGAGCTGAAGGGCAAGCTGGATGGTTTCGCCATGCGCGTGCCCACGCCCAATGTTTCGGTGGTGGACCTGGTGGTGTTCGTGGAGAAAAAAACCACGGCAGAAGAAGTGAACGCAGCCATGAAGAAGGCCTCGGCGAGCGGCCGACTGGCGTCGTATCTGGGATATGAAGAAGAAGAGCTGGTCTCGTCGGATTTCCGCGGGAATTCCTTCTCCTCCATTGTGGACGCGCCCATGACCCGCGTGGTCGCCGGCAATTGCGTGAAGGTCATCTCCTGGTACGACAATGAGTGGGGCTACTCCTGCCGGGTGCGCGACCTGATCAACTATCTTGGCAGCAAAGGACTGTAAGGAAATTGGTAATTGGGTAATTTCGTAGTTGAGTAATTGACCTGAGTTGCCGCAGGGTTTTTCAATTACCCAATTACCAAATTACCCAATTACCCAATCCTCATGACGAAGCTCTCCATCAAAGACCTCGAGCTCGACGGCAAGCGCATCTTCATGCGCGTGGACTTCAACGTTCCGCTGGACGAGAGCGGCGGCGTCATGGACGACACTCGCATCGTCGAGACGCTGCCTACCATTGAATATGCCGTCCGCCATCATGCGCGGGTGGTGCTGGCTTCGCACCTGGGCCGGCCCAAGGGCAAGCCGAATCCGATGATGAGCCTCAAGCCGGTGGCGGAGCGCCTGCGCGATCTGCTGGACGAGCGCATCCGGCGCGGCATCAACGTGGGGTTCGCCCCCGATTGCGTCGGCATGCAGGCCGAGGAGATGGCCTCCAAGCTCGAAAAGGGCCAGTGCCTGCTGCTGGAGAACCTGCGCTTCCATCCCGAGGAAGAAGCCAACGACGAGCACTTTTCGCACGAACTCGCCAAGCTGGCGGAGTACTACGTGAATGACGCCTTCGGCACCGCCCACCGTGCTCACGCGTCCACTGTGGGAATCACCAAGTTCGTTAAGAAGTCGGCTGCCGGGCTGCTGATGCAGAAGGAGCTCGAGTATCTCGGCAAGGCGCTGCACCATCCCGGGCGGCCGTTTGTCGCCATCCTGGGTGGAGCCAAGGTCAGCGACAAGATTCTCGTCATCCAGAACCTGATCGACAAGGTCGACGCGCTGCTGATTGGCGGCGGGATGGCCTACACCTTTCTGAAAGCGCGGGGCATGGACGTGGGCAATTCGATGCTCGAGAACGACAAGCTCGACCTCGCCCACAAGCTGCTCGATCAGGCCAAGGCACGCGGCATCAAGTTCCTGTTGCCGGTGGACCATGTGGTCGCCGACAAAATCGCGCCGGACGCAAAAACTCGCGTCGTCGACGATGGGCACGCTATCCCCCATGGCCAGATGGGCCTGGATATCGGACCGAAAACGGTGGCGCTGTTCTCGGAGCAGATCGAGACCGCCCGCACCATCGTGTGGAACGGACCGATGGGCGTCTTCGAGCAGGAGCCGTTCGCGCACGGCACCTTTGCCATCGCTCGCGCGCTGGCCGCCAACCGCACGGCGATTACGATTGTCGGAGGCGGCGACTCGGTCTCCGCGGTGCACCAGGCGGGCGTGGCCGACAAGATCACGCACATCTCCACCGGCGGCGGCGCGTCGCTCGAGTTCCTGGAAGGCAAGAAGCTGCCGGGAGTGGAAGCGCTGAGCAATAAATAAGAATTGTCATCCTGAGCGCGCGTCGTTTGCGCGCGAAGGACCTGCTCTTCTCCCGGCATGAAGCAGGTCCTTCGCTTCGCTCAGGATGACAGGTGTATAGATGAGCGCCACAACGCAAATCACCGTTGCTACCGGTAAAACTCTCGAACTCGTGCAGGGCGACATCACGCGCGAGACCACCGACGCCATCGTCAATGCCGCCAATTCTGAACTTGAGCCTGGTGGCGGAGTCTGCGGTGCCATCCATCGTGCAGGCGGCCCGACGATCGCCGAAGAGTGCCGCAAGCTGCGGGCTGAGCGCGGCCGCGTCGCCCCGGGACACGCAGCTGCCACAAGCGGCGGCCGTTTATCGGCCCGATACGTGATTCATGCTGTAGGCCCGCGCTGGTCCGGTGGCGCAAGCGGCGAACCGCAGGCGCTGGCGAGCGCCTACCGCGAGTCTTTGAATGTGGCCGACGAACTAGGTCTAAGAAGCATCGCCTTTCCTGCAATCTCGACCGGCATCTTCGGATATCCGCTGCGTGAAGCCACCGCAGTCGCGGTCGAGACGGTGCGCAAAACTCTGCCACAAACAAAAAATGTGACCGCTGTTCGCTTTGTGGTCTTCGATGACGCTGCCTTCCAAGCCTATTTCCAGATCCTGAACACGAGGTGACGATTGGCCCGCAAGAAACTGATGGCCGCCAACTGGAAAATGTACAAGACGCCGCGCCAGGCGCAGGAGTTCCTGCGCGCCTTCCTGCCCATGGTCGACGGCCACGACCGCGACGAGATCGCCATCTGTCCGCCGTTTGTCTGTCTGCCGGCGGTGGTTGAGGCGCTGGCCGGTCACTACATCGGCATCGGCGCGCAGAATTTGCATTGGGAGAAGGAAGGCGCCTACACCGGCGAAGTTTCCGCGCCGATGCTGAAGGCGGTCGGCTGCACCCACGTGATCATCGGGCACTCGGAGCGCCGGCAGTATTTCGGCGAGACCGACGACACCGTGAACCGCAAGCTGCAGTCCGCGCTCGCCGCCGGCCTCGCGCCCATCGTGTGCGTCGGCGAAGTTTTGCAGGAACGCGAAGCCGGCTTGACCGAGGAAATCCTGCGGCGGCAGTGCCTGCGAGCGTTGAGCGAGGTTTCGGGAGAACAGGCGCGCACGCTCGTCGTCGCCTACGAGCCGGTATGGGCCATCGGCACCGGCAAGACGGCTACGCCGCAGATGGCGTCCGAGGCGCACGCTATCATCCGCGAAGAAGCGGCCAAAGCATTGGGAAAAGTGGCGGCGGACAATATGCGCATCCTGTACGGTGGCAGCGTCAAACCAGAGAATGCCAAGGCATTGATGTCAGAGAGCGAGATTGACGGGGCTCTGATCGGCGGCGCCAGCCTGGATCCCAAGTCGTTTGCCGCGATTGTGAAGCACTAGGATCGGCTCATCGGGTGATCTGCCAGGGATGGTTGCGGCCTTTGGTATAATCGCCATTGCCCTCAATAAAAGCGCGGATTCCGCGCACGCGGGGAGTTTTCGCGGAAGTGGTGGAATTGGCAGACACACCATCTTGAGGGGGTGGCGCCGCGAGGCATGCGGGTTCAAGTCCCGCCTTCCGCACCATCCAACCCGCCGCAAAATCTTACGAAAGGCAGGGCGCCGTGGCGCCCGGTGTGAATCCAGCATGTGGGTGGTAGCTCTAACCGTTGTTCACGTGGTGGTTTGCCTGTTCCTGATCCTGGTGGTGCTGCTGCAGAGCGGACGCGGCGCCGACGTGGCCGCCGCATTCGGCGGCATGGGTAGCCAGACCGCCTTCGGCCCGCGCGGTTCGGCTACGGTGCTCACGCGCGCCACTGCCTGGTCGGCCATTCTGTTCATGATCACCTCGATCACGCTCTCGATCATCGCCTCCCGCCGCGCCACCAGCAGCTCGGTGCTCGGCAACATCAAGCCCAGCCAGACCAAGAGCCAGCCCGCCCAGCAGCCAGCGCCCAAGCCCGAGGCGCCGCCCGCGACGCCGGCTCCTAGCCGCTAGCTTTTGGCTCTTAGCTCTTGGCTTTTGGCTTTTGGCTTGGTCCTGTTCTGCCCTCAAATCACCCGATGACCCGATCACCCGATGACCCGATGACCCGATTCGCAACATCGTCAGCCAAATCGGTATGATGGTTCCATGATCCACGAAATCCTTCCCGTGGGCCCGCTGGCGTGCAACTGCTCCGTTATCGGCGACGAAGCCACCCACGAAGCGATGGTCATAGATCCCGGCGACGAAATTGACGAGATCATGGCCATCGTCCGCCGGCATGGCCTCACCGTGAAGCAGATCGTCGTCACCCACGGCCACATCGACCACGTTGGCGGGGCCATGAAGCTGAAGCGGCTCACCGGCGCTCCCGTCCTGCTGAACCAGAACGACTACGACCTGCTGAAGACCGCCGACCAGGTCGCTGCCTGGCTGGGCATGACGCCCCCCGGCAAAATCGATATCGACCAGGACCTCTCCGCGGGCGATGGGGTGGGCGTGGGGAACCTGAAAGCGGCAGTGATGCACACGCCCGGGCACACCGAAGGCAGCGTCTGCCTCTACTTCGCTCCCCAACAGAAGCTGATCGCCGGCGACACGCTGTTCGCCGGCAGCATCGGACGCACCGACCTGCCCGGCGGCAACTTCAAGAAGATCATGCACTCGCTGAAAGGACCGGTGATGTCGCTGCCCGACGAGACGGTCGTCGTCCCCGGCCACGGCCCGCTGACCACCATCGGCGAAGAGCGGGAGACAAACCCCTTCATTCTTGGGCGCTACAGCGAATGAGTTAGTTTCAAGTTTCAGGTTTCAGGTTTCAAGTTTCAAGCCGCCTGCGGCTTTGGGCTGAGCAGCATAGGCGACTGTTTGCGAGCAACACTGGAAACTTGAAACTCGAAACTAGAAATTCCCCGCCACCCTCTTCACCCCCTCGGCAAAGACATCCGCCGGCGTGATCAGGCTCACCACTAAGTATCCATCCCCAGGAAAATCATAAAAATGTCCGGGATGGACTATCACCGAGTGCCGTTCCAGCAAGTCGATTGCAATGTCTTCATCCGAGCGCGTCACCGGCACGCGTAGCACCGCATACCATCCGCCTTCAACTTCAAGCCGCCGAACTGATCCGTGCTTCGCAAGCTGGCGGTCGAGTTCTGCCAGATTGGCGGCCACGCGCACTTTCACCTGCTTCTGAATTCCGTCGCGCTGCGCCAGCAACTCTGGCAGGGCAAGCTGCACCGGCGTGCTGACCGATAGATAAGTGTCGGCGATCACCTCCAGCCGCGCCATCGCCTCTCGCGCCAGCTCGGGTGCGCCGCCGACAACGATCCACGCCAGCTTCATCTGCGGCATCGCGCAGATCTTTGATATCCCGCTCAGAGTGAAGGTCAGCGCCAGGTTCGTAGCGCCGGCGTCCCGCCGGCCCGAGGCGCGGGCGAGACGCCCGCGAGACAGCCGCCGAGACGGCGGCGCTACATACGGGCTGGCAAAGCTCTGCCGGGCAGCGCCATCGTGCGCGTAGTCAAGAAATACTTCATCCGCCACCAGCACCAGCTCTCGCTCGCGGCAGAGTGAATCCAGAATTTCCATTTCTGCCGGCTTCACATACGAGCCCGTCGGATTATTCGGGTGGACTACCAGAACGGCGCGGGTGCGCGGCGTCAGCGCTTCGCTGAGCCCATGCAGATCGATCTGCCAGCCGTGGTCATAGAGCAGCGGATACGAGACCAGCTTCACGTCCTGGATCGCAGCCAGAAACTCGAACAGCGGATAGCTGGGCGCGGGCACCAGCACCTCGTCGCCGGGATCGCACAGCAGGCGGAAGAGAAAGCTGTATCCCTCGCTGGTGCTGGCGGTGAGGATGATCTGCTCCGGATCAACCTGTGCGCCGCGCTGACGGTAGTAATCGCAGACGGCTTCCCGCGCCGCGCGCATGCCCGTGGGGTGCGGATCGTATGCGAGCCCCCGCGGGTCCTGAAGCGCGGACAACAGTGAGTGTTCGTAAGCGAAGCCGCAGCGCGTGGGATTCGACTCGGTAAGGTCGAGCACTTCCCTGCCCGAAGCCCGATGCTGATCGAGCGCAGCGGAGAAGCGGTTGGGCGCGAGCGGCCATCCGGTGCGGGAGGCGAACATGCGTCGGCCGGCTACCTCACTTCACGACTGCCGCTGCCGCGCGGTGCAGGCTTGATGCGAAGCCGGCCTCGCGCCCGCAGGTAACCGCGATCCGTCAGGTATTGCCGCAAAGCGGCCTGAACCACGGCGGTGAGCGGAGGCGGCGCCTCCTGGGCTCGAACGTAGCTTTCCATGGCCTCAGCCAAGTCATCGGGGATGGTCACAGTAGCGCGCTTCATGGTCTCCATTGTAGCACCAGTTGGTGACATCGGTGAAATTGGTGATGAATTCCTTATTCCTTCCGCGTGGACTCGGCTGACGATTGCCGCTGAACGACCCTGCCGCCGGGCAGCAACTCGTACCGATTGTCCCGCCACACGGCGCGCCGGCTGAGGTAACTCGCGCACCAGACCAGGAACCCCAGGACATCGCGCAGCGGATACAGCCAGGGATTGCGGCGCGCCCGCGGATCGCGCACCACTCCCCATCCCACCACCCAGGCTTCGACCAGGCGGTTCACCAGAGCCAGGCCCACGAGCAGCGCGCCCATCAGCGGATGGCCCATCGCCACCGCAGCCAGCAACCCGAGGATCCCGTATGGCATGGCGAAAACCAGGCCGGTCCCCAGGTGGCCTTTGGGCCGCGAATAGGCCGTCCCCTTGGCCCAGCGCACCTGGCGCTCCCACATGCGGCGGAAGCTCATGGGCGGCACTACGTGGTCGATGACGTGGCCGGAGAGCACCACCTCGTAGCCGGCCTTGTCGATAAAGTTGCCGATCACGAAATCGTTGGAAAAATAATCGCCCAGGCCGCGATAGCCGCCGATGCTGGCCACCGAGTCCTTGCGCACGGCGATGGTCGGCCCCAAGCCGAATTTCATTCCTTCCAGCAGATTCGCCACCAGCACTCCCGCCGTCATTTCCACGGACATGCCGATGGCGTCCAGCCCCGACCAGAACCCACCCGCATTCTTGCCGCGATAGAGGCAGGTCACCATCCCCACTCTGGGATCGAGCAGCGGCGGCACGACTTCGCGCAGGTAGCGGGGCGAGACTTCGACGTCGCTGTCGCTGGTCACCAGGATTTCGTGCGCGGCGACCTCGGTCATGCAGTGGAAGGAATACGCCGGCGGATTCGGCCACGTTGGACGGCCGGTCACCAGGATGCGGCTGGGAATCCGCGGATAGCGCGCGCACACCTCGCGGACCACCGGCAGCGCCGAATCATCCGCCTCATCAGCGGCGAACAGCACCTCGTAATTGGGATAATCCTGATGGAAAAAACTCTCGATGTTCTCTCTGAGCCGGGCTTCCTGGCCATGCACCGGCTTCAGAACGGAGACCGGCGGCAGGCGGGCATCGTCGAGACGCCCGGCCAGCGTGCGCGCCGCGTCGCGCCGGAACTTCGCCGCTCCCAGCAGCGCCAGAGTCAGAAAAATTGTGGATGAGACCGTGCCCACCAAGGCTAGTCCCACCGCCAGGTACAGGACCGGCAAGGCGGATCAGGCTCCTTCCGAGGGCTGCACCGCGTTGGTGGTGAGGGAAAATTGAGACGTGGCATCGCCCTCCATCAACCGAAGGAAGAACTCGACTGCGGGCTGAGGGAAGTCGGTAATCAGGCAATCGGCGCCGGCGTCGGCGAACTCGGCGAGCCTCGCCGAAGGCACGTAGGCCACGCATTTCATCCCCGCGGCACGCGCCGCCTCGACGCCCGCCAGCGAGTCTTCGATCACTAGCGCCTGGCCGGGACTGACGCCCAGCTTCGCGGCCGCCAGCAGGAAAATTTCCGGCGTCGGTTTCGAGCTGCCTGCGTCTTCGCCCGTCACCAACGCGACGAAGCGCTCGGTGATGCCGAACTGCCGCAGTATGTCCTTGGTCCGCTTCCGACCCGCGCAGGTGGCAAGAGCGAAGGGGACGCCGGCAGCGTCGAGTTCGTCGAGCAGCCGCAGCAGTCCTGGTTTGGGCTGGAGGGTGGGCGCCAGGCGCGCGTACAGTTCGTCCTTACGGCGGCCCAGGGACTCCATCTGCTCATCCAGCAGAGCTCCCAGGTAGTGGTGCAGGATCGCTCTCCGCGGTCGGCCAGCGTAAATGAAATCCAGGTTGATGCCCGCGGGATCGAGGCCCTGCTCGGACAAGAGTATCTTCCAAGCCTGCTCGTGGAGGGGATGACTGTCGGCGATCACACCATCGAGGTCGAGGATCACGGCTGCCAGGGCGGGAGCGCGGTGCGCGGAAGCCATTCCCAGCTTATTCTCCCTCTCGACCATTCCCAGCTTATTCTCCCGCTGCATCATGCGATGACGCAGGGCGGTGTAGATGGCGTGCGCAGCGCTCAAGTGCACATCCTCGATCTGCTGCATGTTGTCCGAGGGCACCACCAGGCAGAGGTCGCAACGGTCCCGCAAGAGGCCGCCTTGGTAGCCGGTGAGGCCAATGATCATGGCCCCGGCTTCGCGCGCCACCTCCAGCCCTCGCAGCACGTTGCGGGAATTGCCGCTGGCCGAGATAGCCAGCACTAGGTCGCCGGCCTCGACCAGATTGCGGAGTTGCTCGGCGAAGATCTCATCGTAATGCGAGTCGTTCGCCCACGCCGTAAGGAGCGGGGCGTTGTCGGTGAGCGCCACCGCGCGCAGGCGGCGATGATCGCCCACGATGGTGCCCTTCCCCAGGTCGCAGGCGAAATGGGAAGCCAGCGCGGCGCAGGCGCCGTTACCGAACAGGTACACGGTCCGCGCCCGTTCGTAGGTCTGCCAGATGGCGTCCGCAATCTGGTCCACCACCGAGCTGTCGGTGCGCGCCAGCACCTGGCCGAGCCCGCGAAAATAGCTGCTCGAGGCCAAAACTACGGTTTTTTCTGGCGTCAGCGGCTTCATTCCCATGTGCCCCGAATTTTGTGCGCCGGGCACGCTAAGGGTACCGTAGCCCTGCGCTTTCAGCAAGAAAACATCCCCCCGGCGCCGACGACATCGCCGGGCGCGCCAGGATAGGTTCATTCTGGCCGTCGTTGCACAGGAGGCGCGATCCCTCCGTGCTCATGGCGAACGGCATCTCCCGCAGATGATCCAGCGCCTCCCGCACCTGGCCCTGCTTCTCGCGCTTCGCATACAAGAGGAGAAATCCACCACCGCCGGCGCCCAGTATCTTTCCACCCTCCGCGCCTGCCTCCCGCGCCCGCCGGTAGTTGGATTCGATGGCATCGTTGGTGATGTCGCGCGCCAAACGAGACTTGAGTTCCCAGCCTTCGTGCAGGATCTCGCCGAACGAGTCCAGCCGGTTCTTCTCCAGCTCGGTCGCAAGCTCCTCGGCGAGATCGGCCATGCGCGCCACCAGGCCAAATTTCTCCGCGTCGGCCATATTGCGCGCCTGCTCAGCCAGGATGGAACTGGCCGCACGTTCCTGCCCGATGTAGAACAGCATCAGCCGGCTGCCTAACTCTTCGCGCGTGAACGGCGAGCAGGCGAGTGGCCGCACCTCCACCGTCTCGTCAGGATGGAAGCGGATTGCGTTGAGCCCGCCGTACGCGGTGGCGTACTGGTCCTGCTTGCCGATGGGCTCGGCGACACGCTCGATTTCGACGCGGCAGGCGGCCTCGGCCAGCCGCTCGGGTCCCACGCTGCGCCCGGCGAGCGCATGCAGCGCATGCAGCAAGCCCACGGTGAAGGCGCTGCTCGAGCCCATGCCCGTCCCCGCCGGCACATCGGCGAAGCTGGCAATCTCCATCCCGCAGCCGATGTTCAGCATGCGCAAACACTCGCGCACCAGCGGGTGCTCGATTTCGGCGATCTCCGACACGTCTTCCGTGCGGGAATACTTGATGCGGATCTTGTCGTGGAAGTAGGGGTGGATGGCGATGTACATCGACTTGTCGATGGTGGTGCTGACCACCGTTCCCGTGCGCCGCCGGTAGAACTCCGGCAGATCGCTGCCACCGCCCGCGAAGCTGATGCGGAATGGCGTCTTCGAAAGGATCATCCCAGCCTCCACTCCAGCGCTTCCAGTCCCGCCGGTGTCCCCATGTCGTAGAACGGCTCGCGCGTCACCCACGCCCGCATGCGTCCCTGCTGGATCAGCCGGGGAAATATCTCCTCTTCCAGCGAGCAGGCGCGCCCGGGCAGGATGTCGTCCAGCACCTCGCGGCGAAGGATGATCGCGCCGGCATCTGTGTGCGTCAGCCCTCGCGGATCCCGCTTGCGGTAAGCCGTCACACGGCCGTCGGCAGCAACCGCCAGGTTGCTGGCCGTCCGCGGCTCGTGATTGTCGTAGGCGACGATCAAGGCCGCTGACCCGTGCTCGCGAAAGTCGCGCGCCATCGCAGCATAATCGACGGGCAGAAAGGTGTCGCCGTTCAAAACCAGAAACTCGTCCTCCAGTTGGCCGGCGGCATGCTTGAGCGCCCCGCCTGTGCCCAGCGGTGCCGGCTCATAGGAATAGCTGAGCTCCAGACCGAGGGACGCTCCATCACCGAAGTGCTGCTCGATCTTCTCTCCCAGATGCGCCACCAGCAGCAGCACGCGCGCCATGCCATTTTCGCGGACCAACTCCAGTTGATGATGTAGGAACGGCTTGCCGCAAACCTCGATCATCACTTTGGGGATGGTCTCGGTGAGCGGCCGCATGCGGGTTCCCAACCCGCCGGCCAGGATCGCGGCCTGCAGATCGAGCTTCGGGCGAGCGCCTTCGGCCGTCCGCAAATCACGCCCTGTGTCAGCCTTCGCTTCGACCTTCACGCTCGCATCATAACTGAGCGGTTTGGGGGCGTCGAGCGCAGCCGTGATCAAGCATCCCGGCCGGTCTCCGCCGCTGCCGCCTTCACTCCCATTCCGCGCCAGCTATTTTTGGTGCGCTGCGTGATCAGAACGTCGCCGAGCCCTGCAGTCGCGAACCAGTCCTCGATCTCGGCTCGGCTGTGATAGAAGGCCGTGGGCGCCACCAGGTGATCGAAGACATTCCAGAAATTTTCCGCAAACGAGTAATTCGAAATCGCGCACAGATAATCGGAGTAGAACAACAGCTTTTTCAACCGCGGATGCTTCCCCGCCGGGGCGTATAACAGCTTGAGCGCCAGGTACAGCGGTAGCGAAAGTAGGAACGACAGTGCACGCGTTACCCATCGCGGCGCGCGCGAAGTAAAGTGAACGCGCAGCGGGTTGACGATCATCTCGATCCACCAGTTGCCTTCCTTGCCGTAGACCCAGATCACGGCGCGGCCGCCGGCCCGCAGGTGGCGGACCAGCGCGAGGAATCCCTGCTTGGGATCGGGAAGATGGTGCAGCACGCCGATGCTGTAGAACAGGTCGAAGGGCGCGAGCATCGGCAGATGGTAGATGTCAGCCTGCAAGATGTGGACGTTGGGCAGCCGCCGCGTGTTCGCATAAGCCGCCTCCACCGCATCGGAGAGGTCGATGCCTATCACTTCGCGGGCGCCGAATTCAGCCGAAAGCCAGGCGTGGCGGCCTTTTCCGCAGCCCGCGTCCAGGACTATGCGATCGCGGAATGCTTCCGGCCCAATGGGATGGATCCAGTCGAGAAACTCCGCCCGGTACTGATCGTTCAGCTCCGAGTAGTGGGTCCACTCGTATCCAAAGGCCGCCGCCGTGGCGCGCTTCTCCGCCGACAATTCGGCCGGCAGAAACCGCGGGATGCCGCGAACGATTGGGAAACCCGCGCTGCACGCCGGGCAAACGAGCGAGCCCTCGATGATCTCCGCCTCTTCTTCTCTTTCGACGCGCAGCTCGAAAGAACGGCCACACGGCGGGCAGGCGAGATATTCGAGGAGTCGGCGCTTCATGAATTGAGTTCGCTAAGGCCGCAGTATATATGAGCCATTGCGCGCGGCCCGTTTGCTAGAATCGAAGCAATGTGCGGCATCGTCGGATTCACGCATAAAGACCGTCCCCCGAGCGGGGAGCGCATCCGCGAAGCCACGGCCACGTTGCTGCACCGCGGTCCCGACCAGCAAGGTGTTTTCGAGACGACCAACGTTTCGCTCGGCGCCGTCCGGCTGAAGATCATCGACCTGATTTCGGGCGAGCAGCCCATGCGCAGCGACGACGGCGACACCGTCCTCGTCTTTAACGGCGAAATCTACAACTTCGCCGAAGTGCGCGACGAACTGAAGGCGCGCGGGCATCGTTTCTCCTCCCGCAGCGACACCGAGGTTGTGCTCAGGGCTTTTCTCGAGTGGGATACCGCCTGCTTCGCCCGCCTGCGCGGCATGTTCGGCCTGGCCCTGTGGACGGAATCGCGCCGGCGACTGGTGCTGGCCCGCGATCGCATGGGCATCAAGCCGCTTTACTACAGCCGCCGTGGCGACGACATTTATTTCGCCTCGGAGCTGAAGGCCATCTTCGTGCATCCCGAGATCGACCGGGCCATCGATCTCGACGGGCTCAATTGTTATCTCCGCCTGAACTGGGTTCCGGCGCCGCATACCCTGGTGCGCGACATCGTGAAGCTCCTACCCGGACACTTCCTGCTCTGGGAAAACGGCCAGACGAACACAGAACCGTATTGGCGTTGCGCACCCGAGCCGCTTCCTCGCATCGCGCTCGAAGACGCCAAGCAGCAGCTCGATTCCCTGTTGCAACACTCGGTGAAGGAACACCTGGTGTCAGACGTTGCGCTCGGCGTGTGGGCGAGCGGAGGCATCGATTCCTCGACCATCCTGCACTACGCCGCCGCGGCCAGCCCGTCGCGGCTGAAGACGTTCTCCATCACCTTCAAAGGCCGCAGCTTCGACGAGAGCCGCTACATCCGCGAAGTAGCGCACCTTTACGGCACCGATCACACCGAGTTCGACCTCAGCCCCGGCGCTGAACTGGTGGATGCGATCGAGCAGTTCGCGTATTACTCGGACGAGCCCAGCGCCGACGCCGGCTCGCTCCCGGTCTGGTTCCTTTCCAAAATGAGCCGGCAGCAGGTAACGGTCGCGCTCAGCGGCGAAGGCGCCGACGAGCTCTTCGGCGGATATCTCACTTACCGTGCCGATCGCTATGCGCGGATGGCGCGCGCAATCCCGGCGTTGCTGCGGCGCGCTGCGGCATCGGCGGCACGGTTATGGCCGGTCTCCGACGACAAGATCAGCTTCGAATACAAGCTCAAGCGCTTTCTAGACGGCGCACAGCTTTCTCCCGAAGAAGCCCATGTGTTCTGGAATGGCACCTTCTCGGATGCGGAACTGCGTTCTTTCTTCGAGAGGTACGATCCCGAGCCGATGCGTGGCATGCTCCGCGATGTTCCTCCCGGCGATGGCCTCGGCCGCTTCCTGCTCTTCGACCAGCGCTACTACTTGCCGGACGACATCCTGTACAAGGTCGACCGCATGAGCATGGCGCACTCGATGGAGGTGCGTCCGCCGTTTCTCGATCACCGCATCGTGGAGTTCGCCGCCGCCCTGCCGCAAGACTACAAAGTCCACGGCTCGGAACTGAAGTTCATTCTGCGCGAGCTGATGAAGGGCAAGCTGCCGCGCTCCATCCTGTATCGCAAGAAAAGCGGGTTCGATATCCCGGCGCACGACTGGTTCCGCGGCTTGCTGAAACCGTTGCTGCTCGAAACTCTAACGGAAGCAGCCGTCGAGCAGACCGGCCTGTTCCGCTGGCGGGGAATCGAAGCCGTCGTCCGCGATCATCTCGAACGGCGAGCCAACTTCGGTTATCACTTGTGGGGACTTCTGATTCTGTTCCTGTGGCTGAAGCGGTGGAACATTCGTACCGCCGGCTCACCCCAGCCCACCGCGATGGGCGCTGGGGTGCGCCATCGCGCCTGACTTCACCGGATGCTACAATCGGCCTTCCGACGGAGAAACCATGCTGGAGTACAAAACCAGGCAAAGCGGTGAGGTCACGATCATCGACTTGAAGGGACCGATCACTCTCAGTGAAGCGCTGGCGCACGGCTATGACTCCGGCGAGAAGAGCGAGACGCGGCCGACGCTGGTGGGCGAGATCATTCGCCGGCTATTGCAACAGGGACACCGCCAGATCCTGCTGAACCTGCAGGACGTCAGCTACGTCGACAGCTCGGGCATCGGTGAACTGGTGGGAGCGTTCACCAGCGTGCAGGGACACGGCGGTCAGCTCAAGCTGCTGCACCCAGTGGCCAAGGTGGTCAACGTTCTGCGGCTCACGCGCCTTGACCATCTGTTCCCGGTGGAGACCGATGAAGCGTCCGCCATCCAATCTTTCGCACAGCCGGGCTAAAAGCTGCGGCCAACGATCCGCGGACCGATCTCACCCGGCGCATTCCGGCCAATCTCATCCCAGGCCGAACATCACGACGCTTTCGCGTATCTTCTGTTGAGCGGATGCGTCCTCCGTCGTAGGAGGTTCCACTACGCTTCCGTACTTAACCGCCTGGCGGTGCACATTCTTCAACTCAGCATGATATTGGCTGCCTAACTCGTCGGCGTGGGGCTTGGTCAGGTCCGGGCTCAGGATCAGAGTCTGATACAGCGATAACATATCGCTCCGGGCGCGAATCCAACTGTTCTCATCAGGGACGCTGGCCTGCTGCTTCGCCCGTTCAAACAGGGGATAGAAAGGCAGCGACGTCACATCGCCTCTGCGGCTGGACTTAACGATGCTGTACAGGAGGTAATCCGCGTCGCGAAACGGTTCTCTGGGGGCGGTTTTTCCTTTAAAGAGGCTGCCTTCCCTGACCCAAAGCTGGGATATATCGAGGTGGTTGGAGGGATCATCGATCAGGACAAAGTAGCTGGGCTCCAACCGGTCGCCGGCATCCGGATCGAACTCGCGCCTCCATCCGATCAGGGGATTCACGGTATCGGCAAATCCGAGGAGCGCCTCCACGCCCTCCACCACGCCCTCCGCCACTTTGGTATAGGTGCTGAGAGCGCAAGCCACATCGAGCACTCCTCCGATTTTCTCCACCACTCCCAGAAGCTTCTGGGCGTAGTCCTCTTTTTTGACCCGGCAGAGCACCACACTGCTGATAAGCCGGCTGCCGCGGTAGGGATGGGGTCCAGCCACTCTGGTGTTGGTGAACAACATACCTGCCGGCAGTTCTTGACCGAACCTCTCCAGCATCTGCGGACCGACAACAAACGGAATGGCCTGCATCTTCTTGTCGTACACGAACTCGGTGACGCAAAAGACCATCGGGTCGTACTCCACGAACCAACGGCGGGAATCGTGGAGGAACATTTCATTGATCCGCAGTTGAAAATAATGCTCGTCAGCATTGAAGGGAGAGGCTTCCTCGGAGTGATCCAGATGGTCCGGCAATATGCGAGCGTGGAATGGAGTGCGCGCGGGTGATGCTTCCAACTCACTCAGGAGCTGCCGGATCATATCGGCGATGGTCGCCATGCCGCACCTCGCGGGAGGTTTGAAGTCAGCGCTGGGGACGAACGCGGGCCCACGTGGTTGCACGGCAGCAGACGCCTGCGGTGAGCATATAACATCCGTCAAGCCAGGCGGCGAATCGGGCCGCTGTGACCACCTGCGGAGATTCCATTACGAACGTCACGCTATCGTCGGTGAGCAGCGGCTCGCAAGGGCCGGGGACCGCAATCTGGCAGGCCGGTTTCTATGAATTTCTGTAGGACGAATGTTGGCTACCCAGAGCCCCATGAACATGCCGCTATCTTTCCTCCTCCCATCGCGTCTAAAAGCTGCAAGCAGGAGCGCTGCGGTTTGCCTGCGCCGCGGCCGGCATCGAACTCAAACGGAGAGAATGGTGCGGTGCTCAGTGCAATTTCGCGGAGCACCAGCCGAAAGCCTCCAACGGACATGGTCACCATGAGCACCCTCAAAGGCGAAACGGTTTTTGGCGCTCACCAGAGCTTCCCGGATGTAGAAAACGAGGCGCCGCGAGCCAATCGAGAGGCCGGCGAACAGCGGATCTGCATCAAGTGCAAAGGACGCATTGTGTTTCTGGACTTTGATGAGATCCACTGGGTGGAAGCCGCCGGCAACTACCTGCAGTTGCACACCGGAGGCGAAACCTACGTCGTCCGCGACACCATGGCGGAGTTCGGCAACCGGCTTGAACCGTATCGCTTTGTCCGCATCCATCGCTCGATCATCGTCAATGCGCGCTACATTCGGGAGCTGAAGCCGTGGCGTACCGGTGAGTATGTCCTGACCCTGACCAACGGCAAGGAGCTGACCTTAAGCCGGAAGTACCGTTCCTCGGTGCTGCAAATCACGGCCCAGGGCGGATGTGTAAAACGCATCGGCGCGATCCGCGGTCTGGCTGGAGTCCCCGTAAAGCAACAGTGCGAGAGGTGCAGCGTCCGTCTGGCGGAGAATGCCCCGGCATACGCCTGCGCCCACGAGTGTACGTTCTGCCAAGTATGCACCGATGCGATGAATCATGTCTGCCCCAATTGCGGCGAGGCGCTGTTGAACCGGCGGTCCAGATGCTCGCCCGGCCGGTTACACGGCGGAACACATCCCAAGAATGGCCAGTGAAAGCCTCGCTTACTGGCCTCCTCCGCTTGGCGGCGCCGGCTTAGGCGGCACGAAGCTGCCAATGTCGAGCGCGACCTTCCAGCCGCCATCCGGTTGTTTGCGCCAAATGGTGACGTAGCTTCCTTTGCGGACCAGCGGGGTGCCATCGGACGTCTTGTCATGGATCTCAAAGCTGCCGGTGGTGTAACCGAGGTCGGCGGATTGGCCGGCCTCGGCGTAGAGCGGTGACCAGGTGATCGTCCAGTTGGGATCGGCGAAGCCTTTGGACCAGCCTTCGCGAAAAAGCAGCTTGCCGGTGCGCATCACGCCTTCAGAATAGAAACGAACGTCCTCAGCGATGAAGCCCATAAAACTGTCGACATTCTTGGCCGCGCCGGTCTTGGCAAAATCGCGATCCACCTGGAGCAGGGCCGCCGTGGCTGCATCGGCGGGATGCTCGCGGCGGGTGTGGGTTTGCGGGCGAGACTTCTGCGCCACGACCACGGGCGAGGCGAGCGCCACGAGCGCGAGCAACGACAGCATTTTCTTCATGCTTCCATCCTCGCGACCGATGTTACCCGCAGCCGTGCCTGCAGCAAATTGACAGCGGCGATTCCGGCGCGCTAAGTTTTGTTCAGGCCAGCCCATGCCCCAGCAGCGCTTCATCACCCTCACCACCGACTTCGGAAACAGCGAACACTACGTGGGCACGATGAAAGGCGTGATATACAACATCAATCCCGCGGCGCGCGTGGTGGACATCTCGCATGAACTCCAGCCCTACGACGTGCTGGATGGCGCACTCACGCTCGCTCAGGCCTACAGCTATTTCCCCGCGGATACGATCCACGTCGTGGTCATCGACCCGGGCGTGGGCTCGGCGCGACGGCCGATCCTGGCCCGCAGCGAAAAATACTTTTTCGTGGCTCCGGACAACGGCGTGCTGTCGCTGGCGCTGGGGCGCGAAGAACGGGTCCACGTGCATGAGATCAGTTCCGACCACTACTTCCTGCAGCCGGTAAGCCAGACCTTTCACGGGCGGGATATTTTCGCGGCGGTGGCCGGGTGGCTCAGCAAGGACGTTGAGTTCACGAAGTTCGGCGATGAGATCACGGATTACGCGCGCTTCCGCATGCCGGCGCCGAAAACTCTGGAAGCAGGCCACATCCAGGGAGTAGTGCTGAAAGTGGACCGGTTCGGCAACGTGGTCACAAATCTCACCCCGGAGGACGTTCCGCAACTGTTCGTCGCCCAGCCGCCGCCTTTCAAGATAGTGATTGGCAAACACGAAATCACCAGCCTGCGCAAAGCCTATGTCGAAAGCGCGGCGGGCGAGGTCTTCGCGATTCTAGGCAGTATGGGATTCCTGGAGCTTTCGATGAACCGCGACTCAGCGGCTCGCGTGCTGGATGTGGGCAAAGGGGCGGAAGTAGTGATCCGTGGGAAGTGGTAAGGGAAAGACGCTTCGCGCTTGCAGCTATACTCAATGGGTCATGAGGCAGATCTGGCGCCTGCTGTGGAACGCAACCCGCGGCCACCGGCTTGCTCCCTGGCGCAGCCCCTATCTGCGCTGGCGCATCGAGACCTATTCCGGCCTGAAAATGAACCAGATCGGGTTTCGCGAATTCTGGCGATTCCTGTGGAGAGAACGCTCGGAGCTGCTGCGCTACCTGATATGGACTGCCCGGATGCAACGCTACACCCGCGTAAAGCCGAAGAATCCATAAAGCAGTGGAAAGTGGTAAGTGGAGAGTGGGAAGTTGGCAACTTACCACTTAACACTTTCCACTTGCCACTGAACTCAAATGTCGTACTTCTTGGCTAAATGCCGGAACGAGCGATAGGAGAGCTTCAGCAGCTCCGCGGCGCGGGTCTGCACGCCTCCGGACTGGCGCAGGGCGGTTTGCAGCATGGATCGCTCCAGGTCGGCGACGTAGTGCTCCATATCGAGGCCCTCGGCGGGAATGGGCGTCGATCCATTTCCGGACATCGCGGCGGCCCGGCTCTTGGCGCGTTCCACGGGCAGCTCGACGTTCAGCTCGTCACTGGCCTCGAGCGCCACGGCGCGCTCGATGGTGTTCTCCAACTGGCGCACGTTGCCCGGCCAGTCGTATCCCTGCAGCTCCTGCAGTGAACGCGGCGCAATGTGCCCGATGCCCTTCCCCGAAACCGCAACATATTTCTTGAGGAAGTGGTTGGCCAGCAGGGGAATGTCGTCGCGGCGCTCGCGCAGCGGCGGCACTTCGATGGGGATCACGCTGATGCGGTAATAGAGGTCCTCGCGGAAGGCGCCGTCGGCCACCATGCGGTCGAGATCATTGTTGGTGGCGGCGATCAGGCGGACGTCGATGGCGATCTCCGCCGTGCCGCCGACCGGGCGAATCACGCGCTCCTGCAGCACTCGCAGCAGCTTTACCTGCATGGCCAGGCTCATCTCGCTGATTTCGTCGAGGAAGATGGTGCCAGCGCTCGCGACTTCGAAGAGCCCGGCCTTGTTCTGGGTAGCGCCGGTGAACGCGCCCTTGACGTATCCGAAGAGTTCGCTTTCCAGCAGAGTCTCGGGAAAGGCGCCGCAGTTGATGGAAACGAACGGCTGCGCGGCGCGCGGCGAGCAGGTGTGGATGGCGCGCGCCACCAATTCCTTTCCGGTGCCGCTCTCTCCCTGAACCACCACCGTGCTGGCGCTGGAGGCGACGGTGCGGATGGTGTGCTTCAGCTTCTCCATGGCGGGGCTGGCGCCCACGATGTTTTCCAGCGAATGGCGGATGCCGGCATCGCGCTTGAAGGCGAAGTTCTCGCGATGCAGCGTCAGCGATTCCAGCGCCCGGTTGATGGAGACCATCACCTCTTCGATCAAGTGCGGGCCTTTGTGGATGTAATCGAAGGCGCCGGCCTTTACCGCCTGCACCGCGGCCTCATAGTCCTCGATGGCGGTGATCAGGATGACGGATGTCTCCGGGGAAACCCGGCGCGCGTGGCGCAACACCTCGATGCCGTCAGTCTGCGGCATCTTGATATCGCTGACCACCACGTCGTAGATGTTGGAATCGAGTTTGCGCTTGGCTTCCGAGCCGGAGGTCACGGTTTCGACCTTGTGGTTGGCCTTGCGCAAAGCGATCTCCAGCACGCCGCAGATGGCGCGCATGTCGTCGCAGACCAGGATGCTAGCCATGCTTCACCCCGCTTGCACCCAACTCCACCGCGGGCATTTGGGGGTGATCGATAGCAGGAGCAGTCTGGACCATCTCTGGTGGCTGTCGCCGTGGCGGTTCCGAGCGCTTCATTTCGATGGAGAACTCCAGCCCTCCCGGCGACGAGTGCACGGAAACACGGGCCTCGTGCGCTTGCAGGGTCTGGTAGACGATGGCCAGGCCCAGGCCGGTGCCGCCCTCGAGCTGCGATTGAAAAGGCTCAAAGACTTTTTCCACCTGCAGCGGGGTCAGGCCCTGGCTGGTATCGGCGAAGCGAATGCTCCAGTGGTCCGGCGCCGAGGCGAGGGTGACGGCCAGCCGTCCTCCCTGGGGCATCGACCGCAGGGCGTGATCCGAGAGGATGGCGAACACCTGCCGGATGCGGTCGCGGTCGGCGAGGGTCCAGGCGGATTCGCTCTCGAAGCGCCGCACGATCTCGACTGGTTGTCCGTTGTCGCGGTGCTCCAGGCCGGCCAGCGCATCGTCGAGCACCGGCACCAGGTCGATCACTGCCATCTTGTAGGTCTTCTCGCGCGCGTACAGCAGGAAGTCGGTGATGATGGCGTTCAGGCGGTCGGACTCGCGCAGCACGATATCCACCAGCGCCTGCTGGTCCGCATTCAATTGCGAGATGCCGGCCAGCACCTGCACCGAACCGGCAATCGAGGTCAGAGGGTTGCGGACTTCGTGAGCGATGCCGCCGGCCATGCGCCCGATGGCGGCCAGGCGATCGTGCATGCGCACCTCGCGCTCCAGGCGGCGGAGCTCGGTCAGGTCGGCGAAGGCGTAGGCGTAACCGATCAGACCTTGCTCGGGAACGATTAATTCCGAGGCGGTGAATCCGAAGGTCTTCTCCGCGCCGCTGGGAGTAGGACAGCGCACTTCGTTGTGAACTGGATGCGGCCCCGGCGGAGGCAACGGATCGAGAAAACACTGCGTGACCAGCCGGCCGATCACCGCGGAGGCTGAAGTCTCCATCAGTTGCTCGCCGGCGGGGTTCAGCAGTGTGATGTGGCCCTCGAGGTCGGTGGTGATCAAGCCTCCGCTCATGGAGTCGATCACGTTCTTGTGCAGAGCTTGCAGGTTCTGTAGAGCCCCGCTCTTGTCCTTCAACTCGACGTCGACCTGGCGCAGGCGGGCGGCCATCTTGCTGGCCAGGTAAGCCACCGCCAGGTAGGCGAACAGATTGATGAAGATGACGAGTTGCAGCGAGCGCGGATCGGTGCGCGTAGCGGAGTAGGAGTGAATCAGGTCGAAGTAGGAAAGCTCCAGGATGCCGCCGAACAGAATGAACGACAGCAACGCGCTCAGGTAGGCCCAGGTCCGCGAAAGCAGGATCGAGGCCATGATGATGACCAGCGGGTTCAGGAAGTTGAAGGAAGTATCGATGCCGCCGGTCAGGTAGATGATGGCATTGGCGAATACAAGATCGGTCACCACCTGCAAGCGAGCCTGGGTCCACGATTCGCCCCAGAGCGGAAGCAGCAGCACGTAGAATAGCGAAATGGCGTACCAGAGCGCGATCACGCTGATGAAGCTGCGCACGGGCACGGCGGTAACCGTGAGCCGCGCGATCACCAGCTCGATGGCCAGCAGGAACGTGATGACGATAATGCGTACCTTGGAGAGCCAGGCCAGCCAGGTGCGCTCGTTGAATTCGCTTCTCATGACAACGGTTGTCAGTTGCTAGTTGCCAGTTGTCAGCACCCGATGCCTTCAGACTGGCAACTGGCAACTGACAACTGGCGACTGTTTCTAGCTGCCTCCCGAAAGTTTCGAGATCATGCTGAACAGCGGCATGTACAGCGAAATCACGATGCCGCCCACGGCCACGCCGAGGAAGGCGATCATGATCGGCTCCATCAGGGTCAGCAGGTCCTTGGTAGCGGCGTCGACTTCGTCTTCGTAGAAGTCGGCGATTTTCTGCAGCATGGCGTCCATGGCGCCGGTGGCCTCGCCCACGCCGATCATCTGGGTCACCATGTTGGGGAAGACGCCGCTCTCCCGCAGCGGATCGACAATGGTGCGGCCTTCCTCGATGGACTTGCGCACCTTCATCAGGGCTTGCTCCAGGACCGCATTGCCCGAGGTGCGGGCGGTGATGCTCAGACCTTCGAGGATGGGCACGCCCGAGGTAATCAGCGTTCCCAGGGTACGGGTAAAGCGGGCCACGGCGATCTTGCGCAGCAGCATGCCGATGATGGGCAGGTTCAGCAGTATTTTGTCCGTGAACAGACGGCCGCGCGGATCTTTCCGCACCTGGCGAATACCCAGCACGAGCGCAACCACCAGCGCTATGCCGATCCACCAGAAGCTGGCCACGATCTCGCTCAGCTTCATCACGATGCGGGTGGGCAGAGGCAGGGCCACTCCCAGGCCGACGAACAGGTTGGCGAAGATGGGCACCACGAACTTCAGCAGTCCGGCCACGATCAGCACGGCGATGGTGACCACCGAGCAGGGGTAGATGAGCGCCGACTTCACCGCCGCCTTCAGCTTCACCGCCTTTTCCACGTAGGCGGCAAGCCGCTGCAGAATGGTGTCGAGAATACCGCCGGTCTCGCCCGCTTCGATCATGTTGGTGGTGAGATCGTCGAACACCTTGGGATACTGGCGCATGGCATTGGCCAGGGTGGCGCCGCCTTCAATCGAGGTGCGCACGCCGGTCAGGGTCTTCTGAAAGGTCATGTTTTCCTGATTGGCGGCCAGGATCTCCAGGCACTGCACCAGCGGCAACCCGGCATCAATCATGACCGAGAACTGGCGGAAGAAGATGGCCAGGTCCTTGGTAGCAACTTTGCCGCGGCCCAAAGTGGGAAGAGCGAACTCCTTGCCCTTCTCCTTGATGGTGATGGGATTAATGCGCTCCCGGCGGAGCGCCATGGTCAAGGACTGCTTGTTCTCGGCGATGCGCTCGCCATTGATTTTGGTGCCAGCGGCGTTGGTGCCGCTGTAGGTGAAAACCGGCATGTGTCCTCCCCCGTACTCGGTTCGCCCGCAGGCCGAACGACCGCGGGCCTCAGCGTCCTACTTGCGTGCGACGGTGGAGCCGCGAGCTGCGCTCACGGCCCCGCGGTTGATGATGTCCTGTAACTCGTCCGCCATCGACGAGCGTTGCATGGCGGTCTCCAGCGTGATCTGTCTCTGGAAATACAAAGACGCCAGCGATTGATTGAAGGTCTGCATTCCGAACTTGTCCTGGCCCGATTGCATGGCGGAATAAATCTGGTGGATCTTGTCTTCGCGGACCAGGTTGCGCACCGCGGCATTGGGTACCAGGATCTCCATGGCCATGACCCGGCCATTGCCGCCGATCTTGGGGAGCAGCGTCTGGCACAGGATTCCCTCCATCACCAGAGAGAGCTGGGCGCGAATCTGCGGCTGCTGGTGCGAAGGGAACACGTCGATGATGCGGTTAATGGTGGAGGCCGCGGTGTTGGTGTGCAAGGTTCCGAAGGTGAGGTGCCCGGTTTCGGCGATGCGCAAGGCCGATTCCACCGTCTCCAGGTCGCGCATTTCGCCGATCAGCACCACGTCCGGATCTTCGCGCAGCGCGGCGCGCAAGGCCGCGCTGAACGACTTGGTGTCCGAGTTCACTTCCCGCTGATTCACCAGGCAGCTCTTGTGGTTGTGCACGAACTCGATCGGGTCTTCGATGGTGATGATGTGCTCGTGGCGCTCGCTGTTGATCTTGTCCAGCATGGCGGCCAGAGTGGTGGACTTGCCCGAACCCGTGGGGCCGGTCACCAGGATGAGTCCGCGCGGCTTGTCGCACAGCTTGGAGACAATTGCCGGCAGGCCGAGTTCCTTGAATCCCTTGACCTCGAACGGAATCACGCGGAAGACAGCGCCCACGGCGCCGCGCTGGTTGAAGCAGTTGCCGCGGAAGCGGGCCAGTCCTTTCAGGCCGAAGGAGAAGTCCAGCTCCAGCGACTCCTCGAAGCGCTGCTTCTGGGCGTCGGTGAGGACGCTGTAGGCCAGCTGCTTGGTCTCGGCCGCGGTCAGGGGCGGCAAGTCCAGAGGTGTGAGGTGCCCGTGCACGCGAACCTGGGGAGGCGAATTGGTAGTGATGTGCAGGTCACTGCCCAACATCTCCAGCATCTTTTTCAAAAGCTCACTGAGCGTTACAGCCATTGGTGTCCCCCAAAATTCCCCTGTTTAGTGGATGGTCTCGCGCGCAACCTCTTCCAGGGTGGTTTGCCCATCCATCACCTTGATCAGACCGCTGCGCCGCAGTGTGATCATGCCGTGCTCGATCGCTTTCTTCTTCAGCTCCACCGCCGACGCCCCGACCAGGACCAGTTCGCGGATATCGTCGTCGATGGCCATCACCTCGTAGAGACCGGTGCGGCCCTTGTAGCCGGTGTTGTTGCAGGTGGCGCACCCGCGTCCACGATGGATCTTGACCGTCTTGGCTTCCTGCGGCGAGAAACCGGACTCCAGCAACGTCTGCTGCGGCACCTCAACCAGTTCAGTACATTCCCGGCAAATGCGGCGCACCAGGCGCTGGGCCACGATCATGTGAACCGACGTGGCTACCAGGAACGGCTCGATGCCCATGTTCATCATGCGGCTGATGGTTTCCGGAGCGCCGTTGGTGTGCAGCGTGGAAAGCACCAGGTGGCCGGTGAGCGCGGCTTTGATGGCGATTTCCGCCGTCTCGAAATCGCGGATCTCGCCCACCAGGATGATGTTGGGATCCTGCCGCAGGAAGGAACGCAGCGCCGCGGCAAAGTTCAGCCCGATCTGCTCCTTTACCTGCACCTGATTGACGCCGGGGAGCTGGAACTCGACCGGGTCCTCCGCGGTCATGATGTTGGTCTCCGGCGTATTCAGCCGCGCGATGGAGGAATAGAGGGTGTTGGTCTTTCCCGACCCGGTGGGGCCCGTGACCAGCACCATGCCGTAAGGCTTCAGGATGGCCTTCTCGAACTTGACCAGCGACTCGGGCTCGAAGCCGAGCTGGGTCATGTCCAGCCGCAGGTTGTCTTTGTCGAGCAGCCGGAGGACGATCTTCTCTCCCCAGATGGTGGGCAGGGTGCTGACGCGGTAGTCGAGCGTCTTGCGCCGGCCTGCGATATTCACCTTGAGCATGATGCGGCCGTCCTGGGGCAGGCGCTTCTCGCTGATGTCCAGCTTGGACATGATCTTGATGCGCGAGATGATGGCGTCCTTCAGCTTCAGGGGCGGGCTCATGACGGTCTGCAGGATGCCATCCAGGCGGAAGCGCACCCGGTATTCCTTCTCGTAGGGCTCGATGTGAATGTCGCTGGCGGCGCGCTTGACCGCGTCGGTGAGGATCAGGTTCACCAGCTTGACGATGGGCGCTTCTTCGGCCGCCCGCTCCAGTTCGCTGGCGGTGTACTCGTCTTCGTCGCCCGCCTGCAGCTCGATGTCGGCATCGGACTCGCCGATGTCCGCCATCACCTTTTCCAGGTCTTCTTCGTGGGTGTCGCCGTAAGCCTTGTCGATGCCCTGCAGAATGGCCGTTTCCGAGGCCACCACCGGCTCGATGTTGAAGCCGGTCATGAACTTGATGTCGTCCATGGCAAAGACATTGGTGGGATCCACCATGGCGATGGTCAGCGAAGCGCCCACCCGGCTCAGCGGCAGGATCTGATAGCGGCGCGCAGTCTCCGGAGGAATCAGCTTGACGACGGAGGGATCAATGTCGAAATACGAGAGATTGATGGCCGGGACGCCATACTGCCGGGAGAGAAAATTGGTGACGTCTTCGTCGGAAACGTAGCCCAGCTTCACCAGCACGGAACCCAGGCGCGAGCCGTTACGCTTCTGCTCCGTCAGCGCGCGATCCAGTTGTTCCTGCGAGATGACCTTCTCTTTGACTAGAAGATCACCGAGCCGTTGCGACATTCCCAGATACCTCACGGCTGCCGCTCACTTAGACGGCAACCAGCAGCCGGGCCCGCGCGGAAGCAGCAGCCACTTGCCACTTTCCCGCACCCAGCCCGCGCTCTCTGACACTATTTGTCATGTAAGTTTAGGTCATTGAATATGAAGTAGTTAGCACCGTTGGGGCATGTACTTCAGGCACCTGCGCCGGACCTCGCCGGGCATTGACAAAAGTTGTCAAACGGCCCAAAGGCGCTATCTCGTGGTCGGCTAAACTAATCGAGACCATTCATGCGGTCGAAACGCTAGGGAAGCGGGGCCTAATCAAGATGTTCCACCAATTCAGGCTGGAAGCTGCTCTATTCGGTAAATATTCCAGGTAGCAAGGTGCCAATTTGGACCACGAGAGCAGCGTCCGGAACTACTACCAGCAACTGATGGCGGCCTGGGGACGGCAGGACTGGTGGCCTGCCCATACCCGCTTTGAGGTGATTGTGGGCGCCTTCCTGACCCAGAACACCGCCTGGACCAACGTAGAACGGGCCCTGAGGCGGCTGCGGGCGGAAGGCGTGCTCAATCTCGACGGCATCCGCCGCACACCCCTGAGAGCGCTGGCGCGGATGATCCGCTCTTCCGGATACTTCCGCCAGAAAGCACAGCGACTGAAAAATTTTGTCAACCATGTGGACAAGCGTTATCAGGGCTCGCTGACGCGGATGTTCGCGCGGCCGACCGCCGAGCTGCGCGAAGAGTTGCTGGCGCTCAACGGCGTAGGTCCGGAAACCGCCGACTCGATTCTTCTATATGCGGGCGGGCATCCCGTCTTTGTCGTCGATGCATACACTCGGCGGGTCTTTGAACGCCACGGATTGGTTACTGCCAAGGCGCGCTACGAAGACATTCGCCAACTGGTGGAACGCGCCTTTCAGTCGGCGCTTCCGCCCGACTCAAATCAGCCGCCAGCCTCGCCTCTCCCCGGCCGGCGGCGGCACAAGTTCCTCATCCGGCGCGCTGCGCCCGCGGCCCGCGTCTTCGACGAGTTCCATGCCCTGCTGGTGCAGACCGCGAAACATCACTGCCTGAAGGCGAGTGCCAAGTGCAGCGCGTGTCCGCTGGAGAGATTTTTGCCGAAGTGAGCCGCGGCTCACGACGCCTTGCGCAGTGCCGGGGTAAGCGGGACGGCGGTGACGCCTTTGCCCTTCTCGGCAATCAGGGTCATGGTCGCGGCGCAGCGGCCGCATAACCAGAAGTGCTCTAACCGGTGCCACTTCTTGTCGGAGGCGTTCTGTTCAGGCGAGGCGGATTCGAGTTGGTCCAGATCAACGCGAAACAACTTGCCGTCGCGCAGATAGCGAAACGGAGCCGAGCACTCCGGATTGGCGCATTTGGAGATCATCGGCCGTTGGAGGTTAGATGCGGGGGGGAGTTGCGGGGAGATGCTCGGGAGTTCACGCGGGCATGGACTTAGCGTTTCCCAACTTGGTCCGCGCTCGCACCACGAACATCAGCGCCACTCCAGCGATCATCGAAATCAGGCTTACGACCTGTGCGTTGGTGAGCAGGCCGAACGCCGAGCGTGGGTTGATGCGGATGAACTCAACCAGCAGCCGCGCCAGTCCCGTGAGTGCCAAGTACTCAGCCAGGATTTCACCGTCTGGCGCTTTATCACGCAGCCGCTGCGTGCCCCGCCACCACAAAAACCAGGCAATGAGCGCCCCCACGATGAACTCATAAATCGGCGTAGGATGCACGCGGACGATGGCATTGGTAGCCAAGCCTACCGTCGTTCCGTAACTTGCCTCCAGGCTGCCGTGGATCACGCAGACGAAGTGCTGCGCGCGGCATCCGGCTTCGAGCGGCGGGAATGCCATCCCCCACGGCAGGTTGGTGGCGATGCCGTAATCGCCATCGCCGGAGAGCAGGCATCCCAGGCGCCCGATGGCGTACCCCAACGCTGCCGCGGGGCTGCACGCGTCCAGAAATGTAAGTATGGGGACACGATAGTGATGCGCCAGCCACAGCAAGATCGCCAGTCCTCCCAGGAAGCCTCCAAACCACGCGAAGCCGTAGCTGGAAAAGAACAGGCCAATGGGATTGGCGAAGAACTCCGCCGGGCGTTCCAGCAGGTGGTAGAGCTTCGATCCCGCAAGACCGGCAACCACGAGCAGCAGAATGATGTTGAGCGCGTCCCCCGGCAACTTGCGGCGGCGCAAGTCCGCATTGAGAAGGAAATAAGCGCAGAAGAAGGCCAGCCACACCATGAGCCCGTACGTGCCCAGCCGCAACGGGCCGACTTGGATGAAGGGGAACAGAGGGACTCCGGTCAGCAAGTATAAAGAAAAGGCGATTTATGATTTGTGATTTGTGATTGGTGATTTGGTAATCGGAAGACATGCTTCAAATCACAAATCAGAAATCACAAATCACAAATTCATCTCGGTTCGGTGCTGCCGCGAACCGCATATCCCGCGGGGGTGATGAGCAGGCGCGGCAGGGTGCCGTCCTTGCGGCGGTAGCGCGCCAGATCGCCCAGCGAGCGCACCTTCATCTGCGCGCGCAGAAAGCCAGCGGCGGGAATGTCACTGAATTCCAGCAGGTCGGGGGGAATAAAACTGGACTGGTCGGCCAGCACCAGCGCCTGCTCGCTGCGAAAGTCTTCCTGCAGGGTGGGATCGAGCACCACTGCCCAGTAGACATCCCACTCCACCGGCTCAGCGCTGGCGGGCAAGTCGCTCAGGACGCAGTTGTGATCGAAGTCCGGCCATCCGGGAGAGCGATGCAGGGTCCCAGGAAAAACAACATACAGATTGCGCCGGCGATCGCGCGGCTTGGGGTCGTCGGCGCGCACTCCCAGCAGCCAGGGGCCGACGCGCAGTTGTGCGTTGCGATTGCCGGGTTCGAGCACGGTGAAGGGAACGCGCTCGCCTGCGTGGTAGGCGGAATCGATTTGCAGGCGTCCGCTGTCGACCGGCCCGGCGGCGTACACGATGGCCACCAGCAATAACCCACAGGCCATGTACCTCCAGTTGGTCGGCGGCAGGCGCAAAACGTTCCTCCTCCGGGCCGTCATTATGGACGAGTCCGGCGCCGCACAGGCAAGAAATCTAGGTGGTACGCAACCAGAAGGACGAGCCCAGGCCGCTCCTGTCGGGCACTTGCTGCGGGCCGTTGGAGAGCGATTGGCAGGCAAAGTGCGCATCGTGCCACAACGGCGCCAATACCGCACTCAGCTCCGGATCGTGGCTGATAAATGCATTGGGCAGCGCCACTCGGAAGCGCGCGCTTTGGCCCAGCAGCATCGCCGCCAGCATGTATTGCTCGGAGTAGTAGCGGTCGCGCCACTCCGGGGGATAGTCATAGGGAAGAAAAATGTCGTGCAGATGCACGAGCACGCCCGGCGCGAGACGCGGCAGCACGTCGAGAAAGACCACGCTCACGTCGGAGTTGGTGAAGACGCGGTGTGAGCTGTCGATGAACAGGATGTCTCCCGGCGCCAACTGGTCGAATACCGCCAGGTCGGCCTTCTCCAGCGGCTGGCGGATGACGGTGTCGCAGAGCGAGTCAATCTCCGCCCGCGGTTGCGGATCGATGGAAATGATGCGCGTGCGCAGTTCGTGGTCGCGAGCCGCGCGCCGTGCCACGCATGTCGAGACTCCCGAGCCCACTTCCAGGTAGCGCGGAGGATGGTTCATCGCTACCAGACAGTAGAGGCTGGCGAGGTCGAAAGGCGACAGCCAGCCGTTCACCCACGAAGGTTCGACTGGCGAAGAGGGCTGCGCGGGAATCTTCAGCAGCCCGTCCTTGAATTCCCAGAATTTCTCCAGCGTGGCCTTGTAACCGGCGCGGTCCTTGGCGAGCAGCTCGTAGAGCTGCGGATGCGGAGGTTTGCCGTAGCCGTAGCGCGCCGCCGGCGTAACGGGATAATCGATGAACACAAGCTGCTGGCGTTTGAGCACCCGTCCGAAGTGATAGAGGAAGTAAAGCTCCGGGCGGTGGCGCACGAAGTCCTTCAACCAGTCGCGGATTCGTTTCGCCATGGGAATGGAGCGACATTATGGCACACGATCTTCGCGCGGGCGGTACAGGCGATATCCACAACCGCGCGGTTTGGCGGCCCTGCTGCGTTTCGTTTAGAGTTGGAATAATGCGCTCCATCCTGCAACAGCGGCCGCTGCGGCTGATCTTCACCGCCAATGCCGTGTCCATGGTCGGCAGCGGGATGAATGCGGCCGCCGTGATCTGGTACATCCTGCAGGCCACACATTCCGAAATCGCCTTGGGCACTCTGCTGGTGTTGCAAACTCTGCCCGCCATGCTGATCATGCCGATAAGCGGCGTCATCATCGACCGCGAAGACCGGCGCCGGCTTTTGATGATGCTCGATGCAATGCGCGCCGTCGTGATCCTGATTGTCGCCGTGCTTGCCCTTCGGCATCAGGCGCAGGTCTGGCAGATCTATGTGATGGCGATGCTCGTCTCCAGCGGCTTCTGGATGTTCTGGCCGACCATCAACGCGCTCATCCAGGAGCTGACGCCCGAATCGCAGTTCGTCGCCTCCAACACCTTCCTGCTGGCGGCGGTGCAATCCGGATGGCTGATGGCGGGCGCGGTGGTGGGCTGGGTCTACAACCGCATCGGGTTGGGCGGCGTGTTGCTGATCGACGTAAGCTCCTACGTGGTTTCGTTCCTCTGCTACCTGGCGGTGAGGAAGGGCCGCGTGGTGGTGCGTCCGGCGAATGACGCGACTCGCCCCGAGGGCGCGGTGGCGGGCTTCTTGCATGAGTTGCGCGAGGGCATCTCTTACTTGCGGGGCAGGCCGAACCTGGTGCTGCTGGGGATCAGCTTCGCGTGCTTCCTGGGAGCGATGCTGGCGCAAGGCGTGGTCAGCGCGCCGCTCAGCGACCGTATCCTTAAGGCCGGAGCAGTGGGATACGGCTGGCTCAACGCAGGCTGGGCGATTGGGGCATTCGCCAGTTGTTTCTACACGCCTGTGGCCATTCGAATCCTGGGAAAGCGCTGGTCGGTGGGAATTGCGTTTGCGCTTCTGGCGCTCAGCCTGGTGCTGCTGCCGTTTTCGCACTGGCTGGTCGTCGCCGTTGGGCTCTACGCGCTCATGGGATCGGGACGCGGCGTAGGCGGGGTGGCCATCAATAGCCGCATCATGGAAGCCGTGCCGCGGCACTTCATGGGCCGGGTGCAGAACACGTTCATGTTCTTCGGTACCGCCCTGCAACTGGGACTTGGGTTCTCCGTGGGCCTGGTAGCGCATCGCATCGGCCTGCTGTGGGGCTTTGTCATGATCGGCTGCGTCTACATGCTGTCCGGCCTGGCCGCCATGTGGCCGGCGCGCGCCGCAGCTCCGCTCGAGTCGATGGCGGAAACCACGGCGGACTGAGCTTTTTGGTATCCTTTGCAGTTTCTGCCACAGAGACACAGAGGCACAGAGATTCTTGATTCATTTTTCTCTGTGTCTCTGTGCCTCTGTGGCTATCAGGAGAGTGCGGATGTCCGACAGTATGCAAGGACGCACTGCCGTGGTCTTTGGCGTAGCCAACAAGCGCAGCATCGCCTGGGCCATCGCGCAGCGCCTGCAACAAGCGGGCGCGCGGCTGGTCATCACCTACCAGAACCAGCGCCTGGAGGAGGAAGCCAAAGACCTGATTGCGGCTCTGCCCGGCGCCGAGGCGTTCATGTGCGATGTGTCCGCTGACGAGCAAATCGATCAATCTGTTCGCCCAGCTCAAATCACGCTACGGCAAGCTGCACGCCCTGGTGCACAGCATCGCCTTCGCACCCGCGGATGAGCTGAAGGGCGAGTTCCTCGCCACCACGCGCGAGGGCTTCCGCATCGCCCACGACGTGAGTGTCTATTCGCTGATTGCGATGGCCCGCGCCGCCGCTCCGCTCATGGAAGATGGCGGCTCGGTCCTTACGCTCACCTACTATGGCTCGACCAAAGTCGTGCCGCACTACAACGTGATGGGCGTGGCCAAGGCTGCGCTGGAGGCCTCGGTCCGCTATCTGGCGCACGATCTGGGCTCGCGGCGCATTCGCGTCAACGCCATCTCCGCGGGACCGGTGAAGACGCTGGCGGCGCGCGGCATCTCCGGCTTCGGCGACATGCTGAAGGCGCACGCCGACCGAGCGCCGCTCAAACGTAATGTCGATGTGAACGAAGTGGCCGACACTGCGGTCTTCCTGGCGTCCGACGCCGGCGCCGGCATCACCGGTGAAGTGATCTTCGTGGATTGCGGCTACAACATCATGGGGTTCTGACGGAGATTAGCCACAGAGACACAGAGGCGCAGAGGTTTTGAATTCATTTTTCTCTGTGTCTCTGTGCCTCTGTGGCTACCACGATTCTTCTGTCATTCTCGCCCAGGCGCTCGATTGTGATCTCCACGTCGCGTTCGCGCAGAAAGCGCGCGAACTTTTCGCCCCATTCGATCAGCACGACGCTCTTTTCGTCGAACAGATCGTCGAGACCGAGCGTGTCCAGCTCGCGCTGCGTGTCGATGCGATAGAGATCGACGTGATACACATTCACGCCCAGCCCACGATATTCATGGATCAGGGTAAACGTAGGGCTGGTCACGCTCTCCGGCGACGCTGCCTGGAAGCCCTCGGCGATGCCTTTGATCAGCGTGGTCTTCCCCGCCCCAAGATCGCCACGCAGCACCACCAGCTTCGGTGGAGTGAGTTCGGCGGCCAGACGTCGTCCCAAGTCCGTGGTTTCTTCGGCGGAGTGAGTGACAAACTCCTTCATGAGCGGGCGGGTGTGGGTAGCTCGCTGAGCCACACGTATGGATCGCGAGCGATCTGTTGAACGCGGCGAATCGCATCGGGCAGCGCCGCGAGCAGGTCGGTGGCCGTCAACGAGATCTCGCCTTTGCTTTCGCGAGCGACATCGGCGGCCAAGCCGTGCAGATAAACGGCGGTGGTGATGGCATCGTGCGCCGGCGATGGGCCGGCATCTGGAGCGGGCGCCTTACCGTGCAGACCCTGCGCCCAGAATCCCGCGACCATGCCGGTGAGGATGTCGCCCATGCCGCCGGTGGCCATGCCAGGATTGCCGCTGTGATTCACCCAGATTTGGCCATCGGGTAGCGCGGTCAGCGTGCGATGCCCTTTGAGTACCAGCATCAGCTTGTACTCCTGGACGAATTTGCGCGCGATGCCGATGCGGTCTTTCTCCACATCGGCGATGCTCCCGCCGATCAGGCGCGACATCTCGCCGGGATGCGGCGTCAGCACCAGCGGGTGCGCCGAGCCATTCAGCTTCTCGGCCGCGCCCTGGAAAGCGTTCAAGCCATCGGCGTCAACGACCATCGGCAAGCGGAATTTTTCGACCAGCGTGCGAACAAACTGTGTGGTGTCAGGGTGACGCCCGATGCCCGGGCCAACCGCGATCACCGTTTTGCCTTGAACCAGCGCATCCATCCGATTGTATTCGAGAGCACGCAGGGAGATCGTCCCAGCCTCGGTCTCATCCAAAGGCTCGGTCATCAGCTCGGGCATGAAGCCCGCGACCGTCGAAAGCACCGAACGAGGACACGCAACCGTAACCAATCCCGCTCCCGCCCGTAGCGCCGCCATGCCCGCCATCGCGGCAGCGCCAGCTTTTCCCAACGATCCGCCGACCACCAGCACGTGTCCGAAGATGCCCTTGTGGGCCTCGGGATCGCGCGGCGAGAGTAGGCTCGCCATCTCACGCCAGGTGGGAACTTCGAGGCCGAGTTTGGACACGATCGCTTCGTCGGGAGAACCAATCGGCGCAACCATGATCGGTCCGCGAACCGCGCTGCTGAACAGGTGTGCCGGTTTCGGCGCGGTGAAGGTCACGGTGGCGTGGGCAGGAGCAACCGGGCCGCTCGCTTCGGAATGCGGCGTCATCTGGTCGGAATCGAGGCCGGATGGAATGTCGATCGCAACGATTGGCCGGTCGGCCTTCGCGAATGCCTCGATCGCATCCGCGTAAAGACTCGTCACCGGCGGACGAAAGCCTGTGCCCAGGATGCCATCGATCAACACATCAGCCTGATAGACCTGCTGGGCCGCCGCGCTCCGCAGTTCTTCTCCGTTGCGTGCCATCACGGGCTTCAGCTCAAGCCGCTTGAACATGGCGGCCGCATCGCCCTTAAGTTCGGCCGGATCCGCCAGCAGCAGGATGGAAACCTGCATCCCTGCCTCATGCAGCTTGCGCGCCGCCACGAATCCATCGCCGCCATTGTTCCCCTTGCCGCAAACAACGCCAACGCTTTCGACGCCCAAGTAGCGACGCAGCACAAAATCGGCAACCGCTGTGCCGGCATTTTCCATCAGAGTGAGCGAGGGAACGCCAAAGCGCTCGCTGGTGGCGCGGTCGATCTCGCGCATTTCGGCAGCAGTGACGATCTTCATCTTGTTCTGGCGGTGTCTTCGAGCCGGCGCAAGCTCGCGGGCTCGCCCATCGCGATCAGGTAATCGCCGGCCTCGATGCGGTCTTCCGGCGCGGGATTGAAGCTCATGCCGGCGCCCGCGCGCTTGATCGCCAGCACGATCACGCCCATCTCCTGGCGAATGCGCGAGCTTTCGATGGTCTTGCCGGCGAAGCTGGAACCGTTCTCCACGTGGACCTCTTCGATCTCCAGGTCGAGCTTGCCTTCGCGCGCCGTCGCGATATCGAGAAAGTCGAGCACGTGCGGGCGCAGAAACGATTGCGCGATGCGATGGCCGGCGAAGGTGTAGGGCGAAATCACCGTGTCCGCGCCGGCCGAGACCAGGTGCTTCTCTGCCTCTTCTTCGCTGGCGCGGGCGATGATGCGCAGCTTCGGATTCAGGCTGCGCGCGGTGAGCACGATGTACATGTTGGTCGCATCGGTGGTGGTAGCGGCCACCAATCCGCGGGCACGCTCGATATGGGCATCGCGCAAGACCTTCTCCTGGGTGGCGTCGCCCACGAGCGTCAGCCAGCCTGCATCGCTGTAGTGCGCCAGCTTGTCAGCATCGTTTTCGACGACCACGAAAGGCACGGACTCACGCGCCAGCTCGCGCGCCGCGCTGCGTCCCACGCGCCCGGCGCCGCACAGGATGTAATGTCCGGAAAGGCGTTCGATCTCTCGCTCCATGCGACGTCTACCGAAGAAGTGTCCGAGCTCGAATTCTAACAAAGCCTGGGTTGCGGTCCCGATGCCCAGGAATGCTAAACCAACGCCGAGGATGATGAGGGTGACGTTGAAGATCCGGCCGACGTGCGAGAGCGGATGCACCTCCTGGTAGCCGATGGTGGTGAAGGTGGTGACCACCATGTAGAAGCCGTCGAACCACGGCCAGCCTTCGATGAGGTGAAAACCAATGGTGCCCGCGGCGGCCAGCACCGCCAGCGCCACGGCGATGATCTTCAGATTGCGCAGGGCTTTCACGGTGGAAGTTTCAAGTTTCAGGTTTCAAGTTTCAAGTGAAAAGAAAAACCCTCCGCGCAGCGGAGGGTTTAGATTGCAGCACCGACGCCCTCAATCCGCCATGGACCGCTGCTTTTCGGACGTACCGATGGCCTGCACGCGGCTGTGGTAGCGGCCGTAGGTGAAGTACACGATCATCCCGATTGCCAGCCAAATCAGCAAGCGCAGCCAAGTGTCGCCGGGAAGGCTGACCATCATCAGTCCGGAAACCACGATCCCCAGAATGGGCACGAGCGGAACCAGGGGTGTCTTGAACGGGCGCGGCAGGTCGGGCCGGCGCACGCGCAGGACCCACACTCCAGCGCAGACGATCACGAACGCCAGCAGCGTGCCGATGCTCACCAGCTCGCCCAGAATGCCGATGGGAATCAGCGCAGCGAAGATTGCGACAAAAATGCCCACGGTGATGGAGGAAATGTACGGGGTGCGGAAGCGCGGGTGCACGGCGCCTGCCCACTGCGGCAGCAGGCCATCGCGTGACATGGAGAAGAACACACGCGACTGTCCCAGCAACATCACCAGCATCACGCTCCCCAGGCCGGCGATGGCGCCCAGCTTCACCAGAATGCTGCCCCAGCGAACGCCGGTAGCATCGATGCCAACCGCCACCGGGTCGGGCACATTGAGGGTCGTGTATGAAACCATCCCGGTGAGCAATCCCGAAACCAGGATGTAGAGAATAGTGCAGATAACCAGCGAGCCGAGAATCCCGATGGGCATGTCTTTCTGCGGGTTCTTGGCCTCTTGAGCGGCGGTGGAGACGGCGTCGAAGCCGATATAGGCGAAGAAGATTACGCCTGCGGCGCGCGCTACTCCCGACCAGCCGTACTTTCCGAAGGCGCCGGCATTGGGCGGAATAAACGGATGCCAATTGGCGCTTGCCAGCGAAGGATTGGCCAGCACATAGCGGGCGGCGATGCCGATGAACACCAACACGATCGCCACCTTCACAATCACGATTGCGGAGTTGAAATTCGCCGACTCCTTGATGCCGATCACCAGGATGGTGGTAATCACCGCGATCGCCAGGAAGGCGACAACGTTGAAAACCGCAGTCACGTGCGGCAGGCTCGTGGGATCGACGCCGTGTTTCTGCAGGGTAGGAAGAATGGTGGCCAAACGCTCCCAGCGATTGTGATACATCACCAGGTCGGTGCCTGGAGTAGCGGTTAAGTGGGGAGGAAGGTGAATGCCGAAATCCTGCAGAAAGCTGACTACGTAGCCACTCCATCCCGAGGCCACGGTAGCGGCACCGAAGGCGTACTCCAGAATCAGGTCCCAACCGATGATCCAGGCGAAGATCTCACCCAGCGTGGCATAGCCGTAGGTGTAGGCCGAGCCGGCGATGGGAATCAGCGAGGCGAACTCGGAATAGCACAGCCCGGCAAAGACGCAACCAATCCCGGCGAGGATAAACGACAACACAATGGCCGGCCCGGCGTACTGCGCCGCGGCTGCGCCCGTCAGCACAAAAATCCCCGCTCCAATGATGGCGCCAATGCCGAGGGTGATCAGGTTGACGGGTCCCAAGGCGCGTTTCAGACAGTGTTCGCCGGCTTCTTCAGACTCTTCACGAAGCATGTCCAGCGGCTTGGTCTTGAGCAGATCCATGCTCTCTCCTTAGTCGGCCGTGCTTGCTTCCGGGGCCGCCCGGCGCGTCAGAAAATACACGGGAATCCCCAACAGCACAATGATCAGCCCGGGCCACGTGTATTGGGGTTTATATCTTAGCAACACGATGTCGATAAACACCGCCATCACGATGTAAATCGCCGGCAGCACGGGATACCCGAATGCCCGATACGGCCGCTCGGCGTGGGGACGCGTCTGGCGCAGCACGAACAGCCCGAGGATGGTCAGAATATAAAAGACCAGCACCGCGAAGATGATGTAGTCGAGCAACTGGCCGTACGTCCCGGAGAGGCACAGGATGCAAGTCCAGATGGCCTGCACCACCAGCGCATACACCGGAGTGCGGTACTTGGGATGGATATGCGCGGCCTGGTGGAAGAACAGGCCGTCCTTGGCCATGGCGTAGTAGACGCGCGCGCCCGCCAGGATCAGGCCGTTGTTGCAGCCGAAGGTGGAGATCAGGATGGCCGCCGCCATCACTGCTCCACCCGCCGCGCCGAACATCGAGATCATGGCGGCCGTGGCCACGCGGTCTTCCGTCGCATACTGAATTCCGCGCGCCAACACGCTGGCTCCCTGCGGATCGCCGTGCAGCGGAAGCACGTTCAAGTAGGCGATGTTGGCGAGAATGTAGAGCCCGATCACAACGCCCGTTCCCAGCGCAAGAGACAGCGGCAGGTTGCGCTGGGGATTCTTCACTTCTCCGGCGGTGAAGGTGACGTTGTTCCAGGCATCGGCGGAGAACAGCGACCCGACCTGCACGACCGCCAGCAAGGTGATCACCAGCAGGAACGGCGACGCGATGCCGAGGTCCGCGTGCCCGGCGCCCATCCGCCAGAAATTGGTGAAGTTCGCGGCCACGGCGGCGGGATTGCGGAAGAGCAGCGTTCCGGCGATCACCAGCCCGAGCAGGGCCGCGGTCTTGGCAAAGGTGAACACGTTCTGGATCGCCGCCCCGGTCCTGATGCCGAAAACGTTGACCCCGGTGAGCGCCACAATAATGATGATGGCCACCAGGTTCTGCGTGTTCAGTCCGACGTGCATGTTGCCCAAGACCATCGGACCGATGTGGATGGGCGGCGCCTTCCACAGGTGGATGATCCAGTTCGTCGAAGAAATCGAGGGGAAGAACACGCCGAGAAATTTGCCGAACGCCACGCCCACGGCGGCGATGGTTCCCGTCTGGATCACGAGGAATAACGTCCAGCCGTAGAGAAATCCCCACAGCGGCCCCAGCGACTCGCGCAGGTAAACGTACTGGCCGCCGGCTTTGGGCATCATGGCGGCGAGCTCGCCGTAGGCCAGCGCGCCGGTGATGGTCATGAAGCCGGTGACCATCCAGGCCATGATCAGCAGGCCGGGCGAATCAACCAGGCGGGCGATGTCGGCGGAAACAATGAAGATGCCGGAGCCGATCATCGAGCCCATAACCAGCGTAGTCGCGCTGGTGAGCCCCAATCCCTTGACCAGCTCCTGTTCCTGTGGGGGGGCGGTTTGGGCGTGCGCCTGACTGCTCATTGCTTGCATGTTTTACCTTAAAACACGCAGGAATGCTGCAACAGATTTCGCGGGGTCATGTACTAAGTCGGATATGACGGCGACCGAATCCGCGCCGCCCGCCTGGATGACGGAGACGCAGTTGCCGCGAGTAATTCCCCCGATCGCAACCAGCGGCTTGCGAGTGGCCGCGCGGGCGGCGCGCACGCCTTCGAGGCCGATGACTGGATCGGGATTCTGCTTGGACGCGGTGGCAAATACCGGACCGATGGCGATGTAGTCGGCAGAAGTCTTGTCGGCTTCGATTACCTGCGCGACCGAGTGCGTGGAAACACCCATCCAGAGCCCATCTCCAACGACCATGCGCGCGCTTTCCGGCGAGAGATCGTCTTGGCCGACGTGCACACCGTCAAAACCCGTCGCCAGGCAGAGGTCGGCGCGGTCGTTCATGATCAGGCGTATCTCCCGTCCCATGGCCCGGCGTAGCTCGCGGGCGTCGGTCAGCATCTGGCGGCCGTTGCCGCTTTTGTTGCGGTACTGGAGGAGCGTGGCGCCGCCTTCAACCAGCTCACGAGCGAAGTCCGCCACGCGGGATGCCTGGCCATCGGCGAGAAGAGCGGGGTCGATGATGGGGTAAAGGCGAGGGAGCATGCTCTGTCGCCCGCTTCGCGGGCTGGCGCTCTTTCTTACTTCTCTCCCACGGCTGACGCCGTGGGCTACGCTCTATCGCGCGCTTCGCGCGCTAAAATCCGCCCCTCCGACCTATTTCGCGGCCTTTTGCTTAGCGAGAAATCTTTCCATGAACTTGGTATCAAACTCGCCGGCGCGAAAATCCGGGTCGGCCATGATCTTGCGGTGCAGGGGAATCGAGGTGTGAATTCCCTCCACGATGAACATCTCCAGAGCGCGTCCCATGCGGGCGATGGCTTCACTCCTGTCCTTGCCGTGGGTGATGAGCTTGGCGATCAGCGAGTCGTAGTATGGCGGGACTATGCCCTCCGAGTAGGCTGCTGTGTCCACGCGCACGCCGACGCCGCCCGGCATGTTGAACACTTTGATTTTTCCGGCGGAGGGAATAAACGTCTCCGGATGTTCGGCGTTGATGCGGCACTCGATGGCGTGCCCCCGCGGCTCGATGCGATCGGGGTTCAGCACCGCTTCCAGGCGATCGCCGGCGGCGATCAGGATCTGGCTCTTGACCAGGTCGATGCCGGTGACCATCTCCGTGACCGGGTGCTCCACCTGAATACGCGTATTCATTTCCATGAAGGTGAGGGAGCCGTCTTCATCCATCAGAAACTCCACCGTGCCGGCGTTCACGTAGCCGATGCGGCTGAGCGCCGCGACCAGGCGGTCGCCGATCTCACGCCGCATTTCGGGCGTGACCTTTAGTGACGGAGATTCTTCCAGCAGCTTCTGATGGCGCCGCTGGATGCTGCACTCGCGCTCGCCCAGGCTAACTACATGGTGGTACTTGTCAGCCAGCACCTGGAATTCGATATGGCGCGGACGCTCGATGAACTTCTCCATGTAGAGATCGCCGTTGCCGAACGCGGCTGCGGCTTCGGAGCGCGCAGCGTGGAAGAGTGCGGGCAGTTCCTCGCCGCTGCGGATCACGCGCATGCCGCGCCCGCCGCCGCCCGCCGACGCCTTGACGATCACGGGAAATCCCACCTGCTGCGCCCACTCCAGCGCCGCGCCGTCCGACGCCAGCAAGCCTTCCGAACCCGGCAAGATAGGGATGCCGGCTGCCTTCATGGCCTCGCGCGCCTTCTCTTTTTCTCCCATCAGGCGCGTGACCTCGGGCGGCGGGCCGATGAAGGTAATGTGCGAGGTTTCGCAGACTTGGGCAAAGTTGGCGTTCTCGCTGAGCAGGCCGTAGCCGGGATGGATGGCATCCACGTTGGCGATTTCCGCGGCGCTGATCACGGCGGGGATGTTGAGGTAGCTCTCGGAGGAGCGCGGCGGGCCGATGCAGATGGCCTCGTCGGCAAAGCGCACGTGCAGCGAGTTGCGGTCAGCCTCGCTGTAAACCGCGACCGTCTTGATGCCCAGGTCCTTGCAGGCGCAGATCACCCGCAAGGCGATCTCGCCGCGGTTGGCTATGAGAATCTTTCGGAACATGGAAAACTTCGCCGCGGAATCACGCGGATGAACGCGGATCAAAACAACCACTACCGCCGAGACGCAAAGATCGCCGAGAAGCCAATCGCGGAACTGGAAACTGAGTAACCTGCCTCTAGATTTCCGCGTGTATCCGCGTTCATCCCCGGCGAAGAAGTTCGCTATGACAGCGGCCGAATCAGGAACAACACCTGTCCGTACTCTACCGGCTGGGCGTTGCTCACCAACCGCTTGACGATCTCGCCGCTGATGTCGGCTTCGATCTCATTCATCAGCTTCATGGCTTCGATGATGCACAGCACCTGGCCGGCCTGCACCACATCGCCAGCCTTGACGAAGGCCGGCGCCCCCGGCGATGCCGCCTCATAGAACGTCCCTACGATCGGCGACTTGACCTCGTGCAGGCCTGATTCCTCGGCAGCGGGCTTGGCTTTCTCCGGCGAGGCCGAAGCCGGCGACGCAGAACGCTCCACCGGCAGCGCGGGCGATGGGGCGGCGTGCACGAAGCGGACCTCTGCCGGAGCCAAGCCATGGGCCTCGCTGGCGCGCTTGATGCGCACCTTGACGTCGCCGCGTTCCAGCTCGAACTCGGCGATATCTTTCTCGATTAAGAACTCAATGAGTTCTTTAAGCTCTTTCTGGTTCATCAGCAGAGACCGGGCCGAACCCTAGACGGTGAGAAATTCCTTCGTGGTGGGAGTCAGCACGGTGCACGAGGTGTCGCTAACCACGACTATATCCTCGATGCGGACCCCGCCGTAGCCGGGAACATAAACGCCGGGTTCGATGGTAATCACCATGCCCGGCTGCATCACATCCTGCTGCCCACGGGCGATGCGCGGCGGCTCATGAATCTCCAGCCCCACGCCATGGCCCGTGGAATGGGTAAAATACCGGGCCAGCCCCGCGCAACGCAGTACCGAACGCGCCGCCCGGTCCACCTGCGCCACTGTCCTGCCCGGCCGCACCGCCTCGATCGCGGCTTGTTGCGCCTCCAGCACTGCCTCATAAACTCCGCGGGCTTCTG
Source organism: uncultured Acidobacteriota bacterium (assembly GCA_963733935.1). Taxonomy (GTDB): domain Bacteria; phylum Acidobacteriota; class Terriglobia; order Terriglobales; family Acidobacteriaceae; genus JAHFUA01. The sequence continues at coordinate 322,913 of CAVTEQ010000014.1, forward strand.
CGGTTGGCCTGCCCACATGCACGGTGCGGGTCATATCCGAACAGTAACCGCGAAGTATAACACCGAAGTCGAGTACCACGAATCCGCGCCGGGGAATAGGCTGGGCCGTGGCCAGGCCATGCGGCAACGCCGAGCGCACTCCGGCGGCAACGATGGTAGCGAACGCCATGCCCTCGGCGCCGGCTTGGCGCGCGGCGTACTCCAGCTCCGCCGCCACCGCCCGCTCCGGCACGCCAGGACGAATAGCAGCAACCGCGGTTTCAAACAGGCTCGACCCCAACCGCACCGCGTCGCGGATGCAGTCAAGCTCGGCCGGTTCCTTGACCATTCTGTTTTTCTCGACCAGGCCCTGCGTTGGTCGTACGCGAGTCTTCGGACGGAGAGCGCGCGCGACCTTCGCTTCCGTGGCGACGCTCATGTGCTCGCCTTCCACCGCAATGGTTTTGATCTTGGAATTGACGACGGCCCGGACCGCAGCATCCAGAATCGCCCCCCTAGGCACAACCACCCTGGCGCCGTGGACCTCGGCGCGGGCCTGCTCGCGGTAACGCCCGTCGGTGAAGAAAGCCGATCGACCATCAGCGATCAGCAGCACGCCGGCACTACCGGAGAACCCGCTCAGGTAGCGGACGTTGGGCAGATGCGTGACCAGAAGCGCATCCAGATTCCGCGCCCGCAGCGCTTCCGCCACCCGGCGTTGGCGGCCGCGGTAGTCCATTTCATGATCGGGTGATCGGGTCATCGGCTCATCGGGTGATCTGAATCAGCTATTGAGTGTTCTCGCCGATTGTAGACGCATTTGAACATCTACGACTCGATGCATCAGGTTCAGATGACCCGATCACCCGATGAGCCGATCTCCCGATAAAAGAAAAGCCCCCGGTGGTTGCCAGGGGCATGTCATCCGCGAAATTGCTGTAGTTGGTTGACTACGTCTGGATGATCTTTGGAGTAATGAAGAAGAACAGTTCCTGTGTCTGCGTGGTCACGGCGCGGTGCTTGAACAGATTGCCGAGCGCCGGGATGTTGCCCAGCAGCGGCACCTGGTCGACGTGCACCGAGTTCTGCGTCTGGATGACGCCCCCGATCACCACCGTTCCCCCGTCGGTCACCAGCACCTGAGTCAAAGCCTGCTGGGTATTCAGAGTGGGGTTGCCCTGGACTTGTTGCGAGAAGTCGGGCACGGTGTTTTCCACGTCCACATTCAGGAAGATGGTGTTCTCCACGGTGATTTGCGGAGTCACGGTGAGCCGCAGGAACGCGTCCACGTAGGTGGTGGTGGGCGGCCCGCCCAACTGAGCCGCGGTCACCACCGGGATGCGCACGCCTTGCCGCACCACCGCCTGGATATTGTTCTGGGTGACGATGCGCGGACGCGACAGGATCTTCAGCAGGCCGCGCGATTCTGCCGCCGTCAGCACCGCGTCGATGCGATAGGCGCCGATGGCATTCAGGATGGAGAGACCGCTAGTGGGGCCAACCGCCGGCAAGTTCGAGAACAGCGGAATGGAGGCCGAGGTCGCCGGAACGGGTGTCCCCGGTGGAGTCGTCGGAACCGGCACAACCGGGCTGGTGAAATACGGCGGTGGGCTGGTGTACCCGAGGGTATTCGGGCTCTGCCCAACCGCCCCCGCGCCGCCTATGTGAGTCGTATTGTTGCCCCAACCGAAGCCCAGCTGCATGCCGATGTCGCGCGCGAAGTTGCGCGTGGCCGCCACCACGCGGGCTTCGATTTCGACTTCGGGCGTCTTGCGGTCCAGTTGCGTCAACAGGCGATCGATCTCACCGAAGACCTGCGGGATGTCCATGATGATGAGCGCATTGGTGCGGTCATCGGAGACGATCTCGCCGCGCTTGGTGAGGAACTTCTTGATGGTGGGCACCACGTCCTTGGAGTGCGCATAGCTCAGGAAGCGGGTGACTGTGATGCGGGAGGCGGCCATGGCCTGCGCGTCCACCTGGGCGCGGCGGGATTCGGCCTCGTTCTTCAGCGTATCGATGGTGGCGACGCGCAGCACGTTGCCGTCGAGCTCACGCTCCAGCCCGTTGTTCTTGAGCACGATGTCGAGAGCCTGGTCCCACGGCACATCGTCGAGGACCAGCGTCAGCGTGCCATGCACATTGGGATCCAGTACCACGTTCAGGCCGCTGATCTCGTGGATCAGGCGGAAGAAGTCTTTCAGATCCACGTCCTTCAGGTTCACCGAAATCGGCTCACCTGTGTATTTCGCCCTTGCCGCGGGCGCCATTTGCGCAGCCGCCACTGCCGGCTGCTGCGCGGTCGCGCTGAACGGGGCGGCGGCGCGCAGACTGGCGCTGGCGCCCGGCAGAGCCGGGGGGTTCGCCATGGCAATTTCGGTCTTGCCGCTGGAGAACTTGGCGGCGGCATCGGCAGCGCGGGCGGCCGGCTCATCAGCCTCCGTCTTGGGTTTGAAGCTGGGCTGAACCACCACGAAGTCCTGTGGGTTGGTGGACGCCGGATGGCTGGCGGCTGGCTGACTGGTTGACGCCGGCTGGCTGACCGCGGCGGTATTGGCCTGCGGGGTCGCGCTCGCCTCTTCCTGGGTGGGCCGCGGCGCGCTGGCCGTTTCCTTGGCCAGAGGGGTCGCGCTGGCCGAGGCCGTCACACTCGCGGCTTGGGGCGCGGCGTTCTGGGCAGGCGTCTGTGGTGAGACCGAGGCCTTGGACAGCACCAGCGTAGCCGGCGTAATCGCCGCCGGAACCGGAGGCGCCGCCAGGCTCGCCGCCTGAGCCGATGGGTGCAGCTTCACTCGCAATCCGTGCTCGGAAGGCACCAGCTCATACTCGCGAGCCATATCCAGATCGACCACCACTCGCGTGATGGGAGGATTGACCTGGTATAGGGCCATGCGCACGTCTTTAACGTTGTCACTCTTGACCGGAACCTGCACCGGACGCAGGGTGCGGGCGTTCTCCAGATCGACCACGATGCGGTCAGGATCGCTGAGCCTGGTCACCGTCGGCTTGAGGGCGCCAGTGCTGCGAATCTCCACCTCGATGCCCTGGCTGCCGTGGATCACATTGACGCTGCGCACCCAGACCGGCTGATTCGCCTTGGCCGCCTGATGCGGCGCAACTTCCGCAGCCTCCGCCGGGGCGGCTTCCTGCACCGCGGCGGGCGCTGCCGGCGCTGCCTGCACCGTCTGCGCGGTCTGCGCCGCCTGCACTGCCTGGCTGGCGGGCGGAGCCGGCGCGTCCGGAGCAAACTCCGGCATAGCCCTGACTTCAGTCTTGGAGGGCTCCGCCGCGGCCTGCGCAGCGGCGGCAGCCGGCGTTACCGCCGAGGTCACGCGAACTTCCAGCGCGCCTTGATCCTGGCTGAAGGTCACGAAGGGAGCATCCCGCAGGGTCAATTCCACGCGCGCCACATCGGTGCCGCCCGTACCCTGGAACGACTGCACGCGATAGCCGGCGATCGGTCCCTGCACCGACTGGCTCTGCCCTTCCAGCACCCCGGCGGAAACGCCGGGCAGATCGACCAGCAGCAGATTATCGGAAGGCCGATACTCGGTGTGGGTGAAGGCGCCGGTGGCGCGGATGGTAATGGTGGTGGTGTTGTCCTGGGTCTGTACGCTGACCGCCGTAAGCTGCGGCCCCGCGGCCGCCGCCATGGCCGACAGCACCAGCGCCATCAGCAAAATCCCCAGTAGTTGCTTTCCCCTCATCGTGTGTCTCCCCCCGCCTTCCGCGGGACTGCGGCAAACCCTGCCGCTAAGCTTGGACCCTGTTCGGGTTCTTTGATTGGCGGCAAGCCGCCACGCCGTTACACCGACGGCGTTGTAACCTTCTTCACCACTTCCCGCGAACCGCGGTGCCCCGCCTGATCAACCACGTTCTCCTTGAAAACCACGGAGTCGCCGGTGATGCGCAGCACGTATCCGTTGAACACGGGATCGTTCTCGTGCAAAAAGTAGGCTTTGTTGATTCCGTTGGCCACCACCGCGATCATGCCGCTGGCGGTCCTGACCACGCCCCGCAGCACCAACTGATCGATGACCAGGCAGCGTTTGCCGCTGGCGCAGTTGCTCGCCGGCAGCACCGGACCGCCGCTGGCCGTCGAGATCGGACTGACAAACGGATCGCGCTTGCCGCCCCGGTGCTCCTGGCGCGGCTCATCCTCTGCCGCGCTGTCCGCGCCGGTGTTGGCGGTGATGGCCGGCGAGGGAGCGCTGGTCACCTCGAGGTGGGCAGGCGACGCGGCTTGCGGCGCCGAGCCCTGGCTGGCAAGGGTTTGCCGCGCGGTGTTGGCCGTATCCACACGCTGTGCCAGAGCGGCGCAGCTTGCGATCATCACGAGAAAAAATGTTTTCTTGATCATGGCGTCTTTTCCTACCTCACGGGCGCGGGCGCGGGTGTGGGCGCGTTCCCCGTCTTGGGCGCCGGCGCTGGGGGAGCAATATCGTGACTGAAGAAAGTGGTGGCCATGTAATTGGCGACCACGCTCTCGCTGGGGGCATAGGTATAGACCTTGCGGACTCTGCCTTCATTCGGCCGCTTCACCGTCGCCATGGCCAGTCCGCCCACATTGATGATCCGTTCCAGCTTGGCGGCACGGTCGAAGAAGTTGAGCACCGAGTAGTAAGGGCCGTCGATGTCCATGTCGAAGGGCGCCTCGGTGTAAAACTCGCGGGTGACGAGCGGCTTGGAGGTGTAGCGGCGAATCTCCACCCCGGCGCTGGCCGCCGTGGCCTGCATGATGTGCATGAACTGTTCGGCTTCCTTCTCGTCGGGAACGATCTTCTTCAGGATCTCCAGTTGCTGCTGCAGGGCCGCGATCTTCTGCTCCAGTTCTTTTTCCTTGTCGCGATACGGCCGCAGCAGGGCGTTCTCGCGCTCTTTGGCCTGCAGCGCGGCGTTGGCGATATGATTGGTTTCCGTCATGCGCCGCAACTGCAGGAAATAAAAGCCCACCGTCAGCGCTACTGCTCCGCCCACGATGATGGCCACTTGCGTCGTGCCTGGCAATTCACTGAACTTCGCCATATGCGATCCGTCCCCGGTTACGATTTCTGCGTCTGCGGCGCCTTCTCGCAGATCAAGGTGAAAACGAAAGCCTGCATGGCGCGCACCTGGTCGTCCTGGTAGGACTCCTTCATTTCCACGTTCTTGAAGTAGCCGGTGCGCTTCAGATTGGCCATGAGATTGGCGACGGCGTCGATGCTCAGCGCCGTACCCTCGATGTTGACGTTGGCGCCATCATCGTTCATCTTGCTCAGCCACACGGCGTCGGTGGAGTTCACCGTGTCCCCGATCATGGTCAGCAGCTCCTTGGGGCCGGATTGCTGCGCCTGCAGCTTGCCGATGACGTCCACCCGCCGCTGGTAGAGTTCCGCCTGCCGGTTCTTCTGTTCCACCCGCGCCTTCACCTGCTGCAGCTCGCGGTTCTCTTTTTCGGCTTTCGCCATGTCAGCGGCAATGCGCTGGCCTTCGCGGTTGAGCCGGTACCACCAGCCCAGATTCACCGCGCCCGCCAGTATCACCACCACCAGAGCGACGATCATGATGCGGGAGCCAGAGGCGCTGACGGCTGGGGTCGCCACCACCGTCCTCTTGCCCCGCTTGGATTTGGTAACGCTCAGCAGATTGATGCGAATCATAGGTTTTCAAAACTCCTTAACGCCAGGCCCACCGCAACCGCCAGTTGGCCGGCGTTCTGCTCCACCAGGGAAGTGCTCTGGTCCAGCGGCAGCGTCACCCGCTGGAAGGGGTTGAGCAGCTCTACAGGGATGGAAAACTCCTGCCGCAGCGCCTCGATCAATCCCGGCACCTTGGAAGAGCCTCCCGCCAGATAAATGCGCTCGATGTGCTCGCCGGGCGCGGTGGCGCGGAAAAAGTCGAAGGTCTTCTGGATCTCCAGCACGATGATCTCGGTGACCTGCTGCAGGATGGGCGCCTTGGCATCGGCGCTCACCGTGCCCACCTGCTTGCCCAGCTTGAAGTTCTCGGCATCGTCGAAGCTGAGGTCGAGCTCCTTCTGCAGCGAGTCGGTGTATTGGTTGCCGCCCACGCTTACGTCGCGCGTGAACAGCGGGGTGGCGCCTTTCACGATGTTGATGTTCATCACGCTGGCGCCCAGGTTCAACAGGGCCACCGTCGCTCCCGGCGCCGGATCGTAGTTGTACTCGTAACAGTTCTGCAGCGCGAAGGCATCGATGTCCACAATAGCCGGACTCTTGCCCGCCAGCGAGAGCACGTTGGTGTAGTTCAGGATCTTGTCCTTTTTGACGGCAACCAGAAGTACATCCATCTGCGGGCCGCTCAGGTCCTCGGAGAGGATCTGGAAGTCGATGTTTACGTCGGTGATATCAAAGGGGATATGCTGCGCCGCCTCTGTCCCGATGTGGTCCGAGAGCTCCTGCTCGCTCATGGTGGGGATCGAGATTTTCTTCACGATCACCGAGTGCCCGCTCACCGAGGTGGCCACCAGCTTCGATTTCATGGTGTTCTCGGTGAAGATCTTGCTGATGGCGCTCGAGACCGAGCCTGAATCCACGATCATCGAATCCACCACGATGTCGCTGGCCAGAGGCTCGAAGCCGATGTGCGTTACCTCGATCTGCCCCTTGCTCTTCTTCAGCTCGATGGCCTTGATGCTGCTGGAGCCGATGTCCAGCCCCACAACGTTTTTCCCTGATCCAAGTCCAAACATGCGATCCCTCTAGTTCCCCGCGCTGCGTGCGGCTCTTGGTTTTTTCTTGTCCCGCGCTTCGCCCACTACACTCTTGCGTTCCATCCACGCGTCGAGGATGGTCTTCTTGAATTTCCAGCGGTTGCCGAGCTTGAAGGCCGGGATCTTTTCTTCGTAGACGTACTTGTAGAGTGTGTCCGGACTGATGCCCAGGTATTGCGAAGCCTGGCGTATGTTCATCACTTCCCGCGATTCGGCCATGCTGCTGCCCTTTCCAGAGGAGAGACCACCCGCCTTCGGCGGGCGCGGCCCTTCCCGGGCCTGGAACCTCCGGACCTGACACAGAACCTGTTTTTCTTGGGAGAGTACGCGTGTTATACCAGCGTTGCCCTAAGTACTGTCAAGGAACTAATCCCTGTTTTGTCCCTGTTTCATAGGGATTTTAGGCCATGTACTAGTGGGGTGGATTTGGGGATTTCCCTAGATATTGGGGTGCTGAGTTTTGGTTACCTCAATATCTTGGGCCACCGATGCAGTGCGGTCCGAATCCACAAGCGTCAGCATTACCGAAGTAGTAAAGCTCCAGTTCGGGCGGAAGATGCCCTCAACAGCGAATGGAAGGCTGCACAAGTTAATTGATTATAGGCAATTGGATTTAACTACCGTTAGCAAGCGCCGTCGGGTTCTTCTTGGCCTGGCCGGGGGCTACCATTTCATACCACGTTATCTGGGCAGAAGTGGCACGTAAATACGGCCGGCCGACGTTGTTCCAGTTTCAGAACAATACACAATTAGCCCTTGCTTCGGTCCACTTTCCCTTTAACATCCTTTTGTTCGACCGCTACTGACAAAGACGAGGGTTTTATGGTGATAATGAGACCAATTGCCGCTGGGATACTGAGTATCGGCGCGCTCAGCATCGGGGCAAACATCGCTGCTTTGTCCGCCCAGTCACGACCGGGCCCAACCGGTATGAACCTGTCGGCGGTCAAGAATGTGCACTCCGAAGCGTCTACTGCCGTCACTAAACAAGGAAAATCGCTTGACGAACCGGTCCCTGGACAACTCAAGACGAAATTGGAATCAGCGGTCGGCACCCAAGGCGCAACTGCAACAATTACCTACAAAGAAGTGCTTTCGAGATCGGAGTCCACGCTCGTAAAGAACAACGTGAGAGTAACGGTTGTTGTGGAATCGACACCTGGTACCTGTGCCGTGACTTACCGCCCGATAGCCGGGGGAGGTTCTGAGGACTTCGGCACGACAACCGCAAAGCGAACCGTCGAACCTAGAACGTATGAGTTTGTATGCGCATGTAGCTCCACATCGAAACCCTCTAAAATTGTGGAGTGTACAGAAAACACAAACGTGAAATTCGATTGCACACGGTAGTCCGATGGGCAATGGAATCCTACCGCACTTGAAGAAAATCCGTGCAGGAGCATTACTGATCGCTGCCGTCGCTGCAGCAGTGTCCAAGGTGGTTATCAAGACCCAGCTTGTGCCAGAACAACTCCAGTGGCTGACAGATGCCGGGGTACTCGCGGCGATGGCGGCGCTAGTACTGACACCAGCGCTCGCGACTGACCCGCATCGGTTGCGGCGACGTTTGATCTTCCCGATCTTTATCGCGCTTTCTGTGATTCTGATCGTGAGGTCCACTCTGGTAGAGGAGGTTAGTTTAGGAGGTAGTAGCTATCGATTCTTGGTAGGAACGACGCTCACCAGTACGGGAAGAACAATGGAACAGAATTGCCTGAAAGGAACGAAGACGGAGAACCTAGCCCATCTGCCCAGGCATGATCTTGTTGAAAGGTGCGCAGGAGTTTCTTGGATTCCAACAATCTACGGCACGAGCTACGTTATTGTGGCCATCCTTTATGTCATAAGTTATATGGGGTTTCTTGGCATGTTCGTTGTGCTGGTTGGCGGCGAAATCCAATCTGCGCCTTGATCTGATTCGCCAGCGGCCAGTAGGCGTGTGTGCGCCGCTCGCCAAGCTGCGAGTGACATTGATTCTTTATCCAGGACACGCCACCGCAGTTGCGCACTTCTGAAGCCGCAATTCACGCATCATCGCCTGGAATTCGCGGCAGTCGAGCGACTGTGGGCCGTCCGACAAAGCGCGCTCCGGGTTGGGATGGACTTCAATAATCAGCCCATCTGCGCCCACCGCAATGGCTGCCTTCGAGACGCGGTGCAATCAGGCTGCGCCGCCCCGTGCCGTGCGAAGGATCGGCGATCACCGGCAGGTGCGAGAGTTCCTTGGCCAGCGCGACGGCCGCCAGATCGATCGTGTTGCGAGTCTCGGTCTCGAAGGTCTTGATGCCGCGCTCGCATAGCACCACGTTTGGATTCCCTCCCGTGAGCAAATACTCGGCCGCCAGCAGCCACTCTTTGACAGTGGCGGACGGTCCGCGCTTAAGCAGCACCGGCTTGTCGACCGTCGCCAGCCGGCGCAGCAGGGCGAAGTTCTGCATATTGCGCGCGCCTACCTGCAGCATGTCGGCGTGCTCGCAGATGACGTCCACGTCCTCCGTGCTCATCACCTCGGTGACTACCGGCAGCCCGGTTTCGCGCCGCGCTTCCGCCAGCAGCTCGAGCGCTTCTTCGCCCAGACCCTGGAAGTCATACGGAGACGTTCGCGGCTTGTAGGCGCCTCCGCGCAGCAGGCGCGCGCCCGCGCTCTTCACGGCGCGCGCAGTGGTGAGCAATTGCTCGCGGGATTCCACCGAGCACGGTCCGGCGATCACCACCACCGGCTCACCATTGCCGATGCGCACACCTCCCACATCGACCACCGTCCCACCGGGCCGCACCTGCCGGCTCACAAGCTTGTAGGGCTGGGCGATGGCAACAACGTTGTCTACTCCGGGCGCGGCTTGCAGGGCCTCGATCTCATGCCGGCGCCCGCTGCCCACGGCCGCGACGATGCAGCGCTCGGTGCCGCGGGTGACGTGCGCTTGGTACCCGGCCTCGCGGATACGCTCGATGACGTGCTCAATCTGCTGCTCGCTGGCTCCATCCTTCATGTTCACGATCATGGCTGCTCTCCTTGTGGACAAATAAAAAGCCGCGATCCTTGAGAGATCGCGGCTTCGGGCTTTCTGAACTCGTGTGCCTTACATCAGGCTGGCACGCACGGAGCGCCCGCGCCGCTACTCTCAAAGTAGCGGTAGCTAAAGCCGGCGCTAAATCGGGTGGCGTGCATGAAGCTGGAACTATATGCGGAAGCGGCGGGCGCGTCAACGTTGATTTTGGCCATACGGCACAATTGAGCGGTGGCTTCCGTTCGCATTCTCCCGCACTGCGTAGATGGAGCACCTGCGGTCGCGTGCTTCAGGCTTGAACTAGCCCCACACCCGCAGAAACGGCAGCTTTGCGAAGATCGGAGTCGGTTGTCGCCAGGGGCAGACCAACTCGATTCGCGAGTGCGATGTACGCAGCGTCATAGTTCGTCAGACCTCGCGACTGGGCTAGAGCGGGCAACTCGAGAATCTCGGCAGGCGTTTGCTGCGCGGCATCAATGGGAAGAGTCTTTAAGCGCGTAAGAAATCCGCCGATCTGATCGAGTGTGATTCGCTTACGTCGGAAGGCCATAAGCAAGCCATTGCCAACTTCATAGAACCACAGGATGGGAACGACGGCACGCTTTTCAGAGAGGCTGGCGAGGATGCTTAAGCTGTATTTTCTGTCTGCTTCGTCCTCGAGGAACCACTGGAGCGCGAGCGAGGCGTCCAGCACAAAATCGCTCACAGGCGGTGGCCCTCGTGAATCAGTTCCTTGACCGAGACGCCTTCCAACCGCACGCGATTGCTCTCGACAAACTCGATCATTTCTGCACCGCCGCACGTTGGGCACCGTCAGAACTGCCAGCCACGGCGACCTCCTTGCAGAGCTTCCAAGGCTTTCCCAATCACTTCCTCAGCGGTTCTAAAGTGCCCAGATTTCAGCTCGTGTTGCACAAACTTTTCCTGCTCGGGCGTAAGCTTAATGTTCATCGGCTGACTCAGCGTTACTCAAATGATACCAGCCCTGCTCGCGCAAGATACAAACGGGCATTCGCTTTGCCCGCCGCTAATTCAAATCAAACTGCTCCTGGTGCAGCGCCGGGTCTGACTTCACGATGATCGTGCGCCCAGCCAGCTCTTCCATCTCCTGCAGCCAGCGTCCGCTGTTCGCCTTGAGCGCCTTCACCACCTCGGGATTGGCGCGCAGCATGATGTCGCTGCGATCGGCGTGCCGGGTTATCTTGCGCAGCTCGACGTAGATCTCGTTGCAGATGGTCGGCACGGACTTCACCAGACCGGTGCCGGTGCAGTACGGACAAGGCGCGCCCAAGGTTCGTTCGAGCGACTGGCGCACGCGTTTGCGCGTGATCGCCACCAGTCCGAAATCGTTGAAGTTGAGGACCTTCGACGGCGCACGGTCGTGCTTGAGCTCTTCTTCGAGCGCCTGCAGGACTTTCTGGCGGTTGCGGCGCTCGTCCATGTCGATGAAGTCGATGACGATGATGCCGCCCAGGTCGCGCAGGCGGATCTGGCGCACGATCTCGCGGATGGCATCCACGTTGGTTTTGACGATGGTGTCTTCCAGGCGCGTGGTTTTGCCCACGTACTTGCCGGTGTTGACGTCCACCGCCACCAGCGCCTCGGTCTGGTTGATCACGATGTAGCCGCCACTCTTCAGCCAGACTTTCGACTTGAGCGCCTTGTTGATCTCTTCCTGAATGTTGAACTGCTCGAACAGCGGTGTCTCTTTCGTGTAGAGCTTCACGCGCTTGACCAGCCCGGGCTGGAAGCGGCTGACGAAGCGCAGCACCCGCTCGAACTCCTGCTCGGTATCGACCCATATCTGGGTGAAGGTTGCCGTCACCTGGTCACGCAGAATGCGCTCGACGAGGTTCAGGTCGTGATAGATCAGCGCCGGCGCCTTGCTGGTTTCGGCGCGGCTGCGGATCTCCGACCACAGGTTGAGCAGGAAGCGAACGTCGGCCTTGAGATCGTCGTCGGTCGCGCCCGCAGCGGCGGTGCGCACGATGAAGCCGCCCGAGCCCTGATGTTCCGCCAGGATGAGGCGCTTCAAGCGCTGGCGCTCTTCGTCGCTGGCAATCTTGCGCGAGACGCCGATATGGTTCACCGTCGGCATGTAGACCAGGAAGCGCCCGGGCAGGGCGATGTGGCTGGTAATGCGCGCGCCCTTCTTGCCGATGGGCTCCTTGGCGATCTGCACGAGGATCTCCTGGCCTTCTTTTAGGAGATCGGTGATTTTGGGCGCGGAACCGCGCTGGATATTGCGGCGCGAGTTCAGGTGGCGTCCGCCCCCACCACCGCCGCCGCGGCGGCGACGCCGGCGATCGAACGGCTGGCGATCCGTCCTCTGCTGGAAGCCCGCCGTGCCGGGGATGCCACGAGTTTCGGCGCGAGCTTCGGTTTCCTCGCCACTCGCCACGGCTTCGGCTTCCTCTTCCTCCAACTCCTCTTCCTCGGCGGACTCTTCACCCTCCTCGTCGAATTCGTCTTCGGCTTCGATCGAGGCGCGATCGGTAGCCGCATCTTGCACCGCCTCGGTCAGATCGGGAGCCTCCACTTTTTCGACTGGAGCCCTGGAACCCTCGCGATCCAGCGTGTGCTCTTCCAGTTCTTCGTATTCGGCAACGTCAAGGTCCTCTTCCAGCGGCGGGAGCTCGGTTTCTTCTTCTTCGATCTCTTCTTCTTCGATCCAACCAGTGCCGGGAGTAAAGGCCGCGGCAGGCTGCTCCGACACTTCAGAGTCCGCACTGCGCGCGGACGTTTCCGGCTCTTCGCGCTCCGACTCCACTTCTTCATGGTGAAAAACGCCAGCCTGCTCCGAGCGCTCTTCTTCCGGCTCCGTGGAAAACGGCGCGGCCACATATTCGCGCTGAAAAGGCTCGCTGAGTGATCCCATCGAGGCAGCCAGTGCGGGCGCGTCGGCTGCGGGCTCGGCAGCTTCGGTGCTGACCGCTGTCGAAGCGGGCGCCGGCGCCATATCTCGATATTTCGAGATCGACTCGCCGGGCAGGATGATGGGCTGATAAGACCCACCCTTGGCAAAACCGGCCGAGGGAGGAGCACCCTGAGTCTCTTGCGTGCGCGGCGGCTCCTGGCGCGCGAACTTGCTCTCCGGGAACCCGCGACCGCCGCGTCCTCCACGACGACGCCGGCGTCCACGCCAGCGTCCTCCGCCCTCGCCCTCTTGATCCCGTTCGCCGCCGCGCGACGCCTCCGGGGCCGCCGGGCGCGCCACGTCCTGCTCATCGGCGACAGCCTGCATCGGCTCGGCCGGTGGAGGCGGCAAGGCCGTTTCCACGCGCGGCAGCGTCCCGTTGCGGGTTGCGTCTTCGTGCGCGCGCGAGATCACCTGCTCGAACTCTTCCTGGTCTTCCTGCTCTTCCAGGAAGTCGGTCACGTAGAGAAACGCATCGCGCTCCAGGCCGACATCGACGAATGCCGACTGCATGCCGGGCAGCACGCGGGTGACGCGGCCTTTGTAAATGGATCCCGCGAGCGTGTACTCATTCTCGCGTTCAAAATAGATTTCAGCTAGTTGGTCTTCCTCGACCACCGCCACTTTGGTTTCATGTGGCGTCGAGGAGACATAGAGTTCCTTCGACATATTGTCTCCGCAGCCGTTCGCTCCTGCGAACGGCCTTTACCGGCGCGGAAACAGGAGGGTGGGACGCGGACTCGCCGCCGCCGCACGGGTGTGCGCGACGATCAGTCTGGGATGAAGCACAGAAGCGCGGACCTCTGCTGGTTCCACCATGGTCCGGGGGCGCTCGGGTAGGATTCTAAGTTTACGGCTCGGAATCTTTTCACCTGTGCGTCATCGCAGGACTTGTGGCCTCCCTGCCAAAGCTTGCTCGGTGTGAACTTCCCACCCTTGGCAAAATCGGCCAAGGGTAAGCCACCCCAAGTCTTGGCTTCAGCGGGGCCGTTACCCGCCCTGCGGCGCTTTTATCGCTTCAATCCTGTCCGGCCCCTCTCGTATGCGGCCGGTTTTGCCCTTCTCGTAGGGCGATACGAAATCCTGTTCGGTCAGTTCACGAAGCGGCGCATGCGAATGTTCATCACAATGCCCAGCGCCAAAAACATGAACAACACCGAGGAGCCGCCATAGCTCATGAGCGGCAATGGTATCCCGGTGACCGGCATATAGCCGACCACCATGCCAACGTTTACCAGAATGTGGAAGAACAAAACTGCTACCACACCCATGACCACGAACGCGCCCACGCCATCCGGCGCAGTCTGCGCATTGTGGACCAATCGCATCAACACCAGGAAGTATAACAGCAGCAGAACCACCGCACCCACAAATCCATGTTCTTCGCACCAGGCCGCAAAAATGAAGTCGGTTTGCGGCACGGGGAGGAACATCCCCTGTGTTTGCGTGCCTTTAGTGATGCCCTTGCCCCACAATCCTCCGGAGCCCACGGCGATGAGAGATTGCTGGACTTGGTACCCCGAACCCTGGGGATCGGATTCCGGCTCGCGGAAGCTGACCAGGCGCTGCTTCTGATAGGGCTTGAGCCCGTAATGCCAGACCGCCGGAAGAACCAGCGCCGCCAGCAGAACAATTGCGATGGCGTGTCTCGGGCGTAGCCCTCCCAGGAACAGGGCCATGATCAGGACCGGGAGGTAGGTGAGAGCGGTCCCCAGATCCGGCTGCTTCAGCACCAGCAGCATGGGAATGCCGGCCATCAGGCCCGCCTTGGCGATGTCGCCGAGCGAAGCCTCGTCCTTGTGCAGGTCGCTAAAGAACTTGGCCAGCGCCAGAATGAGCACCAGCTTCACCCACTCGGAAGGCTGAAAGTGCTGCCCGCCGGGCATCTGGATCCAGCGCCGTGCGCCCAGGTATTTTTTGCCGATCAGCAGAACCGCAACCAGCGAAACCACGGAGGCAATGTAAAACCAGTGAATCTTTTCCAGCAGAACGTGGTAATCGATGAGGCTCATGATGAACATGAGCACCATGCCGCCGATGATCCAGTAGATCTGCTTGGTGTGCACGCCGATGAATTTGGTGTGCAGCGTGGCGCTGTAGATTTCCATCACCCCCAGGCCGCAGATCAGCAGCACAAAAGTAAGCAGCACCCAGTCGAACTCACGCAAGGAGAACAGGCGCGTCATTGGCCGGCTCCCATGGGCCGGATTGCCGGCAAAGCCACCGCTGGCGGCACCAGACCCGGCGCGGCAGGCACGCGAGGGCGGGGCGCACCATCGACTGAAACGTGGAAATGTCCGGCCTGCATGGCATCCGCATCCCCTTCCGGCGCGCGGTTCCACACCGCAGCCACGTCGGCTGGGGGAGCGCCGGCCATCTTCAGGCCGCGCTTGCGTTGCTTCTCGACATAAGCCTTGATGACTTGCGCACACAGGCGCGCCGCCAGATAGCCGTGCTCGCCTTCCTCGAGCAGCACTCCGACTACAATCTCCGGATTGCGGCGCGGCGTTACGCCGACGAACCAGCCGTTGTCCTTGAACTTGGCTTTGTTGCCGACCAGCTTGGCCTTGGCCATGTTGCTGATGGTCTGCGAGCTGCCGGTCTTGCCGGCAAAATCTATATCCACCAGATGGGCGCTGGGCGCGGTGCCGATTGGATTCACCACATTGGCCATGGCATCGGTGATGATTTCCCAGTTTCCGGGATCGATCGGGACCTTCACCTCATCGGGCTGCTGGGCTTGGGCCTGGCGGAAGTTGGGAGGGAGTTCGTCGGGAAACGCCACGTGCGGCCGGCGCAGCACGCCGTCGGAAGTGATGCCGCCGATGGCCCGCGCCAACTGCATGGGCGTCACCGCCACCGCGCCCTGCCCGATGCCTACGGAGATCGTCTCACCCGCATACCACTTCTCTTTGAAGTTCTTGATCTTCCACTCTTCCGAGGGCATCACCCCCGCGACCTCGTTGGGCAGGTCAATGCGCGTCTTCTGGCCCAGCCCCAGCGCCATGGCGTACTTGGCTATGCGCTCGATGCCCAGCTTGTCCGCCAGGGTGTAGAAGAACGAATCGCAGGACTGGTAGATGGCTTTGCTGATGCCGACATCACCGTGCGTGGTGTGCTGCGACGCGATCCAGCATTTAAAGAAGCGCCCATAGAAGGTTTTGCCACCGCCGCAGTTGACGTGCATGTTCTGCGCGATGCCTTCCTGCAGTCCGGCGGTGGCCATGATGATCTTGAAGACGGATCCCGGCGCAAGCTGCGCCTGGATGGCTTTGTTGAGCAGGGGATGGTTTTCGTCGGTAACCAGCTTGTTCCAATCGTTGCGCTTGATGCGCACCGCGAAATCATTGGGATCAAAACCCGGCCGGCTGACCATGGCCAGGATTTCACCGTTGCGGGGGTCCATGGCCACGATAGCGCCCGCCTTGCCGCTGGAATCGATGGCCTCTTCGGCGGCGATCTGCAGGTCGAGGTCGACGGTCAGCTTCAAGGGCGAGCCGCCCACTGCCGGGGTCTCACTCAAGCGCCCCACTTCCTTGCCGCGGCTGTTGACCAGGGTCCGCCGCGAGCCGTCCTTGCCCATCAACATGTCGTTGTAATACTGCTCCACGCCGGACTTGCCCACCACGTCACCGGGTTCGTAGAGCTCGTACTGCGGCTGGTTGAGTTCCTCTTCGCTCACCTCGCCCACGTAGCCCACCAGATGCGCCATGAAGCCGTTCTTGGGATAGAGGCGGCGATGCACCATGATGGTTTCCAGCTCGGGCAGCTCGACCTTGTGCGATTCCACGAAGGCCAACTCGTCCGGCGTGATGTCGTCCTTGAGAATCAGGGGCTGGAACTGAGGCAGGTAGGCAAATCTGCGGAGCCGCTCGCGGATCGATTCCGGATCCATATGCAGGCCGGAAGCGATCGTGCCCAGGTGGTCGTTCACTTCCCGAACCTGATCGCGCAGCAGCAGCACCGAGAACGAAGGATAGTTGTCCACGATGGTGCGGCCTTCGCGATCCAGAATCTTGCCGCGCGGGGCCAGGATAGGAACGGTGCGGATGCGGTTGCGCTCGGCCAGCGTCTCGTACTTTTCCGTGCCCGCCACCTGCAACCGCGCCAGCCGGAAGACCAGCACCACCAGCACCGCCAGGATCACATACTGTACGGCGGTCAGCTTGAAGGACGAGACTTTGTCGTCGCTATACATCAGGATCAGTTGCCAGTCGCCAGTCGCCAGTTGTCAGTTCAAATCGCAAATCACAAATACCTACGTGCCCCGCTTGAAGCGATCCAACACGGCAAAAAGTATGATCGACGCAACCCCGTTAAACAACGCCGCCAGCAGGGTTCGCCCCCACAACCACTCCAGAGTGGTCACGCCCAAAATATTTCTTGCCACCAGGAAATACACGGCCTGATGCACCAGGTAGAAGCCGCTGGTGACCAGCAGCCGAGTGCCGGGATTCTCCACGTCGATCTTGACGCCCAGTGAAGACGCGCCGTAGCCCACTACTGTCAGGGCGATGCCATAGAGCCCGATGGCCTGATGGGTGAGCGCGTCCTGAACCAGGCCGATGATCGCGCCCGTCAGCAGCCCGGCTATCTGGCTGCGCCGCGTCACGGCAAAGAAAATCGTCACCAGCAGGGGCAAATCAAGCACCGCGAAGGCGTGGAACCTGACCGGAACGAAAGCCTGAATCACCAGCGCCAGCAGCGGCACCACGATGCTGACGATCGGTCCGAAGCGATAAACTTCGATTTCCTCGCGGCTGGTGCGAACCAGGGTCATATCGGTCATCGCGGAGACGTCCTCGCCCGGTGTCTGTGGCGGCGCGGCCGCCGGCTTGGCCGGCTGCCCGGCCGGATTAATCTTGGTTTTTTGACCATCGCCCGCCGCCGGCTTGTTCACCGCCGGCTTAACCACCGCGGGCTTGTTGGTGCCGGAATCAGCGGGTTTGCCGGTCGCGCCGGCAGGCGAAGACGTTCCCCGCGGGCTGAGCAGGTGGCTTGGTCGCGGACGCTTCCGGAGTTGCACCCGCGGGCGGTGGCGTTCCCGCCGCGGTCGCCGTGGGCGCGTTGGCCGTGGGGGCCGCGGCATTCGCCGGCTTGGTGCCCGGGGTTGCGCCAGCAGGCTTCGGCGGCACGCTCGGCAAGCGTTCGGCCAGGATGTCGGCCGCGCGCACCTGCTGTCCGGAAAACGCCTGAGTCTTGGGATTCGTCTCCGCAATGCTGGTCACCACCAGCACCTCTTCCAGGCGGCTGAGGTTGGCGCCGGGCTTCACCCGGATGTTGAGAAAAAGATCGCTCCCCGGATTGGCCTGCTGCACCACGCCGATGGGCAGTCCCTTGGGAAAGATGCGGTCGCCGCCGCTGGTCAGCACCTGCTCTCCCGGCGCAACCTTCTCATCACTCATGACGTACTTCAGCGTAATTTCGCCCGCGGCCGTCCCCCGCAAAATTCCCTGCAAGCGCGACGATTCCAACATCGCGCCCACACCGCTGTCGGGATCGTTGATCAGCAGCACCTGCGAGGAAGAGTGAAACACGCGCAGCACTTTTCCGACGACGCCCTCGCCCGTGATCACCGCCATATCCGGCTTGATGCCGTCGCTCGATCCCCGGTCGATGTAGACAACGTGCGACTGATCGACGCCGCTGGTGCCGATCACCTGGGCAGCCACCGTCTGGGAAACAAATTGTTCCTTGAACCCGTACAGCGCTTGCAACCGGCGGGCCTGGGCGGCGTCTTCGCTCAGCCGCACCCGCTCGATTCGCAGGCGCTCGACTTCGGCCTTCAGGTCACGGTTTTCCTGGCGCACCCCGCGCAGGTAGACGTAATTCTTGGAGACGTTGCGAACACCGTGGGCGGCGCCGACAAAGAATTTTTCGATGGGCGTAACCGTGTTCACCACCCAGAAGCGGATCAGGCGGGTGCCCCCGGTCTCACTGCGTTTGACCTGGGTGCCAAGCCCCACGACTTGTGCAACCAGCACAAGGATCAGGAGACTGGCGTTCCGGTAGCGGCTGAAAAAACTTTCCACGGGAGTTCTAGGGTTCCACTTTCAGGTTACCGGTTCCAGCGCACAGCTCGCCGCGGGCCGGGGGGGTTAATCGATCGAAATCTTCCGCAGCAGCTTGAAATCGCTGAGCATCTTGCCGGTGCCCAGAACCACCGAGGCCAGGGGATCGTCGGCGATGGAGACCGGCAATCCAGTCTCTTCGCGGATGCGCTTATCGAGGTTCTTCAGCAGGGCGCCGCCACCGGTGAGCACGATGCCGCGGTCGCTGATGTCGGCGGAAAGCTCCGGCGGCGTGCGCTCCAGGGCCACGCGGATGGCGTTCATGATGGTGGCCACGCACTCGCCCAGGGCTTCACGCACCTCGCTGTCGTCCACGGTGATGGTCTTGGGTACGCCCTCGATCAGGTTGCGGCCCTTGATCTCCATGGTCAGCGGCTTGTCCAGCGGATACGCCGAGCCAATTTCGATCTTGATCTGCTCCGCCGTGCGCTCGCCGATTAGCAAATTATATTTGCGCTTCAGGTAATTCATGATGGCTTCGTCCATCTGGTTGCCGGCCATGCGCACGGAACGCGAGTAGACGATGCCACTGAGGGAGATCACGGCGATGTCGGTGGTGCCGCCGCCGATGTCCACGATCATGTTGCCGCTGGGCTCGGTAATGGGCAGCCCGGCGCCGATGGCCGCCACCATCGCCTGCTCTACCAGGTGCACCTCGCTGGCCTTGGCGCGGTAGGCGGAATCCATCACCGCCCGCTTTTCCACCTGGGTTATCTCGGAAGGCACCCCAATCACGATCCGCGGATGCACCAGCATCTTGCGGTTGTGCGCCTTCTGGATGAAGTAGTTCAGCATCTTTTCCGTGGTCTTGAAGTCGGCGATCACGCCATCTTTCATGGGCTTAATGGCCACGATGTTGCCCGGGGTGCGCCCCAGCATCTCCTTGGCTTCCTTGCCCACGGCTTCCACTTCGCCAGTGTTCTTATTAATGGCCACGATGGAGGGCTCGTTCACCACAATGCCCTTGCCTTTGGCGTAGACCAGCGTGTTGGCGGTGCCCAGGTCGATGGCCAGGTCGCTGGAGAACAGGCTAAACAGCGACCGCGTGTTGTGGAGCCAGGACTGGGAATGGAAACCGTTCGATGGCATATCGTACTTCTCTCGCGGAGCGGATATTTTGTCCAGTTACCAAAGTTGATGCACACTTATGGGAAGACTGGGCCCTATTGTAGTCGAATTGCCAGTTGTAAGGGGTTTACTACCGCTTTCGCGTGTACCGCTTGGAATCTTTTCGGGAACGGGACAGCTACTGGATAACGATCCTCTTCTGCTGGGTGTTGACGCCGCCGCGGGCATTCTGCGCGGTCACGGTGATCAGGCTCTCGCCGTTGGGCAAGGGCGGAGTGAAGTAGTGGAAGGTACCGTCGGAGGCAACAATCGGCACTTCCTGGCCGTTGACCATCACACGCGCGGCCGGCTCGGTCTTGCCTTGCACTTCGATCACGTGTCCGTGTTGCACCAGGGGCCGCAGCTCCAGCGCGATGGAGTCTTCCTGCTTGGCCTTGGCGATGATGGTGAAGCGGTTCTTCTCGCTTTCCACCGACTGCTTGCCGTCCTGTCCCACGGTCTGCACCACCCAGTAGTACGGACCCTCGCTCAGACCTGTGACCTGCACTCCCGTCCCCGGCACCACGCGGTCAAAGAGAGTCGAGGTAAAGTACGGATTGCGGGCGATGCGAACTCGATAATGGGTCCCTTTCCCCACCGGCGACCAGCTAAAGGCGACCGGACGCGCCCCCGGCGCCACTAGCGGGGCCATGTTGGCGGGGCCAATCAGCGTCGGCGGCTCCAGCTCTTTTTCCTTCGTCATGGGGGAGGACTCGGCCTGGAAGCTGACCTTTTCAAAATCCGTCAGGCGCACCGTCTGGCCGTTGCGCACCACCTCTCCGGAACCTTTCTTGAGCAGGATTTCATGCTGATCGGCGCCCGCGTCGCTGCGCACCACGGCGGCGCTCTCCGGCGACAGGCTGGCGGTGGCGCCGGATACGATCACCTGGTTCTTCGAGCCTTGCGCATAGGTTGACGTGGTGAGGTCGACGGTGCCGGTGGTCACTTGCACTGCCACCTGCGTCTGCTGCTGCGCGTTGGCGGAGTTTTCCTCCACCACGATCAACGAATCCTGCTTGATGGTGTAGTTGGTGCCGTCGGCGAACGCCACCTTGGCCATGCCTTCCGCGGTGGTCTGCACTACGTCGCCCTTCTCGAGCGGCAACGAGTAGTCGGCGGCAACCCACGTATTGCTATTGGCTTTCTTGACCCGCACCTTGCCGTCGATCGCCGTAAAGTGCGCCTGCTGCTTGCCGGCAACAAACTTGTCGCTGCGCCCCACCGAGGAATCGAGATGGCTCAGCGTGCTTTGCCAGGCGCGCGCGGTGAGGGCGCGGCTTTCCGGCAGTACCAGGTAAACGACGAACCCCACAAACAACAGCAGCAACGACGCGCCAATAGCAACGCTGCGGTAAGTAATGGTGATCCATGCGATCACCGACTCGGATTTTGGCTTCTTTCTGGGCACAACTTGACCCAGGGCGCGAAAATAGGCGCTCTGGCACGCAGAGTACCACAGGCTTCCCAGCGTCAGAACCGGGCGGGCACACCGAAGTAACCGGGGCAAGCGTGGTTGCCGAGAACAGACCGAGGCGTGGAAAATAGCGTCCGAAACGGGACCAGCGTTCCCGCGAAGGACCCGCAGTGCCGTTGGACGCAACACTTCTGATTACAGGAAGATATCCAATATCTGCCAATGATGCGGGTGCCACAAGGGGAATACAGGTGCGTGAACGTCGGCTAACCGTCCCATTTTCAGAGGCGCTTGCTTCGGCACACGAACTGCAAATGTGAGGACTGCCTCCACGGAGAGACAGCGCCGTCAATTCGGCGGCGCGAGAGGAAGCGAACACGGCTTGCGGGCCGGCGGGTTTTGCTGCGCCGCGTTTCGCTCGCAGGCCCCGGCTCGTCGGGTCTTCACGGGAGCTTGACTCGACGAGTCGGGGTGTTCGTTCTCTCCACCAGTTTTTGCCCCAGCCTGCCCTCCCCCTCCATTCCCCCAAACGCTGCGCTCTTGCGCAGCGTCTCGTCTGCTCACGGTCCTCTCTCGCTTGCACACCCTCAGCGCGGGGGTTACGATGGCTTCGGAATGGGAGGCAACGGGCAATGGCCACGGACACAATCCGCGCATCCGAAGATGTAGGCCGCATAGGCGCAGCACGCGTCTATAAGAACTTCATTGATGGCGAATGGGTGGAGGCCAGCACCGGCGAGACGTTTGAGAACCGCAATCCTGCCGATATCCACGACCTGGTGGGCATCTTCCAGAAATCCAGCAAGGAGGACGTAGATGCTGCCATCGATGCCGCCCATCGCGCCTTCCAGAAATGGCGCCTGGTCCCGGCGCCGCGGCGCGCCGAGATCCTCTACCGCGCCAGCGAATTGCTGATGGAGCGCAAGGAAGATTTTGCCCGCGACATGACCCGCGAGATGGGCAAGGTCCTGAAAGAGACGCGCGGCGACGTGCAGGAAGCCATCGACACCGGCTACTTCATGGCCGGCGAAGGCCGCCGCATGTTCGGCCCAACCACGCCTTCCGAGCTGCCCAACAAGTTTGCCATGGCCGTCCGCCAGCCACTGGGCGTCTGCGCCATGATTACACCGTGGAATTTCCCCATGGCGATTCCCTCGTGGAAGCTGTTTCCCGCGCTGGTGGCCGGGAACACGTGTGTCATCAAACCCGCACAGGACACGCCGCTCTCGGTGTTCAACTTCGTGCGCACGTTAAGTGACGCGGGCGTGCCCAGGGGCGTGGTCAACATCGTCACCGGCTTTGGGTCGAAGATCGGCGCACCGCTGATGGAGAATCCCACCGTGCGCGCCGTCTCGCTCACCGGCTCGACCGACGTGGGCCGCATCGTCGGCGAAACCTGCGCCCGCAGCTTCAAGCACTGCTCGCTGGAGCTGGGCGGCAAGAATCCGATGATCGTGCTCGACGACGCCAACCTCGACTTGGCGCTCGACGGCGGCCTGTGGGGCGCCTTCGGCACCACCGGACAACGCTGCACCGCCACCAGCCGCATCATCGTGCAGAAGGGCGTTTACGGCGATTTCGTGCATCACTTCGTGGAGCGCGCGCGCAAGCTGAAAGTCGGCAACGGTCTGGACGAGACCACCGAGATGGGTCCCGCCGTCAACAAGGGACAGCTCGAGACCGATCTCAATTACATCGAGATCGGCCGCGCGGAAGGCGCGAAGCTGCTGTGCGGCGGCCATCGCCTCGAGGAAGGCGAGTACGCCCACGGATGGTTCCTCGAACCCACGGTGTTTGGCGATGTCGATGCGCACATGCGCATTGCGCAGGAGGAAATCTTCGGGCCGGTGGTGTCGATCATTCCTTGCGACGGCTTGGAGGATGCGATCGCGATCGCCAACAATATCGAGTACGGCTTCTCGTCGGCGATTTATACGCGCGACGTGAACAAGGCGTTCGTCGCCATGCGCGATCTGCACGCCGGCATCACCTACATCAACGCTCCGACCATCGGCGCCGAAGTGCACTTGCCGTTCGGAGGCGTGAAGGCCACGGGCAACGGCCATCGCGAAGGCGGAATCGGCGCCATCGATTTCTATACCGAGTGGAAGTCGATTTACGTGGATTACTCCGACCGGCTGCAAAAAGCGCAGATCGATCGGCCGGAGTAGGCAGAGCTGGCGCCCCTTTGAGTGGTCGTGAAAAGTTTGAATTGCGGCGACACGTGTCAGGGCACGACTTCAGTCGTGCCGTTGGCTCGCCATAAGGACGGGCTTTAGCCCCTGGGTTGGGTTTCACAGGGGCTAAAGCCCGGATCCATCAGCCCGGGACGGCACGAGTAAACTCGTGCCCTGACACGTGATCCTGCACGAAACATCTTTCCTTGTTCTGGGGTCGGCCAGCCTGGAGACATTCACATGCTCATTGGTGTGCCCAAGGAAGTGAAGGACCACGAATCCCGCGTGGGCATTGTGCCTGCGGGCGTGAAGGCGCTGGTCGATGCCGGGCATCAAGTCATGGTCCAAACCGGCGCCGGCGATCTCTCCTCCATGCCGGACAGTGAGTTCCAGCATGCCGGCGCAGAAATCGTCAGTTCGGCCGCCGAAGTGTGGAATCGCGCCGAGATGGTGGTAAAGGTCAAAGAGCCGATCGAATCGGAATTTCCCATGTTCCGCGACGGCCTGCTGATCTTCACCTATCTGCACCTGGCGCCGCTGCCGAAGCTGACCGACCGTCTGCTCCAGAACAACGTCACCGGAATCGCGTACGAAACTATCCGCGACAAACACAATCGCCTGCCGCTGCTGACGCCGATGTCGGAGGTCGCGGGGCGCATGTCCGTTCAGGTGGGCGCCTCGTATCTCGAAAAAGAGCGCGGCGGACGCGGCGTGCTGCTGGGCGGCGTTCCCGGAGTTCCGCCGGCGCAGGTGTGCATCATCGGCGGCGGCATTGTTGGCACCAACGCTGCGAAGATTGCGCTCGGCATGGGCGCGCTGGTGACGCTGATCGATCTCAACCTCGACCGTCTGCGGGAACTCGACGACATCTTCAACGGCCGCGTGTATACCGTCTCCTCGAATTCCTACAACATCGCGAAAGCGGTCAAGCATGCCGACCTGGTGATTGGCGGCGTGCTCATCCCCGGCGCCGCCGCACCGAAGCTCGTGACCAAAGCGATGGTGAAAGAGATGAAGCCCGGTGCGGTAATCGTCGACGTGGCTATTGACCAAGGCGGCTGCATCGAAACCGCACACCCCACCACACACAGCGATCCTTCCTTTGTGGTGGACGGCGTCGTGCACTACTGCGTGACCAACATGCCGGCGGCGGTTCCGCACACATCCACGCTGGCGCTCACCAACGCGACTTTTCCTTACGTGATGAAGCTGGCGCAGCAAGGCCTGGCGGCGGTGAAGTGCGATCAGGGGTTCAGCGACGGCGTCAACACCTATCGCGGACACGTCACCTGCGCGGGCGTAGCGGAATCGCAAGGCAAACCGCTGAAGAGCGTCACCGACCTGCTGTGAATCCCCGACGCCACCCTTTCCACAACCCAGAGCGGCTACAATAAGCGACCGGGGCCGAACCATGGTTGATATCCACTGCCACATCCTGCCGCAAGTTGATGACGGCGCAACGAGCTGGGAAGTTGCGACCGAAATGTGCCGCATGGCGGTCGCGGACGGCATTACCCACATCGTGGCCACGCCGCACGCCAACGAGCAGTACGCTTATGATCGTGAAGAGCACGGCGCCCGCTTGCAGCAACTGCAGAAGGCCACGGGGGAGCGCCCGCTGCTGAGCCTGGGCTGCGACTTTCACTTTTCCTTCGACAACGTGCAGGACGTGCTCAAGGCGCCCGAGCGCTACGCCATCAGCGGCACGCCGTACCTGCTGGTTGAGTTCAGCGATTTCGGCGTCTCCCGCTACATCAATGACGCCATCTACCGTGTCCGCGCGCAGGGCATCGTTCCCATCGTGACCCATCCCGAGCGCAACCGCCTGCTGCAGCAGCATCCTGAGAACGTGCTGCCCTTCGCCGAGCAGGGATGCCTGGTGCAAGTGACGGCCTCGTCCTTCACCGGCAACTGGGGAAGCGGCGCGCGCAAGGCGGCGGAGTGGCTGCTGAAGCACGACGCGGTACACGTGATCGCCACCGACGCGCACGACACTGAACACCGTCCGCCCGTGCTCTCGGCAGGCCGGGACGCGGTCGCAAAGATCGCAGGCCAGGACATTGCCCGCGCGCTGGTCGAGGATAATCCCGCCGCCATCTTTGCCGGCGAGGCGCTTCCCTACCTCCCGACCCCGGCCCATCGATAACTCTTTCCCCATCCTTCGCTCAAAGCAAAACCTGCCACGGAGACCCAGAGGCCCATAGATCTTGGAATATTTTTCCCTCTGTGCCTCTGTGTCTCCATGGCAGGTTCACCGATTGTGCCAATTTAGTCCCTGCAATCTGCATCTAATTCCCTCAATATGCGTGTAAGCTCCGCCCCTGTGGTGCTCGAAACCAGCGGCGTTTCGGAATGCCTGGACCGGCTGGCAGCCAATCAGCACGCCAACCGTCCTCTGGCTACCTATCGGCTGCAGTTTCGCCGCGAGTTTCGCTTTGAAGACGCGCGGCAACTTGTCCCCTACCTCCATCAGTTGGGGATCACGCACTGCTACGCTTCGCCCATTTTGCGGGCGCGACCCGGCAGCCAGCACGGCTACGACATCACCGATCACAATGCCATCAACCCGGAGATCGGCACACCCGAGGAGTTTCGCTCGCTGGTCGCCGAGCTGAAGGGCCGCGGCATGGGGCTGGTGCTCGACATCGTTCCCAACCACATGGGCGTGGGGGACGGCAATAATCCCTGGTGGCAGGACGTGCTGGCGAACGGCCGCACCTCCAGGTATGCCGAGTTCTTCGATATCGATTGGGAGCCGTTCAAGGACGAACTGCGCGACAAGGTGCTGTTGCCGCTGCTGGGCGAGTCCTACGGAGAAGCGCTCGAACAGGGAGGCATCGGGTTGGAGTATCGCGACGGCCGATTTTTTGTCACCTATTACCACAAGCGCCTGCCGGTAGACCCGCAAACCGTTCCCCTGATCTTCGAGCCCCTGGGCAATCTGCGGGCGCGCTTCAACGGCGACGCTCCACAATCGCGAGAGCTGGAAGATATTTTGCGTGGCCTGCGTGGTCTCCCACGGCACAACGCCACCGACCCGGAACTCATACGGCAGAGGCGGGAACAGGTGTCGGAGCTACAGGCCCGGCTGGCCTCACTGGTGGAAAGTTCATCAACCGGGCGGCAAATCGTCGAAGAGGCCGTGCGCCTCCTGAATGGCAAGCCGGGCGACGATCGCAGCTTCGATCCCCTGCACCGTCTGCTGGAAGCGCAGGCCTACCGGCTGGCACTGTGGCGAGTTTCCGCGGAAGAGATCAATTACCGGCGATTCTTCGACATTAACGATCTCGTCGGGCTGCGGATGGAGAACCCGCAAGTGTTCGCGGCCACGCACCAGCTCATTCGCCGGCTGCTGGCGGACGGTAGTGTCCACGGATTGCGTGTAGATCATCCCGATGGCCTGTTCAATCCGCGCCAGTACTTCACCCGTCTGCAAATGCTGTATGCCGCCAGCCAGTGCTGCGGCGCTGAGCCCAGGCCGCCGCTGGCAGAGAACGGCATCGAGCTGAGGGTGCAAGAGACCTTCGGCCAGCACGATTGGATGGGTCGCGCGCCGCTCTACGTGGTGGGCGAGAAAATTCTGGAACCGGGCGAGGAGCTGCCAGAGAAATGGTCCTTGGACGGCACCTCGGGTTATGACTTCCTCAACCAGGTGAACGGCATCTTCATTGACCAGCGCAACGCTCGCGCGCTCACCAATATTTACCGCCGCTTCATCGGCGTCGCGCTCGACCCCGACCAACTCATCTACGAGAGCAAGAAGCAGATCATGCAGAACGCGCTGGCCAGCGAGGTCACGGTGCTGACCCACATGCTGGACGAAATTTCGTCCGCCGAGCGCAAGGCGCGCGACTTCACCCGCAAGGCGCTGGCGCACGCGATTCGCGAGACCATCGCCTGCTTCCCGGTGTACCGCACCTACATCGACGAGCGCGGGGAGATCACGGAACGGGATCGCGCTTACATCGGCGAAGCCATCGCTCGCACCAAGCGGCGCAACACCACCTTCGCCTGGACGGTCTTCGACTTCCTGCGCGACATCCTGCTGCTGCGCGACGCCGGGTCGGGCCGTTGGACCGATGGCTACCGCAAGCGTCTCTATTTCACGCTGAAGTTCCAGCAACTCAGCGGGCCGGTGATGGCCAAGGGACTGGAAGACACCGTCTGTTACGTCTACAACCGCCTGGTTTCGCTGAACGAGGTAGGAGGCTCGCCCAAGCAGTTCGGAATTTCGGTGGACGACTTCCACCGCGCCAACCTGCGCCGGGCGGAGCGCTGGCCGTTCTCCATGCTGGCCACCTCCACCCACGACACCAAGCGCAGCGAAGATGTGCGTGCGCGCATCGACGTGCTCTCCGAGATGCCCAAGCCGTGGTCGGCGGAGGTGCTGCACTGGCGCCGCTTGAACCGCTCCCGCAAACGCCCGCTCAGCGACGGCCGCACCGTTCCCGACCCCAACGAGGAGTACCTGCTCTATCAGACACTGGTCGGCAGCTTCCCGTTCGACTTCCGCGCCGAGCGCGAAGACTATACGCGCCGCATCCAGCAGTACATGTTCAAGGCGGTGCATGAAGCCAAGGTCAACCTGAGCTGGATCAATCCCAATCCGGAGTATTCGGACGCGCTGCAGGGTTTCGTCGACCGGATATTGAGTCTTCCTCCCAGCGGACGGCACAACCAGTTCCTCGACCGGCTGGAACAATTCGCGGCCATGGTTAGTTTCTTCGGCGCCATGAATTCGTTGGCGCAGGTGTTGCTGAAGATCACATCTCCGGGAGTCCCGGATATTTATCAGGGCACCGAGCTCTGGGACTTCAGCCTGGTGGATCCCGACAACCGCCGCACGGTGGACTTCGAACTACGGCCCAAGCTGCTCGCGGAGTTGGAAACCGCGGCTGTCTCTACGCCGCTTCCAACCCTCTGCGAGGAGCTGGTACGGAGCTACCAGGACGGACGCATCAAGCTATGGGTCACGTCGCGCGCGCTGGGCTTCCGCCGCGAGCACGCTTCCATGTTCCATACGGGTAGCTATATGCCGCTGTTTGCGACAGGGGAAAAGCAGGAGCACGTGTGTGCATTTGCTCGCAGCGAGGGGCGCGAAGCCGCGCTGATCGCCGTGCCGCGCCTGGTGTGCAAGCTGACCGGCGGCGAGCAACGCCCGCCCACAGGAGAAATCTGGGGGAATACGGAACTGCCGGCACCACAAGGCGCAAGCATCCTGCGCGACATCTTCACCGGAAAGGAATTCCAGCCGAGCGCGCGAGGGGCCCTGCTATGCCGCGAACTCTTCGCCCACTTTCCCGTCGCGCTGCTGGCGTGCCGCTGAGACCAGGTGGTTGCGGTCGGAGACTTCCGCGATCGTAGCCAGGCGGGAAGCCAGCTCCGGCCTGAGCGCTCCATGCTCATAGCGCCACGTCCAGTTGCCGTCCGGACGGCTGGGAACATTCATGCGCGCCTCACTGCCTAGCCCCAGCACATCCTGCAGCGGCACCACGCATAGCTCTGCGATGGAAGCCTGCGCCGCCCGGATGAACGCCCAATTCATTCCCTCCGGGTCGTGCCCCAGGTAGGCGGAGGCGTGGCAGCGTTCCTGCTCGGTGGCGGCTGCCTGCCACCAGCCCAACAGGGTATCGTTATCGTGAGTTCCCGTGTAGACCACGGTGTTGCGCTCGAACTGGTGCGGCAGATAGATGTGGGCGCCGGGATTGCCGAAACCAAACTGCATGACCCGCATGCCGGGCAGCTCAAGACGCCGGCGAAGCGCGCGAACGTCATCGGTGATCAGGCCCAGGTCTTCGGCGATCAGAGGCAGTTCGCCAAGCTCCTGGTGCAGCGCTTGGAAGAGATCGTCGCGCGGCCCGTCCACCCAGCGGCCATGCACCGCCGTGGGCTCATCGGCTGGAATCTCCCAGTAGTTGTGGAAACCGAGAAAGTGGTCCAACCGCAGGATGTCGCAGGTGGCCAGCGCAGCCCGCATGCGGTCCACCCACCAGTCGTAGCCGCGGCTCTTCAGCACGTCCCAGCGATACAGCGGATTTCCCCAACGCTGCCCGCTTGCGCTGAAAGCATCCGGAGGAACGCCGGCAACCACGTAGGGCTCGAGCTGCTCGTCCAGATGGAAGATATCGGGATGCGTCCAGACATCGGCGCTGTCGTAGCTGACAAAAATGGCCACATCCCCGATGACCTTGATCCCCAGTTCAGCACAGCGCCGATGCAGCGCGCGCCACTGCTCAAAGAACGCGAACTGAATGGCCCGCGCTACATCCAATTCCCGCGCCAGTCCGCGCCGCGCTTTTTCCAGCGCCTCCGGCTGGCGTCGCGCCAGCTCGCGCGGCCAGCGGTTCCAGTTCCCCGTGCGATAAAGCTGGCGCAGGACGTCGAAGAGCACGAAATCGTCCAGCCAGGCAGCATTCTCCTGGCAGAAGCGGCGGAAGCGTTCCTGCTCCAGCGGACGCGACTGCTCGAGAAAACGGCACGCCGCCTCCCGCAGCAAGGGCAGCTTGATCGCCCGCACGGCTTCATAATCGACTGCGGAAACTTCGTCGGACAGCGACTCCAGGCGCTCGCGCTCGATCCATCCCCGCTCTGCCAGCCGCTCCAGGCTGATCAGCAGCGGGTTACCGGCAAAGGCGGAGGTGGCGGAGTAAGGAGAGTTGCACTTGCCGGGAGGACCCAGCGGCAAGACTTGCCACAGGCCCTGCCGGCCGGCCGCCAGGAAGTCTACAAACTCGTAAGCCGCGGGGCCAAGGTCGCCGATGCCGCCACGCGAAGGCAGCGACGTGGGGTGCAGGAGAATGCCGGAGGCGCGTTCGAACGACATCAATGAACAACCGTCACTAGAAGCGCCGGCGGCTACGCTCCGGCGGAAAAAAAAGACCAATTCTGTTTGCGGCGATCACGTCTTCAGACATGACCCCGTCGTGCGCCCGAGCGCGCCCTACCCGCCGAACTTCGGCTTCATGAGCCGGTCGCGCTCTTCTTTGTTGTAGCGGATTTTGCCGCTCTTTTCCATCTCCGCCCGCAGGTGATCCGCGAAATTCTCTAATACTTCCTCACGCCTTTTTTGCAACAGGGTCTCGCGGATGCGATCTTTGTCCGCGGAGAGCTGGTCTGGCGCCGGTTCCTGGCGCTCGACCACCGTGAACACTACCCCGTTGCGCCCGGCATTGATGGGCCCGCTGATGTCGCCGGACTTCATGTCGAAGGCCACCGCGGCCGGACCCGACATCGCTCCGATGTCCGGTACTTGGCCGCTGCGAGTAACCAGTTCGCTGGTCTTTTCGGTTGCTCCGAGTTCCTTGGCGGCCTTCTTCAGGTCGTGGGCAGCGCGAGCGCGGTCGGAAAGCTCCTGGGTTCGCTTCTGCAACAGCGCCCCCGCCTGCTGCTGCTTGAAATCAGCCTCCACGCGCGCACGCACATCGTCGAGCGACGGCTTCTGCGGAGGCTTCACCTCCGTCACCTGGAATACCACCCGGCCCAGCGGAATTGAGGTCATCTCCGGCGGATCCTTGACGCGCGCGCTGAACACCGCATCCATAAAGTCAGGAGCCGGGCCGATGCCGGGCAGTGAACTGCTGCGGCTGAAGAGATCGCTGTGAATCACGGTCAAGTGGTATTTGCTCGCGGCCGCGTCCATGCCGGCGGTACGGGCCAGCGTGCGAACGTCGTTCCCCAGGCTATCCGTCGCGCGCGCCGCTTTCTCCTGGCGCACCAGCGGCTCGATGGCCGGCTTCACTTCTTCCAGGCTCTGCACGTGCGCGCTGCGCTTGTCTTCCACACGCACGATGTTGAAGCCGAGCGCGCTTTTCAGCAGGTCGCTGGTCTGTCCTTTATTAAGGGCAAAGATCTGGTCTTCGATATCGGGGATGCGTCCGCGCCCGATCCAGCCCAATTCGCCGCCGCTGTCCTTGCTGGGATCGTCGGATTCCTTCTTCGCAAGGTCCGCGAAATTCGCTCCCGCCTTGAGCTTCTTCAGGATGTCTTCGGCCTTCTGCCGGGCGGCATCCACGGCCTTGGGATCCACTTTGCCGTCAGGCCCGGGAGGCGGCGTGCGCACTTGGATGAGGCGCAGGTTCACTTCGTCCGGCACGCGATATTCATCGCGATGCTGGTTGTAGTAGCGCAGCACATCCTCGCGCGTGACCTCGACCTGCTCGGAGACCTTGGCGTTGTCGATCACCAGGTAGTCAGCCTTGCGCTTCTCCGGGATCGCGTTGGCGTAATGCGCCTGGCTCATGTCGAAAAACGCTTTCACCTCCGCGTCGTTGGGATGAATTTCGCTCATCACCTTGTCGAGCGAGAGCACGGCGTAGTCCAGCTTGACCTTGGTGTTGTCGCGCCGGGCTTCCTGCTCGATGTCGGCATCGGAAATGCTGACCGCGCCTTCGACCATGCCCTGCAGCTTGCGCAGCAGCAGCTCATCTTTTACTTGCTGCTCGAACTGCGGGACGCTCATGCCGAATTGCTGGGAGACGAACTGCTCGTAGCGCTCCTGGCCGATGAAGTTGCCGCTGGGAAACAACTGGGCTCCCAGCACCCCAGAGCGCAACTCCTCGCGCAGCTCGTCATCGGTCACACGTAGGCCCAGGTGCGAAGCTTCGACCATCATGGCGCTGCGCACCACCATCTGCTGTGCTACCTGGCCGCTCACGAATTGCTGCAGCGCCGCCGGGTATCCCGATTGCCGCATCGCCTGTTGCGCGCGCTGCTGCACGTCTTGCATGGTGACGTCCTGGTCGCCGACCTTGGCATACACTCCTTGCCCGGCGCCGCCACCAAAGCCCAACGCGCTGCCCAGGCTTCCGCCCGGAATGAGGGTGATCACCATGGTCGCGCTGATTAGTATCAGCAGGCCGCCAAGCAGATACTTCTTCAGCGGCCCAGGTCTTTGCAGAAATCGAATCATTTCGTTGAGTACCCCGAAGAATTTTGCGAGAGACATTAATTATAAACCAGGGCCAGCTTTCCTTTTGGGAGTGATCATTGCCGCGAAGGGTGCGGAATTTCTCAACACTTCGACTTGCGCGACGGATGCGTGTTGACCCGCATCCAAGCTCAGGTATGAAGCGGATGAGCATTCTCGCCGGTATCGTCTTGCTGGTTGCGGCAGCGGTTTGGTCGCAGCAGTCCCCAGGAGGCAGCGCCATGTCCTTGAAGCTGAGCTCGACCGCCTTCCAGCCGGAAGGCGACATCCCGAGCAAGTACACGTGCTCCGGCGCGGATGTTTCTCCGGCGCTGAGTTGGACCGACCCGCCCGCCGGAACCCAGAGCTTCGCCCTGATCGCCGACGATCCCGACGCGCCGGTCGGAACTTGGGTGCACTGGGTCGCCTATGACATTCCTTCGAGCGTGCGGCAGCTTCCGGAAGGCGTTCCGAAAGCGGACGCAATCCCAGGCGGCGGCCTCCAGGGACAAAATGATTTCCGCAAGACCGGCTACGGTGGACCTTGCCCGCCGCCCGGCAAGCCGCATCGTTACTACTTCAAGCTCTACGCTCTCGACGGCAAGCTCAACCTGAAACCCGGAGCAACAAGAAAGGATGTCGAGCAGGCGATCAAGGACCACATCCTCGCGCAAGCAGAGTTGATGGGCCGGTTCAAGCGCTAGCCGGGCTAGTCGACAAAAAAAACTTTCAGCGACGCCGAAACTACGGTAAAAAGCTCACCGTTAGACAGCTACGCTGTGATCCAGGTGTCGTGTGTTGTCTCGGATTGCAGAATCCCCTACAGATGTGTCGGGGATCTCTGAGCGCCTAACGAGAAGATGGCTCTTCTCGAACGTCGCGCGAAAGAAAGG
This sequence comes from uncultured Acidobacteriota bacterium, assembly GCA_963733935.1. Classification (GTDB taxonomy): domain Bacteria; phylum Acidobacteriota; class Terriglobia; order Terriglobales; family Acidobacteriaceae; genus JAHFUA01. Next base: position 356,096 of record CAVTEQ010000014.1, read on the forward strand.
TGCTTCTGATATATGTGCTCTAGTGCTTGTGAAACGAAGGCTCGACGCGGCTGCTCTCGAAAGTCTTCCCCGGGCTGTGCGAAGTATTGCTGGGCAAAAAGCAGACCTGTGTCCTCAACGGTGATGACGTTGAAATTGTGACCTCTTGACTCGCGATCAGTGCCCCCGGCGACCGCTGTTCCCGCTCCAATCACTTGCACGACCCGATCACTGCTAATGCAAGTCCCCAAGCTCAACAGAGAGTGTGGCGCTCTGTGTTTGTGGCCGTGCAAGATGCAATCGACCCGCTGTTCGGCCAAGAATTGGATTAGGTTCTGTGCTTTTTCAAGCATAAGGAACGTGTCTTGCCCCTCGTGGGGCACCGGCAACGGATGGTGATGCACTAGCGCGATCTTCGTGGCCGCAGCAACAAATCTTCGGTCTTCATCGCGCAGCGCTTCAAGTTCAGCCCTGATTCTCCGGAGTTGCCATTGGCTCACAACCCCTCTCGCGAATCCGAAAATAATTGGGTTTGAGTCGACTCGAATGATGCAGATGCCGTATTCCCGGTAAAGGATCACCCTATTGCGGTTCCACTCCGCGAAATGTTTGCGAAAACAGTGCCCGGTAGCCGGCCGAAATCCGAAATTGCCATACAAGCGATAATCGTGATTGCCGGGAATTACGACCAGTTGTCTTTCCGGATCAAGTTGACAACCAGTGCAAAGTTGCAGAAGCCATTCTTTTGCTTGCTTGATCTTCCAAAAGTTGTCGACCAAGTCGCCTGTGAAGATGAGCAGGTTTGGAGACACAAGCCGCAATGCGCCCGCGAGCCGATCAGACACATCCCTGTCTAGGCGTTCGAAGTGAACGTCCGAAATATGCGCAATCTTGGCACGCATGACGACTCCATATACCAACTATCAACATTTGGGAAGAAAAAGCTTTCCTTGTTCGAGATTCAGAACGCCCCGTTGGGCCGGTTCCAGCGGTAGCTCAGCTCGAAATGTCCGCCGCATCAGGTTTGACGCTCTTTTTTCCCTCTGATACGTTCTAAGGTTCCTCGCCTCAGCGCCCACCCAGAGGTCACGATGGCCATCAAGTTTCGCGGCGTCGATTTCATCGCCTTCGATTCCCTGCTCTCCGACGACGAGCGCCTGGTCCGCGACACTACCCGCCAGTTCATCGAAGACAACCTCATCCCCATCATCGAGCAGTGCAACCGCGAAGGCCGCTTTCCCAAGGAGTTGGTCAAGCCGATGGCCGAGTTGGGCTACTTCGGCGCCAGCCTGAAAGGCTATGGCTGCGCGGGGATGTCGAACGTGGAATACGGGCTGGTGATGCAGGAACTCGAGCGCGGCGACAGCGGCGTGCGCTCGTTCGTCAGCGTGCAATCGGCGCTGGTGATGTATCCCATCTACGCCTTCGGCAGCGACGAGCAGAAAGAGCGCTGGCTGCCGGCACTGCAGAAAGGCGAAGCCCTCGGATGCTTCGGCCTGACCGAGCCTGATTTCGGCTCCAACCCCGGCGGCATGCGCACGCGCGCCCGCCGCGACGGCAACGAGTACGTCCTGAACGGCGAGAAGATGTGGATCACCTCGGGCTCGATAGCCGACGTGGCCGTGATCTGGGCCAAGGTGGACGATGAAGACGGCAAGGTTCGCGGCTTTCTGGTCGAGACGAACCGTCCCGGCTTCCGCTCCGCCGACGTGCACGGCAAGTGGTCGCTGCGCGCGTCGGTGACTTCGAGCCTCTCACTGCAAGACGTGCGCGTCCCCTGCTGCAACCTGCTGCCTAAGTCCGACGGCCTCAAATCTCCGCTGATGTGCCTGAACCAGGCGCGCTACGGCATCGCCTGGGGCGGAGTGGGCGCGGCCATGGCCTGCTACGACTGCGCGCTGCAATACGCCGGCTTCCGCAAGCAGTTCCACGACCAGCCCATCGCCTCGCACCAGCTCGTGCAGGAAAAGCTGGTGTGGATGATCTCCGAGATCACCAAGGGGCAACTATTAGTGTTGCAGGTTGGGCGCTTGAAAGACCAAGACCGCGCCGGCTTCCAGCACATCTCGATGGCCAAGCGAAACAACATATGGATGGCGCTGGAGTGCGCCCGCATGGCGCGCGACATCCTGGGCGCGAACGGCATCGCCGACGAGTATCCCATCTTCCGCCACATGGCCAACCTCGAGTCGGTCAAGACCTACGAGGGCACGCACGACATCCACACGCTGATCATCGGCAGCAGCGTGACCGGGATCGACGCGTTCTGAATAAGTTCCCACCGCGGATTGACGCGGATAAACGCGGATCAACTTTTTCTCGGTACTCGGTACTCGCAACTCGGTACTTCTTCTTGACGCCCTCCCCCCGAAAGAGCATTATGCGCGATGGTTCCCGGCATCCCTCACCGCCGGGACGGAGGCACTTATGGCAACCGTTACATCCGAGCCCGCCAAGGCAATCGCCAAAAGTTACGGACAGAACATCGAGACCGACCTCGCCCTGGAATTCCTGCGCGTGGTGGAGAACGCGGCCATCGCCTGCGCCAAGGTCATGGGGCAGGGCGACCGCAAATATGCCGACCAAGTGGCGGTCGAGGCCATGCGCAAAACCATGGACACGGTCCCCATGAATGGCCGCATCGTCATCGGCGAAGGCGAGCGCGACGAAGCCCCCATGCTCTATATCGGCGAGCACGTCGGCGCGCAATTTCCCGACGGTACGAAGGTTCCCGAGATCGATATCGCCGTGGATCCGCTCGAAGGCACCAACCTGTGCGCCACCGGGTCGCCCGGCGCGATCACCGTGCTGGCCGCGTCCGAGAAGGGCGGGCTGCTGCATGCCCCCGACTGCTACATCGATAAAATCGTGGTTGGCCCGTCGTGCAAGGGATGCGTGGACCTGGACGCGCCCGCGGCCGACAACCTGAAGAACATCGCCAAGCGGCTGGAACGCGATGTCGAGGACCTGGTGGTCGTGGTGCTCGACCGCCCGCGGCACGAGAAGCTGATCGCCGATATCCGCAAGGCGGGCGCGCGCATCAAGCTGATCTCGGACGGCGATCTCTCGCCCGGCATCTCCGCTTCCGTGATCGGCACCGGCGTGCACGCGGTGATGGGCTCGGGCGGCGCGCCTGAAGGCGTGCTCACCGCCGCCGCCATTCGCTGCCTGAACGGCTACATGGTCGGCCGGCTGATGCTGACCAAGCCCGAGCAGGAAGAGCGCGTGCACAAGATGGGCATCAAGGACGTCAAGCGAATCTATACCGCCGAGGACCTCGCGCCCGGCAAGCAGATCATCTTCGCCGCCACCGGCGTCACCGAAGGCACGATGATGAAAGCGGTGCGCTTCTTCGGCGAAGGCGCGCGCACGTCGTCCATCGTGCTGACGCTCACCACCGGCAAGGTGCGCTTCATCGAGAGCATTCACCTGGAGAAGAAGCCGGACGTGAAGGTGAGATTCGCCTGAGGGCAGTCGTTGGTCGTCGGTCGTTGGTCGTCGGCCAAAAGCAAAGCCTTCGCTGGAGTGGAAGCCTTTCTTCTTGGTACTGGGTACTTGGTACTCGGTACTACTGCTTCTCCGGCAGTTTCGGAACCGGCGGCCACTCGATGTATGGCCCTTCGAACAACGCGGCCGTGTCTTCCAGGCGGGCTTTGCCGTCGTGCACGGCAAACTGCATGCGCTTGCCGGTGTAGCTCTGGCTCCAGAATGAGACTCCGGCATAAGTGCCGTCGTTCTTCAAGATGTAGTAGACCATCTGGATGTAGCGCAGACGCGTCTTGTCGTTGTTATAGAGATGCGCGAGTCGCTGTAGAGCGTCTATCCCCGCCTGGAGCGGCCCCATTCCGCGGCGCATGTTCTCGACGATGGTGTGGGCTCCCACAACACGAATGTTTTCTTCGCCATTGCCGGTGGCGCCCACCGAGCCTACTTCCTGGTCGGTATAGCAGCCGGCGCCAATGATGGGTGAGTCGCCGACCCGTCCTGCAATCTTCCACTCCAGTCCGCAGGTCGAGGTCATGCCCGACATCTCGCCCTTTTCGTTCACCGCCGAGCAATGGATGGTGCCGTGCTCGCGATGGATCACGCGCTCGATGGCGTACTCGCGCCACTCCGGCTCGATGCCCAGTTCCGTCGCCACCTGCTCCATCTGCTCGCGCTTCTTCCGCCATTCTTCGGACGTGGGCCCCTTCGGAGGCTTCCAGTTAGGATCGCTCATGCCCGGTCCCCACCAGCTCTCGCGCGACATGGTTTCCTTCCACAGCAGCCACATCTTGCGCGATTTCTCGGTAAGCAGGTTCTCTTTCGGGAAGCCCATCTTTTCGGCGAAGCGTTCGGCGCCTTCGCCCACCAGCATTACGTGGCCGGTATGGTCCATGACGGCGCGCGCCAGCAGCGACACGTTCTTGATGTTCCTCACGGCGCCCACCGCCCCCGCGCGCCGCGTCGGACCGTGCATGCAGGAAGCATCGAGCTCGACTACGCCGTCTTCGTTGGGAAGTCCGCCTAACCCCACGCTCTGATCATTAGGATCGTCTTCCTGCGCTTTGCAGACCAGAGTGATGGCGTCGAGCGTGTCGCCGCCACGGCGCAGCAGATCATAGGCAGCATCGAGGGAGTGCAACCCGGTGGTCTTCGTGATCAGCGCCGGCCGCTTGCCGGCGGGCGCCGGGCGGACAATGTGCTGGGTCTCCTGGGCATCGGCAGCGAGGCCCATCGCGATCGAACTTGAACCCAAAGCGGCAGTGGCAAGGAAATCGCGGCGGGAGATGGACATGAGGATCTCCTGAGAGACGCGACAGGATAGCAAAAACCGGCTCTTGGCTCTTGGCTCTTAGCTCTTAGCTCTCAGCAAGAAAAACAAAAGGCCGGCGAAGGATGCCGGCCTCGGTACAAGCCAAAAGCTAAGAGCCAAGAGCTAAGAGCTAAGAGCGCTTCATCCTGCCATCTTTCCCGCCTTGCCCTGATCGGCGCGGAAGCGGAGCAGCGCGCCGATCTTGCCGGCCTTCTCGAACTGCGGGTCAGCGCCGATATAGACCACGGCGATATTCCCGTCGAGAGCGCGGCGCAGAATCGCGTCGGTCACGTCGTCGAGCTCGCGCGTTTTCTTGCCGCAGGCGGGACAGGTGTCCACCAGGTTGCTGTCCAGGTGGCCGCAATTGCCGCATTCGCTTCCCGGCGCGTAGAAGGCTTCGCCGAACAGCAGGGTCTGCACTTCGCCCTGTTCCAGCGCTTCCAGCACGCCGCGCAGTCCGACCTTGCCGCGTCCGTTGCGCTGCGCCCCGCCCATGACTTCGCGGATCAACGCCTGGCGTTCGGAGGCGCCGTGTTCCTCAAGCAAGCGTTGCGCCTGCTCGCGCACTTGTTCGGCGCTGACGCTAGGCGGATCGACGCTGAAGCGTCCGAGCAACCTCTGCTTCACGTAGGTGTGAAGCTGGGACTCGAGGTGCGGCCAGACCTCTTCGCGGCAGCCCACCACGAAGCTGTCGCAGCCGGCGTTCTGCAACTCCAGCATCCGTTGGGCAACATTCTTATAGTGCCGCATGGCCTGGTTTTCGACGTGGCGCTCGACGTGGCCGGCATCGTAGCCGCCGGGGCCGCTGCTGCGTCCGGTGCGCGGCAACAGATCGACAATCTCGGCCTGTTCCCGCACTTCATCCATCCACAATTCGAATAGGCGCGCGCGCTCGCGGTCGACAATGGCCACACAGCAGCGCGGCGCCGACGCCGCCACCGCCGCCAGCGGCCGCAGATGGAAGCGGTTCGCCACGTAGAGCTGTGTCTTCTTCAAACGTTTGGGCAGGTCGAATTCGCGCCAGATGCCCTTGGCGGAGCAGGCAAAGACCGCCTTGCCGCGCGCGTGGTTGCCGTGCAGTTGCTCGGCCAGTTCCTGGACGCGCTTGAGGTCGGATCGCACGCCGGCATTGTTGCCGTTGCCCTCGGCGCCGTGCAAGGCCTCGCGCACCAGGTCCTTCACCTGGATCTGTTCCTCGCGATGCGATTTGTTCTGCGGGGTCTGTGGCTGGAAGTAGAAAGTAACGGCGGAGTTGTCCGGAGAATCGATTTGTGCCAATTGGCGGAGTTCTTCACGAGTGATCATCGCGCTTCCCCCTTGTTGCGAGGTCAGGCAATCCTGGAATGCTGCAGCAGCTTGTCGCGCCAATGCGAGACTGGCAACGTTTGCTGCAGGCGGTGGCGGGCAACCTCGATGGCCGCGCGCACCTGGTCTTCCTTGCGGTCGGAGATGGCGGCGATCTCCCGCACGGTGAATCCTTCGAAAACGAAGAGGATGAAGGCTTCGCGCTCTTCGCGGCTGCCGCCCTTGAGCGCGCCATCGACGATGTCGATCATCTCATCGGAAGCCGCCGCGTCCTCCGGCGTGGCCATGCGACGATCGGCGATCACTTCGGCCTGGAGCAGCATTTCGTCGGGCTGATGGTACTGCAACTGCGGCTCGTCGCTGCCGCGCACATTCTGCTTGCGCGCCGAGGTCTCCAGCGGCACAGCCATGACCGCTTCTCCGTTGCCCGAGGCCAGCCGGCTGATGGCATGGATGGACAGCCGATACAGCCAGCGTTCGAGCGACAGCAGCTCCGGCCGTTCTTCCTCGTCGCCCAAGGCGGCGGCGATGGCTTCGTCCACTACCTCCTCCCTGGTGACCAAGTCAGGCCGCAGGAAGCCGTTGGCCTCGCGATAGCGCAGCTCGCGCTCCACGAACCGGTCCAGCCGCGAAAGATTCGCGTTGATGTAGGACTTGATGTCCTCTGCCGAAACCAAGGGAGCATGCACCGCCGCGGGCGTGTTCTCGAACGGAACCGCCGGCAGCGATTGTTCCCGCACCGAGCGGCGCAGCACACGCCGGCGCTGGTGCGAACGCAACATGTCCTTGTGGCGGGTGAGCTGCCCGACCAGATCGCTGAAGGCAGCTTTCACCGCCGCAATCGCGGTAGGACCGGCCTCTTGCGATGCCATCTGCCCGGAGGGCAGCCGCAGGTTCAGCGAAACCACCACCCCTTCCCGGCTGGTGCTTTGCTCGATGATGCCCTTCAAGTGCACCAGTTCCGGGCGAAAAACCTGGAGCCTGCGTCCCAGCTTTTCGATTTGATGATTGAATTGTTTTTCGAGATCAGGAGCCTTCGCGGTCTTATAGGAAATGTGGACATTCATGGATGCCTCGGATGCGGAGTGCGACCCCGCGGCCAAAGTCCGCGCCACTACAACGACTCCAAGGAAATTCTACACCTCTGAAGATAGACGCAACTGGAAAAGTGCAAGTTGCATTTCGGGAATCGGGTCATCGGGAGATCGGGTGATCGGGTCATCGAAGCCCGCGAGTAGCATTCCCCAGATGACCCGATGAGCCGATCACCCGATGACCCGATGCCTCCCAAGTGACTCAATCGCTGGATGCTTCAGACGCTGACGGTGACTGAGGTCTCGGTGCGCATGACAGGACGATAGAGCGTGTCGCGCTCGATGGGCTCGCGGCCGGCTTCGCGGATCAACCGCACCAGCTCCTGCCGGCGCAGGCCCTGTGGGGTGGTAGCGCCCGCGTCGTGATAAATCTTCTCTTCGATCACCGTGCCATCCAGGTCGTCGGCGCCGAAGCGCAGCGCAATCTGTGCGATCTTCGGGCTGAGCATTTGCCAGTAAGCCTTGATGTGCGCGAAGTTGTCCAGCACCAGGCGGCTGACGGCGATCTGCCGGATATCGTCCAGACCGGTCGTGGTCGGCAGGTGCGCGAGCGGCGTGTTGGCAGGATGAAAGGCCAGCGGGATGAAGGTCTGGAACCCGCCGGTCTCGTCCTGCAGGGCGCGCAGCTTGAGCAGGTGGTCGACTCGATCTTCGTCGCTCTCGATGTGGCCGTAGAGCATAGTGGCATTGGAGCGCATGCCGAGCTGATGGGCCAGGCGCGCGGTTTCCAGCCACTGGTCGCCGTCGATCTTGTGGTCGCAGATGATGTGCCGGATGCGATCGGCAAAAATCTCCGCCCCGCCGCCCGGCAAGGAATCCACGCCCGCGGCTTTTAGCTGCTCAAGCGTCTCCCGAATCGAGAGCTTGGCCCGTTTGGCCAGATATGCCACTTCCACCATGGTGAAGGCCTTGATGTGTACCTGCGGAAAGCGTTCCTTAAGCCCGCGCACCAGGTCGAGGAAGTACTCGAACGGCAGGTCAGGATGCAGTCCGCCCACAATGTGGAACTCGGTGACCGCCTCGCTGTAGCCCGAAGCGGCCGTCTGCCAGGCTTCTTCCAGGGCCATGGTGTAAGCGCCCGGCGCGTCCTTCTTGCGTCCGAAGGCGCACAGGCGGCACGCTGCCACACATACGTTGGTCGGATTGATGTGGCGGTTAACGTTGAAATAAGTGTTGTTGCCGTGCATCCGCTCGCGCACGTGGTTGGCCAGCCAGCCGACGGCGAGGATGTCGCCGGTACGGTACAACGTGAGCGCGTCTTCCGGACTCAGGCGCTCGCGGGCGAGAACCTTCTCGTGGATAGGATGCAGGCGCGGCGTCGTCAGTTTGGAAGTCCTGGGCCATGCCAGACAAAATAATACCTCAGGCGTGGCCCAGCGTCAGCTTCATGGAGCCTGCGCTCAGCTTTGCCGCTCCCGTGGATGTTTCCCCAGGAAGCGCGGCGGGATTCTCGTGGGTGCGTTCGCGGAATCCGCCCTTCATTCCCGTAGCCAGGGAGACGGCGCCCTCGCCGTAGCGATCGCGCAGACGGTCGGCCGCCGACAGCGCCTTTTGCCAGCGTTCGTGCTTTCCCCCGTCGAGCAATCCGAGCTGCCCTTCCGCGGGTTCGAAAGAAGCAGTGTGCACGCCCAGCAACCGCACCTTCTCCCCGGCTTCCAGTTCGCGCGAAACAGTTCGCGGACCTGATCCAGGATCTCGCCATCTACTTGGGTCGGGCGCCGCAGACTGCGCGCGCGGGTGATGGTCGAGAAATCCTCGTAGCCGCAACTTGAGCTGGACCGTTCGAGCATGAAGCCCATGTTCGCGCAGACGCCGGCAAACCATTTCGCTGAGCCGAGCCAGAGTGGATTCGAGCTGCTCGACATCCGCCGTGTCCTGGTTGAAAGTGTGCTCGTGGCTGATGGATTTAGGCTGGTCGTCGCCGCCGATCTCGGTATCGAACCATCCGCCGGCGTCGAGGCCGCGCGCCTTGCCGGCCAGCGCCAGCCCCCATTTGCCGAAGCGCTCATCGAGAAAAGATTCCTCGAGCGCTGCCAGGTCTCCCACCTTGCGGATGCCGAGATCGTGCAAGCTCTTTTCCAGCACCTTGCCCACGCCGGGAATCTTGCGCACCTCGAGCGGCGCCAGGAAGCGCGCTTCCTGTCCCGGAAGCACCCATAGGACGCCATTGGGCTTTGCCTGATCGGAAGAAACTTTTGCCACCAGGCGTGAGGTAGCGATGCCGATGGAGCAGTTGAGCTGCGTCTCGGCTTTGATCGCCGCATGCAGCGCATGGGCGGCGCGCAGCGGCGGACCGTGCAGGCGCTCGGTGCCGCTCATGTCGAGATAGGCTTCGTCGATGGACGCCATCTCCACCTTGGGCGAGAAGCGTCCGAGTACCGCATACACCTTCTGCGAACACTCGCGATAGCGCTCCGGATGTCCGTCCACGAAGATTGCCTGCGGACAATGTTTCGCGGCGGTGCGCAACGGCATGGCGGAGTGCACGCCGAACTTGCGCGCTTCGTAGGAAGCCGCGGCCACAACGCCACGCTCATTGCGCTGCCCACCCACCACCACCGCCTTGCCCTTCAGCGAGGGGTCAAACAGCTCTTCCACTGACACGAAAAAGGCGTCCATGTCGAGGTGAAAGACGTTTCTGGGAAAGGCGTCCGGCACAACCAAGTATTGTAGAGACGCACATGGCACATCTCTACAGGGATTCAGCTTTACTGCAGCTTGGCGAACTCCGCCCTGGCTTCCTTCAGGATGGGGATATCGGGATCGGCGTCCTTCCAGAGATTGAAGAAGTCCCGGTACGCCACTTTGGCTTTGGCGGTGTCGCCTGCCATGGCGTAAGCCCGGCCGATTTGGAGGTGGGCCAGCGATCCGGTCACAAAGTTCAACAGGATGCCGCGGTGATCGAGCAGCTTCTGGAACTCGGCGATTGCGGCTGTCCCATTGTGCGCCAGCAGATAGGCTTGTCCGCGCAAATAGGCAGGATAGATGGTCCCCTCCTGCAGCGGCGGCGGACCGCCCAGTTCGTAGGGAGCGGCGGCTTCCAGGTCCACCAGTGCCTGGGATGAATTGCCCCGGCTGAGTTCCATCGCGGCGTTGACGGTCGGCAGCCAGTAAAGCTTCAAAATCGTGTTGCTCGGATTGGCCTTCTCCACCTCTGAAGCTAGGGCCTTGGCTTGCGCAACGTCTCCGACGCGGGCCAGCGCCAGCGAGGCCAGCAGCTTCACGTCGCGGCCTTTGGAACGCGCCAATGCCGCCGCGACTCCCTGCTTTGCCGCGGCGCTGTTGCCCATTTCGGCGTCGCGAAGAGCGGAGTTGACCTGCCAAAGCGCCGCGGTCTCCTTGGAATCGGCGCGCACCGCCGAATCCACCGCCCGGCGCGAGAAGTCCCGCGCCTTGCTTACTCTTCCGTAGTACGCCTCAGTATCAGATTGTGCTGAAAGCAGCGGGTCCTCGTCTCCGGGCTTGCCCGCGGCCCAGGTTACATGCTGCTGCATCTGGGCGACATCCCCACGCAGGAAAGCATAGAAGTAGGTGACGAGCCGCAGATATCCGCCATCCAGGTGGCGCGCGTAGGCTTGGTCTAATGTGGCCTTGGCGTCATCCAGCCGGTCCAGGTAGAGGTAAAGTTCTCCCAGATTGCCGTACGACACTTGGTCCTCGCCCTGAAGCCGCAAGGACTCTTGCGTTTCTACCAAAGATTTTTCGTACTGCCCGGTGAAGGCATAATTCGCTCCCAGGTTGCCATGGGGAATAGAGTCACGTGGATAGTTCGCTTTCCACAGTTCGTAGGTTTGCGTCTCCTTTTCCACCTCTCCCGTAGCCCGAAAATAAACGGCGGAGACGCGCAGCTTCTCACGCTCGCTGACCCGGTCGCGCAACTGGTAGGCCTTGGTGGCATATTCCAGACCCAACGACGGTTGCCCAAGATTTCCGTACGAGACTGCCAGTCCGGCATAGGCCAGGGGAAAGTTGGGATCGAGTTCAATCGCCCGCTTTAGAAAGGGAATGCTGGGCGCGTCGCCCTTTTCGCGGCCAACGGTGATGCCCATGCTGTAGTTCTTCAGCGCTTCGAGCGAGGGCGTCGTGGCTTCAATCGGAACATCGAACTTCTGCACCGAGGGAAGCGATTCTCCCAGCTTGGTGCGCAGCGTGGAAGAAGCCTGGTTCAGCGCCTTCAGAACCTCTTCCTTGCTGGGAGCCTCGGCCTGTTCCTTTGCCAGGGTGTCGCCGGTGCTGCACGCCACCGCATTCAGATCAACCAGGTAATGGCTTCCCAACCCGGAGATCGTCCCGCCTAGCAGGGCCTTGCTTCCGGTGCGCAGGCAGAGCTCCCGGCCGACGTCCACCGTGATGTGTTCGTTCGAGGGGCGGCCCATCATCCGCAGAGTCTCGCTGACTTTGCGGTCGGAGAGCACGTTCAGGAAAGGAGATTGCCCCAGCTCCACGGCCAGCGCCTGCTTGAGAGCGCCGTCGAAGACGGCATCGCCGGTAGTGTTCGTGAAGTCGGCGAGCACCACGGTATCTCGCTCCGTGAGCGGGGCAGTTTTGGTGGCCGGCGCCGCCGACCGCGAGCGCAGATAGATGCCAGCGGCAACCAATCCCGCGATGACAACCACAACCACTGGGACGAGAACTTTCCATCGTGCTCCGGCCGGAGCCGGGGAAGCTGCCGGCAGTGGCGCAGCAATTGATGAAGACGACGAACTAGCCGCTGGAACGGCGCCAGAACTTGGCTGCGGTGTAACCGTCACCGCGGAGGGCGCGGGCTCCTGCGCCACTGGAACTGCCCCAGAACTTGCCGCCGCCAGGTTTCCACTTTGCGTATCCCGCTTCAGCCGCTGCAAGTCAGCTCGCATCTCCGAGGCGTGCTGATAACGCAGGTTTCGGTCCTTTTCGAGAGCCTTGTTGATGACCCGTTCCAGCTCGAGCGGCACATTGGGGTTTAATCGCACCGGAGGCAACGGCGGCCGGTTCAGAATGGAGTCGAAAATTATCCCGGAACTTTCGCCGCGAAACGGCAGGACCCCGGTGGCCATTTCGTAGAGCACCACCCCGAATGAAAACAGGTCGCTGCGCACATCCACTTCCTTGGCCCTCACCTGCTCAGGGGACATGTACGCCACGGTGCCCAGAGTACTGCCGGGACTCGTCAGGTGATCTTGGCTGGCGGCGGTGGCGTCCGTTGCCACAGCTTGCCCCCTGCCCTTCACCACCTTGGCCAGTCCGAAATCCAGCACTTTGGTCTGCCCGCGCCGGGTGATGAAGACGTTGGCGGGCTTGATGTCGCGGTGAATGATTCCCTCGCTGTGCGCCGCGTCCAGCGCATCGGCGATCTGGATGGCAATGTCCAGCAGCAACTCGGTGTCCAGCGGCTTTCCCGTGATGAGGTGCTTCAGGGTCTCGCCATCCAGAAACTGCATGGCGATGAACGGCTGGCCCTTGTGTTCTCCAATCTCGTGGATGGTGCAGATGTTGGGGTGGTCGAGCGCCGACGCCGCTTGCGCCTCCCGACGAAACCGTTCCAGCGTCTGCTGGTCCTGGGTCACGCCTTCCGGCAGGAACTTCAGCGCGACAAATCGATGAAGGGATGTATCTTCCGCCTTGTAGACCACACCCATCCCGCCCCCGCCGAGCTTCTCGACGACGCGGTAGTGCGAGACGATCTGACCAATCACTGGATTATCCCCACGCGTGAATGCGGATGTTAGCGAGCGACCAACCTCAAGTCAACGGGGCTCCGGGACCGCGACACCCTTACGTGACACGCGTCCGCGTCAGCGGACGCGATGATAATAGCCCAGCACAAGCGTGTCCCGTAGGGACTGCGCAGTGCTGGGTAGGCAACAATTATGATCCGGAGCCCCTTCAGGGGCGACACACGTGAGGAAAACTAGCGTCGCCACAGCAGGTCGGCAGCGATAAAGAGACAGTACACCACCGAGATCACACCATTCATAGTAAAGAAGGCGGCGTTCAACCGGCTGAGATCCTCATGCCTGACCAGCGAGTGTTCGTACGCCAGCAACGCGCCCACAATTGCGACGCCAATTATTGCCAACGCGCCCAGGTGCAGCGCAAACACCAGCCATAGCAAGAGACCGATCATCAGCAGGTGAAAAGCACGCGCCACCCACAGCGCCCGGCGGATGCCAAGGAAGCGCGGAATCGAATGCAATCCCGCCTGGCGGTCGAATTCGAAGTCCTGGCAGGCGTAAAGAACATCGAAGCCGCCCACCCAGAAGGTCACTGCGGCGGCCAGAATAACGATGCGCCAATCAAGCGAGCCGCGGACCGCGATCCAGCCCGCCGGCGCCGAGATGCCGTCGGCAAATCCCAGAACCAGGTGCGACCAGCGCGTGAAGCGCTTGGTGTAGGAGTACAGCAGCAGGATCGCCAGCGTCAGCGGGCGAGAGCAACAGCGCCAGGCGATTCAGTTCCGCCGCTGCCAGCACGAACACCGCGCAGGACAGCACAACAAAGCCCGCAACAAACTGCCGCGAGAGCAGTCCGGCGGGCAGAGCGCGGGCTCGCGTGCGAGGATTGGTCGGCATCGAGCGTGTGGTCCACCAGCCGGTTGAACGCCATGGCCGCCGAGCGTGCCGCCACCATGGCCACCAGAATCCAGCCGATCTGGCGCAAAGTCGGCAAACCGCCAGCCGCGAGCATTGCGCCCGCCAGCGCGAATGGGAGCGCAAAGATCGAGTGCTCCCACTTGATCATGTCCAGCGTGATGCGGAGATTGCGGGCGAGGGCCACGGAGAGATTCTAACTTCAATCACTCCACTTCGGAATCGATGTACTGCAACTGCCCCTGGCGTTCAATCTGCAATACGAGGGGATCCCCCGGCTTAAGCTGATGCAGCGCGGATCTCAGTTGCTCGGCCGATTGGACGCGAAACTCGATTGACAGCATGGATGATGTCTCCGGGGTGAAGATCGCCGGTCAGCGCGTTCAAGTCGAGAGACTGGCCCAGCACAACCACACCCGAAGAAATTCGGACATCCGGCATGGCCGCGCGCAGCCGCTCGTCGAAATCCATGACGTAAATTCCGAGACTGTTAATGCGGTTGTTCGGATCAATGAGGTTGCCAAGCTGGTCCGCTTTGTCGTGATGCTGCAGAGCCGGCAGGTTGAGGAGCGTCTTTTCACTGCCGCGCAAAATTTCCAGCGTGAGGACTTCATCAGGAGGGTGCAGATAGAGGGCGGCCGTGAGCCCCGGCAGCCCCAGAATCGGGCGGCCATCGGCTGCCATCACGATATCCTTTATCTTAAGTCCGGCAGCGTCGGCAGGCCCACCCGGCGCTACATCCGAAATCACAACTCCCCAATTCTGCGCAAGGCCGAGCCCGGCGGCAAGCGTCGGAGTAATGTTCTGCGCGTTGGCCTGGATGTCCGTCCGGTGGACATGCCCGTACTTTCGCAGGTGGGTCGTAAACGAAGTTGACGACCCTCGCCGGTATGGCGAAGCCGAGTCCTTCGCTGCCTCCGCCCTGGCTGAGAATGAACGTATTCAGCCCGATGACGTAGCCGTCCAGGTCCACGAGCGGTCCCCCGCTATTGCCCGGGTTGATGGGAGCGTCGGTTTGAATGTAGACCATGGGCTTGTCGGGATCCGGCTGCCGCGACACCGAACTCACCACGCCCATGGTGACCGAATTCTGCAAGCCTTCAGGGCTGCCGATGGCGAACACCAGCTCTCCCGGCTGCACCCGGCGTCTCGTCCCCAGAGGCAGGGTCGGTAGATGGTTGCCCTCAACCTTCAACAGCGCCAGATCACTATCCTTGTGAATGCCAACCACCTTGGCATCCAGAATCTGCCGTTTGCCAATCGGAGATAGCTCGAACGGCGACTGGCTCGGTGGAAGCGGCAAAACCACGCGCACCCGCTGCGCTCCCTCGACGACGTGTGCATTGGTCATGATGTACCCGTCGGGGTCGACAATCACGCCGGAGCCGATGGCTCGCTGCCGCACAATAAAGGCGACTCCGCTCTTATTGCTCGTTTCCAACGGGGCCAGCCCCGCAACCTGAATTTGCACCACCGCGGGCGAGACCTTCGCGACCAGAGCTTGGAGCGCGCCATTAAATTGCCGGAGGGGGTCCGAGCTGGGTAACTCAGCCCGCCTGGGGTCCGCGAGTGCGGGGTGTTGAGACTCCTGCGACAACAGTGTGGTGGTGGTGATGAGGCTCACACAAGCAAGCAACAGCACACGTAAGGGCAAGCGGTTCATACGAGGTTTGCCTCTGCGCTTTTGATTAGCGCCGTCCCCCACGGATTCAGGGGATTGACCGAGAATGTTCTAGCAGCCGTTCACGCGACGGTCACGGCTGCCTTCGCCGCCATGACGTAATCCCGCAGCGAAAGCCGCAGGCCGCCGAAGTTGGCATTGGAGTTGTTCTCCACGGTGAAGGCGATGTCGAGCACGTCTCCGGCAACCAGCGGTTCGCTTTCGGTGCGCTCCACCATGCGCCAGCCCATGGCGTCGAAGGCGCAGCGGCTGTTGCTTCCGGTCTCTTGCACCACGCGTAATCGCAGGTGTTTTTCCTTGAGCACCTTGGGAGGCAGGCCGAGGCGCACGCCGCGAGCAGCGAAGACCGGCTCCGGATTCCCCATGCCAAACGGCCGCAGTTGCTCGATGGCCGCGTAGAAGTGCGGCGTGATCTGTTCCAGGGCAAGCTCGCCGTCCACCGCGAGAACCTGCTCGAAGTCCGCCGGCGTGAGCCGGGCGCGTGCGTAGCGGTCAAGCGCCTCGCACAGCTCCGAGAGACGTTCGCAGGGCAAGGCAAAACCCGCAGCATGCGCGTGGCCGCCAAAGCGCGTGAACAGGCTGGCGCAGGACTCGAGCGCATCCAGCAGATGAAAGGCAGCGATAGAGCGGCCGGAGCCGTGGGCCTCTTCGCCATCGCGCGCCACCACCAGCGCCGGACGCCCGGTGCGCTCCATCACCCGCGTCGCGCAGATGCCGATCACGCCACGATGCCAGCCCTCGCCGTCGATCACCATGCAGTAGCGCTCGCGCAGCGCTGCGTCGCCATCGAGGCGCTCGTGGATCTCCGCCATGATGCGCTGCTCCTCCGCCTGGCGCTCGGCGTTGAGACGATCGAGATGCTCCGCCAGTTCGCGGGCGCGAGCTTCATCGCGCGTGGAGAACAGCTCCACCACGTCGCGGGCCACGTCCATGCGTCCGGCGGCATTGATGCGCGGTGCAAGCCGAAAAGCTACGTCGCCCGAGCGGATCGCCTGGCCGGAATCGAGCGCCGACACGGCGAGCAGCGCCTTGAGCCCCGGGTTGACCGCGTGCCGCAGCCCATCGAGGCCGAGGCGGGCGATCACGCGATTTTCGCCTACGAGGTCCACGGAATCGGCCACCGTGGCAATGGCGACAATCTTCAAAAACGACGGCAGCAGGCGGGCGCGGCCGCTTTCCTCCAACAGCGCCTGCACCATTTTGAACGCGACTCCCGCGCCGCACAGCTCTTTGCAGGGATAGCTGCAACCCGGCTGGTTGGGATTGAGCACGGCCAGCGCGCCCGGCACGCCCTGCTCCACCTCGGGCAGATGATGGTCGGTGACGATCAGGTCCACGCCGACGCGGCGCGCGGTTTCCGCCGCGGCGAAAGCGCGGATGCCGGTATCCACGCTGATGATCAAGCGCACGCCCTCAGCCGCCGCGCGCTCGATCACCTCATCGCGCATACCGTAGCCTTCGCGAATGCGGTGCGGCACGTGGAAATCGGCGACGCCGCCGCAGAGCTCGATGGCGGTTTTTAGGATCACGATGGCGGTGGTGCCGTCGACGTCGTAGTCGCCGTAGATGAGCACCTTCTCTTTGCGCTCGATCGCGGCGCGCAGGCGCTCGACCGCCGCCTTCATGCCCAACATAAGATAAGGAGAATGCAGATGCTCGAGCGCAGGATGGAGAAAGCGCGCGGCCTGGTCCGGGCCGCGCACACCGCGCACCACCAACAGGCGCGCCACCAGCGGATCGAGGTTAGCTTCGGAAGCCAGGCGGCTCAGGAGGGATTCGTCCGCCGCTTTCAGGGTCCAGCGCACGGCTTAGTGTTCGTCGTCCTGTTCGGGTTCATCGAAAACGATGCCGCCATACTCCTCGGCCATGTCGACCAGGCGCTGATAGCGGTCATACCAATCAGTAGAGGCCTCAAAGAGGAACACCGTGCCTTGGTGCGGCCAGCCGAGTTGTACGAATCCGGTCTTGCCGACGTAAGTGCGCAGCCAGCGCGCTTCTTCGATGTCTTCTTCGTCGGGATACGCGGCGTTCTTCAGCCGGTCGACCAGAAAATCGAGGTCTTTCTTGTCCAGCACCACGTCGCTCATGGTCAGGAACGAGGCGCCGGCGTGCTTGGCCAGCTCGACAAAATCCTTCCAGCTCTCGGGATTATCGCTCGAATCCCACATCACGCTGGAGACTTCCTCGCCTACGTAGGCGTGGAAACGAAGCATGCCGTGGCCTTCGATGAAGGCAGTCATATCGTCTTTCAGATTGGTGAGATCGTCCGGCATGGCGCACGAAGCTGCCGCAGCGTACTCTACGCTACTCCCAGAACGGCTCTGTGTCCAGAAGGCGGGTATCTCCGCACGAACTGTTACGCAGCACTCGCAACTCGGTACTCGGTACTCGCAACGCGGTACTCAGGTAACATATCCAGCCGCATGAGGCTGAGCGAAATTCCGGCTTACACCGACTCATATTTCACGCGTGCCAGGATCACCTGTGCGCACGCGGGAAATAATCGCCGCGTTGTCTATCAGGTCTTCCAGCGAGGGAACGCCGTGCTCTGCGGGGTCAAGCACGCGATGGAGTTGCTCGGGCAAACCGGCCCCAGCGTGGAGGTCGAAGGACTCGCCGACGGCGACCGCATCGCGCCGCTCGAAAGCGTGCTGCACATCCGCGGACCTATCCAGGAATTGGTGGAGTTGGAAACGGTCTATCTGGGGCTGCTCTCGCGCATGACCAGGGTCGCGACCAACGTGCGAGCGGTGGTCGACGCCGCCAACGGCAAGCCGGTGCTCTTCTTCCCTGCCCGCTTCGACGTGCCCGAGGTGCAGGCATACGACGGCTACGCAGCCAAGATCGGCGGCGCGTTCGGCGCTTCGACTCCGGCCGGAGCGGCCGCGTTTGGCACGCCCGCGGTAGGCACCATGCCGCACGCGCTCATCGCCGCTTTCAAAGGAGACACAGTCGCCGCCACGCTGGCCGTCGCCGCGGCCACTCCCGGCCAGCCCATCTGGGCGCTGGTGGATTTTGAAAACGACTCGGCGCGGACCTCGGTCGAAGTCTACAAGGCGCTCAAGGAGCGCGGGCTGGTGCTGGCCGGCGTGCGCCTGGATACCGCCGCCGCGCTGGTCGATAAAGCCGTCGAAGAAGCCGGCCAGAAGCTCACCGGCGTCAACTCAGTGCTGGTCGAGATCGTGCGCCGCCGATTGGACGAAGCCGGCGGCAAGGACGTGAAGATCGCCGTCAGCGGCGGCTTCAATCCCGAGAAGATTCGCGAGTTCGAGCGCGCTGGCGCCCGGGTGGACGTGTATGCTGTCGGCGAAAGCGCCTTCCAGGGCAGCACGCCCTTTACCTCTGACGTGGTCGGCTATTACGAGGGTGACAGTTTCGTCCGCTGCGCTAAAGTCGGGCGCGAATACCGGCCCAATCCGCGCATGAAAAAACTGAAGTGATCAAAGCAAGGAGAGAAGACAGATGAAAGTCGGGTTCGTTGGGCTGGGGTCCATGGGACGCGCCATGGCGCGCAATCTGCTCAAAGCCGGGCACGACGTCACCGTCTACAACCGCACGCGTGCGCGCGCTGACGAACTGGCGCGCGAAGGAGCCAAAGTAGCAGGCACGCCGGCAGAGACTGCATCAGGCGAGATCGTGATCACCATGCTTGCCGATGACCATGCGCTCGAAGACGTGCTCCTCGGCTCCGGCAACTTGTTAAGCAAGCTCCGGCCGAAGCAGATTCACGTCTCCATGAGCACCATCAGCGTGGAACTCTCGCGCAACCTGGTGGAAGCGCATCGCCGCCATGGCACGGGCTTCGTTTCCGCGCCGGTGTTCGGCCGTCCGGAAGCAGCCGAGGCCGCCAAGCTGTTCGTCGTGGCCGCGGGACCGAAGGCGTTGGTCGCCAAGTGCGAACCGCTGTTCAGCGCTATCGGACAAAAAACGTTCGTGCTCGGCGAAGATCCGCCCGCCGCCAACGTGCTCAAGCTGAGCGGCAATTTCCTGATCGTCTCGACGCTCGAGTGCCTCGGCGAGGCGTTCGCGCTGGTGCGCAAGTACGGCATCGATCCGCAGCAATATCTCGACATCATCACCAACAGTTTTTTCAGCGCGCCCTTCCAGAAAAACTATGGCGGCATCATCGCGCAGGAAAAGTACGAGCCTGCGGGATTCAGCCTGCGCCTGGGCGCAAAAGACGTGCGCCTGATCCTGGCCGCCGCCGATGCGGCTAACGTTCCCATGCCTGTGGCCAGCGTGCTGCACGACCGCTTCCTCACCGGAATCTCGCGCGGGATGGGAGAGAAAGACTGGTCGGCGATTGCGCAGTTGCAAGCGGAGAGTGCAGGGCTGAAGTGACTTGAGCGCAACGAACACGAACCCGGTCGACAGAACCGGGTGGTCGCCGTCGCGGGAGCGACGGCATGAGTTTAGCCCGGCGATTTATCGCCGGGCATGCTAGCCCAAGAACACAAGTCCCGTAGGAACGACTGAAATCGGTCTGAGGAGATTCAACCGTCCCTGACGGGACTGGTCTCAACCTTCCACCTACCCGGCGATGAATCGCCGGGCTAAGTTCGGGGCGTCGCTTGCGCGACTTCGCAGCTGTCCGTCACGTACCACGGTGTGGGCGTTTCCGTCTGCGCGCGATCCGTTGAAATGTGGAAGACCCACATCTGCCAAATATGGGCAGATGTGGGGCACCGAGATTTTCATCACACTCGCCTGAACGCCAACACTGCGTTCAATCCGCCAAACGCAAACGCATTCGAGAGCGCATACTCCACTTCGGCCGGACGGGCCTCGTTAGGTATAACGTCGAGATCGCACTCCGGGTCGGGCGTGGTGAAGTTCGCAGTGGGAGGAAGCATGCCGTTGCGCAGCGCCAGCACCGTAGCGACCGCCTCCAGTGCGCTGGCCGCTCCCAGGGCGTGTCCGTGCATGGATTTCGTTGAGCTCACCGCCAGCTTCTCGGCGTGCCCGCCAAATACCTGGCGAATGGCGCGGGTCTCGGTGGGATCATTGTTGGGCGTGCCGGTACCGTGGGCATTGATGTAGCCCACCGCGTCTGGTGCGACGGCCGCATCCTGCAACGCCGCCTGCATGGCGCGAGCCGGTCCGTCGGTTGACGGCGTAGTGATGTGGCCGGCGTCCGCCGACATGCCGAAGCCGGCAATTTCCGCGTAAACAGAAGCACCGCGCGCCTGCGCTCGCTCCAGCGGCTCGAGCACCAGCATCGCTGCACCTTCGCCCAGGATCAGGCCGCGGCGGTCGCGCGAGAACGGACGGCAAGTGTCCGGAGCGATCACACGCATGGCCTCCCAGGCTTTCAAGAATCCGAAGCTGAAGGGCGTCTCGCTGCCGCCGGCGATGGCCAGCTCCGCCGCGCCCGAGCGCACCATCCAGAACGCCTGCCCAATGGCGTGGTTCGACGAAGCGCACGCGGTCGAGACGGTGAAAGCCGGTCCGGTGATGCCGAACTCCATCGAGATGTGGCTGGCGCCGGCATTGGGCATGATTCGCGCAATGGTCAGAGGATGGACGCGCGGCGACTTGCGCCCGTACACCTCCCAGAACTGCGAATCCTGCGTGGACTGTCCTCCGACCGACGATCCGGTGACGATTGCAGTCCGCTGGCGCAATTCAGGAGTGAACTCGATGCCGGCATCGCGAACCGCCTGGCGTGCAGCGATCAGGGCAAACTGGGCGAAGCGGTCGAGCAGGTCGGCTTGCGAGGGCTCAAAGTGCTGCGCCGGATCGTAATCGCGCACCTCGGCGCCGTTCTGAAATCGCAGGCCGCTTAAGTCCACGGATTCGATGCGGGCGATCCCCGAGCGGCCGGCGATCAGGGCATTCCAGAAACAGGAAACATCATTGCCGAGGGCGGAGATCGCGCCCAGGCCGGTGACCGCCACTCGCCGCGGCGCCATGGTCACGCCACCGAGGCGGCGGCTGATCCGGAAGCTCCGGCGACCAGCTTCCTCACTCCTTCGACCATCTCACGCACCGTGCGGATGGACTTGGCTTCGTCGTCGGGGATGGAAATATTGAAGTCGCTCTCGAGAGCAAACAGAAGATTGAGCTGGTCGAGCGAGTCCATGCCCAGGTCTTCCAGCGTGCTATCGAGCGAGACGCGCTCGCGCGGAATGCGCTTGCTGGTGGCGATTGTCTCCAGGACTTTCTCCGCCAGTTCATCCGGCATGCTCGTTGCCTCCGCCACTGGGTGTGGACGCGGCTTCTCCACAACCGGTGGGTATTGTACATGCCGAGCGGTGTCGCGCAGCGCTCCAGACGCACCGGCAGTTTTCCGCAGTCGGACCGCGCTCACCAGCAGCTAATTACAGCTTGGCGTACTCTGCTTTGGCTTCTTTCAGGAGGGGAATGTCGGGATCGGCGTCCTTCCAGAGCGTGAGGAAATCCTGATACGCCGCTTTGGCCTTGGCGGTGTCCCCTGCCATGGCATATGCGCGGCCGATTTCCAGATGAGCCAAGGATCCGCTCACGAAGTTCACCACGATGCCACGATGATCCAGCAGCTTCTGGAATTCGGCAGCGGCTGCCCCTCCATTGTGTGCCAGCAGGTAGGCTTGGCCGCGCAGATAGGCAGGATAGATAGTTCCCTCTTGCAGCGGCGGAGGCGTGCCCAATTCGTAGGGCGTGGCGGCTTCGAGATACACAAGCGCCTGGGAGGAGTTGCTCCGGCTGAGTTCGATGGCGGCGTTGATGGTCGGCAGCCAGTAGAGCTTCAAGATGGTATTCGACGGGTAATTTTTCTCCAGTTCCTCCGCCAGCGCCTTGGCTTGGGGAGCATCGCCGAGGCGAGCCAGCGTGAGGGCCGCGAATACTTTCACGTCCCGCCCGCGAGACAGCGCCAACGCCGTCGCAACTCCTTGCTTGGCTGCTGCGGTGTTGCCCAACTCCGCCTCGCGCAGCGCAGCATTGACCTGCCACAAGGCCGCGGTTTCTTTGGAGTCAGCGCGGACGGCCGAATCTACAGCCCGGCGGGAAAAGTCCCGCGCCCGGCTCAGCCGTCCGAAGTAAGCCTCGGTGTCAGACTGCATCGAGAGCAGCGGGTCTTCGTCTCCGGGCTTGCCGGAACCCCAAGCGACCTGCCGCTCCATCTGGGCAGCATCTCCGCGACAAAATGCAAGAAAGTACGCCACCCAGCGCAGAAGTCCGCCATCCAGTTTGTGCGCGAATGCTTGATCGACGGTGGCCTGCGCTTCATCCAACCGGTTCAGGCTGAGATAGGCTCCTGCCAGATTTCCATAGCTGGTGTGATCGTCCTGCCGAAGCCGGAAGGTCTCTTGCCCCTCTGCAAGGGCTTTTTCCCACTGGCCCATATAGGCATAGTTCGCGGCCAGATTGAGGTGCGGAACGTTATCGCGCGGATAGTTCGCTATCCAAAGTTCGTAGGTCTGCGCCTCCTTCTCCATTTCCCCTGTGGCATAAAAATAATTCGCCGTGATACGCAACTTCTCCCGCTCGCTGACCCGGTCACGCAATCGATACGCCTTGGTGGCATACTCCAGGGCGAGCGTCGGTTGCCCAAGATTTCCGTACGACACAGCTAGCGCGGAATACGCCATGGGAAAATTAGGATCGAGTTCAATCGCCCGCTTCAGAAATGGGACGCTGGGCGCGTCTCCCTTTTCGTGGCCGACGGTGATGCTCATGCTGAAGTTTTTCAGGGCTTCGAGGGAACTTGTGGTGGCCTCGATCGGAACCTCAAACTTCTGCACCGAGGGAAGCGATTCTCCCAGCTTCGTTCGCAGACTGGCAGAGGCCCGGCTCAGGGCCTTCAGGACATCTTCCTTGCTGGTGGCCTCGGCCTGTTCTTTGGCCAGAGTGTCGCCGGTGTTGCAGGCCACCGCATTCAGGTCAAGCAAGTAATGGCTGCCCAGGCTAGAGATCGTACCGCCTAACAGAGCCTTGCTTCCCGTCCGCAGGCAAAGCTCGCGGCCGACATCCACCGTGATGTGTTCGTTCGTGGGACGGCCCATCATCCGCAGCGTCTCGCTAACCTTGCGGTCGGAGAGCACGTTCAGGAAAGGAGACTGTCCTAGTTCCACGGCCAGAGCCTGCTTGAGGGCGTCATCAAAGACGGCGTCTCCCGTCTTGTTGTTGAAATCGGCTAGCACGACAGTGTCTCTCTCGGTGAGCGGCGTGGCCTGTTTGCTTGGTCGCGATCGTAGATAGAGTCCGGCCGCAATCAATGCGGCGATCAGCACCACGACTGCCGGAACCAGGATTTTCCAAATCGGCTTGCGTCCGGCCGCTGGAGCTTCGGCCACCGGAGTAGCTGCCGACGAGGATGACGCAGCGACGGCCGAAACCGAGCCCGAGGCCCGCGTTGGCGTGGCTACGGCCGGCGCGGACGCGGGCCCCTGCTCTGCTACAACTGTCCCTGAACTCACAGCGCTGGCGCGTCCCGACTCCGTGTCCCGCTTCAGCCGCTGCAGATCCGTTCGCATGTCTGCGGCGTGCTGATAGCGCAGGTTGCGGTCCTTTTCCAGCGACTTATTGATCACGTCGTCGAGCTTGACCGGAAGATCGGGATTCAGCCGCATCGCGGGCACAGGCGGGTTATGCAGCACGGAATCGAAGATCGCGCCCGAACTGTTACCGCGAAACGGCAGCGTGCCGGTCGCCATTTCGTACAAGACCACTCCGAACGAGAACAGGTCGGTTCGGTGGTCGAGTTCCTTGCCCCGCACCTGTTCCGGCGACATATAGGCGACGGTTCCCAGCGTGCTGCCGGGACTGGTCAGGTGCTCTTCGGTCGCGCTGGCTTCAACTCCTCCACTCCACGACTTGGGCGCGATTACCTTGGCCAGGCCGAAATCCAGCATCTTCGCGTGCCCGCGCTTGGTGACGAAGATGTTGGCGGGCTTGATGTCGCGGTGGACGATACCCGCGGCGTGGGCGGCGTCGAGGGCATCGGCAATCTCGATGGCCAGCGCCAGCAGCGTCTCGATATCCAGCGGACGGCCGGAGATCAGGTGCTTCAGCGTCGAGCCGTCCAGAAACTCCATGGCGATGAACGCCCGCCCGTCCTGCTCGCCGATGTCATAAATGGTGCAGATGTTGGGATGGCTGAGCGCCGACGCAGCCTGCGCCTCGCGCTGAAAACGGCTCAGGGCCTGGGCGTCGCGGGCAACGTCCTCGGGCAGAAACTTGAGCGCGACGAAGCGATGCAGGCGTGTGTCCTCGGCCTTGTACACCACACCCATCCCGCCGCCGCCGAGCTTCTCGACGATGCGGTAATGCGAGATGGTCTGGCCGACGAGTTGAGTGGAGGATCCCATCCCCGAGGCGGACATGTTAGGACGCAATCAGAGACGGGTCAAATGGCGCTTGGGAGGTGGAAGACAGAGCTGCTAAAACTGGCCAGGAACCTCCAACGGCACTTCCAGGATTTCCGTCGGGGTAATCGAGCGCAGTGGGGGACGCCAAAGATGATGGTGGGGACGACGGGACTCGAACCTGCCGGCCAAAAGAAGTGAGCAATTTTGAGCAGAAAGCAGAGCTGCCGGCCCGGTAGGATTCTAACGTGGGGGACGGTCTCTTGAGATGCCCCAAGATACCACGCCTCAAAGCCTGGTGATCGATGACGGCTCGAGCGTCCAGACTTCCCGATATGGTGAAATGAACTGAAGTCACTGTAGCTATGGCAAGCTTCTCCTATCGCCTCCTCGTCGTCGACGACGAGCCTTCCATCCGAGACCTCCTGCAGGCCTCCCTCTCCAAGGAGGGTTATGAAGTCCGTGTGGCAAAGGACGGTTTTGATGCATTGGCGCAAATGCGCGGAGCGCTGCCAGACGTGATTCTCACCGACCTGAAAATGCCCAACATGTCCGGCTTCGAGTTTCTCTCCGTCGTTCGCAGGCGGTTCCCTCAAATCCCAACCATTGCCATAAGCGGAGAGTACGAGCCCCCTGTCGCAGAGTTGGGCGTGCTCGCGGATGCCTTCCTCCCCAAACCGCATGCGCCCAAGGACCTGTTTGCAAAGATTGCGGAGTTGGCGGCTAACGCTCCGCTGCGCCCGGCAATTCCCAGGGACAGATCGCCGGTCTGGGTTCCCCGCAACGGGAAATATTATGTAATCACCTGCATAGAGTGCCTGCGTTCGTTCTCCATACCCGCAAAGGAAAGTGACCGGGTGGTTCGCGACCTTCGCACGCTGGAATGCATTTTCTGCAACGCGCTGGTTAACTTCATCGTCGAAGAAAAGTTCCGGCAGATACCCGGCAGGATGGGAACAGCCTCTTGAATTTCGCCGCTGCGAGTCATCGGCTGTGAGTCGGTGAAGCGGATATCGTCCAGCTTGGCGAGCGCGCCGATTTCCTGGGCGACCCACGACCGCAGCTCTTCTTCTATCTCCAGGCCCGAAATAGCGTGGCATGCTGGATAGTGACAGCACGCCACGCCACACCTCGGATGGCGGTCTCGGTTACCCGTGATGCCGGTACCCGACCG
This sequence comes from uncultured Acidobacteriota bacterium, assembly GCA_963733935.1. Classification (GTDB taxonomy): domain Bacteria; phylum Acidobacteriota; class Terriglobia; order Terriglobales; family Acidobacteriaceae; genus JAHFUA01. Next base: position 381,980 of record CAVTEQ010000014.1, read on the forward strand.
AAAGCACCGGGCAGAGGGCTGCGCCGGCGATCTTGTAGGCAACGCCCGCGCCCAGGTGTTTGGTCAAAGCGCCGGGTCGTTTCACACCCAGCACAATCAGGTCCGCGTCCTTGGCGCCGATCCTCAGGATGGTCTCTGTGGGTGGCCCAAACTGCACCAGGTACTCCGGCTCATGCCACAGCGCGAGGCCCTCAGGAATCAGGGCACGAAGCTGTTTCTCGCCGGTGGCCACTACCTCACTGGGGTCGAGCACGGGCATGGCCCCGGGCTCAGGCTCCGGCAGCGGGACTCCAGGTTCGCGCGCCACATGCAGCAGGGTCAGGCGCGCCTGGTTGCTCTCTGCCAGAGCGAGCGCGTAGGGCAGCGCATGCACCGACTCCGGCCCGAAGTCCGTGGCAAAGAGGATGTGCCGCAGGTTGCCGTCGATCTCCCAGTGGGTCACATGCGGTCCCACCGTGAGCACCGGGCAAGCGGCGGTACGAAAGACTTCCTCCGCGATGGATCCCAGAAGCAACTTTTCCAGTCCCGTGCGGGCGCCGGTCCCGATCACGATGAGGTCGATGTCATACTCCTCGACCAGCCTGGCGAGTACTTCCGGAACTTCGCCTTGTTCGATCAGCTCTTTGTGTTTGATGGCCTTGAATGGCTCTGCCAGCGCCGCCAGCTTCTGCATCGCGGCCGCCTTGATTTGCTCCGGATCGGGCTCGGCCGCTTCCACGAAGGGCAGGTGCGGCATTACGTTAACGGTGTACAGCGCCGCACCGTAGCGGCGAGCCAGGTCCACGGCACAAAACAGGGCTGGTTGCGCAGACATGTCCAGATCAGTGGCAAACAGGATGTTACGAAGTCCTATTTGGGGTGGTGCAACAATCGTTGGCATCACACAACCTCCTTCGAAAAGCGCGAAGCGTGGGCGCCGGCGGCGAGTTCGGACGCCGCATTCGGTCACCTGGCCTCGATTAGTCCCCCGCGCGCCAACCTCGGGATTTCACTCGGCGCAGGGGCGGATATCACACCAAATGCCGGCGGAGACAGGAGCTACTCCTCGAGCACTTCCTCCAGCTCTTCGGTAACCATGTGATTGAACTCCGACACCGGCGTGTGCTGAGCGACAAACTCGGTCTCGCACGCCACGCACCGTACGCCGGTCTCGAGAATCTGCCAGGTTTGATTTCCGCAACTGCAGGTGTACACGTCAGCCATAACCTCCTCCTTAAACAAGGTAGTGCGGCACACGGGCGAAGCCGCGCCATCGCCGCGCGGCGGAATTTCCGGTGAGCGCCAGCTCCTGCGGGCCGGCCAGGAGCAAGGGGCGCGCTCGCAATCCGCACGTGTGCCTGACCCGAAATTAGATGAGTGAGTGGAGCACCCATACCTCCCCCTCAAAGGTCGATCTAACCTGAAGGTAAGTGTGGGGGGCCGCGGAGACAGGCGGCCAATCCAGCAGCGTTTTTTCGCTACTGGCGTGCTGACGCGGGACAGTATCTTTTCGCCGCTCGCTGGGCTGGATCATCCTGCAACCGAGGCCGGGTTGCGGTGACCCAGATCACCACTTGTTGTGAGGGCCCAGAAACCGTGCCACCTGCGCAACCGGCGTTGCGGATCTCTGCCGCCCCCGCGTGTTTCGCTGGCGCGCGCAAGTGGGCTATGATGCGCTTTTCTCAGCGCGACGGTGAATCTATGCGATCCAGGCTATTGCCGGTGGGCATCGCGTTCCTTCTGGCCGCGGCGGCGGTCGGGCTTTGGAGATCATCCCACCGGGCGCCGGGTGTAGTGCGGATTGCCTACCTGCCCATTATTCCCAGCCTGCCCGTGTTCGTGGTCAAGGAACAACACCTGTTCGAGAAGGAGAACCTGAAAGTCGCAATGCTGTCGCTGAACAGCAGCAACGACTTGGTGAACGCGCTGGTGGCCGGCCAGGCGGACCTGTTGCCCGGAGTCTCCATCATCCCCATCATTCACCTGGAGATCCAGCACCCGGGCCTGGTGCGTGTGTTCTCGCACAGCCGCATGAACCAGAACAATGCGCTGGACAAGATCATCGTGAAAGAAAATTCGAGTCTCCACTGCGTGCCGGACCTGCAAGGCAAAAAGATGGGAGTGTTTCCGGGAACAGCGCCGCAGAGGATGCTGGTCACGTTCCTGAAAAAACATGGCGTGAATACAGAGACCGTCTCGTTCGTGCAACTGGCGCCGCAAGTCCAGCTTTCCAGCCTGGAATCGGGGGCGGTGGACGCGCTGTTCTCCTACGAGCCGGTTACCACGACTGCCCTGGTGCACGGCGGGTATCGCGCGCTGTTCGGCTCGGTGTACGCGGACCTGCTGAACCCTTGTCCGATCGGGGTGTCGGTGATTGCGCGCGAGTTTGAGCGGTCGAAGCCGGAAGCGGCGCGGCGCTCGGTCGAGGCGCTCCAGGAGGGCATTGCTTACATGGCGGCAAACCAGAAGTTTGCCCGCTCGCTGCTGCCCAAATTCACCAAGCTGCCGCCGGAGATTGCGGAGCGGGTCAACATCGCGGACGTGACCCTGCAGAACCAGGTGGACGTCGCCAACCTGCAGGCCTTCATCGATCTGCTCTACACCAGCGGTGAGATACCGGAGAAGATCGACGCCCACCGTCTGGTGGACCCCACCCGATGAGCGCGCCCGCACCATCGGCTGCCCCTGCGGTGGAAGCCGAGCGCGTGGCGTTTTCCTATCCCGCCCGCTCGGACAACGGCGAGGGCACGCTTTACGAGGATTTTTCCCTGCAGGTGGAGCTGGGCTCGAGGTTTGTGCTGATGGGTCCCAGCGGGTCCGGCAAGAGCACGCTGGGACGAATGCTGGCCCGGATCATGACGCCACAAGCCGGTGAGGTGCGCTGGTCAACGCAATTCACCCACCGCTGGGACGTGGTTTACCTCGATCAGCACCCCATCAACAGCGTTTTCCCCTGGCTCACGGTGGCCAGCAACATCAAGTACCCGATGAAGAAGCTGGGATGGGAGCGGTCGAAACGGCAGGACCGCATGTGCTACCTGATGTCGTTGTTCCGCATGGGAGCGCTGGCGGACGCCTATCCCGCATCGCTTTCGGGAGGCGAACTGCAGCGGCTGGCCCTGGCGCGGTGCCTCTCGTGGAAGCCGCAGTTGGTCATCCTGGACGAGCCGTTCTCGGCGCTCGACCGCAAGGTGAAAGCGGAGATCATTGCCGCGCTGGGAGAATTGGCGGCACGAGACCACACGACCCTGGTGCTGATCACACATAACGTTTCCGACGCGCTGGCGCTGGGCACACGCTGTGTCGTGATCGGCAGGCGGCCGGTGCGCATTATCTCCGACCTGGAATTCAGGGCGACGTTTCCGCGGGAAGCCGCCACCCCGGACTACGACACCATGCAGCAGGCGCTGATCGCCGGAATCCGCGATGGGCTGGTCTAAACAAAATTCGCGCGCGTTGCTGTTTCTTGCCGCCCTGGTGGTGGTCTGGGCCGCGGTTGCCGCGCTGCAGATCGTGCCCGCGATCGTGCTGCCTACCCCGGCCAGCGTGGTTCGCGCAGTCCCAAAGATGTTGCAGGAGCGCTTGCTCGCCGACATCGGCCTGACGCTGGCGCGGGTGCTGGGAGCCCTGGCGATTGCCTGCGTTTTCGGCATCCCGCTCGGCCTTTACCTCGGCTACCGCAAAGGCGTGTACCAGGTGATTGAGAGCCCGCTGCACGCCCTGCGCTCGGTTCCCGCCTCGGCGCTTTTTCCGCTGTTCCTGATCGTGATCGGCGTGGGGGAAAAGTCCATCGTGGCCCTGGCAGCGTATCCCAGCCTGCTGGTGATCCTGGCCAACACGGTTTCCGGCGCCACCCTGGCCAACAAGCGCCGGCTGTACCAGGCGCGGCTGCTCGGCCTGGACACCTTCGACACCATCACCGAAGTGCTGGCGTACGAGGCGCTGCCCAACATTCTTGACGGCATCCGCACCGCCGTGTCGTATGCGCTCATGCTGGTGATCGCCGTGGAAATGTTCATCGGCCTCAGCGAGCGCGGACTGGGGCGCAGCATCTACGAGTATCAATCCACTTACCGCATCCCCGAGACCTATGGCGCCATCATCATCGCCGGCATTATTGGCATCCTGTTGAACGCGGTGGTCAGCCAGATGGAGCGCCGCATGCTGCGCTGGCTGCCCAATGTGCAGGAAGACTAGGATGCAGCAAACCACAAAGCCAATCCAGCTGTCTGGCCATGCACGTCAGCAGTTACAGTTCCGCGGAGCGACCGAGCAGGAAGTTGTGGAGACGATCCGCGGGGAGGTCTGGCAGCCCGCTGAAAGTGGCCGTCAGGAGTGTCGCAGGAATTTCCCATTCAATGCAGCCTGGAATGGAAAACATTATGCCGCTAAGCAGGTCCGGCCCATTCTTGCCGAGGAGCCGAATGAGATCGTTGTAGTCACCGTTTACGTGTACTATTTCTGAAGGGGTCACCCATGAGGATTACTTACGACCGGGAAGTGGACGCCCTGTATATTCGCTTCAAAGAGACTACGGTCACTACCAAGCACCTGGCCGAGGGCATTGCTGCGGACTATGACGCCGAAGGGCGCTTGGCTGGGATCGAAATCCTGGATGCGATGAAACGGCTGGGCGATCCGGCCGTCTTCAAGCAGGTGACGCTGGAAGATGTTGCCATCGCCAAGTGACGACGCTCGGGCCGCGAGGCGCGTCATAGCAAACCGCACAAGTAAGCGCTCGGTGGTTCGCAGTTCGGGCAATGTTTTTGCAGATCTGGGCCTGAAGAACGCTGCCGAGAAAAAAACCAAAGTACGCCTGGCTGTGGCCATCAATCAGATTCTGGAAAAGGCTCAACTCCCGCAGGCGGCGGAGCGACTGGGAATCAATCAGCCAAAGATCTCTGCTTTGGCCAACTATCGGCTACAGGGCTTCTCCGTGGAGCGCCTGATGCACTTCTTGACTGCTCTCGGGTGCGAGGTTGAAATTGTCATCCGCCGTCCTCGGGTGCGGAGAGGGCCAGGAGTCCGCGTGACCGCAGCCTGAATGCGGTGGTCAGCCACAAGGAGGTCGTGATGGATAAGGTAGGTTTTGAAACCTCGGCTTCGCTGGGCATACTCACCCTGGCGAATCCGCCTCTCAATCTGCTGAGCGGGGAGCTGATTGCAGATCTCCGCGCGGCTGTCACCGAGGTCAAGCGGCTCCCGCTACGCGCGCTTTTACTGCGGGCCGAGGGGAAAGTCTTTTGCGCCGGCGCCGATGTCAGCGCCTTTAAGGGAAAGAGCGGCAGCGACGCGCGCGCGACCTTAACCACCCATCTGCGAATGATCGCGGACCTTGAGGAATTACCCTTTCCCACCCTGGCCGCTGTGCAAGGGATGTGCGTCGGAGGAGGACTGGAGCTGGTGCTGGCTTGCGACCTCATATTTGCCGCGGCATCGGCCCGCTTGGGGCAACTGGAGGCGACGATCGGAACCACGACCCTACTGGGCGGCGTCCAGCGTCTAGCGGAACGAGCCGGGCCGGGCCGCGCCCGCGAAATCATCTACACCGCCGAACCCTACGACGCCGCCACGTTCGAGCGGTGGAACATTGTTAACCGAGTGCTGCCCGATGATGCGTTTGAGTCGCAAACGCGCGCGTTCGCAGAACGGCTTGCCAGTGGCCCCACGCTGGCCTATGCCGCCGGCAAGCGGATGGTACGCGCCTATCTGGAGGGCGGAACGCGCGCCGCCGACCGAGTAGTTGATGAGGTGGGACCGCCATTGTTTCACAGCGAAGACATGCGCGCCGCAGTCGATGCGCTGGTCCAGTACGGAGCACGCAGCTTTCGCGACAAGGTCGTCTTTCAGGGACGGTAGGCTGGCGGGACTGGGCTTCTAGTGCCCGCTGTATTCGGTGAAGTAGGCCTGGTCGCCTTCCCATTCGGCGATGTGGGCGCGGATTTCGCCGAGGCAGTGGAACTGGGCGTCAAACTCGTACGCTACGACGCGCTGGTCTTGGGCATCGAGGTAGCGCACGACGAAGCGGTCCGGCAGTTGGAGGGCGTCGATGGGCTTGGCGTCGTCGAACTCGACCCCGATCTGGGACAGTAAGGCGGGGAGATCGTAGTCGATCCCGGCGATGGTCACCCGCTGAGCGCCTGCGCCCAAAGGTCCGAAGCGAGCTTCGATCAAGGCGCGACCGTGCAGGTCAGGCATAAGAGTCAAAGTGAAAAGTGAAAAGTGGAAAGTGAAAGTACGAAGTTGAACCCTTGCTTCCCACTTCCCACTTTTCACTTTCCACTCTTCACTTGCCCCGACTCCTGACCATCAAAAATCGTCCCCGGGAACGAGCGGGCAACGGAAGGCTGCTGTACTGATCCACTTATAGTAGTTGTCGTCGCCAATCCATTCGGCGATGTGGCCGCGGGTCTCGTGAACGAAGCGGAACTCGCCATCGAATTCGTGGGCGACGACGCGCTGGTCCTGGCCATCGTAGTAGCGCACACAATAGAGGTTTTCGGAGACGACGACGATGTCGATGGGCCAGGTATCCTCGAGCTTCAGGTCCATGCGGGCCAGCAGGGTGTCGAGATCATACTCGGCGTCGTTGATGGCGACCGCATCGAGCCCCTTGCCCAGGGGCCCAAAGCGGCTCTCGATCAGGGCGCGCCCGCGCAATTCCGGCATGCAACACCTCACCCTCACACACCCCATCGCGGGCTAAAGACCCGCGCTGGGGGCCCCGGCGGCTTCGGCCACGGGACGCTTGAACACCAGGTGCGTGCCGATGGTGCCATAGGCGACGCCGTCCTTGTTGGGAGCGATCAGCGGGACGGCGCTCACCAGCTCCCATCCTTCGGCGCCGGCGCCGTTGATCCACGAATCCAGCCCGCTGACCATGCCCTGCTCGCTGTCCTCGAAAACGATCATGCGATCATAGTATTCCCATTTCATATGGCTCCCATCCTCCTCCCGGCTCAACCAAGAGGACCTGTCAGACGTGCTGCACCTGCGGCAACCGCGCTGCAGCCCATTCCGCGGCTACTTCGGCGCACTCGGCATTGAACTTCAACTCCCCATGATTGAACCAGCGCGGCAAGTAACGAACCAGGCCGTTATCGTGCTTGATATCGGGACGGATGTCCCTGGTGACGAAACGCAGCTCGGCGCCGGACAGGCCGGCCTTCAGCCCGGCAGCGCCTTCCAGGATCATGGGGATGTCGCGCTCGGAATAGAGCAGCAGGCACGGACGAGCGTGTTGAGGCACGGGACCGAGCTTGTTCAGCAGTTCGGTCACGTATCCGGAGTAAGGCTCGCGCACGGCAGGGCTGGGAAAATTTTCGAACATCCATTTGCCCTGCGGCGAAATCTCGGCCACCACCGCCGGCGAGATGGCCACCATGCAATCGGCGGAAGACATCAGCGCCATGCGCCCGCCCAGGCTGATGCCCACGGCAGTGGTCGGGCCAAAGCGGCGCGTGTACTCAATGCCGCTCTCCATCTCCTGCAACATGCCCACTCCAATCTCGGCGTGGTTCTCGCCATGACCACAGAAATCCGGCAGCAGGCAGGCGATTCCCTTCTCCACCAGGGCGAGAGCGACGCCCAGCATCTGCTCCTTGGTGCCACCGTAGGGATGCATCACCAGGGCGCCGCCGCGGGGAGGGACATCCGGGGCAAGCAGCAATGCGGGAATGGGGTGGCCGTCCGCGGCCTTGAGATCCTTCACGTGAACCAGGTTCATGATTGCCTCATGGAGTCGGAACCCGCCGCATTGTACCTAAAGTCACTCCGGAACTGCCGACTTTATCCAGCCCAGCACGCGCTCCGCCAGCACGGACTGGTGCTGGCTGAAGCCGTGATCGGCTGCCCTCGACGTAGACCACAGTCACCTTGGGATTGTCCGCGGCGGCCTTGTGCAGGCGCTCCGCGATGTCGGGCTCGATCAGCTTGTCGGCCTTGCCCTGCAAGATCAGCACCGGATTCTTCACCTTGGAGATGTTCTGGTAAGGGTCCGACTTGGCCTCGGGGCCGCGCAGGCTGAGCAAATAGCGCGGAGTGTAGAGCGCCTTGCCCAGCGGGCCGAGGTCAACCAGCATCAGATCGCGATCGTGGCCGGCCGCGCGCAGGCGCAGCGCCTCATCCACCGATTCCTGGGCCTTCTCACGTCCAAACTGCCACACGTTCCATTGGAAGAGATTGCCGGGGCCGCTCACCAGCACGGTGGCAGCGATGATGGGATCGGCTGTAGCCGCCTCGTAGTAGAGCACGCGGTTGGTGCCCATGCTTTGGCCGAGGAGCACGATCTTGCGGACGCCCAGGCTGCGCAAGTGAGCGACGCCGGTGGCGATGTCGGTCTGGTTGTCGGCGAAGTCGGACGCCTTGGGACCGTTGTCGTGGTCGCGCATGTTGAGCGCCAGCGCGGTGATGCCCTGCTCTGCCGCCGCTTGCCCAAGCTGGCGAAAATAAGCGCCGTAGAAAGTGCCTCCGTAACCGTGCACCAGCATCAGTCCAACTGGTCTGGGTTTCAGGGGCTGGTAGAGGACGCCATCGAGCCGAACCGAATCGCTGGTATGCAGCGCGATGAGCTGAACACATACCGCCGGCTTCTCGGCGGGCGCCGCGGGGCGCGTCTGTGCTGGAGCGAGGACCGCGAGAATGCAGATGATCCCAGCGACCACGGATTGACGGCAGCGCTCGATCATCAAGGTTGGGGCCCGAGCTGCAATCGCTGAGACCGTATGGGTCTGGTCGTGAAATGGGACTGTTGTTGGTACATGTGTAGAAATTCTGACCGCCGACGAAGCGGTTGGGATCTTCTTTGATAAACCTGCCGATCTGGGGATCGCGGTATCTGGCGCGGTAATCACACGTGCTTCTGAAACAGTTTTCCACCGCATCATGGGCATAGGTGACTGCGTCATACCGTACATAAATCTAGCTATGGTTCATCGCTGATTGCATGGGACCCGCACCCACTTGTCACCGTTCTGAATCACGAAGCACGGCTCCTCCGGAGGGTTTCTGACCCACCGGGGGCCTCCATTCGTCATCTCGAAATAGCGATGCACCAGGTAGTCTGCGACATAATAAACCTGACCCGGCTCCAAGGCGGCCGGACGCACATCGTGCTCTGGAAACGTTTGCCTGTAACCATCCGGCACCACTCCATACTTGATTGTGCCAATCTCCCACGCCTCTTTACCGCTGGTATTAGGCTTCGCGGGTTCGATTTGCCACAACACAAAGCGCCGATCATTCGGCTCTTGTGCATCCGCTGAATACCTGCCCACACCGAAAGAGATTATCGTAACCGTCCCCGAGAGCCTAAACACCACGCCTTCAGACCTGCTACCTTTTAGGCTGATTTCGTTGTGCTGTTCAAACTCTGGAACCAACAGTAGGAGAAAGGCCGGAAAGAACAGCGCAAGGAACCACCATCGGGCTCCACACACCCCCGCAATTACCGCTGAGAGCACTCCAAGAATTGGCAGACCCACAACCCCAAACCAAAAAAGGCCCGGAGAATAGGGCAAGTACCAGCAGATGAGTCCCCCGGCACTCAACAACAGGCTGCATGGACCAAATAGATTCTTGCGCTGCTTCTTGATTGAGTTATGCATAAGCCTTTTGTCGAAATCATCGCGAAAGCCTGGTCCCGCGGCGACTTCGATTTTTGCCGCCTGCTCTGCATCCCTAGGGCGTTATTGGTAGCGCATCGGGGTATTAGTTGGGACCGGACAGACCAAACTCCACGGGCGACCTACGGGACTGTGGTCTTGGCTTCCGCCGCCCCGCCGAGCGCCTTGACCTTGGCTTCCAGTTCCGCCATGCGGGCGCGCAGAGCTTTTTCCCGTTCCCAGCGCGCGGTCACGTCGCTGATGGTGGCGGCGGCGCCAATCACCTGGCCGGTATCGTCGCGCAGCAGCGCGATATTGAACTCGATGGAGATGCGCTGGCCACTCTTGGTGAGCGCGGGAACGGCAAGAGCGTCGCGGCCATACTTGGTCACACCGGTCTGCATGACGCGGTCGTAGCCTTCCCAGTGCTTGGCGCGGTGCTTCTCGGGAACGATGATGTCCATGGACTGTCCGACGGCTTCCTGAGCGGTGTAGCCGAACATGGTTTCCGCGCCGGAGTTCCACAGGCGGATGATGCCTTCGCGATCGCCGAAAACGACCGCGACCGGAGTGTGGTCGATGATGTTGCGACAAAGCCGGTCAGGATCGAGATTCGCCGGGCATAGGTGGGAGATGATACTCGCCGTCGAATACAGATGTCACGGCCGCCATTCGCGATAGTAGCGCCGGCATCTTGCCGGCTGTCGCGGGGGCGTCCCGCCCTCGCCCGTGTGGGCGAGACGCCCACACGCACAGCCGCCGAGACGGCGGCGCTACTTCCCCAGGTTACGAGGCGGCTTTGGCGTGCTCGACCTCGCGCTGCCGCAGCACGCGCCGCAGCAGCTTGCCGGTGGGCGTGCGCGGGAGCTCATTGACGATCTCGATCTCCCGCGGCAGTTTGTAAGTGGCGATCTTGTTCTTACAGAACTCCAGCAACTCCTGCGGGGTAGCGGACACTCCCGGCTTGAGCACCACGAAGGCCTTGGCGATCTGGCCCCGGATCTCGTCGGGGACACCGATTACGCCCACGTCGAGCACCGCCGGGTGCGTGGCGAGTTCGACCTCGATCTCTTCCGGTCCAATGCGGTAGGCAGAGCTCTTGATGATGTCGTCCTCGCGCGATACGAACCAGAAATAGCCGTCGTCATCCACGTACACAAAATCGCCCGCGCGGTTCCAGCCGTCCTGGGTGATGGCATGGCGCTGCTTGTCGGGATCGCGCCAGTAGATGGTCCCGGTCGGTCCCCGAGCCAGGAAGTGGCCAATATTGCCAGCCAACACCGCATTGCCGTTCTCGTCCGCTACTTTGAGTTCGTAGCCGGGCACGGCCTGGCCGAACGAACCCGCCTTGGCCTTGCGGCTGACTACATTGGAGGCGAAGACGTACATCATCTCCGTCGTGCCCAGGCCCTCGTAAATGTCCAGCCCGAACTTTTCCTTCCAGGCGTGGTAGGTGGGAGCGGTGAGGCTCTCGCCGCCGCCGGTGCACACCTTCAAACTGCTGAGGTCGTACTTTCGGTTGGCGTCCGGCACCTGGAGCATCTTGCGGTAAGCGGTAGGAGCCAGCGTGAGGATCGAGATGTGGTGCTTCTGGATGGTCTCGAACATTTTTTCCGGATCGAACTTGGCGATGAGCGAAGCCGCCGCGCCGAATCGGAACGGAATGGTCGCGTAGCTGGAGTATCCCGCGCCGAAGGCCAGCGGAGCCGAGCCCCCGATCACGTCGTTCTCCGTCACCTTCCAGCCGTACTTGCCGAAGCTGTCGGGAATGACGAGCAATTCCTCGACGAAGTGCACCGTGCCCTTGGGCCGTCCGGTGGTGCCGGAGGTGTATAACAGCAAGCCGACGTCCTCGCGCTTGCGAAGCACGGGATCCAGTTCCGCGGATCCGCCTTGCACGAGCTCCGCATAAGGGAGGAATCCCTTGGCCTTGACTTCCGCAACGTCGCCGCCAATAACAATGATGTCGCGGACGGTCTTGAAGTTCTCCCTGGCGGCCTCCACTTCGCCCAGCAGCATGGTGCTGACCACGATGGCGACCGCCTCGGAATCGTTGGCGACGTGCGCGATCTCGCTGCGGGAGAAGAGCGGCGAGGTGGGAGTGACCACGGCTCCCAGCTTGAGGATGGCGAAGTTGGCCACCAGCGCCGGAGGGATGTTGGGGGTGCGCAGGATGACGCGATCGCCCTCCTTCACTCCAAGCTGGCGCAGCGAATTGCCGAACTTGTTGGCCTGAGCCAGCAGTTGGCCGTAGGTAATGGTCTGGTCATCGAAGAGAACCGCCGCGCGACTGCCGCGGCCGGCCGCCACCGCCTTGCCCAGCAGTTCTTCCGTGGGGTTGAAGCGCTCGGCATAGGACTGGAACTCCGGCAGCGTGTAAATGCGCGCCGGCCACGTTTCGCGTGGAGGCAGATATTCCGCCATAAAATGTCCCTCCTTGGTTATCGCGCCGCGGCCGTCGCGGGGGTTCCGCACTCGGCAAGCAGGTCCTCAAGCGCCTGCTCCACGCGAATGGTCCCGCGCTTCTGGTCGGTGCGGGGGAACGCCATCGTGGGATAGCGGTCGCCCTCGAACACCAGCAGCGCCGGGACCGTGGTCCCGAAGTCCGGAACCAGAGCGCCCTTGAAGCCGAACACCGGGCGCACCGAGGCATCCGGGCCGCTCACCGATTTGTGATAAATCGGGAACGGGTCCTTGACGCCGGCCATATCAACCGCCTTGGCCTCGACCCCGCCAGCCTGCAGCTTCTTCACCAGCTCCAGCGCGCGATTAATGTCGCAGGGGAAGGTCTCGCCCGGCTTCTGGGCGGTCGAGTAGTAGAACTCGACGCGTTTCGCCCCTTTGGCGGCAGCCGCCGCGACCGCGGCCTTAGGCGCCATGGGGTCGGGCGGCACGTACTTCTGGCCGCTCTCCTCGAACATATCGCATTCGCTCCAGCCCTGAAGGGTGATGGCCAGGGTAAACGGCCATTCGCGCTTCATGCATTTTCCCAGGTACGCCTTCTGAATGTTTAGATCCAATGCCGGGCGCAAGTGCTTGCAATGGACGCACAGGCTGTTCGCGTTGTAGTGGGCCATATTGCCTCCAGTTCTAATGAGTTCCGGCAACCATGAACTTCGCCGTGCTGCCGATGAGTTCGTCCTTCTTCAAGGGATGACCGCTGATGGGATTGCCACGCACGTTCTTGCTCATGGCGATCGGCTTGCACACCGAGTCCTTGCGCGCGCGGGGCGCCGGGCGAGTCAGCCCCGGTCCGTCGATCCCGCTGTAGTCCTGCTTCTCGGCGAAGCCAGGCAGCAGGTCCACGTTGCCGCTGGCCGCCTCCGGGCCGGCGACACAAGCGCCGTTGGAGGTCTGCAGGCGGTACACGGTGGCGCACCCGGCGCACTTGGTCGTCCCTTTGAAATTCCAGAAGGGATAAGGATCGAGGAAATTCTTGGTCTTGCACTTCGGACATGTGAGCAGCATAGTTGGTCTCCTAGATGCACTCCTGTTCTTCCAGGCGCTTGATCTCTTCCGCGCTCAAGCCGGCCAGTTTGCCGAGGATGTACTCGTTGTCGGCGCCCACCGGTTTCAAGGCCCACTTCAGGCGCGCCGGGGTATGCGACATGTGGTAGGACGGCCCCTGGTGCAGCAGATCGCCGTATGTAGGATCGTCGAGCCAGCGCACCGCGCCGCGCTGCTGGAAGTGGGGCTGGTTGGCGACCTCCTTGGAGTTCCAGACCGGCTGGTTGATGATGTTGGCAGCGTCCAGGATCTGCGCCACCTGTTCCTTGGTTTTGTCCGCCGCCCACTTCTCCAGGGCCGGATAGATTTCCATCTGGCTCTGGGCCTTGACCCGAGCCTCGGCCTTGGCGTACTTGGCGGCCAGGCTGCTATCCCCGATGGTGTGGCAGAGGCGGGCGAAATCCTGGTCCGAGTAAGCGCTGACCATGATGTAGCCTTCTTCCGCTTCCTGCGGGTTTTCGGATTTGGGATACGAAGACTTGCCGCACATGATGATGCCGTGCACGCAGAGCTGCGTGTCCCAGTTGCCCCAGCGCTCGCGGGTAATGCCGTGACGACCGTAGAGGGGGAGAGCGTACTCCAGTTGGCGGGTGACGCCGTGCACCTGGGAGTACTCGGTGAAGGTGCCTTCCCCGGAGATCTTGTCGCGGTAGTACAGCGCCGCCAGGACTTGCGTGGCGCCCATCATGCCGCCCCAGTAATCGGCCAGCCAGATGGTGTGCTTGGCCGGCGCGCCGCCAAAGATCTCCTGCTTGCCGGTCATGCCGAAGTTGCCGCCCTGCGACTGGCCCAGGATGTCGTAGGAGGCGCGCACACGCCCCGGTCCCCAGCCCCCGAAACCACCCAGCCAGCAGTACACCAGCCGGGGATTGATTTCTTTGAGCTGCCGGTATCCGATGCCCCAGCGGTCGAAGGTGCCCGGCCGATAGTTCTCGACGAACACGTCCGACTTGGCGGCCAGCTTCTTGAGAATCGCTTGCGCCTCGGGGCGGTGGAAATCGAGCGACATGAAGTACTCGTTGGGGTTCGCACCCACAAACCCCAGGCCCGTCCCGCGCTCCGGAACCCAGCGGGAGAGAGGATAGAGGAAGGGCTCGTTGAAGGGGGTGGTGTGGCGCATCGCTTCGCCGCGCCGCGGGGCTTCGATCTTGATCACCTCGGCGCCCAACTCAGCCAGGTAGGAAGCGCAGGAGGGGCCCAGGATGTACTGCGTGCACGACAGGACGCGGTACCCCTTCAGGGCTTCAGGCTTGGTAAATTCCTTTTTGGGGTTGAACGTCTCCTGGCAGAACTCCTCGAAGCTCTGCCCATTCTTGGTTGCAGTCGTTGCCATGAGTGTTCCTCCTGCGTCAGATTACCTTGGCCTGCTGGAGCCGGGCGAAATCATCGCGGGTGAAGCCCAGCAGCCGGCGATAGATGTCCTGGTTGTCGTAGCCGGTGGGACGGCCCAGCCACTTCAGCCGGCCGGGCGTCTTATGCTGCTGATAGGGAGTGGTGCCGTAGAGGATCTTCCCGTAAAACGGCGAGTCGGTCTCGGCGACGTGGCCGCGATACTTGAAGTGCGGATACTCGGCCACTTCATTGACATAGAGCACACCGCCCGAGGCTACCTGCTGCTTGCCCAGTTTGGCCTCGGCCTCGCTGCGGGAGTTGTCCTTCAACCACTCGCACAGCATGGTGTAGGTCTTGACCTGCTGGTTGTAGGCCAGCCGATCGGCCACTTCCCGCAGATGGGGATCGCCCAGGATGTCTTCTTCGACATCGGGATTGCCGTCGCCCACCGTGCGCCAGATGCGGTACCAGAGGCGATCGTGACCGCCGCCCACCATCATGTAACCGTCCTTGCAGGGATTGACGGCGTAGATGTTGATGGCCAAGTCCCAATTGCCGAAGCGCGGGCGGATGCTGCCATCCATGGAGTACCACGCCCAACTGTAATCGAGGATGCGGATGATGGCCTCGGCGGAAGTCGCTTCCACGAACTGGCCTTCGCCGCTCACGTTCTCGCGATACAACAGCGCGGCCAGAATGCCCATCGCCGCCGAACTGCCGCCCACATGGTCGGCCATCCACAGCGCCGAGCGCGTCGGTTGCCCGCCGAATTCCTTGGGATCCCCGGTGCCGTGCACGAACCCGCAAGCCGATTGGGCCACAGGATCCAGCATGCCGGGTTTGTCCTTGAGCGGGCCCCACTGTCCGCGCTGGCCCACCCAGCAGTAGATCAGCCTGGGATTGAGCTCGCGCAGCTGACGGTAGCCGATGCCCCAACTGTCCCATTGTCCGGGCGGGGCATTCTCGATGATCACGTCCACCTGCCCTGCGAGCTGCTTGAGCAGTTCCCGGCCTTCCTCGGTTTCAAGGTTGAGAGTGACCGAGAACTTGTTCCGCATTTCATGCAGGAATTGCGCCCCGCACTCCTCGCCGCTCTCCTTGTCCTTGAACATGTACTCCTTGCGGCCGAAGGGAGTCAGTTTGCGAAGCGGGTCGCCGCCCGGAGGTTCCACCTGGATCACCTCCGCGCCCAGCTCGGAAAGCTGCGAGGAGCACCAGTGGCCGATCATCATGCTGGTGGTGCAATCGAGAACGCGGATGCGGGCCAGCGCCTCCGGCTTTTCGAAGTTGTGTTCCTGGCGACAAATCGATTCCAGGAAGAGCGGATACTCCTTGGCCTGGTCGCTCAGCCCGGCATAAACCTCCTCGGGCTTGAGGATGGGTACCGCCGGCCAAGGTAGGACTTTGGTATCGGCCATGTCTAGCCTCCTAAGTGCCGTCAGAAAAATCGAACCGTCGTGCGCTGTTTGGATCCGTTGGTTACAGATCGCGTACACGAGCGCCAAGCCGTGCGCGCGAACACATGAGAGTAAACCTGGAAGCCGGAAACGTGCTGGCCCCAATTCATAGCCTTACCCGCCGGCCATCATACGCGCGGGCACAGGAAATGTCTCTGCAACCATCCCTTTTTAAACTCGTTAGCGGGTTCCTGGGGGCGGATAAGATCCCGGGACGCAAAGCCCGCATATTTTCCTCGGGCGATACCGGGCTGTCTGTGACCGTTGTCACAACTGTTTGTGATTGCCTGCGAGGTTCTCGGCAGACGCGGGGACGGTCGGGGGATGGGGACCCCGGAAGCAGGCGGCGGCGCCTCCGCTGCGGGGCCAGCGAAGGGGCGTCACAATTGCTTGTGACGGCGGTCACTGCACAATTGTTCGTTCTTCTTAACAATCCCCACTCCCCGCTCCAGATTAGGAACGCGCAACCCGGATCGAGGGCTCATGGGCCAAGCCGGCCTTTTAGATGGCAGTGGTTTCGTTTTTTACGCGGTCCAGGTTCCGGGTGCGCACTCCAGGAGGGGTTAGCTGGTGCGTCCGGCGGTGCCCCGGTGCAGTGGGCGCGGCGGCCCTTCCGGCGATAATGATGATGTCCGGCCCGTTCCAGTGCCAAATTCTAAAGCGCGAAGGAGAGTCACATGGCAAGCAGCGCACAATCATTCCAGTCTGGAACGTCCATCAGCCGCTGGTGGCGGGTGGTGGGCGGTTTGTCGATGAACCTGGCTTTAGGGTCGTTGTACGCGTGGAGCGTCTTCGTAGCCCCGCTGGAGAAGGAATTTCACTGGAAGCGAGCGGACACGTCGATGGTGTTCACCATCGCCGTGGTGGTGTTCGCGCTCACCTTCATCGTAGCCGGAAGGCTGCAGGATAAATTGGGACCTTTCGGGGTTTCCATCGTGGGCGCAATTCTGGTGAGCCTAGGATTCTTTCTCTGCGCCTACGCCGACAGTGTGACCAAGTTCTTCGTCTTCTTCGGTGTGTTGGGAGGCTTGGGCAACGGCTTTGGCTACGCAACCCCGATCCCGGTCATGTCCAAGTGGTTTCCCGACAAACGCGGGTTGGCCGTAGGCTTGGCGGTAGCTGGCTATGGTGGCGGGTCCGCCATCTTCGGCCCGCTGGCTGCCAGCTACTTGCTGCCGCACTTTGGCTGGCGCTCCACCTTTCAAGTCCTGGGCGTGATCTTCTTCGTGATGACGATGATCGGCGCCTTCCTGCTGAAGAACCCGCCGGCGGGATACAAGGTCCCAGGTTGGACGCCAAAACCGGCGGCCAAGGCTGCGGCTACGGCCTATGACTTCACACCCGGCGAGGCGCTGCGTACCCCCACGATGTACTTCATGTGGATCGCGTACGCGTGTGGCTGCGCGGCCGGCCTGATGGTCATCAGCCAACTGGTGCCCTTCGCCAAAAGCGTGGGGATCCCCAGCACTACCCTGGCTGCCTTCGGCTTGGTGGTGGGCGCGGCCGGCAACGCCAGCGGACGTATCCTGTCCGGCTGGATGTCGGACCACCTGGGCCGCATCAATGTGCTGCGCTTGATGATCGGGATCTCCATGGTCGCCATGCCCATCCTCTACAAGGTAGGCGGCAACGTGGTGGCCCTGTTTGTCATGCTGTTCGTTGTGTACTGGTGTTATGGCACCCAACTCTCGGTCAACGCCTCTACGGCGGCCGACTTCTGGGGCACCAAAAACGTGGGCATCAACTACGGCATCCTGTTCACGGCCTGGGGCGTAGCTGGTCTTCTGGGTGGCCGCATCGGCGGCAAGCTGTACGACAAGTACCACAACTACCAGATGGCCTTCTACGTGGCGGCTGGCCTGGCTGCCGTAGCGCTGATCGCCGAATTGCTGGCTCGGCGGCCAGCGGCGCCGGCCCATGCTGCGGCTCCGGTGCGAGTGCCTGCCTAGTCACAAATGGGCTGAGTGTCTGCCACGGCGCGGGGACCACCACCCCGTGCCGTGGCAGCGCAGTACGCCTCATTCTGACTGGCATCCCATCAGCCCCACATCCCACGGATCCCGTTGCCCAGATTGTGAAACCGCTAGGCCCGGCGGGGCACCGGCAGGCGAGCTTCGTTCAACAACACCAGGGTAGTGTTGGAGCGGCGGGCGTCGCGCTCCGCCTGGATAGCCTGCAATTGCGAGCGCCACGGATCGAGGTCAAAGGCCTGGGCCGGCAGCTTTGCGGCGTAGGCATCGATCAGCTCGCGGTAGAAGCGCACGATTCGCGCCACCAAGGGCACGGGATACTCTCGCCCCTGGATCTTCAGGCAGTGCACGCCCAGATCGATCAGCGGCGGGATGTCATCCAGGTAGAAGAACGCGTCGTTCTTGAGAGCGATCCGCGGTTCCAGCAGCTCCTTATCCGCGAACAGTTGCCATGGCTCCAGGCAGACGCGGTAATCCAGTCCGCCGCGGTTGGGGCTGCCGCGAAACAGGTCCTTGCCGAAATCATCGGTGGCGCGCTCCAGGCGGTGATAGGGCGACATCCAACACTTCCCCAGGTAGGTGTAGCACATGTTGGCATGGATGAGGACCTCGATGCCGACCTCGCCCTGGGCCTTGCGTGCCGTCAGTTCGCGCAGCGTGAGCTTGGTGTCCGCCACGACTTGGGAAACGCCGATGCCTTGGTAGAATTTCACGTCCTCGTTATTCAGGATATTGGCGCCGATGCTGGCATGAATGACCAGATGCGGAAAGCGCCGGTGCACTTCGGCGATGGCGCCCACGTCCGTCATGATGGCCCCGTCCACGCCCCAGCCGACGAACCTTTCCATCTTCGCGAGCAGCGCGGGAATCTCCGACGACTGCATGTTGGTGTTGATGGCCACGCGCAGTTTGGCTCCCCCCGCATGAACGATGGTGATTGCCTCGTTGATTTGTCCGTCGGAGAGTTCGTAGGCGTCGCGCCGGCGGCTCCAGCCCCGGGCCCCGACATAGACGGCGTTGGCGCCGTTCTCCACCACCGCCTTCGCCATCTCCAGATTTCCCGCAGGTGCCAGTAGCTCCACCATCACTCACCTCGATGAAAATCAGCAGACCGCCGCCATCTCGCGGTGGCTGCCGACATACTCGCCGCCCGTACGTCCGAAATAAAAACCGTTGCACAACCCGACCGCCGTGTGCTGATGAATGGTATCCCAGGCCTTCTCGTCCACCTGGACGTCGCCTGCGGAAACGCGCTCCAGCGCCGCGCGGTAGAGCTTCGCGATGCTGCCGCGGTAGGCAGGCGTCTCGTACGCGGCCTCGATGCGAAATATTCCGCAGCCGGCGGCCAGCAGTGCGGGCAGGTGCTCGATCATGCACACATCCTTGCCGCTCAGCACGCCCTTGCCCACGGACCGCATGGCCCAGTCCTCCTGCCGGAGGAACAGGCTCTTCTGACACACGGTCGGGCACTTCTCGGCCCACTTATGTTCGTACTCGAGCAGAAAACAGTAATCGGAGATCCCCAGCGGCATCTTGCCGTGGACCAGGATCTCCGCCGGCAGGGCGACGCTCTCCGCGATGGCTTTGACTTCCTCCAGGCTGATCTCGTAATTGGGCGTGAAGCGCACCGCGCCATGCTCCTTCAGCACCGCCGCGCCCGCGTCGGTGTAGACGTTGGCGAAGCCGCCGATGTGCACCGGCATGCCGGGAAACTGCTCACGGACCATGCGCAGCACGCCGAGGTTGTGCACTTCGATGGCGTCGACGCCGGCGCTGGCCGCGGTCTCCAGAACCTTCTGTATCTTCGGCAGCGAATCGTTGCGCGGCGCGCCGTAGGAGGTTACATAGGCGCGCAAGCCGTGATCCTTCACGCGCGCAATGCCTTCGCGGAGATCGTCCAGGCGCTCCAGGAAGTTTTCCTGGAAGGTGCGGCAATAGATGTTGCCCAGGTAAACCGCGTCATACGCGCGCAGGTCGGTCTCGCGCAGACTGCGCAGGTTGGAGATTGTCGTGTTCAGCTCGAAGGTTTGCATTCAGCGTCCTTGTACAGTCCACATTGGAGGCAGCGCCGCCGGCATGAAATCCGCCGCGCCGCCGCGTTGCCACGCATCTAGCGCCGAGCGATACCTGCCCGTGACCGCGCCCACCATCTCCGCAGAAAGGCTGCGGCCCTGGATTTTGATTACATCCACACCTGCCTCGAGAAACTCGCCGAGTTCGGCCAGGCGGCTGATTTGCCGGCTGGGCAAGACCCGGCAATCAACTTCCACGTCCTCCAGCAGCAGCTTCCATGGCTGCTGGCAGATGCGAAAGCACGTGCCCACTCCGCCGCGTTTTACGCTGCCGGCCAGGCGCGGCGCCGGTTGCATCCGCTCCGCCGCGGCGAAATGGTAATAGCTTGGCATCCAACACTTGCCCAACTGGATAAACTCCTCCACCATGTGCAGCATCAGTTCGACGGCGATCGAGCTTTTCGCCTTAATCGCCGCGATCTCGCGCGGTTCCAGGTATCCTGGCAGCACCACGGCGCTCGCCCCCAGGTCCTGGTAAAACAGCACGTCATCCACGTTCAGCGCGCCGCAGCCGATACTGACAGTGATGGCCATCTCCGGCAGCTTGCGCCGGATGTCGCGCAACAGGCCGAGGTCGTTGACGATGACGGCGTCCAGTCCCCAACGTCCGCCGCCTCGCCCAACTCTTCGAGCAGCCGCTCGCGCTCCGGTGACCTGGGGATGATGTTCAGCGCAAGCTGGACTTTCCTTCCCAGCCCGTGAGCCAGCTCGATGCACTGGCGCAACTGCTCGCGGTCCAGTTCGCCCCGTGCCCCGCCGCGGCTCCAGCCTTTCAATCCCGCATAAACCGCGTCCGCGCCGGCCGCGAACGCCTGTGCCGCCGCGTCCAGACTGCCGGCCGGAGCGAGCAGCATTGCCGGCCGCTCCGTCCCGCCGATACTTGCCGCATGTGTAGGAGGCATCAACGTACCCGGCCTCACCCCGAACCGCCGGCCACGCTGATCCCCGCCAATCCGTCACAGCGCGCGCCGATGCGAAGTGAATGAATGATTATCTTGCCGCCCCCAAGATCGCACTGTGACCAGGATCACGGGAATCTGTGACCGCCGTCATCTCGCGCGCGGGCGGCATCGAAGCATAGCCGAGGCGAGGCGCAATGCCCTGATTGCTGTCACAGTCCGTGTGACTCAGGGCGGCGCGCAGCACTGCGAGTCCCAGCCTCCGCCCGGGAGCGCTTGAACTAAGTCATTGACCGGGCGAAATTTTAGTCTTGCCGCGGGAGCAAAAAAAAGTTCTTGAGTCGCGGTCACAATCGTGTTACCTTACGCGTCACTAACCACTCCAGTCGGTCTGTGGAAAACTCCGAGTGGGGGGCAGGAGGCGCCACATGAGTTCCCCTCATGACTCTGAAGCTCCCGGTGATTGCCTGGCCAAGCAGTTGGAGGCCGAAGGATTTGTCTGTTGCTTGCCGTCGCGCGCCATCTTGTTCATGGAAGGCGACGCGGCCCGCGGGATTCACCTGATCTCCCAAGGCCACATCAAGCTCACCGTCTGCTCCCGCGAAGGACGGGTGCTGCTTGTCAAGATCATCGACCCAGGCGAGATTCTGGGCCTGCACAACTGCATCACCGGCGCTCCTTACGAAATGACGGCGCAGACCCTGCAGGCCAGCCGCGTCACCTTTGTGAAGCGGGAGGATCTGTTACGCCTGATGCGTAATAGTCCGGAAGCTTGCGTGGCGGCAACGCAGCGGCTGAGCCAGACCTGCCACGATGCTTACAGCCAGGTCGGTTCCGTCCGGTTCTCGCAGTCCGCCAGCGAGAAACTGGCCCGTTTCCTGCTGACGCTTTCCACCGAGAATGGCTCCGAGAAGGACGGCTGCGACACCCTGCGAGTGGACCTGGATTTGACGCACGACGAAATCGCGCAGGCCATTGGCGCCTCACGCGAGACGGTCACGCGTGCCTTGGCCAGCTTCCGCAAGAAGCAACTGGCGAATCTGACCCGAACCATGCTGTTGGTGAAAAACCGGGCAGCATTGGAGAAGATCGCCGGAATGGCGCCGCCGGTTCCCGGCAAGCACGGCTCCGTCTCCGCCTTGCGGTCGGCGGCATTCGGCAGTGGCCGGCAAGCTTCTTGATCACCGACTGCCACATCCACATCCAGCCGTTCGAACTCCTGCTGAACCCGCCTTCTCTGGCATTGATGAGGAAGCATCAGCCCGATTTCGAGCAGGTGCTGGAATTCACGCGCTCGCCCAAGGCCTTCCTGAAATACATGGACCGCTCCGGACTCGACCGCGCCGTGCTGATCAATGCGGCTGCGCCCGAGGTCACCGGCTACCCGCCTGGACTCAACGCTCGGGCCGCGGATTACGTGAAGGAGGACCCGCGCCGGCTGATCTCGTGCGGCAGCCTGCATCCGCGGCATTCGCTCAACGTCACCGCGGACATCGAGGAGATCGTCCGGCTGCGGCTACGCTTGATCAAGATCCATCCTCCCCACCAGCTTTTTTATCCCAACCAATACCTTCACGGGATGAAAGAGCTGGAACTGCTGTACCGGGCAGCGGAGAGTAACGGCATCCCGGTGATGTTCCACACCGGCACCTCAATCTTTCCCGGCGCGCGCAACAAATACGGGGACCCAATGTATGTGGATGACGTGGCGGTTGATTTTCCGCAATTGAAGATTGTGCTGGCGCACGGCGGCCGCCCCTTGTGGATGGACACTGCCTTCTTCCTGGTGCGCCGCCATGCCAACGTTTATCTGGACATCAGCAGCATTCCCCCGGCTTCCCTGCTCAGCTATTTTCCACGGCTGCCGGAGATCGCGCACAAGACGTTGTTCGGCACCGATTGGCCCGGCCCCGGCGTCCGCGACCTCAAGCAAGGGTTGGATGCTTTCCGGGCATTGCCGTTGCCGGAGGAAACCAAGCGGCGCATCCTCAGCGACACCGCGCTTACGATCTGGCCGGAGTGAGGCTCAGGCCGCCCGGCCCTTGGTGATCTTGTGGCTGGTCGAGGTCTCCACGTCGTAGGCGTGTACCGTCGGTTTGCTGTGCACCAGATGCTGGATCAGCTCGTTGACCTTGGAGTAGTCCTGATGGCTATAGCGTTCGGCGTCCTCCTTGGTTTTCCAGAAACTGAGTGCCAGGATGCCCTCCGCATCCGACACCAGAACGACCTCGTCCACAAAACCGACGTGCGCTTTCAAGGTGGATAGGATCTTCTCGTGCAGCATGTCACAAACCTCGCGGGCCTTTCCCGGCTTGGTTTTGACTTCAACAACGCGGACGAACATGGCAGATACTCCTTTCCGCAATGGCTTGAGTGCGACAAAATACGCTACGCTTGCCCGGGCGTAAGGTCAATGCCAACTTGCAGCATGGCCGGTTTGACTGCCCGCTTCTCGCGGTGGTAGATTCGCCGCACTCAAATCATAAGGGGGTGTGGTCATGTTGGAAGTTCGACAGATAAGCGACGAGCAGGTTGAACAGCAGGTCGGCGCCGCGCCGCTGGGTTCCATGAGCGCCCTGTACATCGACGATGTGCTGGCGGTGGTGGAACGCGGCGCCAAGAAGCTTCCCTCCTACCTGGATCTTTATAGGAAATCGGTGGAGCAAGCCTGGTCGCCCTATGAACTGGATTTTTCGCCAGACCGTGAGGAATGGCAGCGCTTGTCGCCGGAAACCAAGAAGCGGCGCGTCTGGAGCCTGCGCATGTTCTTCGCCGGCGAAGAACGGGTAGCCAGCCTGTTGGCGCCGCTGGTGTGGGCGTCGCCCAGCAAGGATGTGGAGGCGTTCGTGGCCACGCAACTCACCGACGAGGTCCGCCACACCATGCTGTTCGACCGCTACTGGCGGGAGGTGGTGGGCGCCGATGCGCCGGATCTTCAGCAGATGGTGAGCCAGATCGGCATCACCGCCGAAGAGAATCCCGCCTATCGTTACCTGTTCTACGATTGGCTGCCCGGGCAATCGCAACGCCTGGCCTCGCACCCGGATGATGTGGACGCCACGGTGCAGTTCGTGACCGTCTATCACCTGATTGTGGAAGGCGCTCTGTTCCTGACGGGAATGCGCTATCAGCTCGAGGGCGCCCGCCGCTGGGGCCGCACCTGGGGCTTCTACCAGGGCTTCACCGCGGCCACCCGCGATGAGTCGCGGCACGTGTTGTTCGGCGTGAAATACCTGCGCGATCGCGTCACCGAAAATCCCGGCCGTTACGTCCCTCTGGTTCGCGACACCATCCGCGAGTTCCGCCCCTTGATCCCGAGCGTGATGCGCCCGCCGCAGAGCGACATGAACTTCTACGGCGGCAAACACCTGGAGTCTGCCTGGCCCGGGCTCACCCCGGAGGGATTGCGGGAGGAGATGGTGGACTACGCCCTGAGTGCCCTGGGGCGCCGGTTACATGCGGTGGGGGTCTGATCTGGATTGGCGGCAACGGGGCGGCGGGAGCGAACCACTCGCCGCCCCATCACATCACCCCATAATAGGCTTCGTTGGTGCGGAAACGGAGCCGCTGGCCGCATCCTTCGCAGAGGCTTGCCCACGGGTCTTGCATTTCTGCGAGCGCCTTGTTGCAGTGGGCGCAGGCGGTGATCACCGGGGCGGCGCAGGCTGGACAGAAAGCCGGCGGCTGCGCAATGCCGGAGAGCTCGTGGTGGCAATCGGCATTGGTGCACACTGCTCTCTCAGTGCCCATTCTTGAAAACTCACCTGCCGGCCTCAACCCGTGCTGGCTTCGGCCTCTCCCGCCTTCCCAGCCGCTTTCTGGGAATTCATCACCCGCTGGCTGATGAGCGTCATTTCATCCTTGATGACTTCCACAGCTTGCAGCCAGAAATCGGTATGGCGGTGGAGCACACTCATGACCCGGCTGCGGTCGACGGACGCAAACTCGCAATCTTCCACCGCCTCCGCCGTCTTGAGATAGGGCTGATCGGAAACCGTGGCCAGCAGGCCCAGGATGTGGCCCGGCCCCACGATCCGGCTCGTGGGTTGGCCGTCGTCGCCAATTCTCACCAGCCGCACCTTCCCTTTGCGCAGCACCCAGAGGCCGGTCGGTGGCTGTCCCTGTTGGAACAGGGTTGTCCCGCGCGGACTCACCACCGCGGTCCCTAGTTCTTCGAGCGCGGGCGCCAGTTCCGGCGGCGGTTCAGGCGGTGTGGTCAGTTGTGGTTGAAGGACAACTTGTGTTGCGGTCATGCTTCACCCCGTTTCTGCCTGATGCAGGGTTTGTACTGATAGCATGCCGAGACCGCTCTCACCTGGGGTCGACAGCCGTCATTATGTTGACTACGGCGAACCTGGTCCCCGGACAGCGAGGCCGCGAGGACCTGGCTCAACTCCAAAAAGCAAACCGCCTACATGTGCACGCCGCCATTCACGTTCAGTTCCTGGCCGGTGATGTAATCGCCGTCTGCAGCCAGGAAAGCCGCGGCTTTCGCGATTTCTTCCGGTTCCGCAAACCGTCCCAACGGAATCCGCGCTTTGATTTTGGCGGCCACATCCTCGGGAATCGCATTCACCATTTCGGTCGAGGTATAGCCCGGCGCGATGGCATTGGCGGTGATGTTGTGCCGCGCCAGCTCGAGCGCCAGCGTCTTGGTCAGGGCGATAATGCCGCCCTTGCTGGCGGAGTAGTTGGCTTGTCCGAAAGCGCCGGACTGGCCGACCACCGAACTGATGTTGATGATGCGCCCGTACTTTTGTTCCACCATCGCCGGCACCGCTGCGCTAGTGCAGTGATAGGTGCCGTTCAGGTTGACGCCGATGACTTCGGTCCAGTCTTCCTCGGTCATCTTCCTGAGACTCTTGTCGCGATTGATCCCGGCATTGTTCACCAGGATGTCGAGGCGGTGCCATTTGCTCAAGACTTCCTGCACGATGCGGTCGGCGTCTTCCTTGCGGGAGACGTCCCCCTGAACCACCATGCACTGGCCGCCGCAGTCGGTAATTTCCTTGGCCACGGTGTCGGCATGGACCACATCGGTTCGAAAGTTGACGGCCACGGCAGCGCCGCGGCGGGAGAGCTCAAGCGCGATCGCTCGTCCGATGCCGCGCGAGGCGCCGGTTACCAGGGCCACTTTCCCTTTCAGAGAGGTGGGTCCGTATCCGTGTCCATTTCCATTTCCATTTGCTGCCGCCATTTCACTGCTCCTATCAAGCTTCACATGTGGAAGCCACCGTTGACGTTCAATTCTTGTCCGGTAATGTAGTCGGCATCCGCGGCCAGGAAGGCAACCGCGTGGGCCACTTCTTCCGGCTCGGCGAACCGCCCCAGCGGGATGCTTGCTTTAGCCTTGTCTGCGACCTGCTTGGGAATGGCCTGCACCATCTCGGTCAAGGTGTATCCCGGAGCAACCACGTTCGCCGTGATGTTGTAGCGCGCGGCCTCCAGCGCCAGCGTCTTGGTGAAGGCGATGATGCCGCCTTTGCTGGCCGAATAATTGGCCTGCCCAAAGGCGCCGGACTGGCCCACCACCGAGCTGATGTTGATGATGCGTCCGAACCTCTGGTTCATCATCGCCGGCAGCGCCGCGCTGGTGGTGTAGAAAGTGCCGTTCAGGTTGACGTCGATGACGTTGGTCCAGTCCTCATCCGTCATCTTCTTGAGCGTGCGGTCGCGGGTGATGCCGGCGTTGTTCACCAGGATATCGAGCCGCAACCACTTATCGATCACCTCGCGCACCACCCGGCGCGCGTCCTCTTTATTGGCCACGTCCCCTTGAACCAGCATGCACTCCCCGCCCAAGTCGCGAATCTCCTGGGCAGCGGATTCGGCATGCGCCACATCCGAGCGGTAGTTGATGGCAATGGCCGCGCCGCGGTAGGCCAGTTCCAGCGCGATGGCGCGTCCGATGCCGCGCGAGGCGCCGGTGATCAGGGCCACCTTGCCCTTGAGCGAGGAGAACCCATTGCTGAGAGCGTGCTCTTCTTCGATCGCCGGCGTGGCGTCTACTTCTGCTGTGGCGCTGCAATGGACGATAGCCGGGTCCACGCGCATCACTACATATCCACCCACCGCTCCGGCGCCAAAGCCAGGAGCGAAGACCCGCATGGGACGATCGATGCGGCCTTCCTTCACCGCATCGTGAATGGCCATGAGGATACTGGCGGCGGAAACGTTGCCCACGCGCTCGATGTTGAAGTACAGCCGCTCCGGCTCCACGCCGGCGGCCTCGGCCAGCTCCACTACCATGTTCTTGTTGGCCTGGTGCGGGACTACCAGCTCGATGGCATCCAGCAGGCTGCCGCTGCCGTTGCCATCCGGGTGCGGCAGGGCGCTAAGCTCGCCGATCATCTGCGTCAGGTAGCGTGCGGCGAGCGCCTTCACCTCCGGCCCGTACACGGTGAGGTTGTTATCAAATTCCGGGTTGGGCCAGATGATGGAGTTCACCTCCGACCACGGGCCGCCGGCATAGGTTTGCATCACCTCGATATCGGGCGGCGCGCCGGCTGGAGCCGGACCCACCACCACCGCGGCCGCGCCATCCCCGAACAGCATGCGCGACGTGCGCACGGTTCCGATCTTGTCGGAGAACTTCTCCGCGCAAATCAGCAGGATGGGCCGGCCCACCTCTTGCAGCAACCGCACCGCTTCCGACAGCCCGTAGGACATGCCCGCGCAGGCGGCGATGATGTCGCAGGAGGCATGCGTCTGCATCAAGCCCAGTTCCCCGGAGAGCCAGCAGGCGACCGAGGGAATCACCTTGGTGCTGGTGCAACTGCAAAACAGCACGGCACCGATCTCCGCCGGCCGGCGCTTGGACTTGGCCAGCGCCGCTCGCGCCGCCAGCAGCGCCATGTCTTCCAGACTCAGTTGGGTGTAGCAGCGGCGCTCGATGCCCGTCTTCTCGGCAATCTCCTGTTCCGTCATGTGCGACCAGGAGAAGGCGTGGTTGCGGATCAGGTCGGCGTTGGTGCAGGAGATCTCGCCTTCGTAAGTGGCAATGGCTTCCAGGCGGGGCATCACGGTGAAGCGCTGCCGGACCTCGATCGGAGGGTAGGGCTGCATCGGCTGGCTCAATGCCAGGGTCTGGGGACGGGGGGGTGTAGCGCAAGCCGACGGCGCGTGTCCATTGTTCGCGGATCCATTCTTCTGGTGTTTCACCCGCCGCAGGAACTGCAGCACTTCATGGGTCTTGGGATAAAAGGCCACCACATAATCGTCGTCCCGCAGTTTTCCCACCTCGACCGCCTGGCTGGCAGCCGGATCCCAGCGGAATTGATTGTGCAACGTCATCGCCTGCCGCATGAGCGATTCCAGTTCCGGGACCGTATGCAGGTAGTCGATTACATCGTCGTAATCATAACCGGGGTAATCGCGGTCGTAGCTCAGCAACTGGTAGGTGAGGCGCTTGGGCTGCTCCAGCATTTCGGCGACCGTGGGCTTGATGGCGTAAACCAGCCCGCCCGCACTGTGCTTGTTGTGCAAGACGTTCAGCAGAATGCGGAAGCTTGCATCCTCAACTTCCTCGTCCCACAATGCCGGAAGCGCCTGGTAGGCCTGCTCGATGGCCTTGGTAGTCGGCGCTTTGTCCCAGGGCTTGAGCACCGGCAGGAAGACGTCATCGCGATGTCGCGGCAGATCGCCCCAGCGCATCGGACGCTTCTCATACATGGTGAGCACGTAGCGATTCACCCAGAACAAGTTCAGCGCCAAGTCCCGGCAGACCTCGTAGCGGTTCTTGTAGTGGCCGGCGCGGATGCGGTTCACGATCTCGGTCTCCGAGGGCGCCTTCTGTCCGAAGTCACGGGCGATCACTTCCCGGAACTGCTGCAGGCTGTTAAACACCGAGAAGTCCAACTCGGGGAAAAAGTTGCAGGGGAAGACGAGCCGGCCGTGGCGATTGATGACAAATGGTTTCAGCACCTTGATCTTCCTCCTTTCACCGAGGTACCATGCCCCGGGGAAGTGGCCGAGAATCGCCGCCTTGCGACGGCAGTGTATGGTTCTTTGCCCGGGCCGGATCTTGCGTGTCCTAAATGCAGGGCGAGGCAGGCCGCGCGGGTCGCGGCGAACAGGTCAGATAGAAGCCGGGAACGCAGCTCGCCGGTCAGGGAGAAGAAACTTCATCTCCCCTGACCCGATGCGGGCCGTCTTTCCCCAGTTCATTTGTTCGTGAGTTACTGGTCCAGTGGGATGGTCGTCGTCAGGACCGGCGATGGTTGGCTTGCAGAATACGGACTGCTTCTCCGACCACATCACTGGGAGCCTCTACACCGATGCTGCCTAGCATAGCGTTCCTCCACTATAGCAGGTATCTGTGACGGGGATCACGCTTTGGAGTGACAATCCACGGCAACGTTTCCTTGCCCAGGGGAGGGGCGACTGGTAATCACTCGGCGATGGTGAACACGTCGTGCTGCGCGGCCAGATCGCGCGCCGCGGGGGTGATGATCGTCTTGCTGCCAATCACGATCTTCTCTTTACGCTTGAGCGCGGCGCGGATCTCTTCCTCGCTCACGAAATCCACTGGACGCGGCTTGGGACGCGAGACCGGCGGCGCCGCCGCTTGCTTGGGGGCGCTTGCGGCCGCAGCCGCGGGCTTCCCTGCCTTCTTGGCCAGAAAACGCTCGATGGCATGCGCCACGGCCACGCGGTCGGGCGCGCCACCGGCGGCGACTGGAATCCCAGTCTGTTCACCCGCCTGGCAAGCGCACGCGGTAGCAGTCGCCGCGGGCGTCACAACTCCACTGACGGGCACGATTTCCTTCTGGGTCACCGGCCGCGCCTCATACGCCACACGGCGGAGATTGATGAGGTGCAGCGGCGAGATATTGTCGGAGGTGATGTTGCCGCCAACGGCGCCGCAGCCCAGGGTCATCGCTGGAAAAAGATTGGTCGAAGCGCCAATCGATCCCAGCGGCGCTGGACTGTTCACCACGATGCGCCCCGCCGGCATCTTCAGCCCGTACTCGCGGATCACGGCATCGTCGCGGCTGTGGATCACGCACGTGTGTCCCAGGCCACCAAAGCGAAGCAGCGCCAGGCAAGTGTCGAATCCGGCGCTGCGGTCGCGAGCGAAGTAGAGCGCCAGCACCGGCGAGAGCTTCTCCGCCGAAAGCGGATGTTCGCGTCCTACGCCTTTGAGCGGCGCTACCAGCAGGCGCGTGCCATCCGGGACTTTGAATCCGCCCAGCTCGGCCACCCGCTGCGCCGACTTGCCCACGTACTTGGGATTGATGGTGTGCTGCTCCAGGTTCACCATGTCGCGCCCCAGGCGCTGGACTTCGTCTTCAGTCAGGAAGTACGCGCCGTTGCGCTTGAGTTCCTCGGTGACCTGATTGCGGATCGCTTCCTCCGCCACAATCGCCTGTTCGGACGAGCAGATCGTGCCGTTATCGAAGGTCTTGCCGAAGACCACGTCGGCGACTGCTTTCTTCACGTCCGCGCTGCGATCAATGAACACAGGCACATTGCCCGGCCCGACGCCGAATGCCGGCTTGCCCGAACTGTAGGCCGCGCGAACGATCCCCATGCCGCCGGTTGCCAGAATCACGCTGGTGCGGCGATGTTTCATCAGCTCCTGCGTGCCGGCCAGCGTGGGCGTACTGAAGCAGCAGATCACGTCGGAGGGCGCTCCCGCCTTGATGGCTGCATCGCGCATGATGCTGGTGATCTCGCAGGTGCAGCGGAACGCGGTGGGGTGCGGGCTGAGCACGATGGCGTTCCGTCCCTTGAGCGCGATCAGGATTTTGTAGATGGCGGTGGAAGTCGGATTGGTCGAGGGCAGCACCGCTGCGACCACACCCACTGGCGCCGCGACTTCGATGATGCCCAGCTCGCGGTCCTCGCGCACGATGCCGACCGTCTTCATCCCGCGCAGCGCCTGGTAGACGCGCTCGGAGGCGAACAGGTTCTTCTGCACCTTGTCGGCGACCACGCCGTAGCCTGTTTCTTCGACCGCCAGCCGCGCGATCTTTTCCGCCGCCGCGGTGGCCGCAGCCGCCATGGCGTCGATGACGCGATCTACCTGCTCCTGGGTGAAATGCTGATATTGCAGGAAGGCGTTGTGAGCGCGCTCCATCAGCTCGCGGGCTTCAGCGACGGAGCTGTCGTCTCTGTTAACACCGGATTGGGGGAGAGCAGACACAAGAAGTGGAGGATTGTGCGATTTGTAATTGGGTAATTTGGTAATTGAGTAATTGAAGATCCGTCGGCAGCGTCGGTCAATTACCCAACCTTACCCAATTACCCACTTACCCAATTACTCAATGGCTCTAGCCGAGCGAGCCCTTCTTCGCCGGACCGGCCTTGCCGGTGAGCATGGGCATGGCGGCGTCGAGATCGCCGTGCGGACGCGGGATCACGTGCACTGCCACCAGTTCGCCCACGCGGCGGGCGGCAGCAGCGCCGGCGTCGGTGGCGGCCTTCACCGAGGCCACGTCGCCCCGCACCAGCACCGTGACGTATCCCGCGCCGATGTATTCCTTGTGGACCAGCGTGACGTTGGCGGCCTTGACAGCGGCATCGGCCGCCTCGATGGAGCCCACCAGTCCCTTGGTTTCGATCAGCCCCAGCGCTTCCATGATTGATTCGGCCATAAGAAGTACCCCGCGTACGAGCGGCAAGCGGCTAAAGCTATCATGCGTGGCGGCAAGGGTCAACGGGTCATCGGGTGATTTTGCCATCGGGTCATCGGGTCATTTGAGAATGGTTGGCCAAGATCTTTTGATCACCCGATGACCCGATCTCCCGATGACCCGATTCCCTAAACCTGTGTGATATTCTTTTTCGGCACGCCCCATGATCCTCTCCAAAGAATACGTCTCCTACATGGCCCGCGAGGTCACCAAGCACCTGCTCAAGGGCGAGTTCATCGAGACGCAAGACGAGCCCGCGACGCTGCAGACAGTGCACTCCGCGCTGCTGGAGGAGTTGGCCCTGGAAGACCGCATCAACGACGAGGTGCGCGCCATTCTCGAGCAGTACTCCGAAGAGATGCGCAAGACCGGCGCCAGCTATCAGGAGATGTTCAAGAAGGTGAAGGGCGAACTGGTGCGCAAGTACAAAGCCGTTCTGTAGATTGGCTCAATTCCCCTGCTGTCCGCTCACGCTGGCGACCACTTTGTCGCGCTTGGCGGTGGAGAGGTAGCGGGCAATGCCGCGATAGAGCGCATCCGCCACTGCGTCCTGCCCTTCCGCCGTGCTCAGCTTCTGCTCGTCGGCGGTATTGGAGACGAAGGCCACCTCGGCGAGGATAGAAGGCATGGCGGCATCCAGCAGCACGATGAACGGCGCCTGTTTCACACCGCGGTTGAGCACGCCCTTTTCGCCGCCAAAAGCGTGATACATCGCCTGCTGCACTTCCACCGCCAGCTTGTGCGATTCGCCGAGCTTATACTCCTCGCTCGCCGGCTTCACGGCGGCGGGCGGCGCCCCGCTCGCGAGAGACACAGGAACCGGACCAGGAGCGCTGGCCACATAGTAAGTTTCGACGCCGCGCGCATTAATGTCATCACTCGAATTGGCGTGGATGGAGATGAACAGGTCCGCGCCGGCCTGGTTGGCGACCGCCGCCCGCGCTTCGAGCGGAACCGCGAGATCGCTGGTGCGGGTGTAGATCACTTCCGCTCCCAAACGGCCGGCCAGCAATTCGCCCAACCGCTTGGAAATTTGCAGCGTCAAATCTTTCTCTTTGAGTCCGCCGTGGCCCACGGCGCCTTCTTCAGCGCCGCCGTGTCCGGGATCGATAACGATCTTCGGGCGGCTCAGGGCAGCGTGCGCGGGCGGGGCTGTCTCCACAGGCGTAGTCTTCTTCGCCACCGCCGGCTGCGGATTTGCCGGCGGAAGGCTCGAGGTCTGCGTGCCGCGGACCACGATCATCAGGCGATAAGGTTCCGCCGGAGAAATCACGGCAGAGTACTCGGCGGGCGCGGCCAGGTCGATCACCACGCGCACTCCGGAGCCCTCGCGCTGGCCCACGCGGACGCGCTTCACCACCGCATCGTCCACCTGAATGGCCTGGCCTTCGCGTGATTTCCCCGCCATGTCGCCGGCCAGTTGGGTGTTATCGAGATCAAGATAGATGCGCTCGGGATCCTTCAGCGCTCCCGACGCCCAGCGCGCCGGAGCTTCGAGGAAAAGCGCCACGGTGGTTCCGTCCTGCTTCGACCAGGAGCGAATGGAGGTCAGCTTCGAGGGGCCAGCGGTGGGCACAGGACCGGATGAAATCCCGGGAGCGGCATTCTCCGGCACCTCACCAGTGGGAGCCTGGATGGTGGGTTGCCGCGCGGACGCCGAACCGGGAACCGTCTCGACGCGCGCCGCGGCCGAGGCCCGCAGATGCAAGGCCTCGCGCAGGTGCGTCCCGCGCCACAATACCGCTTCCGTGCCGCCCGCCAGCA
The DNA here is from genome assembly GCA_963733935.1 of uncultured Acidobacteriota bacterium. GTDB lineage: Bacteria > Acidobacteriota > Terriglobia > Terriglobales > Acidobacteriaceae > JAHFUA01. The sequence goes on from CAVTEQ010000014.1 coordinate 415,199, forward strand.
CGACCAGAGCAGCGGCCACCATCGCCAGCCTCCGCCCGAGTCGCGAAGGTTCGCGCTCTCCCAGCACAGCAAAGCCGGGGAGCGGCAGCTCGACTATAGGAACATCATCCGGCGTTGCCGGCTGCTCGGGAGGCGCCACGGCAGTCTCTGCCGGAGCAGGTATCTCGACGATCTCCGGCGGCGCAATCGGCAGCGGCGGCAAAGCCAGTTCACAAACTTCCTGCGGAGCTTCCACCGGTTCGGCGAAGATGAGTTCCTCCGCCGGCTCATAAACTTCCACCGCCTCAACTGGCTCAGGCTCCGGCACGGCCCGCGGATGGGCTTCGTTGGCCCACAGCGCCTCCAGGGCGAGTCCGGCAAGCAGTTTGAGGGCGCGAATATCGCGCTCGCCAAAAACGCCCGCCCATCCGGAAAAGACAACGATGATGCCCAGCACATCCTGCTGGCGGCGCAGAGGCACGGCCAAGATGGAACGCATGCCCAGGTTGCGGCACACCCAGATGTCCACCCGCGAGTCGTGTTCGGTATCGTCGCAGTGCTGGACCTCGCCGCTGATCAGGCACTCGCCGCAGACTCCGGACTCGGGGTTAACGTAAGCGCCCAGGTCCGGCGCGATCAGCCCGGAGCGCCCGCGGCAGACCACCTTCTGGCCTTCGCGCAGCGCGATGGCCGCACCGCCGGCGCCGGTCAGACGACGGGCTCCCTCGGCGATGAACGCCAAGGCCGTCGGCAAGTCGAAGTCCGCGGTTGCCATTTGCCCCTGAGCCGACAGCACCGACGACAAAGTGTCGGCGTCCTTGCGCAGCTCTTCGGCGGCATCCCGATGGGTCTTCTGCGTCTGCTGGTAGGCGAAAGCCAGTAACCGCTGGACGGGATCGGATTCCGAGGCGTACGACGGCGAGAGCTCGGGCAGACGGCAACGCCGGCCCGGCACCCCCATCTCAGGAGTGGGCCCGTGTCTCATCACAGTTCGTGCAGCACCATATTGTTAACCGGATTGCACCCGGAGTGGAAGGGCAAAGTGGCCCGCGGGGCATGGCCAGAGTACATCGGCGGGCTGGCACCTTTGGGAAGCTCTCTTCCGGGAAGGGTCGCCGGAATCGGCGAACCGCGTGCCCGGCTGCGCACTTGGCCGCCACGGAAAAACGCCGCCGGAGCGTGCTATCATCGAAGCCCGCACATGGTGAGACTGCCGGACATCGAGCGTCCCTCAGGCCTGCGCCTCAGCCGCGACAAGCTCAACAAGCTGGCCCATTCCGTCACCGATGCTCTGGCCGCGATGGACAAGGTCGAGTTCATCGAAGACCGCAACGCCATTCGCCTGGAAGTGCGCCGCATCCTGGAAGAGGTGCTGAAGGCGGAAGCCCGCATCGACGCCTCCGCCCGCCAGAAGATCGAAAACCAGAAGCGCACCATCCTGGAAGGCACGCAGGAGTGGGACATTCTCTATCGCAAGTACTACAACGAGGAAGTTAAGAAGCTGGGGATTTAGCCGCCGTTGTCTCGCGCGGCGGCTTTTTATTCCACCGTGAAAGTAGCCGTGGGCGCGATGCTCTGCTTGGAAACTTTGTCGTCCACCTTGATGGACACCTGATACAGGCCTGGTTCAACCGCGGCCAACGTCAAGCTTCTCAGCAGGGTCAACTGATCACCGACATTGCCCATCTGCTGCGTCGAGTCGACGGCATGCACTATGGCCTTGTGACTGGCCATATTAGTGATCTCGTATTCCACCGTGGCCGAAGGTTTGTGGGTCTGCTGGTCGACTCCCAGGTTATACACCTGCATCCAGAAGTTGACCCGCTGCGTCCGCTTGAAGCTGACCGGCTTGCCGGCGTCCGGCACCCGCGGCCGCACCCTGGTGTCCCCGATCACAAAGCTGCCAGTACCCACGTTCTTGGTGGGAACCTTCTCCATCATATCGGCCAGAATCAGGGAAGAAACCGCGAGCTTGTCCTCATTGAACTCCGGCACAATGATCCCGCGGCTCCAGCTGCCTACCCGGTCGCCATTGACGTCCTTGAGCACTAAATCCAGCCGATAGCGCCCGGAACGTAGCGGCAGGGCCTTCCAGTACACCGACGGCTTCTCCTGCTCCTTGGGCAGGAGCTCCGTGGGCGTCTGCACCGTTACGGTGTCTTCGAAGGTCTGAGCGATGCGGCCGGTGAGCGTGGTGAGCCGTCCGAAGATATTGATCACGCCCGTCTGTACGCCGTCTTTGCCGACGAAGGTAAGGTCTTTGTTCTTCACCTGGATTGTGATCGGGACCAAGGCCGTATCCGAGGTGACCTTCACGAAGTCGGTGATCACCTCGAAGGGCAACAGGTTATAGCTCAACTTGTGGGAGACCACTTCTTCCAGGTCTTTAAACTTGACGGCCGGCGGCTTGCTAAGAGCGGCGTACTGAGAGAGGCGGTCGAATTGTTTGGTCTGGTTGGTTTGCGTGAATGGGCCGGAGCCGAGAGTTTCGAGACCACCGGTTTGGAAACGGCTCGCCTTACTGGCCATACCCATCTCTTCGGCCGTGGTCAAGCCGGCGCCGGGGACGTGCAGCAGCGCATCCTTTTCGCCGCGGTCGATCGACATGTGGTATTCGCCGCAGCTGCAGGTATCGACGAACTCGATGTCAATGTTCTGGCCCACGCCTTCGATGTAGCGGTAATTCCAATCCTCAAAGGGATAAGTCGAAGTCTGGCCCCCGCCCTCTTCCGCCGGCCGGAAGTAGGAGCCGCCGCTGGGATGCGACTCGATGCTATTCGGCGGGCCATACATGATGTACATCCGGCCACGATCGGTCTTCCAACCGGGAATACCCGCAGCAAAGTGTTCGTTGGCGTAGGCGATGCGCCGGTAGTGCTCTTCCTTGTACTCGTTCTCTGCCGTGTCCGGGGTGGGATCGCGGCGCAGCCAAAACTGCTCAATGAACTGATCCCGCTCCTCATCGTTCGACAACTGCTTGAAAGTGGCGCGCTCCTCGTCGGTAATGATCCAGCGCACGTCTTCATCCAGCCACTTCTTATAAGTCCTGCTGAGTTCCTTCTGCAGGGCCTTGGAATTCGCCTTCTTCTGCGTCTCCGTAAGAGGCCGCTTCAGCGGATCCGACTTTTGACCTGCCTGGACGTCTGATGTCTGGGAGCCCGACTTGTCGGGAGCTTTGGAATTATTGTCCTGGGCGGCGACAAAGGCCACGCTCAAGATTCCCGCCACGGTGATGCCGAAGACCCGTCCGTACGCCATAGCACTACCACTCCTTGGGGCAGAGACCTTTAATTCTATGTCGGAGGGCGCAGCCAGACAAGGCCGAGTTGCAAGCCGTGGCGCCTCCCCAAAAAACAAAAAGGCCAGCCTGGAGCTGGCCTTTGAAAGCGAAACAAATGGCTGCTGCGCCGAACCGATTAGGTACTCCGGTGGTGTGACGCTCAGTTTTGGCGGCCACTATATCCTGTATCGCAAGTACTACAACGAGGAAGTCAAGAAGCTGGGGATTTAACGCGTCTCCGCACCAGCTATGATCCAGCAAATGCGCCGGTCACCAATGGGGCACGTGCGGACGCCTGCGGCATGCCAGGAAAACCCCGCGGCTCAGGGATCCCCCAAGAAAAGAACGGCCAGCGTAATAGCTGGCCGTTACCCGCGAAGCAAACTGCCGCCGAAGTACGCGATCAGATTTAATGCCCGCCGAAGTTGATAACTACGCCGCCCGAGTACCTGACGTTGCTCTGATGATCCGCCAGGGGGGATCCGTTCACCAACACGGACGAAAAATTGTGCCGGCTATACAGCCAGTCGAGCTGGCCCAAGCGGATGGCAAAGGTATTGTTAACCTTAAGGTCCAAGCCGCCTCCCCATGCCATGGCGAATGCAGTATTGCTGTTTGAGGTGCCGAGGATGGCTGACGAGTATATATTCTCGGTATTTGCCCCGAAAAGCGTGTGCGCGAAGATGGTGCTGTGCTGGGTTCGGAAGCTGAATGTCGGACCGAAGACAAAGGTGTAGCTGTGCTTCGTCGGAGTATCGGCTACGAGTCGGCCGTAATTGCCGGCGATGTCGGCTGTCACCCCCAGAATCCTATTGACGTTGAACTGGGATTCTGAGTCCCACCCCGTGTAATTCTGCTTGATGCCCGTCAGCCCCATGGGGTCGATGTGCAGGCAGGAAACTCCGCCGAAAACCTCGAATTTCGGTGTTTCGTCTGCCGCCGCAGCCGCCAGGGACAAAACAAAGATGAGGATCCCGTCCGAAACGAACTTGCGCATCTTTAATCTCTCCTTCAGCAAAATTTGGGCCTACCTGCCGCTCTGCCCAACCACCTCTGAAGTTGCGAAGAATACGCTACAAAATGTCAGCAAGCCAAGAACAAAGCAATAACAAAACCGGTACATCAGGCCGGCCTTAGCCGGCCTGATGTACCTGAAACGTACTCTCGGTCAGAAGATGATGTGCGCACCGAGAACGATGCGGCGTTGGCCAAGCCCCTGCCCAACCGCGAATTAGCTATTGACAGCCGTTTCGGTAAACCGCGCTACCGCCGCTGTCATTGGTGCTGAAACCGTACCGAACGCTCCCGTGCACCGTCGGCAGAAGACCGAGTCCGGGGATTCCCCGTCACATGCTGGTTGAAGCAGTTGTAGCACGTTCGCCTCAAGCCGTCATATTCACCCTCTCCGAAACCCGTGTATTCTTGATCAGGTTAAGGTTGACGGTGTTGACGGCATCGCCGCGTACACCCGGGTTGCGCCGCACATTGCCGTACGGCGTGCCGAAAAACGCGGCCGAATGTCGTCGTTCAGGATCCAATGCACCGCCGACTTAGAGATCGCGGCTCCGGTAAAAAAATCGACCAGGCCGCAATCCGGTGCAGGCGCATTCGTGCACTGTCCGACCGTGTCTACCGGTGCCGCAGGGTTCCCAGAAAGGCCGGCAAGTACTGACGGCCGAGAAGAAGCGCTAGTCTGAACGAGTTCTGGCAAGAACTGTTGGTAGACAGAAATTCGATCGGGGTCCACAACTGCCCGCTTGAGTACTTGTAGGTGCCGCCCAGGGCCCAGCCGCCGAGCACGCGCCCAAGGGCACTGGACTGGCCCCTGTGCCAAGGGCAACTCATATTGCCAGGAAAGGCTGAAGACGTTTGGGGATAATCGAGAGCGCTCAGCCCCCGCTCACACGGCACAGTGCAGAACGGATTCTGGGGGCCGGCCACCGCAGCGGCGCCGTACAGTGGAGAAGATCTCGCTGGCATTGTCCTCATTCTTGCTGAAGGTGTAGGCCGCCACCGCCGTAAACCCGTGCCAAGACTGGAACTTGAGCTGGCTCTGCAGCGAATTGTAGGGGCCGTAGCCCCATTGGCGCGGAGTCGCTAGGTCGTAAAGTTGCAGTTCGCATACCTCCGGCGAATCCCGGTGTTCCTGGAGTCGCGCACGGAGTGACACCCGCGGGAATGAAGGCGCTGGTGAACCCGTTGGCGATCAGACCGGACAGTTGAGGATTGCCATTGACGGTCTGGAATTCGCCTACGGTATGAGTGCCCACGTAGCGCACCTCCGCGGCCAGCTTGCTGCTGATCTCCCGCTGGACGCCTAGCGACCACTCTTCGGCATACGGGTTGTGGAAATTTGGGGTTACATGGGTCTGGTAGCGGATCCCAGGGTTGATGCCGGGGCCGCTGGGCGCAGGACTGCTCCAGCGCTGCCGTAAAGGCAGTTCCGGTATCTGTGAGCGTGCATGGCGCCGGGCAGGGAACATTCGCTGCCGCGTTGACGCGTGGTGCCGACGTAGCCACGTTGAGGAACATGTTGTAGAACGCCGGATCGTAAGCGATGCGGAACCCGCCGCGGATGACGGTTTTGTTCTCACCCAGCAGCCCCTTCAACATATGCGGCGTCCAGGCAAAGCCGAAATTGGGCGCGAAGTTGTGGCCTGCGTTGGGGATGTGAGGCACAGTCCTGAGGCTCAGCGGTACGCCTCGTGTCCCACAATGCCGTAGCTGGATTTGACTCTCTCGCAAGAGTCTCGCCTGCCAACAGGTTGATGGCCTGCTGATTGTACTCCCAGCGCAAGCCCAAGTTGAGGGTCACATTGTCCTTGATCCGCCAGTCATCACCGACATACAGTGCTGCATCCTGCTCCTTAAACGGCACTTTCGGATCCCCAAGGGTCAAATGGAACCCGCTCGGGGTGCTGGAGAAGAGTGCATTCAAATTTGCCACTGGATCGAGTGTTGAACTCCCTTGGGTGAACCGGTAGTAGCCATTAGTCAGCGGCAGGAAAATATTTGGTGAGCGCTGCCGCTCGTATTCCCCGCCGAACTTCACTATGTGACGGCCATGCTGCCAGGATGCATTATCCTGCCACTGCGAGGTGTTGATGAGGCCGGTTCTGCGGTAAGTTGACGCCCAGGCCCCACACCGAAACGCCGGCGGCCTGCCGATAGAATGTCGGGCAGTTGCCAAGGTTGGCCGTCGTGCAGGTCGGATCCGAGGTTCCGCTACCGGTACCGGCAAAAAGACGCACGTATCCGAAGCGCGCCTGGTTAACCAAGTGAGGGGTCCAGTTGCGCGTCCAGTCCAAGGCAATCTGCTGGGCCCTATCGGGAGAGTCCAGCGTGCCCCCTTCGGCCCCGTTGCCATATTGCGCAACTGAGCCGAATCCGCCTGCGAACACCTGTTGCTGAAACAGGTAGCGCGTGAAGAATTGGTCCCTCGGACTGAGCGCGAAGTCCACACGGCCAACGGATTCGTAGTCATTGTAGATTCCCGGGAGCGAGCGTGTAATCCCGCCGAACTGTGCAGTACAGCTCGTTGTGCCGTTGCTCACCGTCAGGTTTTCCGTGTTGATCGGCGTGGGGTTCCCCGCCTTGATTGCGTATGGGCCAATTGAGTTTAGCGCCGCAACGGCTTGGTTGCCGGGCCAACAGGCTTCTAGTTGCTGCAGGCCACCAGCCCCCCCGATGAGCCCGGTCGGAAGAATGTCGGTTGTGGTGAAATTCGTGGGACCTTTTTGGGTATCCTGGAGGAAGGACGTGAAGAAGAAAATCTTGTTGGGGAGGATGGGGCCGCCGAGGGTACCACCCCAGCGATTCTCGGTGAAGCGCGCGACGTGCGGCGGAATGCAGCCCGTAGTGGCTGGATTCTGCCCGGGGGCGCAAATGCCGTCAAATGGATTCTTCTCATAGTTCGTCAACGAGTCGGCCCAGTTTCCGGTGTAGTACTCGAAACCGCTGCCGTGGAAGTTATTGGTTCCACTTTTCGTCACATAATTGACTTGGGCACCGGAATTCCGGCCGTATTCCACTCCGAAGTTATTGGTCACGACTTGTACTTCTTGCAGCGCGTCTTGGTTGCCGAAGAAAATCGCCGGCCCAGCGACGGAATTGTCGTTGTGAACTGCCCATCGATCTGGAAATTGTTGGAGCGGTCGCGCTGCCCATTCGCCGCGAACTGGGCGCCGTTAGTGTTGGTAAAACCGGATTGCCCCGCGGTCACAACGCCGGGAGTAAAAAGCGCCAACTGGTCGAACCCGCCACCCAACGGCAGATCTAGGGTCGCGGCGGCGTTAAACGTCGCCCCGCCCTGGGCGCTGGTGGTCTCAATCAGGGGTGCGGCGCCTTCCACGGTCACCGTCTCAGCCGTGGCGCCGAGAGCAAGCGTCAATGGCCCCATATCCGTGGTGACAGCCGGTGTTAACACGACGCCGCGCCACGTCCAGTTTCTTAAAATTCGGGGCCTCCACGGTCACGTTGTAGGTGCCGAGTGGGGATACTGCGGATGGAGAAATACCCCTGGTCATTAGTCGTGGACTTTGAAGTCCACGTTGGTAGCAATGTTCCTGGCATCCACCTTGGCTCCGACCACGACCGCTTTCTGCGGGTCCACGACCGTACCGGCAAGCGAGCCGGTCACGATGCCTTGGCCGAGCGACATGCCCGCGCTCACCACGCCCGGAACCAGGAGCGTCAACTGGTCGAAGCCCCCGTTCAAGGGGAGCTGGCCGGCGGAGGTACTCGTGAACGTAGTAGAACCCTGGGCGCTGTTGGTCTCAACTATAGGAGCGGCGCCTTCCACGGTCACTGTCTCAGCCGTTGCGCCAAGAGCAAGCGTCAATCCGCCCATGTCGGTAGTAATGCCGGTGCTGAACCACGACGCCAGCGACTTCCAGTTTTTTAAAGTTGGGGGCTTCAATCGATACTTGGTAGGTGCCGATCGCAATACTGCGGATGGAAAAAAATCCGGCGTCGTTCGTGGTTGTCTTGAACTCGACGCCCGTGCCCGCATTCTTGGCCGTCACCTTGGCGCCGAGCACGACCGCTTTCTGCGGATCGACGACCGTGCCAGCAATCGAACCGGCCACGATGCCTTGGCCAAACGCAAACGTTGTCGAGAGAACCAGCATCAGGCATGCCAGCCAGATGGTCTTCTTTTTGTAAGATCGCCAACCATGTTGCCTCCTACTAATCTATTGACACTCACCGCGCACACACACTCATTCTTTGGCCGCAAGGCGCACACATTTGTGTGACTATCGTAACTGCAATTCTCCTACCAGCAGTTCCAATGTGTAAGTTACTGAATATAAAGGCGAGTGCTTACAATATTCGGGAGGAATTCGGCCCTGACGTATGAGAAATAGAATATTTCCGTGACGAGAACACTGGCGGCCATGACCAAACACAGCTACGCGGGACGGACGCCGTCCAACCGGACCGCGCGTCCTAAAAGAACCGCTACTTGCCCTTCCCCTTGCCGTAGCAGGTTTGGACCTTTTCTCCGATTGTGGCCAACATCTCTTTGGCGGCGGAGGCATACCGGCCTGAAGGCTCCAACTCAAGGTATTTCTTGAAAGCGTCGGCAGTCCCCGGAGGCGCAACCATCTTTCCCGACTTATCCAGGCTCGCTTTGCCCAGCAGGTTGACGCCCTTCCAGTAGTAGGCTTCGCTGCGCGCGGGATCGGCGGCGATGGCCTTGTCAAACGCCGCATTGGCCTCATCCACCTTGCCCGAGTTGGTCAGAACCGCCCCCAGGTTGAAGTAGTACATGCCGGCGTTGGATGGGTCTAATTGTGCGGCGGTGGTGTATTCCGCGGCTGCATCCTCGGGTTTGCCTTGCTTGCCCAGCGCTTGCCCCAAGATTATTGTGATAACCGGCATCGGCCGGCTTGATGCTGATTGCCTTTCGATAAGCGTCGGCCGCTTCTTTGTAGTCGTCGGCAGCGGCGTCGCGGTTACCTGCGGTTGAAGCCTTGGCCGCCAGCGCCCAGGTAGGCTTCGCCCAGGCGCGACCACAGCAGGTCCTTGCTGGGATCGATCTGGATCGCTTGCTTAATGGTGCTCGCGGCGCTGGCAAAATCTCCGGCGTCGCTGGCCGTCTTCGCCTGGGCAAGCAACTGATTCATGCTGCCGATGTTGGCCCGCTCTTTCTCCGCAGCCTGCTGTTCTTCCGCTATTTTCTTTCGCTGCTCCGCAGAGAGTCCCTGCATCTGCTGCTCCTTGGCAGCCTCACGCTCCTTGGCCAAATCGATTTTCAGATCCGTGTCCGCCCTGACGCTCTTGCCGGGAGCTTCGTAAACCACTTTTCCGTCCTGCGTGATGGTGAGGTGGTACATGCCGGCGGGAACGTTGACCGCGACAAATTCCCCTTTCTTGTCGGTCTTCATGGTGTACTGGCGGCCGCTGTCATTGTTGACCATGGTGATGCTGGCGTTGGCCAAGGGCTTGCCGTCTCCACCCGTAACCTTGCCATACAAAGGCGCCAGCTTGTCCCCAGGCTGGAACCGCCAGGCGCAGCGAGCATCGAAAGTACGAGAACGCAGCAAAAAGTCTTCATGGTTGCCTCCCAAGCGTCAGGCCGAACCTCTTAGCATGGCACATTTGGGCGCCATTCGGAAATAGGGCGCGATAGCGGATTCAGGGCAGGATTTGCTATAAGGGGCAAGAGCGAGTTTCCGCCCCGAGGTTCGCCCTTCTGCACAGGGCCGTCAATAGCCACGCAGTCCCGTTGTCATCCGCGCTCGAGGCGCAGGGGCGAGTCCTCGCCCCGGCCTTCGCGGTTCTCAATCAAGCCATCGCCAGTCGCGCCTTCCCTGGCGCTTCCGTGGCTGTGGTTGCCGGCGGCACGCTGGCCGCTCTGCGCGGAGTTGGCCGCTTTACCTATGACAGCGCCTCGCCAGAGGTTGCGGCGGAGACCATCTTCGACCTCGCGTCGGTGTCCAAGGTAGTTGGTACAACCGCGATGGCCATGCTGCTCTACGAGAGCGGCCATCTCGATCTCGACGTGCCCGTCGCGGGCGTCATTCCTCAGTTCGCCAAAGGAGACGTGCGCCGGCAGGAGGTCACCATCCGCATGCTGCTGGCGCATTCCTCGGGATTGCCGGCCTACGTGCGGCTTTATAAGGATGCACACACGCGCGAGGAACTCTTGCAAGCAGCGCTCGCCGTACCGCTCGCGGCCGATCCTGACACGCGCGCCGAATACAGCGACATCGGCTTCATCATCCTGGGAGCGGCGCTGGAACGAATCGCTGACGAATCGCTCGCGAGTTTCTGCGAGCGCATGGTCTTCGGGCCGCTGGCAATGCATCACACCGCGTACTGCCCGCCTGCCCCACTGCGTGCCAGCATCCCGCCCACCGAGGACGACCGCGAATTTCGCCAGCGAATTATTCAAGGCGAGGTGCAGGACGAAAACGCCAGCGTGCTGGGCGGCGTCGCGGGACACGCCGGACTTTTTTCCAACGCCGCCGATCTGGCGGTGTTCGCGCACTGCATGCTGCAAGGCGGACGTCCGATTCTGCGTCCGGACACGGTGCAGCTATTCACCCGGCGTCATGGGCTGGGCTCGCGTGCGCTGGGCTGGGACACTCCCAGCGCTCCCTCGCAGTCGGGAAAATACTTTTCGCCACGCTCGTTCGGCCACCTGGGGTATACAGGCACGTCGCTGTGGATCGATCCCGAGCGCCAGCTTGCTATCGTGCTCTTGACCAACCGCACCTGGCCGGACAAGCAATCGCAGCTCATTAAGCAGGTGCGGCCGCAGTTCCACGACGCCGTGGTCGAAGCCCTGGAGGCGCAAAAAACATAACAGCGCTCTTGGCTTTTGGCTCTTAGCGTTTGGCTTGTTATGGTTCAGGTTTAAGCCAATAGCCAAAAGCCGCTGGCGGGATGCGATACTACCTGCTTGCCCCGGATCAAGAAATCGGACTTGCGGAAGCTCGGGACCGAGCAGGCCAACGCTGCAACTTCCAGCCTGGACACCCGCAGTGCCCGCGAGATCGCCGCCAGCATCAACGCCGAAGACTGGCAGGTAGCGCCCGCGGTGGCGCGAGCGCTGCCGGAGATCGCCCGCGCCATCGACGCCATCGCCCAGGCACTCGCCTCCGGTGGACGCCTCATCTATGTAGGCGCCGGAACCAGCGGACGCATCGCCGCGCTGGACGCCGCCGAGTGTCCCCCAACCTTCAACACCGATCCTGAAAAGGTTCAGTTCGTGATGTCCGGCGGCGATCGCGCGCTGGGCCGCGCCTCCGAGACCCAGGAAGACTGGCCGGCGCTCGGTCGCCGCGATATCGCCCGGCGCAATCCCGGGAAGCGCGACGTGGTGGTAGGAATCTCGGCGAGCGGCCGCACGCCCTACACGGTAGCGGCGTTGCGCTACGCGCACAGCCGGGGCGCGACCACCGTGGCCGTCACCAACAACCGCGGCTCGTGGCTTGGGCGGGTTGCCGAAATTGCGATTGTCGCCGAGGTCGGCCCCGAGGTGGTCACGGGTTCCACGCGGATGAAAGCCGGAACCGCGCAGAAGATGATCCTGAACATGCTCTCCACCGGAGCCATGGCTCGTCTGGGATACGTCTACGGCAACCTGATGGTGAACGTGCACGTAAAGAATAAAAAGCTCTGGGAGCGTGGCGTCACTGTGCTGGAGCAGGCTGCAGGCATCAGCCGGGAAGCGGCCAGACGTGCCTTTGAGGCCGGCGGACGCAGCGTGCCGGTGGCGCTGGTCATGCTCAAGGCAGAGTGTCAGCAAGGCGGAGGCGCGGCGGCGGCTCAAGGCCGCCCGCGGCAACGTGCGCCAGGCGATCGAGAAGCGACCGATTTGAAACTCAGGGATTACGGGCTTGTGGCGTGAGGTCTCGCCCTCTGGTTTAGCTGGACTCCGTCCACTTTCACGGCAATCCTCGGTAGAATGGGACCGCTCGCGGCTGTCGCTTATCAACGAGAGGCTCTCGGCATGGACAAATTTGTAATTCGCGGCGGCAATCCATTGGTCGGGACGGTTCGCATCAGCGGCGCCAAGAATGCCGCGCTTCCCGCCATGGCCGCGGCCTTGCTCACCGACGAGCCCGTGGTGCTGGAGAACGTCCCCGAGGTGCGCGACATCCAGACCATGCGCAAGCTGCTGGAGGAGATGGGCGCCGAGGTCGAGCTGGGTTACGGACGCGCGCATCATCGCACCAGCATCCAGTGTCCCGAGCACATTCGGGCGGAGGCCCCCTACGAACTGGTGAAGACCATGCGTGCGTCCACCTTGGTTTTGGGGCCGCTCGTGGCCCGCATGGGGTGCGCGCGCGTCTCGCTGCCCGGCGGATGCTCCATCGGGGCGCGTCCCATCGACCTGCACATCAAGGCCCTTGAGCACCTGGGCGCGAGCATCGCGCAGGACCACGGCTACGTGGAAGCGCGCGCCCAGCGCCTGCGCGGAGGCCACATCGTGTGGGACCGCATCACCGTCACCGGCACCGAAGAGCTGATGATGGCCGCCACGCTGGCCGAGGGCGAAACCGTGATGGAAAACTGCGCCCGCGAGCCGGAGATCGGCGACCTGGCGGCGCTGCTCACCAAGATGGGAGCGCGCATCGAGGGCGCGGGCACGGCCACCATCCGCATTCGCGGCGTGGCGCGGCTAAACGGGACGCGCCACCGCATCATCCCCGATCGCATCTCCGCCGGAACCTTCGTGGTTGCCGGCGCCATGACCGGAGGCGACCTCACCATCGCAGGCTGCCAGCCGCTCCATCTCGGCGCGCTGCTGCAGAAGCTGGCCGAAGCCGGCGCCGCGCTTCAGGTGGAAGCTGACGCTATCCGCGTGGTGGGCGATGGCCGCCTGCTCGCCGCTGACATCAACACCGAAGAGTATCCCGGCTTCCCCACCGACATGCAGGCGCAGTACATGGCCCTGGCCACTCAGGCCGAGGGCACTTCCATGATCACCGAGAACATCTTCGAGAACCGCTTCATGCACGCGCAGGAACTGATGCGCATGGGAGCGAACATCAAGCTCGACGGCCGCCGCGCCGTGGTGCATGGCAAAACCCCGCTCAGCGGCGCCGCCGTGCTGGCTTCAGACCTGCGCGCCTCCGCCTCGCTGGTGCTGGCGGCGCTGGTGGCCAACGGCGAAACCATCATCGACCGCGTCTACCACATCGACCGCGGCTATGAGCGGATTGAAGAGAAGTTGCGCAGCGTCGGCGCGCAGGTGAAGCGCGTAGGAGAGATGTTGCCCAAGCGGGCTGCGCTGGCGCCCGCACAGTAACCAAAGAACCCTTGCGCCGCCCTCGGCCTAGATAGCACCCAGCCACTTCACCGGCAGTTGTGCGGCGAGGGCGTTGGCAAGCCTCTCATCTGCGGTAATGAACTGCGCCTTGGAGTGCACTGCCAGAGCGACGTAGAGGGCATCATAGACCGTACGATCAAACGCGGTAGCGATCCCGAACGCCACATCCAGAACAGTCAGCGAAGACACCGTCGCCAGTCTGCGCTCCTCGAGCGACGCGAGCGCTCTCTCCGCCGCCGGTTTCTCCCATCGGCGTTGGCGTATGGCCTTCCAGAAGATGTTCGCCAGCTCCGCCCAGAATAGGTCGGGGACGAGAAACTGAAGCTCACCTTTCGCGTAGCGGCGGAGCAGGTGAAATGCTTCGTCCACCAGCGTCTCGCCCCTTGCCGGAAGAAACCACTTGGCGGCCACACTGGCGTCAATGACCGCCAGCGTCATCGCGCCCGGTCCTGCCGTTGCATTTTTTCCGTACTGGGAAATACGGCGCGGGACCTTGCCTTCAGGCGCAACTGCTCCAGCTTGCGCAACAGTTCCCGCCGGGCACGAAGCTCCTTTGCCGTGGGCACACTATCTGCCAGCAAAGACAGGACTTCGGCAGCTATCGAGCGATGCCGCTCGCGCGCCCGCGCCCGCAGGGCCTTGTAGAGGTCGTCGGGCACGTTTTCTACGTATAGCGTAGCCATAGATTTTTCCTAGCAAAAGCATAGGACAGTCCCTGGTCGATTGCAAGAGCTGCCGGGCTGGCGTGCCTGCGGCGCTCTCAAGCTAGCCAGAGATGCAATAAGGACTCGAAGGGAATGGTCGGTGAGCGGGTGGTTGAGCGTTCAGGGTGGGCATCAGCAGCAATCCCAGAACCAGGATGGTGAATAGTTTCTTCATCGTCGTGCCGAAATCCGCCAGCCGCACGACCTTGCCGAGATAGGTTTTTCCGAAGTTGTCGATCCACGCACGCTGGCACCGTTGCACGTGAATACCATCATCAGCTCGGTTAGGAAAATAGGGCGTGTAGTAGTGGTGGACCAGGCGCCTCGTCATTCTTCCGCCGCAGCGGTCATTGCGGCGGAAATAGCTGAGCACGGTTTTGAGTCCCTGCGCGCTCCCCTCAAGATCGTTTCCGCTCTCGACGCGCCCATTCCCTATAGCGAGCCGCTCGAGAATTACGTTCTGCCCAGTGAAGCGAAGATCATTGCCGCGGTCAAGGCGGTGCTCTCCAAGCGGGCCGTCGCCGCCCTGAAGAGGAAGCCACCCAGCCGGGAGCGGTGCACAACTGGTAAACCGTAAGGTTTCATCGGGAGCAGCTATGGGGAGTTTACCCGATGGCCCCGAGTGCATTCCAAGATTACAACCTATTTATCATCAGAACGGTGCGCGCCATGATTGGTCCTCGTAATCTACAAAATGAATCCTACACGGAAGTGGAAGCCGCCGACTCGCTCGGCATCTCGATAGCCCGCCTTCACTTCCTACTGGAGGAGAACATCTTTAATGACGGCACTCGCCGTCCCGATGACCTCATTTTCAGGCCCTCGGATTTGGTGCTGCTGGGATTCTGGCATCGCACTTCGCCACACCCGAAGGTGGTGCGGATGCCCCGCCCTAACTGGTGTGCTTAGATTTTGTCATTGAGCTGTTTTCCAAATGCAGCCTGGCGCCCCGCCGATGCTGGTTTGAGAATCTGCCCGGCACACGTAATTCTTGCCCTGTAATAACCACAGCTTGCTCAAGAAGGCAGCGAAACTTACTGCTTCTCAAGGGGTTACATAAACTGATCTTTGGTCATTGGCTTGCGATGCTAAAGCTGGGGAAAGGTGTCGAAAATGGCCAACACCATAAGCGATGTTCAGGATCACGGCGAGTTCTGGCGGCCGCCCTCGGAAACGCGGCAGCAAACATTGCCAACGGTACAAACCGAGGGTTGTCGGCGCTGTGGTACCGAGTTCGTAGCCGGCTCGCACTTCTGCCATGTCTGCGGGGCTGAACGTCAAGCTCAGTCCGCCGGCCTCGGGCCTCAATGGGGACGATTCCTGGACATTCACCGCATGAAGGAGCGCCTGGGTCTGTCGCTGGCCTCGGTAGTCTCGCTCTGCATCGGCATTATTTGTGCCCTGGCTGCTATCGGTACGGGGCTCGTCTTCACGGCCAACACGGTACTCGATTGGCAGGCCGTGCAAGTCTGGCGGATCGAATGGCTCCTGGCGGCGATCGTGGCCTTCCTGGCTGGAATCCTTCTGAAGACTGCTGGCGGCCTGAAGCGCGGCGAAGAGTAACCTCGCCCGAACTCCAGCGGGTTCTTCTCCGAGATCCTTACTGTCCCTCATCTGCCAACTGCTGGTAGATGGGACACCGCTGTGCTGTTTGACCACGGCTAACGACCAACCGGGCTCATTCTCCCGAGGCGCGGCTGTTGGGGTGCATCGGGACGCTAACATCTGCAGTGGGCCGCGGCGGTTCGTCCATGCGGTAGAGGTGGTGAAGCGGTCCAGGGCCTTTGCCCACGGGGTATGCCCGGCTGATGGCCTTGGTGACATACGCTTTGGCGAGCACAATGGCGTACTGCAATTGGCGTCCTAGAGCAAGGTTGGCAGCCAGCGCCGTGGCGAAAGCACACCCTGTGCCGTGGACTGAGGTCGAGCGCAAGCGGTCAGAGGCAAACTCCAACTGTTCGAAGTTCCCCTCTGGCAGCGCGATGCTGAGCAGATCGATGGCGCGCTCGAGGTGCCCGCCCGTGACCACGACGTTTTGCGCACCGATGGTGTGGAGCTTCCGCGCCGCCAGTTTCATCTCTTCGAGATTTCTCACTGCCAGCCCGGTGAGTGCGGCTGCTTCGTCAATGTTGGGAGTAATCACTGTAGCCAGCGGAATCAATGCCTTTACCAGCCGGTCTGCGCCTCTGTCATCGAGCAACACTGCGCCAGAAGACGCCTTGAGAACCGGATCCAGCACCACGTTGGGAGGCCGCGTGCTGTCGAGGAACTCGGCCACCGCGTCAACCACCTCTAGCGACCCCAGCATGCCAATGCGAATGGCGGCGGGGGGCATGTCGGATGCCAATTCGCGCAGCGTCTCGCACACAATTTCCCTGGAGACCGGCGCCACTCGTTTCACGCCGGCCGTGGTCTGGACGGTCAACGCTGTGACGCAAGCGGTTCCGTAACAGCCATGGGCCGCTATCGTCTTGATGTCGGCGGTTACCCCGGCCCCGCTGGAGGGATCGAAACCGGAGATGGTCAGCACAATCGGTGGCGCGCTGGGCATAGCGCAGAATGTAATGGCAATCGCCAGTAGCGCCAAATGAAATTTCTTTTTTTCGACTTGACCGGCGTCAGACCCGGAGTCAGGGTCCCCCGGGCAACGCCGGCAGCAGGTTCTTCCACACTTCCGCCCTACGATAATGGTTTGGGGTCGCCCTGGCTCGCGGCTCCGCATATCATCCAAATCGCGCTGCCGGGTCGAAAATCGCGCCTACCCAAGGCCAATCCGACTCGAAACGGGGGTCAATGCCCCGAGAGGTGCGCCCGAAATCCAATGTGTGCAATGGTTTGCATGGTGGTACCGAAGTAAGTGTGAAATGGCGGAAAAGATTGACTAGCACCCTTTGCTTTCATACAATTAGATGATCTCAGGGGGAAGGAAAGGTAGACTGTAGCTGCTAGACTGAAAGGACATCCAATGCGACGAGTACTACCCTGCATCATGGCAACGCTGGTCACGGTTGCCACCGTAGGGGCGGCACCCGCTACAAAGGGCCCAAGGTCTGCGAAACCAGGCACCCAGAATCCCCAGAAGCCGCCCTATCAAATCGGATCGGCCTCATGGTATGGCAAGCCATTCCATGGCCGAACCACCGCCAGCGGTGAACCCTACGACATGTTTCAATTCACCGCCGCCCATCGTGAACTCCCTCTAGGTACATGGGTTAAGGTCACTAACCTGCGCAACGGGCGGTCGCTGATGGTGCGCGTTAACGATCGTGGACCGGTTCCAGAGGACCGCATCATCGATCTTTCCTACGGTGCCGCCGCCTTGCTTGAATTCCGGCACGTGGGTGTGGAGCGCGTGCGGCTGGACATCGTGAGTGCTCAGATGGTCGCTGCAGCTCAGAACGTGGGCGGCGAATGAGCCATCCCCGGCAGGCCGAACCTGGTCTGCTGGGCTCCCGTCACCTTCAAACGACCAGGCCCGAAGACCGCCTGATCGTCGCCTTGGACGTCGCATCGGCGGCCGAAGCGCGCAAGACTGTCCAAGCGCTCGCTGCGGTCACCAATTTCAAGGTTGGGGCACAACTCTTTACAAATGAAGGACCTGGCTTAGTCCGGGAGCTAGTAGCCGCCGGCAAGCGGGTATTCCTGGATCTGAAATTTCATGACATCCCCAATACCGCAGCCGGGGCAGTGCGCGCGGCGGCAGGGTTGGGGGTGTCGATGCTTACCGTCCATGCCGCAGGCGGCTCGGCCATGCTGCGCGCCGCTGTCGAAGCCGCTCGGCAAGCTCCGCAGCCGCCGCTTGTCTTGGCGGTCACCGTCCTGACCAGTCTTTCCGACGCCGACTTGCAGGAAATCGGCGTGGCAGGACGGAGCCGGGACCATGCCCTGGTTCTCGCTACGTTGGCGCAGAACTGCGGTTGCGGCGGAGTGGTCGCTTCGCCCCATGAGGCGCGGCTTATCCGGCAGGACCTGGGCGCTGGATTCGTGATTGTTACTCCTGGAATCCGTCCGGCAGGCGCTGCCAAAGCGGACCAGTCTCGCGTGAACACACCTGCGGAAGCCATTGCAGCGGGAGCGGATTACCTTGTCGTGGGAAGGCCGATCACGGGAGCCGCGGACCCGCTCCGGGCAACGGAAGAGATTGTAAGGGAGATTGAAGAGCGCGGCAGAAGTGGAAAGTGGAAAGTGGTAAGCCAGAACCTGACGCTTACCGCTTTTCACTTACCACTTCCCACGCTCTCAGAGCTTCTCGTAGAAGTCACACACCGAGCAGGAAATGTAGATCCCCCCAGGCACGCCGCGCTCGCGGTCCTTCACCCGTTTCACGATGCGCGCGGGCTTTCCGCACTTGGGACAGTCGTGGCTCTTGGATGTATCCATCATCCTCTTGCGATCGGCCGTCTTCGCTACCTTGACCATGCTTGTCTCCTGACTGCCCTCATCAGTGCCGCGTGCCCTAACTGGTCCAGTTTACAACACACGGGTCTGTGCGGGGCCGCCGCGCCCGCAACGAAATCCCGCCTGGTGACGCAAGCCTCGTTCAGCCAATTACGATTACTACCAGGGTGGAGCACGGCTGTCCTGGCGTGAAGTTGACATGCACAAAGGAGTGCATCGGAAATTGCGTGCTGACATTGCCGCAGAAACTGGTGGTGGTGAACCCCAGCGTCTGCTGCAAAGTTACGATTGTCACTGTAATTCCGGTGCCATTTGCTCCCGTCGTCAGGACCTGGACACTGGAGACGGTTCCGTCGACAGTTTCGAAGCCTGCATCCAGAGCGCCTTGCACCCGCCACGCACCGCAACCACTAAGCACCGCACAAACAACCAGCCAAAAAACGAAGCCAGCCAGCAAGCGTGTGAATTCCTGGCGCTCGCCGGTGTTGCGCGTTCTGGGTAGGTAGCGCCACATGGCAGCCTGTGCCCCGGAATTCTACGCCTTGGGCCTAGGTCCTGGTTAAGAAAGCAAAGGCAAGCCTGCGCTATGATGTCCGCGCCGCGCAGGTTTCAGGAGGGGTGCGATGCTGCAATTCGATTCCGTCCGCCTGGAGTTCCCTGCCGACGCCAACATCATCGTCGGGCAGGCACACTTCATCAAGACGGTTGAAGACATCTATGAAGCCGTGGTCGGAACCGTGCCGCAGGTGAAGTTCGGCATCGCCTTCAACGAGAGCTCCGGCCCTTGCCTTACGCGCTCAGACGGCACCGACGAGGAGTTGCGAGCTGCCGCCATCCGCAATGCTCAGGCGCTGGCCGCCGGACACGTGTTCGTCTTGATCGTTCGCAATGCGTATCCCATCAACTTGCTCAACACAATCCGCAATGTTCAAGAAGTGTGCTCCATCTTCTGCGCCACGGCCAATCCGGTCGAAGTGATCGTCGCCGCGAGCGAACAGGGCCGCGGCATCATGGGCGTGATCGACGGCAGTTCTCCCAAAGGCGTCGAGGGACCCGGCGACATTGCTGCTCGCAAGGAGTTCCTCAGGAAGATCGGTTACAAGAGGTAGCCGGCCCGCCCTAATCGTGCGCCATCGCCGGTTGTACAGCCCGCTCTTCTCCACCGATCCTGCGCCAGGCGCGCCAGGCGTCGTAAGCGATCACCGCCGCGGCAACGAACAACAACAGCGAGACCAGGATCATCGCGACCGCTCCGATGCTGTTGATCGGCTGCGAGGCAATCTTCGGGTTCGACAGAATACTGGCGTACAGGTTGTAGGCGGTTACCAGGGTTGCGGCCATGGTAGTCACGTACATGAAGATCATGGGATAGAGCGCATAGGCGGGATTTCGTCCCGTGGAGCGCAGCCACAAGGTCACGATCAGCAGACCGAGCGCGGCCATGAGCTGGTTGGAAGCGCCGAACATTTGCCACAGATAGATCCAAGTGCCGCTCAGCACCAGCACCAGGGTCAGCAGCATGGAAACGATGGCGGCGACATGCGCGTTCTTGAATCCTACCCAGACCTCCCCCACCCATTCACTCAGGGTCACGCGCATCATGCGGAAGACGAGTTGCGTGACCGTGAGCACGATGACCACGAAGGACCCGAAACCGAGAGCCGTGCCGTAGGCCAAGGGCATCGCGCCGAAGGTGACAATCCCAAGCAACTTGCCCACGCCGGAGGCGAACGCTCCCGCGCCTGCTCCACCAACGATGGAGACTGCCACCAGCGAGAGCAGTCCCAAGGTGTTTTCGCTGAACATGGCGCCGCCGCCCACGGGCAGCGCGTCGGTTTCATACTCCAACTGGCGGGCAGTGCCGATGGAGCCAAATAGCGCGTGCCAGCCGGAGATCGCTCCGCAAGCGATGGTCACGAAGAGCATCGGCCAGAGCGGCTGGATCGCAGGCATCGCTTGCAGAATATTTCCGGCCGCGTCTTTGGCTTGCGTCACCGGCATCCAACTGGCAAAAATTTTGCTCTGGAAGGTGACGGCCTTCATCATTTCCGGACTGCCAAGCAGGCCGCGCACCGCACCTACAATCGCCCCCAGCGCGGAGAAGATGATGGTCAGGAACGTCACCCAGAACCCGATGTAGTTCACCGGCTGGGCGAATCGCCAGATGGGCAGGATCGTCCCCAGATAGGAGAAGACGAACAGGAACACGCACCACAAGATGAACGAAGGCAGCATCTTGATGGCGCCCGTCTGGTCCAGATACTTGGGAACGATTTTGCCCTCGGGATTCAGCACCGTGGCCGCCAGCCGCGGATCAGCCTTGGTGGGGTCGGTAACGGTGTAGAGCGGCTTTTGCCCGGTGAGGCGGTTGACGCCGTTGCTGATTCCCTCGACCGCGTGGTTGATGACGCCGGCAAAAACAATCGTAGTCGCTGGCTTGCCGTCCGGCGTAGTTCCCTTCGTCGGACTCAGGCCTTTGGCGCCGATAGCCATCGAGGCCAGCGTGACCAGAATGGCGACTGCCGTCACCCAGATCAGGTCCAGCTTCCAGCGATAGAGTGCCTGGCCCATCAGGAGGCCCATGATGGCCAGCATGAGGATGCCGAACGGTACGTCGGCGCGGGGATCGAGAATGCCGGCCAAAATGCCGATGAACGCTCCCGGCAATCAGCAGCAGGTAGAAGAAGATAAACACGAACAGGATGACGCGGGTGCGAGGGGCAATCAGCCGGTGCGCAATGGCGGAGAGCGACTGCCCCTCGTTGCGAACCGCCAGCATGATGGCGGAATAATCGCTGACCCAACCGATGAAGGTCACTCCCAGGATCAGCCAGAGCAGGCTGGGCATCCAGCCCCACAGGTTGGTTGCGGTGATCACGCCGACGATCGGTCCTGCCGCGGCGATGGACTTGAAGTGATAGCCATAGAGGATATTGCGGCTAGTGGGCATGAAATCGACGCCATCCATGTACATGCGCGCCGGCGTGGCCTTCTTGTCATCCGGCTGCAGGACCTCGCGATCGATACGCCGCGCATAACGTGTATAGGCAAGCCAGATCATGACCCCGCCGAGCACGGCTACTACGGCAGCATTCATCGGCCAATGCATGGCTGAGAAGACCACAGCCACCAGCACCGGAATTGCGGCCAGAACGACAATCGTGAATCGCAGTTTCATGGTTTGCCTCCCTGTGGCGAGCCATCGTCGAGTCGATAGCCGGCAGTGTCACGAGAACCAATAATAAGCTGGCTATTCTAGTGCGGGAGAGGCAGGAATCGACAACAGATTTTGCATGGAATCCCGGCACGCTGAATGCCCGAAAATACCAGCCCCACGAGCAAACCTCAGTACACGTCCCGAATACTGTGGCAACGCTGTTCCTCTGCCGTGTTGGCGCGCAGCGCACCTGGGCCACAATGGTGGCTACATGCGCACAAAACTTGGGATTACTTTCGTTACTCTGCTCCTGGTGCTGCTCCTGATCATAGCCGGCTGCAGCGTTGGAGGAAGCTCGACTGCCAGCAACGGCGGAGGTTCCAGTCCCGGTGGCGGTGGCGGAGGAACTGGCGGCGGAGGTGGCAGTTCCGGCGCCTGCAGCAGCATTACACTCGGCCAGGGCGGGAGCCTGAACGGCTTCGTGCCCTTCACGGCCAACAATGGCTGGAACAAGGACATCTCTGCCTCTGCTGTCGATCCCAATTCTGCGGCCATCATTAACTTTATCGGTCCGTCAATCGGCCTGCATCCTGATTTCGGTTCCGGCCAGTTCAGCGGCTCTAACATCGGCATCCCTTATGTTGTGGTGGGCAGCTCACAATCGCCGGTGAACATCAACTTCACGGCATTTGGGAGCGAGAGCGATCCCGGCCCCATGCCTGTCCCCGCGAATGCTCCCATCGAGGGCGATCCCAATCCCGGCAACGGCGACCGCCATGTCCTGGTGATCGACAATGCCAACTGCTGGCTGTTCGAGCTCTACAGCTCTTTCCCTAACACTGATGGAAGTTGGAGTGTTGGTTCGGCCGCGGTATGGGATATGTTGGCGGACGAGCAACGCCCGTGGACATGGACATCAGCCGATGCCGCCGGTCTGCCAATCTTCCCGGGCCTGGCTCGCTACGACGAGGTGGCGAGCGGCCAGATCAAGCACGCGCTGCGCTTTACGCTGGCGCAGAGCCGGGCAGCATTCGTGCCTCCCGCTTCGCACTGGGCCTCGAACACTTCCAATGCGTCGGCTGCGCCCATGGGCATGCGCCTCCGCCTGAAGGCGAGCTTCGATACCTCAGGATTCTCCGCAAACAACCAGGTGATCCTGACCGCGCTCAAGAAGTACGGCATGATCATGGCCGACAACGGCAGCTCGATGTACATCAGCGGCGCACCCGATTCTCGCTGGGACAACAATGACCTGCACAATCTCGGGCAGGTGACCGCTTCGGCCTTCGAGGTGGTTCAGATGAGTCCCATCTACACGGCGTCGAATGTGCCGCAAGGCGCAGCGCCGGTAATCACGAGCTTCTCCGCTTCGCCGATGACTATCTCGGCCGGCACGCCGGTCATGTTGAGCTGGAATTCAACCGGCGCTTACTTCCTGATCTCGCCGCAACTCGGGCCGGTGCGCGGCAACCAGGCGACAGTCTCCCCCACGCAGACCACTACTTACACACTCTACGCAACCAACCCCTTCGGCCGCACCACGGCCACGGTCACCGTGACGGTCCATTAGTGTGCGTACTTGACTGAGCAGCCGTACGGGCGTGAGGTGGGAGTGATGACCGGCTTGCCGGACATCGTCTCGGTCAAGGCCTCGGAGACGTAGTTGTGGGCGGTTGTGATATCCGCCGGATCGGGTGTTGGCTTGTCGTCGATGGCGCCGTCGTAGATCAGAATGCCGTCTGGATTAATGACGAACATGTGCGGCGTAGTCTTGGCGCCGTAGAGATGGCCAAGGTCACCGCTGGGATCGAGCAGGGCAGCCGTAGGAGCCGCGTTCATCTTCCGCATGTAGTCGTTCTCGGCGTCAGCGGTAACATAGCCCTGCGTCCCGGGAGCGGAGGAGATCACCGTCAGCCAGATGACTCCCTTCTGAGTCCACTCCTTCTGCAAGCGTTCCATGTTGCCGCTGGTGTAGTGCTTCTGTGTGTAAGGACACCCCTGGTTGTGCCATTCCAGCACCACAAACTTGCCGTGATAGGCGGCCAGCGTGTGCGATTTGCCGTTGCTGTCGAGGGCAGTGAAGTTCGGGGCTGGCTCGCCGACCCTCGCAGCCAGAGCGGAAGTAGAAACAACCATCAGAACCAATGCAGCGGCATAGGCGAATCCACGCTTCATCTCACTACTCCTTGTTGGGCTTCTTGACCTGCGCAGGCGCAACCGGCGCATCGATACCATACGCGCCTTGCGGTAGCACCAGCACGCCTCGTAGCCGCGAGATCGGTTTCGACAACTGGTCGGACTTCTTCAATATCAGACGTATACCACCTGCCGTGGATACACTTTTCTGCGGCGCCGCATTTTCGATCTGCAGCGGCTCGAGCGGAGCGAACCATGCCCCGGATAAGGAATGGCCGGTAGTCACCTTGAGCTCGAAGCGGTCGCCGAGGTCTTGAGCCGACGGCCTCCAGTTCGCGGGGACGGGCTTGGGCAGCGCTTGCTTGGCGACGCGGAACATCGCCACCGCTTCCTTGGATTCCCGTGGTCGATCCGCGCGCACCGGCAAGGACAAGCTAAGATGCGCCTTCGCCGGAACGCAGACCTCGCGGCAGACGATCGCCTTCAGGTCAGCCACGAGCGTGGCATCGCTGCCCGTCCGCAGATCCGCATTAGTTTCGACTGGCACGGGCAGCAAGACTTCGCCTTCGTAGCCGTAATCCACCAACGTGGCGATTGGCAAGCGGGTGGGCGCCGGCCACTCGATAGCGCCGGCCCGCAATCCCGCAGGCAACTGCCACTCCACGCGCGGCGGCTCTCCTGAGTCGCCCGGGTTTATCCAATAAATATGCCATCCCTGCTCCAGCCTGAAGTGGAGTCCGAGCATTAGAATGTGTCCCGGTTGAATGCTTTCCTGCTCGGAGATGAGTTCTACGGCTCCGTGGGGAATGGAAGCGCCACGTTCCTGAGCAACGCCCATTCCCTCCAGCGCGAGGCAAACGAGGAACAGCACAACTGCCCTCAATCCGCCTCGGGTGCCGAGCCGGATGTCCACGAATCCTTCGGCGCGCTGCACAAGGGAGCCCATGAGAAGATATACGACCGACTGCAATTAGAGAGCAGTTCTTCGAGCGATCATGTAAAGAGTTCGTAAACACCGAGCAAATCTTTGTAATGTTGCGTGCAAGGGATGGCTGATACAGAATAGGAACCGCATCTATAACAGATTACGATATCGGTTGCGAGAATCGCAGCGGCTACGCGGACAAGCGAATGAGAAGTATGCCGGCAAGCTTGCGGCCCCACAAGAATCTGGTGCTATCGGAGATTGTGGGAGTTGCGCTCGATACCTTCCGTCTGAACAAGGTCCGATTTGCGCTCACGGCACTGGGGATGGTCATCGGCACCGCTTCTCTAATTTTGGTCGTCACCGTCGGCCTCACCGGCAAGCAATACGTCCTGAACCAGATTCAGGGTATCGGGGCGAACATGATCTACGCCTTCCATGAAGGGCAGGGCGCAGTCAACCCCACCGCACAAGACAGCCTGACCGTAGCTGACATGCATGCCGTCGAGCAGCAAGTGAGCGGAGTGGTTGCCGTCTCACCCATGGTGCAGTTGCATACTCGTATTGCTACCGGGAACGGACGGGAGCAGGACGTCCTGATCCTGGGGGTCGGCCCGCAATACGAGGGGATTCGCAATCTGGCCGTATTGGCAGGGCGGTTCTTCGATGAGGTCGACTCGCAGTCGCACTCCAAGGTGGCCACTCTCACCCAGCATCTCGCCCAGCAGATGTTCGGGAGCCAGGAGGCGGCGGTGGGGAAGACCATCAAGGTCATGGGACTGCCCTTCACTGTGATTGGCACATTCAAGGAGCGGGTAGAGACCTTCGGTCAGTCGGAGCTGGCAGGCGATACCATCGCCATTCCTTACACCGTAAGCCGCTATTTCCTTCCCAGTGATGCGCTCGACCAGATCTTCTTCTCCATGGCTGATCTCAGCCAGGTACCGGCTGCTACTGAGCGCATCAAGGCCGTGCTGCAGTCGCGCCACCGCCCGGAATCGGTTTACCGGGTCGAGAATCTGGCGCAACTGATCACGGTTGCTGGCAAGACCGCCAACGCCCTTACGATGGTGTTGCTGCTGGTTTCGACCGTCACCCTGCTGGTCGGCGGCGTGGGCATCATGAACATCATGCTGGCCACAGTGAGCTCGCGCACCCGCGAGATTGGCATCCGCAAGGCGGTGGGCGCCACGGCGGCGGACATCCGGCTACAGTTCCTCTCGGAGGCCGTACTGATCTCCATCGCCGGAGGCGTGATTGGTTCTTTGCTGGGACTGTCTCTGCCCTTTTCGGTTCGTTTTCTGACCGACTACCGCATTCCCATTTCGGGGCTTTCGGCGGTGATCGGGGTCTTCGTCTCATCGCTGGTGGGCATCATTTTCGGGACGGTTCCCGCGACCCGGGCTGCACAGATGGATCCCATCGAGAGCCTGCGCCACGAATAGTTCCCCACATCTGGTGCAAAATGGTTACGATACATAAAGATTCGTAAAGACGTTCCACCACTTGACCCCAATGTCTATTAGTATGAGGAGATTGCCGCTGCGCTTAGGTTTTGCATCCGAAGCCGGGTTTGGCGCATAAGACTAGAACAGTGGGCTCGTCACGAAGCATGAAGAAAACGTTCGGACCGTCATCCAAAACTTATTTGTTTCTTGCATTAATGGTAGTTCTCGGCCCGCTGGGCAATGTACTGCTCGGCAAGGGCATGAAAAGTATTGGCGCGACTTCGTCCTGGAACCCGGGCGAACTGCTTCACTTCCTGGCACAACTCGGCGGGTCCGGCATGATCTGGATGGGAGTCGCCTGCCTGCTGGCATTTTTCGCAGTCTATATGCTGGTTCTCTCGTGGGCGGACTACAGCTACGTGCAGCCGGCCTCGGCGGTAGCCTATGCCATGGTGGCGCTGCTGGGCCATTTTGTTCTGGGTGAAGTGGTTACGCCGCTGCGCTGGGCGGGGGTGCTGATCATCTGCCTCGGCGTTCTAGTAGTGGGACACACTCCCCCGCGCACCACCGAGTCCCAAGGATGAACAACGAGATCATTCTCCTGCTGTTGATCATGGTGGCCGGCACGGGCGGCGAACTCTGCGTTGCCCGCGCCATGCAGGCGACGGGCCCGGCCACCGAACTTCGCCCGGGCCCGATGATTCGTTTGATTATCCGCGCCTTCCAGAATGGTTGGATGTGGCTCGGGTTTTTGCTCATGGCAATCGGCTTCTTCTCCCTTTTGGAAATGTTTTCCCTGGAAAATGTGAGCTTCGTGGTTCCGGTCACCGCTCTCAGCTATGGTTTTGGCGCTCTGGGAGGCCAGGTCTTCTTGCGCGAGCAGGTGACTCGCAAGCGCTGGGCCGGTGTGTTGCTGGTCTGCTTAGGGGTGGGTTTGGTGCTGATTGGCCATCGTTAGCGTGAGCGCCGCCGCATTGAGTCGTGTTGGAGATTGGGACGTGGCAGGGCATTGGACTGCATGAGACAACTTAACGGGTCGGTTTCGGTGGACGAAGAGATCAGAGTTTGCTCACCGGCCAACATCTCACAGAACCAATTCCGCTCAGGTACGAACTGGCCGCTCTTCGCAATCATCGTTGCGGTGGCAGCCCTCATTTATTTGGGCTGCGTGGTTTCGCCTCCTTCTTTAATGGACGATGTGGATGCGGTGCAGGCGCAGATCGCCCGCAACATGCTCTCTTCAGGCGACTGGGTTACGGCCCATCTCGACGGTATTGCCTTCCTGGAAAAACCTCCACTTGTCTACTGGACGATGGCGGTTTCGTACAAATTACTCGGGGTGCACGACTGGGTAGCGCGCATTCCGGAGGCGCTCTCCGCCATCGCGCTCTGCGGTCTGACCGTAGCTTTCGGGATCTGGGCGTTCGGCAAGTGGGCGGGGTTCTACGCTGGTTTGTGCATGGCCACCTGCGTGGGATTGTTCCTCTTCACTCGCATCCTGCTTCCCGACGTGATGTTCACGCTCACCATGGCACTGAGCATGTGGGCTTTCCTGCGGGCGTTGGATGAAGAGGAACGGCACCCCCGCTTGTGGGCGCTGATCTTTGCTGCCAGCATGGGAACCGGACTGCTGCTCAAGAGCCTTATTGCGGTGGTCTTGCCGCTGGCCGCCTGCGCGATTTATCTTGCGCTTACACGCCGCTTGTTCTCTGCCGCAACGTGGAAACGGCTTCATCCTCTCAGCGGGCTCCTGATGATCCTTGCCATCGCCGTGCCCTGGCACGTGCTGGCCACGCTGCGCAATCCGCCCTATTTCGCTTGGACCTTGCACAGCGGACGCGGCGAGTATCATGGTTTTCTGTGGTTCTTCTTCATCAACGAGCAGCTTCTGCGTTTCCTGAACCTGCGTTATCCGCGGGATTACGACACCGTACCTCGAGCATATTTCTGGCTCTTGCACCTGCTGTGGTTGTTTCCGTGGAGCGTCTACCTTCCCGCCGTCGCCAAACTCTCCTTCAAAGCAGGCGACCGTGCAGGACGGGTGCGGCTGCTGGCCCTGTGCTGGGCTGGTTTTGTGCTGGCCTTTTTTACATTCTCCACCACGCAGGAGTATTACTCGATGCCGATTTATCCGGCGCTGGCGCTGCTGCTGGGTTCGGCAATGGCCGCAGGCGGTGACTGGATACGCCGCGGCACGCGGGTGCTTTCCGTGATCGGCATAGTCCTGGCGGTAGCGTTATTCACGCTTTGGCTGCAGACCCGCACTCTGGATGCGCCAGGCGATATTTCCCGGGCGCTCAGCCAGCATCCCCAGGCCTACACGCTCGCGCTGGGGCACATGCAGGACCTGACGCTGAAATCGTTCGCGTATCTTCGGCTGCCCGTTCTGCTGGCCGCATTGGCGTTCTTGATCGGCGGCCTGGGATCGTTACTTACCAAATATCGACACGCCTTTCTGGCTACCGCGTTGATGATGGTGTTATTGTTCCACGCCAGCCGTCTGGCGATGGTGTCGTTCGATCCGTACTTGTCCTCGCGTCCTCTGGCACGGGAACTGCTTCGACTGCCGCAGGGCCAACTGATCGTGGACCGCCACTACTACACCTTCGCCTCCGTGTTCTTCTACACAGGTCGGGACGCCCTGCTGTTGAATGGCCGGTTCAACAGCATGGAGTACGCTTCCTACGCTCCCAACGCGCCCCAGGTCTATATTGATGACGCCAAGTTTCGCAGCCTGTGGTTGCAGCCGGAGCGACGCTACCTTCTGGCGAGGCAAGCGGAGTGGCCGCGTTTTGAGACGCTGGTCGGACGGGAACCCCTCAGCGTGGTCGCCATCAGCGGGGGGAAATTCCTGGCCACAAATCATCCGCTTGAGAGCACCGTCAAGCCGCAACCTCTCGCAGGTCTGGGCTCCAGCTCTTACGGCATGCAGTCATACGAACCGGCCGAGTCGAAGGATTCCGCGCTTCTCCCTCATGTTCCTGGGGGCAGGCTCGGAAGTAGCGTTCCAGCAAACATCCACAGCTCTGAGGAGGGCACATGAGGGTTGCCGTACTGGGGGGGGATGGTTATTGCGGATGGGCGACAGCGTTGTATCTGTCGAGAAAAGGGCACACCGTCGCAATTGTAGACAATTTCTTGCGCCGCCAGTGGGATCATGAGCTGGGCGCCCAGACCTTGACCCCGATTCGTCCCCTGGCAGAGCGATTGAGCGTCTGGCGGGAACTCACCGGCAACTTTGTCGAGTCTTTCGTCGGAGACGTGACCGACTTCGATTTTGTCTCCGCCATGATGCGCGAGTTCGAGCCGGAAGCCCTGGTGCATTTCGCCGAGCAACGCTCGGCGCCCTATTCGATGATCGACCGCAAACACGCGGTCTTCACCCAGGTCAACAATGTGGTCGGCACGTTGAACCTGCTCTTCGCTCTGCGCGAGTTCTGCCCCGACTGCCATCTGATCAAGCTCGGGACCATGGGAGAGTACGGCACTCCCAACATCGATATCGAAGAGGGCTACATCACCATCGAACACAACGGCCGCAAAGATTTGCTGCCGTTCCCCAAGCAGGCCGGCTCCTTCTATCACTTATCGAAGGTGCATGACAGCCACAACATGATGTTCGCGTGCAAGGTTTGGAAACTGCGTGCCACCGATCTCAATCAAGGCGTGGTGTATGGAACCATGACCGAGGAGACCGCTCTCGACGAGGCGCTGATCAACCGTTTCGACTACGATGAGGTCTTCGGCACCGTTCTCAACCGCTTCTGCGCCCAGGCCGCCATCGGCCATCCCCTCACCGTGTACGGCAAAGGGGGACAGACGCGCGGCTTTCTCGATATTCGCGACACCGTGCGCTGTGTTGAGATCGCTTGTCTGAATCCTCCGGCCCATGGCGAATGCCGCGTCTTCAACCAATTCACAGAACAGTTTACTGTTCTGGAGCTGGCGGAAATGGTGCGGTCGGCAGGAACCAATCTTGGCCTGGCGGTGGAGATCGATCGCCTGCCCGATCCTCGGGTTGAAGCCGAAGAGCATTATTACAACGCCAAACACTCGAAGCTGATCGATCTCGGGTTGCAGCCCCATTACTTGTCGGAGTCGCTGCTGGATTCCCTGATGAACATCGCTATCCAATACCGCGACCGTATCGACACCTCGCTCATTCTGCCGCGGGTTAACTGGCGGTGCCCCAACAACGATCGACGCTCTCGTCTGGGTCAATCGGCGGATGAAGCTGCCGAGGCAGTGCCCATCGAGGATGCAGAGCTGGCGAGAAAACGGTCCGCCTAGAGCGGGTGCCGAGAGTGCTTCGTGAAAGATCACGTGTCAGGGCATGACTTCAGTCGTGCCGTAACTGGCCCCCTCATCTTGGGCTTCAGCCCCTGCGTGTTGCAGAGCTTTCCAAGGCTCGGGACTTGGGCGGACTTCTGTGGAATCGAACACCCCAACGGACAGCTTCACCCTCCCACCGCAGTGGGGGTTACCGGGACGAGCCTGCCTTCGCGGATGAAGTACTCCTGATCCCTCCAGCGAATGCTCTTGCGGCCGAAGCTGATGAGCCAGATGAAGAACGCCAGACCGTCCCAGATGGGGAGCAGGGGCAGCTTCTGCCAAAGCCCTCGCTGCTTCAGGCCCCGGATGCCGATGACCCATACCATGGCTATGCGCAAGGCCAAATACCCGCCAAGATAACTCAGGGCCGCTGCCGCCGAAGGGTGGGTGGCCACGGCTGCCAGCGACCAGGCCAAGCCGTGAGTAAAGATCAGACCCAGGTGGCCCCAGGGGCGCATGTGCCGCATCACGACGATCCAACGCAAGCGCTTGTGGAAGAGATCACGCAGAGAGTGATAGTCCGGCACGGTCACGACCGAATAAGGCAACAGTTTCACCTCGAAGCCCTGCTCGGCAATCAGACGCCCCACCAGAAGGTCATCCGCCGGGCGGTTCTCAAGGGCTGCGTAGCCGCCGAAACCGGCCAGACGGGCGCGGGAGGTGGCGATGGTCGGCCCAAGAGCGAATTTCACCCCATCCAACTGGCGGGCCACCAGGATGCCGGCGTAGAAATCTGAAACCATCCCAATCGATTGCAAGCTGTGAATCAAACTGCGATCGTCGGCTGGCACGTAAAAGCAGGTCACGGCGCCGACTTTAGGGTCGGCGAGCGGCGCCACCACCGTACGAAGATAATCGGGTTGCACACGTACATCGCTATCACTGATGACCAGCAAATCGTGCCGGGCCTCTTCCACAAGACGCGCCAGCTTGGCCACTTTGTCGTTGGGCGCGTTGCGGCCCGATCCTAAGAGCACTCGAATACTGCGTTCCGGAAAGTCGCGGGATAACTTTTCGATCACCGGAAGCGCGGGGTCGTTGGCGCTGTCCACGCAGAAGAGGATTTCGTAATCTGGATAGTCCTGCCGGCAAAAACTGGCGAAGTTTTCGTAGGCATCCGGATCCAGTCCGCGGATGGGCTTGAGGTTGCTAATGGGGCGCATCGGGCCGGGTTGCGCCGCATTCGGAGCTGCCGAGCCGTGGAAGTATCTCCAGGAACTGTACAGGGCGATCAGATAATAGATGAACGGGATGGCAGCGATGCCGAGGAACAGAGAGTCAGCCAGCTTCCATATCATTCGAGTTCCTCAGAAATATTCGCCTGCGTGTGCCGGGACAATGCAAGAGCATAGCAAAAAGCCAACCGAAGAATTGCGGGCGCCGGCTATACCCGCTCCAGGATCGCAGCCATGCCCTGGCCGACACCGATGCACAGCGTCACCAGCGCGTAACGCCCGCTCTGCCGCTCCAGTTGCCGAACGGCCGTGAGCGCCAAGCGCGCGCCCGATGCGCCCAAGGGGTGGCCGATGGCAATGGCGCCGCCGTTGGGGTTCAGTCGCGGATCGTCGTATGCGATCTGCATTTGCTTCAGGCAGCCTAGCACCTGCGGGGCGAATGCCTCGTTGATTTCCATGACGTCCATGTCCTGGAGCGACAAAGCAGTGCGCTCCATGCACTTCTTTGTCGCGAGTACGGGGCCCATGCCCATAATGCGCGGCGGGACACCGGTAACGGCGCTCGCCACGATGCGAGCCCGCGGCTTCGCCCCAAATTTCTCCCCGGCGTCGATCGACCCGATCACCAGCCCGGCGGCGCCGTCGTTGATGCCGGAGGCGCTGCCCGCCGTGGTGATCCCGCCCTCGAATAGCGGACGCAGCTTGGCCAGACCCTCGACCGTTGTCTCTGGGCGCGGATGCTCGTCGTCGGCCACTACAGTTGGAGGGCCTCTGTGGCTAGGCACCGGTACAGGTAGAAGTTCGTCCTGATAAAAGCCGGCCTGCTTAGCTTGAGCGTACCGTGACTGCGAGGCGAAGGCGAAGGCATCGGACTCGCTGCGGCTGATGCCGACTTCGCGCGCGATGTTATCCGCCGTCTCCGCAAGGCTGTCATTGCCAAACCCGGCGACGAAACACGGATTGGGAAAGCGCGCACCCAAGGCAGTATCGAACATCTTCACGTCGCGTCCGTAAGCCGACTCCGCCTTGCTCATGGCAAAGGGAGCTCGGCTCATGCTCTCGACGCCGCCTGCAAGAAACAAATCGCCTTCACCGCAGCGCACCGCATGCGCCGCCGTGATGACCGCGGCCAGTCCCGAGGAACACAAGCGGTTGATGGTCTGCCCAGCAACTTCCACGGGGAGTCCGGCCAGCAGCCCGGCATGACGGGCGACATTGCGCGAATCTTCCCCGGCTTGATTGGCGCAGCCCAGCACCACGTCCTCATACGCCTCGGGCGGAAATGGATTTCGCTCGACCAGCGCCTTCAGCACCATGGCCGCCAGGTCGTCGGGGCGAATTGCCGCCAGCTTCCCCGCGTGGCGCCCGATGGGCGTGCGGATCACGTCGTAGATGTAGGCTTCTCGGGACACTGCTCGCTATTAGGATGTTCCTTGCGAACCCTAGGATACGGGAGTTGGGCAAGTCAATGAGTTTGGATCTGTGCCGCTGGTTCAACCCTTGAATTCTCTCACCAGCGCCGCCAGCCGTGAGTCATCAACGGCCGCCTCATACGGCTGATACAGGCTGATGCGGTGCAGCAGTCCGTCGTAGCGCTCGCGCAGCTTGCGGCCGATGTTCTCGTAGGTTCCGCTCACCGCGATCGTGTCGAGCATCTCGTCGCTGATGAGCTCCTTCATTCCCTTCCAATCGCCCTCAAGCGATTTGGCATGCAGCTCCGGCACGATTCCTTCCCAGCCGTGCGCCGCCAGCACCGGCTCATACGTTCGCGTCGAGGCGTAAAACGCAATCTGTTGCTTTACCGCCTCCGCATTCTGAGCACGCTCACGCTCGGTATCTCCAACGACTACGAAGCTGGCCGTCGCGTACTTGAAGTCCTGTTGCGACCGCCCCGAGGCACGCAGACCTTCCTTGACCGCCGGATGCACGTATTCACGCAGGAACTTGGTCGTGTGGAAGGGATGCACATGCAGGCCATCACAAACCTCTCCAGCCATCCGGCACATGTATGGGTTAACGCCTGCGATGAAAACCGGAATCTTGGGATGTGCGATCGGGCCGGGATTGAAGAAGGGCGTCATCAGATCGAACTTGTAGAACTGACCATCGAACTTAAGCGGCGTTCCGTTCTGCCAGCAATCCCAGATGGCGCGCAACGCCAGCACTACTTCGCGCAACTTCGGTCCCGGCGATTCGAACTTCACCGAGAAACGCCGCTGGTTGTGCGCCCTCACTTGCGACCCGAGGCCCAGGATGAATCGCCCCGCCGAGGCTTTTTGCAGGTCCCAGGCTGTGTAGGCCATGACCATCGGACTGCGTGGAAAGGCCACGGCGATCGAGGTTCCGAGCTTGATGGAAGAAGTCGAGGCACTCGCGACGGCCAAGGGCAGAAATGGATCGTGCTGCGTCTCTGACGTCCAGAGACAGTCGTAGCCGATGGCCTCCATCTTGCGCGCATACTCCGGCATCGCTTGCAGGTCGTAGTCGCGCACCCCGACGTCGAGCTTCATCGCTCTAGCATTCTAGCCCTACGCTAGGCGAATCCAACTTGCCACCGACGGTACTCCGTTGTTATCCACCAGAAAGAGCATGTACCACCCTGGTGCCGCGAGGTTGCGGTTCTGGGGAACTTTGGCGGTTACGACTCCGCCGGTACGACTGCTGATATCGAGATCGACGAGCCGCTGGCTGCCGTCGAAGGAGTGGGTCGTCACGCAGTTTCTGATCAGGCTCGCCCAGCGAATGTTGGCA
Organism: uncultured Acidobacteriota bacterium; assembly: GCA_963733935.1. Taxonomy (GTDB): domain Bacteria; phylum Acidobacteriota; class Terriglobia; order Terriglobales; family Acidobacteriaceae; genus JAHFUA01. Next base: position 449,769 of record CAVTEQ010000014.1, read on the forward strand.
GACTGCGGAGACTTAATCTGAACCACTTGCCCGTAGGTGCACAGGGCCGGCGCGTCACTGATGGTTGGGCGCGGACCTCGAAACAGGTACGGCGGGCTGAAAACCTCCAGGCGCATCTCCTCTTCCGGATCCTCGTCCCACTGCACGTGCGTGCCGCCCTCGGGATTGCCGCCGGCGGCAACCACGGTGGCATCGGGCAACAGGATGGCAGTGGAGTGATAGAGGCGCGGCACGGTGGAAGGCGCCATCGGCGTCCACGTATCCGTCGCCGGATCGTAGATCTCCGGTGTCAGTGTCGCCAACGGCTGGTCTTCCTGCTTCAGCGATCCGCCGGTTACAAATACCGTGTGGTCCGGAAGCAAGACTGCGTTCAGATGCAGGCGCGGGAAGTTGAGCGGCGAGGCGGGCACGAAATGCGGATTTGCGTCTTTGAGATCGACGATGTCCACATTGTCGATGGCATCGGTTTTGTTCGGCTTTCCGGCCGGTCCGCCGCCCATGATCATTACTCTCTGATCCTGCGCGGGAGGAAGTAAGACGCTCGCCGACTGGTTGCGCATGCCGCCGCCCTCCATGCCGGGCACGGGAGTGATCTGCACCGGATTGTGGGTTAGGTCGATGATGCAGGGATCGACTTGAAGGTCGTCATCCATGCGCCCGCCATCAAACAGAATCCGGCCATCCGCCATCGGAAACAGGTGAGCATAGAGCGGCAGGCCGGGCAATCCGTTGGGCAAGTGCAGCATCTGCCAGTTGTTCTGCGCGGGGTTGAAGATTTCGAGCGTCATGTTGTGAGGATTGTTGAAGTCCTCGGTAAGGCCCGTGGCTGCCAGCGCGCGTCCGTCACCCAGTGGAATGACGGTGGGATACCACCGCCCGTGGGCCATCGACGCCACAAACGACCATTTCTGAGTTACTGGATCGAAGGCTGACGCGTCATTGCGTCCGGTAAACGGGTTGTAGTGACCGGTGCCGCCCGCGGAGAGCAGGCGGCCGTCTGGCAGGAAGGTATCGCCGCCGCAGAAGAAGTCGAAGGGACGTCCGTTGGGCGCCATCAGTGTTGCCGGATGGAAGAAGTTGTTCGGCGGTGCAGCGGTGGGATCCCAAACCACGCTGGTGAACACGCCATCCGCGACGTTGCCAAAGTCGGGAGCGTCAAAGCGAGTAGCGCTGCTGCCTGAACCGGCGAAGAAAAGTACCTTTCCTTGCGGAAGCAATGCTGCGTGCACTGCAAGAACGCCGGAGTGGTATGGCAGGAGCTGCCATTGCCCATCGCGCTTGGGATCGGTGTCGAGCGGCAAAACCCGGTAGTATCCGGCGTTTTGCCCCGGCGGATCGTCGACCATCATCACAGCAATAGACTGCTGTCCATTGTTGATGACCGGCGCGATGCCGCCACCCTGGTTTTCCCACGCGAACCACGCGGGCACACCGCGCCACAAACTCCAGTTGGCAACGTTGCCGTTGATGTCGAGATTCTGGCCGACCTTATAGAAGGCCTGATTCTGGTCGACGGCGTTGTCGATTTGGAAGATGAGCAGGTCGGACCGGCCGCCGTTGTTCATCACCGCGACGCCCACGCCCTGATTCTCCCAGGAAAACCAATCGGGCACGTCGGTCCACGGCGTCCAGCCGCCGGTTACGTTGCCGTCGGCATCGAGTTTCCTACCGATGCGATAGAGGCCGCGATTCGGCCCGGGCGGGTTATCGACCATGGCGACAATCAGCTCGGGATTGCCGTCGCCATCCAGGTCGGCGACGGCGATGCCACCATACTGGTTCTCCCATGAGAACCAGTCCGGGATGGCGATCCACGGGCCCCAGCCGCCGGTGACGTTTCCGTTTGCATCCAGCCGCTTGCCAACGCGGTAGTAGCCCTGGTTCTGGCCGGGCGGATTGTCGATCATAAAGACGATCAGGTCTTTCTGACCGTCCTTGTCCAGGTCGAACACCGCAACCCCTGCGCCCTGATTCTCGAAGGAGAACCAATCGGGCACGTCGATCCACGGAGTCCATCCTCCGGTCACGTTGCCTTGCGGATCGAGCCCATGGCCAATGCGGTAGATGCCACGGTTCTGTCCCGGAGGGTTATCGACCGTCAGGACCAGCACATCCTGTTTTCCCGTGCCTGCCAGGTCTGCGACGGCAATGTTGCCTCCCTGATTTTCGACGGAAAACCAATCTGGAATCTGTACGTAGCCTTTGGGCATGTCGGCACCTCGCTACAAGCGGAAGAAGAACAGACTTGTCGCCTGTTCAGAAAAATGCGTGTGAGCTCTGGGCGGAGTAAAACCTGCGAGGCCCAGAGCTATTTGACTGAGCTTCGAAGTGGAGCGCCCGCCGTTCTGCCGCCTGCACAGGCGCCCCGGTTGACTTGCCCTAACGGTTCCCTGCAGTCAGGCCTGCATCGCCTGCCGCAGCAACTGCGCTATATCGAAGGTGCCGTCGCTGGCCGACAGCTCAGCAATCGGGTGGAAGTTCGGGTCCTGCCGCAGATAGGAGTGTCCATCCGCGAGCATCAGACCGACAAAAACTTCGCCCACGATCCTGCCGCCGACTTTGCCCAGCCGAATCGGAGTCTGGTTGTTCTGGAATACTTGCTGCGCTTCCGAGAGCACATAAAACCACAGCGGAGCGTTGTTCTTGAACTTGGGCGAAATGTCCGTAATGGGCCGGTTGGTGGGTGTGTCTTCCTCGGTCGCTTTGCCGACTCGCAGCTTGTCGTCGGGAATCGGCTTGATGCCCATCGCTCTGGCCACCGCCTGCCCCGATGGCAGCTCCAGCCTTAAGCCGCGGAGAAGGTTGCGTTCCGGAAGTGAAGATGGATTGACGGCAACACTGGCAGGCAGGCTGCCGAGCGGGTTAACCAGGGAGGTGTCGATCTTATATGCAGGCTGGACGCGTGACTTGCCGGTGGTGGGAGCGTTGGCGTTCAGCCGGAAAAACAACGACCAATCGATGGCCAGCTCGGGCGGGAAGGGACGGAACCCGCGCAGGTCTTTGCCGTCGGCGGAAAAAATCCGCAGGCGGTCTGCCGTCTGGTTGATTCGATAGATGGGGCGAACCATCGAGTGCCCAAACCGATACGCCGCCACCGAGAATTCCAGCGGCATGAACGCATCTTTTTCCGGCTTGTAGAACTTGAGCTGGGGCTGGTTGCCGTTCGGCCCCAAAATGTCGGTGACGGTTTGCTTGCCGATCACCGTGGGCAGGAAGTCATGCAGCACCACCCACTGGTAGTGCCAGCGCACCATCCTTTGTATTTCCTCGAATCCCGCCGAGGACCCGAGAGTAATCGCCATCATGTTGTGGAAGCGCAGCATCGCCGACTGGAGCTGGCTGACAATCACGTTCTCGTCGTTGCGCGGGTCACCGAGCAAAGCTCGCGCCGGTTCCCCAGACGCGGGTGCGTTGCGCGGAACTTCCCGAGGATTGGGATCGGTGGCGTTGGCTGTAAGCTGCGCGCCCAGAAGCATGGTCCGCCCGTCATCGCGGTACAGGTAGGGCTGATCGTCGGGACCGCGTCCATAGACGCAATCGAGATCGAAACGAGGAGTCCGATAATCAACCAGTCCCTCCGGATCGTTTTGGCGCTCCAAGCTGCTTGCCGGATCGAACGTCAAGTCGTGGTCGATGAACTGGCCGAAGTAGGTATAGCCGGCGGTGATGCCGGGGTCGGTTGCGGTTCCGACATTTTCTTCGTCGTCGATCTCGGTTTCGGGAGTAGGCGGGTCGTCAGGCGCCGCGGTCATGGCTCGCGCCAGGTCGGTGAGCATTTGCGGTTCGAACTGCGCCGCCGGCAGCGTCCGGAACAGGCGGCCGAAGCGGCCTTCGAACTGGCTGGAGCGCCGGACCACACCCAATCCGCGGACTTGTCCATGGTGGCCGGTATTGCTGCCGGCCGGGTGTTCGGGAGCCCTAACAACCTGAGTTGTTGCCGGTTTGCCTGTGGAAACAGCCGAAGTCTGCTGCGTAGCAGCGGTGGTGGAACGTGCCATAGCGAACCTCCAATCGGAGAGACTGTGGTTGCGGTGGTTGGGTTACAAAGGGTGTGGAGTGGCCGACGGTTTCCAGAACGCTATCACAAAACCTAAGCCCAAAGCATCCACAAGGGGGCTGTCCGCCCCTGAAATTTGGACATGTAACAGTCTTTTAATAACTCGCTTGCAAACGGCCGTACCGGGTTACCTGAAGAGGCCGGCGATTGCGGGAACACCACGGCGTATCCTGACGTATACCATTTGGTGGAGGATTGCTTATGTACTGCAACTACTGTGGCAAGGTAATCCAGGATGACGCCCAGCTCTGCGCCTACTGCGGCAAGCGAGTCGCGGCGGTGGTGGCCCGCAAGAAGCTGGTGCGGCCGCGCATCGGACGTAAAGTCGCGGGTGTGTGCCTGGGTTTTTCCGAGTACTTTGACCTGGACGTCAGCCTGGTGCGGGTGGTGTGGCTGTTAGTCGCGGTCCTGTCAGGCGGATGCGGCCTGATCGCTTACATCATCGCCTGGATCGTGATGCCCAACCAGCCCGAGCTGCTGCCGGCGCCGCCGGTCAACGCCCAGCAGGTCCATAATCCCTGAAGTAAAATGGCGGGCATGCAACTGAGCAGTGACGACGCCCAGATCTTCTATACCCTTGCGGGCGACGGCCTGCCCGTTGTCCTGCTGCATCCCTTTCCGGCGAGCCACAAAGTGTGGTTGCCGGCAGCCGAACTGCTTGCCAGTCGTTATCGCCTGATCCTTCCCGACCTGCGTGGGCACGGGCAGTCCGGCGCCGGCACCGGCCCTGCCACGATGGAGATGCACGCCACCGATCTGCTGCGGCTCTGCGATGCGTGCGGGGTAGGGAAGGCGATCTTTGGCGGAGTCTCGATCGGCGGCTACGTGCTCTTCGAGTTCTGGAGACGGCATCGCGAGCGCATCGCCGGTCTCATCCTGTGCGATACGCGCGCCGGCGCCGACAACGACGAAGCTCGCTCTAACCGCCTGAAGGCCGCCGACGATGTTGAGAAGCAAGGGCCAGTCCCGTTTATCGACAGTATGATTCCTAAACTCCTCGGCGACACCACGCGCACCACCCGTCCCGACCTGGTCGAGCGCGCTCGCAAGATGATGCTGGAGATGTCGGCACCAGGAATTGCCGCCGTACAGCGCGGGATGGCGGCGCGGCGCGATTCCGTCCCCGATCTGAAAACCATTAATGTAGCCACGCTGGTGATGGTCGGCGCCGAGGACATGCTGACCCCGCTCACCGAAGCGGAACTACTGCAACGCCAGATTGCAGGCAGCCGCCTCGAGGTTATTCCCCGCGCCGGACACTACGCCGTCTTCGAGCAGCATGAAGCCGCTGGCAAAGCCATCCGTGGGTTCCTGGATGGAATCAAGACGTGGTGACCCGCCTGCTGGAAAATCCCCGCGTTGCCGACTAGAATCAGCGTGTCATGTTCAATAGTTCATTGATCCCCGAGAAGACCGTCGTGCGCGAGAAGGGTGATGGGCCGGCCGCCGATGTCTCCAGCGCTGCCGGCAAAGTTTTGCTCCTGTTGTTGAACATCACCGACGTGATCGAGCAGCAGTCGCTCGATGTGGCCGTGTGGGGTTCCCCCGAGGGCGCTAATTGGGGAGAGAAGCCCCTGCTCTCTTTCCCGCAGAAGTTCTATCGCGGGCAGCACCCTCTGCTGCTCGACCTGTCCAAGCACTCTGGTATCAAATTCCTGCGCGCGCACTGGGAAGTCGGCCGCTGGGGCCATCATCCCGAGCCTCCACGGTTCGAGCTGCAGTTGAGTGTGCAGGAGGTGCCGCAGGACGTGCTGGCTGAGGCGCGCGCCTCCGCAGCGCCCTAACGTCGCGCTCGTGACGCCCCTTAACGACATCGTGATCCGGCCCGCGAGGAATGTGACTGGAGCTGTGCGCCTCCCGGGCGACAAATCTATCTCCCATCGTTATGCCATGCTGGGCGCGCTGGCCGCAGGCACGACGCGGCTGCGCAACTTCTCGACCGGCGCCGACTGTGCCAGCACTCTTGGGGCGCTGACCTCCGTGGGCGTGCATATCCGGCGCACTGAGGACGGTTTGACCGAGATCGAGGGCTCGCCATGGCAAGCGCCGGCCTCCCCACTTGACTGTGGCAACTCCGGCTCGACAATGCGCATGCTCTCCGGCATCTTGGCCGGACAGCCTTTCACCGCCGAGCTGGCCGGCGACGAGTCGCTCTCCCGCCGCCCCATGGCGCGGGTGATCGAGCCACTCAGCAAGATGGGCGCCCGTATCGATGCTGCTCCCGGTGGCCGGCCTCCGCTGCGCATTACGGGGCATGAATTGCAGGGAATCGAGTACAGCATGCCCATCGCGAGCGCGCAGGTGAAGACCGCGATCCTGTTCGCCACCCTCTTCGCGCGCGGCACGACGACGGTGGAGGAGCCAGTACGCACGCGCGATCACGGGGAGCTCGCTCTGCAAGCTTTCGGAGCCGAGCTCGCCCGCGACGGCAACCGCGTCACGATTGCCGGCGGGCAAAAGCTGCGTGCGATTGACGCCGCAATTCCCGGTGACATTTCCTCAGCGGCTTTCTTTCTGTGTGCCGCGGCGTTGTTCCCCGGCTCCAATATACTGCTGGATCCGGTGCTATTGAACCCCACGCGCGCCGCCTTGCTGGATGTGCTCATGGGGATGGGCTGCCGCATCTCGGTTGTAAATCTGGAAGAAGATCACGGCGAACTGGTCGGAACGGTGGTTGTAGAAGGCGCGCAACTGAAGGGAACGACGATCTCCGGCGCGCTCTCGGCGGCCCTCATCGACGAGCTGCCGGTGCTCGCGGCCATCGGGCCATACACCACCGGGGGCATTGAGATCCGCGACGCGCGCGAACTGCGGGTGAAAGAGTCGGATCGCATCGCCGCCGTGGCCGCCAATCTCCGCGCCATGGGCGCGACCGCAGAAGAGCGCGAGGATGGCTTGCGGGTTCCCGGCAACCAGCCGCTTCACGGCGCGGAGATCGATTCCGCCGGCGATCACCGCATTGCCATGGCATTCGCGGTGACCGCTTTGCGCGCCAACGGGGACACGCTGATTCGAGGCGCCGGTGCCGCGCAGATTTCCTATCCTGAATTCTTCAATCAACTGGAATCGCTGGTTGAGCGCTAAGCGCCCGGCTCTTTCCAAGCGGCAGGCGGAAGATTAGACTCTACGCCGTCATTACAACGTCGTCCGCATCGATCCCAACCTGCATCGCTTCTGGCTGCCGGACGGCTATTTCTTCGACATCGCCTCGTGGGATTGGCCGCTAGTCTCCGACTGGTGCTGGAACTGCGGTGATGATTTCGTTATTTACGATGACCCGGATCATCCCGGCTGGTACTTGCTTTACAACATTCATACCGGCGCCTATGTCCATGTGCAGTACATGGGGATGTGACCGAACTGGATTTGCGCGCTTACTTTTTCAAATTGCTCAAGTCAAATGATACAGAGATATCCGTGCGCCTAAAACAATCCATCACTGCTCTTCTGCTGTTGCTGGCATTGCAAGCTTCAATCCTGGCAGCCGACAAGCCGCCGGCCCCAACTGCTGGCTCGATTCTCGCCGGTACACCTGAGCAGTATCTCTCCGCCTGCCATGCCGACATGGATCGGGCGAAGTCGCAGATGGCCGCGCTCAGGGCCATGAAGGCGCCGCGCGAGCCCATCGCTGCCCTGGACGCCTATGACGAGGCCGAACTGGCCCTCAGCAATGCGCTGGCCCGCTCCGGGCTGGCGCGCGAAGTGGAGCCCGCGGCCGAGATGCGTTCCGCGTCGGAGAAATGCGAGCAGGAAGCCGATGCTCTGAATACCGATTTCTCGCTCGACCGCGGCATTTATGACGCGCTGGCAGGACTGGATCGCTCCAAATTGGATGCTGAAACCAGGTTCTATCTGGAGCGCACTCTGCGCGACTTCCGCCGTGCCGGCGTGGACCGCGACGACGCCACCCGCGGCAAAGTCAAAGACCTGCGCGAGCAGCTGGTCAAGGTCGGCCAGGAATTCGGCAACAACATCAAGTCGGATGTCCGCAAGATCGAAGTCGATCCCGCGGAACTCGCGGGCCTGCCGGACGATTTCCGTGCCGCCCACAAGCCCGGCCCGGACGGCAAGGCCACTCTCACCACGGACAACACCGATTACCTTCCCTTCATGACCTACTCCACCAGTGACAAGGCGCGTGAGGAATTCTGGAAGCTTTACCGGCTGCGCGGACACCCGAAGAACCTCGACGCGCTGGCCGAGATGCTGCAGAAGCGCTATGAACTCGCCACGCTGCTTGGTTACAAGGATTGGGCCGATTACGTAACCGAAGACAAGATGATCGGCAGCGAGAAAAACGCCGCCGACTTCATCGAGAAGATCGCGGACGCTTCGCGCGCCCGCATGGAGCACGATTACCAGGAGCTGCTGGAGCGCGAGCGGAAAGATGATTCCAAAGCCACGGTCGTTTATCCCTGGCAAAGCCCCTATCTTTCGGAGAAGGTCCGGGCGGAGAAATACGACTTCGACGCACGCACCGTCCGTCCCTACTTCCAATACAGCCAAGTGAAGCAGGGAATCATGGACCTGACCAGCAGGATGTTCGGCATCACGTATCGCCGCGTCGTGGACGCCAAGGTCTGGCATCCCGACGTCGAAACCTACGACATGTACGACGGCGACCGCTCGCTGGGGCGGATCTACTTCGATATGTTCCCGCGGGAGAACAAGTACAAGCACTACGCCACTTTCGGACTGGCCAATGGCAAACGCGGCCGCGCCCTGCCCGAGGCCGTGCTGGTCTGCAATTTTCCCCGGCCCAGCGGCGACGATCCCGGACTGATGGAGCACGGCGACGTGGTCACCTTCTTTCACGAGTACGGCCATCTGCTGCACGGCATCTTCAGCGGCAACACGCGTTGGACCGGACCCAACCTGGAATTGGACTTCATCGAAGCTCCCTCGCAGATGCTGGAAGAGTGGGCGTGGGATCCCGCCGTGCTGCAAACCTTCGCCAAGCATTACAAGACAGGAGAGCCGCTTCCCATCGAGGTCGCCAAACGTATGAAGGTCGCCGATGACTTCGGACGCGGCTTGCAAGTGCGACAGCAGATGTTCTACGCCGCCCTCAGCCTCGAGCTGTACTCTCGCAACCCTAAGGGACTGGACAGCACCGATCTGATGGCTCAACTCCAGGATCGTTACACGCCCTTCAAGTACGTGAAGGGCACCTACATGCAGGAAGCATTCGGGCACCTGGACCAGTATTCCGCGGTTTATTACACGTACATGTGGTCGCTGGTGATCGCCAAGGACATGTTTACGGTCTTTAAGCGCGACGGCCTGCTCAGCGCACAAGCCGCCACGCGTTATCGGCGTGACGTGTTGGAGCCGGGAGGCTCCAAGCCCGCAGCCACCTTGGTGACCGACTTCCTTGGCCGTCCCTTCGGTTTCAAGGCCTACGAAGACTGGTTGAACGGAAAGATGTAACACAACTGAGAGAAACTGGAATGAGGGCGGCGCAGAGCCGCCCTCGGTTTTGTCCGCCTACTTGGTGGTGTTTTTCATGCTGCTGTCCGTCTTGCTGGCGGGCAGCATCTTCACGCTCATCACGTGGATCTGGTTCTTATCGGTGTAGACGTGCGCACTGACCTGCACGTGGTGCCCCTCATGTCCCTTGAGCGCTTCGGGGTTGACGACGTCCCAGGACTTGCTGTCCTTATCGGAGACGAAGCTGACCTTGTCGCCCTCGGCTTTGACGGTGCCCTTGATGGTCTTCAGCGGCGCCGACGCGGAAGTGTCGTTCTTCATGCTTTGATCTTTGCCCATGTCGGACTGCGCAACTGCGATCCCGGCCAGGATTGCCAGCGCCAACGCGACCACAAACATCTTCTTCATACAGCTCTCCTTCTATTTGGTTTGGTAAGGACCCGGTTGAGTACGCTCGCCGGGCAGCTTCGGATTGAGAGCCAGCAGTGCTGCCCGTGAGCCGTTTCGGAGCGGCCAGAAGAACTGATTCCATCGCGAATCGAATCACGATCACGCAGCGGTATTGCCATCCCCAGGCAGACGCGATTGAAGCTGCATTTTCGAAGTACGGCAGCCGCGAAGAAGTGGTCACGACGGTGGTCACCAGCAAGAACAACTTCCCCCGACCAGCGAAACGGAGCAACAGGTAAGCGACTCGGTTGCTTAGGTTTGAGTGGTGAGCGCGGAAGGAATCGAACCTTCAACCTACTGATTAAGAGTCAGTTGCTCTGCCAATTGAGCTACGCGCCCGTGCCTGAGGATGTGCGGACCGGAACTCGAATATAACAGTCCTGCGGCGCGGATGCCAAGCCGCTGCCTTGTCCGCACTTGCCGCAGTCTGTATCATTCGATGTTTGCCTGTCGCCTTCTGCGAGGTCCGCGCCATGCCCAAGTTCGCTGCCAATCTCTCCATGCTGTTCACCGAAGTGGATTTCCTGGCGCGCTTCGCGGCTGCCGCGCGCTGCGGATTCTCCGCGGTGGAGTACCTGTTCCCTTACGCGTATCCCAAGGAACAACTCGCCGAGACGCTCCACAAACACGGCCTCACCCAGGTACTGCACAATCTCCCGGCCGGAAACTGGGAGGACGGCGAGCGCGGCATCGCCTGCCATCTGGATCGCGTCGGCGAATTCCAGGAAGGCGTCGATCGCGCCCTCGACTACGCGCGCGCTCTCGGTTGCCGGCAGATCAACTGCCTCGCCGGCATTGCGCCTGAGAGCTTGACGCTGTCCCGCACGCGTGAGGTTTTCGTCGGCAACCTGAAGTACGCGGCGCCGCGCCTGGCCGCGCACGGCATCAAGCTGCTGATCGAGCCCATCAACACCTGCGACATTCCCAGCTTCTTCCTCAGCCGCACGGCGCAGGCGCTCGAGATCATGGCCGAAGCCGGCGAGCCCAACCTTTATCTGCAGTACGACGTCTACCACATGCAGATGATGGAAGGTAATCTCGCCACCACCATCAGCAAGAACCTGGCGCGCATCGCGCACATCCAGGTGGCCGACGTTCCCGGACGCCACGAGCCCGGCACCGGCGAGATCAACTATCCGTTCCTCTTCCAGCATCTCGACTCCATCGGCTACCAGGGCTGGGTCGGATGCGAGTACAAACCGCTGGCCAAGACCGAAGACGGCTTCGGATGGCTCAAGCACTACGAGCACGCGGCCGCCTGACCCTGTACATAAGAAGAGCACGTATGAAAGTCGGCTTCATCGGACTGGGAATCATGGGCCGTGCCATGTCGGCGCGCCTGATCGACGGCGGCCACGAACTCTACGTCCACAGCCATAAACCCGCGCCCAAAGAGCTGACCGAAAAAGGCGCGGGCGACTGCCGCTCCGGCCGCGAGGTCGCGTCGCAGAGCGAGGTCATCTTCACCATGGTGCCGGACACGCCCGACGTCGAAGACGTGCTCTTCGGCGAGAACGGCGTCGCCAGCGGCCTCACGCCCGGCAAGATCTTCGTGGACATGAGCTCCATCTCGCCTATCGCGACCAAAGGATTTCGCGCAGCGCATCAACCAGCTCGGCTGCGAGTATCTCGACGCGCCCGTCTCCGGCGGCGACGTCGGCGCCCGCGAGGGCACGCTCACCATCATGGTCGGCGGCAGCGAGAAGGCCTTCGCGCGCGTCAAGCCGCTGTTCGAGCTCATGGGCAAGAACATCACGCTGGTGGGCGCGAACGGCGACGGCCAGACCGCCAAAGTCGCCAACCAGATCATCGTCGCGCTCACCATCGAAGCCGTCGGCGAAGCGCTGCTCTTCGCCTCGAAAGCCGGCGCCGATCCCGCCAAAGTACGCCAGGCGCTGATGGGAGGCTTCGCCTCGTCGCGCATCCTCGAGCTGCACGGCGAACGCATGATCACCCGCAACTTCGAGCCCGGAGCCCGCATCGCGCTGCACCAGAAAGACCTGAACAACGCGCTGGTGGGCGCGCGCGCCCTGAACCTCAGCCTGCCCAACACCGCGACCTGCCAGGAGCTGTTCAACTCGTGCGCCGCACACGGCGGCTCTGCCTGGGACCACTCCGCCATGGTGCGCGCCCTCGAAGACCTCGCCAACTTCGAGATCGGATCCAAAGAACGGCAGAAGGGCGCCGCGTAACCAATCGGCGCTCTGAAGGGGCGCGGCTTCCAGCCGCGCCATTAACTCGCACCAACAGTATTGTCATCCCGAGCGATGCGCGACTAAGCGAAGCGCGGGAGCGCGAGTCGAGGGACCTCTACCAGCGTACTAATTGTCATCGCGAGCGAACGTCATTCCGGCAGATCCAGCGCGGCCTGCTCTTCCTTGAAGTTCTTCTTGCTCATGGCCTCAATCTGCAGGGCGTAGAGCATAAGCCCGCGAGCTTCGGGGTCGGTGTTGGGACTATGAATCATGCGCCTGGCTCGCACGAGGACGTCCTGCAGGCTGGCCGCATCTTTGATGTACCCCGAGGAGAAAACGTCTTTTGCCTTGGGCTTCACTCTGCGCTCGTGGAAGCGGCAATATCGCCGCTTGCGGCGCGCCGGCGCCCCGCAGCGGCCTCCGCTCACCTTGATGGCCTGACAACGTGGCGCGGCCTTGGCTGGTGCGATGTGCTCGGGATCGTACCGGTATGGCACCATATCCCTACCCCCTACCCCCCCGTGCTGAATGGAATCATTGACTTAGCCACGGCTATCCCACTTAGATCTATAAGAAATAAGGGACTTAGAGCTACATACCGATTAGGTAAGGAGTTAGCCGGCGCGTTTGACATGTATTTCTAAAAGATAATGTACTTACAACATTCATATCAGACGTGTGGAAATCTGTCAAGTAGTTTTTGTGTGATTCGGCGAAGAACCGCGCAGGACGGGGGATTGAGGTATCCACGAGTGGTTTCGAGAAAACCCCCACCCAAGCAAAAGGGTTGGGGTAGTTCAAGAACATCCCTCCAGAATTACGACCATGGTATAATGACCATAGTTGGAGGGAGCATCGTGAAGAAGATGGCAGCGGGCAAGTTCAAAGTTCACTGTCTGGCGGTGATGGATGAAGTCCAGGCCAAGAAGGAAAGCGTCCTGATCACCAAGCACGGCAAACCGGTGGCCAAGCTGGTTCCCGTCAGCGGTGAGAAGGACGACATCTACGGCTTCATGGCCGGCAAGGCCAAGATTATGGGTGACGTTGTTTCGCCCGCCCTCACGCTTGAGGAGTGGGGCGATCTGGCGTGATTCTGGTCGACACGCATGTGGTCATCTGGATGGCAGTTGATCAAAGCCGAATCTCAAAGAACGCGAGAGCGGCCATCGACGATGCCCGCAAGAACGGAGGCGGGCTTGCGATCTCCGCCATTACGCTTTGGGAGCTGGCCACACATGCCGGCAGGGGACGCATCCGCCTCGACGTCAGCGTCGAATCATTTATAAGCGAAGTCGAGACCCGCTTCACCGTGCTGCCCATCAGCGGCCGCGCCTGCGTGCGGGCTCTTTCCCTTCCGGCAGCTTATCCCAAAGATCCCGCCGACCGAATTATCGCCGCCACCGCGCTGGTGGAAGGGTTGCCCCTGCTGACAGCGGACCGGGCGATACGGCGAGCAAGGGCGGTGCGGACGTATCTGGTGACGGAACGACGCGAAGTGTGGGTCCGTCCCGCAGACGCTCTTATGGTTTTCGTTTCCAGATCATCTTGAACTTCATGCCATTCGGATGGCTTGTGTTCTCCCCTGCAACGTCAAACTGATTCAGTTCTGGGTTATAAGTCACACTGAGGACGCCGGTGTCGTCCCGCCCGTCGTATGAGTAAAAACCGGAACCTAGTACTCCTGCCTCTTCGCGCATAAAAAGCTCACCGTGCCAGACCCGTCCGGCTTGGGCATCTGTAGCGTCAAGATTGAATTTCGTACCACCTTGGTAAGCAAGTCTAATAGTCCCGCCAGTTTGGGTCATCGTTGACCCGCTTTGTCTGAGGTACTCGTTATACGCCCCTCCCAAACCCTCAAACTGGCTCCTCAATTCACGTGATTTGCGCCGAGCCGTTTGTGTTTCGTACAACCATGAGGCGGCGATACCGGTTGCAAGACCAACCAAAACGTCCTTGACAATCCCAAAACAGGCGTCCATCGACTCGCCTACCTTAACCAAGCTTTCACACTCAGCAACCCGTTTATTAAACTCTGCCGCGTGCCCCAGACAAGCGCAAGCTTGTCTGAACCAATATCCCCGGCCGTCCCTAGATGTGGGCCTACATGGCCACGAGCCCGAAAGTCTGAACGTCCCTGCTGCTGCTTACTCTGGACCAGATTGCACGGCGTCCGTTTCCCGCTGCGGCTTTCGCGTTTGCAGAAAGTTACTCACCGCTGAATCCAATTATTCCGATGGCCATCGTAAACATCAGCCCAATGAACCACTTGTTCTGGTCGTAGACCCTGCTTATCTCGCTTTGTGTGTTCTCCAAATCGTGCCGGTACATGTCTCGCATATTGTCGAAGTCTTTCCGCAGCAGCGGCACCGCCAGCGCCTTATCCGGTGATTGCTGGATCGCAGCGTTCAGCTTCGCAATGTCTGCCTGTGCCGCGTCCAGTTGTGCTGACATCTTTGCGACTTGAGCCGGAAGTGGTCTGTTTTCTCCTGTCTGCTGTGTTTTCCTCATCTGTTCCGCAGAGTTTTGCGCTTGGTTGCGCATTCGTAATGCGGACAATTGATTCCTCCAACTTCTGCACAAGCGGCTTTCAGATCGCCGGGGGCAAGGATTTAGCCTTGTGGCTCGCCAGGTATTCAATACGAAATAGACCACCGCTCGGATCGCTGCCACAATCAAGCCCAGCAGGCCACTCTGCAATTGGAAGGTCGTTAAGGTCTTCAGCAACAGCCTGTCTGCGCGCTCTCGGCGGAGGGGCCTCTGCTCGTGGCTGCCTCGAGTGTTTCACGCCGGGTCGCGCCCCCCGGTTGGATCCGGATGGGTCTCCATGTCACCCCCCTGCCATCGTCTTACAATTCGTAGATTTAAGCCGCCATAAAGTTGATAAGCAAGCGGTATCTCCGATTGTTCTGAAAGTAGAACGGGCTGGGCCTTACACCCACAGTCGCTCTCCCAGAGACCGAAGCGCCCAGGCACGTCTGGAACACCCAGGCCGCTATTTGCAGGGGCTGAAGCCCGATCCTCTTATCATGCCTTTTCGGCACGACTGAAAGTCGTGCCCTGATACGGTTCCAGTTCTCTTAAAATCCAGTGGCTTGTGTGGGGCGGGCGCCCCCGCCCGCCTCCTGGTTCAAAACCCAGGCGAGCTGCGCTCGCCCGGACGGCCGGGGGCGGCCGTCCCCACGTGAGCCTTCCCTGCCCTGGGTGAAGCACCGCGACTTGGCGGGCGGGGGCGCCCGCCCCACATTTTTCTTGGAAATCGTTGCTCCGGCTGCAACTCCCTCCTGGGCGAGAGTCCATCATAGTAGTGCAACTTTCACGTCCCCGACTGGAGGGAGCACGAAATCATGAGTTCAAAGTTCCTCGTCACGGTCTTACTTGCCTTCGCGTGTGGCACGATCCCGTGCGCAGCCCAGAAGCTGGGCACCTACTCGGTTTCTCCAAACAAGATTTTTGTGGCCGGCATTTCCTCCGGCGGATACATGGCGGTGCAGATGCACGTGGCGTTCTCGCGCACGTTCAAGGGCGCGGCGGTGTATGCCGGCGGTCCGTACTACTGCGCGCAGGACAGCCTGGAGACGGCGCTCACGACCTGCCTGGACAACGTTCCGGCGATCGATGTGTCGGTGCTCGAGGACACGACCGCGGCCTGGGCGAAGCAGCGGCTGATCGATCCGCTGAGCAATCTGAAGGGACAGCCGGTTTATCTGTGGTCCGGCCTCGCGGACACGACGGTGCTGCAGCCGGTGATGAACGAGCTGGAGAGCTATTACTCGCACTTCGGGGCCAACGTCTTCCAGTATGACAATAACTTCTGGGCGCAGCACGGGTGGGAGTCTCCGAGTGGGCCGCTGACGTGCGCGGAGTTTGCCACGCCATTTGTGATTCAGTGCACCAACGCGGACCGCAATCCGCCGGCGGCGGGCGTGGGGCTGACCACGGTGTACGACTCGGAGCAGGTATGGCTGACGCGCTTCTTCGGGGCGCTCAAGCCGAAGAACACCACGGGAACGCTCGCGGGCAGCATCATCAGCTTTGACCAGAACCAGTTTGCGCCGGGGGGCAGCGCGTCGGCGATCAGCATGGACTCGACCGGCTACGCGTTCGTGCCCGCGGCTTGCGCCAAGGGCAAGTCATGCGGGCTGGTGCTGGCGTTGCACGGCTGCCTGCAATACTACGGACTGGTTGGCTCGGCTTTCGTCGAGGACGCGGGCATCAACGAGTGGGCGGACACGAACAAGATCATCGTGCTCTATCCGCAGGCGACGGCAACTCCCATCACCAACGGCGAAGGATGCTGGGATTGGTGGGGATATCAGAACGATCCGAACTACGCGCAGAAGGGCGGCCCGCAGATGCAGGCGCTGTATGGCATGGTGGCGAAGGTGGCGGGACTCAAGTAAGGCGGGAAGTGATTCTTGCGCCCGCTACGCGGGCTGGCCTAATCTCGCTTCGAAACCCACGGCTTGCGCCGTGGGCTACGTTCTGCTGCCCGCTTCGCGGGCTGATCTGGTTCCTCCTAGAACTTCCTCGACCACTCCTTGGGCCAGCGCTCGATCACCACTTTCTGGTCGGTGTAGAACTCGACGGCATCGCGGCCCTGGCCGTGGAGCACGCCGAGGAAGCTGTCCTTCCAGCCGCTGAAGGGGAAATAGGCCATGGGGGCGGCCACGCCGATATTCACGCCGATGTTGCCGGCGGGGGCTTCGTAGCGGAACTTGCGGGCGGCGGCGCCGCTTGAAGTAAAGATCGAGGCGGCGTTGCCGTAGGCGCTGCGCGAGAGGATGGCGAGCGCCTGGTCAACGTCGTCGGCGTGCACCAGGCTGAGTACGGGACCGAAGATTTCGGTTTGCGAGAGTTCGCGGTCGGCGGGGACGCCGTCGAGGATGGTCGGCTTGACGAAGTTGCCGCTCTCGTGGCCGGCGATGCGGGCGTTGCGTCCATCCAGCACGACCTTGGCGCCTTCGCTTGCGCCCTTGGCGATCAGCGATTCCACGCGCGCCTTGCTCTCGCGGGTGATGAGCGGGCCCATCTGCACGCCGTCATCGAGTCCGAATCCGACGCGCAAGGTGGCGGCGGTTTCGGCGATGGCGTCGCGGAAGGTGCGCTGCGCTTCGCCCACGGTCACCGCGACTGAGACCGCGAGGCAGCGCTGGCCGGCGCAACCAAAGGCGCTGTCGCTGACGATCTGCGTGGTCATGGCAATGTCAGCGTCGGGGAGCACGACCACGTGATTCTTGGCGCCGCCCTGGCACTGCACGCGTTTGCCGTGCGCGGCGGCGGTCGAATAGATGTACTTGGCGATGGGCGTTGAACCCACAAAGCTGATGGCGCGGACTTTGGGATGCGAGAGCAGCGTGTCCACCGCGACCTTCGTTCCGTTCACCAGGCTCACGACGCCCGCGGGCAAGCCGGTCTGCTCGATGATCTCAAACGCGCGGCGGATGCTGACCGGAACTTTCTCCGACGGCTTGAGGATAAAAGTATTGCCGCACGCGATGGCGAAGGGCAGGAACCAGAACGGCACCATCGTCGGGAAGTTGAACGGGGTGATGGCGGCGACCACGCCCAGGGGCTGGCGGATGGTCATCTCGTCGATGCCGCGGGCCACGTCCTCGAGGTTGCTGCCCTGCATCAGCATGGTGATGCCGCAGGCGACCTCGACGCTCTCGACGGCGCGGCGCATCTCGGCGCGCGACTCGGCGATGGTCTTGCCGTTCTCGAGCGTGATCAGGCGCGCCAGCTCTTCCAGGTGCTCTTCGAAGAGCTGCTTCAGCTTGAACAAATACTGGATGCGCTCTTCGGGCGGAGTGCGCCGCCACTCAGGGAAGGCGGCGGCCGCGGCTTCGATGGCTTCCACCACTTCGCGCTCCGGGCTGACCGGCACTTCCGCCAGCAGCTCACCAGTCGCGGGATTGACGACCTTGAGGAACTCGCTGGCAGAGGAGTTTTTCCACTGTCCGCCGATGAGGTTGGGAAGCTGGACGGTATGCGCCTGTACTGTGCTCATGGGAGCTCCTTCCAGTACCGAGTACCTAGTACCGAGTACCGAGTCGGATCTAGTCTGCTACTTTGTCCTGGGCACTCGCAACTCGGTACTCGCAACTCGGTACTGTGCTGTTCAGATCTGGGGCAGGGCTTCACAGCGGTCGATCACCGCGGCTACGCCGAGCTTCTGGTTGGCTTTGTCTTCTTCTATCCGGACGACGGTGGCCTGGCAGCAGACCCACTGACGGCCAAGCTCTTGCAATTCCGGCGGCATCATCAGGACGATCTCCAGTTTGGAATTCTCTTGCACCTTGGCCTGGGTGAAAAAGAACAGCCCGCGCGAACTAACGTCCTTGAGCTCGACCTGGGCGCGGCCAGCGCCGGGGAAGCTCACGCTGGCGGGCAGGCGCCAGGGCACCCGTGGGGCTGCACGTTTTTCCGGCTTTGATTTGGACATGCTTGAACCTGGGCCGTTACGAAGCTGCAATCATAACCTAGGGCGGGGCTGGTTCGGCCTGCGTTGCCCCAAAAGTATGCCTTCCCGAACCTCGCGCGCAAGGAAATTAGGCTTGTTCTGAATTCAGAACAAAGCCGGTTTCTTACCGCCCGATGACGCCGCCAGGTCACGCTCCCACGATGTTGAAAATCTCTACAAAAAGCGCGAAATCTCTTCCCGTGCGTTCCTGCGAAGAAACGTGCAAAGCCTCTAGAATCGTGAAGTTTAGCGCCGCTCATAAAAAATGTAAGTCGTGGCTAGCCACTTTTTCTGATTCTAGAACACGGCCGCAGTAGCTCGATAGAGATTGCTTTGTTTTCGGGGCAAGGGTGTGTTATAGCCGAGTAGGGGAGTCGAAGTCATAATGGCGCCAGCCGGTCAACGTCTGCTAGGACTACGCAAGGAACTTGGACTTACCATGCGCAACGTCGAAGCTGCGAGCGAACGCATTGCGGCTCGCCATGGCAACGAGGATTTCGCCATCTCTCCTAGCCGGTTATCCGACATTGAGAGCAAAGGATTGGTCCCGAACATTCACCGTGTATATTCGCTTTCAGTGATCTACCGCCGTGACTTGCGCGAGATGCTCGCCTGGTACGGCATCGACGTGAACGAGACGGCCGCCGACGTGGCCCTTTGGGAGCCTCCTAAATCGCACATATCAGAGGCCTTCGATGGCATGACGGCAGTCAATGTGCCGGTCCGCCTGGATCCTGGCTTCGACCCACGCAAGACCGTCAACCTGGGACGCATGATCGAACGCTGGGGTATGGTGCCGCTAGCCTACCTGTCCCAATTCACTCAGACAAAGTACACCTATGGTTATATCGGGTCTGAGGACTTCACCATGTATCCGGTGCTGCTGCCGGGGGCGTTTATCCAGGTGGATGAATCGGCCAACAAAGTCGTAGAGGGAGGCTGGCGTTCGGAGTATGAACGTCCCATCTACTTCGTTGAGCTGAAGGATGGTTATACCGCCTGCTGGTGCTCCTTGAAGGGCGACTGCCTGATTTTGCAACCTCACCCGCTGTCGCCGACGCCAGTCCGCATGCTGCGGCAGGCGCAGGAAGCCGAGATCCTGGGACAGGTGGTCGGCATTGCCATGCGCCTGGATGGATGGCGGCCCGCGGCCAGCAAGGAACCTCCTGCCCCTAATGGAGAAGCGACCAAAGGGCCGCGACGACTGAATTAAAGTGAGTGGCGGACCCCCCGCCCAGACTGGCTGGCACCAGCGAATCCGGCTCTCGCAATACCTTCTCCAGATACTCCCTGACCTCGGCCTGCTCGGCGGCCGCCGCCCGGTTTACATCCTCCCAGAGGCGGCCCAGCTTGGTGCGTAGCACCTGCAGAAACAACGCGCGGTGCACGTCCGACAAGGTGCGCTGCATGATCTCCGGGCCGTAAATGCGCTCCAGACCCCAGTGTACGTACCTACCGTCCTCGCGTAATTCCGCCACGTAGTCCAGCTTTCCCAGGATCCCGGGAACATTGGCCAAGGTGCGGTCCAAAAAATCGTCTTTGATCGCCAGTAGGGTCACGCCGACTTCTGTTCCAGTTTCAGAATACCGAACGCCCGCCAGGTTTTCCGCACCGCAGTTCTCTTCCACGGCAGATTCGAGACAGCAAGTCTACTTCGCCCGTGAGGAGAATTCCCATGAAAAAGCTGGTGCATGTACTGTTGTTGACGGTCGCTCTGCTGGGGACGGTTACCGGCGCTTTTGCTGATGGCGGAGATCCCATGCCGCTCAAGCCACCGAATCAAGGAGTCCGCTAGCGGTTTGAATGATAGCGGTGGGTGGTTGGCGGACACAAGACAGCAAAAGCAAGCAGTGGATTGCCCGCGGGGACGAAAGGCATTGCGTCGCGGGAGGATAGAATAGTATGCTCCGCTGCAAACCATGTCACTATCGCCCACCGATTACTTGCTTTGGGGGACAAGTGTAGCCCTGCTTGTTCTGACGTGTGGGGCGCTCCTCAGGCGACAACTGGTACGTGAGCTTCCGGTCTTTTTCACTTATGCGGTCTTTCACGTGTTGCGGTCGGCTGCGCTGTTCACTGTCCATGTGTTGGGGCTAAAACAGCGAATGAGCTATGCCGACTACTTTTACCTGTACTGGACGACGGAGACGGTAAGCATAGCTTTAGGGTTTGCGGTCATTAATGAGATCTATCGAAGGATATTTCACAATTACGATGCCATCCGGCGGTTAGGTTCGCTAGTGCTCGCAGTCGCGGCGGTGGTGCTGTTGATCGTTGCCGTGGTGACGGCAGCTATAGCATCGGGCGCTGACCCCCCGGGAATTGTCAGGTCAGTATTACTGATGGAGCGCAGCGTGCGTATCCTGCAGTGCGGCTTGCTGATGGTCGTGTTCCTGCTGGTGTTCTATTTCGGACTGCGCTGGCAAAACCGTCTGTTTGGGCTGGCTCTGGGCTATGGCCTCTATGCTAGCGTGCAACTGATAGTGACCACGCTGCGCTCGCATATAGGGGAAACGGGCTCCACCGCCTATTCGCAGGCAGGAAGTGCCGCATACGTCATTGGCGTTATGATCTGGTTTGGCTATCTGCTAATCCCCGACCCGGCCCCGCAATACCGGGGGGTTGTTCTCCACGGCGACGTGGAAAAGTGGAACCAAGCCCTAAAGGAGATACTGGGACCATGATAACGACTGGTTTCTTGATTGCTCTGGCGGTGGCTGGCTTTGTGGTGCTGGTGCGCGCCCTATGGCGGCATCATCGGCCGGCGCCGGAACTGCAGGTCCTGGAAGACTACACGCGGCCAGTGGACCTGGATGCTTTCCGCAACCTCATTGATCCTGCCGAGGAGGAATATCTGCGCGAGCACCTACCCGCGGGCAAGTTCCACTCCCTGCAACGGCAGCGGCTGCGGGCAGCGCTCGAATACGTCCAACGCACGGCCTACAATGCCGCCATCCTGCTGCGGGTGGGAGAGGCCGCGCGCCACGACCCCAACCCCGAGGTGGCTGCAGCCGCGAGCGAACTGGTGAACAGCGCCCTGCGGCTAGGCATGAACGCCAGGCTGGCGACGCTGGTGCTCTATGGACGGATCCTGCTGCCGGATGCGCGGATTTCGGTCGGCCGCCGTGTCACCGAGACCTACGAAAACCTGACCCAGGGTCTGGTGCGGCTGACGCGCCTGCAGGAGCCGGCATCCGCCGCACGCATCTCATCCGCCGTCTAAGGCGGCTGTCCCTGGAGCGGCTTCCTCTCGGCTGAGGGGGCGTTAGGCGAAGAAGGGTCCAGTCCGGACCAAAGGAACCGGACTTTCCTGGCTTATGGCAAGGGAAATTACCCACGCTGGTGATGCCCGTCACAGCATCACCCCTTGCCGGTAACGGATATTCATCCAGAGATAACCGCTGCCGAAAATGCGGGCGCGCTCCTACACTCTCCCAGGGCATGTGGTCCCGGCATTACCGAAATCTGCTGGAGGATAATGCAATGTTGTCCCTTGCGCAGGTCGTTCGCCGTCTCCTGTCCCTTTTTCCGTTGATTGCGATGCTTACGCTTCTGTGTGTCGCATGCTCCCCTTGGGCCCAAGCACAGTCCGCCGATCGCGTGCTCGGGACCATCAACCCCAACGCTCGGACCACGGTGCCCGGTCACCCTCCGTCCTGGGCGAGTTCGCAGAACGATACTGGCGCTATGCCGGCTGACATAACGCTTGATCACCTGACGTTGATTCTCGCTCGCTCCCCGGAGATGCAGCAGGCGTTCGAGCAGTTCCTTGCCAGCCAGCAGGATCCCGGTTCAGCCGACTACCACCAGTGGCTCACGCCGATAGAGGTCGGAGAACGGTTTGGGGTTTCATTGCATGACATCGCCGCCGTCAGTGACTGGCTAAGGTCGCAAGGCCTCCATGTCGACTCCACATCCAGCAGCCGCGACAGAATCACATTCAGCGGCTCGGCCTCGGCCGTGGGGAACGCCTTTGGGGCGGAGATGCACTACTTCAAGGTTAACGGCAAGCAGCATATTTCGATTACCAGCGAGCCGCGGATCCCGGCCGCGCTGGCTCCAGTCATCAAGGCTATTCACGGTCTCTACACCATCGAGCACCATCCCGCGCACAAGAGCACGGTGGGCTACTTTTCCGGCGACGGCGCGGCGCCGGCCTTGAATGGTTCAGGCGGCAGCCACTTCATAGCACCTGCCGATTTCGCCACGATCTACGATTTGAATTCCGTGTACAACGGAGGCATCAAAGGAACAGGCCAGACCATCGCGATTGTTGGTGAAGCCCGCGTCTACAACCCTGATATCGAGAACTTTCAGTCTCTCTCTGGGTTGGCCACAAAGGATCCCACTGTCACCGTCCCGCCCAACGGCGTTGATCCCGGGCCCCCCGCCAGTAGCGGAAACGCTCCGGGCGTGCAAGGGGAAGCTACCCTCGACGTGGCGCGTTCAGGCAGCATCGCGCCTGACGCCACCATCCTCCTGGTGGTTAGCGCCCTGGCTGGCGGCGGTATCGACACCGCCACCGAATATGTGGTCGATACCACGCCGGTCCCGGCCCACATCATGAGCATAAGTTTCATCGGATGCGAGGCCAATGGGGGTCCAGCCGGCGTTGCCTTTTGGGACGCCTTGTTCAGTCAAGGTGCGGCGGAAGGTATTTCGACCTTTGTCGCCTCGGGCGATGCCGGCGCGGCCGAATGCGATCCCTTCTTTCAAACCCCTCCCGCCTCACAAGTGCTCACTCCAAATTACATCTGCTCCTCGAGTTACGCCACCTGTGTGGGCGGAACCGAGTTCGCCGATACGGCCAATCCCAGCCAGTACTGGAGTTCCACTCAGGGTGCTGGTCTGGAATCGGCGCTCAGCTACATTCCCGAGGGCGGATGGAACGAGCCCATGAACGGAAGCTCCACCCAAGCCGCCGCTTCGGGTGGTGGAGTAAGCGCTTTTATTCCTACTCCCTCCTGGCAGATTGGCACTGGCGTGCCGGCGGCCCGCGCAGGCCGTTACACCCCGGACGTGGCCTTTAGCTCGTCCGGTCATGATGGTTACTTCGCCTGTCTCGCCGCCGGCGGCGGCAGTTGCGTGGTGCAGAATAATAATTTTAGTTTCTCAGCTTTCAGCGGCACCTCCGCAGCTGCGCCCGATATGGCAGGCATTGCCGCGCTGCTCAACCAGAAGGAAGGCGGCCCCCAGGGAAACTTGAATCCCACCCTTTACAAGCTGGCTGCAACCGTCAGCAATGTCTTCCACGACGTGACCGTCGCTACGAGCGGGGTTTCCAATTGCAGCTTAAGTACACCCAGCATGTGCAACAACAGCACGCCTTCGCCGACCGCTCTTACGGGAGGCCTTGCCGGCTACTTGGTAGGAGCCGGCTACGACGAAGTAACAGGACTGGGATCGCTTGATGTGGCCAACTTACTAGCCAGTTGGAACACAGTGGGTAGCTTGCCATCGGTCACGAGCACGAACCTGACATCGAATTCAAATCCCGCTTTTTCTACTTCTTCTGTTACCTTCACCGCGACGGTGCTGACCTCGGGATCAAGCACGCCCACCGGCACCGTAACCTTCCTTGACGGCACAACCTCCCTTGGAACGGGAACGCTGAATGCCTCTGGCGTTGCGACCTTGACAACCGCGACCCTGGTTGTGGGTTCTCACTCGATCACAGCGGTTTACCCTGGGGATGCCAACAATGCGGGCAGCACCTCGGCGATGTTGACCGAGACGATTCAAACCGGGGCTGCAGTTCCGGTGCTGAGCTCGCTATCTCCCTTCAGCGCCACCGCGGGCGGCAGCGCATTCGTCTTGACGGTTTTCGGGTTCAATTTTACGGGCACATCGGTTGTGCTTTGGAATGGCAGCAGCCGACCTACCTCTATCACGGGTAACACCATTCTGCAGGCCGCTATTACTGCCAATGACATCGCAACTGTGGGGGTTGCTTCCGTGTCCGTGATGAACTCCGCTGGCGATATCTCCAACTCGCAAACCTTTGACATTCTGGAAACTTTCACCGGCAACGGTGGATATCTGAGCATGTTCCAGAACGGTGGGGTGCTGGGGAATTCGGTGTTGTTCCAGAACAATGGTTTAGTCGGTCTAAACACCACCACGCCGCAAGCGGCCCTGGACGTGAACCTCACCACCAGCACGGCGGCGGCGGCGCTCAATACGAACGTAGCCTACGCTAACACTTCGCCGATTAATGGGGTGGCCACCTCGATGAACCTCAACTTCCTCGACAAGAGCCAGGCGACGACGCTGTCCAAACAGACGGCGCGGATCATCTACCAACGCGACGCCTCGGCGACGGGCGGCGTCTCCGCGTTTGACACTATTTTCACCATGGGCTCTTTCCTGTTTGCCAATGCCCCTTACCAGTTACGCGGGTTGAGCGTCGAGGGACCGGTGATCGTCCCGGGCAAGACGCTGGGTAACTTCACCGGACTGCTGATCAGCGCGCCCTCCGGAGGCGGGACGGTAAGCAGCACGAATGCCATCCTGACCGCCCCCAATTCAGGCAATGTGGGGCTGGGCACGCTCTCGCCGGCAACCGCGCTCCAGGTCGCAGGCGACATCCGGGTTGGAACTTCTGGGAGTAATGGCTGTCTGCAGAGTTTTTCCGGAGCCGGGCTGGTTGGCACGTGCACATCCGACGCGCGGCTGAAGACCAACATCCTGCCCTTTGCGCCGGTACTGAACAAGCTGGTCCGCTTGCAGCCGGTGCATTTCGACTGGAAGATGAGCCAGTATCCGGAGTATCGCTTCGGCGCCGGCCGCAACGCGGGATTGCTGGCGCAGGACGTAGAGAGCGTCTTTCCGGAGATGGTGACTACCGACGAGCGCGGCTTCAAGATGGTGAACTACAGCGAACTTCCCTATCTGACGCTGGTCGCCATCCGCGAGCTGAAATTCGAGAACGATTCCCTGCGCGCGCAACTTGCCCAGCGGCAACGCGAGCTGGAGGAACTGCGGCAGCAGGTAGACGCCGTGGGAGCGCGTCTGGCCAAGGTCGAGAAACGGCAATCCCACCGGAGCACGAAGCGGGCACGGGCGGCCGGAAAATCACGCAAGGAAGCGGCGGTCAGGACCCCATAGCGGCGGCCGGTCAGGCTGAGGTTGCCACAGGCCGGTCACGGCATTTATTTTCGAGAGCGGGCTAGAGGCTGGCTGTGGCGAGCCGGCGGCGTCGGCAGGCTGCGGGCGGTGTTTTCGTCCGCATTAGGCAGAACCTCACGCAGGCACCAATCGATGCGCGCCACAGCCTGGCGGATATCGTCGACCGCGCTGGAGTCCGCCATCGACAGCACGGAGCGGCTGACGATCACCTGCAGGGCATTGCGAATGTGATGATTCATATCGGCGACGATGCTCATCAGCTGGCGGTGTCGCGCCAGTTCACGCTCGTGTCGCAATTGCTGCGCGATGCCCAGCGCGAACACCAGCCCGCTCAGCAGAAAATTATCGAGGAGCGGGACCTCCCGGCGCAGCCCATGGTGGCTGAACCAGGCATCCACCCAATACACCGCTGCGAAGATAACCATGGCGGAAAAAGCAGCCCATTTGAATCGCAAGGCGCGCTCCAGCAGACCAGTCCCCCGCTCTGAGCTTGGAGGACGCAGCGATGAGTGCATCCGGAAGGACCTCCAGCGTACTTATATCCTAACTGCGGCAACGTGGATGTAAAGAGAGGTAAATTCTTCTTTGCCCAGGAAGCCCCCGCTTCCACTGGCCTCAGCGAAGACGAAATCGGCTTTAGAAACTAATGGCGAGCCCGCCGCGAATCGAACGCGATGACTGCACCAAGTACAGCGTGCGCCCATCCTGCCCCACTACCGGGATATACCCCTGAGCCAGCAAGTTGTGAAGGTCGAGCAGCGCCTCCATATGTCCAGGCAGGAAGGAGACGGGTAGCGGCTGGCGAATGCATAGGTTCAGAAAGGCATCGGATTCGCCGGGAGAAACGTTGAACATATCGACCGGCGTCAGAGCGGACCCGCTGGTCCACTTGTAGGAAGCTGTCCACCGGGTCTTACCGCGTGGAACGTCGCCGGCCAGCTTGACCGTTGCCGCGTGCCTGCGACCCACCCGTAACGGCTCCCCGCCCTCTTGCCAGGAAGCGTCCGGCGGCAGAGTGACCGCGCCGCCATAGCCGTAATCCAACGTGCCCGTCAGGTCAGGAAGAAGCTGGCGCTGCGCCACCGCCCGCACACCCTGGGTGGAGAGCTCGCCGCCGTTGTAAGTGAAAGTGCCGGAATAGACGTCGGGGAGCAAATCGCCGGAGTCGATACCCAGGGCGCCCACTCCGACCAGGGCTACGTCGCGTACGTGATCGGAATAGGCGGCGACCTGCAGGTTGTTCTTGCCCAAGCGGTGCGATACCGAGAGTTCCTGGTGCTGGGCGTGCTCCAGCCGGGCGCGGTCCCCCCGCAACGAGACTCGCGGTCCCGACTCGTAAGGAGCGGCGTCGAAGCCCTCGGCGGCGCGGGTATTAGGTTGCGAGGTGGCATAGCGGTACTCGACCATGGTCCTTGGCGAGACGTGCACCAGCACCGCCGCGCTGGGACGAAATGCCCTCTGCTGACCGCGGAAATCGACTGCCTGGAAGTCGCTTCCCAGGCTGAGCTCGATGAAATCGGCAAACGTGATGCCATCCGCCACCGAAAAACTCAGGGCATCGAGAGCGCCATTCTGCTGCGCCGAGCCGGGCATCGCAATGCGGCGCGCCGTCAGCGCCAATTGTGGACGCGATCCGTCCGCCATCTGATGCGAATAACCGGCCCGCACCACGGCGGCGGGGGTGCCGCTCCCGTATCCCACATTGCCGCCCAGGGTCAAAGTTCCCGCGGAGAAGAGCGACTGATCGATGCGGAACTGGGTCGTCATGTCCGCGGCTCCGCCGAAGCCATCGTTCTCGGAGCCTGCCAGGAACGCCAACTGCCCCCGTAGGGCGCGGTTTGTCTTTTCGGCCGGAGCAGCGTCATCGAGCACGCGCAGAATGGGACGGCTGGTCGTGGCGCGCAGGGTCCACTTCCAGTCGTCATCCTGCTGGGAAGAAGTGCGGCGAGGTGGCAGCCACTGCGCCGCTTCGAACAGCGTGGTCAGCGTGAGGTTTACGATCAGATTAGCGCCGGCGCGCAGCGCGACATTTTCGCGCAGACTGGGCAGGTAGGAAGGCGCCGATGCCTTGACCTGGTAGGCGCCGGCTGCCAGACCGGAAGCCTTGTAATAGCCGCGGGCGTCGGTAAAAACGGTTGCGCCCAGCGGCGCCTGGGGCGAAACGATCTCCACCGCCACGCTCATCTGCGGCACGCCGTTGGCGTTGGTCACATACCCGGAGATGGAGCCGGCCGTCGCGCCGGCACACGCCGACACCGTCGCAAAGAACAGCGCCAGCAGGCTCCCGAGTTTTCGCGCCATCCTCACAACCCTACCCCCTGTGAATAGGGGGAATTCCTCCGCTGAAGGCCAGAGGCACAACCACTTTTGCGGCACGGAACCAGCCCTGCGGGTCCGTTACGGTTGCGGCTCCTGGGCAAGCCGCATAAGCCTGTAGATTCTATGTCCTAAGATACAGAAAAGGCAAGGTTCAGTGCCCCATGAGGCACCTGGACCAGGGCCGCTCGACCCATTATTTCCGGGGGCACCACGGCTCGACACAGGTGCGAACCACGGCGCGCGCCGATATAATCGAAGCAGCGGGGAGAGGTAAGGTTCGTTGATAGAAGGGGCTGACCCGGCGCAGAGGTCCGAGGATGGCCTGTACCCGCGAACTTTCAGCGGCGATCCAACGTATCTTTGAAGGCGGCTCATTCTCACGAAGGGGGCATGGTGCGCGGCCAACGCCGCCGCCGCTAACAGAGGATTCATGAACTGGAAGAAGATCGGCATCATCGCGGGAGCCGTCATCGTGCTGGGCTCGGTGGTTGGGTTCACCGTGTACCAAAGCCGCAAGAACGTAGTTGCGGTGCAAAGCGGGCGCGTGGTGCGCGAGGACCTGGCCAGCGTGGTAACCGCTTCCGGCGAGGTCAATCCCTGGACCTACGTCAACATCGGGGCGAACGCCTTCGGCAAGATCACGCATCTCTACGTCAAGGAAGGCGACCGGGTCAAGAAGGGACAATTGCTGGCGCAGATCGAGAACGTGCAGCCGGCGGCCGATGTGTCGGCAATGCGCGCTTCCCTGCAAGCATCGACCGGAGATGAAGCCGCCGCCGATGCCGCCTATAACACGGCCATCGCCGATCTGGCCCGCGCCAAAGCCGACGCCGAACAGAAGAGGCTCGACTTTGAGCGGGCCCAGGGGCTCTTCAAAGATCAGCTCATCGCCAAGCAGGAATACGACGCGCGCAAAGCTGCCTGGGAAGCCTCCGCCAGCGGGTTGGATCAGGCGCAGGCGCGCATCGTGCAGGCCAAGGCGCAGCGCGGGGCCTCGCAGGAGCGCGTGAAGCAGGCGGGCGCCAGTCTCACGCACGCGTCCGACGTGCTGCAGAAAACGGTGTACAGCGCTCCCTTCGACGGCACCATTACCAACCTGCCGGTGCGCGAGGGCGAGACGGTGGTGATCGGAATCCAGAACCAACCCGGCAGTACGCTGATGACGCTGGCTGATATGTCGGTCATCACGGCCGAGGTAAAGGTCGATGAGACCGACATCGTCAACGTCAAGCTGGGACAGCCTGCCGACGTCACCATCGATGCCATACCCAATAAAATTTTCAAGGGGCACGTCAGCGAGATCGGGGAGAACGCCATCGTGCGTTCCACCGGCGTGGCCACTTCGCAGACGCTGGCCAGCAGCCAGGAAGCCAAGGATTTCAAGGTGAAGGTCACACTCGATGATCCGCCGCAGAATCTGCGGCCCGGGCTCTCTACCACCGCCAAGATCACGACGGCCACCCGAGCGAACGTGCTGGCGATTCCGATTCAGGCACTGACCATCCGCCAGCGGGGTGACCTGGAGCCGAAAACTAAGGCTAAGGGATCCGTGCAGGCGGCTGCGCCTTCGCCCATGCAGGCCAAGAAGGACAAAGAAGAGATTCAGGGAGTGTTCGTGATCCGCAGCGGCAAGGCGGTCTTCGTGCCGGTAGAAACCGGCATCACCGGCACTACTGATATCGAAGTCACGAGCGGGCTAAAGGCGGATGACGAGATTGTAGTGGGTAGTTACAAAGTTCTGCGCACCCTCAAGAACGAAGCCGCGATCAAGATCGATAACACCGTCAAAAAGCAGGAAGAGTCGTGACGTAAAGCAGGATACAGCGTCTAAGTTTTGAGACGAGGAGTCAGGAGTCAGGAATGTCCACTCAAGTCGCCACCATCAGCGAGAAACCCACGGTCCCGCCCGCCAACTGCATGATCTGCACCGAGGACCTGTGGAAGACCTACGACATGGGTTCGGAGCAACAGGTGCACGCCCTGCGCGGAGTGGACCTGCGCATCGAGCGTAATGAATACGTCGCCATCATGGGACCGTCGGGCTCGGGCAAGTCCACGCTGATGAATCTGATCGGCTGCCTGGATACTCCCAGCAAGGGTCGCTACTGGCTCAACCAGCAACTGGTCAGCGAGCTGAACGACGACGAATTGGCGCGCATCCGCAATAAAGAAATCGGCTTTGTGTTCCAGACGTTCAATCTGCTGGCCCGCGCCACCGCGCTGCACAACGTCGAGTTGCCGCTCATCTACAACGGCACGGCGTCGGAAGAGCGCATCGAGCGCGCCAAGGCGGCGCTGAAGGCGGTCGATCTAGCCGACCGCATGATGCACAAGCCCAACGAGCTCTCCGGAGGGCAGCGCCAGCGGGTAGCCGTCGCTCGCGCTTTGGTCAACAATCCCGCCATCATCCTGGCCGACGAACCCACCGGCAATCTGGACTCGCAGACTGGAGCGGAGATCATGGCCTTATTCGATCGCCTCCACCGCGAAGGCAACACCATGGTGCTGGTCACCCACGAGCACGACATCGCCGAGTACGCCCACCGCGTCATCCACCTCAAGGACGGCAAGATCGCCGGCGACGTGCGCAAACCGAAGTAGATCCACACATTCGCAAGGCGTACCTCCTATTACGCGCGATTCGCGCTGTACAGATTCGCGCGTGCACGCCGGAGATGCGGATGCTCCGGCGGCAATCGTTTTTCGAGAGCCGCGACTGCCGCTTCGAGCAGCGGCGCTGCTTCCGCCGGCCGTCCGGTTTCGCTCAGCAGCCTGCCGAGATTGTTGAGGGTGATCGCAAGATCAGTGTTATCGGCCCCCAGCAGTCTTTCTTTGATGGCCAGCGCGCGGCGGTAGTGCTCCTCCGCATCGCGATGCAGGCCGTGCGCGGCCAGCAAGGCGGCGAGATTGTGCAACGTGGCCGCCACTTCATAGTGCTCGGGACCGTAGGCCTGCTCAAAGACCGCGAGCGCGCGCCGGTAGATCGGCTCGCTTTCATCGTAGCGCTCGAGGCCATCGAGGACGCCGGCGTAGGCGGTCGCGTCGACCATGGTACGCGGATCGGCCTCGCCAAAAAGCCGCTGCGAAACCTCCCATGCTTTGCGCGCCGGCTCTTCGGCAGCGGCAAAATCGCCGCGCGCGTGGAGAATCCCGCCGATGTTGTGATACACGGTGGCGGCGGCCTGCGATTCCTCGCCCTGGGAGGCGATGATCGGCGCGAGCGCTTCGCGGTAGAGCTTCAATCCGTCATCGAAGCGGCCCCAGTATTTGTAGAGCACGGCGAGATTGTTGCGCGCTTCGCCAGCTTCTGCGGAGGTCTCGCCAAACTGAGTGAGTGAGATTGCGAGAGCCTCCTTGAGGTCGGCTTCGGCCCGCGTGTAATCGCCCTGAATGCGGCGAAGTTCCCCGGCGATAGCAAGAGTCCTGGCCCGAATCCGCGTAGCATCTTCCCCACTGAAGCGTTCGCCCAAAGCCTGTTCGATGGAGATCGCGCGCTCGGCCAGCGCCAGCGCTTCGGCGAAGTTCTGCCGCTGCTGTTCGATTTCCGCCAGATCGTTGAGCAGATTGGCAACGTCGGGCGAGTCGGCGCCCTCGGCCAATTCCATCAGCCGAAGCGCTTCGCGGCCGGCATCGGCAGCCTCGTCGAGCTTTCCCTCGGCTCCGAGAGCCCAGCTCTGCTCCTGCAGTTCGATGGCGCGTTCGACGGTCATAGCGGCTCTTCTCGGTCGGGTGCCCGGTTTTGGGAAGGGTGGGAACTCTGAACAGACCCACCCTTGGCAGAAACGGCCAAGGGTGGGGCACGCGCATTACCGGACGGTGGCGTTGTGGTTCGCCGCCAGCCTTCCGGCCTTGACTCTGGTCTTGGTTTTCATGGGACTCTCCTTTCCAGTTTAAAGGGGGACACTGCCCTGTCCTGAGCTTCCATTGATTAAGTGGATCTTCCCCTTCTATTTAGGAAATCGGAAACGGCAGCAAAAAGACGACAGGCGGGCGCACCGCGTCCGCCCCACCAGTCAAGGGCCCTGCCTTTGCTACAGCGTCTGCAAGAACGCCACCAGATCCGCTTTCTGCTGGTCCGTCATGTTCAAGTTGAAACGCTGGTCGTAGAACTCAACCGCGCCACTCAGGGTAGCCGCCGAACCGTTATGGAAGTACGGAGCGCGCGCTGCCAGGCCACGCAGGATTGGTCCCTTCGTCTTGCCCACGTCCGCACACTTGCCGCTGATCAACGCTCGTCCGGGATCAGTGGACTGTACCGTGGCGCCATTGCTGTTGCACTTGATCGTGTAAACCGGCAACCCGGAGATGTCCAACCCGCCCCGCGCGGGATAATCCGTGACCCCGATATTAATGGCCAGCGCCACCGAGTGATTACCAACGTTGGGTGTGTCGTGACACGTGGTGCAGGTTCCGTTCACGGTGGAGAGGCCCGGCAGGTCGTTCAGACCGGAAACGCCGGTGATGGTGATGGGGAGGGTGTTGAACAGGGCTTCCCCGCGAGCGATGGATTCACGTGCCGGCGTGGCGCTCGGCCCAGTGAGGTTCGCCCACTTGCTGTAGGTGGTGAATGCCACGGGGTCGAATGCCGCTCCCGTGGGATCGGCCCCCAGCACATCATTGATGCCTGTATAGAACTCTTGCGTCGATAGATTCCTTGGCCCACCAGTGGCGCCTTTGGCGGTCAGGTTGCCGGCCGCAAAATCAACCGATTGGCCTGTGAATATTGCCGTCTCGAAGGCGACAATCTGCTGGAGTTGTTCCGTGCTCGGTCGCGCGCCCTGGGCATGCCCCGTAGTCGCATCGATCGCCTGCTGGGTCAGATCGGCTGTCAGCGACTGCCCTTTGGGACTCTCCCGCCCGTCCCACATCACCGTGGTCAGGAACGGGAGATTCGTTGCCGGCAGGGGCCGCCGGTACATTGCGGGCTGGGTCGCCGTGGTCTGCGGACAGTGGTAGGGATCCTCAATTTCGGTGATCTGGAAGTCGGCGGTCGCCGGAACCGGCAGCGAGATGCGGATCTGACCCTTGTTCAGAAGAAGGCTGTACGCTTGACTTGTTCTTGTAGGGGACGCCCTTGTTCGCGAGGGGAAGAGCGGACTTAATTAACAGTGATGACCAATTCAGGAATCGTCCTCGCGCTAGCCAGGATCGCAGCCCGTGAGCTCGAATCGGGTGCGCTACGAAGCAGTCGTTCAGAAACACTGTGGGCCCGGTGCCGCCCCATGGCGAATCGTAGTCATGCTTACGATCACGGGCAATGTGCGATCAGGTACTGCGCGTCGGCAATCATGATCTGCGCCGCTGTTGGGTCCACATGCTTGCCGCTCTGTGCCTGCAGTTCGTTGATGAACGCGTGGTAGAGAGTGGCGGCGGTGGAGCACCTGCCTCGGTTGCGTGCGGCCTCAGCGACGTCCAACTTGGCGAGCAGGGAAATCGCTATACCGATGTTCTTGATCGCACCGCTCTGCAGGAACTGCCTGACGTTGCCCTCGATGCTGTCGGGCGTGACGATGACGGAGAACATCACCGAATTCGTGCCGGCATTGTTCAGGTTGTCCACGGAGAGGGCGTTGAAGGTGTGCATACCCAGCGACAATGCCGTAAGGAGATGGACGGTTTGGTTGTAGGCGACAGGTGTGCCGTCCTGCAGCGTGGTCAGGCCGTCGATGTTGGGCGCGGAGCTCTTCACGCCCGAGCCGGTGCCATCGCTGACGCTGTAGGTGATGGTGAAGCTATCGCTGTGTCCGTACTGCACCGCGGCGGGCGCAGTGATGGCCGCCGCCGGCGGGGTGTTGTCGAGATAAGCCACCGTAGCATGCGAGGTTTCATCGTTTCCCGCATTGTCGGTGGCGTAGTTGTCCACCTCGTAAGCACCATCGGAGCCGCTCAACATGAAAATCGCAGCCGACCCCAACACGGTCATGTAGGCAGGGGCCGAGGCCCCCTGCGGGTAGTCCCGATACCAGACGTCCTGCACCCCGGAATCTGCGTCGGTTGCGGCGACCGTGAACGAAGTTGCTCCAGTGACGAAGAGTTGGCTGCCGCCCGTGTACTGAGGTGTACCAATCGTCAGCGTGCTTTGTGGCGGCGTGGTATCGCCGGCAGGCTCGTACATTTTTTCGATGGTCACCGGAAAAATACTGGAAGTCGCGGGAACAATGATCTTGTGATTGTAGACATAGAATTTCATGTGCCCACCCGAGCTCCCCTTTGCAGTGCTCTGCGGCACCCCTGCCCAATCGCCCTCGATCGTGTCGCCAGCAGCGTTGATCGTCCCTTTGAACACAGTGGCGAACGCCCAGCACTGGTTCGACGAGCAGGATGGGTCGCCGGCATCGAAGGCGGGCTGAAGCTGCTTAGAGCCGATAATCGCAAAAGTGTTGCCGGGCTGGATGGGCTGCCGGTCGCGCATCATCGCCAGCCACCAGATGGTGTTGCCGATCTGGCGGATGTAGTAGGTGCTGCCGTCCCTTGGGGCGCCCCAAGTGCCGGTCAGATTCTTTCGTGCGTCCACGGTAATGTCCTCGGGACGAAACGGCGCGTTGATGATGTCAATGGAATAAACCGGATGGATCTCCTGATTCTGGTGGGTGCTTACGTCGTCTTTGTGGTCATCTGGATTATCGCCCTCACCGTCGAAGCAGGGGTGGCTGAGGCCGACCCCATGGCCGCAATCCAGGACCAGTGTTCCCGTGACTCTCAGGTACGTGCCAGCGCCGTCCCCTGGGGGGACCTTACCATCGCCGTACGCCGATTCGAGCAGATTACCCAGTGCGATGCCGGCTGGAGCGACAAAGATATTATTAAGGAGGCCCGCAGGAGTTTCTCCGGCCAAATACGGACAAGGCTGGACAAAATAACAAAAAGGAGGAGTGCCTGAGGTCAGCGTAGTCCCATTGATCGGTCGTCCGTTAACCAAGACGCTGTTGCCGTCCGCTTCTGCCCATCCCGGCAAAAGTGGCGTAGTGCTGGCGTCATACCTGCCGTACATAATTGTCTCAAGTCCCATGTACGCCTCACTACCCGCGTAGTTGAGCTTCTGATGGGTGCTGGCATCATTGAGTTTGAGATTAAAAACCTCCGGGCCATAGGTGTTATTTCCCCAACCGGTCGTATAGAAGTCGTTCTCCAGCTTGTCCTGATCGACCTTTAGTCGAACGTCGAAATCGGCATCGCCGATGCTCTTATTGGCAAGGAATGAGTCGTAGTCCCGATCCAACTCGCCAAAGTTGAGAAAGGTGAAATCAGACACGTTGACGTTCGGATTAAAATCGACACCGTAGTTTACATGGGGAATTTCAGACTCCACTCCCAGATCATCGGCCAGGTAGTTAATATGTGAATTCACTATATGTCCATAGAATACAGTTGCGTCACGGTATGGCTTCAGTTGGGGCTCCTCAACCGGTACGGGCCCAACCGTTTCGTGCTGGACAAGAAGCGATTCGTCGGTGTTATTCTTGTGAACTAAAGCAAATCTGGAATAGATATCTTCGGTGATTCCTTCGAACCTAGTGTCGTCGAGCGGATCGGTTTGGGTCAAAGTCGTGCCTCCGAAACCTCCCGTCGCCGTCACCTTTGTAAGTCGCAACCGTCCGTTGAAATAGCTGATGGTCAGGTTCAGACTGCCACTGTTCAACGTCAACCCGCGGCTGACATCCGACCATTCTCCCACAACCGTATAGTCGTCGTTGATCGTTCCGCGGAATACGTTGGTAAAGCCCAGGCCGCGATGCCACACTTTGTCTGCGAGGATCCCCTGGTCCACGCTCATTCCCGCCCACCAGAGGATGTTGCCAGACTGCTGCACGTAATAGACACCGCCGTCATCGCCTGTGTAGGTGCCGGTCAGATCCGGGGGTTGGGCATGCAGGCAGGTTCCTGGGACAAGTAGCAGCCCGGCGAAGAGCGTCGCG
The DNA here is from genome assembly GCA_963733935.1 of uncultured Acidobacteriota bacterium. Lineage (GTDB taxonomy): Bacteria > Acidobacteriota > Terriglobia > Terriglobales > Acidobacteriaceae > JAHFUA01. Next base: position 485,724 of record CAVTEQ010000014.1, read on the forward strand.
CTCAGCCCGCACGCTCGCAGGCAAAGTCGAAGCGCTGAGCCGACGCCGCGAATGCATTCCGGAATGGATTTCATAGTCTTGTCTCCTTGCCCAGCCTCCTGCCCGACCACCAAGGCACATCCGCCCGTCACTTCATGTCTTGCGTGCTGTAGTGGGTGGCAGTCTGGTAGCCGGCGATGGAGATACAAAGTTGGTGTCTTGGCCGTGACTGTTGTCGCATTTCGCGATGCCAGTGAATACGCCGAATGCCGAGCCCGGACCGTAGATACATCTGCGCTGGGACAGTTCGCCCCGTCCACCGGACGGAAGAGCGGTCCCCTGGGTCGCCTCGAATCGCTCCCGAATACCGTGTGGCGATACCGTCCAGGCCTCACTGGACACATGGCAGGAATTGCACGTCCTCCCATTCGTCCCCAGATTCTGAAAGAACGGGTTGGTCACGTCGATGGGCCCGCTGGTGTTGTAGGTGCTGAGTATCCCGCTGCCATCGAGGGTCATGAGCGGGTTGGGCAGGCCGCTGCCGGCAAATAGTCCCACCCCCAAAATTGGAACGACAACCCCCAGCAGAACGAGCAGTACGGTGCGGATTGGCTTGCGCTTTGTGTTCATGGAACACCTAGTTGGCCAGGTGGATGCCACGCTGGCTTGCATTTGCGGGGGAGCAGCCCGGGTTGATCTGCGTCCCTTAGACGCTAGCTGGGCCTCTATCTAGGAATATCGGAAACGGAAGCAAAAAGACGACAACGCAGGGCAAGATCGCTGCTAGCCGAATTACTTACCCTTGTCGGACCTGCGAAACAGGCTCGCCAACCTCTGCCACAGCGAACCTTGGTCGGTCGCGGCCGATTGCTGGTGGCTCGTATCGGCCTTCTTTTGGAGTTGTTCCCAGCTCATCTTCTCTATGTCCCTCCGGGTCAGGTTGAACCAGGTCTGGCCGGGACCTGGGTTCCTCGTCTTGACCGCTAGCCGCGGCGAGGGACGGGTGGCGGGACTTGCAGCCGCGCCTGGCGGATGAGCCGTGGCGAGTGGTTGTCTCTCGGTGAAGGACTTCTTGGGAATGGACATAGCCGACCTCCTAGATCCAGCGGGCTCTCTCAGCCCCTACTCAGGAAGATCGGAAACGGCAGGCAAAAGACGACAGCGCTCTACTTGGCCGCGAGCTGGCGGGCGCTGCGGGTATCGGGGTGATCAGGGCCCAGGGCGTTCTGGAGCTGTTCCGCCGCCGAGGCGAAGGCAGCGCGGGCTTCTTCGCGCTTGCCCTGCGCCTGAAGAGCGCGCCCCACCGTCAGATAGGCGCGGCCCAGACTGCTGGAGAAGGTCCCCGGCTGGGCGGCGGCCTGCAACAGTTTCAGGCCGCGGGCGGCATCCGTCGTTGCTTCGTCGGCACGGGCCAATTGCAGCTCGATCATGGATCGGCGAAGCAGCAGCATGGGCATGCCGCTTTCGCCCGCTTTGCCGGCTCTTATGGCCGCCTCGTAGATGCCGATTGCCTGGTTCGCATGCTGCAGCGCGCTGGACAGATCGCCGCGTGCAAGATCGATCAAAGACTGTTCCGATGGTATTGCGGCGAATGCGTAATGCCCAGGAGGGAGCGCCTTCCGCAGCCTCGGCTCTGCTTCGGCCAGCATCGCCTCCGCCCGGGCAAGATCATTGCGGTCACGATACACGCGGGCGCGCTCCAGCAATGATTGGTTTACCACCACCTGTTCGCTGGTCTGCTCCGCCTTGCGGTATGCGCGCTCCGTGTAATCCGCGGCCTCGTTAAAACGGCCCAGCTCGCGCAAGGTCCTTCCGTAGTTCAGGAGCAACATAGGGGAGACGCCGCGGTCGGTGCTGTCGGCGCGGCTGATGGCTATGGCGCGGCGGAAGATGGGCTCGGCTTCCAGCGGCCGTCCGCTCTGGTTGAGGGCCACCGCCCAGTCGTTGAACAGAGTGCCGGCGGTTTCGGTCTCGTCGCGTCCGAGCGAGGTCAGGCGAGCGGAGGCCTGCTCGAAAGTGGCAATGGCTTCACGAAATTGGCCGGCACCGCGATACGCTTCGGCCAGATTCATGAGGACACGCAGGTCCTGCATCTCGGATCGCACTGGCGAGAGTTGCAGCAGCCGCTGCGCTGTCTGGACTCGGGCTATAGCCTCCTGTGAGGCCCCGCCGTGACTGGCGATCCAACTGCCCCGCAGCAGGCAGGAAATTCTGTCCGGCAGGTACTGCGACTGCTCGGGAAGCTCGTGCAGCCCCTCCTGGAACAACGCCTCCGCCCGCGGGATGTCGCCGGTTCCTGACAGAGCGGCGGCCAGAGCGCAGTCGGCGTTGGAGCGGGCCGACTTGTCCGAGAGCGTCCGGGAGAGCTGGTAAGCCTGCTCCAACACCCGGCGGGCCCTTGCCTCCTCATCCTGGCCGATGTACTGCGCCCCGATGGCGACCATCAACTCAACGCGGGCAACATCGTCGCCTCGTTGGCGCTCGACGATGTGCTCCGCGCGTCCCAGCAGCTCATTCACCGTGAATGGTTTGCCGGAGGGCGCCGCATCCGACAGCAGGAAAGAATTGAGGTCGTTCACGGATTCGGCAAGCGATAGCTCGCGGAAGGCAAAGTCGCGCTGTACGCGTGCATTGCGGGCCTGAAGCAAGATCCCTGCGACGCCCGCAACCACGGCCAGGAAGGCTAATGTGGCCAGCGCGACCGCAGTCCGGTTCCGGCGCACAAACTTGGCGGCGCGATATTTGAGCGTGTCTGGCCGAGCGCTGATGGGTTCGTGCGCGAGATAGCGGCGAAGATCGCCCCCAAGCGCGGTAACAGACGCATAGCGCTCCTGCGGATTCTTCTTCAGCGCCTTGGCTACGATGGTATCGAGATCGCCGCGCAGCAGTCTCTGGAGCTTGTCGGGTGTCGCCGCTCGGCTTGCGGCAGCAGTGGTAGCGGCCGGGACATTCTCTCCCGCCGTTACGACGCGGGACATACGCGCCGGTTCCGTATCCACAATGGCCTTCACCAGGTCGGCTGTCGAGCGCATGCTGGCGCCAGCGGGATGCTGCCCCGTCAACAGCACATAGAGCAGGACGCCCAATGCATAGACATCGGTGGCCGTGGTGACCAGTCCGCCGCTTACCTGTTCAGGCGCCGCGTAGGCGGGCGTCATCGCGCCTCCGGCTTGTTGAGTCAATTGCGTGGCGGCGTCATCGCCGGTTTCATTCTCCAGCAGCTTGGCAATGCCGAAGTCGAGCAGCTTGACCTGGCCGTCGTTTCTAACCAGCACATTCGAGGGCTTGAGATCGCGATGAACAATCAGGTTGGCGTGCGCGTGCGCCACCGCGGCGAGCACATCAAGAAACAAACGGATTCGCGCCTCCACATCGAGCTTGTGAAGGTCGCAGTACTGATCGATGTGTTCGCCTTCAACGTGCTCGAGTACGAGATAAGGCTGCCCTTCAGCGGAGACGCCGGCGTCGAGAAGTTCGGCGATGTGTGGGTCGGCCAGGCGGCCCAGGATGCTGCCTTCGCGTTTGAATCGCTCTTCGCCGCCACGGCCGGCCAGGGGCAGGCTGATGAACTTGACCGCCGCCTGGCGCTCGAAGCGTCCGTCGCTGCGCTCGGCCAGCCAAACGCTACCCATTCCGCCCTGGCCAAGGAGCGACACCAGCGTGTAGGCGCCGATGGTCTGACCCGCGAGCCCCGGCTCAGCCGGCAGCGGAACCGGGCCGTGTTCGAGGAAACCTTCCTGTGCCAGCGCGCGGTGCTCCTCGAGAAAGCTCTGCAGATGGTCGGCCAAGACTGGGATCCTGGTCGGCGCAACGCCGCCAGCCAGGAAGCCCGCTCCTCCTCCGGCAGGGCAAGTGCCTGGTCCAGATACGGACTCACGGCCTGCCATTGCTCGGGGCTGAGTTTGGACATTCGGTCCTCAAGACGACAAATCTGCGCTAATGCTGCGATGCAGATGAATGCGCGCCTTCTCCCAACTTCGCTGCACGGTTCGCTCAGATACGCCGCGCATGGCGCCAATCTCCGCGAATGAAAAGCCGCAGAAGAATTTCAAGTCGACGATTTCGGCCAGCGCCGGCTCCGTCTTGGCCAGCTCGTCTAAGTGCCTCACTGATTCGCGTTAGCTCGCGATCGTCAGCGACGTTCTCCCCGACCTCGGTGACCAGCGAGGTGATCTCGAATTGGCCGCCCCGCTTCTGCGCATGCCGGTTACGCGCATGATCGATGATCAGCCCGCGCATCACGCGCGCGGCGTATCCCATGAAGCGGGCGCGGTCGGGAAAGCGGCGCCATCTCGGGCGGCCATGTCCAGGTAAGCCTCATGCAGAAGCGTGGTCGCGCCCAGGCTCACGAAAGCGTCCTGCCGCGCGAGCTCACGCCGAGCGACGCGATGCAGTTCGGAGTAAAGCGCGGCGAAAAGTGCTCCTGCAGCGGAAGGGTCGCCGCGCTCGGCTGCTTCGATAAGCGACGAAATCGTGGAGTTCACGAAACCCCCGACCACCAGTTCCGGCAGCTTCTCGCTTCTCCAGGGAATAGTCAAGACTTACAGGGTCCCACCTGGCCTTGGTAAAGACGCTAAGCAATAAAAAGGCCTCCGACTCGGAGGCCTGCTAAACCTGACGTTGTTTCTTATTGCGCCGCGCCGGCAGTCTGCACGGGGGCAGCTCCACCGGCGTGGGTGGCGCCTGCCGGCATGAAGAAGTTGTGGTCGTAGAGATTGCGGTACATGCGCCCGGCGATCTCCGCCGCCTTGGGACCGAAAGTGGGGCGTCCGCCCTGCAGAAAGACCACCACCACGATGCGTCCGCGGTCGGTCTTGGCGTAAGACCCGAACCAGCCGAAGCGGGTGCCGTCATGCGAGCAAGTGCCGGTCTTGCCCAGGACCTGCTCTTCGCTGAAGTTGTACCGCAGGCTGCGGGCAGTGCCGTACTCCACCGCGCCCGCCATGCCGTCGGCCATGGAGGGCATCAGCGGAGCGATATCGAGCTGACGCTTCACTTTGGGAACGAAGCTCGTGATCTCTTCCGGACGCGTGGGATGCTGCAGGTAGAAGAGCGTTCCGCCGTTGGCCATGGCGGCCACCAGCGCTCCCAGTTGCAGCGGCGTCATGGAGATGCTTTCGCCGAAGGAGCACATTTTGCCCACACCGCCGGCGCTCGACGTCAGCACCTGGCTGGGGAAAACTCCAAGGTGCTCGCCGGAAATGTTGTAGCCGGCCAGCTCGCCCAGTCCGAACTCGTGGGCGTAGTAGCTGACCTTCTCGAAGCCGAGGCGGCGTCCCAGGGCTTCGAAGTACGCGTTGTTGGAATGCGCGAGCGCCCCGGTGAGGTTCATGCGGGAGCGCGGACCGAGCGCGATCTCGGTGTTCTTGTCGACAATGCGCTCGTTCAGCGCCGCCAGCGCTACCGTCAGCTTGATCGTGGAACAGGGCTGCGCTCCACTGGCCAGCGCCAGCTTCTGGTTGACCATGCTCAGCACTCGACCGCTATCAGGATCGATGGCCACCACGGTGCCATTCATGTTGCCCAGGGCCTCGATGGCGGCAGCGCGGACCACCGCGTCCTCACCGGCGATTACGTCGCCCTCGGTGAGGCCGTCGGCATAAGAACTGGTGTAGAAGCGCTCATAGGAGCGGCGGTGCCGGCGGCCAGAGCTGCGGGTGGCGCGAGCATGCCGCAGACGCGCGGCCCGCTGCTTGGCGCGCGGACTCTCCGTAACTGTGGCGGAAGTGGAAGTCTTGCTGGTGCGAGTAGAGCCTGCGGCCGCGCTGGCCGAGAGCACGACAGCGAGGCCGACGATGAGGACGAGACGAGTGGCGAAACCCGGTTTAAACATTTCCCTTTCCAATTCCAACCGATGGCGTTAAAGAAATACGGCCAGCGACGCGATCTTGCCGGGGGCTGGCTGGTGACACTCTCGGGGGGACTGGCGAGATATTATGAAAGTCACTGCTCGATTGCAACGACAAAAACACCGTTTCTTGCCTCCCCCGGGTCACCGTGGCCTTGGCCAAAGTCACCCTGTCAGTCATCGTAAGCATAGCGGAAGTGGCGATTTCCACGTGAGTTGCGGCAGACCAGCGGCTTTGGTAAGTAACCAATTTCAGGAGTGCAAGCCGTTACCCGGACGCGGTGTTTCGGAGGGGCCCGGGGTTAGGGCGGGCGTGAGGATCGCCTCGTCGCCGGCGGCGGCAGTTCTGGTAACGCCGGCGCGCTGCGCTTCCAGCCAGGTCAAAACTCGCGAACTGGCGGAGACGAAGGGCGAGGGCGGCAGGTCGAACAGCTCCGGTGGACGGGTGGCGGCGGCTTTCACTCTTTCCGCTACCTGCATGCCGGGGGTCCCGCGGGGATGCGCCAGGAACAAATACAAATAAAGCAGCCAAAACACCAACGGTGTCAGCATGGCGATCGGCCAGGCCCACCGCGAAACCGGCAGATGGCGGGCGAAGATCAAGAACGCCCCGAAGAACAGCCCTGTGGACAGCAGCACGATGGCGGCATCGATCAGGGTAGAAAAGAGGCGCTGCGCCACCGTGGGCGCGGTGGTCGTGGTGAGTACCTCCCGCTCCTTTGGCCGCAAAGGCAGCGGCGCCTCGGCGGAGGGGTAATCCGCCAGTCGGGTCGGGGCGTGCAAGTCGGAGGCATGGATGCGCACCCAGTCCTGCAAGCATCGTTGGTCGTCTTCCGATAAGTCGATGAAACGAAGTCCCGCGCGTCCGGAGGAGTCGGTCCAGACGATCTCCGCGGCAACATCCAGGTTGCGGAGCCAGCCGGGCAGCTCGAAGCGCAGGCGCATCGGCCCCTGGGCCTCCAGCGCCTGCAAGGCCTGGATGGCCATGCCGCCTTCGCTGATGTCGAGAATGATCGCCGGGTCCTGCCCGCCCTCGAAGCTGACATAGGCCAGCGTCGGTACTACCATGCGCGAGGGGCGGCGCAGCATGCGCTGCACCAGGGCCGTGGCCTCGCCCAGGCTGCGGGAGGCGGCATCCGGGCTCACCGGCTTGATCAGCACGAAATTCGCGCCCATGTCATAAGCCGCCTGAATGCTCGACAGCCCTTTGACCATGGCCAGCGCCACGCACGTCCCAGGATAATTCTGGCGCATCAGCTTGAGGAGTTCGGTGGCGTGTTCAACGTCATAGTCAACCACCACCGCCGAGGTCGCGCCTTCGGCCAGCCGCTCCACCGCGGGCTGGAGTTCGGCGCACACCTCGCTCTCGACGTTGAGTTGCCGCATCACGGTCTGCAGGACGGAAACCGCTTCCCCATCGCGGCTGACGAGCAGGGCTTGCAGAGACATCGCTTCTCAGCTTATGCCGGACCATGGTGGCAGCCAATTGGCGGGGATGGTTCGGATCAGAACCTCGGACTGACGGAAAGCTGTTTGGTCGTCAGGGTGATTTTGTTAGGATGCCAGCTAGGTTCCCAGCCGGGTTCATCCCAAGATGCCAATGCTTCAGCGGAACACGCCGACTCGCTCCGGGAGTCATGCCCTGTCCAGTACTGGTCTTCTGTTTCAATCTGCCCGCCAATATCAGATCTTCCACCAAGACGCCTTCGACTGGCTGGCTAAAGCGCGACATCAAAGCGTCCATGCGGTGGTGACGGATCCTCCCTATGGGCTCGTGGAGTACACGCCGCGCGAGTTGGAGAAACTACGGATCGGGCGCGGTGGAATTTGGCGGATACCGCCGGCTTTTGACGGATGCAAACGCCAGCCCCTGCCCCGGTTCACGGTGCTCAAGCAAAAGGATCACGCAGCCCTGCGCACGTTTTTTAAGAGATTCGCGGAGCTGCTCTTGCCGGTACTGGTTCCTGGGGCTCACGTGTTCATCGCAACCAACCCGCTGGTCTCCCACCTGGTCTACGAGCCGTTTATTAACACCGGTTTCGAGAAGCGCGGCGAGATCATACGCGTCGTGTACACATTGCGCGGTGGTGACCGCCCGAAGAACGCGCACAACGAATTTCCTGAGATCAGCGTGATGCCCAAGTCCTGTTGGGAGCCCTGGGGCTTGTTCCGCAAGCCTTTTGAAGGCCGGGTGCAGGATAATTTGAGGAAGTGGAAGACAGGCGGCCTTCGCCGGATCTCGGCCGAGGAACCGTTCAAAGATTTGATCTACTCATCTCCTGCACGCGGACGGGAGCGGGACTTGGCGCCACATCCGTCCTTGAAGCCGCAAGCTTTCCTTCGGCAGATCGTGCGTGCGGCGCTGCCCTTCGAAGAGGGAGTTATTCTCGATCCCTTCATGGGTTCAGGGTCCACAATCGCCGCGGCGGTTGCTTGCGGATTGGAGAGCATGGGGCTCGAAGTTAGTGAGCAATACTTCCTCATGGCCACCAAGGCCATACCGCTGCTAGCCCACGTCGCACAACCTGGAACACATCCGATAACAATCGGGGTGCGGCAGACCGAGCTGTGCTAAGCGCCTGAAAATTATGAAGAGGCAACTTGAGCTGAGGCGCCCTCTGGCCTTCATGGACTTGGAAACTACGGGCCGGAGCACGCTTTCGGACCGAATCGTCGAGATCGGCATTCTAAAAATAATGCCGAACGGGCGTATGCACAAGTTCCACGCCAAACTCGATCCCGAGAGGCCAATCCGGGCGGATGCAAGCCGTATCCACGGCATTACAAACAAGCAGGTAGAAGGTAACCGAACATTTAAGGATGTTGCCAGGCGAGTGTTCGAGCTTCTGGCGGATTCCGACGTAGCCGGGTTCAATATTGCTGCCTTCGACTTGCTGCTCCTCCAAGAGGAGTTTAGGCGTGTGGGCATGGAGTTTTCGTTGCTGAATCGACTCGTCGTCGACGTTATGCGGATTTATCACAAGAAAGAGCCGCGTAACCTCGCGTCTGCCTATAGATTTTACTGCGGCTCAGAACACAGTAATGCACATCACGCCTTCGAAGACGCCCGTGTGTCTTGGAAGGTTCTGGAAGGGCAACTCGATAGATATGCGGATCTCCCGAATACGGCTGAAGGTCTCTGCCAGTTTTGCAGGCCAGCGGAGAAACCACAGTTCGTGGATTCTGGTCGGTGGTTTGAGCTGAAGGACGGGGAGCCGTTTTTTGTTCGCGGCAAACACGCTCGCCGCTCCTTGAGAGCGGTCGCCAAAACTGATCCGGACTACCTCGACTGGATGTTGGGCGAGGATATAGCAGACGACACCGCCCTGTTAGTGGCACGTGCTCTTCGCAAGTGAGAGGTCGACTCCACTGCCTCGATCCCTACCGTAGAGTCTATGTGTGCCGCCCCTAAAAGGGGCTCGGATATTGGTTGCGGCCTACCCGGCACTGCGCGGCCCCTCCGGGTCACGCTTGCGCTGGGCTACATTCTTCGCGGCCGCTGACGCGGACGCCTCTTTGCGACGATGTGTTATCAAACATCTGCCGGTTTGGAGCAGTATCCCTGGGTTCGCACGAATAAGCCCTCCACATCACCGCTGAAGCTTCCTGCTGAATCCTTGACTCAACGCAGGCACGCGGAGTGGAACTGGCGTTTAGCGGCTCGTTGATCCGCGGAGCACTCGCTTTTTCGAGCCGCACTTCCACCCGCGGGGGACGCGGATGCGTGCCGCTGCTCAACCAGTTGCCTGCGGATCAGGCGGCAAGACGCGCGGCCCTCCACAGTAGTGCAGCCAACCCGAGCGACGGGATTGCATCTTACGAAGTCGCCGGGGTGCAACTCTGAAACCGATATACGAGAAACCATTTTGGCGCCGTGCGCGCCGGCTGATCCTGCCGGTGCTTGGGTTATTTCTGGCGAGCGGCCTGGCCGCTGCTCAGCAGGAAGAGGCTCCGGTTTCACCGGGTTCCGCCGTGCCGGGAATCTTCTTCCCAGGAGTAGGAGGCGGGCATGGATTTATCGAGGCCGGTGGCGGCCACAGCGCCCTCACCCCGGGTAATCCTTCATGGACGGACGGTTACCTGCGCGCCGTATTCGCGGGGCCAACGAATACGATCCAGACTGCAGTCACTCGTGAGGACCGCTACGGCGATCGGGGATGGTATTTCACGGGTGGGCTGACGCACGTATTCAACCAGGACTGGTACGCCGATGTCTTCGCGGGTGCCAGTTCGTATTGCTTTTTCCTGCCCAAGTATCGATTCGATGGCTTCATTCATCGCAAGCTGCTCCCACAGAAGCAGCTAGTGGTGGTGCTTGGCGGCGGCTATGAAAAGGCCAAAGACGTGCACTCCGCTTTTCGTCTGAATCCCGAGGCGAACTATTACTTGCGGCCCTCCTGGGTCCTGCAAAGCGGCATTATCTTTACCCGCGGTGATCCCGGTGGGGTGACGGTTCATACTCAATACTTCGCGGTTACGCAGGGGCAGAACAAGAGCCATTACATCTCCGTGCGCGGCGAGTACGGACGGGAAGCATAGGAGCTGATCGGCCCGACAAGCGTGCTGGTCAACTTTCCCATCCATGATGTTTCCGGCACCTGGCGGCAGTGGCTTGGTCCGAACTACGGTTTCAATTTAACGGTCGAGCGCTACAACAACTACATATTCAACCGGATTGGGGCTACGGCAGGACTGTTCGTGGATTTCTAGCGCACACAGACACACAACAACACGACCCTGGCGCGATCATCATTGCAGCGTCACGATTCAGGCTAGCCGAGAGCAAAGCCCAACCTGGAACTCACGCAGTCTCGCCCAACGCACATTTAAATCTCTGATCTCCCTGAAACCGGCCGTGGGGCCGCCGAGTACGGAGTTTCATGGATGTTTCACAGAAGAGAAAAATCGTGGGGCAGGGCCAACCCAGAAGCCGGATCAAGGACTCACAGACAGCGAAGAGCAGCCGCTCAGGTGGGATTGCTAAGCATGGGACACGGTTCTGCGGGCTTGCTGATTCCTTTCTGTGTGATCGAGGTATTCATTTGCATCTACATGGTGAGGCATTATTGGTTTACCTTGAACCGCCTCTTCGGGCGGCAACGGTATCCGTTCATCGACGTTGAGGTGGCCGAGTGGCCGGCGGTAACCGTCCTGGTGGCCGCCCACAACGAGGAGGCGGTCATCGCCGATGTCCTCGAGTGCCTGCTGCACGTGGATTATCCCCCTGACCGCCTGCACATCGTTCCGGTTAACGATCGCTCCACCGACGGAACGGAAGCCATCATCGACGCGATTGCGGCCCGCAACCCGGGACGGATTACCCCGTTCCATCGCCGCGGCGGAAAGGCGCGCAAAGCCGCCGCTCTGCAGGAAGCCATGGAGAACTTCGTGCAGACGGAAATCGTGCTCCTGTTCGACGCCGATTACATGCCCGGCAAACCGCTCATCCGGCAACTGGTGGCGCCTTTCTTCGATCCCAACGTCGGGTGCGTGATGGGGCGCGTGGTCCCCATGAACGTGGGCCAGAATCTGCTGACTCGGATGCTGGATATGGAGCGCGCCGCCGGCTACCAGATCGATCAGCAGGCCCGCCAGAACATGCGCCTGGTGCCGCAATTCGGCGGTACTGCCGGCGGCATGCGCAAGTCGGCACTCTTTGAAGCCGGTGGATGGAATACGGATACGCTCACCGAAGACACCGATCTCACCTTTCGCCTGATGCTCTGCGGGTGGAAGACCGTCTACCAGAATCGAGCGGAATGTTACGAAGAGTCGCCCGTGAAGTGGCCGGTGCGGGTCCGGCAAAACAAGCGCTGGGCCAAGGGTCACGACCAGGTGATGTGGAAATATACGCTCTCCATGTTCCGCCCCGGTTGCATGACGTTGCGCGAGCGGCTCGACGGTCTGCTGCTGCTGTGGATCTATGCCATGGCGCCGGCGCTCCTGATTGCCTGGCTTCTGGCGGTCATCATGTTTTACAACGGCGACTCCCTGGAAGCGCCCATGATGGTGCTCTTTGTCGCCTCCTTCACCGCCCTGGGTAACTTTGCCACGTTCTTTGAGGTTGCCGCTTCCGCGCGGCTCGATGGGTCCAAAGAGCGCTTGCGGATTCTGCCCTTCCACTTTCTCGGGTTCCTGGTCAGCATGATGACCTGCTCACAGGCCGCCTTCGAGCTGGTGCGGGAGGCCGTTATCGGAGGCGATGTGAAGTGGGACAAAACCGAGCGGGCGCGGCAAGCCGGGCCGCGTCCCGTGCCGGAAGCTGTGCCGCAGCCGGTCTCGCCACAGGAGCAGGGGATGCCCGCAGAGGAACCGGCATGATCGGCGGCGTCGCGTCCTTGATGGCAGTGACCGGTTTTCTAGCGGCGCTACCGATGGCGCCGGCCTTCCTCGAGCTGTACCTGCGCCGGGATACAGGACCCATCCCCGTTAAGAACCGCACTGAGGTGATCGCTGACCTCGCCTACGAATTTCGCAGCGAACTGGCAGACGACTCGGCAGCGGTACCTGCCGGCACTCTGGTGCGCGACGCGGATTGGTTCGTCGACGAAGGAGTGTCTGTCGCCGACCCCATCTATGCCAAAGGACGATTGGCAGCTGGTGGCAACAACGTCTTCGCCACAATTTTTTGTGAAAAAGACGTGGATCTCGGCACGAACTCCAAAGTGCTCTCCTGGGTGCACGCTGAAGGTGTGGTGATTGTTCCATCCGGCAGCGCCGTCTGCGGCCGTTTGTCGGCGGGTGAGCGGGTCGAGCTTGGGACCGGTTGTGGCTTCGAGCGCGTCCGCGCTCCGGTGATTATTGTTGCGGGCGGTGCCGAGCCGATGGATGCAGAGCAGTCCGAAGCTCCCGAGAAAGACGATCTTCCTTCCGCACCTCTGGCGCCGGAGAACCGGGAAGCGCCCGAGTTCAACCCCAAGCCCTTGAGCATACTCGAACGCGTAACGGAACGCGTGTTTGTGACCGGGGACTTCGTTCTGCAACCCGGCGCAGCTCTGAACAAGAACGTGGTTGCGGTCGGCCGGGTTCGTCTGATGGAAGGCAGTCACGTCGACGGATGCGTCAAGAGCAACCGCGACATGGAACTCGGTCCGAGCGTTCAGGTCGAGGGCAGTCTGGTCAGCGCCTCGGACCTGCGCATCGGCCCTGGCTGTCGCGTAATGGGGCCCATCCTCGCCGAGGGCGAGCTGGTCATCGAGAGTGGAACACGCATCGGCGCCCCGACTCACCCCACCAGCGTGCGCGCACCGCGCATCCGGATTGCGGCGGGGGTAAACATCCACGGTTCATTGTGGGCCAGCGAACTCGGACAGGTGACCTAACCCAGAATGATCAGCGCAAAGAGAAACAACTCGGTAGAGGGCGTCGGAGCGCTGCGCCATGCGGCGTGGCTCGACGACTATACGTTCTCCCACCGGGCGTTCTCTAAGATCTGGCTCAGCCCGGTCGAGATCGGGCTGAGCTTAGCCGTGATGGTGGGCGGCACTGCCGCTTGGATAGTCTCGATACCGCGCATTGCCAGCCTGTGGGCGAGTCTCCTCTCGTTCTGGATGCAGCGGCTCTGGCCCGGCACCGCCGTCCTGGTGATGGATCGCACCCTGGTGGGCCACTGGCGGATTCCGGTCCCCTATTTCAAGGTCGACGCCGGGCCCTGTCGATGGCTGGACCTGGTTAGCGATAGCTGCCGGCAGTGTTGTGCTGTTCGCACTCTCCTACAGGATTCCCAGCGACACCCAGCTTCCTTTTGTCTATCTGCTTCGCGCTTTCGCGATGATCGAGTGGTCAGCCCTCGCCTACACCAAGCTCGCACACCGGCCTTTGCCGCACGATTCCGCGGAATATTGCGCCAGCATGCTCTTGTTCGGGATGGTCTTTATCGGCCTGATGCCCGCGATTCTGGGATTCACCTTCTATATTTTCGACGTAAGCATTTGGAAAAAAATCGCGCTGACCGCCATCACCGTCGCTCACCTCACCTTGTTCATTCCTCTTCAATATCTGGCGCACGCCTGCATCCTGCACGTATCTCTGCTCTTTCTGCCCATCCTCTACTTCGCGCTCGGCCCGCTGGTGGACGTAATCGTGTTTATCGCCTTTTACTCCTGGGGTATGAGTTGGGCTTCCCAGCATGCCGGTCAGTGGTCAAGCTCGGTGAGCCTGCGCCGGGGCGGCAGGCCGAACCCTCAGGACGTCGCGGAAGCAATTCGAAAGTACTAAACAGGGAGGGCGCAGTTTCGAGCGCACGCCCAGCCAACCCAAACTTGTGAACCGCCACTCCAAGAAGTGTCTCTGGCCGAGGCCACCCCGCCACAAGGCGGCCTTCCAGCAGTAAGCCAGCGGCGAACAAAAGGGTTCCGGAACCATGGGAGACTCGAACACTCGCCCTTCCCCTGAGGTGCGCGGCCCGGCTTGCGTCAATCCGGGCTTGAAAACGGTTGACGCACTGGGAGAGAAGTTGTGGATGCACAGGCGAACTGCCGTTCTTTTCAAAGGATTCTGCCTCGCCGACTGATGGTGCTGGTTCACGCCTTCGGGGCAGTCCTCATGCTCTGCACATTTGGGTATGGGGGCGGGAAAATCGATCGCGTATCGTCTTTTGCTGAAGGTGCGGAAGACACGCTCGCCGTGTTAACTCCGGATTCGGTGAGCTCTGTCGACCCCCGGCTCACGGTTTGGCTGGATGCGGCCTCGGAAGAAGGACTGCACGCGGTCGCCATTCGTGATTCCGACCTGGAGAGCGGGCACGCGGCACTATGCGGGGGTGATTCTTGCCGATGGGCTCCATCTCACGGCAAGTGATGCGTTGCTGGCGGAGTTACAAGCTTATGTCCACTCCGGCGGCAACCTCATGTTGGTGTATGACAGCGGGACGATGATGCCGGGCGGCCGCCCTGCGGCGAGGTCGCGCTTTTCTGACCTTGTGGGTGTCGATTATGCCCTTCATGACTCGCCGAGGGACGATGTCACCCGCCGCGCAGGCATCTGGGGAAGGCTAGCCGTGATGGACGCGCTAGGAATTCCTCCTGGTAAGGCAATGCCGGCTCCCCAGGATCTCACGACTACCGGCCAAGAGCAGGTCGCAAGCTTAGCGTCGGCAAACCCTATCGGACAAGCTGAAGTCTTGTCCTCCCCACTACGACCCGCGTATTACACCGTGGACACATACGCGTATGGCCACATCGCCTACACTTCGTTTGTCACCAAGGGCACCTACGCGGGTGAGAAGTTGCTCCAGTCCGCAGCTGGCCTGGTCGCCGGCTTCGAGCGTCACGGCAGAGGCAGCGTTCTGTTCGTGAATCTGCCCCTCGGATATCTCGCCCTGCGCACCGACGCTCTTCTCCTATATGGATTCTTGCACTATTTCAGCCAACAGATCGGACTGCCATTCCTGGCAGCGGTGCCCGATGGTCTGGGCGGTTTGGTGCTGAACTGGCATCTGTGCGCTGGGGACTCGCAACCCGCCCTGCTTGTCTTGGAGAAGCTCGGCTTCTTCGAGCAGGGACCTTATTCGTTTCATTTCACGGCCGGCCCCGATCGGGACAAAATTGGGGATGGCTTGGGAATGGACCTTCCCAACAATCCCGAAATGCAGCGTTGGATCCATTTCCTCGAGAAGCGTGGGAACGCCATCGGCAATCATGGCGGCTGGGCCCACAACGTCTTTGGATTCAATGTAAACGAAGACAATGAGGCCGAATTCCGCCACTACCTCGAGCTCAACACAGAGGCGGTCGAGCGAGTCACCGGCCATGCGATACGTGAGTTCTCAGCGCCCCAGGGGAATCTTCCGAAGTGGGTCACACGATGGCTGGATGAGCACGGTTTTGTCGGCTATTACTTCACCGGCAACACCGGCTTGGGGCCGAGCAGACCCTACCGCGACGGACAACGCTCCAACCAGGCGCAGTGGTCATTTCCCATTGCCAGTCTTGGCAAGGCGGCCAGTCTCGAGGACATGCACTTCTCGCATGTTCCCGACGCGGAAGTTGCCGCATGGCTGCGCGACATGAGTGATTTTGTCAGTCGTCAACGCGTTAGTCGCCTCATCTACATGCACCCGCCGGGCGCCAACTACTACCCTGATGCCCTGCTCTCCTGGCTGTCGAAAACGGCAGAACTCCAGCAGCGTGGTGTCTTCCGCTGGTACACGATGTCGGGATTAGCGGATTTCCTGAATGCTCGGCAGCAAGTCGAGTGGCGAGCGGGCAGGTCAAGAGACCGCAAGACTTTGCTGATCACCGCAACCCATTCGCGATCGCTGGCGCATCAGACCTGGTTTCTGCCCAGAGAGATGTACGAGCGTCCGCAGATTCTCGCGGGGAATGCTCGCATCGTAAAACAGCCAGATCGCTGGATCATAATTGCTGGCGATGGGAGCCGGCTGGCTTTCTCGGCTCGCCTGCACCTCACGAGCAAAGCGCAATAGCTGGGGAAAGAGATCGCTGATGCGAGGAGCGTCGTCGCCGCCCATACCGAGCTTGGCCCGCTGGTATACGCAGCATGCCGCTCAGTGGTCAAGCCCGGTGAGTGTGCGCCGAGCCAGCAGGCCAACTCCTCAGGAAATCGCGGAAGCAGCGCGAAAGTACTAGAAGACGGTACGACTTGCGACTCGCCGACCTGAACACCCACATCTGCCAACACCGGGGAGATGTGGGCGCCGCTCCGGCAAGGGGCTGTTATCAACAACTGGCACGCGATGCGAGGGCGCAGTCATTGCAACTTCGCGTACTCCGCTTTGGCTTGCTGGACGAGGGGAAGATCGGGATCAGCGTCCTTCCAGGTGGCGAGGACGTCCTGGTACGCGAGCTTGGCCTTGGCGGTGTCGCCCTGCTGGGCGTAAGCGCGGGCTATGCCAAGCTGGGCGCGGGGATAGGCGTCGCTAAAACGGGGCCAGTCCCGTCGCGCCAAAACTCTTTGGAATTCCTGCACCGCTTCCGCTGGACGTTTAGCGGCGAGATAGGACTGCCCGCGCGCCAGTTGAACGTCCTCTTGGAAGCGATCGTAGGGCGCAGCGCTTTTCAGGGCTTCGACGGCAGCGGCGCCGTTTCCGCGGCGGACTTCGCCCTGGGCTTTGATCAGGGGGATCCATTGCGCCTGGACCAGCGTGTCGAGCGGCCGGTCCTTGCCCACTTCGGCGACCAAAGCGGCGGCTTTCTTCTCATCGCCGCAGAGAGCGAAAACGCTGGCGGCGGCAAGCATCTGGTCCCAGTTGCGGGAAGCCGCCAGGCCCTTTTCGGCAAGCGGCACAGATTGCGCCGCGCGGCCAAATGTGCAGGTGACGCCAGCCTCATCCATCCAGAAGCCGGCGACCCGTTCCTGATACTTGTGCTGTTCTGACAGTGCGCGCGCCCTGGCGAGGAATTCACTCCCTTCGCGCAGCTTGCCCCGCCCGAAGGAATGGAAGGCGTGCGACCGCAGGATGACCAGTTGCCAGTTCGGGTTTTCCTGCGCCAGAGCTTCCTCGCGGGCGACAGCCGCGGAATCGCCCTCCAAGTATGCCAATTGCGAGAGCAAGCCGTGCAGGCTGGCGCCGCCCAGCTTGCGCTGCGCCTCCTGGTCCAGAATGGCCTTGGCTTCATCGAAGCGGCCGAGCGTCATATAGTTCCATGCCTGGTTACTGTAGACGACTGCCATATCCGGATTGAGGCGGGCCGCCTGCTTGAGATTTTCCAGGTCTTTCTCATACTGGCCGATGTTGTTATAAGCGACGCCTAGATTGATGTAGGCGCTGGTCTCGCGCGGATAACTCTGCTTGAAGAGTTCGTAATTCTCGATGGATTTCTCGATCTGGCCGGTGACGAAGTAATACTGCGAGGAAATATAGAGCCTTTCGCGCTCGCTGGCGCGGTCGCGCAGGTCGAAGGCTTTCTTCAGCAGTTCTTCGCTGCGGCCGATTTGACCGGTATTGCCGTAGACCACGCCCAGCTTGGCGTAAGCAACCGCGAAATTCGGGTCCAGCTCGGTGGCGCGCTGGTAAAAGGGAATGGACGCCATGTCTTCTTCGTTCTGGTGCTGCTGCTCGCCGAGCGTGAATGCCTTGAGCGCCTCGAGCGAACTGGTGGTCACCTGCTCCAGCGGCTTGTCGAACTTCTGGATGGAAGCCAGCGACTCACCCAGCTTTTCCCGCAAATCAGACGCGGCCTTGCCCAGGGCGTCCAGCACCGTTTCTTTGCTGGCGGCGCGCTGCTGCACCTGGCTCAGGGTCTCGCCATTCGAGGCGTTGACCGCGCTCACCGTGATCAGGTACTGGCTGCCGAAGCCGGCGATGGAGCCGGTGAGCATGGCCTTGATGCCGGCGCGTTGCGCAATCTCCCGCGCTACATCGCTCGTGATGCGCTCTTCGGGCGGACGGCCCATCAGCCTGAGAACCTGTTTGATCTTTTGATCGGAGACGACGTTCAGAAACGGCGATTGCTGCAGATCGACGGCCAGAGCGGTTTTCAGGCTGCCGTCGAAGACCGGGTCGCCTGTGGTGTTGGCGAAGTCGGCGATAAGGATCGAATCCTTCTCGGTAAGGGCAGGTGCACGGCGCGACCGCCAAAACAGCCCACCAGCCACTAGCAGGGCCAGCACCGCCGCCGCTGCAATAGGAATTTTCCACGACCGCGCCGCCGGCGCAGGAGTGACCTGGGCGGAGGATGGGGCCGCAGCCATCCTGCCGCTGGAAGCTTTCACCGCCGAACCGCTTGTGGTTGCCGCAATGGCGGGTTCCGGTGCTTCCTCGACCGCAGCCATCACGCTGCGCGATGAGTCAGTATCGCGCTTCACGCGTTTGAGCTCAGCGCGCAATTCCGAGGCGTGCTGGTAACGCAGATCGCGATCTTTTTCCAATGTGCGGTTGACGATGCGTTCCAGTTCTTGCGGCAAGTCGGGGTTCAGGCGGACGGGCAATACCGGCGCGCGGCGCAAGATGGCGTCGAAGATTGCCGCGGAGGTGTCGCCTCGGAACGGCAGGATACCGGTCGCCATCTCGTACAACACCACCCCGAAGGAAAACAGATCGCTGCGCGCGTCCAGTTCTTTGCCTAGCGCCTGCTCGGGAGACATGTAAGCGACCGTGCCGAGCGTGCTGCCAGGACTGGTCAGGTGCTCGGCGCTTACCGCCGTCGCCGCCGTGGCATCGGCCGCCGCCGCATGCCCCTTCGCGCCCACCACTTTTGCCAAGCCAAAGTCCAGCACCTTCACCTGCTCACGTTTGGTGATGAAGATGTTGGCCGGCTTGATGTCGCGGTGGATGATCCCCTGGCTGTGGGCCGCGTCCAGTGCGTCGGCAACCTGAATGGCGATGTCGAGCAGGGTCTCGCTGTCCAGCGGGCGGCCGGTAATGCGGTGCTTCAGCGTCTCGCCATCGAGGAACTCCATGGCAATGAATGGCTGTCCCTGGGATTGGCCGATCTCATAGATGGTGCAGATGTTGGGATGATTGAGCGCCGATGCCGCGCGGGCCTCGCGGCGAAAGCGCTCCAGCGTTTGCGCGTCCTGGGCGACGTCCGGAGGAAGGAATTTGAGAGCTACGAAACGGCCGAGTTCAGTGTCTTCGGCCTTGTAGACGACACCCATCCCCCCGCCGCCCAGCTTCTCGGTGATGCGGTAATGCGAGATTGTCTGGCCGATCATGATGCTTACATCTTGACTGCCGAACCCTGCGTGGCGACGCACTGCCACTTGCCGTCCGGCATCTTCACCCAGGTATCGGTCCAGCGCTCATGCTCATCAAAAGCCTTTCCCGCCTCGGTGCCCTTGCCGTTGTAACCGCCTGTCGCGATGGCCGCGTCGCCGAAAACGGTCACTTTCACGTCGGTGTAGTCGACAGCGGTATATTTTCGCGTCTTCGCCATTTTCAAATACTCGGCCTTGCTCATGACTTTGCCTTCGGCCGAAGTCATTACGAACTTGTCGGCCAGCAGCGGAGCGACCAAGTCAGGATTGTTTGTCTTTTGCGACTGAAGCCATTTTTGCTCCAGGTCGGCTACCGCCTGCTCGGTTTTGCCGGCTTGCGACCATGCGGCACTCACCAACAGAACCGACCCGAGTAAACACCATATCAAGTTTCTCTTCACGTGAGTCCCTCCCTGGTTGCATTGAGATTTTTGGAAAATGCTAGTGTCCGCGGGATGCTAGCACGCGGACATCTCGAGTACAACAGAAGTAGCGAGCAGCCCTATCGCTCGGTATATTCAGCCAGAATGCCGTTTACGTCAACAATGCGCCGCTGCTCGTGCGTCCTGGACCATTCCTCATCCTGAGGGGTTGTTGTACTGTATGTTTCCATGATTCTGAAACAGTACTATTTGGGCTGCCTTGCCCACGCCTCCTATCTGCTGGGAGACGAGGCAAGTTCGACCGCCATCGTCGTCGACCCTCAGCGCGACATTCAGCAGTACCTGGCCGACGCGGAAAAATTTGGCCTCCAGATCCGCCATGTCTTCCTCAGCCACTTCCACGCCGACTTCGTCGCCGGCCACCTGGAATTGCGCGACCGTTGCAGTGCGACCATCCATCTCGGCTCCCGCGCCCAGGCGGAATACGCCTTCGTCGCGATGAAGGATGGCGATACCCTTGAATTCCCGGGGCTGCGCCTGCAAGTCCTTGAGACTCCCGGCCACACCATTGAGTCGATCTCGATCCTGGTCTTCGATCTGCAGAAAGACTCCGCCAGGCCCTACGCCGTCCTCACCGGAGACACTCTGTTCATCGGCGACGTCGGCCGCCCCGATCTGCGCGCTTCGCTCGGGTGGACAGCCAACGACCTCGGCGCCCACCTCTACGACTCGCTTCACAAGCGGCTCTTGCCGCTGCAAGACGAGACGCTCGTCTATCCCGCCCACGGCGCTGGCTCCCTCTGCGGGAAGAAGCTTTCCTCCGACACAGTCTCTTCCCTGGGGGATCAACGGCGCTTGAATTACGCCCTGCAGCCCATGACAAAAGAGGAGTTTATTCGTCTCGTCACGGCTGACCAACCCGACGCTCCGCCGTACTTCACCTATGACGCCATCCTCAACACCCGCGAGCGCGCCACGCTGGACAAGAATCTCGAACAGGTTCTCCATCCCGTCGATCTCGCCGAAGTCCTGCGGATGGGAGATGCGGGCGCTCAGATTCTCGACGTCCGCGACCCCGCCGAATACGCCAAGGGTCACCTCGCCGGCAGCATTAACATAGGACTCGGCGGCCAATACGCTACCTGGGCAGGCACGGTACTCGATCGCACCAGGCCCATCGTCATCATCGCTGAGCCGGGACGCGAACAGGAGGCCGCCCTGCGCCTGGGCCGTATCGGTTTCGATCACGTCAAAGGCTACCTGCAGGGAGGCATGGAAGCGCTTGCCGGCAGACCTGACTTGGTCTGGCCGACGGAGCGTGTCAGCGTCCTCATCGTAGCTGAGCAATTGGCGGCCGCGGACCCGCCCCTGGTGCTGGATGTCCGCGCTCCCCGCGAGTGGGCTACCCGACACATAGAAGGCAGCGTGAACCTACCGCTCAACCATCTGCAAGAGCGCATCGCCGAAGTCCCCCGCGACCGCCGCATTGCCGTTCATTGTGCGGGTGGCTACCGCTCTTCCATCGCCGCCAGCATCCTGCACCAATATGGGATCACCAACCTGATCGAGATGGCCGGCGGCCTCGCCGCCTGGGATGCCGCCAAGTTGCCGGTGGTTTCGGAAGCCTAGCCGCGGCCAGAGAGCCGCCTTTGTGTGGCGGAATCTTTTGACCGCCATCCTCGCCGTCGTCTGGAATTTAGCGACCTTACAATATCCGCACCCCCTCATTCGTCTACAGCCGTAGGTGAAGAACGCGGCGAGCCTGGAGCGGATGGCACACGAACAGGACGAGCGCATCTCCGAAGTGGTCCAGCGGGAGCAGTCCCGGCTGCGCAACTTTATCCGCCGGCGTGTACCCGACCCGCGCGACGCTGAGGACATTCTGCAGGACGTCTTCTACGAGCTGGTGGAAGCGAACCGCCTGCTGATGCCGATCGAGCACGTCACCGGCTGGCTGTTTCGCGTGGCGCGCAATCGCATCACCGACCTCTTCCGCAGGAAGAAGCCGGAGAGCTTCAGCGATACCGCCGTCGCGGATGAGGACGACGAACTGCTGCCGTTCGAGGACCTGCTGCCTTCGCCCGATGCCGGGCCGGAGGCGCTTTACGCCCGCAATGTGCTTCTCGCTGAACTCGAGTTAGCGGTCGAAGAGTTGCCGGAAGAGCAGCGCCAGGTGTTTGTTGCGCACGAATTCGAAGGGCGCAGCTTCAAGCAGATCGCCGCTGAGACGGGCGTGGGCATGAATACGCTGCTCTCGCGCAAACGCTATGCAGTGCTGCATCTGCGCGAGCGATTGCAAGACATTTACGACCAATTTATGAAAGCGTGAGGGACTGAACATGAGCAGGAGATTGAAGCGATTGATTTTTATTGCTCCGCTGGCGATCCTGGGGATGCTGCTTTTTATCGTCATCGGCGGCGAAATAGTTCTGCAACTGTGGAATTGGCTGCTGCCGCCGCTCTTCGGCTGGCGCCAGATCACCTTCTGGCAAGCGCTTGGACTTCTGGCGCTGTGCCGGATTCTCTTCGGGGGGCTTGGATGGCGTGGTTCCCGTCGCTCCAGTTTCCGCCGTCGCATGGAAGAGCGCTGCGAGTACATGACGCCTGAAGAGCGCGAACGATTCCGGCAACGCTTCCGCGAACGCTTTGGAGAACGTTTCGGCTTCGGCGCACCCGCCGGTGAGAGCAAGCAGCCATGACTCTGGCGTTGCCGAACCATACGGAAGCCTAGCCGCGGCCAGAGAGCACGGAACGCTTCTAGCTCTCGGCGGATGACTGTCTTCGATCTCGTAGCCCCAAAGCCTCGACTGCACGAAGTTAGAACTACTGAATCTCCGCCCGCTTGCGAATAAACGCCGGCACGTCGAGATCCTCTTCATCCGCCGGTGGGGGCATCTCCGGCAGCATGCTCAGGGCATCGTGCTGCGCGGCGACGGCTACCGCGCGATCCGCGGGCAGGGTGGCCACGCTGATGCTAGGTGCGGGTATCGGCTCGCTTGGCACGAAGATGCCCGGAGTGCGCGTGTTGGCGATACCAGCCGAAGCCGCGTTCAGCGTGCGCTCGCGCCGCTGCGGATTGTCGGTCTTGAAGCCGGTGGCGATGACCGTGATCTTCACTTCTTCCTTCATCTCCTCGTTGAGCACGGCGCCGAAAATAATGTTGGCGTCTTCATGCGCGGCGCTCTGGATGATCGTCGAAGCCTCGTTCACTTCGGCCAGCTTGAGGGAACTGGAACCGGTGATGTTGATGAGGATGCCGCGCGCGCCGTCGATGGCGCCGGCTTCGAGCAGCGGCGAGGCGATGGCCTTCTGCGCCGCTTCCACGGCGCGGCGTTCGCCCTTGGCGGTGGCCGTGCCCATCACCGCGTAGCCCATGCCGGCCATGATCGCCTTCACGTCGGCGAAATCGCGGTTGATGATGCCGGGAATGGTGATGATGTCGGAGATGCCCTGCACCGCCTGCCGCAGGATGTCGTCGGCGACGCGGAACGATTCGAAGAAGCCGGCGTTCTGCGCCACGCCTAGCAGCTTCTCGTTGGGGATGACGATGGTGGTGTCGACGGAATCGATCAGCTCGGCCAGGCCGCGCTCCGCCTGCTGCATGCGGCGCTTGCCTTCGAAGCCGAACGGCTTGGTGACCACCGCTACAGTGAGCGCGCCCATCTCACTGGCGAGCGAGGCGATGATCGGCGCCGCGCCCGTGCCCGTGCCGCCGCCGAGGCCGGCGGTGACGAACACCATGTCCGCGCCTTCCAGCGCTTCGATGATTTTGTCGGCGTCTTCCAGAGCGCCTTTGCGCCCAGCTTCGGGATTCGCTCCCGCGCCCAGGCCGTTGGTCAGCTTGACGCCGAGCTGGATCTTGACCGGCGCGCGCGCCATCTGCAACGCCTGCAGGTCGGTGTTGGCGACCACGAACTGCACGCCCTCGACCTTGGCGTCGATCATGCGGTTGACGGCATTGCTGCCGCCGCCGCCCACGCCGATCACTTTGATCTTGGCCTGATTGGGCACGTCGTCGTGGAACTGGATGCGGATGTCTTTCTTGTCGGTTTTTTCGCTCATCATTAACCCCAGGGGCTAAAGCCCGGTTCTTAAAACCGCCTCAACGGCACGACTGAAGTCGTGCCCCTTCACTTGACGCTTGTGTGAAATTTCCACTTGGTCGTGCCCCTTCACTTGCGCGTGTGATCACTTCGAACATTGCCTTGCTTTATCGCTGGTCACTAGTGACGGCATTGGTTCCCTGCCATCCGGTTTTCTTTTCGAACAAGGCGCGCAGTTTGGCGGTGAAGCCCTGCTCGTGCGCGCTGCGGGCCAGACGCATGCGATTGCCGTAGAAGATCATGCCGATCACCGCCGCGAACTCCGGCGCGGCCAGCTCCGCCGGCATTTTGTCCACGGGCGATGGAAGCGGCACTCGCACTGGCCGGCGCAGCACGTACTCAGCGGTTTCGGCGATGGCAGTGAGCCGCGCGCCGCCGCCGGTAAGCACGATGCCCGAGCCGCAGATTTCCAGAACGCCGGCATGGCGCAGGTGCTCGCGCAAATGCTCGAACAACTCCTGCGCGCGCGCCTGCAGAATCTCGCAGAGGAAGCGCTGCGGTACCAGGCGCGAGGATCGGTCGTCGGCGGAGGCCGGCACTTCAACCTCATTGCCCTCGGGAATCTTCGTGACCGCGGCGCATCCGAACAGCTTCTTGAGCTTTTCGGCGTCGGCCAGCGGGGTGTGCAGACCCACGGCGACGTCGTGGGTGAAGTGGTCGCCGCCGATGGGCACCACTCCTGTGTGCGCCACTACGCCCTCGTAGTACACCACCAGGTCGGTAGAGCCGGCGCCGATGTCGGCCAGGCAAACGCCCAACTCGCGCTCGTCGGGACGCAGCAAAGCGTCGGCAGCGGCCAGCGGCTCGAAGATCGTATCGTCCACGTGAATGCCGGCGCGGTTCAGCGCCGTCACTACGGTCTGGGCCGCGGTCGACGACGCGGTGACCACATGCACCTGCGCTTCTAGCCGCGTGCCCACCATGCCTTCGGGATCGCGGATTCCGTCCTGTTGATCAAGGATGAACTGCTGCGGCAGCAGGTGCAGCGTCTGGCGATCTTCCGGCATGTTGAACGCGCGGGCGCGCTCGACGGCAGCGCGGATCTCTTCACGTCCGATTTCGCGGGCGCGAGCCCCCAGGCTGATGCCGCCGCGGCTGTTCACCGCGCGCACGTGCGGCCCGGCGACCCCGACTAGGGCTCGCTCGACCGGCGCTCCCACCATCTGCTCGGCCTGCTCGACGGCGCGCTGCACGCTGGCCGCGGCCTTGTCCAAGTCGACGATGACGCCCTTGCGCGAGCCGCGGGCCTCGCTGATGCCGTGCCCGCAATAACGCGGACCGTTCTCCGTGAGCTCCGCCACCAGCGCGCAGGTCTTCGCGCTGCCTATATCAATTGCCGTAAGAAAATTGCGCTCAAAGCTTGCCATGGGCCTCTTGCTTCGCTGGGGTCGTTTGCTTCGTCCGCGGTGACGGCTTGCGGATGGGAGTTTTTACCTGGGTTGTTGCAACCGGCTTGGCCACTGCCTTGTGCGCAACCACCGCCGGCGGAATTGGATGCGGGCCGGAGTCCGGATTGACGATGATCTGCCGCTCATAGCGCAGGTCGACGGAATCCAGCTTCTGAAACTGCTGCCGCCATTCCTGCAGATGGGCGAGATAGATCTTGTAGCGCCGCAGGAAGTCCGCGCCCCCGAGATGAACCAGCACCGCGCCTCCGGGATCAGCCACGACCACCTTCACGTCTTCGGGATCGGAGAGGTCCACTTCACTGAGGTCCTTGGAATAGTGTGCGCCTTCAGAATCGAGCTCGCGCATGAGGCCGCTGTAAATCAGCATGCGCGCGGCGCGCGTGGAGAGCGGCTCGGACTCGTTCATGCCTTTGATGACCGGAAAGGAATACTTGCGGGAGCGCGGCAGCTCCATGACCGCGCCGTTGCGGTCGATCAGCGAAATACGCGAGCCGATGCGCACGAAGGCTACCGGCGTGCGCTCGGTGAGATCCACGCGCAGATGGTCGGGCAGCAGGCGCATCACCGACGCCGACTCGACCCACGGAATCGCTTCCAGTTGCCGGCGGCGATCGGCCAGTGGAACGAAGAAGATGTTGCGGCCCACGTCAGCGCCGAAAACTTCCATCACCTGACGGCGCGAAACGTTTTGGGTACCGGCGACCTCAACGCTGCTTCCCGAGCGGATGCGGAAACGCCACGAGTGCTGGCCGTAGTCATAAAGAACCGCCGCGCACACTGCCAGGGCGCCAGCGGCTGCGAGCACCAGCAAAACCAACTTCAGACGATTGGCAGTTTTCTTGGCCAGCGGTCCGCGCCGCACCGGCACGCGCTTCTGAGCGCGCAGGAACGGAGATTCCTCTTCGGGATCGAGGTCGAGAGCGCGGGGAAAGTCATCTTCCGCGGCAGGCGGGCGCACCGCGCTGGAGCGTGGCGGAAAGAGCGTCTCATCCTCTCGCGTCAGGTTTGCGCGGGACATCAGGCCGTTGTGTCGGAAGCGATCGCCGAGCAATCACTATAACGTTTTTTGCGGACATGGCAGATGTAGAGTTGGGTACGCGCGCGAGTTTTCTGTGGAACTAATCTAAGGATTGGAAACGTGAGCGGCGACGTTGCAGGCGACGACCGTCGCCGCTGGCGGAGCCGGTGATTCGCCGCCAGCCAGCGCGCGATTGAGCAGCTCCAGGCCGGAATTGGTGTCACCGAGAGCCAGCTTGAACTCGGCCAGCAAGTACAGACTAGTTGGACTCTGTACGATGAGGCTGGGCGCTCCCTTCAGCTCGGAAACTCCCAGCAGACCGGCTACGACCATCGCCAGTAATCCGATTCGCCATGTCTTGCCTGATTTCATCACTTCCCCCACTCGCTTAATCAGACGCGGCGCGAGGGATTTGGTTAGTGGACTGGGGGAAGAAATTTAGGGTTGTCATTGCGAGCGAAGCGAGGAATCTTGAGTCGCAACTCTTTCGCCCGCTTCGCGGGCTACGGTTTGTTCCACTTCTCTCCCACGGCTGACGCCGTGGGCTACGTTCTACCGCGCGCTTCGCGCGCTCAACGGAGGCGCCTGCCGCGCTTCCAGCCGCTCGATAATCTGCGGTCCGAGCTGCGAGACGCTGCCTGCCCCCAAGGTGAGGATCATGTCCCCGGGCTGCGCGGCAGCGGCCACCTGCTCGATGGCGTCGGCGAAGGAAGACGCGTAAGTTGCCTGCCGCTTTCCCAGGCTGGCGATGTGCGTCGCCAGGCGCTCGCCGGTAACGCCTGCGATGGGCGGCTCGCTGGCAGCGTAAATGTCGAGCACAAACAGCGAGTCGGCATCGCCGAAAGCAGTGGCGAACTGGTCGGCGAGGTCCTGCGTGCGGGTGTAGCGGTGCGGCTGGAAGACTACGTGGACACGTTTGTAGCCGCACTGCCGCGCTGCGGCCAGCGTGGCGCGGATCTCGGTGGGATGGTGGCCGTAGTCGTCGATCACACTGATCTCGCCCGCGCGGCCACGTAATTGGAAGCGGCGGTCCACGCCGCGAAACTCTGCCAGCGCGCGAGCGAATGGCATCCGGAGCAACGTCCAACCCAATGCCGACAGCAATGGCCGCCGTCGCATTAAGAATGTTGTGCCGACCGGGCACATGAAGATGGAATTCGCCGAGCGATTGCCCGCGATACTCCACACGGAAGCGGCTGATGGGGCGCTCGTATCCGTCCGCCGGCACAGTCTCCGAGCTGGGCAGGCAGAAGTCGGAATCTGGACGCGAGCCATAGGTCACGACTCGACGGCGCAACTGCGGCAGAAGCGCCCGCAGGCGGTCATCGTCGTTGCAGGCAACGGTCATCCCATAGAACGGCACCCGGTCCATGAATTCGACGAAGGCGTGCTCCACGTCGGCCATGTCGCGATAGCAGTCCATGTGCTCGCGGTCGATGTTGGTGACGACGGCAAGGATGGGCGAAAGCTTGAGAAACGAGCGATCGCTCTCGTCGGCCTCGGCGACCAGGTAGTGCGACTTGCCGAGACGCGCGTTCGAGCCCATGGCATCCACGCGCCCGCCGACTACGACGGTAGGATCGAGGCCGCCCGCAGCGAGCACGGCGGCGATCATCGAAGTGGTGGTGGTCTTGCCGTGCATGCCGGCGACGGCGATGCCGTACTTAAGCCGCATCAGCTCGGCCAGCATTTCCGCGCGCTGGATCACCGGAATATGCTGCTGCCGGGCTCCGGCCACCTCGACGTTATCGGGCGTGACTGCAGAGCTGGTGACCACCACGTCCGCACCGGCGACATTCTCGGCACGATGGCCTTCAAAAATGGTGGCGCCCAGCGTGCCCAGGCGATCCGTTACCAGCGAGGGCTTCAGATCGGAACCAGAAATCCTGTAGCCGAGGTTGAGCAGCACTTCGGCAATGCCGCTCATGCCGATGCCGCCGATACCGACAAAATGCACGCGTTGGAGCTTGGCAAACACTAAAGAAGCTTCTTACCGCGGATTTACACGGATGAACACGGATCAAAACGAAAATCAAATCAGACTTGATCCGCGCAAATCCGCGGTTGGAATCTTATGCTGGTATACCTGCCAATCTGCCCGCCATGAGCGCGATCTCGCGGGCGGCGTCGGGATGCGAGAGCTTGCGCGATGCCGCCGACATCCGCGCCAGCCGCTCCGGATCGCACAACAACTCGCTCACGATGCTCACCAGCCGCTCACTGGTCAAGTCTTTTTCCGCGATCAGCACCGCTGCTCCCGCTCGCTCGAGCGCCTCGGCGTTGCGCAACTGGTGGTCGTCCGTGGCGTGCGGAAACGGGATGAAGATTGCCGGCTTCCCTGCCGCGGTCACCTCGGCCACCGTGCTGGCCCCGGAGCGGCAGACCAGCAGGTCGGCCCGGGCAAACATCTGCGGCATCTCTTCGATGAACTGAAAGACTTCGGCCTGGGCTTGCGAGCGCAGGTACGCCGCCCGGGCGTCATTATAGTCGCGCTCTCCGGTCTGATGAATGAGGCGGATCCCTGGAACTTGCGCGCTGAGCGCGGGGAGCGCATTCATCACCGCATCATTGATCGCGTGCGCACCCTGGCTGCCGCCGAAAACCAGCAACGTCGGCGGGCTGCCCGCAGGCTTGGGCGGCGGATCGAAGAACGCGCGGCGCACGGGAACGCCCGTCACTTGGCAACGCTTGAAGAAGCGGCAGGTTTCCTCGAAGTGCACGGCAGCCGACGACACAATGGGCGCCATGATGCGATTGGCCAGCCCGGGCACGACGTTGGGCTCGAATGCCAGCGTCGGGATGGCGGAGAGTGCCGCTGCCAGCATCGCCGGCCCAGAAGCGTATCCGCCCACTCCGATCACCACGTCCGCGCGAAACTCGTTGAGGATGCCCCACGAGCGAAAGATCGCCATGGGCAGCGCCGTCATGGTCGCAATTCTTCTGGCGAGGCTGACCTTTTTCAGCGCGCCAACTTCGACCCGCTTAAGCTCAAAGCCGGCCGCGGGAACCAGGCGGTTCTCGATGCCGCGCGAAGTCCCGATGAAGATGACCTCGCAGGGATAGAGCACGCGCAATTCGTGGGCGATAGCCAGCGCCGGGATGACGTGGCCGCCGGTGCCGCCTCCGGCCAGAACCGCGCGCATGTCAGTCAGTGCTCTGCGTGATGTTCAGCAGCACGCCCACGCATGCCAGCATCACGAACAGCGACGATCCGCCGTAGGAGATGAATGGCAGCGGAATGCCCTTGGTAGGCATCAGGCCAAGCACCACGCTGATGTTGAGCACGGCCTGCACCACGATCATCGAGGTAATGCCGGTGGCCAGGTAGCGCGCGAAGATGTCTTCGGTGGCAAGCGCGGTGCGCATCCCGCGATAGAGGAAGATGACGAAGAGCGACACAACGGCCAGCGCGCCCAGCAATCCCATCTCCTCGGCAATCACGGAGAAAATGAAGTCGGTGTGCGGCTCCGGCAGATAGAAAAGCTTCTGCTTGCCTTCCATCAGTCCCAGGCCGGTGAATCCGCCGGTGCCGACCGCGATGATCGATTGAATAATGTGGAAGCCGCGTCCCTGCGGGTCTTTCCACGGGTCGATAAATGCCAGAATGCGCTCGTAACGCCACTTCACGCGAAAGATGGTGAGGTAGAGCACGGGCAGCGATGCCGCCAGAGCTAATCCCAAATAGCGCAGGCGCATGCCCGCAACAAACAGAATGATGGCGCTGATGGTCAGGCAGACCACCGACGTCCCCAGATCAGGCTGCTTGAGGATCAGCCCGCAGCAGATCACGACTGGCAAAGCTGCGGGCAGAAGCGTTTGTCGCCAGTCGTCCATTAACTTAGTGCGGTTCTCCAGGAAATAGGCAAGAAACAGGATGAGCGCGGGTTTGGCCAGCTCCGAGGGCTGGAACGACAGGATGCCGAGGCGAATCCAGCGATGCGTGTTGTGCGAGCGGTCGAGAAAAAAGACCGCCACCAGCATCATGAGCGTGACGCCTAACAGCGAGAACACGACCGCCGGCTGCTTGTAGCGGCGATAGTCCACGTTCATGGCGATGACCATCGCGATCAGCCCGGCGACCGCCCACGCCATCTGCCGAAACAAGAAGGTGTAGGCGGAGCCGAAGCGCTCTTTGGCCATCACCGCCGAGGCGCTGAACACCATCACCAGCCCGATAAACACCAAGAGCAGGGTGACGATGAAGAGCGTCTTGTCGACACTGACGCGCTTAGCCATCCAGCTTCCTCAATAGCCACAGAGGCACAGAGACACGGAGATACAAAATCCACAATCCTCTGAGCCTCCGTGTCTCTGTGGCAATCCTCACGCCGCGCCTCCCACTTCACTCGGCGTCTTGCGCGCGGCCAGAGCCTGCACTGCTTCCTTAAAGACACGGCCGCGTTGCTCGTAACTCTCGAACTGATCGAAGCTGGCGCAGGCCGGCGCCAGCAGCACGATGTCGCCGGGAGCGGCCGATTCTGCAGCGCGCTTCACGGCGCTCTCCAGCGTTTCCGCGCGGAGCACGGGCACGGCGCCAGCGATCTGCGATTCGATCTTCTCTGCCGCGGCGCCGATCGTGTACGCGCGCTTGGCGCGCGCGTGCAGCAGGTCTTTCAAGACCGAGTAGTCGCTGCCTTTGTCCTTGCCGCCGAGAATAATGTGGATGTTGCCGGGGAAAGCTTCGAGCGCCTTGATGGTCGCGTCGACGTTGGTGGCCTTGGAGTCGTTGTAGTACTCGACGCCTCGGATGGTCGTAACGTATTCCAGCCGGTGCTCGACCGCCTTGAACTCCTCGACCGCGCGGCGAATACGATGCGGTTCGCAGCCGACGATCCGTCCGACGCACACAGCGGCCAGCACGTTCTCCAAATTGTGCGCGCCCTTCAAGGTGATGCTGCTGGTTGGCATTACCTCCCAGTCAACGCCATCGTCGCGCCAGAAAATTTTTCCGTCGCGCACGAAGGCGCCGCGGTCAACTTCTTTTGTGCGGGTAAACCAGCACACCTGCGCCCGCATTCTCCCTGCGAGGCCTGCGCAGGTGGGATCGTCGGCGTTCAGCACCGCATAGTCCTCTTCAGTCTGGTTCTCGAAGATCCGCGCCTTGGCCCGCACGTAGGCGTCGAAGCTGTGGTGGCGGTCAAGATGGTCGGGCGTGATGTTGAGGACGACGGCAATCTCAGGATGGAAGCTCTCGATGCTCTCGAGTTGAAAGCTGGAGATCTCCAGCACATTGTAGGTGTCGGTCGTGGCGTCCGAAACCAGCGAAATAGCGGGGGTGCCGATGTTGCCACCAACCAGCACCTCGTATCCGCCCATACCGATGATCTCACCGGCGAGCGCGGTGGTGGTGGTCTTGCCGTTCGAGCCGGTGATGGCGATGATGTGTCCCTTGAGAAACCGCGATGCCAGCTCGACTTCACCGATGATGGGAATGCCGGCAGCGCGCGCCTTTTCGAGTTGCGGGACGTCGCTCGGCACGCCGGGACTGACCACGATCAGGTCCTGGTCGCGGAAGGTGCGCTCGCCGTGGCCGCCGGTCTCGACCGATATACCTTTATCTAAGAGCGCAGGAATCGCCGAGCGAAGCTGGTCTTCGGTCTTGGCGTCGGAGACACTCACCCGCGCCCCGCGTTCCTTCAGAAAAATCGCCGAGGCCACACCGGACTTGCCCAGGCCGACCACCAGCACGCGTTTGTTTTTAACGTCCAATGCTTCTGCGCCATCAAGTGGAAAGTGGTAAGTGATAAGTGGGAAGTTCGGGCGCTGTCATTTTCCGCTTCTCACTTTCCACTCTCCACTTCTCACTTTCCACGTACCACTTCTACCACGATGTCGGGCGCGCTAGCGCAGCTTCAATGTCGTCAGTGCAAAGAGTGCAAATACCAGCGAGGCGATCCAGAAGCGCACGATGATTTTGGATTCCGACCATCCCAACAGCTCGAAATGATGGTGCAGCGGCGCCATCTTGAAGATGCGCTTGCGCCACAGCTTGTAGGAGGCAACCTGCAAGATCACCGACACCGCTTCGATCACGAAGATGCCGCCGATGAAGGGCAGCAACAGCTCCTGCTTGATCATCACGGCCACCGTACCGATGGCGCCGCCCAGGGCGAGCGAGCCCACGTCGCCCATAAAGATCTCCGCCGGGTGGGCGTTATACCAGAGGAAGCCGATACTGCCTCCGACCATGCTGCCGCAGAAGATGGTCAGTTCCCCCACTTGAGGCATGCGCTGCAGCTCGAGATATCCGGCGAACACGGTGTGCCCGCTGACGTAGGTCAGCACCGCCAGCGCGCCGGCGGCGATCACAGTGCAGCCGATCGCCAGCCCGTCGAGTCCGTCCGTCAGGTTCACGGCGTTCGACGAGCCCACGATCACCAGCACCACGAACATGAGAAACGGCATGAAGGCGATGGGCCACAGGTACTGGTTGCGCAGCATCAGGTGGGTGAACACCAGGTCGGGACGAAACCGTTTCAGGAACGGGACCATCAGGTGGGTGGAATAGTCGCCGCTGGCGGTCAGCAACATGAGCACCACCCCCACCACCAGGCTGGCCAGGATCTGCAACATCAGCTTGCTCCTGCCGGTCAGGCCGAGGTTGCGATGGTGGATGACCTTCAGGTAGTCGTCGGCAAAGCCGATGGCGGCGAAGGCCAGCGTGGAGAGCACGGCAATCCACACATAAATGTTGCTCAGGTCGGCCCACAGCAGCGTGGGCACTACGATCGAGATGGCGATCAGCACTCCGCCCATGGTGGGCGTGCCGGCCTTTTTCTGGTGGGCTTTGGGACCTTCTTCGCGGATGTACTGGCCGATCTGGAACTCGCGCAGCCGCTGGATTACCGCCGGACCCACGATCAGGCCGGTGGCCAGGGCGGTGAGGCTGGCAAAAGCGGTGCGAAACGTCAGATAACGGAAGATGCGGAAGGGTGAGAAGAAGGGAAAAAGTTTGACGTACAACAACCAATAAAGCAATCTGCCTCCGCCTTCCTGTGCTCCTTATTTTGCTGTGGCCGCCTGCAGGTGTGCCTTCCAGCTCTCGAGCGCGCCTTCCAGCTTCACCCCACGCGAGGCCTTGAGCAGGACCGCATCCCCGGAACGCACCTCGCGCGCCAGCCACTCGCCCGCCTGCTGCGGCGTTTCTACAAACTCCGCCGCTATGCCGGCCTTGCGCGCCGCCTCGACCATCTCGCGCGCCGCACCGCGCACGCCAAGCAGCACGTCGATCTCATTCTTTGCGATGGCAGTCCCGCACTGACGATGCAACTCATCGCCGGTGGGGCCGAGTTCCAGCATCTCGCCCGCCACCACAATCCGCCGCCGCGCCGGCAGCCTCGCAAACGAAGTCACCATGGCTTCAAGAGCTTTCGGATTGGAATTGTAGCAATCATTGATTACAGTCGCGCCAGCAACCTGTGTTAACTCTCCGCGCTTGTCCTGAGGAGTAAGCGCAGCCAGCGCCGCTGCGGCTTCCGACGGCGAAATCCCGTTTTCCAGTCCCACCGCGGCCGCCGCCAGCGCGTTGTATACGTTGTGCAGGCCGAGCATCGGCAGGGTCACGCTCTGGCGGCAGCCGCCGGCCACCAGCTCGAACGCCGAGCCGTCAAGGCCGCGCTGCTCCACTTTTTCTGCGCGCACATCCGCCGGGCGCTCGATGCCGTAGGTCACAACTTTTCCGCGGAAGTCGCGGCCGAATTGGGAAACATACTGGTCGTCGGCATTGAGCACCGCCGTCCCGCCCGGGCGCAAAGTCTCGATCAGTTCGTACTTGGCGCGGGCGATAGCGGCGACCGACTCAAAGAACTCCAGGTGCACGGGGCCAACGTTGGTAACGACTGCCACATCATGCTGCGCGATTGCCGCCAGCGCGCGGATCTCGCCGGCGTGGTTCATGCCAATCTCGATGACTGCCACCTCGTGCTCGGGCTCCAGGCGCAGCAATTGCAGCGGCAGGCCGAAATGGTTGTTGAGGTTGCCTTCGGACTTGAGAATGCGGAAGCGCGCACGCAGCACCTGGGCGATGGCTTCCTTGGTGGTGGTCTTGCCGGTTGAGCCGGTGACCGCAATCAGCTTCTTTCCCCACAGCCGCCGGACAGCAGCCCCCAGCCGCTGCAGGGCGATAAGCGGGTCGGCGACCACCAGCAAGCGATGATGTCCGCCGTAGCGCGCCGCCTGCTCCCGTTCCACCACCGCCGCCAGAGCACCCGCGGCGATTGCCTGCTCGACGTAGTCGTGACCGTCGAGGCGCTCGCCCTTCACCGCCAAAAACAAGTCGCCGGGAGCGAGGGTACGCGAGTCGATGGAATATGCGTTCACGACGGCGTTGGCGTCGAACTCGCCCGCGGCTTCGATGAACTCGGCGATGCGTCCCAGCGGCAGCCTCATCGCGCAACCTCTCCCGAGACGGCAGAAGCGCCCGGTTCATAACCTAGCGAGCGCAACACGTCGCGCGCGACTTCGACATCATCGAACGGGGCCGAGCCTTCGCGCGTGATCTGCACCTTTTCGTGGCCCTTGCCGGCAATCAGCACGATGTCGCCGGGCCGCGCTTCATCGATGGCCAGCGCGATGGCCTTGCGACGCTCGGGTTCCATCGTGTAGCGGGTGCCTGTCCGCTGCAATCCTGGCAACACGTCGTTGATGATGGCCAGCGGATCTTCGCTGCGGGGATTGTCGGAGGTCACGACCACAAAATCGCTTCCCCGCCCGGCGGCTTCGCCCATCAGCGGACGCTTGGTGCGATCGCGATCGCCGCCGCACCCAAAGACGGTGATCACCCGGCCACGATCTTTGCCTACCAGCGCGCGTGCCAGCGCCGTCAGGTTGCGCAGCGCGTCGTCGGTGTGGGCGTAGTCAACGACCACGTAAAATCCCTGGCCGCAATCCACGCGCTCGAAGCGTCCCGGCACCCGTTCGAGCGCAGCCACGCCCTGCTCGATCGCCTGCGCGGAGCACTCGCGTCCATACGCTGCGGCAGCCGCTGCCAGAATGTTGTACACATTCACCCGCCCTACCAACGGAGACCAGATGGGAATTCTGTCCGCCGGCGTGACGATGTCGAAGCGCGTGCCGTTGCGGCCAGTGTCTACCTTTTCGGCGCAAAAGTCGCCGGCCGCGAGGCCGTAAGCGATGCGCAGCTCTGACTTGCTCGCCCGCGCCAGCCTGGCGCCGTACTCGTCTTCGATATTGAAAACGGAGACCCGCGGCGGCTCGGTGCCGCATCCGCGAAACAGAATGCACTTGGAGTCGAAATAGCGCGCCATGGTCTGGTGGTAGTCGAGGTGATCGCGCGTGAGGTTGGTGAACACGGCCACGTCGAACGGGATGCTGAAAACGCGCTGCTGCTCGAGAGCGTGCGAGGAAACCTCCATCACTGCTTCAGTCGCTCCCGCTCCCAATGCTTGAGAGAAGAGGCGTTCCAGTTCCAGCGCCTCCGGCGTGGTGTGCGGCGCGGGCAGGACTTTGCCGGCAACGTGGTACTCGACCGTCCCCACCAGCGCGCTCTTGCGTCCGGCAGCCTGCAAAATGGATTCGATCAGGAAGCTCGTCGTAGTCTTGCCGTTGGTGCCGGTGATGCCAGTGATGCGCAACTTCTCCGCTGGACGACGATAAAAGTTCGCGCTGATTCGAGCCAGCGCGCGGCGTCCGTGTGCGACCTGCGCCCAGGCGACGCCGGGCCTCGGCTGCTCCTGCGTGGAATCGGTGACCACGGCGACCGCGCCCATTGCGATTGCGGCATCGATGTAGCGGTTGCCGTCGGTGGTCTCGCCACGCATGGCCACGAAGCAGTCGCCTGGCTTCAACCGGCGCGAGTCGTACTCAACGCCGGAAATCTCGGCATCGCCGCTCTGAGACAGGACCTCAGCCCCGTCCAGGAGATGAAGAAAGGTCATTCTTATCAGAATTATAGCCGAGTGGTTCCTTAAGCCCGCCGTGGGTGGAGCAGCGCTTCAGCGCTGCGTGTAACGTTGCAGTCTGGGAATGGGCTTTAGCCGCTGAGGTGCTCCACCAACCTGGCTGCAATCCCTACGGCCCAAACCGCACCGCCACGCGGCCACCCGGTGCGATATGCGCTCCCGGAGCTGGGGCCTGCTCGCGGGCAACGCCTTCGCCGATCACGTCAATCTCAAAGCCGGTCTCCTGCGCCATTTCGACGGCCGCTCGCACCGGTTTCCCGATCAGGGACGGCACCACAAGACCGCCGCTTTCGACATCCATCACCACCGTTGCCGAGGCTGGCAGGAGGCTTGCTTGCGGCGTCGCATCTTTTGCAGCGGCAGAGGCAGCCCCCGATGTTGGCGGCGCTGCCGGTTTCTCCGCTGGCATGTCCGCCACGGCCATCTCTGGGCCCGCAGCCAGACGGTCCGGAGAGCCCTCGTCCAGGTCGGAGTCTTTGAGCTTGGTTAGAAGCGAGCGCGGCGCCTTGACGTCGATGTCATGCGACACATTCAGATACTCGAGCGCCTGCTGCATTACTCGCTGGAAGACCGGCGCGCACACTTGTCCGCCCTGGTGCAGTCCGACCGCGGAATCGAGGATCACCACCACCGTGAGCGCAGGATTGTTGATGGGCGCGAAGCCGGCGAAGGAGCCAACGTATTTGGTCCGGGAATAAGCCCCGGTCGAGGGATCGACTTTCTGCGCTGTTCCGGTTTTGCCGGCGGCGCTGAAGCCATCGAGTTGCGCCTTGCGGCCGGTGCCGCGCAGCACCACCTGCTGCAGCATCATCTTCATTTGCGCGGCGGTGAGGTTGGAGACTACGCGACGCTGTTCCGCTGCGGGCGCGCTGTCCGGATGATAGGCCACCTCGCGCAATCCACCCTGGGGCGCGGCGACAATATGCGGCGCCTGCCAGACGCCGTCATTGGCAATGGTCGAGACCAGCCCGGCCAGTTGTACGGCCGAGATGCCGATCTCCTGCCCCATCGAAATCGCGCCGATCGAAACTTTCGACCAGCGGCTCACCGGCTTCGCCATGCCGCGCGTCTCGCCGGGCAGCTCGATGCCGGTCTGCGCCCCGAAGCCGAAGGCGCGGATGTAGTGGTCGAAGCGCTCTTCGCCCAGGCGCAGGCCGAGCTTGATGGCGCCCACATCGCTCGATTTGGCGATGATGTCGGTCACCGGGATGACGCCGAACTTCTCATGATCGCGGATGCGCATGCCGCCCACCACGATGGCGCCCATCTGGCAGTCGATCATTTCGTCCGGCCGGGTCAGCTTCTCTTCCAGAGCGGCGGCGACGGTCACCATCTTAAAAGTTGAGCCGGGCTCGTAGACGTCGCTCACCGCGTGGTTCTTCAAAAATGCCGCCGGAACTTTGCTAAAGATGTTGGGATTGAACGTAGGACGGTTGGCCAGCGCCAGCACTTCACCGGTATGCGGATTGGTGACGATGATCGTGCCCGCGACCGCCTTGGTCTGTTCCATGGCAGTCTGCAACTCGCGCTCGGCGATGTACTGGATGTTCTGATCGATGGTGAGCACCACGTTCTGCCCGGGATCGGGCTGGCGCTCGACGCGTCCGAACCAGCGGCGGCGGGCGTCCATGCTGATGAGCATTTTGCCGGGATTGCCGCGCAGATGCGCGTCGTACTCGCGCTCGATGCCGCCTAGGCCTTCGTCGTCCATTCCAACGTAGCCTAAGACCTGTGCCGCCAGCTCGCGCTTGGGATAGAAGCGCTTGGGTTCTTTCTGGAAGTAGACGCCCTTCAGATTGAGTGCCCGGACGCGCGCCGCCAAATCCGCATCTACTTTGCGCGCAACCCAGCAGAAGGCGTGCGAGGCTTTCATGCGGGCAAGAATCTCGCGGTGATCGACGTTGAGAATGCGTCCCAAAAGGGAGGCTGCGTTGGCCTGGTCGGGAATTTCCGCCGGCACAGCAAAGATGGAATCGACCATCACCGACATGGCCAGCTCGCGTCCCTTGCGATCGTAGATGATGCCCCGCCGCGGCGAGACTTCTATGCTGCGCTGCTGCTGGCGCTGCGCGCGTTGCGTGAGGTCGCCGTAGTGGAGCACTTGCAGGTCGAGCAGGCGCGCGCCAATGGCGCCGGTCCACAAGACAAGAATCGCGCCCAGGACGTAGAGCCGGCGCGTGCTGTCCCAGGATGTTTTGTTCGAGAAGATATTGGCGAGGAGAGCGCGGAGGTGGGCGAAGACTGACATTTGCGGCTATTCAAGAAAACCCCCATCCTTGGCAAAACCGGCCAAGGGTGGGGCACCCTCAGAATTATTGTGGCGAGACCACGGCGAGGCTGCGCACGGCGTCGGAGACGCGGGCCATCACCGGAGCTCCCGGATCGATACTGTCTTGACCACCGTCCAGGCGGATGACCTGTCCCGCCTGAGGAGCGGCCAATCCCATCGCGCGCGCCAGCCGGTCGATGCGCTGCGGATCGCGCAACGACGCCTCTTCCAGGCGCAGCGCCCGGTTCATCTCCATCAGGCCGTCGCGCTGTGCCCGCAATTGCTCGACCCGGTAGCCGTACTCGATCACGCTGAAGTGCTGCCAGGCATACACCATCACCAGCAGGAACAGCAGCACGGTGGCGCCAAAGAACATCGCCATTTCGCGAGTGCGCTGGGGGTCATTCACCTTCACCAGGCGCGAGTTGTCGATGCGTTTGGCGAAGCAGATCTCCGGGGTCGCGCCACGTGACTGCCGGCGTGGCGCCCATGCCGCCTGGGTTGCCATGAGGACGCTCCTATGCGACTTCTAACAGTTGTTCTTCGTATAAAGAGTCGAGCAGAAAAGCTACCGGGATATCCATGTCCTCTTGCCGCAGGAAGCGCACCGGCTCGTCTGCCGTCCGGCTCTCGGCGCGTTCCACCGTTGCGATCAGGTCTTCAATCAAGGTTCCCGTGTACATCGTCCACCTCCGTGTCTAACTAACTAAAAACTTTTTCGGGACAGCGCCGCTCCGAAGGAAGGATTGTGTGAACCGCGTTTGCCCGTTTTGTGGAGGCAACCGCCATCCCGAAACTTGTTGCCGAGGTCAAGAACTTCATTCGCCGCGGATTTACGCGGATGAACGCGGATCAAGATATCTTTTTGTAATCCGCGTCTTTCCGCGTGTATCTGCGGCGGAAAGTCCTTGCCCGGCTAAATCTTTTCCGCTGCGCGCAACTTCGCGCTGCGGGATCTTGGATTGCGATCAACTTCGGCTTCGCCTGCGGTCACCGGCTTCTTCGTCAACACACGGTAGAGGCCGCTGCGCTCGCCTTCGCGGAGAGCGTCTTTCACTCTCCGATCCTCCAGCGAGTGGAAGCTGATGATCACCAGCCTTCCACCCGGCTTCAGCACCTGGGGCGCGCTCGCGAGCAGCGCCTCCAGGTCTTCCAGTTCGCGGTTTACGAAGATTCGGATTGCCTGGAAAGTGCGAGTCGCGGGATGAATTCGGTCGGATTTCATTGACCGGCTCGCGGCCGATATAACATCGGAAAGATGCTTGGTCGTGCGTATCGGCCGCGACCGGACAATGGCTCTGGCGATTCTCCGCGACCTCCTTTCCTCACCGAATTCGTAAATCACATCGGCGAGTGTTCGCTCGTCGAGGTGATTTACCACTTGATTGGCGGTACGCTCGCTGCGCACGTCCATGCGCATATCGAGCGGTCCTTCCGCCTGAAAGCTGAATCCTCGCGCGGCATCTTCGAGCTGCAACGAACTGAGCCCCAGGTCGGCCAGCAGGCCGTCGGCCGATTGCGGCGCGACGTGCTTGCCGATCTCTGCGAAGCTCGCGTTCACCAGCTCGATCTGCGGCCAGTCGTCCGCAAGTTCCGCGGGCGGTTGGTCCAGATGCCGGCGCGCGATCCCGAGCGCCGTGGAGTCCTTATCGAAGCCAATCAAACGACCCTGTGCGCCGAGGCGTCTTGCGATTTCGTAACTGTGCCCCGCCAAACCGAGGGTCGCGTCGATATAGGTTCCACCGCGCCGGATGGCTAAAAAGTCGATCGCTTCTTGTAAAAGAACCGGAGCGTGGCCAAATTCTCTGCTCCCACCACGCCCGCCCCGCTTGGGGGCGTCTGACTCCCCAAAATCCTCGTCCACTGCTAGATGCCCAGTTCGTCGAGGCTCTTGTCGTCCTCAGCGGTGAATGCCTCCGAGGCTTCCTTGCGAGCGGCGTCCATCGTCTGAACTTCCAAACGGGTCAGCCAGCCCGTGACCGCAACCTCGCCTTTCAAGCTCGCCGAATCGCGCAGCAACTGCGGCAGCAACAGCCGGCCCTGGGCGTCGATCTCGACCACTTGCCCGTAATAGTTGGTGTGGGCCAGAAACTTTTTCTTGGTTGGGTTGTAGTTCGAGAGCTGCGCCAGCTTGCGCTCGATCGCTTCCCACTCGTCGAACGGATAAATCTCGGCAACCTTGCCATCCCGGCTGGTGATGTAGAACTGCCCGCCGGAATACTTCTCGTCCAGCACGCGCTTGAATTCCGCCGGGACCTTGAGGCGTCCCTTTTCGTCGACCCGAGCTGGATAGTTGCCGCGAAACATACTTCCCAACCGCTCCCTGGCTTCTTATGCTTCTCTGTGCCGCCGTTGCGGCTGCCAAGGAGGCAAAAACGGTCAAAAACGAGCTGATTGCTGGTTGGTTAGCGTCTTTTATGGGGGTTCGGTTATTCATCCCACTCCCAGTCCCCGCGCTCCACCGACAATCCCTTGCAACCACTTCTTACCACAATTTCCCACATCCTACACCTAAGTTCTGGCGTGTCAATAGGAATTTTTGAGGTTGGGGTGAATTTTCCTGGCTGGTTGCAGTCGGTGGTTGGGAACCTCAGAAATTGACGGCGAGGTCAACGCGACCCCAAGGGATTGGGTTTACCAGGTTGGTTCTGCATCACTATCATCGGAATCTCCGATGAACGGCACGTTGGAAATGATTAACCGGATGCAGGCCGATGGCATCATCGGCAGGTACGCCATCGGCGGCGCGGTCGGGGCCACTTTTTATCTTGAGCCTGTCGCAACTGCCGACGTAGACGTCTTCGTGATGCTGCCCACAGCGCCAGGGAGTCCGCTCCTCAGTCTTAGTCCGATCTACGAGTACCTGACGGCGCGTGGATGCCATCTTGAAGGTGAGCGCATTGTCATCGGCGATTGGCCTGTGCAGTTCCTGCCGCCGCATAGTGCACTGGAGGAAGAAGCATTGGCCGAGGCCGTCGGGACCGAAGTTGATGGCATTCGAACATGGGTATTGAGCGCGGAGCACCTGGTTGCCATCGCGCTGCAAACGGGGCGAACGAAGGACTTTGCCCGAATCGTACAGTTCCTCGAACAGGACGCTGTGGACGCGCAAAGGCTGAGTCGCATCCTCGAGATGCATGGACTAATCTCTCAATGGGAGAGGTTTAAGAGCAAGTATGGGCAGTGATAGTGAGAAAGCGCGCCGCAAGCGGCTGGCGGCGCTACCGTTTTCCGAGAAGCTGAAGATCCTGGAGAAAATGCGGGAGCGCGACCGCGCAATTGCTGCCGCTGGGCTGAGGAAAACGGCGCGCCCCAAACCCGCCAATGACGAGAGATCCAAGCCCTGATTGGCTTCCGAGGTCTTATAATTAAGCGAAGTTCGCGCTCCGGAAAACATCTGGGGTGCCTCATCGTGCGTGTCTCCTGATCCCAAAAAGCGAGAGGAAGCCGGCCGCAGCGGGCATCGGCGAACGCTGATCCTGGTCCTCGGCATCGCCATCTTTTTATTGTTTGGGCTGGTGTTTTCGCAGCAGGCGTTCAACCTGGCGCTACGTCCGACGACTTCGGAACAAGCGCTGATTTTCGTCGCGCTGTCCACTCTCATCTTCCTGCTGCTGATCGCGCTGAGCTTCGTGCTGGTGCGCAACCTGGCGAAGCTCTACACCGAGCGGCGCACCGGCAAGCTGGGATCGAAGTTCCGCACCCGCATGGTGGTGGGGGCGCTGGCGTTGTCGTTCACGCCGGTGATCTTTCTGTTTGCGTTCGCCTACGGGCTGATGAACCGTTCCATCGACAAGTGGTTCTCGCACCCGGTAGAAGAATTGCGCCAGGATTCGGGAGAGATCGCGCGCCAGCTCTCGGCTTACGCCGCCGAGAATGCGCGCGCCGAAGCGGCCTCGATTGCCGCGATTCCAGAGACGCAGCGCGCCTTCGATACGGGAAACTTCTCCAGCGTGATCACCGAATTTCGCCGCCGGGAGGGCACGCTGCAAGGCGGGTTCGCGCTGGCCTTGGTAGACAGCGCCGCCGTGGCCAGCTTCCATGCTCCAGAAGCGTGGGTATTCTTGCGGCCGAAGCTGCCGCCGCTGGCGCAACTGGATGCATCGCGGCCGGCGCCGTTGAAGCTCGAAGGACACGAGTACCTGCTGGGGAGCGCGCGCGTCGGCGACAACGGCCTGATTCTGGTGGCCATGCCTCTGCCGC
Source organism: uncultured Acidobacteriota bacterium (assembly GCA_963733935.1). Classification (GTDB taxonomy): domain Bacteria; phylum Acidobacteriota; class Terriglobia; order Terriglobales; family Acidobacteriaceae; genus JAHFUA01. The sequence goes on from CAVTEQ010000014.1 coordinate 528,515, forward strand.
CGCAGTTCTCCGCCACCCTGCAGCAGATGGAAGCCAACCAGCGCATGTACTTCGAACTGGCGCGGCAACGCAAACTGCTGCGCCGCACCTACATGGAACTGCTGCTGCTGCTGACCGTGCTGGTGCTGTTCGCGGCCACCTGGTTCGCGCTTTATCTTTCGAAGCTGGTGACGCGTCCGGTAGCGGCGCTGGCTGAGGCCATGCAGGAGGTTTCGCGCGGTCATCTCGATTACCGCGTGGAGATGGTTGCGCAGGACGAGTTGGGACAACTGGTCGCATCGTTCAACCGCATGGCTGCGGAGCTGGAAGCCAGCCGCCGCCAGCTTGAGGCCTCCAGCCGCGAAGTCGCCGATGCCAACGTGGCGCTGGAACATCGCCGCCGGCACATGGAGACCATCCTGGAAAGCATCCCCACCGGTGTGCTCTCGCTCGATGCCAACCGCCGGGTGATTCACACCAACGACGCTTTCTGCCGCATCTTTGGCCGCGACAATGGACATGGCTCGCGGGATCCCGGCGCCGGATTGCGTGATGTTTTCAGTGCCGACGTAGTGGGAGATCTGCTCCATTTGCTGCGCAAGGCCGACCGCATGCGCACCACCACCAGCCAGATGGAAGTCATGGTAAAGGGCACGGCGCTGGTCCTGGCGGTGACGGCGGCCTCGCTCGAGCATCGCGGCGAGCGCCAGGGTTACGTGGTGGTGTTCGAGGATCTCTCCGATCTGCTGCATGCACAGAAGCAGTCGGCGTGGCGCGAGGTCGCGCGGCGCGTCGCGCATGAAATCAAGAATCCACTTACGCCCATCGCGCTCTCGGCGGAGCGCATCCGCCGGCACCTGGAGCGCGGCGAGCAGCCGGACGCGGCCTCGCTGGCGATCATCGCGGGCTGCGCGCAGACCATCGCCGGCGCGGTGGAAACAGTGCGGACGCTGGTCGACGAGTTCTCTACCCTGGCCCGCTTCCCCGCCTCCCGCCCGGAGCCGGCCAATATCAATACAATCGTGAACGAGGCGCTGGGGATGTTTAACGGCCGCCTGGATGGCATCCAGATCACCACCCTGTTGGCTCCCGAGCTGCCACCCGTCATGGCCGATCCAAGTTCGATGAAACGCGCTCTGGCTAACCTGGTGGACAATGCCGCCGAAGCCATGCAGGACGCGATGGTGAAGGAAGTCCAGATCTCGACCACGCTGGGTCACGCGCGAGACTCGGTGGAGGTGGTGATCGCCGACACCGGGCACGGCGTCTCGCAGGAGCTCAAGGAGAAGCTCTTCCTTCCGTATGTCTCCACCAAGGGCCGCGGCACCGGGCTGGGACTGGCCATCGTGAGCCGCATTGTCGAAGACCATCACGGGTCCATCCGCGTGGAGGAAAATTCTCCCGTGGGCGCACGGTTTATAGTGGAATTGCCGCTGGCCGCGTCGCAAGCGGCCGCCGCCCAGCATGCCTAATATTCTCATCGTGGACGATGAGCCCGGCATCCGCCAGTCGCTGAAAGGAGTGCTGGAGGACGAGGGCTACCACACGGTCGCCGTGGGCAGCGGCGAAGCCTGCCTGGAGACGCTGGAGAAGCGCGGCTTCGACGTGGTGCTGCTCGACATCTGGCTGCCCGGCATGGATGGCCTCGAGGCACTGGAAAAAATCAAGCAATCCGAAGATGGGCCTGAGGTCATCATGATTTCCGGCCACGGCACCATCGAGACCGCGGTGCGCGCCACCAAGCTGGGCGCCTTCGATTTTCTGGAAAAGCCGCTGTCGCTGGAAAAGACGCTCATCCTGCTCAAGAACGCGCTGGAAGCGCGACGGCTGCGGGGCGAGAACCGCGACCTCAAGAAGCAGTTCCAGGCCAAGGGCGTCATCGTGGGCGACAGCATTCCCATGAAGGCGCTGCGCCAGCAGATTGCGCTCATGGCGCCCACCAACGGGCGGGTGCTGATTTATGGCGAGTCGGGCACGGGGAAAGAGTTGGTCGCGCTGGCCATCCACGCGCAGAGCCAGCGCAAGAACCAGATGTTCGTTGAGCTCAATTGCGCCGCCATTCCCGAAGACTTGATCGAGAGCGAACTCTTCGGCCATCGCAAAGGCTCCTTCCCCGGCGCCGAGCACGATAAGGTCGGCAAATTCCAGAAAGCCGACGGCGGCACGTTGTTCCTCGACGAAGTCGGCGACATGAGCCTGAAGACGCAATCCAAGGTGCTGCGCACCCTGGACGAGCAGCGCTTCACGCCCGTGGGCGGCGACGAAGCGATCACGGCAGACGCGCGCGTCATCGCCGCCACCAACAAGAATCTGGACGACGAAATCTCCAAGGGAAACTTCCGCGAAGACCTCTTCTATCGCCTCAACGTGATTCCCTTCCACGTGCCGCCATTGCGTGAGCGGCACGAAGACATCCCACATCTGGCCCGCCATTTCCTTAAGGAATTTTCGGCAGCCTACAGCCGCCGCGCCAAGGAGCTAACCGACGACGCCATCGAGGCTCTGTTGCGTTACGCCTGGCCGGGAAACATCCGGGAGTTGCGCAACGTGATCGAGCGCATGGTAATCATGAATCCTACCGCCGTCCGCTTGGACCGCAAGCACCTGCCGCCGCTGGTGTACCGGGATGGCAGTCGCTCGGTGAGCGAGTTCTCCACCCTGCACCAGGCGCGCGCCGCCTACGAGCGTGATTACATCCTCAAAAAACTGGATGACAACCACGGCAACATCAGCCGCACCGCCGAGGTGCTGGGACTGGAACGCTCCCATCTGTATCGCAAGATGAAGACCTTGGGAATCGCGGTCAAAGAGTAAGGAGGGACTTGAGCCAGCGCCGCACGATTGCCTTCGTGGTCTTGTGTGTGGGATGCATCGCCGCGATCGTCCTATACGGTTTGTGGACGCTGCGCGGCCGTCGCTCACCGGGCGCGGCAACGACCACCGCTCCGCCGGCATCGCAAACGGCACCTCCACCGCCAAGTGCACCGGCGCCGCCTCTGGATCAGCCGACGACGGCATCGGCCACACCACCCACAACTGCGAAGGCTGAGCCCTCGCCGGGATCCGGCAAGGCCACGGCGGCTCCGCCGACGCCGGAAGTAAAGCCGGCGCTTCTGTACTTCGAGTCCAACGCGCTGGGCGACAATTACGGAAAAGTCGCCGTCGCTTCCCTCAATGACCTTGCGCAGCGGCAGTACGCGGCCGATCTTTTCTGCGATCGCGTGCACTTCTCCGGCGGGCAGGGGATCTGTCTGCATGCCGATCGCGGCAGTATCACGAAGTACTATGCCATCGGATTCAACGACCGCATGCAGCGAACCTGGTCCTTCAAGCTGAATGGGCTTCCCAGCCGCGCCCGCGTTTCCCCCAGTGGAAAGCTGGCCGCCGTCACCGTGTTCCTGGCAGGACAGTCGTACGCCTCCCTCGATTTTGCCACCCAGACCTCGATTCTGAACGCAGCGACAGGAGAGATGGTGGTGCCTGACCTGGAGGAGTTTTCCGTCACCCGCAATGGGGCGGAGTTCAAGGCCAAGGATTTCAACTTCTGGGGCGTGACCTTTGCGCAAGACGAAAACCGTTTTTACGCCACGCTCTGGACGAAAGGGAACACGTACCTGGTCGCCGGCGATCTGGCAAAACACACGGCGCAGGTGATCCACGATAATGTCGAGTGTCCAGCGCTGTCTCCCGACAATCGCCGCATTGCCTTCAAGAACCGCAGCGTCGGCGGATTGCTGCAGGGCCGGCGCATCACCTGGCGCATCACGCTGCTCGATCTCAAGACCGGCGCGGAGACTCCTTTAGCGGAAACCCGCAGCGTGGACGACCAGGTAGAGTGGCTGGACAACGATCACATTCTGTATGCGCTCTCCGAGAATGAAAAAGGCGCCAGCGCGAGCACGGATGTCTGGGTCCTGCCCACAAAGCCAGACGGCACGCCGGAAGTGTTGTTGAAAGGCGGATTCTCACCCGCGGTGGTGAGAAAGAGTGTGCTGTTGACGCAGCGGTAGAAAGCTGGCCCCTCAGCGGCTAAAGCCGATCTTATTTGTTGTGCGTTTATGGCACGCCTGAAAGGCGTGCCCCTTCATTTGCTGTCTAAGGGCTTAGAAACGCTTTCCACAGCGCTTGCAGCCGAAGCATCCCTTGCACGACGCCCAGGAGATTTTGTTTTCGCCCAGGATCACGCTCGCTACAACGAACGCGGTCATCAGCCCGAAGGAAAACACCCATACCGGCGTCCGCATCGCTCCCGAGACCCACAGCCAGCCGAAAAGAACTGAAGACAGGAACTTACAAATACCAAGGAACGTGTTTAGCAGGGCCAATCCGCTGGTGCGAAGTTCGGGCGCCAGGGCGGTGCTGGCCACCGCTGCCAGAACTCCATTGGTAGCGGCGTAATAAGCGCCCAGAAGTCCCAGGCTGGCGAATTGTGCTCCCCTGCCCAGCGACGGCATGAGCAGAATCATGTAAACCAGGCCGACGAAAACAAAGCCCCCTAAGAATACCTTGCGCCGTCCCCAGGCATCCGCCAGTTTTCCCAAAGGCACCGACAGCAGCAGGTACGCCGCCGCGGTGACCAAGGCGAACAAGGGAAAGAGAGTGATCGAGCAACCTGTATTCTTCTGGACCAGCAGGTAGATGAAGGCGTCGCTGGCGGTCATCAGGGCAAGAATGCCACCCGCCAGCATGATGGTGCGAAACACGGGCTGGTTCCACAGGCCGAAGGAGGCTCGAAACGAAGCAGCGTGCGCATGGCCGTCAGAGGCAGTGGCCGCCGCCTGCGGCTTGTCTACGAGCAGGGTGATCAGGCCCACGCCGATCAAGGCGATGCAGAAGCTCGCCATCAGGACCAGTCCCACGTCGCCGGGAACAAGCCGCAACAGCAGAAAGGCCAGCAGAGGCCCAACCACCGACCCGGCAGTATCCAGCGCACGATGGACGGCAAACGCCGTGGCCATAGTCCGAGGATCGCTGCTGAGGGAAATCATGGCATCGCGCGGCGCAGTGCGAATGCTCTTGCCCACGCGGTCCAGCGCGAGGACGACCATCATGATTGGCCAACTGGCAGCCATCGCCAGCAGGCCGAGCTTGCTGACGGCCGAGAACGCGTACCCGCCGATGGCAACTTCCTTCTGCCGGCGCCAGCGATCGGCGGCAATGCCGGCAACCAGGCTCAGCGAGGCGACCGCGGCGCCTTGGTAGATGCCATCCAAAACTCCGAACTGCAACGGACTGAATCCCAGATAGATAACGAAGAAAAGAGGAAGAATGCTGCTTACCATTTCGGCCGAAACGTCGGTAAAGAAGCTGGTAAATCCCAGCTTCCAGACGTTGGGAGCCACCCCGAGCGCACCAGGAACAGCTCCGTTTTCTAAATTCTTATCCCGGAGCCGGGCAGAGAGATCCGTTGTGTACATGTTTGCTATTGGTGCATGCGAGTTGCCAGGCACGCCCGGTAGCCGGTTGCGGAAAAACTCCTTAGCCGCCGCCGGATGGCTCGCAAGGCTGTCTGGTAAGTTATTGGTTTTAAGCTATTTCAGTCGCTGCTTCCCAAGTCGGGACGGGCTCTGGCGCCTTCCATGAGCCGGCGCGCTGGGCGGAGGAGTGGGGAACCGCCAGGAATCTAGAGGGGAGCGCAAATTATTGCGCACACGAGTGAAAATTTCTTGCACAGCGAACGAAGGTCCCCGATTTCAACCACTTACTTTCTCGGACCTAAGCAAAACAGCCCGGCTTGCGACCGGGCTGTATGCAAGGGCAGAGGCGGCTAGTTGCTGCCAGTCGCCGCCGATACGGCCGTCGGCGAAACCTGACTGGCTGCGGTCGCGGCAATCGCCGCGCTGGTGAAATTCGCTTGTCCCAGTACCAGGCCTGCGTTCTGATTGGTGCTGAACGGAGGCGAGAATCCCAGCGTCCGATTGTTGCCGAAGTCGGCTACGCCCAGATTGCCGCTGCTGTCAAAGGCGATTCCGAAGGGATTGAAGAAGCCATTTTGCGTGGTGGCGGAAGTGCTGCTGGTGAAATTGGCTTGTCCCAGCACCAGGTTGGCACTCATTCCAGTCGCGAACGCCGGGCTGAACTCCAACACGCGGTTATTGCTGGTATCTCCAACCCAGAGATTGCCCGAGCCATCAAACGCAATTCCCGTGGGGAAGTTGAAAGTGCTGGCGGTGGTGGCTGAACCGCTGGAGACGAAGTCGGGCTGGCCGATCACCAGGCTGGCGCCCATTCCGTTGACAAACGGCGGCTTGAACTCCAGCACACGGTTGTTGCCGGTGTCGCCGACCCAGAGGTTGCCGCTGGCGTCGAAGGCGACAAAGAACGGAATGACGAGTCCGGAGCTGCTGGTAACAAAATTGACGGAGGTAAAGTCCGGCTCGCCGAGAACCAGGCTGGCGTTCATGTTGCTGGCAAATGGCGGCTTGTATTCCAGGACGCGATTGTTACCCAGGTCCGCGACCCAGAGATTGCCGCTGGCGTCGAGGGCCATACCGACCGGTCCGCTGAGACCATTCTGCGTTGTGTTGGCAGTAGCGGTGACGAAATCAGGCTGCCCGATCACCACGCTCGCGTTCATGCCAGTGCTGAGCGGGGCCTTGTATTGCAGCAGGCGGTTGTTGAGCTGGTCAGTGACGTAGACATTACCGGCGCTATCCTCGATTGCATCCGCAGGGGCACTCATCCCCGCGGCGGTCAAGGCGGGGACCGCGGCGGTCATGTTAGCTTGCCCAAGCACCGTGCTGGCGTTCTCGCCATTGCTGAAGGGCGAGGTGTAGACAACCACACGGTTGTTATTGCTGTCGGAGACTAGCAGAAGGTGCGTCGGGGGTGGCGGAGTGCTGGTGCCGAGGCTGCCGCACCCTGCCAATAAGGCCAGTGAGGTCAGCAAGCAAATGGCGCTGGCCAGGGCCGCCGCACGCCGCAAACTCGTATCGCTGCCGTTCGGGAGCTGCATGATTTCCTCCGTCCGATTCCTCGGACCGCCCCACCGAAATGGGACAGCCCCATTTTGGGCGGGAGTTTGGTCACAACGCCAATTACCGATGGACATCAGCCACCTACACTTCAGTGCTGCCACACAATCAAATGCTTGCATAAGACCGAATTGAAGTCACGGCGCGGATGAAGGGGCATCCGGTATGTTAACAGGCGGGAAGGCGAAATGCGCCGACGCCCAAGCGAGCGCGGCGCATTCCAGGTGGGCCTAAACGTTCTCTTTCTTGTGACAGTCCGCGCACTTCACCGGCGCTTTCTTGCCTTTGGCATCTTCCGCCTTGTGGCAATCGATGCACGTTCCAGCTTGCGCGGTGGGGTTATGGAAGGCCGCCTGCAGCTTGGTCTTCATGGGGGCCTCGGCAGTCTTGGTGTGGCAATCGGTGCAGGCCTGATGCGGCGAAGTCAGCGGTTTCTCCGTCTTCGACGCGTGGTGGCAGGTGTCGCACTTGATCTTCTGGTCGACCGCATGCGCCTTGTGGTTGAATTTGACTCCTCCCATGGGCGCACCCTTCAGCACGACGGTGTCCGGCGCCGGTTTTTCGGCGGCGAACAAGCTGAAGCCGGCCAGCAGAAATGCCACGGCCGCAACGATAATCGATCGATTAATGTTCCTCACTCGACCTCCGTATGTTGTTACCTAGGATTACAACTGCGCCGGGCCACTCGAAAAAATGGCCACAGCGGCTCTTGAATTTTACGGGGGTAGGAAAAAAATTTCTGTGACGCCCCTACATAGTCGAGTGACCGCCGTCACTCTTCTGGATTCTGGCCCAAGGTCTCCAATTGCTTGCGCCAGTCCAAGTTCTTCGACGAATTCCCTGGATTCCCGCCACGCCGGGCCGCACCTTGACGAACAGTTCCAGAAACACCCTTGTCCCCAGAAGGCGCTCGATTTCCAGCCGAGCCGCGGTGCCGATCTTCTTCAGCATCTCGCCGTGACGGCCGATGATGATCTTCTTCTGCCCCTCGCGCTCGCAATAGATTACGGCTGCAATCGACGTGAGGCGAGGCGATTCATCCCAGCGTTCAACTAGCACAGTGCTCGCGTAGGGCACCTCCTGCGCTGTTTCGAGCAACACCTTCTCGCGCACGATCTCCGCCGCCAGGAAGCGCTCGGGCTGGTCGGTAATCTGGTCTTTGGGGAAATAGCGAGGGCCTTCGGCTAAGACCGCCATGAGGCGGTCCAGCAGCAATTCCAGGCCGTCGCCCTTGAGGGCGGAGATGGGGATGACCTCGCGGAAGTCGTGCAGCTTGCTGTATTCGGCGATCATGGGCAGCAGGCGCGGTTTCTCCAGACGATCAATCTTGTTCAGCAGCAGGAAGACCGGACCGCCGACTTTCTTGACCAGATCGAGGGTGAAACGGTCGCCGGAACCGAATTTTTCAGTGGCGTCCACGATCAACAGGATGGCGTCACGGCCCTCGAGGGCCGCGTGCACTTCGCGCATCATCTTCTTGTTGAGCGAACTGTCGGGCTTGTGCACGCCGGGCGTGTCGATGAAGACGATTTGTCCCGCCGGCCGCCCCTTGCGCGCCGGCACATTGACGATGCCCAGAATGCGGTTGCGTGTGGTCTGCGGCTTGGGCGTGACGATGGCCAACTTCTCGCCCACCAGCTTATTCAACAGCGTGGATTTTCCTGCGTTCGGGCGCCCGATGATGGAGACGAAGCCGGAGCGGAAAGGCACGGAAATGAGTCTATAACGTTAACGTTGTTGGCAGGGCCGTGTTTGACAATGCCCTGGAAAGGGGCTAGCTTCGTAGTTGAGCGAGCCTCTCCTCTCACTCTTTCAGATCTCCTGAACTAAGTCAGCACATCTGAAGTTCCCCCGTCTTAGCTACTGTGCCCAACCCAGGAGGTTGACATGTTTGCTCGCATCGTTTCCATGCGCCTGAAGTCCAATACGCAGGCGGAATTTACCCAGAAAATTGAAAAGGAAATCATTCCCACCCTTCGCAAGCAGCAGGGCTTCAAGGACGAAATGGTGTTCGTGGTTCCCAACGGAACCGAAGCTGTTGCTATCAGCCTGTGGGAGTCGAAAGAGAACGCGGAGACTTACAACCGCGCGACTTACCCGGAAGTGCAGAAGACCCTGACCAACCTTGTCGAAGGGACGCCCGACGTGCGAACCCTCGAGGTCGCCTATTCGACCTTCCACAAGATCGCCGCTCGCGTAGCCGCGTAAGAGCGGCAGGCCCTTTCCGTGATTGGGGGCGGCGGCCGCCGCCCTCGGTTGCAGTTGTGAGAACCAGAGAATTGAGGATGCCATGCTTACCAAAATCTTGAAATGGATCGCCATGGCCGCGTTGCTCGTGGGCTTGTTCTGGCATCCGTTTGCGCAGAACCGAAGACTGCTGGAGCTTGCGGTCCTGGCGGGAGCGGTCGCGGTTCTGGTGCAGGCGGTTCGCGCCGGCAAGTATGTGTGGATCGGATTGTTTGTAGCGGTAGCTTGCATCTTCAATCCTATCCGTCCGCTTGCCGTGTCTCCCAGCGTGTTCCTGGTGCTGGATGCCCTCACTCTGGTCCTGTTCATGGTGTCGCTGCGAGGATTGGAAACCAGGCCCACACTGTCCATCGCTTCCATCACCGACCGCACTCCCGGGAGCGAGTCGCTGTGACGCAGGGAACCATCATGATGCAGACGGGCACATACGTGCCGGAGTCCCTGCACGTTGAGGCCACACCTTATTGGCGTACCTGGCGGCTGATCAACAGCGCCGATGGCAATCTGCTTGATCGAGACCTGCGCACCGTCGGCTGGAACTTCTTCTTTCTGGCAGATACGGTTCAGGCAATGGTGTGGGGCCACAGCGGCGAAAAGGCAGTGCGCAGAGTGCTGGCGAAAGTGAAGTTGTTGAAGTTCAATTGTTTGGAAATAACGGAAATCACCCAAAAGCGATTCTTGGGGCTCCCCTACGTGCACGTGTCGGCGCACTCGCGACATATCCAGAAGAGCTCGACTCTGCAGTCGCTGGTGGACAGAAATCAGGCGGAGACTGCTGCTACCTGGGCCTCGGGATAGCGTTCGTTTGCACAGATCAGAAACACGACTTCCGTGGATCATCCGCCGAGGAGTCAGGTGAGGGCACTCCCCGCAACCGAAGCGGCTGGGGATCACGTTGAAAAACGTATACATCGGCAACCTGGATTACAACACCACTGAGGAGCAGCTCCGCGCGTTGTTTGTGGCCCATGGAAAAGTGGAGACCGTAAGGGTTGTCAGGGACCGCGACACCGGCCAGCCGCGTGGTTTCGCATTCCTGGAAATGACGAACGACCAAGAGGCCGACGAAGCTATTTACGCCCTGAATGGAGCGGTTCTGGGCGATCGAACCCTGACCGTCAACGAAGCGCGTTCCAAGCCCGTCCACAGCCAGGGTGACGACTTACAGAAGCGGCAGCACCGTCTTAACCGATTTTGACCGCTGCAGACAGCAACTACTAGCAGCTCACGAGGAATAACATTATGCAATCACCAACTCCGAACTTAGCTTCCGGCCAGTCGACCGAGAAAAAGAGGCTCCTTCTGGTTGATGCCAACGCCGGCCAGCGCGCCTTGCGCATCAAGATCATGGGAGACGCGGGTATGAGCGTGGACGGCGCCGGCGACGCCAGCGCGGCGCGAGTGCTTTGGCGCAGCCGTTCCTACCATCTGGTGCTGATCGATCTCCGAAACAACGTCCAAGGCGCGGCGGATTTCTGCGCCGAGATCAAGACCGACAGTCCCAGCCAGGTAGTCGCATTTCTGGTGGGCAAGCCTGCTTACCTGTCGTCCTCTCCAAATCCCGAAGTGGATTCACAGCCGGCTGTCCCGTCGGACTGGGCGGAAAAGGCCGCGATGCTCCTGACGAGGGATTGCAGAACCGCCTCCTTGCGGGGCGGGTTCCAGGAAGCGACACTGCGCATGGCTGCGCAACGATCGCGGAACGATTCCCCCTCGATGAAAACTTCGTCGCAATCCTTTGGCGCGGCCGTGCGTCTCGCCGAGAGCAAGGCCTCGTGAGCCAGACACCTGCCAACGACCGTACCCTCCGCGGCAGCATTCTCCTGGTAGACGACGATTCCCGGATGCGAAGTCTCCGCACGATCACGCTGAGCACTCACGGGTACCAGGTCCATTCTGTCGGCAATGCTGCCGATGCGCACCTGCGCTGGGAGGCAACTCGCCCCGACTTGGTGCTGCTGGCCTGGTCCCGTTTCCGCGCTGGAATGCTGGAATTCATGGAAAAGATCAAGCGCGCCAGCCCCCGGCAGCGAATGGCTTTTGTGAACGGCGACTCGCTCCACCTGAGCGCGCTTTTTTACAACGGCGAACTGGTTCGCAAGGCGGAAGGCCCGGAGGATCTTATCGGGCAAGTCGGGGCTCTGTTAGAGACATCTTGAATTTTCGCCGGCGGCCACCTATGGACAATTTCCGAATGAGACTTCTTTGCATCGATGACGACTCTGCGGGCCTGGAGCTGCGAAAGGCATTCCTTGAATCTGCGGGATACGATGTGCGCATTGCCGGCAGCGGACGCGAGGGCGTCAGACTTGTGGCCTCGCAACCATTCGACGCCGTAATTCTGGACTACGACATGCCGCGGACAAACGGCCCCACGCTGGCAAGCGCCATCCGGAGAATCCGGCACAGGCTTCCTATCATCATGCTGTCGGGCGCTGTATGCGTTCCTGCGAGAATGCTTGCATCAGGCGATAGCTTCATCACCAAAGGACAGTCGCCCGCCTTGCTGCTCAGCAAGATTCAGGAGCTGTTGGCGTAAGCTCTACTGCCCCACCTCTTGGATTGGCGCTGATCCGCAGCCGCTCCACGCGGCGATCGGTTGATTCGAGCACCTCGAAGCGCAGACCGTTTTCCTCCACTACCTCGCCCTGCTCGGGGATGCGTCCCAGAATTTCGCTCACCAGTCCCGCGACGGTAGCGGCTTCGTGGCCGTTCGGACGGATGTGGAACAACTCGTCGAGGCGGTCCACGTCCATGTTGCCGGGCACGACGTAGGAATTCTCGTTCTCGCGCACGATGTCCGCCTTGGCCTCGTGCTCGTCGCGAATTTCACCGACAATCTCCTCCACCAGGTCCTCGATGGTAACCACGCCGGCCGTGCCGCCATATTCGTCAATGACAATGGCCATGTGCTGGCCTTCTTTCTGCATCTCGCGCAGCAACGCGCTCACCAGCTTGCTCTCCGGGACAAAGTCCACCGGCTTCATCAGCTCGCGGACGGTGCGGTGGCGCGCCTCGACGTCCGTCATCTGCAGCACGTCATGCGCGAAAACGATGCCTTTGATGTGGTCGATGGTTCCCTCGTACACCGGCACACGCGAGTAGGGCTTGGTGCGCAACAACTCTGTGAACTGCTCGACGGTAGTGTCAATGGGAACAGCCACGATCTCCGGGCGCGGCGTCATCACCTCGCGGACGGTCTTGTCTCCGAACTCGACTACCGACTGAATCAGCTCCCGGTCGCTCTCTTCCAGAATCCCTTCTTCCCTTCCCGCCTCGATGAGCGCGTCCACGGCCTCAGACGGATGCTCGGGCTGCTCTGGCGGGCGCTCCTCGGCCAGCGCCGCCACAGAAAGGCAGAATCCCAGCACCAGCGTGACCGGCAGGGTGATGTACACGAGTATGCGCAGCGGCCACACGAAACGCCGCAGCCACTCGCCCTTGGTGCGGGTGAAAAAGACGAACGGCAGCAGGCGATTGAAGATGATGACGATGAGCACGATCGAGCCCGCCGCCTGCGCGATCTCCGACCGGGTCCAAGCGCGGTCGATGAACATCATGTACCCGATCAGCAGCGCGATGCCCGCCATCGTAATGGGTACCAGAACCGCCATCGAAAGCGAAACCCGGCTGCGGCTGACCTTCAGCCGCGGTTCCACATCCTGCTCGTAAGCTTCGATGTTTTCCTGAAATTCGCGCGAGAGGAACTTCCCCATCTCGGCGTAGAGACTATCCACGTAGGAGACCAGCGTCAGAATGCCCAGCAACAGGATGAGGGCGATGATGGAGACGATGGTCATGATCGTCGGATAGAACGCGCACCACGGAGACGCGGAGACACGGAGGATTTTGAAATGGGATTTCTTTGTGTCTCAGTGCCTCCGTGGTGGACTTTGCCGTTGGCTGAGGTGGTCCGCTCGATCAGCGCCGCGGGAAGTCCTAGTGCCCGCCGAAGTCGCGCTTCCTTGCGCGCCATTCCCCCGGCGTCGGTTTCATGGTCGTGCCCGGCCAGATGCAGCAGGCCATGCAGGATCAGAATTTTGATTTCGTCTGCCGTTGTGTGTCCGAGGCGGCGGGCATTCCGCGCCGCGATTTGCGCCGAGATGGCAAGATCGCCGGCGATGGGATAGCCACCGAGACACAGAGGCACAGAGGTTTTTGAAATTGTATTCCTCTGTGTCTCTGTGTCTCCGTGGCGAAACGAAAGGACGTCGGTCGCCGCATCCTTCCCGCGAAAGCGGCGATTCAGCCGGCGTATCTGCGCGCTCGAGGTAATCAACACGTCAACCGCACCGCACACTCCTGCGGCACGCTGGGCCCGGGCGGCAAACCGCTCCAACGCCCGAGCGCTCACGCCCCGCACCTTGCTGTGGATGATCACCACTCGCAATCCTAAAACAAACGGGAGGGCCAAAGATGCAGCCCTCCCCGCCAAACTTCCAACTTCTTAGTCGTCGCCGGCCGCCGCGTCTCCTTTGGCTTCCGTCTTGCGGACATCTTTCTTGCCATTGATACGCGATTCGCCGTTCTGCAGCACCAGCGGCGTCTGGCTCTCGCGCGTCTTGAACTCGTCGTAGGCGCGGATAATGCGCTGCACGAGCTGGTGCCGCACCACGTCCGTCTCGTCGAAGTAAGTGAAGACGACGCCTTCGGTGTTCTTCAGAATATCGATGGCCTCCAGCAGGCCGCTGCGCCGGGCGCCGCCGGGCAAGTCGATCTGGGTGATGTCGCCGGTGATCACCGCCTTGGAGTTGAACCCCAGGCGGGTGACGAACATCTTCATCTGCTCCGAGGTCGTGTTCTGCGCCTCGTCGAGAATGATAAAAGAATCGTTCAGCGTGCGGCCACGCATGAAGGCGATGGGCGCGATCTCGATGATGTTCTTTTCAAGATAGCGGTCCACCTTCTCCGGGTCCATCATGTCGTAGAGCGCGTCGTAGAGCGGCCGCAGGTAGGGATCGATCTTCTCCTGCAGCGTGCCGGGCAGGAATCCCAGGCGCTCTCCGGCCTCGACCGCCGGTCGAGCCAGAATGATGCGATTCACCTTCTTCGCGATTAGCGCTGAGACCGCCATCGCGACCGCGAGGTACGTCTTGCCCGTACCCGCAGGCCCGATGCCGAAGACCATGTCATTGCGCTCCATGGCTTCCATGTAGCGGCGCTGGTTCATGCTCTTGGGCGTGATGGGACGCTTGCCGAACGAGCGCGTGCGTCCGGCTTCGGCGAGGTTGCGCAGCGACACGGCAGGATCGGTGGCGACAAGCCGCAACATCGAACCCAGGTCGCCGTTGGAAAAGGTGACGCCGGTGCGCAGCAGATGTTGGTAGTCGGCAAATACTTGTTCGGCGCGGGCCACGTCCGCAGCCGCGCCTTGAATGACTACGGAATCAGCTTTGAGGTCGATGGTGACGTGCAGGCCATCTTCGATGAGGTGCAGGTTCTCGTCGCGGGGACCGAACAGAGTTTCAATGTGGGGCGTGATCTCGACGTTCTTCTTCATTTAGGTGCGAAAGCTAACCTCCTGCAGCGCCCGCGCGCACTGAGAATAGGGGTTGAGTTGGAAATGACCGGCTGGGCATCGGCGCCACAGCGTGGGGGCAACTGCCATTGCCGGTAGAGTACCCCCGGGCTGGCCGGGAGTCAATAACGCTCAAGGAATCCTATGCTCCGGGTGGTTAGATGTCAAGGAGGCGGAGAAAGGCTTTGGGGGATAATGTCTCGTCGTTTCAGGCGGGTAGGCGAGAGTGGGCATCGGTTTCAGGAAAGCCAACCGCACGTGCTTTGGACGTGAGGACTTTCCAGACTGCAAGCCGGGTTGGTTGGGTGAAAGCCTGTTCTCACAATCACGAATCGGAGGCACTACGTCCTGGATGCTCAACCCGAGATGTAAGTCCGAGATGCAATCACATGCTTTCGAATTGTGCTTGTCGGCCTAAGACTGCAGAAACGGTGCTGCCGTTGAACATCCAGACGTTGGACTGTACCGCAGTGACCAGCTAACGGCCCCAGATCGCGCGCAAGTTGCCCTGATGAACGATGTATACCTGAACCGACAGATGACCGCAATACTCGTCATCCTGCGTATCGACTACTCGCGCCCATGAAGCACCCCGCCCGAGAAATATTTTGCAGGCGAGCAGCCATGGGCTAACCACGCGAAAAGTCATAGACCTCGAGAAGGCAATTACCGCCGTCGTAGAGCGCCCTTATCCGCCGATGCATCAAGCAAAAAGGTGATCAGCAGCTCATAGGGATGCCACAGCCTGACGATCCTACAATCTCGCCCGCTGAACTCATGCGCCGCACGGAGTGCAGGACCGTATCGAGCGCCAGAAGCGTCTGCTGCCGATTGCTGTCGAAAAATCGCTTTTGCACAGGTAATCCTCAAGAGCCGTGCGACAGGTTGAACCGGAAACTGGCCCACGATAGCCGCCCTGCGGTTTGACCCCCTCGCGTAGCTTGCGTAGAATGAATGTTTCCGTCGTCGGACGATTTCTCTTTAGAGGACACCCAGCAAGTTATGGCGAATCATTTCTCAGCGCTCAAGCGCGCCCGCCAGACCGCCAAGCGCACCGTACGCAATCGCGTTAACCGCTCCCGCATCCGCACCGCCCTGCGGCACTTCCGCGAGGCTTTGACCAAAGGCGATAAAGCCGCCGCCGAGCAGTTGTTCCGGCAGACGGTCTCTGCCATCGATAAGGCCATTCAGAAGGGCGTGCTCCACGCCAACTCCGCCGCCCGGTACAAGTCGCGCCTCGGCGCCCGGCTGAGCGCGCTGAAGTAGTATGTAGCTGCCGACGTCTCGGCGGCTGTCCGTGTCGCGGCGTTTCGCCCACACGCGCAAGGATGGAACATCCCACCCTCGCCAATGCCGGCCAAGGGTAGGGCACCCGCGCCCTCCCGATCCTCACCACTGCCGCAGCGGCTTCCAGTCCAGGTTGGGCAGTTCGATCCCGAAATGCTCCACCAGCGCCTTCTGGTATTGCTCTTCCGATTCGAGAATCTGTTCGGTGCGCTCGCCGTTTGCGATCTGGATCAATCGCATCTCCGACAAGGTGATGCGGCCTTGGGGCGTGGCCCGGCTGCAAATGCGGGCGCGCGGAAAGGTTGACGTGGGCGATGTCTGGTGATGAACGCACATGCCGGCGAATTCCTCGAGGCGGTGCGGCTGCAGCGTGAAAACATACTTGGCAGACCAGAGGCCGTTCCTCCCGCCGTAACAGGATCAGGCCCTCCGGCCAGCGGTCGACAAAATACATCATGCCGCCGCTCGATTGTTCCTTGCCGTCCAGCGCCAGAGGCTCGACGAAGGAATCGCCGAAGCCGACATCGGCGATCCACGGCTGGCCCTCAAGCTGTACGAGCAGAACCAGATGATCAAATTCCGGGCCAAACTGTCCGTTCTCGTTCGACACCCGGCCCGAGAGCAGGGTCACGTCATATCCCAGCTCGCGCAGCAGGGCGGCGAACAGGCCGTTGAGCTCGTAACAGAACCCGCCGCGGCGCTGGCGCACGATCTTGTCGAAGAAAGCAGCTTCGTCCAGAACGATGGTCCGCCCGAGATGGATGTCCAGGTTTTCGAATGGGACCGTCAGCATGTGGCGGCGGTGCAGCCCGCGCAGAACATCGAGCGTAGGCTCGCGCGGCCCATCGTAGCCGATGCGTTCGAGATAGGAGGAAACGTCCAAGGGATTTGTAATTTCAAATTTGTAATTTGTAATTTACGAAGGTGACGTGTCAACAGCACGCTTCTCCGATGCTCCGGACCAAATTTACAAATTACCAATTACAAATTACCAATTTTCAGACGAGCTGGTCCTGCTGCCATGCCGGCGCCGCCGGCTTGGCCTCGGCGCAGAGATCGAGCACCAAGCCGCTCCAGCACCAGGCGCTTGCTGGGAGGATTGGAGCGCAGTTCGAGATCGGCGCGGGCGATGCGGCGGATGGCCTGCGTGATCTCGCGCCGCGACTTGTAACGCCGGGCCTGGCGGATGATGTCTTCCGCCGCGAACGGGGGCACGCGAAAACCCTGCCACAGGGCCTGCCAGATAGCGCGCGAGTCACGCACGTTCTTCTCCAGTATCACCAGCATCTGGCGGAAGGTGCGCGCCAGCATGTAGAGCTGTCCGATGGCCGCGTCTTCTCCTTCGCCGCTCGAGAGCATCGCTTCGAGCACGCCCAGGGCGCGAGGACGGTCCTTAGCGGAGATGGCATCGGTGAGTTCGTAGAGCGAACGCTGCTTGGCCGCCAGCACCATGGTCTCGACATCGGCGAGCGTGATCCGCTTCTTCTCGCCGACGTAGAGGACCAGCTTCTCCAGTTCATTGGAGATCAACATCATGTCGGCGCCGAGCGCGTCCACCAGCTCGCGTGCCGCGTCGGGGTCGATCTTCACACCCTGGGCGCCGGCAGTGTCCGCCACCCAGCGCATGCCTTCGCCTTCATCCACGCGCGCCAGCTCGACCATGCCGCAATACTCGCCCAGCGTCTCCCGGATGCGGTCATAGCGGTCGCGGTCGTTGAGTTCCATCTTGCGAACATCGGCAGGGATGGAGATGTGGTCGGCGATGAAGATGAGGACGGCATCGGGGTTCGGATCTTTGACGTAGGCCTCGATGGCCGCGAACGCATCCTTGTGCGAGCCGCGCCCGTAGAGGGTCTTCACGTTGCGGATGAAGAACACCTGAAATGGCGCCATCAGCGACGGCGTGCGCGCGCGATCGAGGATGTCCACCACGTCGGTGGTCGCCAAGTCCAGATCGTAGAAGCTGAATTCCCGCAACCCGGCCGGAACCAGATGCTCCAGCAGCGCGTCGCGGCAGCGGTCGCGAAAGAACACTTCATCGCCCACGAACACATACGCCGGCCGCAGCTTGCGCGCCTTGACCTCGGAAACGAAGCGCTCGCTTGGAGCGAAGGCCCGCGCCATCAGGCGACCCCCGCAAAGATCAACATCCACCACCGAGGCACGGAGACACGGAGAAATTTCATTTCAAAACCCTCCGTGCCTCCGTGTCTCCGTGGTGGGTTTTCATCAAAATGCCTCCAAAATGTTGGACACCAGCGTACGCGCGAAGTCCTGCGAGAGCCGATCGACAGCCGGAGATTCCTCCTCGAAGAAGCTGGTGATCTCACGCGAGATCTGGTACTGCTCGTGGAAGCTGTAGTTGGGATTCTCGAACAATGTCTTGCCAAAGCGATCCACGAGCGAGACTTTCATATTGACCACGATAATGGCGGAGGCGGCCCGCCCGGTGGCGGAATCGTAGGCGACCGGCGTGAGTTGCGTGGAAACCACAGTCCCGCGCAGCGTGGCGTCGGCGGCGGTATTTTCCTGATTGAGAACGCGATAGTGCGTGCGGCTGATGAACTCGCGCACCACCGCCGCCGTCAGCACCTGCTCGACGCGGTAGGTTTTGGTCTGGTTGATGAATGCCGGGATGGCAATCGTCTGCACACTCGCGGGCAAAGCCGCGGCGTGTCCCCCGGTCTTGTAGCCGCAACCAGTGGGAGCCAAGATCAGCCACAGAGACACAGAGACACAGAGATTTCTTAATTTATTTTTCTCTGTGTCTCCGTGCCTCTGTGGCAGATGTTTCCTCACTGCACGCGTCCTTTGGAGCGCATGCGAGCCAGAGCGGCGGCGCAATCGACGGCGGTCAAAGCGGCGATGCGCAGATTGTCGGCAGCGGCCCACACCCAGAAGCCGCGTTCATGGCGGGCATCGGGGCGAAGCTCCAGCAGGATGTCATCCTGGCCGGCGGCGCTGACGTTGGAGGCGGACCCGTCGCCGGACGCGGCGAGGCTCACGTGATCGCCGCTCAAAGCGCGGGCAAGGTCGGCGGCCGCGATCGACGGCTCGTATTCCAGGTAAAGCGAGAACACATGTCCATGGAAAACAGGCGCCTGGACCAGCGCTAAAGCAGGGAGAACGACCCGTCGCTCGCTGATCTTCTCGAGGTGTGCCATAACTCGCCGTTCTACACTCTCCAGCGCGGGGGTGGACTTCTCGCCGTAGCGCGCCAGCATGTTGAAGGCTAATTGAGCGTCGAACACTTCGGTCGGCATCTGCTGGAAGGAGAGCAGGTTGACGGTCTGTTCGTGGAGTTCGTCGAGGCCGCGGCGGCCGCGCTCGGAGGCCGGCTCGAAGGCCGTGCACACGGCCCGGTGCAGCGTTCCCGCGTTCTGCGCGCGCAACAGCAACAGCGCCAGAACCACCGCCGCGGGATGTGCCACGACCGCCAGCGTGGAATCAAGCTTCAGCGGCACAGGGACGCCCTGCGACTGTTCCAGTTCGCGCTCGATCCACGGCGCCCGCACCGCGCCCTCCGGTTCGGCCTCGAGCGCATAGGAAAGATCGACCACCAGCGCGCCGGCCTTCTTGGCCAGGCTCCAATTCTTGCGCGTGAAACCCGGGTCGGAAGCAAAGAAGATGATGTCCGCACCCTGCAGGTTCTCCGGCAGCACGCTCTGGATGAAGGTGGCTTCGTCGCCCACCGCGTCCAACCGTCCCAGCGATTCCTCGTCATCGAGCAGCTTGATGTCAAGCGCGGGGAAATTGCGGTCTTCGAGGAGCTCCTTGAGCTCCTTGCCTTTCAGCGTAGCCGCTCCGACAATGGCGACCCGGTAGACCTCACGCGTGGTCAGGACTCGCTCCTCGGTGGCGGGCAGGTTGCGATCTGTCATCGGGCCTCCTGGGCTTCCTCATAAGGCGCAGGCGGCGTGGGACGGGTGCCCCGCCGGCGCAGGACGTAAAGCAGCCGCACCACCACCCCGGAAGTCATGTAACCGAGCCCGATCACGAACAGCACGTAACGCGAGAACAGGGCGATCGCCGCAATCAGCGCTCCCACCAGCACGATAACGGTAAAAGGATGCCGCGAGCGCAGATCGATTTCCTTGAAGCTATTAAAGCGCCAGGTGCTGACCATCAGGAAGCCGGCCGCCAACAGCAGCAATAACCAGATCACGGATAGCCACCAGCTCAGCACTGGGTCGCCCTTGGCGAAGTGCACCACCGCGGCAATGACGCCGGCGCCTGCGGGAATCGGCATGCCCACGAAATATTTCTTCCCTGGGCGGCCGGGATTCGAGGGCTGCGGATTCGCCTGAATGTTGAAGCGGGCCAGGCGCGCCGCGCCGGTGATCACGAAAAGGAAGCTGGCCACGAATCCCAGGCTCACGAGATGGAAACGCAGGTCCGGGTAGGCGCTGATGGGAAGCATGCGGAATCCCCACACCCAGGCCAGCAGGCCGGGAGCGACGCCGAAACTGATTACATCGGCCAGCGAATCCAGTTCGCGGCCGAAGTCGCTGGTGGTCTGCGTCATGCGCGCCAGCCGTCCGTCCAGCATGTCCAGGAAAATCGCCCATCCAATTGCCTTGGCCGCGTTATCGAAATGCCAGTACTCGATGGCATTGCCCTGCAACGTCTGGGCAATGGCGATGTAGCCCAGCAGAATGTTGCCCATGGTGAACAGGGAGGGCAGCAGGTAGATGCGCTTGCGCAGCCGGCGATGCCGGAACTGGGGATCGGGAAGCTGTAGTTGCGCGTCGCTCATCGCGTTTGCCTTTCACGGCGGGCGCCCGCAGCCGCAACGCCGGCGGTTTCGGCAGGCGGCAAGTGAGCCAGCACGCTGGATCCGCCGCGCACGCGGTCGCCGACCGCCACGTGCACGTCCGCGGCAGGATCGAGCAGGACATCAGTCCGCGATCCGAATTTGATCAGCCCCACACGCTCGCCGCGCTCCACCCGGTCTCCAAGTCTTTTCGTGAAAACAATACGCCGCGCCAGCACTCCTGCGATCTGCTTGAAGATCACGGTGAGGCCATCGCCCTCGACGGTCACGACGTTCTGCTCGTTCTCCACGGCGGAGGCTGCGCTCAGGGCGTTGTGAAAGCGCCCGTGGCGATACTCAACTTTGGTGATGACTCCCGCAATCGGCGCACGGTTCACGTGCACATCGAAGACGCTGAGGAAAATGCTGATGCGAGTGCGAGGACGGCCGTTGACCTCAACTGTGGTAACGTCCGTGACCTTGCCGTCCGCCGGCGAGACTACCGCGCCGGCTTCGGCCGGAATCACACGCTCAGGATCGCGGAAGAACCAGAGAAAGAATGCGGCAAGAAGCAGCGGCACAATGGCGTACGCAGGACCGGCCAGCCAACCTGCTGCCGCGGCCACCACACCGAGTCCCAGCGCGTAATAGAAACCATCGCGAACCATGGGGAGATACGGTGATTATATCGGGGCTTGCCAAAAAGCGGGAGGGTTGCGGGAGTTTCGAGGTACAGGGATTCCCTGTGACGGCGAACGCCGTGAATATTTCGTGAAAATTAGGCGACCTGGTTGGTCTGCCGGAACTGCCGCTCGATGAGCTCCATCTGATCTTTGAGCCGCAGCTTTAACTTCTTCAGACGGACTTCCTCCAGCTTCTCGTCTTCGGAGAGGAAGCGCTTCTGAGTTAGAGATTCAAGTCTTTGTGAGTACTGGGTGTGTTCGACAACTAACTGGCGAAACTCCTCATGGTTGGCCATGAGTTGGTCACGGACCTGAGTGGACATTCAGTGGACCTCCTGTCCGGTCTTGACAAGCCCACGCTATCACAGGCCCTGGCCCCCTTCAACAGGTTTCCGGGGCGTCCGCGGGAAACAATTTCTTGTACAGAAGGGCATCTTCTTGCGGGTTCCCGTAGTAGGACTTACGGCGGCCGCTCTCGACAAATCCCAGCTTGGAATAGAGCCTGCGGGCCGCCTGGTTGGACTCGCGGACCTCCAGGAAAACTGCTTGTGCGCCTTGGGCTTGAGCCTGGTTCTGCAACCCCTGGACTAGCCGCGTCCCCAGGCCCTGGCGCTGGGCGGAGGCGGCGACAACGATGTTTTCGATTTCCCACTCCGGGCCCAGGTCGCGGCCGACGATGAAACCTTGGACGTAATCGTCCCCAATTACGATCGTCACATGGTTAGTACCCTCTGCGAAAAGTTGCCGATAGTCGGCGTCCTTCCAGTGAGCTGCCGCAGGCGAGCTTCGCTCGATCGCCAGCAAGGCGGGAATGTCGGCGGACGTGGCAGCACGGACTTGCACGATTCAGTTTAGCCACAGAGACACAGAGGCACAGAGGTTTATGAATCAATCTTTCTCTGTGTCTCTGTGCCTGCGTGGCTATCTTTTCGGCGCAGAGAAGATCTCGGCATCGGAGCGGCGCACGTAGTTGGCGTCGAGGGCTTCGGGCGACGTGGTCTCTCCGGCAAGAATCTTACGCAGGCCGATGTGGGCGACGACTTCGGCGCCGGGGCGCTCGATCTGGCGGAGCGTGGTTCCGCCAGGCAAAGCCACCGTGGCGAGGGACGCGTCGGGCGTAACGATAATTGCCCCTGCTGGCAGCGCCGCCAGAAAGGCTTCGCGCGTGAGCAGCGATTCTTGCCGTAGAAGCGTGGCTTGCGACGGGCGAATGTCGTACTCACCCAGAAACACTTCGTCGCGCTGCGCATCGAGAGCAGCGAAGACCCTGCCATTCACGCCGGAAACAATGGCCAGCGCTTCCAGCACGGAGACGGTGGCGATGGGCTTTTTTAGAACCTCGGCCAAACCTTTGATCGCGGCCAGCCCGACCCGCAGTCCGGTAAACGAGCCTGGCCCGGAGATAGCGGCAAATCCATCGATCTCCTGCTTGCGCAGGCTACGGTTGGCAAGGGCGGCGGCGATCTGCGGCACCAGCTCAGCGGAGAATGCTCCCCCGGTCAGGGCCGCTGTCTCCAGCAGCTCGAAATGGCTGGCATCGCCGCGCGCCAGCGCCAGGCTGCCGTGCTTCCAGGAAGTGTCGATGGCGAGAATGAGCATAGGAACGTTAGCCACAGAGGCACAGAGACACAGAGGAGAAGAAATTCAAAAAACCTCTGTGCCTCTGTGTCTCTGTGGCATCCTTCACACGCCTCTAGGCTGGTCTTCGCAGAGTTCCAGCAGCACTCCGCCAGCGCTCGACGGGTGAACGAAGACGTAGAGATGTCCGCCGGCGCCGATCTGGATCTGCTCGTTGATCAGGCGCACGCCGTCGCGCTTCAGCCGCTCTACCGTGCCGGCCAGATCGTCAACACTTAAGCAGACGTGGTGCAAGCCCTCGCCGCGCTTGGCGAGGAAGCGCGCAATGGGGGAGTCGTCGGAGGTCGGCTCCAACAGCTCGATGCGGCTGTCACCGACCGGGACCATCGCCAGGCGAACTTTCTCCTGCGCGACTTCTTCTTCGGGCAGCACACGCATGCCGAGCTGCTCGTAGAACTTCTTCGACGCGGCCAGCGAATTTACCGCGATGCCGAGATGATCGATGCTGAACATGAGCTCCTACTTTCCAACCTTGCTGACGATCTCCTCCACCAGCTCGTAGGGATCGCGGCGGCCCTCAGCCACCTCGGTGGCATAGCGGGCGACGGCGCCATCGCCCATCTGCTCGCGCAGGACGCGCTCCAGCAGCGAGTCGCGCAGCATCTCCACCAGGCGCTCGCGCCAGCTCTCGGTCTTCTTGCTCAGCACCAGGTCATGCTTCAGGAGAAACTCCTGGTACTCACCAATGGCCGCGACCAGTTCGGGCACACCAAGGCCATCTACCGCGACCGTCTTGACGATCGGCGGCGTCCACTTGTCGGAGCGCAGGGCGAGGGTTTGCATGGCGCGGATCTCGCGCTCCACGCGCTCGGCGCCCTCGCGGTCGCTCTTGTTGATGACGAAGATGTCAGCGATTTCCATGATGCCGGCCTTGATGGTCTGCACGTCGTCACCCATGCCGGGCACGAGGATAACGATGGTGACGTCGGCGAGGCGGACGATATCGATCTCATCCTGGCCTACGCCGACGGTTTCCACCAGAATCACATCCTTCCCGGCGGCGTCGAGCACGGTGGTGACGTCGGCGGTGGTAGCCGCCAGGCCCCCGAGGTAGCCGCGCGTCGCCATGGAACGGATGTAGATGCCGGAATCGCTGTGGTGGCCGAGCATGCGGATGCGGTCCCCGAGGATCGCCCCGCCGGTGTATGGGCTGGTGGGATCGACCGCCACGATGCCCACCGCGCGCTGCTCCTGGCGATAAGCGCGCGCCAGCTGGTCCACCAGCGTGCTCTTGCCGGAACCGGGCGCGCCGGTGAGCCCGATCACGAGTCCTTTGCCGGTGTAAGGAAACAGCGCGCGCAGCAGGCTGGTGGCTTCCGGGACGCGGTCCTCGATCACGGTGATGGCACGCGCCATCGCCCGCGGCTCGCCCGCGCGCACACGGTCAATCAGGGATTGCAGGTCGCTGCTCAGAAAGACGGCTCCGCTTGCGGTCAAAGCAAGCAGTATAAATGAGGGCGATGCAGTAACCCCGCCACAGAGGCACGGAGACACGGAGGACTTTGACAGGTGTAATTCTCTGTGCCTCAGTGTCTCCGTGGCGGATCTTCTTCGCCACTCAATCAGTTTCCCTGGGCCGTGTGTTGTCCGCCGACAAACTGCGCGAACACCGCCTGGCGCAACAGCGGGGGCGGAATGATCCCCTGGGCCAGCACGAAATCATGGAAGCGTTCCTGGTCGAACTGCGGTCCCATGGACTTCTCGGTGTCAGCGCGCAGACGCATGAGCTGCGTGTATCCGTAGAAATAAGACGGCGCCTGTGCTGGAGCCCAGAAGGTATAGCGCTCGACTTCCTGATTGGCCATGGCCTCCGACAGGCAAACGTCC
The DNA here is from genome assembly GCA_963733935.1 of uncultured Acidobacteriota bacterium. GTDB lineage: Bacteria > Acidobacteriota > Terriglobia > Terriglobales > Acidobacteriaceae > JAHFUA01. Next base: position 553,421 of record CAVTEQ010000014.1, read on the forward strand.
TCCCTCAGAATACGGTTGGCCTGCTCGGGCGTGATTTTGCCGGCCTGGAGTTCGGGGTCGAGGAAGGCGCGGGCGGCGCGCTGCAGCCGAGCTTGCAGCGATATCAGCTGTCCGTCGGCGGGCATGAACGGCTTGAGGATGGCTTCTGAGTACAGACCCCAGCCCTCCACATTGACGCTATTGAACGAGAACAGGGCGCGGGCGATCGAGACCCCGTTCTCCACCATGGAGTCGAACTGCAACTCGTGGCCCGGCCGTCCCTCGTGAGCGACGAGCGTCCAGGCCGCGGCATCGTAGGTGAAATCGTCGAATTCGAGCGCCTTCTTCGAGCCCGGAGGCGGCGGAGTCCGCAAGGGAAGCATGAAGGTGCCGTGCTCGCCAGTATTGCCGATCATGCGCGGCGGGCGCATGTTGGGGGCCGGGGTAGCCGCCGACTCGGCCTCGCTGGCCAGCTTGATCTCCATGGGACGCTGCGGCAGCGTGACCAGGTGTTCGCGGCGGATGATCTGCTCGATCTCAGCGATCCGCTTCTCATAGTTGGGCACGATGGATTGCCCGGGCCACTGATCGTTCTTCAGCTCGCGGATCACGTCGCGATAATCGCCGGCTTTGTATCCCTTCTCGCGTGCCACCCGCGGCGCCAGCGCCATCATTTCGTTCTGGATCTCGTTGAACGACGCGTGTGCCAGGGCGGCAAGCTGGTCGGGAGGCATCTCGATTCCCACTTGCTCCAGGCGGAAGGCATACATCTCGGGCGCGCAGGCGGAAATCGGTGCGGGCTCGCGGCGTTATCTCTTTTTCCAGAAAGGCGTGATACTCCGCCATCTGCTGCTTCAGGCGGGCATAGGGCTCCTCGTAACCGGCGATCTTATATTTTTGCAGGAGCTTACCGATGCCTTCGAGGTAGGTGGCTTCGTTGCCGAAGTCCTTTTCTACTTCGCCCTTGAAACGGCCCCATCAAACCGGGCAGTCTTGAGGCGCTCGCGAGTGCGCTCTTCGGTAAGCTGGACGATGGGAGTCGTCCCCGGCTCCATGCCGGCGTACTTGCGCAAACGAACCAGGGCTGCCGGGCGCCGCTCCGGGGCCACCTGGTCATCGAGCAAAGCTCGCGTGCCGTGGAAGACCAGCTCCGGCAGGTTCACGTAAAGCAGTTCGTATTTCTCCTCCAGTTCAGACTCGCGCATCTGGCGCTTCGCCGCCTTGATCATGATCTCCAGATCCTGACGGACGGCGGGATCCTTTTCCTCGGCCAGCATGTGCTCAAGCTCGCCCTGTGCCTGCCGCAGCGCCTCGCGTTCGCGCTCCAGGAATCTGGGCCGGAGATCGACCACCTGCTCATCAAATCCAGAGACGCCAAAGCGCGACGCTGATTCGGGGTTGAAGCGCGCCATGACCTTCAGCAGAACCTGCGCGTCCTGGTTGCTGCGCCCCACCCAGGCAGGGGCGGCAGGTTTGGCGGCGGGCTGCTGAGCGCTCATAGGCGCGAGCAGCAGAAACAAGTTAAATACAGCGGCGGTTATGCGCGAGAAACTCATCGTTTGTTGCCTCTCGGTATGAAGTCTAGAGGGACCTATGCTTGGACGAACCGCACTGCCCTCACGTGAGCAGACAAGTCAGAATACGGCGCAAAGGGCGGATTCGTTCCGAGTTTCTTGCGAAGACCGCCAACCCGCCCTACGAGCTGTAGCCGTCTCTCAGCAACTGGCGCGCGATCACCAGGCGCTGGATCTCGCTGGTGCCTTCGCCGATGGTGCACAGCTTGACGTCGCGGTAGAACTTCTCCGCCGGGTAGTCCTTGATGAAGCCGTAGCCGCCGTGAATCTGCACTCCCTCGTTCGCTGCGCGAACCGCCACTTCGCTGGCGTAGAGCTTGGCCATCGAGGACTCGAGCGTCGACTTCGAGCCTTGGTCTTTCATCGACGCGGCGCGCAGGGTGAGCAGCCGGGCGGCCTCGATCTCCGTGGCCATGTCGGCCAGCTTCCACTGGATCGCCTGAAATTCGCTGATGGGCTTGCCGAACTGCTGGCGCTCCTTGGAGTACTTCAGCGCCGCCTCGAATGCGCCTTGGGCGATGCCGAGCGAAAGTGCGGCGATGGAAATACGCCCGCCGTCGAGAATGCGCATGGCGTCGACGAACCCACTGCCCTCCTTGCCCACCAGGTTGCAGCAAGGGACGGCGCAATCCTCGAAGATCAGCTCGGCGGTATCGCTGGCGCGCATGCCCAGCTTGTTCTCCTTCTTTCCGGGCTTGAAACCGGGGGTGCCCTTTTCGACGACGAACGCGGAGAGCCCGTGAGTGTGGGCCGCGCGGTCGGTGACCGCCATCACCACCACCACGTCCGCATAGTGGCCGTTGGTGCAGAAAGTCTTGGTGCCGTTCAGCACCCAGCAATCTTTCTTGCGAGTGGCGGTCAGGCGGGCGCTGCCCGCATCGGAGCCGGAACCGGGCTCGGTCAGCCCCCATGCGCCTATAAATTCGGCGGTCGCCAGCTTGGGAACATATTTGCGCTTCTGCTCCTCGCTGCCGGCCAGGAAGATGTGATTGGTGCATAGGGAAATGTGGGCTGCGAGGATGAGGGCAACCGAGGCGTCCACGCGCGACAACTCCTCCATGGCCAGCGCATACTCCACGTACCCCAGGCCTGCGCCGCCGTATTCCGGCGGGAAGATCACGCCCATCAGCCCGAGCCGGCCCAGTGCCTTGACGGTCTCCAGGGGGAATTGTGAGACCTCGTCCCACTCCATGACGTGCGGCAGAATCTCGCGCTCGGCGAATTCGCGCACGCTGCGCCGCAACTGCTGCTGTTCCTCGTTATACTGGTAATCCACGATCGCTCCCGGGCTGCGGCTGAAGCGGCCGCAAAGAAATTGTTATGACCCTCAAACATATTCTTATAGCACAAGCGCTTCGATGCCGGAAGCTGCCTCCCAGTGGGGAAATCAATGATGAACGAAACTGTCGGACATGGACGGCAGGACGGGACGACGAACCGAAGCTCCACTTTGTCCGCTGATCCCATCGGCGATCTGCTGAAGACGGCGCGCACCATCGCCGTCGTGGGGCTTTCCAACAAGCCTTTGCGGCCCAGCCACGGCGTCTCGCTCTACATGCAGCAGCAAGGCTATCGCATTATCCCGGTCAATCCTCACCTGCAGAGCGTGCTGGGCGAAAAGGCGTACGCGTCGCTGCAAGACGTGCCGGAGAAGGTGGACATCGTGAACATCTTCCGCCGGCCGGAGTTCGTGCCGGAGATCGTCGATCAGGCGATCGCTCTCAAACTGCCCGCGATCTGGATGCAGGAAGATGTCATCCACGAGGCAGCCGCGGAAAAGGCACGCCAGGCGGGCATCTTCGTCGTGATGGACCGCTGCATTCTGAGAGAGCACCGGGCCCGGCGACGCTAGTTTCAGCTTCCGCCGGCGCAGGTTTGACGCTCGCGAATTCTCGCTGTTAGACTCGAATTTCGTGGCCTATACTCGACAGCAATTAAAACAAGACAAGTTCGCTGAAACCGCCAAAGACACCGTCTCCTGGGCGGTCCACCATCAGAAAACTTTGGCTACCGCCGCCGTCGTTGCCGGCGTGGCTGTGCTGATTTTGGCCGGCGGATGGATTTACTACAACCAGCGCGACCAGGCAGCCAGCGTCGAGTTGGGAGCCGCGCTGCGCATTTACGGCGCTCCGTTGCGCTCTCCGAACGCTCCCAAGCCGGAGTACACCAGCTTCACCTCAGCCAAGGAGCGCGCCGAAGCTGCCCGCACGGCCTTCGAGCAAGTGCAGCGCAAGTATCCGCACACTCGCGCGGCGGAGGTCTCCCGGTATTTCGCAGGGGTGGCCGCCCTCGCTATGGGCGATACCGCGAGCGCGGAAAGAGTGCTCCGGCAGGTGGCCGATTCCCGCAATGCGGAGCTCTCGGCGCTGGGCAAGCTGGCGCTGGCTTCGGTGTATCGCTCCCAGAATAAGGATGCAGACGCGATCAAGCTCTACCAGGAACTGATCGCGCATCCGGCCGTCACCGTGCCCAAAACCACGGCCCAACTGGAACTGGCGTCGCTGTATCAGCAAAAACAGCCAGACGAAGCCAACAAGATCTATCAGCAGATCGAGAAAGAAGCTCCCAATAGCCCCGCCGCACAGGCGGCAGCCGGGCACTTGCGGCCGGGAGTCAGTAGTCAGTAGTCAGGGGCTGACTGCTAACTTCTTCAGGGTTCATCGATCTTCGCTTCGTCCACCAGCATGATCGGAATGTCATCGCGCACGGGATAGACCCGCCGGCACTGCGGACACTTGAGCGAGTCCTGCGCTGGGCTGGGCGTCACTGGCTTCTTGCAGACCGGACAAACCAGAATCTCAAGAATCTCTTTGGCGATCATGGCGAACCGCGCTCCGGGCGGCGGTTCATTGTACCTTCATGTCCCTCACGGTGAACAAATCCCTCCCATCACGCTGAGCCTGCGGTTAAGATAAGTCCATGGCTTTTATTCCATCATCATGAGGGACTCATGGCGGCGATGCTGCTGGACGGCGTAAAGATCGGGAACGACATCAAGAACGAAGTGAGCGAGGAAGTGCGCAAGCTGCGCGACATCGGACTGCGGCCAGGACTCGCCGCCGTGCTGGTGGGAAGTAATCCTGCGTCGGAGATCTACGTCCGCAGTAAAGTTCAAACCTGCGAAGCGCTTGGACTCTACAGCGAGAAGATCACGCCCTCGGAATCCTCCACCACGGATGAGTTGCTGGACCTGGTGGATGACCTCAACGCGCGCGACGAAATCGACGGCATCCTGGTGCAACTGCCGCTGCCCTCGCAGGTGGATTCCAAGAAGGTGCTGCTGGCGGTCTCGCCGGAAAAAGACGTGGACGGCTTCCATCCCATGAACGTCGGGTTTCTCTCCACCCAGCGCCCGGGGCTGGCGCCGTGCACGCCCGTCGGCATCATGGAGATGCTCCAGCGCAGCAAGATCACCATCCAGGGCGCGGAAGCCGTGGTGGTGGGGCGCAGCGACATCGTCGGCAAGCCGATGGCGATGCTGCTCACCAACTCCAACGCGACCGTGACCATCTGCCACTCGAAGACCCGCGACCTGCCTGGGGTCTGCCGCCGCGCTGACATTCTGATAGCCGCCATGGGCCGCACCGGCTTCGTGACCCGCGATTTCGTTAAGCCGGGCGCGACGGTGGTCGACGTGGGCATGAACAAGATCACCAGCCGCGAGGAATTCGACAAGTTTTTCAAGGGCAACGAAAAACGCGAGCTAGCGTTCGCCAAGAATGGCTACACGCTGATCGGCGACGTCCACCCTGAAGTCGCCGAAATTGCCGGGGCGCTCACCCCGGTGCCGGGCGGCGTGGGGCCGCTGACCATCGCCATGCTGATGGCCAACACGCTGAAGGCCGCCAAGCTGCGCCGTGGCGCCCGCCTCAAAAGCGCGGCCATGGCCGAGCGGGGCTAGGTTGCTGCGCGTTGGGCTGACCGGCGGCTTCGCCTGCGGCAAAACTACGGTCGCTCAAATGCTGGCTCAGCGCGGCGCTCACGTCGTGCTCGCCGACGAGGTCGCACACCAACTCATGCGGCCGGGTGAGCCCGTCTATTACGAGGTAGTGCGGCAGTTTGGTCCCGAGATCGTCGGCATCGACGGTGGAATCGACCGCAAGAAGCTGGCCGAGGCCGCTTTTGGGTCCGGGCGAATCAAGGAGCTGAACCAGATTGTCCATCCGGCGGTAATTGCGCATCAGGATGTCTGGATGAAAGAAATGGCGGCGAAGGATCCCGCGGGCATCGCTGTAGTCGAAGCGGCGCTGATGCTGGAAGCCGGTGTTACCAAACGTTTCGACAAGCTGGTAGTAGTGACCTGCACGCTGGCGCAGAAGATCGAGCGCTTCGCCCGTCGCAACAAACTGAGCCTGACGGAAGCTGAGCCAGAGGTGGCACGTCGCATGTCCGCACAGCTTCCCGACGAAGAAAAAGTCCGGGTTGCGGATTACGTCATTGACAACTCCGGCGCGGCGAGCGAACTCGAAACCAAAGTGGATGCGCTGATGGCGGAATTAGGCCGGTTAGCAAAGAACAAATGACAACCGCTGAGGACGCGGAGGACGCAGAGGTATGGTTATTCTTCCCATTCCTCCGCGTCCCCTGCGTCCTCCGCGGTTTTAAGTTCATCCGCGAAGAAGTTATGATGAACCAGTAAGCCTATGAGATCGATCCGCCCCATTCTGCTTGGCCTGCTGATTGCCTTCGCCTTCTATTACTTCACCACCCACCGGCGGTCGCCGTCGAGCCCTAAGTCTGCCAGTTGGGTGACGCGCCCGAACGAGGTCGAGATCACCCAGGCTGCGGGGCCGCAGAGCTTCGACTCTGAAGAGCAGGAAAACATCGGCGTCTACAAGAAGGCGCTGCCCTCGGTGGTGAACATCACTTCTACAACCGTGGGCTTTGACTTCTTCTACGGCGCGGTGCCGCAGCAGGGCCAGGGATCGGGCTTCGTCATCGACAAGGCCGGCCACATCCTCACCAACTATCACGTCCTCGGCGACAATCCCCGCCGTCTCGAAGTAACGCTCTCCAATCGCAAGAAATACCAGGCGGAGATTGTCGGCCTGGACAAGTCGCACGATCTGGCGGTCATCCAGATCAAGGCCAGCGACGAGCTGACGCCCGCCGTCCTCGGCGATTCGCGCGGGCTGCAGGTGGGACAGAAGGTCTTCGCCATCGGCAATCCCTTCGGCCTGAACGGCACCATGACGCGCGGCATCGTGAGCTCCATCCGCTCGGTGCGCGAGCCCGAGGGCGGCGCCATCATCGACGAAGCCATCCAGACCGACGCGCCCATCAATCCCGGCAACTCCGGCGGACCGCTGCTGAATTCCCGCGGCGAGGTCATCGGCATCAATACTCTCATCCTCAGCCCGGTTGGGCAGAGCGCGGGCATCGGCTTCGCCATTCCCATCAATGCCGCCAAGGCTGTGATCAACGACTTGGTGCAGTTCGGACAGGTGCGGCGTCCGGTGCTGGGTGTAAAGAGCTTGCCGATCGGTCCGGAGTTGGCCTCGCAGATGGGCTTGCCCGCTGATTATGGCGTGCTGATTCTCTCGGTGATTCCCGGCGGCCCGGCAGAGCGTGCGGGGCTGCGCGGAGGATCGGAGAAAGCCTACCTCGGTAACACGCCCATCATGCTGGGCGGTGACCTCATCGTGCGCATTGAAGATCAGGACATCGAGGACCAAAATGACATCGCCCACGCCATGAACCAGCACCACTCCGGCGACAAAATCAAGGTCACCTTCTTCCGCGGCAAAAACAAGATGGAAGTGACACTTACCCTGGGCGAAGCCCGCAGCAGCGCAGGCGCATGACCGGTCGCACCTTAACGGTTTTTGTATTCACCACCGTCGCGACCTGCGTCCTGGCCGCGAATCCCGCGCCTGTCCGCGCGCCGCACGCCATGGTGGCCAGCGGACACCAGCTCGCATCGCAGGCGGGCGTGGAGGTCATGCGACAGGGCGGTAATGCCATAGATGCCGCAGTCGCAACTGGCTTCGCGCTGGCGGTGGTGCTCCCTGAGGCCGGCAACTTAGGCGGCGGCGGATTCATGCTGCTGCGCCTGGCAGATGGTCACGCGCACTTTGTCGATTTTCGCGAGAAGGCGCCGGCTGCCGCCACGCGCGACATGTATCTCGATGCTAAGGGCAACATGCTGCCGGACGCCAGCGTGGTCGGCTATCGCGCTATCGCGGTTCCGGGTTCGGTGGCGGGGCTGGTTTACGCCGAGAAAAAATTCGGCAAGCTGATGCTGGCACAAGTGATGGCGCCGGCAATTCGCCTGGCGCAGCAGGGCTTTGCGCTCTCCCAGCGCGATGCGCGGCAGTTGCACGATGCTTCGCTGGCGGAGTTCCCCGAATCGCGCCGCATCTTCCAGCGTGATGGCACCTACTACCGGCCGGGCGATGTCTTCAAGCAGCCGGAATTGGCGCGCACGCTGGAGCGCATCGCCGCCGATTCCGAGAGCTTCTACCACGGCGCGCTGGCTCGGGAACTGGCGGATTCCATCCAGAAGGGCGGCGGCCTGATCACCGCCAAAGACCTGGCGGCGTATGAAGTGAAAGAGCGCGAGCCGGTGCACGGCAATTATCGCGGATACGAGATCATCGCGGCGCCGCCTCCCTCCTCCGGCGGCATCGCGCTGATCGAGCTGCTCAACATTCTGGAAGGCTACGATCTGGCGAAGCTCGGCGAGGGCTCGGCCGAATCGGTTCACTTGATGGCCGAGGCCTTTCGCCGCGCCTTCTTTGATCGCGCCGAGCTTCTGGGCGATCCCGATTTCGCCAGCGTTCCCGTGGCGGCGCTGATCGACAAACACTATGCCGCCGCCTGGCGCGAGTCGCTCGATCCGCACCGCGCCACTGCTAGCGCCGACTTGCGGCGGCCGGTGCGGGCCTTCGAGAAACTCGACCGCGTGGCGGCCGTGCGCGAAGGCGACAACACCACGCACTACTCGGTGATCGATGCCGCCGGAAACGCGGTTGCGGTCACCACGACGCTTAATGACTTGTTCGGCTCGCGCGTCACCGCCGGCGGGCTCGGCTTCCTGCTGAACGACGAGATGGACGACTTCACCTCCAAGCCGGGCGCGCCCAACATGTTCGGGCTGCTGCAGGGTGAGGCGAACGCCATCGCACCCGGCAAGCGCCCGCTATCAGCCATGGCGCCTACTATCGTCCTCAAGAACGGGCGGCTGTTTCTGGTGCTGGGGTCGCGCGGCGGTCCCAGGATCATCAGCGCAGTAGCGCAAGTCCTGGTAAGTGTGATCGACTATAAGAGGAACATTCAGCAGGCGGTGGACGCGCCACGCTTTCATCACCAGTGGATGCCGGATGTCTTGCGGGTGGAGAAGAACGGCTTCTCTCCCGCGGCCGGAAACCGGCTCGGCGCCATGGGACACAAGATCGAGGAAGGCTACACCGAGCGCGGAAAATGGCATGGGCAGTGGGGCGACGTGGAATGCGTGGCCGTCGATCCCAAAACGGGCGAGCGCCTGGGCGCCAGCGATAGCCGGTATGAGGGCAAAGCAGTAGGGTATTAGCATACCTATGTAAACTGCAGCTTGCTGCGTCTACAAGGAGCGACAGAAAGCAATCATGCTGAAAGCGATTTCCACTCACGTTTATGTCCGCGAACGCCTGCACAGCGGGCTGCTGGACGGCCTGCTGCATGCCGGCGCCGAGACCATCGAGATCTTCGGGGCACGCGGCCACTTCGATTACGCGAACCGACGCTCGCACGTCAAGGAGATCAGCGACTGGTTCCGCGACAAAGCCGTTCCGCTCAACTCCATCCACTCGCCGATGTACACCGAGTACGAATGGGGACGCCGCGGCTCGCCGCCGGTCAACATCGCGGCGGTCGATAAGCGCGCGCGCATCGAGGCCATGGATGAGATCAAGCGTGCCATCGAGGTGGCCGAGGTGATTCCTTTTCGTTTCCTGGTGCAGCATGTTGGAACCAGCGGCGAGGACTGGGACCCCAAGAAAGCCGATGCGGCGATGACTTCAATCGAGCACCTGAAGGCGTTTGCCAAGCCGCTGGGCGTAACCGTGCTGGTGGAGAACATTCCCAACGAGCTCTCCACGCCGGAGCGTCTGGTGGAGCTGATCCAGAACGCCCACTTCGATGATGTCGGTGTCTGCTTCGACGTGGGCCACGCGCACATCATGGGCGGCGTAGCGCAGGCATTCGAACTGCTGAAGCCGCTCATCCGTTCCACCCACGTACACGACAACACCGGCATGAACGATGACCACCTCTGGCCCGGCGATGGCACCATCAACTGGGAAGAAACCATGAACCTGCTGCGCTCCGCCCCGCAGGCTCCGCCGCTGATGCTGGAGATCAAGTCGGAGGGCAAGACGGACATCCTCGAGGGTATGGCCAAGACGTTCCGCAAGCTGGAGCCGCAGCCCGCCGCGGCCAAGGGATAATTCATGCACCGCCGGTGAATGTGGATTAGCGCGGATCTACGCTCTTGGCGCGCACCGCGCAGAAAGCTTCCCGCCAGCCGCTTGTTGCGGAACCGTCCCTAGCTTCGCACAAAGGGCACCCTGAGGAAACTCAGGATGCCCGGATAATCCAATCAAGTTTTTTTGCCACCGCCCTCTGCTAATGCGGGGGCTGTGGTGGCTTATCGTCCCGCTTCTGCTGTTCGTCTTGCCGCTTCTTCTCTTCCGGTGTCTGCGGCTTGGGCTGAGGGCGCTGCTGCGGCGGCGCAGGCGCCGTTGCCGCAGGAGGCGGCGTGCGCGGTTGCTGGCGCTCGCTCGGCGGAGGAGTTTGCGACCGCGGAACGGGCTCGTTCCGGTTCGGCGGCGCTACCGGTGGACGATTCGGCTCCACACGGTTGGCCGGCGCAGGCTGATTCGGTTCGGGACGTTTCGCCTCTGGCCGGTTGGTCGGCGGCGCTGACGGCGGACGATTCGGTTCCGCACGGTTGGCCGGCGCAGGCTGATTCGGCTCAGCACGATTCGGCTCCGGCCGATTGGTCGGCGGCACTGACGGTGGACGATTCGGTTCCGCACGGTTGGCCGGTGCAGGCTGATTCGGCTCGGGACGATTCGGCTCCGGCACGACTGGTCGGCGGCACTGACGGCGGACGATTCGGTTCCGCACGGTTGGCCGGTGCAGGCTGATTCGGCTCGGGACGATTCGGCTCCGGCCGATTGGTCGGCGGCACTGACGGTGGACGATTCGGTTCCGCACGGTTGGCCGGTGCAGGCTGATTCGGCTCGGGACGATTCGGCTCCGGACGACTGGTCGGCGGCACTGACGGTGGACGATTCGGTTCCGCACGGTTGGCCGGTGCAGGCTGATTCGGCTCGGGACGATTCGGCTCCGGCCGGTTGGTCGGCGGCGCTGACGCAGGACGATTCGGCTCCCCACGATTGGCCGGCACAGGCTGATTCGGTTCGGAACGGTTCGGCCCTGGCTGGTTCGCGTTTGGCGCACTGGCGGGCTGGCCCGATCTTCCGGCGTTCGCCGGATTCCCCGGCTGGTTGCCCGCTCGGCCCTGGTTCGGCGTCGCCGGTTTCCCCGGAGGCGCTTGTTTGACCATCGGGTGTGCGGCGGGAGTATTCGCCGGACGCAAGGTCTGCACTTCATGCCGCTCCAGGGGCTGTCCCGGATGCGCTGCCAAGGACTGCTGCTGTCTGGCAAAAGGCACGGGTGGCGGAGGTGGTGGGGCTTTGGCGACCACCGGCCGGCCAGCCACTGCAGCCGGCGGCGCCGCTACGCGTCCCGCTCCATTTGCCCTGGCTCCCAGCACGCTCTCGCGACCGGGTGCTACGGCAGCACGCGAGCTCAGGGGTACAGAAGCCATCTCTCGCGCGTTCACGGCAACGGCTGCTCTGGCCACGGGCTGTGCGCTGACGAAGGCGCGCTGCGGCACCGCAGTGACCGCGCCCGCTACATTCCGGTTCACGTAGGTGACATTGGTGATGGTAGTCGTCCGGTTGACGACGGTGGTGTTGTAGACGTTGGTGATGGTGGTGTTGCTGACCGTGGTGTTGCTGACGTTGACCCGGTTGATGTAAACCCGGCTCACCCTGTAGGAGGGCACGTAAACTTCCCGCGGGCCCAGCGGGAACCATCCTACATTGCCGCCGGAACCAATGCCGCCGGTGCCGAGGAAGACTACCAGGGCGGGCGCGTAAACCGGCACAACGTCCACCGGTCCAGCAACCCAGCCCCAACGATTGCCAACCGTCACCCAGCGCCCGTAGTGAAAGGGCGCATAACCCCACGGAGCGTCATCCACCCAGGTCCAGCCCCAGGGAGAAATCCAGGCCCAGTGGCCTTCGCGATAGGGCGCCCACCCGACGCCAACCTGCGTGGGGTACCAGACATGTCCGTAGCTGGGATCGTCGCGCCATTCGCCGTAATCGTCCAAATCCTCATATCCCACTACATCATGCGAAACATATCGTGCCGAGCGCGACCCCTCGTAGCGGCGGTCGCGGCCATACGCCCAATTGTCAAAATCATCGGGGCGGCCGATGTCCACCACCTCTGCGTTGAGCGACTCCGTACCGCTGAAGGTGCCTCTCTGCCCGGCATGCAGGGTGTAGGTCTGGCCGTTGCCGGTCGACTCGCCTTCGCCTTCGCGCACGCTTACGACCGTGTAGTTTCCGTCTTCACTAGCCTCTACCCGGTAGCGTCCGGGCTGGAAAATTGAAAATGCCAGGTTTGGCGTGTCCACCTCGAAAACAGCGTCACGGTCCAGCCGCCGCACACTGACATTGAGCGCGCCTGATGTGACCTGGATCTGCACCGTGCGATCGTCGAGGTTGAGAAACGAGAAGCCGGTGTTGGCGGCCAAACGGATCACAGCCGATCCCAGCTCCACCTCGGCGCGCGAGTCGCGGTCCGCCCAGAGCTTGTCGCCGGTGGTCATCGGCCGGTTCGAAACTGCCTGTACCCAGTCCGGTTCGCCCGCTGGCTGGAATGAAACCGAGCCCTGCATATACCCCAGCCGGGCCACGCGGCCGGGAGGATCATCCTCATCCTGCGCCGTCACTGGCTGCGGCAGGGTTGCGGTCAGCAGCGTAATCCCGACCAGCAGGCTTATCCAACTCAGAATGTTTTTCAGTGCTTTGTCCATAAGGGAGCCACCTCCCACACCTTCTCCTGCTCTTTGGCAATAACCGCGGCGACAGTATTTACTTAGATGCTCAACCTGAAGCCTGGGCCGCCAGCGTAAGCCATTGAATACAACTCGACATGTGATTTCGCGGCTGGCCGGCTAGCAGTTGAAGAGGCGGCGTCCCCACCGAATGCCTCCGACTACGCCGGCCACAGGCGGGTAAGGTAATCGACCATGCTGAAGGCCAGCAGCAGCCCCAGGAAAAAGAGGCCGCAGATGATCGCCACGCGCGTCAGCCGCGGATGATACTTGGCGCCCATGAAGAACAGCACTACCAGCGATGCTTTGAAGGTGGCGATAGCGAGCGCGACCACGGTGTTGAACCGCCCAAGGTCGACGAAGGCCACCAGGGTGGTGATCAGCGTCATGGCCATGAGCGTGGCCCAAATCGCGAAGTAGGTCTTCTTGGGTACGACGTGTTCTGCCATATCAAACGTGCATCCGGCTGATCAGGTACAACAGCGGGAACAGGTAAATCCAGACAATATCCACGAAGTGCCAATACAGCCCGACGTTCTCCACCGGGTTGTGGTACGCCTCGGTGTAGCGGCCCTTGTAAGCGCTGATGGTGATCCAGGTGACCAGGCCGAGGCCAATGAGCATGTGCAATGCATGCAGCCCGGTCATCAGGAAGTAGAGAGAGAAAAAGAGCTGCAATTTGTTGGGATCGACGCCCGCTGCCTGAGCCAGGAAACCGGCTCCCGGAACTTCGTGCGCGCGCCAGTGAGAGTAGTACTCCACGCCTTTTAGCGCCAGAAACGTGCACCCGAACAACATGGTCACGAACATGTAGCGGACAGTGGTCTTGTTTAGTCCTTTCTGCGCAGCCTGGACGCCGAGAGCCATGGTCAGGCTGCTGCAGATCAGCACGGCGGTGTTCACCGCGCCGATGGTCAGGTCCATGTGCCGGCTGCCTTCCTGAAACGCGGGGAAATAGAGCGTGCGGTAAACCAGGTAGGCGCAGAACAGCCCTCCGAACATCATCAGCTCGGTGAGCAGGAAGACGAACATGCCCAGCGTGGCGGTCTCCCGCTGCTGGTCCAGGTCGCGATATGGCGTTTCCAACATGGAGCCATCGACGGCGCCGGCTTGGCTGCTATGCGACAAATTCCATCTCCGGATGCTTATCGTAGGCGTAGGCTTCTTCGCTCACGGTGGGAGTTTCCTCAAAATTGTGCGTGGGCGGCGGAGAGGTGGTCTGCCACTCCAGTCCGGTTGATCCCCACGGATTCGCAGGCGCAATCTCGCCGTAACGCAGCGACCAGATCAGGTAGATGAGCGGCAGCAGGTAGCCCACCGCCAGAATGGAAGCGCCGGCGGTGGACATGACGTTGAGCACCTGAAACTCGGGCGCATAGGCATGATAGCGCCGCGGCATGCCGAGGTATCCCAGCAGGAACTGCGGAAAGAACGTCACGTTGAAGCCGATGAAGATAGTTGCCGCGGAAATTTTCGCCCATCCCTCGGGATACATCCGCCCGAACATCTTGGGCCACCAGTAGTGAATCGCGCCCAGGTAGGCCATCACCGTGCCGCCCACCATGATGTAGTGGAAGTGCGCCACTACGAAGTAGGTGTCAGTGACGTGGATGTCCACGCCCAGCGCCGCCACGAACAATCCGGTCAGGCCGCCGATGGTGAAGAGCCCGATGAAGCCGAAGGCGTAGAGCATGGGCGTGCGGTAGGAGATGGCGCCCTTATATAAGGTAGCCGTCCAGTTGAAAACCTTGATCGCCGAAGGAATCGCCACCAGATAGCTCATGACGGAAAACAGCAAGGCCGAGTAGATGGAGATTCCCGCGACGAACATGTGGTGGCCCCACACCAGGAAGCCGAACACGGCAATGGCGATCGAGGCCGCGGCCACGAATTCATACCCGAAGACGCGTTTGCGGGAAAACGTGGACACTAATTCGCTGACCACTCCCATGGCCGGCAGCACCATGATGTACACCGCGGGATGCGAGTAGAACCAGAACAGGTGCTGGAACAGCACCGGATCACCGCCCAGCGCAGGGTTGAAGATGCCGATGTGCCACATCCGTTCCACCGCCACCAGGATGAGCACGATGGCCACCACCGGCGTGCCCAGGATCATGATGACCGCAGTCGCGTAGTTGGACCAGAGGAACAATTGCATGCGGCGCCAGGTCAGTCCGGGAGCCCGTAGCTTGTGGATGGTGGCGATAAAGTTCAGCCCGGTAAAGATGGAAGAGAAGCCGGCGAAGAGGATGCCCACGATCGAGCCAAAGACGTAGGTATTGGAGTAGGTGGTGCTGAACGGCGTATAGAAGGTCCAGCCCGTGTCCACGCCGCCGACAATGATGCAGTACAGCGTGATCGCCGCGCCGATCACATACATGTACCAGCTCAGCAGGTTGATTTTGGGGAACGCCATGTCGCGCGCGCCCACCATCATGGGCAGAACAAAATTGCCGATCACCGCCGGCACCGATGGAATCAGGAAGAAGAAGACCATGACGATGCCGTGCATGGTGAACAGCTTGTTGTAGGTGTCCGAGGTGACCAGGTCGCCGGCAGGGGTCATGAGCTCCAGGCGGATAAGGGTTGCAAAGATGCCGCCGATGAAGAACATCACCGTGATCGAGATCATGTACAGGACGGCGATGCGCTTGTGGTCGGTGGTGAGCAGCCACGAGCGAATGCCGTAGTCGACATTCAGGTAGTGCTCGCGCGGCGCGACGGCGGCAGCAGGTGCGGCGCTCATGGACGCACCACCTGCGGTTCCACCATGGGATTACGTTTCCGCTGCTCTTCATCCGGGATGGGGGCGTTGGGATTTACGTTCAGCGGGTTCTGCTGCAGCGATTTGATGTAGGCGATGAGTTCCAGCATCTGTTCCTCGTTCACTTGTCCACGGAAGACCGGCATGATCGCCTGCCAGCCGGCCACCAATCTGCCCGGCGGCCGCGGCCCGAGAATCCGGTCGCGAATGTAGTTTTCGTCGGCCGGCGCCGGTGCTACCGTCCTGGAAGTGGACCTCGCCGGCCATAGAGTCCGGCCAGATCCGGACCGCGCGCGCCCTTGTCGGCGCGATGGCAACTGATGCAGCCGAAGTGGCGGAACAGCTTCTCGCCCGACGAGGCCAGGGATCCTTCACCGCCCGCCGACAGCCAGGCCTCGTAGTCCGCCGGTTCCATCACCACCACATAACCGATCATGCCGGAGTGCGAGGTGCCGCAGTACTCGGCGCAGAACAGGTGATAGCTGCCGACGCGCGTTGGGCGAAACCACACCGTGCGATAGCGGTTGGGCAGCACGTCCATCTTCACCCGGAATGCCGGCACGAAGAAGCTGTGGATGACGTCCTGCGAAATCAGCGTCACCGAGACATCGCGGCCCACCGGCACGTGCAGCTCGTTGATCTCGCGCTGGCCGTCCGGGTGCTGGAACTTCCACATCCACTGCTTGGCCGTGCCGTAGACGCGCAAAGAATCCTTGGGCGGAGCGCCGTAGCTGTAGTACACCGCCGCACCCCATACGAAAATGAACAAGGCGATACCCAGGGGGATGATCGTCCACGTGGCTTCTACCGGCAACGAGCCCTCGATGTGCTCCGCGTGGGGGTGGACCGAGCGCCGGTACTTGATGGCAAAAACGGTGATCGTCAGAAAAATCCCGGCGCTGAAGAAAACCGTTACTGCCACCAGAAAGAAGAAGAGTGGATCGACTTTGTCGGCGAAATTTGCGGCCCGCAGCGGAAAGAGTGGGAAGTCAGTCCACATATCAGCCCGACCTCCCCGTAAACTTGTGACTGCGCGCCGCAACCCCACCCGCGATCTTCTGACGCAGTTCGCGCTGCCACGCCACCGCCAGGTATCCGCCGAAGATGAGCAGGGTAAGCCCGCCGCCCAGGCGCAGCATGTTCATCACCACCGCGCCGTACTTACCGGTCGCTGGGTCGTAGTGATAGCAGTAGAGCCTTACCTGATCGACCACATTGCCCAGCTTGCCCTGCGAAGATTCCACCAACGCCAGGCGCAGGTCCTTGGGCGTGTATTCAATGCCGTAGAAGTAATGAGAGAGCCTGCCGTCGGGGGTTGCCATCATGATGCCGCTGGCGTGGGCATACTGCTGGATCTTCGGATCCCAGGCGTAGCGGAAGCCGACCGCTCTGGTAAGCGCCTCGATGGCTGGCGTGTCGCCGGTAAGGAAGTGCCAGCCCTTTTCGGCGCCGGCGCGGCCGTAGCGCTTGAGATACATGTCCCGCTTTTCGGTGGCCTCGGCGGGGGTGTCGCGCGGATCGAAGCTGACGGTCACGATGTCGAAATCCCGTCCCGCGCTCAGCTTCAACGGGAGCAAGCCGCCAACTACGCCGTTCAGCACCTGCGAACAAAGCATCGGACACTGGTAGTAGACCAGCGTGAGCAGCACCGGCCGCGCGCCGAAGTAGCGGCGCAGCGGAACCGTCTGGCCGGTCTCGTCGCGAAAGGTGAGGTCGAGGGGAAGCTGCTGCCCGATGCGCTGGTCGATGCCTACCTCTTGCAGGATGGGAATCGGCGTGTTGCTGGTGAGGGCCTCCTTGGGCTCGTGCATGTACTGGGCGTAGGCCGACGGCGTCGCCAATGCCAGCGCTCCGGCAACAACGACCGCAATTTGGCAGAACGTGCTCGCTGTGGAAGCGACAATGGAAAGACACATGCGGCAAGCGCGCGTAGCGCGCGACAGAACGTAGCCCACGGCGCAAGCCGTGGGTCACGAACGCAAAAAGGCGTGAGCCCGCGTAGCGGGCGAAAGAATTCTTACGCCCGCTACGCGGGCTGTCGGCTAGCCCCACTCTTCCCCCACGGCTGACGCCGTGGGCTACGTTCTGCCGCGCGCTTCGCGCGCTAAACGCAGCCCTGATCCAGTTCTCGCGGCTGGTCACGATCTGCGATATAGAATTGTGCTCGAGTACCTTCACTGCTTTTCCTCTCCCCGCGTTGTTCCCGGCATCGCTCCGGTTGCCGGATTTGAATTGGGCGCGGTCGGCGCCGGACCGGTGCCGGGCGCCTTCCACGGCAGCCCACGCTGGGCCAACAGCTCCATGGCGCGGTCGATGGGAATACGAGTGGTGCCCGCCTGCTGGTCCACCCAACCGTAGCTGTTCAGAGTTTCATCCGCGGAGAGGCGGTACACGTTGTAGTCGGCTACGGGATCGGGCTGAAGCTGCGGCTGCGGCACCTGCGGCGGCGAGGTATACATGCGCGGGCTCGGCAACTCTCCCCGCTGCGCGGATAAACCTCGGAAGTAGACGAACATTCCCCACAGCACCAGCAGCACCAGGATTGCCGCTAATCCCAGCGCCGCAAGAAATCCGAAGACCACGCGCAAGTCCGGCTGACTCGGCTCATAGCTCACCCCGGGATTGCGGACTTCTTCCGCGCGAATTTCAGGCTGTTTCGACGGCATGTCCCACCACTTCCTCAAAACGTTGGTCGTGCAACGGAATCAGCGGCCGCTGGCGCAGCGCCCAGGCAAACGCCGCCATCCAGATGCCGCCGATGCCAATCGGAACCGCGACATCCATCCAAGTAAACCAGATGCCGCGCTCGAAGCCGGGCAGCGAGTTGGGCGCAATCCAGAACAGCAGGTCGACATAACGCATCAGCACCAACAGGACAGCCACGCGCGCCAGCCGTCGCGGGTTGCGCTTCAAATCGCGCGAAAGCAGCAGCGCGAAGGGCACCGCGAAATGAAACAGCACCAGCGCCAGTCCCACGTACTTCCAGCCGTTGTTTAAGCGGTGCAGATACCAGGAAATTTCGCTGGGCTCATTGCCCGCCCAGATGATCACCAACTGAGAGTACGAGGTATAAGCCCAGAGCATGACGAACGCCAGCATCATCTTGCCCAGACTGTGCACGTGTTTTTCCTGCACGATCTCCGACATCGGCGCGTATTGCACCAGGATCGCCAGGATGGCCACGGCGAAGGCGAAGGCCGCGAGAATCTGTCCGGCGATCAGAATGAAGGGATACACGGTCGAGCCCCAGTGCGGGTCAAGCGACATCAGCCAGTCAAAGCAGGCGAAGCTTACGGTCAGAACGTAGACGACCATCCCCGGCCCGCTGAGGCTCACCATGCGCCGGCGCAGAACACGATCGCCGCTCTCGTCCTGCGCCGCCGACCAGCGGTTCAGCAGGGATGCGATAAGTATCCAGGCCAGGAAGTAGATGACCGCGCGGGCGATGAACCATGGCGCCTGCAGGTACTGCAACTGATGCTGCAGTAAGGCATCGTGCTGCACAACGTCGCGATGGTCCCACACATAAAGGTAAGGGATGCCGAAAATCAGCGGCACAAACATCACCGCCAGCAGCGGGAGGATGCGAGTCGCGGCTTCCAGCGGCCGCCGGATCACGAATCCCCACAGGCCGCCGGCCAAGTGCTGCAACATCAAGACTGCGAGACACCCGAGCGTGATGCCCAACCACCAGATGTATCCCAACAGATAGGAGCGGAAGAACTGCGCCGGGCTGTGCGTGACCAGGGCCCCGATCATCGCCGCCGCCAGCAACACCGCGCCGATTGCCAGCGAGCGCCGCTGAATGCGGGCCATCGCCGGCGGCGCTGGATAAGGCAGCGTTGTGGGTGTGGAGCTCACCGTTTGTCTTCCTTTTGCGGCATGGGCTGGCCGAGCTGGCCGCGAATCTCGGCCGGCACGTCGTCAACGGTCGCGTGCTGGCTCAACTGCAGCGCTCGGATGTAAGCGATGATTCTCCAGCGGTCATCGACTGCGATCTGCTGCGCGTAATCGGGCATGCCACCGAGTCCGTTGGTGATGACGTCGAAGAAATGCCCCACTGGCGCCTGACGCAGGCGCTCGTCGTGAAGACTTGGCGGACGCAGGTATCCCCGCTGCGCCACCATGCCGTTGCCGTCGCCCAGTTCGCCGTGACAAGGCATGCAGTAGATGTTGAAGCGCTCGCGTCCGCGCTCCAGCACCGGCCGCGTTACCGCGAATGGCAGAGTCAGTACTGGCTGGAGATTCTGCAACCCGCTCAGATAAGCAGGATCTACGTTGACCTGGCTGCGATCGACCGTACCCGGCACCAGCGGGCGGGCGGAACGTCCGTCGGCGAAGAACTCGCTGGCGCGCAGGGGCTTGAACTTGGGCTGGTTGTGCATGTCCTGGCGGCAACCGGCGAGGAAAACTAAAACAATTGTCATCCCGAGCGACGCACGAGCGAGCATAGCGAGTGAGAGCAAGTCGAGGGACCTTGCGTTGTCCGCGCGAAGAACGCAAGGTCCCTCGCGACTCGTCGCTCGGGATGACAATTCGTGTGGGGAAGCCCGCTAATGCGGCACCTCCGACACCTGCTTCGGGTTCAGGCTCCCAAGGAACTTCTCTGTCTGCGCGCGGTCGTACCTCGGATCGTCGGCATAAATGCAGAGAAAGAACCGGTCTTTGCTGGCAAAGGCGAAGCGCTCGACGTTGAATACCGGGTGATACGGCATGGGCAGCCGGTTCAGCGCCAGCATGCCGAAGACGGCAAACAGCGCCGCGCCCAGGATGGTCATCTCAAAGGTCACAACGATGAACGCGGGCCAGGAATTCAGCGGCCTGCCGCCGACGTTGATCGGGTAGTTCAACGCCGCGATCCAGTACTGCATCAGGTATCCGCCGGCGCCTCCCAGCAAGCCGCCCACCAGCACCACCAGCGGCACGCGGCTGCGGTGGTGGCCGATGGCCTCGCTGACTTCCTCGATGGGAAACGGGCTGTAGGCATCGAGCCGGCGATAGCCTTCTTCGTAAGCTTTGCGCGCTGCAAGCGCGAGCTCGGTCGGCGAGTCGAACTCCGCCATCAGTCCGAAGATGGGCGCGCGCTTCACTTGGCCTCGGCCTCCACTTCCGCTTCCGGCAGCAGGGTGCGCATTTCAAAGATCGAAATCATGGGCAGGAAGCGAATGAACAGGTACATGCACATGCCGAAGAATCCGATGGTGCCGACATAGGTGAGCCAGTCCCAGCGCGTCGGGTAATACATGCCCCATGACGAAGTGAGGAAGTCGCGATGCAGGCTGGTGACCACGATGATGAAGCGCTCCAGCCACATGCCGATCAGCACCACGATCGAGACCGCAAACAGCGCTCCCACCTTCTGCCGCACCCGCCGCGACCACAGCACCTGCGGCGCTACGATGTTGCAGAAGATCAGCGCCCAATAGAGTGGCGCGTAGGGACCCATCATGCGGTTCTTCAACATGAAGAAATCGAACTCTTCCGAGCGATACCAGGACATAAAGCCTTCGATCAGGTATCCGTAGGCGACGACCAGTCCCGTGACCAGCATGATCTTGGCCGAGTTGTCGAGGTGCCGCATGGTGATCATGTCGCCCAAGCCGTAGTACTTGCGGATGGGGATGGCGATCACCAGAACCATGGCGAATCCGGAATAAATTGCGCCGGCGACGAAGTACGGCGGAAAAATGGTGGTGTGCCAGCCGGGGATGATCGAGATGGCGAAATCGAAGCTGACCACGGTGTGCACCGAGACCACCAGCGGCGTGGCCAATCCGGCCAGCAGCAGGTAGGCCGATTCGTAATTCTTCCAGTGCCGCGCCGACCCGCGCCAGCCCATCGCCAGGAATCCGTAGGCCGCGCGGGCAAAGCGGCTGTGCGCGCGATCGCGGAGCGTGCCCAGGTCGGGAATCAAGCCCACGAACCAGAACAGCAGCGAAACCGTGAAGTACGTCGAAACCGCGAACACATCCCACACCAGCGGGCTGCGAAACTGCGGCCACACCTGCATGGTGTTGGGATAAGGGAAGAGCCAGTAGGCGAGCCACGGCCGCCCCAGGTGCAGCAGCGGAAACATGCCCGCGGACATGACGGCGAACAGCGTCATGGCTTCGGCGAAACGGTTGATGGAGTTGCGCCACGACTGGTTGAGCAGGAGCAGGATGGCGGAGATCAGCGTGCCGGCGTGGCCGATGCCGATCCACCACACGAAGTTCACGATGGCGAATCCCCAGCCGATGGGAATGTTAATGCCCCAGATCCCGACGCCTTTCACCAACAAGTAACTCACCGCCAGTAGCAAGACCATGGTGAGGATGAAGCCCACGCCGAAGCCCACGACCCAGCCCATGGTCGTGCGCCGGGAAAGCACGATGGCGCTGATCTTGTCGGTAACCGTGGCGAAGGTGTACCCGGGCGCGATGACCGGCGGTCTACCCGAGCGCGGCGCTTGCACTGTGGGGTCTTCAGCCATCGCTTAGCCCTTCTTCTCCAGTTCAGGGTTAGGATTGCGCACCCCGGCCAGATAGGTGGTCCGCGGACGCGTGTTCAACTCCGCCAGCAATCCGTAATTGCGCGGCTCGGCTTTCAGTCGCGACACCCGGCTGTTCGCGTCGTTGAGGTCGCCAAAGATGATCGCCTCGGCAGGACATGCCTGCTGGCATGCCGTCTGGATTTCCTGATCGCGGATCTTGCGCTCCTCTTTCTCGGAGTCGATGCGCGCCCGCGTGATGCGCTGAATGCAGTAGGTGCACTTCTCCATCACGCCGCGGCTGCGCACGGTCACGTCCGGGTTATGCATCAGCTTGAGGGTCGGTGTGTTCCAGTCGGAAAAGAGAAAGAAGTTGAACCGCCGCACCTTGTACGGACAGTTGTTCGAGCAGTAGCGCGTCCCCACGCAGCGGTTGTAGACCATGTCGTTAAGGCCCTCGGAGCTGTGCACGGTTGCGCCCACCGGGCAGACCAGTTCGCAAGGCGCGTTCTCGCACTGCATGCAAGGTACGGGCTGGAAAATCGTCCGCGGATTCGCAAGATCGCCTTCGTTGTAGGCGTCCACACGTAGCCAGTTCATATGGCGCTCGCGAATGACTTGCTCCTTGCCCACGACCGCAATGTTGTTCTCCGCCTGGCAGGCGACCAGGCAGGCGTTGCAGCCGACGCACGAGTTCAGGTCGATCGCCATGCCCCACTTGTATCCGGTGTAGTCGTAGTGCGGATACAAGGTCTCGTCGTAAGCGGGCTCCTCCTTCATTTCGGCGGCGAAATGAGGATTGGCGGTGAATTCCGCGAGCGTCGCTTCCCGGACGAGCGCCCGCTTTGCAGTTTCATCGATTGCCGTCTTGTTATCGATGACCTGGTGATTCTGAGTCTGGGCCAGCGGGTATTCTTCGCCCGTCGCCGTGATCTTCACTCCGCTGGCGATCCACGCCGCATCGCTGATGCGTACCTGAAATGCGCTGTAGCCGCGATTGGAGCCGTTGCTGCCTCCGCGCTTCAGTCCGTAGCCCATCACCAGCGTGATGGTGTTGTCGGCTTGGCCTGGCATGACCAACGCCGGGCCGCGTACTTTGCGGCCGTGATGCTCGACCTCGACCACACTCCCGGTGCGGACCTTGAGGATGCTGCTAAGCGTGAGGTCGATGAGTACGGCGTTGTCCCAGGTAAGCTTCGTAAGAGGTTTGGCCAGCTCTTGCAGCCAGCCGTTGTTCACCCAGCGCCCGTCGTAAACCGAAGAGTCGGGCTGGAACACAATCTCTGGCTCCATAACGTTGTGTTCCAGTTTCGGAAGGTTCAGCGGGCGCGCGGCGACAGTGCGCGGCTTGGATTCCGAGCCGGTGGTGAAGCCATCGTGCAGCCACTGGCGCCATGCGGGCTCGAAGGCTTCGGGCGGGCCCTTGAACTGCGACTTCCAGTAGCCTCGCACGGCGTCGTAGCTCGACTGCTCCGGCTGCTGGGTGAATACCGCGAGGAATTCGTGGGCAGAGCGGCCATTGAAGAGCGGCGCGATCAGCGGCTGGATGATCGATATCGTGCCGTCGTAAGCGCGGGCATCGCTCCAGGTCTCGAGCGGATGCGCCTCCGGCACATGCCATTGGCAGAGCCCCGAGGTTTCGTCATCGTACATTCCAAGATGGACCGTCAATCCCGCCTTCGACAACTTGTCGGCGAAACCAAAGTCTGCCGAGCGCGTTGTAGGCGGGATTGCCGCCCACGATCGCCAGCACCTGCACTTTGCCCGCGTCCATGTCCGCGACAAGGTCTTTGAGCGACGCGGTCTGGTCCACCGGACTGGCCTCGATAGGATCGATACAGGTAAGCGTCTGGCCGACATTGCCGAGCGCGTGATTCATGGCGTGCGCCAGCGCGTGAACTTCCGGCGGCTGTTGGTCGCCAGCGACCACCAGGCTGGACCCGCGATGTTCTGCCAAATCCTTGGCAACAGCATTCAGCCAGCGGCCCTCCTCACCCGTGACGAGCAAGGCGCCGCGACCGCTTTGTACTCCAACGCCTCCCGCAATGAGCTGAGCGAATTCTCGGATTGCCGATGCACGCATGGGCATGCGGTGGTCAGCCTTGGCACCAGTCAGCGAGGGCGTGCTTTCCATCGCGTACAGCCGATTCATCGCCATGCCCGGCTTCATCTTGCGGCGCGAGGTGAAATCGCGCGCGTACCGCTGGAAACCGGGCAATCCAGCGGGCGAGAGGAAGTCGGCATCGAGCGAAAGAATCACATCGGCTTTGTCGAAGTGATAGATCGTGTCCACCACCTGGCCGAAGGCCATCTGCGCACCGGCTTTGACGTTGTCGCGGTTGATAGGTTCGTACTGATGCCACTTGGCGTTGGGAAACTGCTTGAGCACCGCGGCGAGTTGGGCGGCGAGCGTGGGCGAGGTGACGGTTTCGGTGAGGAAGCGCAGGCCCGCGCCTCCTGAAGCCTGCTGCTGATCGAGCGCGGCGCGAATCGTCGCCTGGAAGGAGCCCCACGGGCGCACCGTGCCCTTGTAGCTGATGGTCTGCGAGCGGTCGGGATCGTAGAGGCCGAGCACCGAGGCTTGCGAGTGCGCGTCCGCGGCCCCCAGGCTGGCGCCGTGCTGCGGATTGCCTTCCACTTTGATCGGCCGCCCTTCAACACTCTTCACGATGATTGGCCGCGCAATGCCGCTCACCGGAAATGCAGTCGCGAAGTAGAGCGGGTTGCCCAACACGATGCGCTCCGGCTGGACTACGTAGGGCACGATCGGCTCGAGCGGCTGCTTCGTACAGCCTGCCAGACCGGCCAGCGCGAGCGATGCTCCGGCAAGCCGGAGGAAGTCACGGCGCGAACAGCCTTCCGGATCGGGGTCCCCAGCAAACCCGGTTTTGGTTTGCTGGGGTGAGGGCCACTCGGAAGCAAGCCGCGGGAATTCGCGGTGCATCACCTCATCGAATCCCGGCTCTTCGGCCAACTCTTCCAGGCTCCGCCAATATGTCGGACCAGCAGCTCGCGAGAGCTTCTCCCGAATCGCCGCCAGGTCGAGCTTCGCGGCGCTCTTGGCGATGCCGATGAGCTTCGCCGCGTGCTGCTTACATCCCGGTTTGTCGCTTCCCTTCTCCATCATCGATGACAGGTGTTGCAACTGGTCAGATCACCGGGGCTGCGGATGCCATATGCCTTGATCAGCGCCCGCCCCATGATCTCCTGGTCCGTGTAGCTGGTGCCGGCATATTTGGCTGGATGCGCCGAGTCAGGCCGCTGCCAGCGCATGTTGAACACCTGATCTTTCGGACGCAGGTACTTGTCGGGTGCGCGATGGCAGTCCAGGCACCACTCCATCTGCAGCGACTTAGCCTGGAACATCAGCGGCATGCGGTCCACCGGGCCGTGGCACTCGTCGCAGCCCACGCCCTTGGCGATGTGAATTTCGTGGCTGAAGTAAACGAAATCCGGCAGATCGTTTACCCGCGTCCATACCAGCGATCGCCCGGTGCGGTAGCTGTGGCGCACTGGCTCCAGCATGGGAGCGGTAGTCCACAGTTCCGAGTGGCAGTTCATGCAAGTCTTGGTGGGCGGGATGCCGGCAAAGCTGGAGTTTTCTACCGAAGTGTGGCAGTAGCGGCAATCGATGCCCAGGCCACCGGCGTGGTGGGCGTGGCTGAAGGGCACAGGCTGCTCCTGCGCCTCGCCCATGCGGTTGAACCATCCGGAACGCTGCCAGGTGGCCAGCGCCCAGCCCAGCGCGAGCAGCAGGAACACAAAGCCATAGATCGTGAAGCGGGAGATGGTGTTCGTGCTGCGGTGGAAGATCTGCGGCATCCGAACTTTCCCTGCCCATGCGGCGTCCCACCACGCCGCCTTTCGACTAGGTTATGACGACAGTGATCAGATGGTTGGTTGGTATGAGTGGTTTTACAGCGCTCCTCACCAAACGCTGCAATGAGCAAGCCGGGGATTATAAAGGCACCGTTTCCAGCTTCGCAAGCTAGCGCTTGCGGACTGACCCGTGAACGGCATTCCCTTCCAGGAACTTCGATTCCCGCGCCGGCATCCGGGATTGCTCCCCGCCAAGTCCCTGGTGGTTACCCGCCTGGGTACCTGCCTTGGGGCAACCGTATGTCATTGATGGCTCAGCTACTTCTAATGCATGGCGGGGTAACGAAAGGCCAATTACGCATTCCGCGGCGGAGTTTTCATGCTACTTTTACGAAAGGTCTCGCAGCTTCCGTCGCAGACTGTTCCGATCCGCCTGCGTGTGAGTTCGTGCAGCGGCGCGCGCCGGTGGAGCATCGTTTATGGCACTCGGGTTCGGCTTCAACAAAGCGAAGGTCATGGCTGCAGCGGAGAAGTTCGTGCAGCAGGGTAAGCTGCCGAACGCCATTGCCGAATACCTCAAGGTCACCAAAGAAGATCCCAAGGACCTGACGGTGCTGAACACCGTGGGGGACCTCTATTTCCGCCTCGGGCAGACCGTGGAAGCGGTCCAGTGCTTCCGGCAGGTGGGCGAGGCCTATGCCGCCGACGGTTTTACCGTCAAGGCCATCGCCATCTACAAGAAGCTGAATAAGATCAATCCCACAGCCGGCGACTGTGTGCTCAAGCTGGCGGAGCTGTACTCGCAGCAAGGCCTGTTCAACGATGCCCGTGCGCAATATCTGAACCTGGCGGAGCGCGCCTTGCGCGCCGGCGATCATCAACAGGCCTCGCAGATCTTTTGCAAGCTGCTGGAACTGGATCCCGAGAATTCCGCCATGCAGGCCAAGCTGGCGGACCTGTACATCAAGCTGGGAAGGAAAGGGGATGCACGCAGCATCTTCTTCAGCGCCGCCGAATCGCTGTACCGCCGTGGCGCCATGGAAGCGGCCGACGAAGCCTTAGGCCGCGTGCTGGCACTCGATGAGGGCTACCTTCCGGCGCTTACGCTGCGAGGCTGCATCGCCGCCGAGACCGGTGACGCAGCCAAGGCCATCCAGTATCTGGAGAGGATTCCCGACCTCGATTCGCAACCCGACGCCTTGCGGGCCATGCTGCGCGCCCAACTGCATCTCGGCCACAGCTCCGAAGCTCTGCCCCTCGCCAGCAAACTGCTCAACGTCCACAATGATCTTTCCGGCATCGTGATGAGCGCCGACCACCTGATGGCCGCCGGTGAGCATGAGGCGGCGCTGCGTCTTTACGATCAGTACGCCGACCGGCTGCTGGCCGACGATCGCGACGCCGTGCTGGCCAAGGTAAGCTCCGCTCCTGCCCACCTCAGCAGCAATCCCGCCGCCCTGGAGCTGGTGCTCAAGCTCTACCGCAAAGCCGGCGACGCGGCGCATCTCGCCGAAGTCATGGAACTGCTGGCGCACGCCCTGGTGCAGGCGGGAGAACTGGTTCGCGCCCGCGACCTTTACAACCAACTGGCGGCGCTCGAGCCGGAGAACCCGCTGCACGTCCAGAACTACAAACAAGTTTCTCTCAAGTTGGGCGACGATGCCGCCAACCGCCCGCTGACCGTGGACGAAGCAACCCAGGCGCTGATGGTGGACGAACTGGAGATCGATGCCCCGGCCATCGATCAGGAATATGCCCCCGAGGTAGCCCGCGCCATTCGCACCGCGCTTACCGATTCCGAATTATTGGATTCCTACAACTTGCCCGGCAAAGCCATCGCGCCGCTGGAAGCGACGCTGCCCGCTGCTCCTCGTGACGCGCTGCTCAACCAGCGACTGGCTTCACTTTACGCCCGGGCCGAGCGGTACAGCGACGCCGCCCGCTGCTGTGACATCCTGCGCGCGGTTTATCGTAAGGCCGGCCATCATCAACTGGCCGCCCAGTACGGAGAGATGGCTGCCAAGTATCACCACCGGGCGGGCGAGCCCATTGCCGACTATACCGACCGCCTCGAGCCCGTCGCCGCTGCCCATTCCTCGTCGGAAGCGGCCGAGCTCGAACACCCGGTTTCCGCGCCGGTAGCGGAGAGCGATGACTCCCAACATTGGGAGGATATGACGGCAGTGGAGCCGCCGGACGAACTCGCCGCCTCCCACTTGAGCCGACGAAAGGCCGCGGCCGCCGGGGACGTAGTCGGCGACCTGCTGGAAGAGATCCGCTTCTATGTTTCGCAAGAGATGTTGGAGGAGGCGCGGGCTGCCATCGAAAAATGCGCCGCTCTCGCTCCCGGCATTCCTGAGCTGGAGGAACTTCGCCAGCAGGTGGACAAGTCCCGGCGCGGTGCTCCATCTATCCCCGAAGTCGAAGTGGTGGAGGCGGAGCCGGAAACGGAACCGACGGTCTCCACCTTGGTGTTTGACCACGCAGAGCACGAGATGGCGGAACCGCCATTGGCGGAGCCCGTCGCTGAACCTGTAGTTCAGGAGGCGGTGGCGGCAGCTCCCGATCCTTCATATGCGGAGGAAGTGGAACCTGTCGCGGTCGCCAGGCCAAGTCCGCTGGGTGAGTCAATCAGGGCCCGGAACGACGATCTGCTGAACAACATGGTTCGCTCCATCGAGGCCAGCCTCGGGGAAATCTCTACCGCTTCCTCTGCGCCGCGTGTCGTACCGGCTGCCAGCGCGCCACCGCTCTCCGCCGCGCCCCCGACTGCTTCCGGCCTGCGTCCGGTGACTACGCCCCGCTCCGTGCCTCGCGAACCGGTTTCCCTGCCGCTTGTGCCGGCGGAGGCCGCAACCATTGTTGCTCGCCCCATCGAACCGCCTCCGACGTCGCCATCAGAATCAGGTTCTCAGTTGGCTGTCGTCTTCGAGGAATTCAAAGAGGACATGGAAGCCGGCGGCGGCGCTGCCTCGGATGAACAGGATCCCGAAACCCATTACAACCTCGGCGTGGCCTTCAAGGAAATGGGTCTGCTGGAGGAGGCCATCGGGGAGCTGCAAAAGGTCTGCCATGCCATCGATCACGGGCATGCCTTCCCGCATGTCCTGCAGGTCTACACCTGGCTGGCGGAGTGCCTGCTGAACAAGGGCGCGCCCCAGGCGGCCATCAAGTGGTATCAGCGGGTCTTGCAACTGCCCCAAGTGGATGAAGAAACGCGCCTGGCCGTGTACTATGAGATAGCTGCCGCGCACGAAGCCGCCGGCAACCGGCAGGCGGCGCTCGACAACTTCATGGAAGTCTACGCAAATAATATCGATTACCGTGATGTCGCCGAGCGCATTAAAACCCTGAAAGCGTAGAATCCTGTTGGGATGGATTCCGCGCCCCCGAACGGCTCGAACCCAGTCAAAGCGGGCGAACCTAACGGCCTGGAGCCAACATCGTTGTCCACCACCGGATTTCCCGCAACCCGCACTCCAGCGTCCGGGTCCGCATTGTGGTTGCTGCGGAGCTGGGTGGTTATCCGGGTAGCCTTCTTCATCGAACTGGGAATGGTACTTGTGGTGCTCCCCTGGACGCGGGGCTGGACGGAAAATCATCTGTTGGTGGCGTATCCGCAAGTGCGGTTCCTGCTGCAGAACAACTTCCTGCGCGGCCTGATCTCCGGCCTGGGGTTCCTCGATATCGGCTTTGGCATTTGGGAAGCCGTGCGTTATAAAGAGCCTCCGCGCAACCGTCCTGAGAAGCTTGAACGACCATGAGCGATGACCCTGCCAACTCCGAGCTGCAAGCCGCGCCGCTGGCCTACGAGAACCGTCCGTTCCTGACCAGCCCCGATGGCCGCATCTTGCGCATTCTCTCCGAGTATGCCGAGCCGCTGGCGCGTTTCCGCCGGGAGAAGATTCAGGATACCGTTGTATTTTTCGGCTCCGCCCGCTTCCACAGCCGCTCGGACGCGGAAGGCGCGCTGGAAGTGCTCGAAAAACCGGGATCGCGCACGCTGGCGCCCGCCGAGGAGCAGGAGCGGATTCAGCGGGCGCGCAAGGCGGTGGAGATGGCCCGCTACTACGAGGATGCCCGCAAGCTCGCCCACATGCTCACCAAGTGGTCGATGGGGATCCCCTCCAAGCGGCACCGCTTCGTGGTCACCTCGGGCGGCGGACCTGGGATCATGGAGGCCGCCAACCGTGGCGCCCGCGAGGCTGGCGGCAAAACCGTCGGGCTCAATATTCGCCTGCCCTACGAGCAGATGCCCAATCCCTATGTCACCCCCGCGCTCAACTTTGAGTTCCATTACTTCTTCATGCGGAAGTATTGGTTCGCGTATCTCTCGAAAGCCCTGGTGATCTTCCCCGGCGGCTTCGGAACACTGGACGAACTGTTCGAGATTCTGACTCTCGCGCAGACAGAGAAGCTGGCTAAGCGCATCCTGGTGGTGATCTATGGCCGGGAATATTGGGACCGCGCCATGAACATCGATGCGCTGATCGAATCCGGCACGGTGTCGCCTGCCGACAAAGAACTTTATTGCATGGCCGACACCCCCGACGAAGCGTTCGAGATCCTGCGCCAAGGGCTCACCCGGTTCCATCTGCAGCAGCAGCCGCACCGCGAAGCCGCGCCCGAAATCGCCAAAACCCGAGGATAGTACCGAGTACCCAGTACCGAATACCGAGTTCTTCTGCTCTTGACTCGCAACTCGGTACTCGCAACTCGGTACTTGGTACTATCTCGCTGAGTGCTGCTTTACTACATCACCGACCGCAAACAGTTTCCCGGAGACGAATCGCAACGCCGGGAGCGCCTGCTGGCAAAGATCGGCGAAGCCGCGCGCGCGGGAGTGGACTACATCCAACTTCGGGAGAAAGATTTGCCGGCCCGGGAACTGGAATCTCTGGCCCGCGATGCAGTCCGCATGGTTCGTGAAACGCGAAACGTGAACCGTGAAACGCGTCTTCTTATCAATTCCCGCTCGGATGTGGCGATCGCTGCAGGCGCAGACGGCGTCCACCTACCCTCGGACGATATTCCTCCCTCGGACGCCAGGGCGATCTGGTCTGCGGCTTCTCGAAACTGCATCATCGGTGTTTCCTGCCACTCCGCCGAAGAGGTCAGGCAGGCAGAGGCTCAAAGTGCCGATTTTGCCGTCTTCGGGCCGGTGTTCGAGAAGGTGGGAACATCACGAAAAGTTGGACTGGAGGCCTTGCGCTCAGCCTGTCTCGTGCGCATGCCGGTGCTGGCCATCGGCGGAATCACCGTGGAGAATGCTGGGGCTTGCCTGGAAGCTGGCGCCGCCGGCATCGCTGCCATCAGACTGTTCCAGGAAAATGACATCAGCAAGCTGCTACATGAACTTCGTTCAATCGAACCTCATGTGGCGCGGGCGCCCTCGCCCACGGCGGTTGCTTCTAACCTGACGCGAGCGTCCTCGCTCGCGAAGCCGGACAACTCCGACGCCCCTGTGGCCAGAACTCGGTCAGAAAAAGGCTCGTAAGCAATCCCCGGGATTACCGATGGTTTTGGGAAGAACCGCCGGAAAAGGCCGCGGGCGAGGGCGGCCCGCGCCACATGATGATTTTCGGCGGAGACAAGCCGCGGGCGGGGGCGCCCGCGCCACATAATTTTTAGCTTATCTGAATTCCCTTTTGGGCAGCAGCATCCGGAACAGCATGTTGATCAGCGCCAGCACGATCGCGCCCCAGAACGCCGGCCAGAATCCGCGTACCGTAAATCCCCGCACGAATGCGGACGCAACCATCAGCATCACGGCATTGATGATGAACCAGAAGAGCCCGAGGGTGAGAATGATGAACGGAAAGCTCACAACCTTGAGCAGGAACCCAAGAGTGGCATTCACCAGTCCAATCACCAGCGCCGCAATCAGAGCCGCCTTGAAGTCGCGAACGTAGAAGCCGGGCACTACGTTGGCCACGATCATGAGCGCCACCGCGCTCAACAGCCAGTGCAGGATCAGCCGCATAGGCCGGGTATCTTACACCCCGGGCGGAACATTTGGCAGCTATTGAGGCAAGCGCAGAATGAATTCGGCGCGCTCCGCGAATGGCCCGGGCGCCGGCAAGATCAGCAGTCCGCGCCCGAAGCAGCTCTTCAGCCGCACCATCCGAGCAGGCCACCACTTTCCGTCGGAAGTCTGTATTTCAACCATCGCGCCGGAGCGCTCGTGCAGCAATGTGGTCAGTTGCGAACGTTGCCCTTCGTCACGCTGATGGAACACCACGACTGTCACTTTCAAACCGTCGTCAGTGTGGACTTCCAAAGCGCGGCAGACAATCCTTTCGGCGTTCTCCGTCGCAGCTTGCCCGGCTTGGGCACTGGACAGGACCGTGAGGATCAAGACAAAGGCTGCACAAATGACAGAGGCTAAGGGCATCCAGCTCTCCTTTTTGAAATCTCTGTGTGCTCGGCGTCCTCGGCGGTTTTCATTTTCGTCAAAGGGATTTTGGAGCCAGGACATCGCTCGGGCATCGAATTTGGATAGGAGGTTAAGCATGTATGCCATCACGGGAGCAACCGGGAACACGGGCAGTGTAGTCGCTAACCATCTTTTCACGCGCGGCCAGAAAGTTCGGGCCATTGGACGAGACATCAATCGCCTGCAGCCGCTGGTAGCACGCGGGGCGGAGCCGTTCACCGCCGATCTCACCGACGCGACGCGGTTGGCCGAGGCTTTTTCCGGCGCCCAGGCCGTCTACGCCATGATTCCGCCATCCATGGCCAGCGAGGACTATCGTGCCTACCAGCGCCGCGTCGGCGAGGCCATTGCCACAGCCCTCGAGAAGTCTGGCGTGAAGTTCGTGGTCTCGCTGAGCAGCTTTGGCGCCGACAAACCCGACAAGACGGGCCCGGTCGCCGGTTTGTACGATTTCGAGCAGCGGCTCAATCGCATCCCGGGCATCAACGTCCTGCACCTGCGCGCTGGCTACTTCATGGAGAACACGCTGGCGCAAGCGCGCATCATTCCCACGGTCGGAGCGGCCAGCGGCCCTCTGCGCGCCGATCTCAAGCTCCCGATGATCGCGACTGGCGACATCGGCGCTTTCGCCGCGGAAGCGATCTCCCGGCTCGATTTCACCGGGCAGCAGACGCGCGAACTGCTGGGACAACGCGACATCAGCATGGCCGAGGTCACTACCATCATCGGCAAGGCGATCGGGAAGCCGGATCTTAGCTACGTCCAGGCGGGCGACGAGCAACTGCGTCCGGCGCTGATCCAGATGGGCATGTCGCGCAATATGGCTGACTTGATCCTGGAGATGTCGGCAGCGCTTAACTCGGGACATATGAGAGCGCTGGAGCCGCGCTCGGCAGCGAACACCACCCCGACGTCGTACGAAACTTTCGTCATCGAGGAGTTCCTGCCGCTGTACAAACAACAGTCGGCGGCCGCGTAAGGACGCGGCAAGCTCTTCGTCCGGATACCGAAAAGTCGGAGGCAGGCGGACGCGGATCGGGCCTGATTTGCGGGCGCCTGCCCAATCCACCCTCACCCCTGGCGGGCGACCCGTTTTAAGCAAGAATTTGCGGCGCGGTTTATTATGTAGAGGCACTTACAATTTTCCTCTATAGGAGTCCCTGGTGGCAGGAAGCTCATCATTCACAAAACGCCAGAAAGAACGCGCGCGGCAGGAGCGGCAGCAGGAAAAAGCGCGAAAAAAGGCTGAAAAGAGGCTGCAGAAAGACGAACCCGCAGCTCCGGCCGGCCCGCGGGACCCGGTCGTCACCTACGACGATGAGGGCCAGCCGGAGGGCTTGGGCTTTCACGACTTCTAAACGCTGCGGCTCCGCACTATCGTAACGGATCCACGAGTGGGAACCGCCTCGTGCACCCCTGCCGCCGAGGGATGCTGTGCTATACTGAATTCAG
Source organism: uncultured Acidobacteriota bacterium (assembly GCA_963733935.1). GTDB lineage: Bacteria > Acidobacteriota > Terriglobia > Terriglobales > Acidobacteriaceae > JAHFUA01. The sequence goes on from CAVTEQ010000014.1 coordinate 587,033, forward strand.
CGCTAATCAGCTGCGGCTCGCTTGTGGCGCGTGTCTTATCTGAAGTCCCGATCTGACTGCGCGTCCGCCTAACGCTCTCCGTTCTCTTTTCAGCGCAAATTAACCAACGAGCGGCACGTGTATTCAGTCGCGAATCGCACTCTGAGTGGTGCGCCTCGCGAGACGCCTCTCCAGAAAGTACGATTCCGAATGTTAAGTTTTTCTGATTTGCCTCTGTCGGCTGTCCTACAGCAGAGGCTAACCGCAGCCCAATTCACAACCCCAACCCCGGTCCAGGCGGCCGCCATTCCTCCCGCCATGCGCGGCGAAGATGTTCTGGCCACCGCCCAGACCGGAACCGGAAAGACCCTGGCTTTTCTCATCCCGATCATCGAGCGCCTGCTGACTCGGCCCTCGCGCGACCTGGAAGCGCTGGTCCTGGTGCCTACCCGTGAGCTTGCGATGCAGGTGCACGCCCAATACGAAAGCCTTCGCGGCAATCTTCCGCCGGCGGCGCTCGTCATGGGAGGGGTCCCCGAAGGGCAGCAGATCCATGCCCTGCGCTCGGGTGCGCGCCTGGCCGTCGCGACTCCGGGGAGATTAGAAGACTTCCTCGGCCGCAGACTGGCGAACCTCGGTAAGGTTCAAATGCTGGTGCTGGACGAGTCCGATCGCATGCTCGACATGGGTTTCCTGCCGGCGATCCGGCGCATCGTTTCGGTGTTGCCGAGCCGGCGGCAGACGCTGTGCTACTCCGCCACACTGGAAGCCTCGGTGGCGGCGCTGGTGCATGACTACATGCGGAATCCCGTGCGCATCGAACTGGGATCAACCCTAAAACCCATTGACAGCGTCGAGTTGCAGGCTTTTGAAGTGGGAGCGAACGATAAACCCGATGCCCTTCGCAGTCTTTTGCATCTTGAACCGGGCCGCACGCTGGTGTTCGTGCGTACCAAGCGCGGGGCGGAACGGCTGGCGAAGAGCCTCGCCCGGGATGGAATCGCGGCCGCCATGATCCACGGCGACCGCTCGCAAGCGCAACGCACAGGAGCCCTCAACGGCTTCGAACAGGGCCGCTTCCGTGTGCTGGTGGCTACCGATGTAGCCTCGCGCGGCCTCCATATCCAGGATGTAGCGCACGTCATCAACTATGACCTGCCCAAGCTTCCTGAAGACTTCATTCATCGCGTGGGCCGCACCGGCCGCGCGGGCGCGCGCGGACGCGCCTCCAGCCTGGTATGCGGCACGGATTCGATCGAACTGCGCACCATCGAACGCGCCCTCAAGCTGAGCATCGCGCGTAAGCGCGTCACCCGCGGCGCCGCCGTGAGCGTGTGCCGCAACAGCTTGGTCACGCGCACGCTCACAGCCATGCCGGGCGAGCAATTCGCTTGACCTCGATCACGGCCCAGGGCAGCAGGTGGCAGAAAGGATTTTGACGCCGGCTGCCATTCGGCCTAAAATAGAGACTAAGAGTGTTGGCCCTCCTCTTTTCAGATCTTCTGAGCTAAGTCAGCCTATCTGAAGCTGTTCCACCTTAGCCAACCCGCTTGGCGCCAGTTGCCCCCACGGCGTCCGAGACCATAGGAGCCCTATGCAGGCGCGTCCAGCCAGCAAATACCACCTCAAAGACCTCTATCAGGAAATCGGTTTCTACGATCGCAAGATCTCGTACTGTCAGAATTTCGAGAAGTTCGACTCCGACGCAGAGCGTTCCAGCGCGGTCGAAAAACTAGCCAAGAAGCGCAAGACCCTGGTGCAAGCGGCGGCCGACATGACCAGCGCCGGCATCGTGTCCGATCCCAGCCAGCTTCCAGCCTCGCTGAGGAGCGTGGAGTCTGCGGCATTGCAGGCAAAAACACCGGCTGTTGCCATCAACAAGGCCGCCTCCTCTGCCTAAAGCAGAAGTGGCGCCACACGCAAAGGAAATATGAAAAAGATATTTGTCGGCAATTTCGCTTTCAGCATGACCGAATCCGAACTGCGCAGCATGTTCGAGCCGCACGGGCAGGTGGACAGTGTGACCATCGTGACCGATCGCGACACCGGCCGCTCGCGCGGGTTCGCCTTCGTCGAAATGAGCGAGAACGGCGAGGCCGAGAAGGCGATCGCGGCGCTCAACGGCATGGATTCGGGTGGACGTCCGCTCACCGTCAACGAAGCGCGGCCTAAGGCGGACCGCGGCGGGTCCCGCGGCGGCGGAGGGGATCGCGGCTTCTCCCGCGGGCGGCGAGAATCGCGGTGGTAAAGTTTCCCGCCATACTGCAACCGGGCCCTCACGGAACTGCCAAGCGCCAGCGTAAGAGCACGGAGACCGCTCCTGATACGGTGGTCATGACTACGGTCGTGTGCTACCAGTGTGGGGAGAAGTTTTCCATTGCGCACCGTTCAGCGTGCACCGACCAGGTCCTGGCCGAGCGCCAGGCGGTCTGGCTGGCGGATAAGTTCGTATGGGACCACATCCAGGAGAACAACCACCAAGGCTCGATTCAGTTGCCGGGATCCGGGGAAATGAAGTGAGCGGCTTCTGATGAAGGTCGATCCCGTGCAGGAGACGGGATAGGGAGAGCATCTTGTCACGAATCAATGGCGACAAGGCGAGATTCAACCGGCTGCGCAAGCAGAGAGCTCTGCAGCGCAAACGCAATCGTGCGCTGCGGCAGACGCTCGGCCTGCTCAAAACGCCCGCCGCAAAGGCTGGCAGCCACGCCGAGTAACGCGGAACGATTCCTGTTCCTTCGTACCATTCGAGGTTTGTCTTGATGAGTAGCCAATCAACGGTAACGTTTGCCATCATCCGCTATAACCTGCGGACCTATGAGCCTGGCGGTGTGATGGCCGTAATCAAAGGACGCGTAAAAGCAGAAGCGACCCTTGCGCAGTTCGAGACGGAACAGAGCAGAGAAGATCGCTTCGCGGGCTGGGGTTACTTCCTGGAGCAAACCGATTTGCAGCCCGGAATGGACCCGCTGAAGGCCACCTCTCTCCGCCAGACACGCCAGGATGTCATCGAGTCCAAAGCCCAAGACCTCGAGTTGAAGGCCCCGAACCTCACCCTGCTGAACCGGCACGAATAAGCCCCACTTCCAACCCAGAAGCGCGTTTGCATGAGCCTATTGCCAACCGTTTGACCTTCATGGCATAGTAGGCAATATAACTACATTTTAAGAGGACAGCTATGGAAAAAGCTGTTTCCGCCGCGGATGCAAACCGCAAATTCTCGAAGCTCCTCCGTTCGGTGCGTGAGGGAGAGAGTTATGTCGTCACGTCGCACGGCCGACCGGTCGCGAGAATCGTGCCGATTGAGAAGAACGGCGAGGCCACGCGTGGTGCGCGAGCCGCCCTCTTGAAAAGGCTTGGGGCTGAGCGCGTCGCAACCATCGGTCGCTGGAGCCGCGATGAGCTCTATGAGAAGAAGCCGTGAGAGTAGCCCTCGACACTAACATCCTGGCCTATGCCGAGGGCGTAAACGGCGCCACCATGAAGCGGCAGGCGCTGGCAGTAGTGGAGAAGCTGCCGCAAGGTGCAGCGATCCTGCCTGTACAAACGCTGGGCGAGTTGTTCCATTTACTGGTGCGCAAGGCGGGGCGACCGCCGGCGCAAGCACGCAAGGCAATCCTGAGCTGGCGGGACGCCTTTCCTCTGGTCGAGACTTCCGCAGAAGTGATGCTAGCGGCAGCAGACCTGGCAACCGATCATCGGCTGGGAATCTGGGACGCCGTCATTGTCTCTGCCGCCGCCGAAGCCGGATGCCGCCTTCTCCTGTCGGAAGACTTGCAGGACGGTTTCACATGGAAAGGAGTCACGGTCACCAATCCATTTTCGACACCCAAGCACGAACTGCTGGCGGCTTTGCTCGATTCCGAAGAGTAGAGGTACATTCTTTTCAGCCCAGGCAAGATCCTTAGCACTTCGGCTCAGCTAACACGGACAGAAATGGGAACGAAATGAACTATCCTCCTCAGGCCACCGGCGTGGGTGTAACTGATGCGGCCCCACAAAAACACGGGCCGATTAGAGGGGCTGTGGGCGAGAGTCCCACGCGACAGCCGGCGAGACGCCGGCGCTACGGAAAAAGGAAAAGGCCAGCAAGCTTGCGCTCACTGGCCTTTATTTATGCCGGCAACGACCTACTCTCCCACACAGTTTCCCGTGCAGTACAATCGGCCCTGCGGGGCTTAACTTCCGTGTTCGGGATGGGAACGGGTGTATCCCCCGCGGTAAGATCACCGACAACTGAGGCGCTTAGCAGCCGTGAATGAGCCGCCGTCAGGCGGCGAATGGGAGGCCGCTGCCGAAATCCTGAGCCGCGCTTTTTGCGGCGAAGGATCTCTCTACGCCAAACTTTCAAAGATCCTGAGGCCAATGCCTCACAACTGAATAGACGTGCTTTCTACTTGCGCTCGGTAAATTTTATGGTCAAGCCGAACGGGCGATTAGTACTGGTAAGCTGCGCGCATTACTGCGCTTCCACCTCCAGCCTATCAACCAGGTGGTCTACCTGGGCCCTTCATGCCCCTTAGGGGTTGGGAGATCTCATCTTGGGGAGTGCTTCACGCTTATATGCCTTCAGCGTTTATCACAACCGAACTTCGCTACCCAGCCATGCCGCTGACACGACAGCTGGAACACCAGCGGTCCGTCCATCCCGGTCCTCTCGTACTAAGGACAGACCCCCTCAAATCTCCTGCGCCCACATCAGATAGGGACCGAACTGTCTCGCGACGTTCTGAACCCAGCTCACGTACCGCTTTAATAGGCGAACAGCCTAACCCTTGGAACCTTCTACAGCTCCAGGATGCGATGAGCCGACATCGAGGTGCCAAACCGGAGCGTCGATATGAACTCTTGGCTCCGATCAGCCTGTTATCCCCGGCGTACCTTTTATCCGTTGAGCGATGGCCCTTCCATACAGAACCACCGGATCACTAAGACCAGCTTTCGCTCCTGCTCGACTTGTAGGTCTCGCAGTCAACCACGCTTATGCCTTTGCACTCGACGGCTGATTTCCAAACAGCCTGAGCGTAGCTTCGCGCGCCTCCGTTACCGTTTAGGAGGCGACCGCCCCAGTCAAACTACCCGCCTCACCATGTCCCTCCCCCGGTTGACGGGGGTAGGTTAGAACGACAGCACTCGCAGGGTGGTATCTCACCGTTGGCTCCCCTAAACCCGAGAGTCTAGGTTCAAAGCCTCCCACCTATCCTGCGCAGCAAGAGCCATCATTCATGGTGAAGGTATAGTAAAGGTGCACGGGGTCTTTCCGTCTAGATGCGGGAAACCGGCATCTTCACCGGTACTACAAGTTCGCCGAGTCGCTCGTCAAGACAGTCGCTCTATCGTTACGCCATTCGTGCAGGTCGGAACTTACCCGACAAGGAATTTCGCTACCTTAGGACCGTTATAGTTACGGCCGCCGTTCACCGGGGCTTCAGTTCAAAGCTTCTCCCGCTCTTTCTAAAGTCCAGACTCGATTGAATCCTACGTTTCAAATGTCCCCACGCCGAACCATATTGCTTCAGGTCACGCTCCCGCTGGCGAGCTTCGGCTTCCGAAGCGTATGCTTCGTAGTAAGCCAGCTGCCAATCAGGATCGTCCTTCTGATGCGAGCGGACTCTTTGTTTCAGATCCATACTGAATCCGATGTAGAGTCTGCCAGTTCGCGCGTTGACCAGCACGTAGAGATAAGCCATGCTGAACTCCAGAAAGAGCGGGATAACCTCTCTCTTTAACCTTCCGGCACCGGGCAGGCGTCAGCCCCTATACGTCGTTTTCGACTTTGCAGAGACCTGTGTTTTTGTTAAACAGTCGCAGAGCGCTTTTCACTGCGGCCCCCTCGGGCTGTAAACCCTGGCGGGGCACCCCTTCTCCCGAAGTTACGGGGTCAATTTGCCTAGTTCCTTAACAAGCGTTCTCTCGAGCGCCTTTGGATATTCTCCTCGTCTACCTGTGTCGGTTTGAGGTACGGTTCCTGTCCGTTCTGCTTAGAGGTTTTTCTCGGCAGCGTGGAATCAGCGGCTTTCAGCCATACGGCCTAATGCTTTGCGTCTCACCGATAGCTCCCCTGCGGATTTGCCTGCAGGAGACGGCTTACACGCATCGAACCGGATAGCCATAACCGGTCCCGCTTATCCTTCTGCGTCACCCCATCGTCATAACGAACGGGCAGGAGGTCCGGAATGTTAACCGGATGTCCATCAGCTACGCCTTTCGGCCTTGCCTTAGGGACCGCCTAACCCTGAGCGGATTAACCTTTCTCAGGAAACCTTAGACTTTCGGCGCGGAGGGTTCTCACCTCCGTTATCGCTACTTATGCCGGCAGGGTCTCTTCCCTACGGTCAACGGGTGCTTACGCTCCCGCTTCGAACTGTTGGGAATGCTCTCCTACCACGTCCGCCGTGAGGCGGACATTCGCTGCTTCGGTGTTCAGCTTGAGCCCCGTTGAATTGTCGGCACCGGACCGCTTGACCAGTGAGCTATTACGCTTTCTTTAAAGGATGGCTGCTTCTAAGCCAACCTCCTGGCTGTCTGGGCGTTCCGACATCCTTTCCCACTTAGCTGAAACTTGGGGACCTTAGCAGGCGATCTGGGCTGTTTCCCTCTCGACGACGAGGCTTAGCCCCCGCCGTCTGACTCCCGCGTTGGTTGTCCATGGCATTCGCAGTTTGATTGGATTCGGTAAGCTGGAAAGCCCCCTAGTCCATTCAGTTCTCTACCACCACGGCAAATCACGCGAGGCTAGCCCTAAAGCTATTTCGGAGAGAACGAGCTATCACGGAATTTGATTAGCCTTTCACCCCTACCCTCAGCTCATCCGAGCTTTTTTCAACAAACACCGGTTCGGTCCTCCAGTGGGTGTTACCCCACTTTCAACCTGGCCAAGGGTAGATCATCCCGCTTCGCGTCTATTCCTGCCAACTGATTCGCCCTATTCGGACTCGCTTTCGCTGCGGCTCGCTTGCGCTTAACCTTGCTGACAAGAATAACTAGCCGGCTCATTATGCAATAGGCACGCGGTCAGGCATTTCCCGCCCTTTCTCAAGTCCAGACGAATTGCTGCGCTCGACCTGACAAAGGGCGGGACATAGCCCTCCCACTGCTTGTAGGCACACGGTTTCAGGTACTATTTCACTCCCCTCGCAGGGGTTCTTTTCACCTTTCCCTCACGGTACTGGTTCACTATCGGTCGGAAGCTTGTATTTAGCCTTACGGGATGGTCCCCGTGGATTCCCGCAGGGTTTCTCGTGCCCCGCGGTACTCAGGTATCCGCTTCGAGTCCGGATGATTTTCGCCTACGTGGCTATCACACTCTGTGGCCCCTCTTTCCAGAGGGCTTCGGCTAACCACCGGATTGGTAACTCTACTGTTGCGGACCCTACAACCCCTGCCACACCCAACACGCAGTCAAGTCAGCCGGACTGGTTGATCCGGAAATCACGCTTCGATCCCCTTTAGGGGTGTCGCGCGGTCTTACGACTTGATTGCCTGTAAGGTGCAGCAGGTTTGGGCTAATTCCGATTTCGCTCGCCACTACTCTCGGAATCTCGGTTGATTTCTTTTCCTCCAGGTACTGAGATGGTTCACTTCCCTGGGTTCGCTCGTGCCCGCCTATGGATTCAGCGGGCCGTACGCCGGTTTTACCGGCGTGGGTTTCCCCATTCGGACATCCCCGGGTCAAAGCCTGCTTGCGGCTCTCCGAGGCTTATCGCAGCTTGCCACGTCCTTCATCGCCATCTTCCGCCAAGGCATCCACCATGCGCCCTTAGTAGCTTGACCATAAAATTTACTCAGCACACCGGGATTGCTCCCGATCCGCCGCGCAAACCTATGGGCCATCGGCTCCTCGCGACCGGGTTGCATGCCCGATCACACCAGCCGACTTAAGGCACTCATAAAAATTTACTCAGCCTTGTAGATTGCCCGTCTATTCAGTTGTCAAACATCGTGTGGCGCGGGCGCCCTCGCCCGCGTTTAGCCGCCTGGGCGGCTTTG
>CAVTEQ010000014.1:597500-952453 GCA_963733935.1 uncultured Acidobacteriota bacterium
GCCATCTACACCGATGTGGAGACGGCCGCCCTCGGCCGTCGGGGCGCGATGAAATCGCGCCTGGGAGCGGAAACCCTCGCGCTCGCCATTTCGGGCGCAAATCGCCACAAGGCAAAAAGATCCTGAAAAAAGATCGTTCGGAGGTCTTGCGATTGACGCTAAACCCTTCGGGAAACTCTGTCCCCGAATACAGGCCCCGTGGCCGGAGCCAATTTTCTTACAGGGTTATTGTATCAGATGTCGGGGAATTGGCAAGCGATTCAGTTTGGCGGTGTTTGCCCAGCTTGCCAACGAACGACTGATTCTTAGTATTCCGTGCCATTGCGACGGTGCCTCAGTTTGGTGACAATATAAGTGAGCGCGAGGCCTCTAGCGTATGACACTCACTTACGCCGTTCGCTTCGGTGATGATGAGGGAATCACACTGAAACCTCACCGCTACAAAACCGGCTACAGGGCCAGCAAAACCAAATTCGGCCCGCACATTCACGTTGCGAGGGAGACAGAGCTGATCCCCTATCTCCATCGTGGGTGGGCCATTCGCATGAGCGCCCCAGGTCACCCGCCGAGTCTGATAATCGCTGACTCCGTAAGCGGATGGCAAAAGTCGTGAAATTGGAGTTGACGTCAGTCTTGCCGGCCGGACCGTCCTAGTCTTTCTCCAGCATCACTTCCGTGGACTTGATGATCGCCGTAACCTTGTCGCCCTTCTTCAGCTTCATCTCCTCGGCGCTCTTGCGCGTGATTACGCTCTCGACCACATTGCTGCCGACCCGGACCACCACGTGAGCCATCACCCCGCCCAGGGTGATTTCTTCCACGGTGCCGGGGAGATGATTACGCGCCGAAAGCGTCATGACTGCCTCCTGTGTTGATCTTACCGCCGAGACGCCGAGAGCGCCGAAGTTTCTCGGTTCTTTTGCTTCCGCTCGGCGACCTCGGCGACTCGGCGGTGAATCTTTTCTCACTACCACAGCAGCTTCAGCCCGAACTGCACCTGCCGCGCCGTGGTCGAGGTGCTGGTGATCGCGCCCGCCGTTCCCGACACTCCCGACGGCGTGAACACGATCAGGTCGGGGTGTTGAAGTTGGCGCGGTTCAGCAGGTTGAAGATCTCCGCCCGAAACTGCAGATTCAAGCGCTCGCGGATTGCGTGTTCTTCATCGCCGAGAAATCCCACGTCGCGAGCCCCGGCCGATGAACGTATCGCGTCCCAGATTCCCGTAGAAGCCGCTGTTGGCCGGAGGCGCGAGAAACGCGGCGGGATTGAACCACTGCGCCGGAGTTCCGAGGATCACCGGGCCGCTGAAGTTCGGATTGACAAACGGCCGCACCGGATTGCGCGTGTCGCCATTGTTCGACGGGTTGTAGCTGAGCTGCGGCGTGAACGGGAACCCGACTGCAGCCGTGACGATGCTGGTCACCGACCATCCGCTCACCAGCTCGTTGCTCCAGCCGCTCGAGATCATTTGCAAGCGCCTTCCCGTTGCCGAACGGCAACTCATAGACCGCGCTGACCACGCCCATGTTCCGGACGTCGTAAGTCGCCAGGCCCCAGTCGGCGCGCAGGTTGAACGGGTTCGAAACCAGCCCCGGCGCATTGCCCGCGGTCGTTGCGTTCAGCGAATCGCCATCGTCGAGCGCTTTGGACCATGTGTACACGCCGCGGAACGAAAGCCGTGGCTGAAGCGACGGTTCACGTCCACCTGCAGCGCGTTGTAGGTGCTGTCACCCACGCGAGAACCACGTCCAGGTATTGGCCAGCGGGATTCGGCTTGGCGTGCCGGTGGGAATGTAGTAAGTTCCTGCCGGGCACCGGAGATGCCCGCCAAGCGCGCCGGGAAATTCGCCGGGATAAACCGCCGGGCAGGGCGACGCCGGGACAGATCACGGGAACGGCTCATTGGCGTCGACGCCGACCAGCTCGTGATAGCCGTGCGAGCCGACGTAGCCGATCGTCAGCGCGGTGTTCGGCGTGAGTTCCTGCTCGATTCGCAAGCGAATACGAAATCAGCGTGGGCATCTTCAAGTCCGGCTGCACGCCGCCCGGCACCAGCTTGGCGTTCGGCCGGCACCGGGCGCCGCGGGATTGATCGGCAGCTGCGCCACCGGCAGCGCAGCGATGCTGTAGGTCGGGATTGAAGGGCGCGTTCTGGTCCATGCGGTAGCCCAGCGCATCCTGCAGGTCGTTGTACATCCCAAAGCCGGCGCGGATCACGGTCTTGCCGCCGAAGGGACTCCAGGCCAACCGACCCGCGGCTGCGGCAGGAACTTGGCGTTGTTGGTGGTGAAGGCAGACTGCTCGCGATGCGCGGCTGGCTCGAGATCACTCCGTTCGGTGAAGGTGTAGTTGGCGGCGCGGCCATGGGCCTCGTTCCAGCCGGTGGAGAACTCGTCGCGGAAGCCCAGCGTCACCGTCAGACGCGGGCTCAGCGCGGATCACATCCTGCGCGTACCAGGCGCCGAACAGCGAGCGCCAGTTCATCTCCGTCGGCGCGGGATCGTACAGGAAGCTGCGAGTCGTTCCCGTGCAGAAAAGTCTGCAGGCTGGTGAAGGTGGCCTGCCCGATACTGGCTGAGCGCGATGGTTTCGTTCGACTGGAACGGCTGGAACCATACTCCGAAGCTGAGCTGATGGCGTCCCCGCGTCCAGGTCACACGGTCTTCATAGGTGAACAGATTGCGCGCGATACGTCAGGTTGCTGCCGTTATTGCTGCCCGCCAAGCCGAGCTGCGCTTGCGGATTCGATGCCGCGCTGCCGCCCACCACCACCGCGCCCACCGGATGCCCGACGAGAAACCCGGAACGCTGGCGGCGGGAGTGCCGGGCGTCGGCTCGCCGGTAAAGAAGTATCCGGCGCGCGAATAACCGAAGCGGGCCGTGTTGAGCAGCGGTGGACGAGAAGACGTGGGTCTCCTCCAGGCTGAACACCTGCTCGCGCAGGGTCAGGATGTCCGTGCTGTAGGGATCGAGCGGCGTCGCCGTGACAGTCGTCGCCATCATCGATGGTGTAGATCGCCGGACAGCGTGTCTCGCGACGAGAAGATGTGGTCGAGCCGCACGGTTCCAAAGTCCTCGCGAATGGTTTGCAGCGGACTGCTGGAATACTGCGGCGATGCCGTTGAAGTCGGGAGCGCTCGGCCGGTAGGCGTGGGCCACAGGTTGAGCAGCGGCTGAACGCTCGGCGCAGCGCTTGCCCGCGACGCCAGCGTCGGGAACGAACGCCACCGAGGTCTGGTGCAGGTTCTGGCGGAATCCTTCGTAGTTGGCAAAGAAGAAGGTCTTGTCTTTCTGGATCGGCCCGCCCAGCGGAGCCGCCGAACTGGTTGCGCTGAAACGGCGGCGCCGATCCCTGATCGAAGTAGTTGGGCGCATCGAGCGCGTTGTTGCGCAGGAATTCGAATGCCGAGCCGTGCCACTGATTGCTGCCCGACTGGGTCACGATGATCACCTGGCCGCCGGGCCGCTTGCCGTACTCCGCGCCGTAGGAGTCGCGCAGGACGTTGAACTCCCGCACCGCGTCCACGCCCAGCAATTGCTGGCTGGCGCCGCCCGGCTGCATGTTGTTCTCCGCCGCGCCGGTGAACTCCACGCCATTCAGCAGGAACAGGTTCTGCTGCGGACGATTGCCGGAGACGGCAAAATTGTTGCCGGTGGTGGAGTTCGAGATCCCGATGCCGCCGGTCTTCTCCCAGGTGAAGTTGACGACGCCGGGATTGAGCGTGAGCAGCAGGTCGTAGCTGCGCCCGTTCAGCGGAAGATCTTTGACCTGCTGCTCGCCCACCAGGCCGGAGATGTCCTGCGTGGTGACGCTCACCGGCGGCGCGTCGCCGATGACGGTTAACTGCTCACTGACCGCGCCAACATGGAGGGTCAGGTCGACGCCCGCGTCTTGCCCCACGACCAGATGAATGCCCTTGCGGATTTCCTCGGCAAAGCCCGCCTTTTGGGCGGAGAGCTCGTAGCTCCCGACCGGCAGCGCGGTGAAAACATAACGCCCCGCCGGGTCGGTGACGCTGCTCCGCGAGAGTCCTGTGTCCACGTTCTTCGCCGTCACCGCCGCTCCGGACACTGCCGCCCCGGAAGGATCGCTGACCGTGCCCCACAGGTTCGCCGAGACTTGGGCGCAGTCTGCCGGAGCGTGCATCAGTATCACGGCCAGAACCGTAAGCACAGCCGGCATAAGCGCAAAGGCAATCGTTCTTCTCACCGTTCACCCTCCAAGGGCAATCTGCATCGTCAAGGGCGCACAATTAAATACGACGATATCGTTATGTCAATTCGACTTAATACGTATTGTCGGATGGATCGGATTCAGGCGATTCTCGCGATCGAAGAAAGAAAAATCAGCGTGGCGGGAATGCTACCTAGTACGGGAACGGATCTACTCTTCCAGCGCTCGTAGATCTTGCCTCGACAAAGATGCGGAACAGCTCGGCATCGAGTTCGCCGTTTTTCACGAAGGCCTCGAGAATCTCCAGCGATCGTTCCAGGCTCACGGCGCGCTTGTAGGGACGGTCGGCGGCGCCGAGGGCGTCGAAGATGTCGGAGATGGTCATCATGCGCGTCTGCGGTGGAATGTCGGGCGCGGTCAGCCCGTGAGGATAGCCCGTGCCGTTGAGCTTCTCATGATGGCTGCGGGCAATGGCCGGCAGGTTCTGCAGCTCGCGCGTCCACGGGAATCTGCTGCAGGAACTTGAAGGTGTGCACGACGTGCGATTCGATCTGCCGGCGCTCGCTTTCGTCGAGTGAGCCTTTGGGGATGGAGAGCAGCCGGACTTCCTCCTCGTTGAGCAGGCCCCTGCGTTCCCCGGCGGCGTCGGTGTACTGCTGCGCCGCGATTTCCGCGAGCTTCTGGCTGATGCTTTCGCGATTCAGCGAGGGCTCGTTGGCTTCGATGATGGCCTGCAATTCTCCGTCGAGCATCTGCAGGTGCTCGCCCAGCCGGGCGTCGAACTCGGGCAACTGCCTCAGGAACTCGTCTCGTCCCTGGGCCAGAGCGCAGTCGAGCTTGGAACGTAGAGCATCCGCTTCCAGGGCTTTGCGGATGAACTCAAAACGCTGGCGGACCAGCTCCAGTTGCGCCGGATAGAGTTTCTTGGCCTTGACTAGCACTTCTTCCCGCACTCCCACTTTACCGAAGTCGTGCAGCAGCGAGGCGTAGCGGAGCTCGCGCATCTGCTCGCGAGTGAAGTGCAGGTTACCGTAAGGACCGGAATCGGCGCGGTCCACGGCCTCGGCCAGCGCCACGGTCAGGTTGGCCACGCGGAAGGAGTGCCCCGAGGTCGTAGGATCGCGCGCCTCGATGGCCGTCACCGAAGCCTTGACGAATCCCTCGAACAGGTTCTGGATGGCCTGGTAGAGCAGGCTGTTCTCCAGCGCCACCGCCGCCTGGCTGGCCAGCGACTCCGCAATCGCCTGCTGATGGCGCGTGAAAGGCACTACCTGCGTCGCTGTTGTGGTTACGGAATCGAGCCGCGCCTCGCGCTCGCGCTTGCCGTTGATCAACTGCACCACTCCCACCACTTCGCCGCGCTGGTCCTTCATGGGAATGGCCAGGATCGACTTGCTGCGATAGCCGGACTCCTCGTCGAATTGCCGGTTGAAGGTGTAGGGCACGCCGGGCGGCAGGTGATATGCGTCTTCGAGGTTCACACCCTCGCCGGTCTTGGCAACGTAGCCGGCAATGGAACTCTCGTTCACTTCGAGCAACGCCTCGCGAAATTTCAGCGCTACAGAATCGTTCTGCGCCAGCTTGAAGCGCAGACGGCGGCGCACATGCTGGCGGCGCTCGCTCCGCTCGGGCGGAAGCTGGCTGGGGATGGGTTCAGCCAGATACAAAGAGCCGGCATCGGCGGAGGCGATCTCGCGCATTTTGGTCAGGATCATCTCCAGCAGCGCGCCGGTGTCGTGTTCGGCGGAGAGCGCCGCCCCGATCTGGTTCAGCTCCTGGATCTCGTGCGCCGCCAGCGCCAGCCGCTCGCCCAGCTTCTCACGGCTATCGAGCAGGTTCATGTGCTCGAGCGCGTTGCCCACCATGCGTTCCACCAGTTCCAGGGGAGTGTTTGCCGGAAGGTAAGCATAGACGAGCGCGTCGATGCGCGGATCGGAGAAGCGACGATCCGTCAGCGCGATGATGCGGATGTCGGGAGCGCGCAGCAAATCGGCCGCGTGCGCCACCAGCAGTTCGGAGGAGGTGATCACCACTCGCTCGGAACCGCGCGCCAGCCGGCCGCCATTAGCCGGACGGCCGTCCAGGCTCTCCAGCTCTACCCGGCGGAAAGCGTGCATCCCCGCGGTGGCCTTCTGCGCGATGCGGTCGGCGGAGAAATAGACCACTACCGGCTGCGGCAGCGGCTGCGCATGCGGTTTGGCAAGCGGCGCAGATTCGGGCTGGGTGGAAGCAGCCATGGCAATTGAATGATGTTCCGCTTGGGACAATCTGGGGAGCGCCCGCTAAATATAACAGAGTCGTGGCCGGACGGCCGTGGCCTTCTGCGCGATGCGGTCCGCCGAGAAATAGACCACTACCGGCTGCGGCAGCGGCTGCGCATGCGGTTTGGCAAGCGGCGCAGATTCGGGCTGGGTAGAAGCAGCCATGGCAATTGAATGATGTTCCGCTTGGGACAATCTGGGGAGCGCCCGCTAAATATAACAGAGTCGTGGCCGGATGAAGCAGTCGCGCCGCGCCGGATTGGTTGTTATATTCGGGGTACATTCCGAGCAGCAGCAGAGGCATTAGAATGGAGATGTGCTCAACCTGGGCAGGCTCATCATCTTTGTCGGCGCGGGTCTGGTCCTGGTCGGCCTGCTCCTGGTGCTGTTGGGACGAACCCATCTGCCCATAGGCCGCCTGCCCGGCGACATCGTTTATCGCCGCCGTAACTTCTCCTTCTACTTTCCCTTAACGACTTCGATCCTGCTCAGCCTGGTGCTCTCGCTGGTGTTCTACTTCCTCAGCCGCATGCACCGTTAGAATGCAGGCGCCCGCCCGGCAACGCCCTACAATGGGCTGGGCCCAAGACTGAACGGGAGCGCCTTACGTACAGCATCGTTATTCCTGCCTATAACGAAGGCCAGCGCCTGGAGGCCACTCTCCAAAGGGTGTTGGCGCACATCGCCAAAATGGGCTGGACTGCGGAAGTCATTGTGGTCAACGACGGTTCGAGCGATTCCACTCCTGCGATTGTTCGCGAGTGGGCGCGACGGCACTCCATCGTGCGGCTGCTGGAAAATCCCGGCAACCGCGGCAAGGGCTACAGCGTCCGCCACGGGATGATGGAGGCCAAGGGCGAGTTGCTGCTGTTCACGGATGCCGATTTGTCCTCACCGATTCAGGAGGCGGAAAAGCTGATTGCCGCCATCCATCAGGGCGCGGACATCGCCATCGGCTCGCGCTGGCTTCGCTCCGAGCTGCAGACCGAGCGCCAGCCGCTTTATCGCCAGTTCTTCGGCCGAGTCTTCAACCTGCTGCTGCGGATCGTGCTCGGCCTGCGTTTCAAGGACACACAGTGCGGGCTCAAAGCCTTTACCCCGCGGGCGGCCCAGGAGATCTTTCCGCGGCAGCGGATCGAGCGCTGGGGCTTTGACCCCGAGATACTGTTCCTCGCCAACCAGGCCGGGCTTAAGACCGTGGAGGTACCGGTGGAATGGGCGCACGACGAGCGCTCCAAAATCAGCCCTATCCGGGATGGCTTCCGGATGTTGACCGAGCTGTTCCGCATCCGCTGGTATGCCTTGACCGGCAAGTACGACCGGACGGATGCCACCACAGTCACCAGGAAGTGAAATGCTTTGGGGCCGTTCAGGAGGCGGCCGCCACCTTGAAGGCAACTGGTTCCAGAGGAACGGTTTTCGCTCGTCCCCCACTCGTCACGACCGTAAGCGTAGCGGAGCAGCGCCCGCAAAGCCAGAAATGTTCGGTCCTGCGTGCTGGCTTGGCGTTTCCGGCCAGCTTCGGTCCTGAAGCTCCAGGACGAAACTCCACGCGGAAGAGCTTGCCGTCACGCAAGTACTGGAAAGGTACAGAGCAGGCCGGGTTAGCACACTTGGCAATCATGGAATTGAATGAGATTGACAGGACACCCACAGCCTAACTGGTTTTGATGTGGAGAACGTCCAAAAAGCTGCCTACGGCTGAGTCTCTTCCCAAGCAGGATCGGGAACAGACCCATTCAGGACTCTGCAGGAAGCTCCGCGGCCTCTCTATCCTTCCTTTATCCTGGCTTTCTTTCCCGGATTATGAGTGCGCGCCGCAGTTTCTGTCGCGCTGGGGCCGATTCTCGCCTATGATACGTGGCGCCGGTTGCGCCCGGCTCAGCCGTCACCAGGGGTTCGATGGAACTGAAGTTGCACGTTGCCCGACACGCCAACGTAGCCGTGATCCGCTGCGAGGGACGCATTGTCTTCGGTCAGGAGGTGGATGAGCTGCGTTTGACGGTCCTCTCTCTGCTCAAGCAAACCAATCGCGTCGTGCTGCAACTCGCCGGTATTCAGCAGATCGATAGCGAAGGGCTGGCGGCGCTGGTGGGGCTGTTCATCTCCGCCCGCAACCGCGGCGGCGAGCTCAAGCTGGCCGAGCTCTCGCCTAAGTCCCGCGACCTCCTGCGGGTCACCCGGCTCGACGAAGTCTTTGGGAGCTATAAGTCCGAGCGTGAGGCAATCGCCTCTTTCGGTTCGGTTCAACCTGTCGCCGCCGGCCGCAGGTTGGACTCGGACGAAGACACCAAGTTCTGAGCGCACTGCCTAGGGCGATTCGAGTAGCCCGGCGATCTCCTCTTCAAGTTTGCGAAAATCAGTCGTGCCGGCATAACGGGCGTGGATGAGCCCATCGCGCCCGATCAGGAACGTAGTCGGCAAACCCAGCACCCCACCGAACTCCTCCGCGATCTTCTGATTGCCCATGATCACTGGATAGTTCACCTTGTACTCGCGACAGAAATCGCGCAGCGTGCTCTCGGGGTCGTCCATGGAAACGCCGATGCTTTGAAATCCCCGCGCGCGGTACTTCTCCTCCAGAGCCACGAATTGCGGGATCTCCTCGCGGCAGGGCGTGCACCATGCCGCCCAGAAGTTGATCAGCACAACCTTGCCCTTGTAGGTGGAGGGGTTGATGGTGTTTCCGCTGAGATCCGTGAAGGTGACTGCGGGCGCAGCAACCAGGGGGTGTGGGCCGCGGTTGGCGGGCACTCGGCGATGCAGCGCTAGATAGAAGACAGTTGCCAGTCCGGCTGCGACGATCAGGACCGTCGCCCATTGGCCACGATTCAGCTTCCTACTCTCCCTTCTGCGTCGGATAGCCCTTTTCCACCCAGTCCGCACCGAAGCTGTTGGCGAGATAGAGCACCTTGAGTCTGGTGAGACCCATTTTCTTCATCTCGCTGTAGGCGGGGCGGATGTTGGGACAATGTTCCCACGGGCAGCATCCACAATAAATGACCAGAAACGAGTCGCGCGGGAGTGAAGCCGCCCGCGCGCGCAGCTTCTCCATCCCCTCCGGCTTCCCCGTGGGTCCGATGTACTCAGCGCCGGGGATGTGTGCCTGCAGGTAGATGAGGCGCGGGCCAACATAGAAAACCAGCGGCTTCGTGGCCGCGGAGGATTGCAGGGTCTTCGCCAATTCTGCCGGCTGGATCAAGTCCGCGCTGCCGGGCGCCAAATCCGAGGTTTGTGCTGCAAGGAAGGCCGCCGTCGTCAGGACTATTAACAAAACACATGCTGCGCGGCTAGGATTACTGGAATCGATCCATATGAGTGCGGGCTTCTGGTGGGCCCGCCAGGATTCGAACCTGGGGCCAAGGGATTATGAGTCCCCTGCTCTACCGCTGAGCTACGGGCCCGTCTGCGATCAATCTAGCACAAAGGCAACGGCTTAATGCGCAACCTCGGGCGGCGCTGCGTGGGCATTCGGCGTCCAGTTGATCGCGAAGTCGCCGCAAGTAATTGGTCCGTTTTGGCAGAGAGAAAGCAATTCTTCAAGAAAGGGATTCCCTGCGCTACAATCTTGCTATCCATTGCGAATTTCCACAGACTCCAACCTTTTACATTTGACTGGCATACTGCTGGAGCCAGAATCCCGATAGGTAGTTTTGCGCACGAAACCTGTTCTTGATTCCGGAATCTGATATGAGAATCGCACTATTGGCGTGGGAATCGCTCCACTCCATTCCAGTGGGCGGGGTCGCCGCCCACGTCACCGAGCTGGCGGCTGCTCTCGAGCGGAGAGGCCACGACGTGCACGTCTTCACCCGCATGGGAGCGGGGCAAAGGCACTATGAACTCATCCACGGCGTTCATTACCACCGTTGCCCCTTCCGGCTGAATCCGGACTTCGTTGAGGAAATCAACGACATGTGCCGCTCCTTCGCGCATCATGTGTGCGCCGCCGAAGATGCCCACGGGCCCTTTGACGTAATTCACGCCCATGACTGGCTAGCCGGCAATGCCTTGATCTACATCAAACAGGGGCGGGGGCGGAAGACCGTTCTTACTCTGCACTCCACCGAATATGGCCGCAGCGGAAACCACTTTCATAACGGCCGGTCGGAGCGCGTTCGCCACCAGGAGCGGGCTGCCGCGTACTGGTGCGATCGCGTGATCACGGTCTCGTACTCGCTGAAGAAGGAAATCATGTGGATGTACGAGGTCCCGGACTGGAAGGTCGCCATCATTTACAACGGCGTGAATCTTCACAATTACGACGGGTGGCTCGAGCCAGCCGCCGTCAAAGCGCGCTACAGCATAGGTCCTACGGATCCGACCGTGCTCTTCTCTGGACGCGCGGTCTATCAGAAGGGACCCGATCTTCTGGTGGCAGCCATTCCTCACCTGCTGCGGCACCATCATCGCGCGAAATTCGTCTTCGTCGGCGATGGGGAAATGCGGGCATCGGTGGAGCAGCGTTCCTGGGAATTGGGCGTCCACCATGCCTGCCGGTTCCTTGGCTTCAGGAATAACGGAGAGCTGACGGACCTCTACAAAGCCTGCGACGTGGTGTGCGTACCCAGCCGCAACGAGCCTTTTGGCATCGTAGTACTGGAAGCTTGGAGCGCGGGCAAGCCGGTCATCGTCACCAAGAACGGCGGCCCGGATGAATACGTCTGGCACGAGGTGAACGGATTGAAGATTTATCCCAATTACGATTCCGTGGGCTGGGGGATTGGCACCATGTTCACCAACTTTGAATGGGCGCGCTGGATGGGACGCAACGGCCGCGTCGCCGTCGAAGCGGGCTTTACCTGGGACGCCATCGCCGACCGCGTGGTGAGTGTGTACACCCAATGAGCGAACTCCCCGAATCCGTCAACGGTGTACCCAATATCTGCGGTGCGGAAGAGCAGGTAGCCGCCGCCACCGCCGATAAGGGGCCTGTCTATCTGAACGACAGCGGCATCGATTTCGGCCGGATCAAGAGCGCCTTCGCCATCGCGCTGCACATGCATCAGCCGCTGATTCTGGCGGGCACCGGCGATCTCCGGACCGCGCCGGTGATCAGCAACCTGCAGTACATGATGGACAACCCGCAGATCGGCGACAACCACAACGCCTCGGTATTTCGCTGGTGCTACCAGCGGATGGGCGAGTTCATTCCTCAGCTCCTCCAGGAGGGCAAACAGCCGCGGGTGATGCTCGACTACTCCGGCTGCCTGCTGTACGGCTTGCAGCAGATGGGCTTGGACGACGTGCTGGCCCACCTGCGGCGGCTCACTTGCGATCTCGCCTGCCGCCGCGCGGTGGAATGGCTGGGCACGGCCTGGGGACACGCAGTCGCTCCCAGCACTCCGGCCCAGGATTTTCGCCTTCACGTTCTGGCCTGGCAGCAGTATTTTGCCGCTCTCTTCGGATTCGAGGCGCTGTCGCGAGTCAAAGGATTTTCTCCGCCGGAGATGGCGCTGCCCAACCATCCCGACGTGGCTTATGAATTTGTCCGCACACTCAGAGAGTGCGGATATCGCTGGGTCCTGGTGCAGGAACATTCGGTCGAGCGTGTGGAAGATGGCGCCAGCCTCCAGCATCGCCACTTGCCGCATCGTTTGATCGCGCAAAACTCGGAAGGTCAGAGCGCCAGCATCATTGCCATCATCAAGACCCAAGGCAGCGACACCAAGCTGGTGGCGCAGATGCAGCCCTACTACGAAGCCAAGGGACTGGGACGAATGCCGCTGGCCGGCCGCCCGGTTCCGCCTCTGGTGACCCAGATCGGCGACGGCGAGAACGGCGGGGTGATGATGAACGAGTTTCCGCCGAAGTACATGGAAGTCATGCGCGAGGCTTCCGGCTCGGAAACCCCGCCGGTGAACGCCACGGAATACCTCGAGTACCTGGCTGCAACCGGCATCCAGGAGAGCGACTTCCCGGCCATCCGCCCGCTTCACCAGAAGCGCATCTGGGAGCGCTTCCAGCCCGGCCAGGGGCGCGAGCGCTTGGAGAGTGTAATCGCCGAGCTGCGAGCCCAGGACCATCGCTTCAGCATGGAGGGAGGCAGTTGGACGAACAATCTCTCCTGGGTCCGCGGCTACGAGAATGTGCTGGGCCCCATGGACGCGGTGAGCGCGCGCTTTGCCGAACGCGCGCTGGGGAAGGTCTCGCCCCAAGAACACCGCTATCGCAACGCCCTCTTCTATCTTCTGCTCACCCAAACCAGTTGTTATCGCTATTGGGGACAAGGCATCTGGACCGAGTACGCGCGCGAATTGTGCCGACGCGCCTCGGACATCCTGGCCCACGATTTCTGAGCAGGATGCTTCCCATCTGCATCGCGTGACGGTTTGCCGATGCCCTTCCGGCACATTGCGCGGCGCGCGGGATTCATCCACCATTAACCGGTCGCGCGCACACTTACGAACATCTATATATTTTAGGCGGCGCGGCTGTGAGCGCCTGCTGCGTTCATCGCGGCACCGCCGGGGGGAGAATGCGAGACGTCTGGATCGCGGCTGCGGCCATGACCCGCTTCGGCCGCCGCGCGGAATCGCTGGAGAACCTGATGGCCGACGCAGCGCTGGAAGTGCTGCGCGAGGCCGATCGCCAGCCTGATGCCCTTGTGGTGACCTGCATGGACCCCGAGGAGTTTGTGGGGGAGGGAAATTTTGCCTCGCACATGGGCACCTACTTCGGTCTCTCGCGAGTGCCCGCCCTGCGGGTTGAGACTGCAACTTCATCGGGAGCCGCAGCCCTGTATGCCGGATTCGCGCTGATCGCCTCCGGATTCCACACTCACGTGCTGGTCGTTGGTGGCGAGAAGATGACCCACGTGTCCACTCCGCGTGTTTCCGAGATCATCAGCCGCGTTATCGATCCGCACGAACGCTCCTATGGCGCCACCATGCCGGCGTTGGCGGCTATGGTGGCCCGCGCCGCCCTGGCCAAGGGCCTCTTCACCGAAACGGATATGGCGCGCGTTGCCGTCAAGAACCACGCCAACGGCGCACGCAATCCTTATGCACACTTCCAGAAGCCGGTCACGGTGGAGGAAGTGATGAGCAGCCGCCTGATCGCCGACCCGCTCCGGCT
Source organism: uncultured Acidobacteriota bacterium (assembly GCA_963733935.1). GTDB lineage: Bacteria > Acidobacteriota > Terriglobia > Terriglobales > Acidobacteriaceae > JAHFUA01. Next base: position 611,013 of record CAVTEQ010000014.1, read on the forward strand.
GCAGCACTGCTGCCCGATTTCGGATGGCGCAGCCGCCATCCTGCTGACCGCCGACCCGACCGGCACCAAGCTGGCGGGCATGGGCCAGGGCAGCGATTACCTGGCGATGCGCTATCGCAGCTCGCTCACCGGCTTTCGCGCCACCCAGGACGCGGCCAAAGCTGCCTTCAAGATGGCAGGCTTTGGCCCGGAGCGCGTGCAGGTGGCGGAGATCCACGATGCCTTCGCTCCCTTTGAAATCCTGGCGTTGGAAGATATCGGACTGCTCGCGCCCGGCAAGGCCACGAAAGCGATTCAGAATGGCGAGCTGATGCTGGAGGGCCGTCTGCCGGTGAATCCCTCCGGAGGATTGAAAGCGCGCGGCCACGCTCTGGCCGCCACTGGCTTGGCGCAAGTGGTGGAGCTGGTGTGGCAGCTCACCGGCCGTGCCCTGGGGCGTCAGGTGAAGGCAACCGTGGGCCTGGCGCATTCTATCGGCGGTATGGCTACCAACAACTGGGTAACCTTGGTCGAGCAGGTGGCATGATGGAGACGATCGCCGGTTCACGGTGTCCGGAGTGCGACTTGGTGGTCGCGCCGCCAGCCCGCATCTGTCCCCGGCACCCGCGGGAGATGGTCCCGGTGGAGCTCTTCGGCTACGGCTCCGTGCTCTCATACACTACCTTGACGGTCGCGCCCGAAGGCTTCAAGCCGCCTCTGCACATCGCGATCGTGGAGCTGCTGCCCGGCGGCGCCCGCATCTTCTGCCACGGCAAGGAAACCCGCGCCCTGAAGATCGGACGGCGCGTGGCCATCGAGCAGATGGACGGCATCTTCTACTTCGCCAGCCTCGGCGTCGCGGACCGCGTAAACATGTTCTGGAAGCGCCGCGGCGCCGCTCCCGAACGCACCCGCGACGCGGTCAAGAGCGCGATCAAACGCTTCTTCAGCGTATACAAGAACGGCGGAACCACGCCACCCGCCGAGAATGGCACTGCCACGGATCAGACAGAGAAGAACGACCCACCGGTGGAGAAGCGCCGCTAGTGCGACCCTGACCAGCGTTTGCCGGATCAAAGCCGGCAGGCTGCGCGGATTGCCTAGAGTTCGTTTCACCATCTTCCACGCGTGGCGATGGGTGGGCTTGATGCCATCGCGCGTGAGCACATGAGTGGCATCGTCGATGGTATAGAAGTAGCGCCAGTAGAGACCGTTGTCGAAGTCGGCGGGATTGGTCTCGCAGCCGAGCTGGCAGTTGCGACGCGCTTCTTCGCCCGCCAGCATGGCGTCGCGCCCGCCGGTGTAGTGTGAGTGGTCGTGGTTCTGGTGGATGGCCAGCACCACCGCCGATGCGTCCACCACCACGGCGCCCACAGCGCGCGCCTTCCAGATAAGCCAGTTGTCCCACCAGAAGCGTCCCAGGGCCATCTCCGGCAACGGCGGATACAGGCTGCGGGGAAAGACGAAGTAGTCGATCGAGCGTGCGATGTTCATCCGGCCCTGGCCGAGAGCGCGGCTGCGCAACGAGCCCTCCCAGCCGTTGCCGTCGAAGAGCAGCGGCTCGGCGAGATCGAGATCGAGCCTGCGGCCGACCATCAGAAATTCTTCGCGGAAGCCGGCGGTGCGCTCCACCGCCTGGGGAAAATCGGCCAGCAGGATGATGTCCGAGTTGACGTAACAGAGCATGTCGTGCCTGGCTGCCGACTGCGCTTGCTGAAAAAGGTCGCTGACGAGCGGGGTGCCGAATTCGTTGCGGCGAATTTGCGGGATGTGACGCAGGCCTAACTCCCGCGCGATCTCCGCCGTGCCTGATTCGTCGCCGAACAGCAGGATCTCGGGCGCCGGATCAAGCTGGGTCCAGCTTTGCATGGCATTGCGCTGGATTACTTCAATGTGCCCGCGGAACGGCTTAGGCAGGGCAAAGATGGTTAGTTGAGTTTTCATTTCGTGTTATGCCTTGACCTGAGTCTACGATTCTCGGGCCAGACTGGCTAAAGCAGGCTTCCGCCTCAATCCTGCACCTCTGAAAAAGTCGCGCCAGCGACGGTACGAGTTTAGCCCGGCGATTTATCGCCGGGTAGGCGGGCGGATTGAGGCTAGTCCCGTAGGGACGACTGAAACTATTCCCAAGCGAAGCACGGGTCGTATCCCTCGTCGCGCTGCTTTCAATCCGATGATGTTCTTCCTGTCTCCGAATGTAATGCCACCTTCAGTCGTCCCTACGGGACTCGGTATTCTGTGGCCGAGGGTCCCCCGGCGATGAATCGCCGGGCTAAGTTCGTGTCGTCGCTAACGCGACGGGAGCGCCACGGCTGTTAGAGCGGCTCGCACGAACGGGTACGGTTGTCTCGTTATTTGGCCGCTTCGCACGCTCCCAGCACAAGATACCGCACGCCCGCTTGTCGCTCCAGGTGCTTCAGCAAGCGCCAGCAGTCCACTACCGTCCGCAGTGTGCCGGCGCGCGCCCATTGTTCGGCAGGGATCGACGCGAACTCGCGCCACGGCGTTGTGACCACCACTAAGTCTGCTTTCGCGATGCACTCTTCGGCGCGCGACGCGAACTGCACCTTATCTCCCAGCACGCGCATGGAATTCTCCTGGCCGAGAGGATCATATGCGATCACGGTGAGGCCGCGCTGCGCCAGTTCCCGCGCCAGCAGCAGCCCCACGGCCTCCTCCACCACATCCGTGCCAGGTTTGTACGTAAGGCCGAGAACGCCAATCGGCCCCTGAGAATGCTGCTCGACGAAATCGGCGAGCCACTCGACCTGCCAGCGGTTGAAGTGGTCAACGCTCTGGGCCAGCTCGGGCGATGTTCCCACCTGCCGCGCCAGCGCGGCCATCGCCAGGTTGTCGCGCGGAAAGCACGGACCTCCGTAGCTGATGGCGCCCTTCAGGTACTTGCCGCCGATGCGCGTGTCGAGCCCAAGCGCGGAGGTAATGACGTCAGCGTCCGCCCCCGGCAGGCGTTCGCTGATGCGCGCCAGCATGTTGGCAAAGCTGATCTTGGTGGTGACGTAGGTGTTCACCGCCAGCTTGGTGATTTCGGCGTTCACGAAGTTCATGCGCGCCACCGCCGGCTGGTTCTCGCAGACCTGGCGATAGAGCGCCGCGAGCGCGTCGCCGGCGCGGCGGTCGGATTCCCCGATCAGCAGCATGTCGGGATTGAGGAAGTCACGAATCACGCTGCCCAGTGCGATGAACTCCGGGCTGTAGCACAGGCCGAAATCCGTGCCGCAGCGCTTGCCGCTCGCCTGCTCGAGCAGGCTGCGGACGCAGCTTCCGGTCGATCCCGGCATGACGGTGCTGGTGAGCGAGACTACGTGGTAGTCCTTCTTCGACGGCGAGCGCGCGCCCGATCTCCCGGCACGTCGGCTCAACGTATTTCAGCGAGAAGCCTCCGCCCGGCTCACTGGGCGTCGAAACCACGATGAACGTGATGTCCGCCTGCTTCACTGCCGGCGCAATCTCCTCGACGGCGGTCAGGCGTCCGCCGCACTTGGCAAGCATCTCGGTCAAGCCGGGCTCGGGAACCGGGGACTTGCCATGATTGATGGCCTCGACCTTGCGTTTATCCGAATCCACGCCAATGACGGTCACGCCGCGCGCTGCCATGCACGCGGCCAGCGGCGCGCCCAGTTTTCCCAGGCCGATGAGGCACACCGTGGTGGACATCAGCAGGTCTCCGCCGTCAGGCAAAGATGCCAGCCAAAACGCTTCTCGAGCCAGCGGAACATGGGTTGCGGCATCCAGCTCCACGGCCACGCTTTCACATAGCGATACTGAACGTAATCGGCGATGCGATACGGGAAGATGTGATCAACGAACAGACTCGTGACGCGAAACCCACGTGATTCGACCAGGCGGTGCGCCTGCGGACGCGAATACGTATAGGTGACCGGGCATCCGGTCTGCGCTTCGGAATTCCGCGCCACCAGTTCCGCCGTGCGCCAGAACTGTCCCTTGCCGTAGCCCAGCACGATCCACAGCACCTTCCACGACCAGCGGTGGTAGACCATGATCTTCAGCGTGGAGCCCGCGGCTGCGTACTGGCGCGCCTCGGCTAAAACGCGCTCCGGATGCGGCGTGTGGTGGATCACCCCAAACGAATAAATCAGGTCGTACATTTGCTTCGGCACGAATGCCGTCAGCTCTTCGGCGCTGCCGTGGAAGAATCGCACGCGGTCTTCTAATCCATAAACGCCAACCCGCTGGCGCGCGATCTCGAGCGATTGCGAGGACAAATCCACCGCCGTGACCTCGGCGCCGTGGCGCGCGAAGCTAACGGTATCGGTACCGATGCCACAGCCGATCTCCAATACCTTCTTTCCACGCCAGCGTTCGAACTCGGCAAAGCGTGGAATGTGCGGCTCGACGAGATATTTGCGGGCCTCGACCTCATCGAAGTAGGCGCGCGTGCCCACCGGCTGCGGCGAGTGCCGGATATTGCACGGACGCCGGTCCCAGTACTGCCGCACCTCGTCGATGGTGGCGTGGGAGAAATCCGGCATCTATTTTCCTGCTGAACCGTACCGTCGCCGCAGACGCGCCCAGTTCTCCGCCCACGGCCGCTTCAGGAAAGCCTGCAGCCTGCGCCCCATTTTGAGCAGCCCGGTAGGATCGCTGGACCACAGGTCGGCTCGTCCGCTGGGCTCATCCGCCAGCACGAGAGATGCATCCTGTATGGGCGAGACCGGCGCTACCAACACCGTGCGCCACGGCCTGCGGCCGATCCGGCCCTGAAAATCCTCGTGCCCGGGCGATCGCGCCGGACGATACACCGCCGGGAAGCCCGCGCGATATGCCATTTTCACCAGCGCGCCTTCCGAGGGATAGCACGCCACTGCGTTCAGCGCCTGGTCGTGGAGCGCAGCCTCGTCCCGCAGGTGAAACAACGGCGCCTTTCCGGGCACACACACACTCTCGATGAGCAGCACCTTACCCGTCATAGCACGCAGCCGGCGCACCGCGCGCAAAGGGATTTTCCAGGTGATACAGCAGCCCAAAGCAGAGCACCAGGTCGAAGACGCCGAATTCCTGCGGCTGCAGTTCCTCCGCATCGGCCACACGAAAATCGATCCCAGGATTGCGCCGGCGCGCTTCTTCCACATTCTCTGCGCGGGCGTCAAACGCCGTGACCCGCAGTCCCATCTGCTGCAGCAGGCTCGAGAAGTGGCCGACGCCACAGCCGGCATCGAGCGCCGTGCGCAGCTCCAGCCGATCTTTAAAATCGGTGACAAAGCACCGCAGAAACTCGCCGCGCGCCTCCACCAGGCGCTGCGATTCTTCGAGATCGAAAACGAACGGTGTCGCCACTTAGGCTAGCAGCCCTCGCGCTCGCAACTGGTCCATGCGCTCTTCGGGGACGGCAAAGAAATTTCCGTCAACGTCGGTTTTGGTTTCGACTGGCGCGAGCACGCCGCCTGCCTGCGACTTGAACCAGTGATACCCCATTGTATCCAGTAGCGCCACAACTTCGCGTGGATGATATCCCCACGGCCGCGTGCGAACCTCTTCCAGTTCACACTGAATAACCGGCCGTGGGCGCGACCCAAGCGTCTTACGCGCGCCCTTCAGAATGGCCAACTCCGCGCCCTCAGCATCCAGCTTGATGAAGTCTACTGCCGGCAGCGGATGCCCGGCGAGATAGCCGTCCAGGGTCTCGACTGAGACCGCAACGGCGTTGGTTGGCTCCTTAACGTTGGGCTGCCGCAGGCTGTTGCATCCAGTATTAATGCCCCCCACCACGATCAGCTCCTGCTGACCGGCAGCATCGGCAAGCGCGCAGTCTTCTACCTGCACATTGGTGTAGCGATTCAGCGCCAGGTTGCGCAGAAGCTTTTCGCGCTCACGCGGCGAGGGCTCAAAGGCAATAACGCGGCCCGCGCTGCCCACCTTCACGGACGCCAATAGTGAATAGAAGCCGTGGTGCGCGCCGATGTCGAGCACGGTCATGCCGGGATCGAGGAAGCGCTCTACGAAACGCCACTCGGCCTTTTCGAAGTCTTCCCGCAGGATGGAGTGGCTGCAGAAATCGTCTTCCGCCATCCACCAACTGCCGAACGGCAGGCGCACCCGCACCGGACCGCCGAACCGCAGTTTCAGCCGCGCCCATCGCTTCACACTGAGAGCGTATCACCGGCGGCACGCCACACCTGCCGCCGCGGCTTAGGGTCCTCGCCCGCAAGCGCGGTGGAGAGCAAGGGCGCCAGCACATGAGTGTCGGCGAGGAAGCTATCGTGTCCGTGCTCGGAGACCAACTCGAGATACCGACTGTCGACGCCTGCTGCACGCAGCTTCGTGGCAAGCGCCTGGACGTCCGCCGCGGGAAACAGCCAATCGGACGAGATGCCCACCAGCAGCACCTTGGCGCGAATGCGCCGCAGCGCCTCGGCTTCCGACGCATATCCGCGCTCCAGCTCGAAAGTATCCATAGCCTTCGAGATCACCAGATACGTGTTGGCGTCAAAGCGCTCCACCAGCTTGCCGCCCTGGTAGTCGAGATAGCCGGCAATGTCGTAGCGGTTCTCCAAAGCCTCGAGCGGATCTTCGCCGTTGCGGTTGGGCTTGCGCGCGAAGCGCTGGTGAAACAGCGCCGCCGATTTGTAGGTGCACATGGCGATGGAGCGCGCGATCCCCAGGCCTCGGGCCGGCTGCTGTTCGTAGTGTCCGCCGCGGAAATCGGGATCGAGCTGGATCACCTGTCGCTGCAGGTGATTGAGCGCCAGACCCATCGCCGAGAGCGGCGTGGCGCCGATGGCGACCGCGGTCTCCACCATCTCGGGGAAGTCCACGGCCCACTGCAAGGCCTGCATGCCGCCGATGGAGCCGCCGATCACTACGTTCAGCCGCTCCACGCCGAGATGCCGCAGCAATTGCGCCTGCGCCCGCACCATATCGCGGATGGTAATCAGCGGGAAGTCCGGTCCGTAAGGTTTGCCGGTACGCGGATTGGTGGAGGTCGGGCCGGTCGAGCCGTAGCACGATCCCAGCACGTTGATCCCGATCACGCACTCGCGCTCGGTATCGAACGGACGCCCTTTGCCGAACATTCCCTCCCACCAATCGGCCGCACGGGCCGAGCCCGAGAGCGCGTGGCAGACCAGTGTGGCTTCTTCCTGCAGTTTGCCGTATACCGCGTAGTGCAGCGTCACGGGCTGCAGCGTGCTGCCGGATTCGAGCCGGAACGGCGTGTCCGTCGCGAAAGTGAAGCCGCCCTGCAGTGTCGGTTCCAAGCTCATGACTACCTCCCAGCGGCCACGGCCGGCGCCACCTCGATGCCAGGCGAAGCCGGCTTGCTGTCCCCCACGTTGCGACTTGGTCAGCGCCTGGTCGAGATCGGCGATGATGTCGTTTACGTCTTCAATGCCGACGGAGAGCCGCACCAGCTCAGGCGTGGTGCCGGTGGCGCGCTGCTCCGCCTCACTCAATTGTTGATGCGTGGTGGACGCCGGATGGATGACCAGCGACTTGGCGTCGCCGATGTTGGCCAGCAGGCTGAAGAGCTTCAGCGAATTGATGAACGTACGCCCGGCTTCCAGACCTCCGCGAATGCCGAAGGTGATCAGCGCGCTCGCGCCCTGCGGCAGATACTTGCGCGCCAGCTCATACCATGGGCTCTTAGGGAGCCCAGGATAATTCACCCACTCCACGTCCGGGTGCTTCGTAAGAAATGTGGCGACGGCGAGCGCATTCTCCGAGTGGCGCTGCATCCGCAGGTGCAGCGTCTCTGCGCCCTGCAGCAGCAGGAAGGCGTTAAATGGCGAGAGGCACGCTCCGGTATCGCGAAGTCCCTGCACCCGCGCTTTGAGGATAAACGCCAGCGGCCCAAATGCCTCGGTGAACGAAACTCCGTGATACGAGGGGTCGGGCTCGACGAACTGCGGGAATCGTCCGGACTTCTTCCAATCGAAGCGGCCCGCATCCACAATTACGCCGCCAATCGAGTTCCCGTGCCCGCCAATGAACTTGGTGGCAGAGTGCACCACGATGTCGGCGCCCCACTCGATAGGACGGCACAGCGCCGGCGAAGGCGTGGTGTTGTCGATCACCAGCGGCAGGCCGTGCTCGTGCGCGATTGCGGCCAGTCGCTCGATGTCCACGATGTCCAGCTTGGGATTGCCGAGGGTTTCCGTGTACACCGCCTTGGTCTTGCTGTTGATGGCGCGCCGCAGACCGTCGTAGTCAACCGCGTCCACAAAGCGCACGGTGATCCCGTAGCGCGGCAGCGTGTAATGAAACAGGTTGTATGTGCCACCATAGAGCGAAGTCGTGGAGACAATCTCATCGCCCGCAGCCGCAAGAGTGGTAAGCGCCAGTGTTTCCGCCGCTTGGCCGGAAGCCAGCGCCAGCCCGGCCGCTCCGCCCTCGAGCGCCGCAATGCGCTTCTCGAAGACGTCGGTGGTCGGGTTCATGATGCGGGTATAGATGTTGCCGAATTGCTGCAGCGCGAACAGGCGGGCGGCGTGCTCGGCGTCCTCGAAAACGTACGAAGTGGTCTGATAGATGGGAACAGCGCGCGCCCCGGTGGTAGGGTCGGGCTGTTGGCCTCCGTGCACGGCCAGGGTGGCAAGCTGGTAATGATGGTTACTGCTGGCGTCGTCAGCCATGATCTTCTCCTCAGCAAAAGATGCGGGCAAAAAGAAAACGACCCACGAATCATCGTGGGTCGTTGAGCTCGTTAATTATTGCTTGTCGCTGGCTCCGGTCACGACCCACAATTTGCGGGCATGCACATGGCCATGGCCATAATTGAAATGCTGCCGCAAATTGAGGTTGAGCGCGACATATTGAACCTTTTATCTATACGTGTAAGCGCGCGGTTTGTCAAGAACGAGCGGCCCATGGCTCAGCTCCGCGACACCGATTTCCGTCCAATAGTTCCAACGGAAAATTCACGAATTCCGGGGGCGCAAAACCACCCGCGCAGGTGTCTATGCCCAGCGGGGTGAGCTATGTTTGAAGACAGCCTGCTCGAATCCGCCGGCCACACTCGAACCCATCGCGGCCTGACAACCGCAACTTCTCTCGCGTTGCAGTCGCTGCTGCTCGCGACGTTGTTGCTCTTTCCCTTGCTTTACACGGACTCGTTGCCCGCACGCTTATGGTTGGTTGACCGCGTGTTCGTACCCCCGCCGCCGCCAGCCGGTGTGCCTGCGCCGGCAAATGCGACGCGAGCCACGACCAGTGAAATCTGGCAGCGACGTCTTCTCTTGCCGAGGCACATTCCCCGATCGACCGCCGAGATCGTGGAAGCACAGGCGCCTTCTGCCGGCTCAATCCTGGGTGTGCCATACGGATCGAGTGAGGGAGTTCCCAACGGAGTTCCCGACGGCATTCTGACGCCGGGAGCGGCTGCGCCTCCATCGCCTCCCAAACCGCCAATGGCACGCCTGCGGGTTTCGCAAGGGGTGGTCGAGGGACTGCTGATTCATCAGGTCAAGCCGGTGTATCCGCACATCGCGATCCAAGCCCACACTCAAGGTGAGGTCGTGCTTCATGCAATCATCGGCCGCGACGGCGCCGTCTCGAGTTTGGAGGTGGTCCGCGGTCACCCGTTCCTGGCACTCGCTGCCATCGATGCCGTGCGCGAGTGGCGATACAAGCCCTACACCCTCAATGGCGAACCGGTCGAAGTCGAGACCTTGATTACCGTCCGATTCGTGCTGGGGAATTGAGGGTCGGCTTCGGAATGGGCGCTGTGGGCTACTTCGCTGTGTTGATCTTCAAGTGCAGGACAACGTTGTTGCGGCTGTCGAAGGAGCTTAGCGCCTTGGTGTCGCTCTTGTGGCCCTGATATTCGGCGCGAATCTGGTAGTCCACGTTGGGCGAGAGAGAGCTGAAGCGGTAATTCCCACCACTGTCGGTGATGAAGGTCTTCACCGCCTGAGTACGGGTGTTCTCCAGATATACCACCGCACCCGAAAGGGGCGTGTCCGATTTATCGGTTACCTGCCCAGTGAGGGTACGAGTCTGCGGCTCATTCTTCGGCATTGCCTCCGCCATGCCGAGGACGCCAAGCACAAGGATGGCGGCCACGATACTTGCGGCTTTCCGCATAGAACCTCGCTGAACTGAGCTGGTGCTATTTACTTAGATGCAAGCCGATGTCCACGCGCTCGTCGTTCTTGACGTGAACGGTGCGTTCCGCCGTGGGCAGATGCTTACCTTCAGGCTGAGCCCATACGATGTAATCCGCTTCGCCGGCCGGCACGCGCTGCGCAAACTCGCCCTGATGATCGGAATAGAGCTCCCAGTGCGCTTTTTTTTGATCGGCGCGGCGGATCTTCACCCGCACGCCGTAGGCGGGACGATTATCGGGACCGTAGACAGTGCCGAAAATGAGGGCGCAGGGTCTCTCGGCCTGCTTGTCGGACGTCCAAGCGGCTGAAACGGCGGACAGAAGCGCCAGGCTGAGCAGACCGACTCGCGCTGCGCGGCTTTCAGGAATAGTCACCATCCTCGCTCTCTTCTTCCTTGTCCTCGTCCTCTTCCCCTTCCTCCTCCGCGATCCGGTTCAGTTCCAGGGGATTTGTGGTAACCACCTCAAAATCGGTGCCACATTCGGGACAGGAGACGATGTCCCCTTCGTCCACTTCATCGACCTCGATGTCGAGGTCGCTTTCGCACTCCGGACATTGAACCATTCCGCCCTCCGCCACTCGACGGACCGGCTGCAGCCGTCTGTTACTATTTAGAGTTTCCAGCCCCTCAGCGTCAATAGCAGGGGCCATGATTTTTGCGTTTTCTGCACCGGTGCGCATTCCGACTACCCGGGATCGTAGGGATGCGGTTCCGCGAGGAAGCCATGGTTCGTTTCGGGAGATGGTTCGCAGCGGTTGCGCTTGGGGGGTTCGCCGTCCCCCTGACGGTCGCTCAGCAGCGAAATCGTACACCCAAGGCGCCAGAACTGGACCCGCAGATCGTGGCCGCGGTGAAGGAAGTCTCGCCGGCACGCGTCAAAGCCACCATCGACAAGCTGGTCAGCTTCTACAACCGCAGCACGCTCTCGCCCGCGGATGCGGCGTCGATCGCCAAGGGACGCGGCATTGGGGCGGCGCGGGAGTGGATCCTCTCCGAATTCGCGCGCTACTCGAAAGAGTGCGACGGCTGCCTAAAGTTAGAGATGCAGAGCTTCACCGTGAGCCCTCCCGCTCGACGAATCCCCCAGCCGACGGAGATCGTCAATGTGGTCGCCACCATGCAAGGCGCAGACCCCGCCAACGCCGGCCGGATTTACCTGGTGAGCGGGCACTACGATTCGCGCAACAGCGACAACGACAACGTCAGCGATCCCGCACCCGGCGCCAACGACGACGCCAGCGGCACTGCCGTCTCACTGGAGTGCGCACGTGTTCTCAGCAAGCACAAGTTTCCCGCCACGCTGGTGTTTCTGGCCGTGGCCGGCGAAGAGCAGGGGCTGTACGGCAGCGCGCATTATGCCGAGGCGGCCAAGACTGCCAAGCTCAACATCGAAGCGGTCCTGAACAACGACATCGTGGGCGGCAACCGCACGCCCCACGACACCATGCAGCAGCCGCAGTGGGTGCGAGTTTTTTCCGAGGGCGTTCCTGCCGGCGCTACGCCGGACGAGATCAAGCTGATCCGCGCCACGGGCATGGAAGACGATTCGCCCTCACGCCAACTGGCGCGCTACATCCGCGAAGTCGCCCAGCAATATGTTCCCAGTTTCGATCCCAAGCTGGTGTCTCGGCCGGACCGCTACTTGCGTGGCGGGGACCACCTGTCTTTCAACGAGCAGGGCTTCGCCGCCGTGCGCTTTACTGAGTATCGCGAAGACTACAACCATCAGCACCAGACGCCGCGCATCGAGAAAGGCGTGGAATACGGCGACCAGCCGAAGTTCGTGGACTTCGCCTACGTCGCCAATGTTGCCAGAGTCAACGCCGTAACGCTGGCGTCGCTGGCCTCGGCGCCCGCGCCGCCTGCCAACCTGCGCCTGGTGACGAAAACTCTGGAGAACGATTCCACACTGACCTGGAGCGCGTCTCCAGGAGGCCTGGCTACGCGCTACGAGATCCTTTGGCGGCCCACCACCGACTCCGACTGGCCTCCGCAGAATGTGGAAGCCGTCGGCAACGTGACCCACGCCAAACTTCCGCGCTCCAAGGACAATGTGATCTTCGCGGTCCGCGCGGTGGATTCCAAGGGTCACCACAGTATGGCGATCGTGCCCTTGCCGGAACGTTAGCGCGGCGCACTTTTTCCCGGAAGCGGTACAATCGCACCATGCGGCGTACTTCCAACCACAACACGATGTCGCTGAGCTTTCCGCCATTCACCAAGGCAGTGAAATGGCTGCTCATTATTAACGGCCTGATCTTTCTTTTGGACGCGCTCGGAGAACGTATCTTTCCAGGCCTGGGTCGGGTCATTGTGGTTTGGTTCTCGCTTATACCCGCCTTGGTGGCGCACGGATACATCTGGCAACTGGTCACCTATTCCTTCCTGCACAATGGGCTCTGGCACCTCATAGGCAACATGCTCATGCTGTGGATGTTCGGATCGCAGTTTGAAATGGACTGGGGGACATTCCGTTTTCTCGAGTTTTACTTCTTCTGCGTTATCGGCGCGGCCTTGAGCACAATCGCGATTGCATACGCGGGTCTGCTAGGCCTCACCCCGACTCATTCCGACCGTGGGCGCTTCCGGCGGAATCTACGGCATCCTGCTGGCGTTCGGTGTTTTGTATGCCAACCGAGAGATCATTATGTTTCCGATTCCCTTCATGATCAAGGCGAAGTACTTTGTGATCGGATCCTGATCTTCATCGACCTGTATCTTTCGGTGAGCGGGTCGGCCGGCGTCGCCTATGTCGCTCACCTGGGCGGAGCTTCTCTTCGGGTTAATCTTCATCAAGTTCATGCCACGCCACAGCGTAGTGGGCGCAGCTTCCGAAAGATACTTCGGCCTGCGCAACGCCTACTATCGCTGGAAGCGCCGGCGCGCCGCCCGCAAGTTCGAGGTCTACATGCGGAAGCACGACCGCAAAGAATATTTCGACGAGTACGGCAACTTCCGCGATCCCGACAAGTCGCCGCCGGAGAAGGGCAACGGCGAGCACCGCGGGCCGTGGGTGAACTAGCAACCCTCCGCAGGCCTAAAGGCTTGCGCTTCCACCGGGCACGCTTCTTTTTAATCTGCTCTAGGATTCGTTCTGCCGTTGCAGCTTGCGGCTTTCCGCCAGCATCCCCATCGAGTGCATGAGGTTCTGCAGGGTAACAATGCCGACCAGGTGTTCGCCCTCCACCACGGGAATAATGCTGAGATTCTTGCTGGTAATTTTGCGGAAGGCGGAGGCCAGAGTTTCTTCCCGCTCGGCAACGTCATAGGCGCTGTTCATCACCGACTGCACATAGGCGTTGCCGCCGAAGCGCAGCGCGTCCAGGATTTTCTGCCGCGAGATCACCCCAACCATGTTATTGCCGCGCACCACGGGAAAATCGTCCTGCAGGGAGTGGACCGCCTTCGAAAGCGCGTGCTCCAGCGTGTCGGCGGGCGAGAGCGTCGAGAACTCGGTGAGCATCACGTCTTCCATGCGCACTGTCTCCAGCACCGACTGGAACTCGATGCTGCGTTCTTCCAGTTGCGCGGCCACAAAGATGAACAGTCCCACCACCGTGAACCAGAGGTTGTACATGCCCAGGACGAAGAAGACGATGGCGAACGCCTGCCCGATGGTGACCGCGCGGCGCGTGGCCAGCAGGTAGTCCATGCGGCGGGTGAGGATAGCGCGCAGCATGCGCCCGCCGTCGAGAGGATAAGCCGGCAACGCGTTCAGCAAGCCGAGAAAGATATTGGTCCACACCAGGCTGCGCAGCAGGCTGGCGGAATGGATCCAGGGGCGTGCTCCCAGGCGCAGGCTGGGAACGGCGGCTTGGATCAACACTGCCGCCGCCGCGGCCACGCCCAGACTGAGCAGCGGGCCGGCCATGGAGATGCGGATCTCGCGCGCCGGGTCCGGCTTGCGTGGGGCAAAGGGAGCGTCGTCCATGATGCTGACCCCGCCCAGCGGCAGCAGAACGATCGAGCGGATGCGGAGTCCATTGCGCAGCGCCACCACGGAGTGCGCAACCTCGTGCAGCAGGGCGGAACCTAGCATCAGCAGCATCAGCAGCACGCCGCGCACGGCGTCGTTCGTGGTGTGCGCGAGCGGTTGCGTCATCCAGATGGGTAGCAGCAGAGCCAGCGAAAACACGTGGATGCGCAGCTCGGCGCCGAACAAATGTCCCACCGGAATCGACCAGGTCTTCATCCCCTCACGACATTGTATACATTAGACGCCGGGAGGAGCGGCACTCGTTGGTCGGTGCACTGTGGGAGCAGTCAGCAGTCAGCAGCAGTCAGCAGTCAGCGGTCAGCCAAAACTGAGTGCTGAATGCTGAGTGCTGAGTGCTCTATGCGCGTGATTGGCGGCAAATATCGCAGCCGGCAGTTGCGGTCGTTGCGTGGTTTGGACGTGCGTCCCACCGCCGACCGCCTGCGCGAAACACTGTTCAACGTGCTGGCTCCGCAAATCGAGGACTCGGTCTGGCTGGATCTCTACGCCGGGACCGGCGCCGTCGGGATCGAAGCGCTCAGCCGTGGAGCGCGTACGGTGTATTTCGTGGATTCGTCGCGAAAAGCCGCCGCAGTGATCAGGGAGAATCTGCGCTCACTCGAGATCGAAGAAGGCTACGCAGTGATCGAGCGCGAGGCGGATCGGGCACTGCGCATGCTCGATTCGCAGGCGGTGAGCTGCGATGTGTGCTTTCTCGATCCGCCTTACCGCATGCAGCCGGCCTATTCCGAAGTGCTCGGCTTCCTGAGCCAATCGCGGCTGCTGAAGCCTTCCAGCATCGTGGTGGCGGAACACGATAAGCACTTCGACCCCGGCAGCAAGTTCGGCGCGTTGGAGCGCTATCGAGAACTCGAGCAGGGGGATGCGGTGCTCAGCTTCTACAAATTACGCTAAATCCGCGTTGATCCGCGTGAATCCGCGGCGGAGAAACTTTACATCAGCAATTCGCTGGTTTGCCGGTAGATGGGGTGCTGCATCTCCTGGAGCTCGTTCTTCACCAGGTTCAGTCCGTAGACGCAGCGCTCGAATTCCTGCGAGAGCCGCGCGAATAGCGGCGCCACCTTGGCGTACTCGAAGAACTCGAACTTGGAGACGATGTAGTAGCTCTCTTTGCCGGCCTTGATGAAGTCGAGGAAGCCTTCCATCCGCTTGCGACGGAGGCGGAAGCGGTTGATGCTCTCGGGAAACATCCCGCTGAAAAACAAGGTGTAGTCGCCGATGTGCTTGCGCACCTGGCGCTCGCGGTCGAAGGAAGGGGCTTCTCCGTAGATGGGATCGGACTCCAGCAGCATTTCGCCCGCGTCATCGAGCCCGCGGCCGGCAGCATTGCGGATCTTGTGGACCTGTTCCGCCTCGCAGAACTCGGTGAGCAGGCTGGCAATGTAGTGGCTGATTTCCTGGTTGCGCAAGCCGACGCCTTCGGCGAAATTCCGGCTTACCAGCTCCAGGAACAGTTGCTGCAACGGATGCGATTCCGGGATCATGGTCCCCTCTTGTTCCACACCCTGCGCGTGAAAGCGTTGCGCGAGTGATACCCCAAAATTATCGGCACGCGCAAGTAACAAATGCACTGCGCCTCGACCTTTAGTAACAGCCGCTAACCGCCGGTAACTGCGCATCACGCGCCGGCCGGGCGTTTCGAACTGCACGTAAATAGGAATGCATAAGACTGCCGGGTGTTTCCATCAAAAAAATGCGGGGGGCGCGAATTGGCAGCCAACCCTTGCGAAGGCTGGTGAAGCGGGTGGGGCAACCATGAAAGAATCCAGCTTGGAGGGCCACATGGCGCGACAGAACATTTCCAGCGGCACGCAGTGGGAGCCGATCGTGGGCTATTCACGAGCGGTCCGGGTAGGACCCTACGTTCACGTATCGGGGACCACCGCTACCGCGCAAAACGGCCAAATCATTGGCATTGGCGACGTTTACGCCCAGGCGGTGCAAACGCTGCGCAACATCGAGACTGCTCTGGAAAAGGCGGGTGCTGGCATGAAGGACGTAGTGCGAACTCGCATCTATGTCACGGACATCAGCCAATGGGAGCAGGTCGGCAAGGCGCACGGCGAGTTCTTCCGCGAAATCCGCCCGGCGACCTCCATGGTCCAGATCAGCCGGCTGATTGCGCCCGAGATGCTGGTGGAGATCGAGGCCGACGCCTACGTAGGCGGCTGAATCATTCATTCTCTGTTCACGGTTGCGGGGTATCATGTCGGCGTTTTGCCAATCGGCGGCAACAATTTTTTCCCGCATCGGAAACAGTAACCACGACGAAAAACCCCCGCATCCGGCTTGACAGGGGGAGCAGGCGGCAGATAATACCCCATCACCAGGGAGCGACGAGAGGGAGCCGAAAATGGGAATCCTGAAGTTGTGCGACCAGAAACCGCCAGCCGTGGCGCTGGAAGCAACCGTTGCCGAGGCCATTCAAGTGATGCTGGACAACAGCGTCGGCGGCGTAGCCGTAGTTGACGCCGAGCGTCGGGTGGCCGGCATTTTTACCGAGCGCGACGTGCTGCGCAAGCTGGCGCTGAGCGGGCTCGACCCACAGAAAACTCCGGTCCGGCAACTGATGACCACGCCGGTAGATATGGCCACCACGGAGACGACCCCCGGGGAGGCCTTCGAGGAGATGGTGTCCCGCCATTACCGCCATCTGCCCATCGTAGACAAGGACGGGCGGCTGCTGGGCCTGCTTTCCATCCGCCACCTGCTGCAATGGCGCCTGGAGGGGTTGAGCCAGCAGCTCGACTCCATGGAGCAGTACGTTACCAACGACGCGTTTGGAGGGTGAGGCGTCGAGCTGCGCGGCCACGGATTTTCACGGATACTCACGGATCAGAAGTCGCCACAAATCCGCGTTTATCCGTGGTGATCCGTGGCTCGTTTCTTGCCTGCTATAATCAGAAATTGTCCTCATGAAGGAAAAGCGGCTAGTGCGCTCCACCACCGTGCTGTCGGTACGGCGGGACGGCAAGGTGGTGATGGCAGGCGACGGGCAGGTCACGCTGGGAGAAGGGGTAGTCAAGCACAGCGCCCGCAAGATCCGCCGGCTCTACCAGGACAAGATCCTGGCTGGCTTCGCGGGCTCGACCGCCGACGCCTTCGCTTTGTTTTCGCGCTTCGAATCGAAGCTGGAGCAGTATCACGGCAACCTGGGCCGCGCCGCGGTCGAGCTGGCGAAGGATTGGCGCACCGACAAGATGCTGCGCCAGCTTGAGGCCATGCTGCTGGTGTCGGACGCCAACCAGACCTTCCTCCTCAGCGGCCACGGCGATGTCATTGAGCCCGATGAGGCGGTGGCGGCCGTGGGTTCGGGTGGCCCTTATGCGTTGGCGGCGGCGGAAGCCTTGATCCTGCACACCACCTTGCCGGCGCGCAAGATTGCAGAAGAAGCCATGCGGATCGCCGGCCGGATGTGCATCTATACCAACGATAAGGTGACGATCGAGGAGCTGTAGGATAGTCACCAGTAGCCAGTCGCCGGTCGCCAGTTCGATGGCTGGAAATGCGGCGGAATTCACGTGTAGAACTGGCGACTGACTACTGGCGACTGGCGACTAAGCGATGGCAGGCTACTCCGGAACGCCGCTGGTGAAGAAGATTGGCATCAAGCCCGGACACCGGCTCGCGATTCTCAATTCGCCCAAGGGCTTTGAGAAAGAGCTAGCGCCGCTGCCCGAAGGCGTGTCGAACGGAGACGGCGCACCGCTGGATGTGGCGATCCTATTCGCGGCCAACCAGGCGGCGCTCAAGAGCAGCCTGAGCAAGCTGGCGAAGAAGCTGGCGCCGGCGGGAATGCTGTGGATCGCATGGCCGAAGATGAGTTCAGGCGTCGCCACCGACTTGCGCGAAGGCCAGGTGCGGGAGATCGGGCTGGCCGCCGGCTTGGTCGACATCAAGGTATGTGCGGTGAATGAAGTCTGGTCGGGATTGAAGTTTGTTATTCCGGTGAAGGACAGGAAGACAGTCGACAGTCGCCAGTAGTCAGTCGCCAGCCGAATATCCAAAGTATCGAACTGACGACCGGCTACTGGCGCTTGGTGACTCGAAGTGGGAACTGACATTATGGCCATTTATTTACCGGGAACGACGGAAGAAGAGCAGATATCACTGGATGAGCTGACGCCGCGCGAGATCGTGGCCGAGCTCGATAAATATGTGGTCGGGCAAAAGGACGCCAAGCGAGCGGTGGCCATCGCGTTACGCAATCGCATGCGGCGGCAGAAGCTGGCGCCCGAGCTGGCAGAAGAGATTCTGCCCAAGAACATCATCATGATCGGCCCCACGGGCGTGGGCAAGACGGAGATCGCACGCCGTCTCGCCAAGCTGGCGAACTCGCCCTTCCTGAAGATTGAGGCTTCGAAGTTTACCGAAGTGGGCTACGTCGGGCGGGACGTGGAGTCGATGATCCGCGACCTGATCGAAGTCGCCATCGAGATGGTGCGGCAGGAGAAGCTGGAGGACGTGGCCGACCGCGCCGAGCTCAACGCCGAAGAGCGGCTGCTCGACATCCTGCTGCCTTCCGGACCGCAGCGCCCGCCGGACGGAGGCGGAGCGGGGCTCGTGCTCGAGGGCGGCGACTCGCAGTCCCGCACCCGCGAGAAGCTGCGCCAGCAGTTGCGCGAGGGCAAGCTCGACGACCGCATCGTCGAGATCGACGTGCGCGAGAAGTCATTTCCGGCGTTCGAGATCATCTCCAACCAGGGTGTGGAGGAGATGGACATCAATGTGAAGGACATGCTGCCCAATATCTTCGGCCAGCGCACCAAGAAGCGGAAGATGAAGGTCAGCGAAGCCTTCGACTACCTGATCCAGGAAGAAGAGCAGCGGCTGATCGATGCCGACCAGGTGACGCGCATCGCGGTGGAGCGGGTGGAGCAGTCAGGAATTATCTTTCTCGATGAGATCGACAAGATCGCCGGCCGGGAGAGCGGGCACGGCCCGGACGTTTCGCGCGAGGGTGTGCAGCGCGACATACTGCCGATTGTCGAAGGCACCACCGTCAACACACGCTACGGCATGGTG
This sequence comes from uncultured Acidobacteriota bacterium, assembly GCA_963733935.1. GTDB lineage: Bacteria > Acidobacteriota > Terriglobia > Terriglobales > Acidobacteriaceae > JAHFUA01. Next base: position 630,097 of record CAVTEQ010000014.1, read on the forward strand.
CGCACAGACCACATCCTGTTCATCGCCGCCGGGGCGTTCCATGTGTCGAAACCCAGCGACCTGATCCCCGAGCTGCAAGGGCGGTTCCCGATCCGCGTGGAGCTGCACTCCCTCACCATCGAGGACTTCATCCGCATCCTGACAGAGCCGAAGTCGTCTCTAGTGAAGCAGTACACGGCGCTGCTCGAGACCGAAGGCCTGCATCTTGAGTTCACCCGCGAAGCCCTGGAGGAAGTCGCGAACTTTGCGTTTCGCGTGAACGAGGGCACGGAGAACATCGGCGCGCGGCGGCTGCACACCATCATGGAGCGAGTGCTGGACGAGATCAGCTTCGAGGCCCCGGACATGCAGAACAAAGAGGTGAACATCGACGCCGACTACGTGCGCAAGATGCTCACCGACATCGTCAAGGATCAGGACCTATCGAGGTACATTCTGTAGCTTAGCGAGCGCGTGCTGCTGTTAATGTGAATTGTCATCCTGCGGCAGCGCGAGGCAGCTTGCGCCCCGAGCGCAACGAAGGTCCTGCTGTTTGGCAAAAGCAGGTCCTTCGCTTCGCTCAGGATGACAATCTGTAACTAGGAAGTTACGCGGCGCGTTAGCTTTGCTCTTCGCTCTCTTGGGGTGCGCTGAGGTAGTTGTAAAGCTCGTCGTCGTTGTGCAACACGCGATAGTCCCAAATGCCGGCGGCGATTCCGGGATTGCTGTCGCCATTCTCCGGGGCAGCCATGCGTACCACCATGCCGCGTGCGACCACCTTGGCGTGGTCGACCCCGGTGATTTCGCGGGGCATCACCAGCATCAGCTCGACCTCGGCGTTTTCCGGCAGCGGTTCATGGGCGTAGAACAGCACCCCCGTCTGGCTGACGTTATCGACGGAGCCGGGGTGCCACTCGGCAGTGCCCACCTCGCGGTATTTCATTGCCTGTCGGTTCAGCTTGATTCGGCGGGCGCGCGGTGACCACGTGGACTTGTTGCGCGGACGGCGGCCGGAACGAGCCCCAGCGCGCGGCCGTTCCTCGCGGTGCGTGCCGGTAACCTTCTCCAGCCGCGACATGGTGTTCCAGTCGTACTTGTATTCCTCCCCACAGAGCAAGCACACCTGGTAGTACTCTCCGTCGGGCCAGCGTCGCGGCCAGGAAAATTCGTGAGAGCAGCGGCCAAGACGGAAAAAATCCAGGAGCCGGGAACCCATGAGACCTCACCTCGGCGGCACAGACGAGCGCCGCCGCTCTATTTATGACGCAAATTGATGGTGTCGTGCCAGATAACTTTGGGACAGTGTCGGCGGGAGGTGTCCGCACTGCTTGCACCCATCTTACAGTATAGCAGCAACTTAGGCGGCTTTGCGGGTGGCCTGCGGCTTGCCGGCCTCGGTCCTCTCCTGTCGCCGCTCGCTCATCCCGGCCATAAACAGCACCCCGCCAAACACGAGGAAAACGGCCAAGGCAGCCAGACCCATGATCAGGATAGGCATAGGGCACCTCTGTACTATCTTCTACGCTCGTACAGGTCCCTCTCGCTGTGACCGGCCGCACAGGAGACGGTGATCTTGATTGCGCCACTGGGCCATTGGGCCATTGGGCCATTGAACGACGAAGCTCTCTCAATGGCTCAATGAATCAATGGCTCAATGGCTCAATCGTCTGCTACCCTGAGTGGCCCTTCATGAGATCTGTGCTGCTGACGACGGTCGCAGTGTTCGCGCTGGCAGCCCTCGTGGCCTGCGGCATTCCGGGAGCGCCGCAGCCACCTTCGCTGGCGCTGCCGCGCACCGTGCAGGACTTGAAGGCCACGCGCAAAGGCGACCGAGTCACGCTCACCTGGACTACGCCCCGCCAGACCACTGAGCACAGCCGCATCAAGCATTTGGGCGCGACGCGCATCTGTCGTGCCGTGGATGTGGTCACGCCGGCGGAATGCGTGGAGAAGGTCGGCACCGTGTCGCCTGCGCCGCTGGCGACCGCCGTGAGCTTTACAGACACGCTGCCGAAACAGCTCCAGGAGGCGCACCCCACCGGGTTCGCCAGCTATGCGGTGGAGGTGGACAATATACATGGCCGCAGCGCCGGATTATCGAATCGGGTGATGGTACCGCTGGCGCCGACGTTCCCCCCGCCCAGCCAACTCTCCGCTCATGTCACTGGCGACGGCGTCCAAATCACTGCTTTCGGCGAGCAGCCCACTTCGCGCAAATTAAAGTCATACCATCTCTATCGGCACACCCAAGGCGGCAAGGAGGTGGCCGATCTTGGTGAACTGTTTAGCGTCGAGGTGATAGGACAGGGATACGCTGCGCACTTCCTCGATCGCACTGCGGAATGGGAGAAGACTTACTTCTACAAGGTCATTCCAGTAACGGTGGAAACTGTCCAAGGCAAGGAGGAGCGGGTCGAGGGCGACGATTCCTCCGAGATCGAGGTCTTCGTCCACGATATCTTCCCACCCGCGGTTCCGACCGGGCTGGAGGCCGTTTCCTCGGGCACGCCGCCGCAGCCGTTCATCGACCTGAGCTGGGCGCCCAACACGGAATCCGATCTGGCGGGCTACAACGTATATCGGCATGAGGAAGGTGAGGAGCCGAAGAAGATCAATGGTGAACTGGTGAAGGGACCGACCTATCGCGATACTGTAGTGCAGGCCGGCCATCGCTATTGGTATTCGGTCAGCGCGGTGGACTTGCGAGGCAATGAGAGCGGGAAATCTGCGGAGGCTTTCGAGACCGTCCCGCGATGATTCTTACGCCCGCTTCGCGGGCTGGGTCCTTCTCGCTCACTTACCCACGGCTTACGCCGTGGGCTACGTTCTGTTGCCCGCTTCGCGGGCTGGGTCGCCGTTCATCGTTCTTCGACAAGGCACCCCATGACCGACCGGGGAGCTTCCGGTCATCCGGGCCGGCAATAGTAATCAGCGCGCGGAGCGCGCGTAATACCGTAACCCACGGCGTAAGCCGTGGGTAAAACTTGCAAGGATTCCGCCAGCCCGCGAAGCGGGCGTAAGAACTGGCAAAGCGTCCATGCAAAACGTCTTTATCACCGGCGGCACGGGATACATGGGGCGGCGGCTCGTCGGGGAGTTGCTTGCGCGCGGCCACAAGGTGCGTGCGCTGGTTCGCAAAGGCTCCGAGGCGAAAGTTCCCGCCGGCGCCGAAGCCGTAATCGGCGATGCTCTCGATGCCTCAACCTACGCCAACCGCGTCGCGCCCAGCGACACGCTGGTGCAACTGGTCGGGGTGGCGCATCCCAGTCCGTCGAAGGGAAAGCAGTTTCGCGCCATCGATCTGCCTTCGGGCCTTGCGGCAGTGCAGGCGGCGAAGCAGTCGCGGGCACATCTGGTGTACGTCAGCGTGGCGCACCCGGCGCCCATGATGAAGGACTACATCGCGGTCCGGTCGCAGGTGGAGCAGGCGATTTGCAATGCCGGTCTGAATGCCACGCTGCTGCGTCCGTGGTATGTGCTGGGTCCGGGACATCGCTGGCCCTACCTGCTGATTCCCTTCTATAGAGTCTGCGAGTCGCTGCCGGCGACGCGCGAGGGCGCCCGCCGTCTAGGGTTGGTGACGCTGCCGCAGATGGTTGCCGCCCTGGTGCACGCGGTCGAGAATCCGGCGCAGGGGCTGCGCGTGGTGGAGGTTCCGGAAATCCGCGGTTCATGAGCGATGTTGCTGCCACCGATGTCGGTCCGGTCTCGCTGGCTGAGATCGCGCTGGTCTTTCTGAAGCTCGGGACAATCGCCTTCGGCGGGCCCGCGGCGCACATCGCCATGATGGAGGACGAGTTCGTCCGCCGCCGCAAATGGCTCAGCCACCAGGAATTTCTCGACCGCCTCGGCGCCTCGAATCTCATTCCCGGACCCAGTTCCACGGAAATGGCCATCCACATCGGCTTCAGCAAGCGCGGATGGCCTGGACTGCTGGTCGCGGGCTGCTGCTTTATCGTGCCGGCTGCAATCCTGGTGACACTGATCGCCGCCGCCTACATGCGCTACGGATCGCTGCCGCGCGTCGAGCACATCCTCTACGCCATCAAGCCCGTGGTGATCGCGGTGGTGGTGCAGGCGCTCTGGAACCTGGGCCGAACGGCGGTGAAAAGCGTCTGGCTGGCCGTGGTCGGCATTACTGCGGTGGTTGCGTACTTTTTCCACGCTCACGAACTTGTGCTGCTGGCCGCCGCCGGACTCGTCGCCGCCGCTCCGGTGCTGGCGCGCTCCCGCAGGATGGCCATGTTTCTGCTTGCGCCGATAGGTGCGGTGGTAGCACTGAAACCCGCGCCCTTCGGCCTCACGCGCCTGTTCCTGACGTTTTTGAAAATCGGCTCGGTGCTCTTCGGCAGTGGCTACGTGCTGCTCGCTTTCCTGCGCTCTGACTTCGTGGACCAGTTCGGCTGGCTGACGGAGAAACAACTTCTCGATGCGGTCGCTGTCGGGCAAGTGACGCCCGGGCCGGTGTTCACCACCGCAACCTTCATCGGATACCTAGTCGGCGGCGGGCGTGGGGCTGCGGTCGCCACTGTGGCCGTCTTTCTGCCGGCGTTTATCCTGGTGGCCGCGAGCGGCCCGCTCTTGCCCAAGATTCGCCGCTCCGCCATCGCCGGCGCGTTTCTGGACGGTGTAATCGTCGGCTCTCTGGCATTGATGGCAGTAGTCGCGTGGCAACTGGGCCGCGCCGCCATCGTGGACTTCACGACCGCAGCCATCGCGCTGGTGAGCGCCATCCTGCTGTTCCGTTTCCGCGTCAACTCCGCCTGGTTGGTGATTGGAGCGGCGCTGGTGGGATGGATGATGTAAGAAGTGGTAAGTGGGAAGTGGTAAGTGGGAAGTGAGAATGAGAAGTGGCTCAGATTTTTCGCTTTTCACTTACCACTTGTCACTTTTCCCGCGCCAGCATTTAAGATGGAACGCTCTGCATGAAATACTGCCGCTTCCAAACCGAAGACGGGATCCACTGTGGCATCATCGAGAACGTGGCCGGCCATGAGGTGATCAACCAGATCGCCACGGCCCACACCGAGGACCCCTTCTGCGCCGACTTCCACCCTACCATGACGCACCTGCCGCTGGCAGGCACCAGGCTGCTGGCGCCGGTGACGCCCTCGAAGATCATCTGCGTGGGGCGCAACTACAAGGAGCACGCTCAGGAACTGGGCAATCCCGTCCCAACGGAGCTGATCATCTTCCTCAAGCCACCGTCATCGGTCATTGGGCCCGAGGAAAGCGTCGTATATCCCTCCATCTCCGAGCGCGTGGACTACGAAGGCGAGCTGGCGGTGGTGATCGGGAAGCACTGCCGGAACGTGCGCAAAGATGAAGACGTGCGGGCCTACATTCGCGGCTACACCTGCCTGAACGACGTGACCGCACGCGATCTGCAGCGCAAGGACGGCCAATGGACCCGCGGCAAGGGCTTCGACACGTTCTGTCCCGTGGGCCCGGTGGTGAGCGACGGGCCTGATCCGTGGAAGGGCGTGACTGTCGAAACCCGCGTCAATGGCGAGCTCAAGCAGCAGGGTACGACCAGCGATTTCATTTTCCCCCTGGATGAAATCATCCGCTATTGTTCCCAGGTGATGACGCTCCTGCCTGGAGACGTGATCGCCACCGGCACGCCTGCGGGCGTGGGATCGGTGAAGCCCGGCGACGTAATGGAGATCACCATCGCGGGGGTGGGAACCTTGAGGAATCGGGTCATCGGCTGATCGGCTCATCGAGCGATCTAAGACGTGACAACCCGGTTACCGCAGTGCTAGACCCGCGCTAATTACTGATGTTCCACCTCCCCAATTCGTAGTAGATTGAGAGTCAAGGTGCCATCCGCGGCAATAAATGTTCTGCGCCACTATCCTCTGATCCTGGCCGGCGGAGGAATGTTCGTGCTGGTCGTCGGGCTGCTCGCCCGGCGGCGGCGCAAGACTCCCGAAGACATCGAGCGCGAGCGCCGGACGCGCATCACCCAGAAGGGCCGCATCACTGACGGCAATATCCTCGACGTGCAGGAGCTCGACCTGAACGGCCGCGGCTGGGCGCAGATGCTGATCTACCAGTACGACGTCGCCGGCGTAACCTATGAAGCCTCGCAGGACATCACCTACCTGCGCCACCGCGTGGACCTCCACTCCTGCCGCCTGGGCCTGGCCACTTCGGTGAAGTACGACACTTCGAACCCCGGCGACTCGATCGTGGTGGCCGAAGGCTGGAGCGGGCTGAGAAAATAGCCGCGATCTCTTCCGAAATAAAATCCTGAACACAAGAATCGGATAGCCCGGAAACTCATCCGAATCCTATCGTTTCCACTTATGACCGCCTCCGAGCGCCAATTCCGCTTCCGTGTCGTCCTAGCTTTCGCGCTGGTCTATGTCTTCTGGGGATCGACCTACCTCGGCATTCGCATCGCGGTCGAACACATCGGCCCGGAGCTGATGACCGGTATCCGGTTCCCGATTGCCGGAATCATTATGCTGGTCTGGTGCGGGCTCACCGGACGCCGCGTGGCCATCACCGGCCGCGAGTTCCTGCGCCAGGGGATCATCGGAGCGCTGCTGCTCAGCGTCTCGAACGTCACGCTCGCATGGGCGGAGCAGTACATCCGGACGGGGCTCGCGTCGCTGCTGGTGGCATCCATTCCCATCTGGTTCCTGGTGATCGATACATGGATCTTGCGCGGCGAGCGCCTGACCGCTCGAGGCCTGGTCGGACTGACGCTTGGTGCGGTGGGAACGGTGGTCCTGCTGTGGCCGAAGTTGGCCTCGTCGTCGGCACGCGGGCGCATGGAATTGTTCGCCTCGATCTGTCTCGTGGGCGCTTCCTTGGCATGGGCAATGGGCTCGGTGCTCTCGCGCCGCTGGCAGGGGTCGATGGACGCCTTCACCGCCTCCGGCTGGCAAGCGTGCATAGGCGGCTTCCTGAACCTTGGTATCGCCTTGCTGCTGGGCGAGCCCGCCAGAGCCCAGTGGACCATACGCGGCATCGGCGCCATTGCATATCTCGTCGTCTTCGGATCGCTGGTCGGCTACACCGCCTATATCTGGCTGCTGAAGAACGTGCCCACGTCGAAAGTCGGGACGTATGCCTACGTGAATCCCGTGATCGCCGTGTTTCTCGGCTGGTACTTCCTGGGCGAGCGCGTGGACGGCTACATCGCGGCGGGGACTGCGATCATCATCGTGGCGGTTGCGCTTGCCACCAGCGCCAAGGTCAAGCCCGCCGGGGCGGGCGCTGAACACGAGCCGGAACTGCCGGCGTGCGAGGCAGGGGCGGACTAGGGTGAACTTAGCCATATCGACCTTCGCGGAGAAGGTACTGGCGCGGAAATTCGAGCGCTCTGCAAGTTCATGACGACTGACGGCTGGAAGGTTTCGTGGAACTTTCAAACCGAATGACCCGGCGACGACGCCCGATGCCCGAAATTGAACTTGGAGGCCTATGTACTGAATCTCCGCTTCTTCATCCAGAACACCGATCCCACGTCGCTGAGAAGATTGCTGCTTTATGAACGGGAGTGTAACGACCGAGTGTGACCGCGCAGTTCAGGGAAATCTATGACACGCTCAACCGGGCGCTCGACCAGCCCACCTGGTTCAGATTGAACATAGCGCGTCACCAAACGGGCAATCTTCGAGGGCATGATCTGTTCAGAAATCGCACACGCAAACAAGAAAAAGCACGCGCTGTTTCAGCAGATAATACGCCACCCGTTCGGCCGTATGCTAACCATGGGCGAGTTCCTCAAATGCATTGCGGCCGTGCATTGATGGTCTCGTCCTCGTGCGGAACCTCAATTCCCGCGCATTCGGCGCCATCTAGCTTAGGCGTAATGGCAAATTAGTCTGACAGGAAGGCTTGCCGGTCTTCAGCCACGTGATACCAGGGGTATGTCTCCCTTGCAATAGGTCAGGTCCGAACAACGGTGCTACATCGCCATGGCCTTCGGATGGGGATGATGTTTATGCGGAATCGCTTCGCTGCATTCGGGCTTCCCCGCCAAGGCATCGTAAAAGGCGATGATCGAGGCGAAGTGCGATAGGTCTTTCCTCTTAAAAACAAGATTGAATCTGCCACCCGTAAGGGCTGGGTCCACGACTACCATTACCGCTTGATCTGTCTTGGACAATAATCGTGCTAGTTGCTGCGCATCCGAGCCGGAGAGCGAAATCATATCCTTGCGATAACCAGCGCTGACGATGCGACCGCTGGTATCGCCGGTGCGCAAAATTAGCTCACTGTCAACGTAGAAGAGCAATTCGTAGGGATTGATTGCTGGGCCATTGACTGCTCCAAATCCACGTTTAGCCGCAGCGCCTTGCGACCAGTCGTACCATCCTCCGAGGCCATTGGATACAGCCTCCACGATGTGGCTCCGAGAGCCGCACCCAATCCTCCGCCCGGGGTTTTTTCTGGTATTCGCTTCGGGAAGTAGTAAGTAATCGGGAGTCCCGGCTCTCTCTTAACCGAGATGTCCTTCGGGATTTGCGCTTGCGCAATGTTTGCCATAAGTGCCATCGCGGCGAGAACCGCGACGATAGCGCTATGCATCTGGCGCTCCCTTACGTCCGCCCTTACGGCCTTCGTGCCTGCCCTTCCCCATCGGGTCTTCAATGCCCGCTTCGGCCTCCACGAACGCGGCAATACTGCGTTGATATCCGGGGTCTTGTTCCCGATAGGCCTTTAGTTGTTCCGAGTCGGCCTCGTACAGCGGCGAGAGCTCCCGCAGGCGCTTCACCGTTTCCACCACCCGGGCGGCGACGTAATCAATCTCCGCCTGGGTGTTGAAGCGGCCGATGCCGAAGCGGATGGAGCCGTGGGTCAGGTCTCCGGCACCCAGCGCCTTCAGCACGTGCGAGGGCTCGATGGCGGCCGACGAGCAGGCCGACCCCGTCGAGACCGCCACATCGTTGATGCCCATCAGCAGCGGCTCGGCCTCCACGTTGGCGAAGCTGAGGTTCAGGTTGCCGGGCAGCCGGTGCTCCATCGAGCCGTTGACGTACACATCGTCGAGCCCGGCGAAGATTTTGGCTTTGAGCCGGTCGCGCAGCATCCAGAGCCGCACCGGTTCCGCGTCCATCTCCTCGCGGCAGATTTCGCACGCCTTGCCCAGTCCCACGATTCCCGGGACGTTCAGCGTGCCGGAGCGCATGCCGCGCTCGTGGCCGCCGCCATCGATCATGGGCGCAAGCTCCACCCGCGGATTCTTCCTGCGCACGTAGAGCGCGCCTACGCCCTTGGGCCCGTAGAGTTTGTGGGCGGTGATGGAGGCGAGGTCGATATTCTGCTGCTCGACATTTACCGGGACTTTGCCGATGGCCTGCACCGCGTCGGTGTGGAACAGGACGCCGCGCTCGCGGCACAGCTTGCCGATCTCGGCGATGGGCTGCAGCACGCCGATTTCGTTGTTGGCGAACATGATCGAGACCAGGATGGTCTTGTCGTCGAGCGCGCGCTTCAGGTCGTCGAGATCGATCAGGCCGTCTTTGCCAACCGGCAGATACGTTACGCGGAAGCCCTCTTTCTCCAGGTGCTTGCAACTGTCGAGCACGGCTTTGTGCTCGGTGACGCAGGTGATCAGGTGGTCGCGTTTTCCATCACCCACTTCTCCCAACACCGGGGAGAAGTGGGGCACCCCTTTTATTGCCAGGTTGTCGCTCTCGGTGGCGCCGGAGGTGAAGACGATCTCTTTGGCGCTGGCGCCGATCAGCTTTGCGACCTGCTCCCGCGCTTTCTCGACCGCTGCCTCCGCTTCCCAGCCGAATTGATGACTGCGGCTGGCGGCGTTGCCGAACTTGCCCTGGAAGTAGGGCAACATTTCGTCGAGCACGCGAGGATCGAGCGGCGTGGTAGCGTGGTTGTCGAGGTAGATGGGCAGCTTGACTTCCTGGCCATCTATGGTGACGGTGTTGGGCGTCATACAGGCTTCCGGGCGATGGTTCCATTCTAGAACAGCGCCTGCAACTCCGCCCAATGCCGACTCATCCATAAGGGGGTTTGTCGGGAGTCACCAAGCGCGGGGTGACCGGGGTGCGGAGGTACCGTTACCGGGGTTTCCCGCGAAGCTCTTGACAAGCTGTCAGGCGGGGCTAAAATACCCGCGTTCCGGTGCTTTCTCCGGATATGAGTTCACTCCAGCCGCTACCATCCTCCGAAGCAGCACGCCAGCGAGTCAAAATGGACACGCCCTGCAAGCATCCGCGTGTGCGCGTTGTGGCGCGCGACGAAGACAGCGAATTCGTCGAGTGCCTGGAATGTGCCGAGGTCTTTGAAGCCAGCGAATTCAAAGACATGGCCATCGAAGAGCGCACCCCGCAAGAAGACGCTTAGCACAGAGCCTGTCCGATCTCTGGCCGCATCCCCAGCAAACGCCGTGGTGTGCGTGCGCTGCGTATTGCCGCAGAGACACTGAGGCACAGAGGAAATTAGTTCCAAATCTCTGCGGCTCTGTGCCTCTGTGGCGCACCGTCTACTTGAGCGGTAGAGACGCTTCCGCGGACAGTTCCATTCCGGCAAAATCACCCGCCAGAAACTTGGGATAAGCCGCGGCGGCGATCATGGCCGCGTTATCCGTCGAGAGCGGACGCGATGGGAAGTACACGGGCAGGCCGGCGCCGGCGGCTTCGCGCTCAAACGTCGAGCGCAATTCGCTATTGGCGGCGACGCCTCCGGTGACGAAGAGCGTGGCGGCGTCGAGTTCTCCGGCGGCATGCAACGTCTTGCCGACTAAGTCGGCGACCATGGCGCGCTGAAACGACGCGACGAGATCGAGAGTCTGCCGATCACAAAGCTTCGCGATGTCATCAGCCTTGGGCGACTTCATTTCGGCGAGCGCCCGACGGCGCTGCTCGATCGACTGCTGCATGTTGTGGGTCTCGGTGTAGCGCAGTACTGCCGTCTTGATCCCGCTGTAGGAAAAATCGAAGGTCATGCCGGGAGTGTCGATGCCAGCGCGCCGGCGGCTGCGGCCCGGGCGCGGGCGTCCCTTGATGTGAGCGGGCGGGAACTTCACCGCATCGGGATTGCCGTGTTGGGCGAGCTTGTCGATCACCGGCCCGCCGGGATAGCCGAGCGCCAGCAGCTTCGCAACTTTATCGAAGGCCTCGCCAGCAGCATCGTCGCGGGTCTGGCCGACGTTCTCATAGGTCCAGCCCCGCTCACGCTGCTCGGCGAGGTAGAGGTGCGTGTGTCCGCCCGAGACCACCAGCGCCAGCACCGGGAAGCCGATCTTACGATTGCCCTTCTGTCTCTCTTCCAGCAGCACGGCATGGATGTGACCTTCGAGGTGGTTGACGGCGATGAGCGGCTTGTCGAGCGCGAAGGCCAGCGCCTTGGCGTAGCTGACGCCCACCAGCAGCGCCCCGGCGAGTCCTGGGCCTTGCGTAACGGCAACAGCATCAACTGAGTGGTAGCTCTGACCGGCTTCTTCGAGCGCCCGCCGCACCACCGGCACAATGGCTCGCAGATGCTCACGCGACGCCAGCTCCGGCACCACGCCGCCGTAAGGCCAGTGGGTAGCGATCTGCGATGCCACCACATTCGACACCACCTGCTCGCCCGCTCGCACCACGGCCGCAGCGGTTTCGTCGCAGGAGGTCTCGATGCCGAGGATGTAGGCAGCATTCAGCACTCAGCAGTCAGCACTCAGCTAAAACCTAATAATATTGGATTCTGAACGATTGTTGCGGGACCCCGGTCCTCCAAAATAGGGTTCGCTCGCCAATACGGTTCGCTCGTCCAGTTTTTGCTGAATGCCGAGTGCTGAATGCTGAGTGCTAAAGAGAAAGCTACCGAGATTGTCCGCACGTTACGGCAGCGCGGCTACCAAGCCTACCTGGTCGGTGGATGTGTGCGCGACCTGCTGCTCGAGCGCGAGCCCGCGGATTACGACGTCGCGACCGACGCCACGCCCGACAAGGTGATGCGCATCTTTCCGCGCACCTGGGCGGTGGGAGCCCAGTTCGGTGTGGTGCTGGTGCCGGTGGAAGCCCTTTCATCAGAAGACGAAAAGCAGGTCCTTCGCGCGCAAAATACGCGCGCTCAGGATGACAATGATAAGGGAGTGGTCGAGGTGGCCACCTTCCGCAGCGATGGCCTGTACACGGATGGACGCCATCCTGACCAGGTCACCTACACGCGCGATCCGAAGGAAGATGTGCAGCGCCGCGATTTCACCATCAATGGGCTGCTGCTCGATCCCTTGAACAACGAAGTGCTGGACTACGTGGGCGGGCGCGCCGACTTGAGTGCGGGCATTATCCGCACCATCGGCCAGCCGGAGCGCCGCTTCGCGGAAGACAAGCTGCGCATGCTGCGGGCCGTCCGCTTCGCCGCGCGCTTCGGATACGAAATCGACACCGCGACGTTTGACGCCATCCGCGACTTACGTTCGCAAGTCCATCAGGTCAGCCGTGAGCGGGTGCGCGACGAACTGGTAAAGATGCTGACTGAAGGCCACGCCCGGCGCGCGTTCGAATTGCTGGATCAAACCGGGCTCTTGAAAGAGGTCCTGCCCGAGGTCGACAAGATGCACGGCGTTGAGCAGTCGCCGCAGTTCCATCCCGAGGGCGACGTGTGGGTGCACACGCTCTTGCTGCTTGACGGACTGCCGGAGAAGGCTTCCCCGACGCTGGCCATGGGCGCGGTGCTGCACGATGTCGGCAAGCCGCCGACTTTTCGTGTAGCGCCCGATCGCATCCGCTTCGATGGACATGTGGAGATCGGAGTGAAGATGGCGGAAGAAATCTGCCGCCGCCTGCGTTTTTCCAACCACGATAGCGAGCAGATCGCGCACCTGGTGGCCAACCACATGCGCTTTGCCGACGTGCAGCAGATGAAGCCCTCGACGCTGAAGAGATTCTTTCGCTTGCCGCGCTTCGACGAGCACCTGGAGTTGCATCGGCTGGATTGCTTGGCCAGCCATCGCGATCTCACACTCTACAATTTCGCGCGGGAAAAGCTGGCCGCGATGCCGCCCGAGCAGATTCGCCCCCAACCCTTGCTGACCGGCGACGACCTGATCGCCATGGGCTACGTCCCGGGGCCGCAATTCAAGCCAATACTAGCTGCGGTAGAAGATGCGCAACTGGAAGGCAAGCTCGAAGATCCCGAGCAGGCGCGCGCATTCGTGCGCCGCGAATTTCCTGGCTGAGCGTGTTTGTAAAACTTTTGTAAGCGACACGAGGCGTCCGAACCCTGTGCGAAACTGAATGCTACAATCTGGGTTTCATTCTGGGTGCGGGTGCACGGGTCGGAGAATGGGAAGCGAGGGAAGATGGAACCGGCTCAGGCGGGCTTCCAGAAGATAGTCGCCGAAATATTGCGCCGGGCCCCCGCCGAGGACGCGGCGGGCATCGCCTGGCAGTTGGCCTGCGGCAAAACGGTCGCGGGTCGGACCGAAGTGCTGGAGTTCCGTGAGGGAATTCTACGCGTGCGAGTGCCCGACGATGGCTGGCGAACCAACCTCGCCGGCTTCGTGCCGCGCTATATCGAGGCGCTCAACACCATGCTGAACCGCAAGGTCGAAAAGATCGAGTTCGTGCCGCCACACCAGACGAAAAGCGCAGCGTAGCCGGGAAATGAAAGTCAGCGACAAGGACGTGCTGTACGTGGCGGATCTGGCCAACCTGGAGCTTACCCCGGAAGAGCGTGGCCGCATGCTGCGCGACCTGAACTCCATCCTGGAATACGTGGACCGGCTCAACGAGCTGAACACGGCAGGCGTCCCGCCCATGGCGCAGGTTTCCGACCGCTATGCTGCACCGGAGAAGAAAGGTGCAACCAACTTCGAGTATGCGATGCGTGCCGACGAGCTCGGCCCATCGCTCGACCGCCAGCTCGTGCTGGCGAATGCCCCGGACTCGGACGGAAAATTCTTCAAAGTTCCCAAGGTCATCGAGCGATAATCCTTCACAGAGGCGCGGGCAACATGCCTGGCGCTGCCAATGGACCTCAACTCCCTCACCGTCGCCAGCACCGTCACCGCCATTCGTGAGCGTCAGTTCACCGCCACGGCGCTCGCCGAAAATTTCTACCGCAAGATCGCGGCCGACGATGGCGAGATCCACTCCTTCCTGGCGCTCTCGAAAGAACGCGCCACTGCGGCCGCGGCGAAGGTGGACGCGCTCGCCGATAAGGGCGACCCGCTGCCGCCTCTGGCCGGTGTGCCCATGGCTGTCAAGGACGTGATGGTCACCCGCGGTGTGCGCACCACCGCGGGCTCCAAGATCCTGGAGAATTATGTTCCGCCCTATGACTGCACGGCGGTAGCTCGCCTGGAAGCTGCCGGTGCAGTAGTGCTGGGCAAAACCAACTGCGACGAGTTCGCCATGGGATCGTCGACCGAGAACTCCGCCTACGGGCCGGTGCGCAACCCCCGCGACAAGACGCGCGTTCCCGGCGGATCGTCCGGGGGCTCAGCCGCCGCGGTGGCGGCCGGTTTCGCCGTTGCCGCGCTGGGCTCCGATACCGGTGGTTCCATCCGCCAGCCGGCGTCGTTCTGCGGCGTGGTGGGCCTGATGCCCACTTACGGGCGCGTCTCGCGTTATGGCCTCATTGCCTTCGCTTCCTCGCTCGACCACATCGGTCCGTTCGCGCACTCGGTGAAGGACGCTGCCATGCTGCTCGCGATCATCGCCGGACGCGATCCCCTGGATTCCACTTCTGCCGATGTCCCCGTGCCCGACTATGCGGCGGAAATCGAGAAGCCGGTACGCGGGATGAAGATCGGCGTGCCCAAAGAGTATTTCCCCGAGGGCATGGACACGGAGGTTCGCACGGCGGTGGAGGACGCCATCCAACTGCTGGCCGCGAACGCGGGATGCGAAGTTGTGCCCATCTCGCTGCCGCACACCGCCTATGCCATTCCGACGTACTACATTGTGGCGACCGCCGAGGCCTCGGCCAACCTGGCGCGCTTTGACGGCGTCCGCTATGGGCACCGCTCACGCGCCAGCGCCACGCTTTCCGAAATGTACCGGCGCAGCCGCGACGAGGGCTTCGGGCCCGAGGTCAAGCGGCGCATCATGCTGGGTACCTATGCGCTCAGCGCCGGTTACTACGACGCCTATTACCTCAAGGCGCAACAAGTGCGCACCTTGCTGACGCGCGACTTTGAACAGGCCTTTTCCCAGGTGGACGCCATCATCACGCCCACCAGCCCAACGCCGGCATTCAAGCTCGGCGAAAAAGTGGACGACCCGCTCTCCATGTATCTGGCCGATATCTTCACCGTGACCGCCGACCTGGTAGGCGTGCCGGGCATTTCCATTCCTTGCGGCCAGTCGCGCGAAGGCTTGCCCATCGGCATGCAGATCATGGCCCGGCACTTCGACGAAGCTGCGATCTTCCGCCTCGGCCATACTTACGAGCACGCCCGCGCAAGATAAGCGCACAAACCTCTCCACCTCGCGGTAAGTCTTACACGGTAACCACGATTACTTTGGGACATGTCCGCGCCCGCAAGTCACGCCGTTTGAGTGAATTAGCTTCTGGATAACTACTTGCAATCTCGCCCTGCACATTCTCCAGCGACAGTAGAAGCGATGCGATGCAGGAAGAGTTGGGCCTCATAGGTACCATCATCTCCCCCATCACCACCACCGTCGGGACCATGACCGCTTCCATCATGATCGCGACCAGGATCACGATCGTCACTGAACACTAGAGTTCACCAGAGAGTACGGAGTCACGGAGCCAGTCGCTCGATGGCTCCGTACTTTTTTGGGGCGGGACACGGAGCTGTCATTCACCGCCGCAAGGTAGTCCGCTATCCTTTACCAATTGCGGGCAGGTGTGGATGAAGGCTTCCGTCGTAATGGCCGTGTACAACGAGAAGAGCTACATCGACGAGATCATCCGCCGAACCCTGGCCTCGCCGGTGGAAAAGGAACTCATTATCGTGGACGATTTCTCCACCGACGGCACTCGCGCCCGCCTGGAAGAAATCGCACGCACGAATCTCAATGGGCCCATCCGCGTGCTGTTCCACGAGAAGAACCGCGGCAAGGGAGCGGCGCTGCGTACCGGCTTCGCTGCTGCCACCGGAGACGTGGTAATCATCCAGGACGCTGACCTGGAGTACGACCCCGCGGAATATCCCAAGCTGATCGCGCCGATTGCGGAGGGCAGGGCCGATGTGGTCTATGGCTCGCGCTTCGCCGGCGGCGAGTCACACCGCGTGCTCTACTTCTGGCATTCAGTCGGCAATAAGTTCCTTACCTTGCTCTCGAACATGCTGACCGACCTGAACCTCACCGACATGGAAACCTGCTACAAGGCCTTCCGGCGGGAGATCATCCAGTCGGTGAATCTGACGGAAGACCGCTTCGGCTTCGAGCCCGAGGTGACGGCCCGCATCGCCGCGCTGAAGTGCAGGGTCTACGAAGTCGGGATTTCGTATTCAGGCCGGACCTACGAAGAGGGCAAGAAAATCGGCTGGAAAGACGGTGTGCACACATTGTGGTGCATCCTCAAGCACAATCTGTTCGCGTAGAGTTATACCGGAACAGCGATCGTCGCTCCGAGGTCCATCCATCGCACACGAGGGCCGATTCCAGCATCGTTGAAGGCTCGCGCAATCACTTCCCGCGACTCGGTGAAGTGCGTCCAGGGTTCGAGATGCAGTTTAGGCGCGCGAAGCGCGCGCTAGACCGTAGCCCACGGCGTGAGCCTTGGGCAACATACGGGATGACCATCCAGCCCGCGAAGCGGGCGAAAGAACGCCCAGCGGCCCAACGTCTTACGCCCGCTACGCGGGCTACGATCCGATCGCCATTTACCCACGGCTCACGCCGTGGGCTATGTTATCTCGCCCGCTACGCGGGCTGTTTTTGGAGAAGGCTTCCCATGGGAACAACTCCGCGGCTGCCGATCAAATTTAAATCCTGCTATCGTATGGACCCGGGTCAGATTTCGTGTCGGCAGCCCCCAATGCGCGTGTTCTGCTTCTCTGCACCACCACCGGCTACCAGGCGCAAGCCTTCGTTGATGCCGCCAAGAAGCTGGGACTGGAGATCGTCTTCGGCACCGACCGCTGCCACGTACTTGACGATCCCTGGGGCGATGCTGCCATCCCGCTGCGCTTCGAGAATCCGGAGAAGAACGCGCGCAAGATCGTTGAAGCGGCGCGTGGCCGGCCGCTTTCAGCTATCGTCCAGATTGGCGACCGCGCCACTGAGACGGCAGCGCTGGCCAGCAAGGCGCTAGGGCTGCTGAACCATCCTCCCGAGGCGGCCGCGGTGTGTCGCGACAAATATCTGGCTCGCGAACGCTTGCGCCAAGCCGGGCTCAACGTCCCTGACTATCGCCGGTTCGCGCTTGAGGCCGATCCGCGAGAACTGCTGGCATCGGGTGATGTCACGATGGACGTCCCGCGGGTGCTCAAGCCGCTGGCGCTTTCGGCGAGCCGCGGCGTCATTCGCGCTGATACGGCCGATGAATTTGTTCGCGCCTTCGAGCGCATACGGGCGCTGCTGAAGAGCCCTGAGGTTGGCGTGCTGCGCGAGGAGACCAGCAACTTCATCCAGGTAGAGAGCTACGTCGAAGGAGGCGAGGTGGCGGTGGAAGCCATCGTCGATCGCGGCCGCCTGCGGGTGCTCGCAATTTTTGACAAGCCTGATCCGCTGACCGGGCCGTTTTTTGAGGAGACCATCTATGTCACACCCTCACGCATGAGCCGCGAGACGCAGCAGCAGATCATCGAGACTCTGACCCTGGCAGCCGACGCGCTAGGCCTCTACCACGGGCCGGTGCACGCCGAACTGCGCATTAATCCAGCAGGCATCTGGATGATGGAAGTGGCGGCCCGCTCGATCGGCGGGTTGTGCTCGCGAGCCTTGCGCTTTGAGATTCCTCTGGTGGACAAGGAAGTGTCACTCGAAGAGTTGCTCATCCGGCTGATGCTAGGGCTGGAACGTCTCGCGCATCTATCGCGAGGAGGCGGCTGCCGGGGTGATGATGATTCCCATTCCCGAAGCCGGATTGTACCGGGAGACGCGAGGCATTGACGCGGCGCGCGCCGTCGATGGCATTGACGACGTCGTAATCACGGCCAAGGAATCGCAGAAGCTGGCGCCCTTGCCGGAGGGCGCGAGCTATCTGGGATTTATCTTCGCCCGCGGCGCATCGCCGGAATTCGTGGAAGGCGCGTTGCGGCGCGCGAAGGAGAAGTTGCGCTTTGTCATCAGTCCGGCCCTGCCGGTGATTTGATCGCTTTATGTTTGCGTGCCGCCCCTGAAGGGGCTCGGATCATTTTGTTCTGCTTGCGATAAAATGTTTTGCCTTTCTTCTGGGAGCAAGCCCGATGAAATCGAAAATCCTGAGCGTGCTGGCAATCCTAACCATCTTTTTCCTCTGCATGGCCGCGGCGGCGGACGAAACCGAAAAGCCTGCCGCTGAGAAGAGCCATGACCTTCTGGAGAACATCAAGTTCCGCAATCTCGGTCCGGCGGTGGGTGGCGGACGTGTTACTGCGGTGGCGGGCGTGCCCGGACAGGCGAACATCTACTATGCGGGAGGCGCGGCCGGCGGCGTGTTCAAGACCATCGACGGCGGGCTCTCCTGGAAGCCGATCTTCGAGAAGGAATCGTCGGCCTCGATCGGCGCCATCGCGGTAGCGCCCTCCAATCCCAGCCTCATCTGGGTGGGCACGGGGGAAGCCAACCCACGCAATGACATGGTCACGGGGCACGGCGTGTATTTCTCTCCCGATGCCGGCGCGAGTTGGCGCTTCATGGGGCTGGACAATGTGGGCCAGATTTCAACCATCGTGGTGCACCCGACGAATCCGGACGTGGTGTTCGTGGCAGCGCTGGGACGGGTGTGGGGCAGCGGCCCCGACCGCGGCGTGTATCGCACCATCGATGGCGGCAAAACGTGGCAGAAGGTGCTCTACGTCAACGAGCAAACCGGGGCCAGCGATCTGGTGATGGACCCGGCCAATCCCATGATTCTGTTCGCCGGCATGTGGGAGGTGCGGCGCTATCCGTGGATGCTGCTCAACGGCGGCAACGCCAGCGCCATCTATCGCTCGACCGACGGCGGCAGCGCATGGAAAAAGCTGAGCGAGGGCCTGCCTAAGCCGCCGCTGGGCCGCATTGGGCTGGCCATCGCCGCCAGCAATCCGCAGCACGTTTATGCCCTGGTGGACGCGAAGAAGGGCGTGCTCTGGGACACCACCGACCTGGGCGACCACTGGAAGGAAGTCAGCAACAACCGCATGATCAATGCCCGGCCGTTCTACTTCTCGCGGCTGTTCGTTGCGCCCAATGAGGAGAACCATCTCTACTTCCTGTCGTTCGACATCGTGGAATCGCAGGATGGGGGCAAGACCGCCAAGGTGATCGGCAAGGGTGTGCATCCGGACCAGCACGCGCTGTGGATCGATCCCTGGCATCCCGAGCGCATGATCGAGGGCAATGATGGCGGTGTGTACATCTCCGCCGACAGCGGCAAAAACTGGCGCTACCTGGACAACATTCCCATCGAGCAGTTCTACCAGGTGGCCACCAGCGAGCACGAACCCTACCTGATCTGCGGCGGATTGCAGGACAACTTCGGCTGGTGCGGTCCTTCGAGCAGCCTGAGCCGCGACGGCGTGGTTGGCGCCGATTGGTGGGTCACGGTAGTGGGCGACGGCGAGTACGTGGTGCCGGCGGCCGGCAAGTCCGACATTATCTATGGCGATTCGCAGGGTGGACACATCCGGCGCCTCGATAGCAAGAGCGGCCTGAGCCTGTATGCGCGCCCCTATCTGCATGGCGTCGGAGTTCTGCCGCCGTCGGAGCTGAAGTACCGCTTCAACTGGACCTCGCCCATCGCGGTGTCGAGTACAGATCCTAACGAGGTGTACCTGGGTGGGAATGTGTTGTTCAAGTCCACCGACGGCGCCGTGACCTGGACGCCGATCAGCCCCGACCTGACGCGCAACGACAAGAAGAAGCAGGAGCAGAGCGGCGGCCCGGTGGAGCTCGACCTCAGCGGGGCGGAAACTTTCGACACGCTGCTGTCGATTGCCATCTCACCGGTTGATTCCAAAGTGATCTGGGTGGGCACCGACGATGGCATCGTGCAAATGACGCGCGATGGTGGCGAGAATTGGACGAACGTTTCCGCCGCGATGCCCGCATTGCCAGAGTGGGGCCGCATTCAGCAGATCGAGGCGTCGCCGTTTTCAGCCGACACTTGTTACGTCGCCGTGGACTTGCATGAACTCGATAACGACAAGCCGTATGTCTTCAGGACGCACGACTTCGGCAAGACGTGGACGGCGATCACCAAGGGACTGCCGGCCAGCGATCCGGCGCGCGTGGTGCGCGAGGATCCTAACCGGCGCGGGTTCCTGGTGGCAGGAACAGATACAGGCCTCTTCTCCTCCAACAATGATGGCGACGAGTGGAAGCCGCTGAAGAGCAACTTTCCGACCGTGCCCATCTATGACCTGAAGTTCGTCAAGAAGACGCATGACCTCGTGGTCGGCACCCACGGACGCGGGGTTTTCGTCTTCGACAATCTCACGGCGTTGGAGGAGATGACGCCTGACATCGTCGCCGGCGATTTCCATTTGTTCAGCGTTCAGCCGGCGCACCGCTGGCACTTGTGGAACAAGCGCGGCTTTGGCCAGGCCGGCTTCTCCGCGCCCGACGCGCCGCGCGGCGCCGTGATCGACTATTTTCTAAAGTCGGAAATCGAAGTTTCACCGGAGATGAAAGAGAAGCACGAGACGCCGGTGAAGATCGTGGTCGCAGATGCCGATGGCAAGTGGGTGAAAACTTTCTATGGGCCATCGAAGGCGGGTTTCAACCGAGCCGGTTGGGACCTGCGCTACCAGGAGCCGGTGCGGTTGAGCGTCCTGCCGCCGCCCGAGCCCAACATGTTCTTCGAGACCAACCTGGGGCCGCCGGTGGTGCCCGGAATTTACCAGGTCTCAGTGACGGTGAACGGCAAGACCGAAGCCCAGCGGGTGGAGGTGGCAGCCGATCCGCGCCTTCCGGCCGACATGGAAGCCTTCCGCGCGCAGACGAAAATGGCGCTCGAAGTCCGCGACCAGCTTTCCGACTTGGCCGAGGCGCTTAATCGTCTGGAGAGCCTGAAATCGCAAATCGGCGTGATGAAGAAGCTGTTGACAGCGGATGAGGCCTCCGGCCGCGTCGTGCCGGCGGGTTTCGCCCCGGTGCTGGAGCAGGCCAAGGAACTGGAGAAAAAGGTCAAGGCGCTTCAGGAACGCGCCTTCAACGTTGAATCCCAGGGCCCCGACGCCAAGGACTACATTCGCTTCACCCAAAAACTGCACGACCGCTACGAGGACCTGCTGCGCGGCATCATGATGGACTACGACCGCGCTCCCAGCGCCTTGATCGAGGAGGAGCATGCGAGCCTCTACAAAGAGCTGCAGGCATTCCTCGGGGACTTCAACGGGCTTCTAAACACCGACGTGAGCGGCTTCAACAAGCTGGCAGCAGAAAATGGAGCGGGATCGCTGTTTACCGGCGCGCCCATCCAACTGGCCAGCGAACCCGGCAAGAACAAGGGCGAGTAGCTCGCCACAACCTCGAACGGAGGACACCATGGCAGATGTGACCATTCCCGAAAAATACCGCGACCTGTTCAACAAGCGCGCCTTCGCCAGCCTGGCCACGCGGATGTCCAATGACGATGTCCAAGTGACGCCAGTCTGGGTCGATGTGGACGACGGAACCGTGCTCTTCAACTCCGCCCGCGGCCGGGTGAAGGACAAGAATGTCCGCCGCGACCCGCGCGTGACGCTCACGCTCATGGACCCGGACAATCCTTATCGCTACATGGAGATTCGCGGGCGCGTGGTGGACTTCACCGAAAAGGGCGCCGACCAGCACATCGACAAGCTGGCGAAAAAATACTTGGGGGTGGACAAATACCCGTATGCGAAGCCGGGCGAAGTGCGCGTCCTGTACCGCGTCAAGCCGGAGCACGTGCACGCCTACGGATAGGGCCGGGCGGCTGAGTCGCGACGGTCTTTCCGCGCATCCTTAAAGGGATGCCTGTCCAGACTGCCACTCTCGAAAGAGAGCAGGTCTTCGATCTATTTCGCCGCTGGGGATACCTTGAGGCTGACCTCGATCCCCTCGGCTTCCTTACGCCCGAGCCGCACCCGGAGCTCAACCTCGATGGTGCTGACGCCGAGCAGGCACGCCGCTCCTACTGCGGAACGATTGGGGCGGAGTTCACGCACTTGCCCGACCGGGAGCGGCGGCGTTGGATCCAGGAGCATTTAGAAAGCCCTCCGAGTGCGCCGAACCGAAGGCGCATCCTGGAGCGCCTGGTGCGCGCCGAGATCTTTGAGCAGGTGCTGCAGGCGCGATATCTCGGAACCAAGCGCTTCTCGCTCGAGGGCATCACCGCGCTGATTCCTTTGCTGGACCAGATTCTCGAAGGCGCGGCTGAACACAACGCAGAGTGGTCGGTGCTGGCCATGAGCCATCGCGGGCGGCTGAACGTGATGGCGCACATCGTTAATCGCCCGCCGGAGGAGATCTTCGCCGGCTTCGAGGACGTGGACCCGCGAAGCGTGCTCGGCGGCGGCAACGTCAAGTATCACGTTGGAGCGACGGGCGACTACGCGGCGCGTAATGGACGTCAGGTCGACATCCATCTGGTTTCGAATCCCAGCCACTTGGAAGCTGTAGACCCGGTGGCGATGGGCCGCACGCGCGCCAAGCAGGTCCGCGCCGGAGAAAACGGGCAGGCGCTGGTTCTGCCCATCGTGATCCACGGCGACGCCGCCTTCGCTGGCCAAGGCGTTGCCGCCGAGACCCTGAACCTCGCCGGCCTCGAAGGTTTTTCGGTCGGCGGCACGATTCATATCATCGCCAACAATCTGATCGGCTTCACTGCCCGCCCGCCGGAGCTGCACACCGCGCGCTTCGCCGCAGAACTGGCGAAGCGGCAGTCGATTCCAATCTTTCACGTCAACGGCGAGGACCCTGAGGCGGTCGTGCGCGTGGGGGCGCTGGCGCTTGCGTATCGTTACCGCTTCCACGACGACGTGGTCATCGACCTGATCGGCTATCGCCGCCACGGTCACAGTGAAGTCGACGATCCCACCATCACTCAGCCGCGGCTCTATCGCAAGATCAAAGAACATCCGCCGCTGTGGAAGATTTATGCCGAGCGCATTGGCGCCGAAGCCGCGGCGACTGCGGCCATTGAGCAACAAGCCCGCGCCGAACTCGAAGCCGCGCAGAAGAACGCGCGCAAGCTGGAGAAGAAGCCGGCCATGCGTACACTGCCGGCGTACTGGTCGCAGTTCGCGGGCGGACGCTGGCTGCCGGAGTACGAAGTCGATACCGGACTCGACGCCGCCGAGTTGGGGGAGATCACGGATACGCTGACGCGAGTTCCGCAAAGCTTTCACGTTCATCCCAAGATCAAGCGCCTGCTGGAGCAGCGCTCGCAGATGGGACACGGACAGGCCGCGGTGGATTACGGCATGGCCGAGGCGCTGGCCTTCGGCTCGCTACTGCGCGAGGGCGTGTCGGTGCGTCTCACCGGCCAGGACACTCAGCGAGGCACATTCAATCAGCGCCACGCCGTGCTGGTTGATTTGGAGAACGAGCAGAAGTACTTGCCGCTGGCGCACGTCGCGAAAGAGCAGGCGCGCTTCGAGGTATACAACTCCGAGCTGTCTGAAGCGGCGGTGTTGGGCTTCGAATACGGCTACAGCCGTGATTTTCCCGAGACGCTGGTGCTGTGGGAGGCGCAGTTCGGAGACTTTGCCAACGGCGCGCAGGTGATCATCGACCAGTTCATCACCTCGGGCGAAGACAAGTGGAACCTGCTCTCCGGGCTGGTGCTGCTGCTGCCCCACGGCTACGAAGGCCAGGGGCCGGAGCATTCCAGCGCGCGCATCGAGCGCTACCTGCAACTGGCGGCCAAGGACAACATCCAGATCTGCCAGCCTTCCACCGCCGCGCAATATTTCCACCTGCTGCGGCGGCAGGCGCTGCGCAAGTGGCGCAAGCCGCTCATTGTGTTCACGCCCAAAAGCATGTTGCGGAATCCGGATGCGGCCTCGCCGCTGGGCGCATTCTCCGAGCCGCGTTTCCAGCGCGTGGTCTCCCGATCCCGAGATCGAAGATGCTTCGCGCCTGCTGATCTGCACCGGCAAAATCGGACACGAGCTGCGCGCCGAGCGCCAGCGCCGCAAAGATGACTCGACCGCCATCGTGTTCGTCGATCAGTTGTATCCGTTTCCCGAGCCAGAGCTGTCGGCGGAGCTGGAAAGGCATCCGCAAGCCGAGATCGTGTGGGTGCAGGAAGAGCCCGCCAACATGGGAGCGCTCTTCTACGTGCGGCCGCGGCTGCGGCGCATCGCGCACGGACGGACGATCCTGAAAGTGACGCGCTCGGCCAGTGCCAGCCCGGCCACGGGCTCGGCCAAGGCGCATGAGCTGGAGCAGAAGACGCTGCTCACGCTGGCCTTCGAGACCGGCAAGAACTGAGCGGAACCTCGGCGCCTGACGACGTATACTCAAAGATTGTGAGGGATGTAATGCTATCTCGCTGTCGCGCGGCCGTCCGCATTTCGCTTGCCGGTCTCATTCTGACGCTCGTCTTCTCCAGCGCCGCGCTCGCACAGCAAGCCGACCAGGACCGCGTGGAGTTCGGACGCAACATCAACGTCGAAGCTGGACAAAGCACGGGTGACATTTCCTGCTTCAACTGTTCGGTCTATGTCCGCGGCACGGTAAACGGTGACATCGCGGTGTTCGGCGGACGCGTCGTGGTCGAGGGCAAGGTGAAGAGCGACATCGCGGTGTTCTGGGGCACGGTGCGCCTGGAAGATGGAGCGCAGGCGGGCGGGGACGTGGCCGTTTTCGGTGGCGCCCTCAAGCGGGCGCCGACTGCATCCGTGCACGGCGACGTGGTTTCCCTCGGACGAGGCTGGGTGATTATTCCTGTGGTAGTGCTGGTGGCGATCGCATGGCTGATCATCGCCTTGATCGTGTGGCTGGTCACGCGAGGCCGCAGAGCGCCAGTGGGAGCGGCCGGGCAACCGTCTGGATGATTAAATCCGGGCTGGACGCGCCTTGACGCCACCCGCTCCGCCGCATACCATCAGCGACTAATATGTCCACGGATACCCTCATCGGCCAGTCCTTTTCTCATTACAAGATTCTCCGCAAACTGGGTTCGGGCGGTATGGGAGTGGTGTACGAAGCCCAGGATTCGCAGCTCGGGCGCCGCGTGGCCCTGAAGTTTCTTCCTCCTGAAATGGCCCAGGACAGCCAGTTGCTCGAGCGCTTCCAGCGCGAGGCACGCTCGGCTTCCTCGCTCAATCACCCCAATATCTGCACCATCCACGCCATTGAGCACTACGAACAGCGGCACTTCATCGTCATGGAGTTGCTGGAGGGGGAGACCCTGGCCCAGAAGATGACTCGGCAGCCCATGGAAATGGACAAGCTGCTGCCGCTGGCCATCCAGATCGCCGACGCGCTCGAATCGGCACACTCCAAGGGGATCGTGCATCGGGACATCAAGCCGGCCAATCTGTTTCTGACCGAGCGCGGACAGGTGAAGATTCTGGACTTCGGCCTGGCGAAAATGAGCCATGGCGAGAGCGCGCAGGGAGCAGCAGGCGGGCAGGGGGAAACGCAGGTCAACAACGATCTCACTTCTCCGGGCTCGGCCGTTGGCACAGTGTCCTATATGTCGCCGGAGCAGGCCCGCGGACAACTCGTAGACGCTCGCACCGACCTCTTTTCTACCGGCACGGTGCTCTACCAGATGGCCACCGGAACGCTGCCCTTCGAGGGAGAGACCTCGGCTGTCGTCTTTGACGCCATCCTCAACCGTGATCCCAGGCCGGCGGCCGAGCTGAACCCCATGCTGCCGCCGGATTTTGTGCGCATCCTGGACAAGACTCTGGAGAAGGACCGCAATTTGCGCTGCCAGACGGCCACCGAGCTCAAGACCGATCTCAGCCGCCTGAAGCGCGACCTGGAATCGAGCCAGCGGCGAACGAAGACGAAGACCGACTCTGATTCTGGCATTCACAAGCCGACGGGAAAATCTGTGGCGGTTCTCTATTTTGAAAACCTGAGCGGCGCGAAGGAAGATGAGTACTTGCGCGACGGCATCACCGAGGACGTGATTACCGAGCTCTCCAAGATTCGCGGTCTGAACATTTTTTCGCGCCCGACGGTTCTCGCCTTTCGGGATAAGACAGTCACACCGGCGCAGGTCGGCAACCAACTCGGCGCGGCTTATGTTCTTACCGGCACCTTGCGGCGCTCAGGCGCCCGCCTGCGCATCAATGCCCAGCTGGTGGATACGCGCACCGATTTCCCGCTCTGGTCCGAGCGCTTCGACCGCGAGATGAAGGACGTCTTCGAAGTTCAGGACGAAATGGCCCGCAAGATCGCCGAGGCCCTGCGGGTGACGCTTTCTCCGGAAGAGCTCGAGGCCTTGGCCGTCAAGCCAACGGAAAACCTGCAGGCCTATGATCTCTACCTGCGCGGCAAGCGCTATGCGCGCCGCCAGACCCGCCAGGATCTCGAGTTCGCCCTGCAGATGTTCGAAAATGCGGTTGCGATTGATCCCAACTTCGCGCTCGCCTACGCCTCCTGCGCCAGCGCCTGCGCCATGTACTTCTACAGTTATAGCCGCGATCAGGTATGGGTCGACCGCGCGCGGGAGGCCTCCGGCAAAGCGGTGGCGCTGCGCTGGGACCTGCCGGAAGTGCAGGTCAGCCAGGCTTGGGTGCTTTATGCCGCCGAACTGCATGACGAAGCCGTGCGCATGGTCAAGAAGGCCATCGAGCGCAAACGCGACTGCGAGGGCGCCTATTACCTGCTCTGCCGCATCCTGTTCGCCGCCGGACGCTACCAGGAAATTGTCGACATTGCCGAAACCGCGATTGAAACCAGCGGCGAGGACTACAACGTTTATGTTCCCATCGTGAACGCCTTCGGCGCCATGGGCAAGGAAGAAGCCAAGCGCAACATGCTCCAGCGCCGCATGGTGGCCTTCGAAAATCACTTGAAGCATGTGCCCGAGGATGCGCGGGCGCGCATCCTGCTCGGGGGCGACTACGCCGATCTGGGACGCCCGGACGACGCCCTGCGTGAACTCAACCTGGCCATCACCTTGCGCGCCAACGAGGCTTCGATTCTCTACAATGCGGCTTGTCTGTATTGCGGCCTGAACCGAAAGGCGGAGGCCATGGAAGCGCTGCGCAAGGCTTGGGAAGCGGGATTCAGAGACTCGGTGTGGGCCCGCCGCGACCCCGACCTCAACATTCTGCACGACGATCCCGAGTTTGACCGTTTGTACCCGGAGAAGCAGGCGTCAGCGCCCGCGGCAAGTTAAGTTCTCTTCTAGAACTGGGCCAACTGCCCACTCGTCGGCTCGCTTCAACAGTACCAGGGCTCGGTGAGATAAGGGATGGTTGCGCGCGCTGCCGTGAGCGGCACGGGCGGAATCATTTCATCTAGGTTCGAATCGGCGCCGCGTGCGCGCTGCGTCAGCTTCCAGATCTGCGCAAAAATCTCACTGCGGCCAGCGCCTCTCTTGCTCTCACGCTGCACCCTCTCTTCGAGCTCGAACTGCAGCTCGTCCACGTGGGGATCGGGGTTGCGCCAGGGGAACATCAGCTTCTCCGGCTCGAACGCCCCTAGCTCGACGCCGTACAACTCCGTGATCTCCAGCAGGCGCGAGCCCGCCGGAATGAGCAGCCGGATAGTGAGTTGCACCGGGGGAACGCTCTCGACCAATCCCAGCTTAGCGATGGTGCGCAACAGCTCATCGTAGCTTTCGAGCGTGGTCCACGGCGTGAACGGCACAAACGTCGGCACAAGAAACAGGCCGAGCGAGCGCATCAGCATTGCCAGATGGATGAAATCGGCGCGCGAGTGGCCTTTGTCCAGCATCCGCAACACGCGGTCATCCACTGACTCGACCGCCGTGGTCACGAAGGCGCATCCCGTCTGGCGAAGAACAGGCAGCAGTTCGCGCTGCTCGAGCAGGTGCTCCACCTTGATGGTGACGTCGTACGAGAGCGCGGGAAATTCGCCATGCAGCGCGCGGACGATCTCGACTGCGTGCGCTGGTCCGTTGAAGAAGTCGGGATCGCCGAAGGTGATGTGCTGGGCGCCGGCCGCAACCTGGCGGCGGATGTCCTCGATCACCACGTCTTGCCCTACGATGCGAAACTTGCCGTTGTACACCGGCACAATCGGGCAGTGGCGGCAGCGGTGCTTGCATCCGCGGCTGGCTTCGGTGTACCCAACCACGCGTGTTGAGCCATCGGGGAGTGTTAGCCTCGCGTACTTATCGAGCGGCGGAAGGCCTTCGCGGTCGGGAACCAAAAATTCCTGGCGATCAAGAGAGATCACGGGCTCCGCTTGCGCAAGATGAGCGAGGTCGCCTTCGGACGCCGCCAGTCGTCGCGCCAGGCTGCGCAGTCCAGCTTCGAATTCGCCGCCCAGGATGGTTCCAACCCCCAGTCCGCGCAGCAGGTCGGCATTCACCGGCGCATACAACCCATAGGCGCAGAGATGCGCGCGCAAATTGAGCGAGCGTACTTTCTTTAGCGCGTGCACTCCCAGCCGCGAGGCCGTGTGCATGGGAAGGAAAAACGCGATCAGCTCAGCAGCCTGAACCAAGTCCACATCGAGAGTTTGTCGCGAGAGATCGACCAGGTGTATAGCATGGCCGTCGGCGCGCAGCCAAGCTGCAGGGGAAGCGAGCCCAAACGGCTGCCGTCCCAATTCATAGGTCGAGATCAGCAGCACGTTGAGGTCGCGCATGGCCTCGCGACTACGCTTTCGTCTTCGGAGGCACATATCCCGGAGGCAGGGCGGCGCTCTCGCCGAAGAAGAAATCCTCCAGGTGCTTGACGAGCACTTCCTGGTCTTTCGGGTTAGCGGGATTCAGCCGGTATTCGTTCATCACCATCTTGCAGTACTCGCCCCACATCTTCCAGGCTTCCTGCGAGACGTTGTCGTAGATGCGGCGGCCGAGTTCGGTGTCGAAGGGCGGCTCATCGAGCCCTGGCATCTCGCGCTGGAACTTCACGCAGAAAACCTTTCGCTGGCCCGCGGTTTCGGGCGTCGGCGGTCCCGGCGGTGTGCTGCAGCAACCCATAGGCGCTCCTTAGAGGGAATCCCCAACCCACTAGTTTACAGAAAAATCAGCAGCAGCGGCTTTCATGTATCCTTGCAGAATTGTTTCATTGCCCCATTGATTCATTGGATACATTGGGGCCGATCTTCAATGAATCAATCGCTCAATCTGGGATCGCTGTGGGATGAATTGCGCGACGGCATGCCGGTCGAGCGCGAGCTGGCCTGCCGGCTCATGCGCGCGACTGATGAAACTGCCGGAGCTGCTGGGTGCGGCCCGTGCGGCAAAAGAGCGCTTCCGTCCAGACGCGATCACGTATTCGCGCAAAGTCTTTTTGCCGCTCACCAACCTGTGCCGCGATTACTGCGGCTACTGCACTTTCCGCCGCGATCCCGCCGATGCGGGCGCGCATACCATGACGCCCGAAGAGGTGCTGAATGTGGCCCGGGCGGGGGAAAAGCTGGGCTGTCGCGAGGCCCTGTTCAGCCTCGGCGACAAGCCGGAGCTGGTGTTTCCGGAAATGCGCGCGACGCTGCGCAAGCTGGGATACAAGTCGACTCTGCATTATCTGGAAGCGATGTGCGAACTGGTGTTGCGTGAGACTTCTCTCCTGCCGCATGCCAATCCCGGCCTGATGAGCGCGGAGTGGGTACGTCGGCTGGGAGCAGTGTGTCCGAGTCTTGGCCTGATGCTGGAGACAACCAGCCGCGCGCTGCTGAGTTCGGGAGCAGCGCATGATCGGGCACCCGACAAAGTACCGGCACGGCGCTTGCAGACGGTCGTGGAGGCTGGCAAGCAAGGGATACCTTTCACCACCGGGCTGCTGATCGGCATCGGCGAGAACGCGGACGATCGGGTGGACACTCTGCTCGCTATCCGTGAACTGCACCATCGCTACGGTCACATCCAGGAGGTGATCGTGCAGAACTTCCGCGCGAAGCCGGCGATCCCCATGGCACAGTGGCCGGAGCCCTCGCGCGGCGAGATGCTGCGGACGGTGGCGGTCGCGCGGCTTGTGCTCGGAGACATGAATATCCAGGCTCCGCCCAACCTCTCTTCGCCTGACTATGAAGTGCTGCTCTCGGCCGGCATCAATGATTGGGGAGGAGTTTCGCCGCTCACACCGGATTTCATCAACCCAGAGGCGCCGTGGCCGCACTTGGCCGAACTCGCGCGCCGCACGCAGGCGGCGGGGCAGCGGCTCCAACACAGACTGTGCGTCTATCCGGAGTTTGTCGCCAAGATCGCGGCCCGGCCGGGTCTCATGCCTGCGAGGTTGCGCGCGGCGGCCGACGAGCAGGGACTGGCGAGGGCGGCATGATCGTGGTGCTCAGCGGTGGAACGGGCGGCGCGAAGTTCGTGCAGGGGCTCGCTGCAGTCGTGCTCGCACGCGAGCTGACGGTGATCGTCAATACTGGCGACGACCTCGCCTGGTGGGGCCTGCACGTGTCTCCTGACCTTGACTCCATTACCTATGCGCTGGCCGGAATGCTGAGCCGCGAGCGCGGCTGGGGTGTCGAGGGAGATACATTTCATTGCCTGGAGACGATGCGCCGGATGGGCGCTCCTGCGTGGTTTCAGCTCGGCGATCGCGATCTCGCCACCCACCTGCGACGGACAGAACTGCTGCGCGAAGGCAAGACGTTGACTGAGGTCACGTCCGAGATTGCGCGCCTGCTGGGCATTCACACGCGTATCCTGCCGGTGAGCGACGACCGCGTCGAGACGCGTGTTCTGACGGCCGGAGGCGAGCTCAGCTTTCAGGAGTATTTCGTGCGCGAGCGCTATCAGCCGGCGGCTCGCGGGGTGCGCTTTGCAGGCGCGGAGCAGGCGCGTCCGACGTCGGGCGTTTTGGAGTCAATTGCGGAAGCGGAGGCGGTCGTGATCGCGCCGAGCAATCCCGTCACCAGCATCGGACCGATGTTGGCCGTGCCCGGCATCCGCGAAGCGCTCGTCGAGACCACAGCGACGCTCGCCGCCATCAGCCCGATCATTGGAGACGCGGCGGTCTCCGGTCCTGCGGGCGAGCTGATGCGGATGCAGAACTTGCCGGTTTCGATCGCCGGTGTGGCTCGCGGCTACGCTGATTTTCTGGATTTGCTGGTCGCCGATGAGCGGGACGCGGCGTTCGGCCCGCGAGTCGAGGGCATGGCGGTGCGATATACCAACACGCTGATGAAGTCCGAAGCGGACAAAACTGCTTTGGCGCGGGCAGTACTCCACTCCCTGCGCAGGCGGCCGGTCGAGGCCGCCGCTTCCTGATGCCGAAGCGTGACGAAGCCGCAGAGTTGCAGGCCATCCCGATTACGGGAATGGGTGAAATTCTGCCGAGGGATTCGGTGGCGGAGGCGATCCTGAAAGCGCTGCGGCGGCAGCGGCTAAAGCTTCTCTCCGGCGACATCCTGGTGGTAAAGCACAAGATCGTTTCCAAGGCGGAAGCGCAGATGGTGGTTCTCAAGCGGGTGCAGCCCTCGCCTGCATCCCGGCGCTGGGCCGCGCGCTATGGGCTCGACGCCCGCGTGGTGCACTTAGCCGAACAACAAGCTAAACGGGTGGTGCGGCGCAAGCGTGGGGTGATGATTACCGAGACGCGGCACGGCCTGGTATGCGCCAACAGCGGCATCGACGTCTCGAACGTCGACGGAGGCCGCTGCGCGGTACTGCTGCCGGCCGACCCTGACGGTTCGGCGCGGGAGATCCAGCGCGCCATCAAGAAGAAGCTGCGCATCTCGGTGCCGGTTTTGATCACCGACAGCTTCGGGCGGCCCTGGCGCGAAGGGCTATGCGAGGTGGCGATCGGCGTAGCCGGCATGAAGCCGTTTCGCGATTATCGCGGCCGTCGCGATCCGCACGGCTATCCTCTGCGAGCGTCTCTCGAAGCTGTCGCCGACGAGCTGGCGTGCGTGGCCGGCTTGGCGTGCGGCAAGCTTTCGCAAAGCCCGGCGTGCATTATCCGCGGCTTCAGTTACCAGGTGGGGCGCGGCAGTGGGCGCTCGATGATTCGTCCCAAACAGCGCGATCTGTTTCGCTAGGGTTGCAGACAGATTACTTAAGCATCTCCCAATCTTCCAAAGGCACGGTTGGTTCCGTGAGATCGCCCTTCGCGGGCAACAGTATTCCCTCCAACCTACCCAAAAACTTCCGGCGCCTGGATTCTTTAAGCGGCACCAGCTTTGCGATCGGCTTGCCACGTTTTGTGATCACCACGGGCTCCCGGGTCCGTGCGACTTCGTTCAAAACCGCGAGACAATGAGCCCTGAACGCCCCGGCCGTCATCTGCTTCACAAGAACACCTTTCCGATAATGTACATGAGCGCGAGCCGCAAAACTGCTGTGGCCCGGCATGGTAGAGTTACTGCTGCCATGGCACGGCAACTCAGCCACGCAGAGCTGGAAGCCTTCCACGAGCTGGACTGGCGTGAGTTGGCGCCGGGGCTCACTGCCGGCGTGCGTACCGCGCTGGAGAAAGTCCTGGAGACTGCGGATGGCGGCTCCCTCTCTTTGGCCGAGCAGCGTCTGCTGGCGCATGCCGCCGGCGATGATCTGCTGGGCGTGCTTTGCGCCGCCGATCACCTGCGCCGGCAACTCGTCGGCAACGTCGTAACCTACGTTGTCAACCGCAACATCAACTTCACCAACGTCTGCTTCGTGGGGTGCAAGTTCTGCGCCTTCAGCCGCGGGGCGCGAGAGCCCGACGCTTACTTTCTCTCGCTCGAAGAAATCGGACAGCGCACGCTGGAGGCGCGGGCCCGCGGCGCGACTGAAGTTTGTATTCAGGGCGGCCTGCCGCATGGGTTGGCGAAGTTCCACTATCGCGACATCCTACGCGCCGTCAAGAACGCCGTGCCCGACATGCACACCCACGCCTTCTCGCCCATGGAGATCGTTTACGGCGTGGAGCTGACGGGCATGCCCGTGCGCGAGTACCTGCTTATGCTCAAGGAGGCCGGCCTGGACACGCTGCCCGGCACCGCCGCTGAGATCCTGGATGACGACGTGCGCTTGGTCCTTTCGCGCAACAAGCTGCGCAGCGAACAGTGGCGCGAGGTCATCACCACCGCGCACCGGTGCGGCATCCGCACTACGTCTACGCTGATGTACGGCCACATCGAGACGCCGGACCACTGGCTGGCGCAGCTACGGCTGCTGCGCGATATCCAGAGCCAGACCGGAGGCTTCACCGAGTTTGTGCCGCTGGGATTCGTGCATCAGAACACGCTGCTTTATCAGCAGGGCCTGGCGCGGCCGGGGCCGACACTGGAAGAACACCTGAAAATCCACGCCCTCGCCCGCCTGCTGCTGGCAGGCTCCATCAAGAACGTCCAGGTCTCCTGGGTCAAGCTGGACCGCCAGGTGGCGCAGCTCTGCCTGCGAGCGGGCGCGAACGACTATGGCGGCACGCTGATGGAGGAAAACATCTCGCGGCTGGCGGGCGCCACCGCCGGGCAGTACCTGAGTCCGGAGGATTTTCAGGAGCGCATCCGCGAGTTGGGAAGGGTCCCCGCGGAACGCAACACTACTTATGCCAGGCTGAAGTTTCCCGGCGAACCGAAACCCGCGACCATGCGCGTCGCCTGATCCTCGAGGTGCAGCGGCGCCGCGCCTACTCGCCCTTGAAGTTGAGGGTGATGGTGGTCTCGCCCTCGACCGGCTTGCCATCCAGCATAAACGGGCGATAACGCCACTTCTTCACTGCCTCGATGGCCGCATTCGCGAGCCGCGGATCGCCGCTGATGACGCGCAGCTGCCGGACACCGCCATCGATTCCGATTACGGCCTGCAACACCACGGAGCCGCGAATTCCAGCACTGCGAGCGTTGGGCGGAATTTGCGGGTCTCACCTTGAAGATCAGCGCTCCCGGGATTACGCCCGCGGAAATCTTGGGGCGGCGGCGGGCTCGCGTGGGGCCGGCGGACGCGTACCCTGCAAAACCGGCGATGAACTCGGCGGAACGATGGTGGGCAGTTCGATGGGCACTGCCGGCATCGAAATTGCGGGAGCCCGTTCCTGCGCTTCCTGCTTCACTGCGTTGGACGAAGGGGCAGGGGCAGCGGACGATCCGCCTACCGGAGCAGCTTGGGTCGGCGGCTCGGAAACGGGTGACTCCGAGGCCGGCGGCGCGGGTTTGGATGGTGATGGTTTGGCGGTCGGGCTGGGGCGGCTACCTGCCGATTGCGCGTCCGTCGACGCCGGGGGGCGTTGTGTCGCCGGGGTTGGTTCTGCCGCCAGGCTCGTCGGTGCGGATGGGACCTTCGGCGTGGCCGGCGCCGGCGGCGCGGCCAGCGAGCGCCATCCTGTTCCAGAGCGGCAGTTGACCGGTCAGTTGCTGGAACACCACCAGGCTAAGCACGATGCACAGCAGCGCCAGGAGGCCCAGCTTCCAACCCTTGCCCGCGGTGGCAGGCGGACGCTTCGGGTTCAGGAGCAGACTCGGGAACGGTCAGGACGGCGGCGGTGTGCCCGTTTCCATTGCCCGCGGCCGCGGCAGCCGCCGAGGACTTACTTAACGCGTGGCCGCACATCCCGCAGAAGCGGGTGGCAGCCGGATTTCGCGAGCCGCAGTCCGAGCAAGTGACGGTCTCACCGGCGGGCGCGGCAGGCGCTCCCAGAACCAGCTCCTCCAGCGTCAGTACCGCGGTCGGTTGCGCGCCCTCCAGCAGGCCCTCGTCGAGCCCCTCTGACAGGCTGCCGAACAACCGCTCCAACTCAGGGTTTTCGAGCAGATCGTCGCCATTGGACTGGGCGGATTGCTCACTCAGCAGCCGCAGCACCTCATCGGTGGTAGAGGCCGGCATCTCGTTTTGCGGAATAAGATTGTTGTCGTCAGGCATGAAAATTCCCACGCGCGCGGATATGCCGCTGATCAGCAGGCATCCACCGCCATTTCGGCTCTCAGTGGGGATCTGGAGACGCTTAGGGGAGACAACGATTCTAATACGACTGCGGCACATTGCATCCATTACTTTCGCCATGAGGCAGGTTACGCCGGGCTGCCTTTCTCCACCCAGGCAAAGCCTTTATGAGACAATGCGCCGCGCTGAGGTCAGGAGATGGTGCTCCCCGACACTTTTAACGTTGCCAGCTGGCTGGTGGACCGCAACCTTGAAGAGGGACGGGGAGGCAACATCGCTATCGAATGCCGCGAGGAGCTCGTCACCTACAAGCAGGTGGCGGAGCGCGTCAACCGGGCGGGAAACGCATTGCGCGGCCTGGGATTGCGCGTCGAAGAGCGCGTCCTGTTGATCCTGCTGGATACACCAGAGTTCGTCTACAGCTTCCTGGGCGCAATCAAGGCGGGCATGGTCCCGGTGCCGGCCAATACACTGCTCAAGCCTCCGGAATACGAATACATGCTCAAGGACTCGCGGGCGCGCGCGGTGATCGTGAGCGAGGCGCTGCTGCCGCAGGTGCAGGCGATCCCGCGCGAGCGGCTGCCGCACCTGCGCGAGATCATTGTGGTGGGCAACGCGTCCGCCGGCGCGCATTCTTTCGCCGACTTGATGGCCCAAGCTAGCCCGCAGCTCGATGTCGAACCCACCAGCAAGGACGATGCCGCCTTCTGGCTGTATTCCTCTGGAAGCACGGGTTTTCCCAAGGGCTGCGTGCACCTGCAGCACGACATCGTGGTGGCCTGCGAACTTTACGGCAAAGGGATTCTCGGGATTACGGCTCGCGACCGCTGCTTCAGCGTGGCCAAGTTGTTTTTTGCATATGGCTTGGGGAATGGCCTCTATTTTCCGTTCTCCGTGGGCGCCACCAGCATTCTGTGGCCCGGCCCGCCCACGCCGCCCAATGTGTATGAGGTGATCGAGCGCCACCGCCCGACGCTGTTCTATTCCGTACCGACCAGCTACGTGGGGCTGCTGTCACATCGGCGCGATGACGCGGATTTCGACCTTTCCTCGATTCGCAACGCAGTGTCGGCAGGCGAATCGCTGCCGCCGGCAGTTTTCGAGCGCTTTAAACAGCGCTTTGGAGTAGAAATCCTGGATGGGCTGGGCTCAACCGAGCTGCTGCACATCGCAATCTCCAACCGCCGCGGGGCGGCGCGGCCGGGTTCCAGCGGACAGGTGGTTCCCGGATACGAAGCCAAAATCATCGACGAGAACAACCAGCCGGTTGCGCCGGGAGAAGTGGGCAGCCTGGTCGTCCGCGGCGACAGCACCTGCGCCTGCTACTGGAACCAGCACGAAAAGACCAAGAACACCATCGAAGGCCAGTGGATCCGCACCGGCGATAAGTACTATCAGGACGCCGACGGCTACTTCTGGTACGCAGGCCGCTCCGACGACATGCTGAAGGTCTCGGGCCAGTGGGTGAGCCCGGTGGAACTGGAGGCGGCGCTCGTCGCGCATGATGCCGTGCGCGAGGCTGCGGTGATCGGGCGCGAGGACGCCGACCGCCTGGTCAAGCCGATGGCTTTCGTGGTTTTGCAGCCGGACGTCGCCGCCAATGACAAAACCGCCGGTGAGCTGCAGGATTTTGTTGCCGCCAAGCTGGCGCCGTTTAAGAAGCCGCGGTGGGTGGAGTTCATCAATGAGCTGCCCAAGACGGCCACTGGGAAGATTCAGCGATTTAAACTGCGGGAGCGAGTGCGGGGCGATTAAAACGCCCTACACCGGCCGATAGTAGCTCTCCCCGGCGCAAGCTCGGCACAGAACGTGGTCCTCGCGCCGGACTTCGCGCTTGAAGTTGATGCCTTCTCCGCATTTCTCGCAAACTATGCGATCGCCCTTGTAGCCCGGAAACTCTTCCGGCGGCAGCTCGACTTTGACCCATTGACAGTCGAATAGGTCGTCTGCGCGCATCTCGCGGTAGGCCAGCATCTGCTGCTGGTTCTTGTCGGCGATCTCCGGATGCATGGAGCGCGCCAGCGCCTTCGAGGATTCCTTGGCCGCCACGCGGATGGCCTTACCGCCGGCGGTGTCGACGAACGTCGCCGCCATCTTGCCCCAATCGCGAAACTTGAGCGCACGCTTACCCAGCCGGCATCCAGTGACCACGGCGACGGCGTCGGTGGCGCAGCGGTCGATCTCCACGAAGGTGACCAGGCGCTTGCGGTCCTTGCCTTGGGGATCTTCGATTCCGAGCTGCGCCAGGCCGAGCATGGCCATGCGCACGCCCAGCACTTGCCCGGCGCAAAGGTGGCCGTGGGCGCGCTCGGCATCCTGCAGGTATTCGTCCAACGACTTCATTCCTGGGGCTCCTGTTCTGGCGAGATTTCGCACGCCTGGCGGTGGATGGCGAAGGTCACCGGCTGCCCCTCCTTGGGAACTATAGTCACGCGCACCGGTTGGCGCTCCCAGGTTGGGGCGTCGCACTCGGAGTCGGGTACGTCGCCGCCGTGGGCGCGTCCCAGTTCTTTGCGGACCAGCGGCTTCTTGACCCCGATCTGTGCGACCACGGCATAGAGCTTCGTAGCATCGCCGGAGAGCCCGCAATAGGCGACGTAATCGCGATACCAGCTCGCGGTCGAATAGAACGGATCAAAGTCCGGCAGGTGCAGTTCGCTCACGCGGCCAGTGGGACGGTCTACGAGCAACCAGCCGGCGCGCTGCCACTTCCACTTAGGAGCAGTCTTGGGATCGGAAGGCAGGCGGTCATTCACACGGTAGACCTTGCGCACCACGAAGGCGCGGTCGGTGATGTCGCGGGACGGGCCGGTGGTGAACTCCTTGACTCTGCCGTCCACCATGAGCGAACGCACCCTGATCTTGATCGCCGCCTGCTCCCCGGCGCCCACGAACCATTGCACCTCGTAGGCCGGGCCGAAGCCGATGACGTGTCCTCCCGAAGCAGCTGGGGTGGTTACCCAAAGCGTTAGCCCTATCAAGAGCAGAAGCCGGCCCAAGCGCATGCATCAAAGCCTAATGGTTCATGGCGATGGGCGCAAACCGGGTGGAATGTAAAAAAGGTCTATATTCACCTAGGGAACCCCACTGCCGTGCGGTTTTCGCTTAGAATACAAGGCGGGCCATGGTCATGCATCCCTTGGGCAGAGCAGTACCTTCACCGGGAGTCGTAGAAGTTCCGGGGCGGCGGCGAGCGCAGCGCGTCCTCATCGTAGACGACAATCCTGACAACATCATCCTCACCCGGGAGCTGCTCTTATCGCGCGGCTACGACGTGCAGAGCGTCATCAGCGCGGAGGACGCCCAGCAAGCCATCCAGAAGCAGCAGCCTGACCTGATCTTGCTGGATGTGATTCTGCCCGGCAAATCCGGATACGAACTTTGCCACGAGCTGAAGGAAGACCCCTTCACGCGGCTGATTCCGATCGTGATGATCACCGGGCTGACCGATCGCGAGGACAAGATCCGCGGCATCGAGGCCGGCGCCGATGATTTCCTGAACAAGCCCATCTTTCCCGAAGAGCTGTTCGCGCGCGTCAACTCGCTGCTCAAGCTGAAAGAGTTCACCGACGAACTGGAGCACGTCGAGGAAGTGCTGTTCACGCTGGCGCTGGGAGTCGAGGCGCGCGATCCCTACACCGAGGGCCATTGCGACCGGCTCTCGCGTTACGCCAGCGACCTGGGACGCCACCTTAAGCTGGACGAAGACTCAGTGATTGCCCTCAAACGCGGCGGCGTGCTGCACGACCTGGGCAAGATCAGCATTCCTGATGAGATCCTCAAGAAAGGCGCGGATCTTACACCCGCCGAGTGGGAGATCATGAAGCAGCACCCCATCATCGGTGAGAATATCTGCAAGCCGCTGAAATCGCTGCGGCAGGTTCTGCCCATCATCCGCAGCCACCACGAGCATTGGAACGGCAGCGGATATCCCGACCGCCTGCGCGCCCACGATATTCCCCTGCTGGCGCGCATCCTGCAGGTGGTGGACGTGTATGACGCACTGCGCACCGAGCGGCCCTACAAGCCCGCGATCGATCATGAGGGATCCCGGCGGACCATGGAAGACGAGGCCCGGGCGGGACTGTGGGACCGCGAGCTGGTCCGCCAGTTCTTCAACATGCTCGAGCAACAGCGGCGCGCAGCGTAGAATCTTCGAGCGTTCTCAGTCCGAAACAACATGGCCAAGCGCCTGCCTTCTTCCAGCTTCGGGTTCACGCCCGCGGAGTTGCGTACCATCCGCGCGATGAAAGATCCAAACGGCGTGCAGAAGTTTCTGAACAGCCTGCCTTACCATCTGGAGATGACCTGCTGGTCGCCGCGCAAGGTGCTGCGCGAGCGCACCGTGCATTGCCTGGAAGGCGCGATCTTTGCCGTCGCCGCGCTGCGCGTGCTCGGATATCCGCCGCTGATCTGGGACCTCGAAGCGGAACGCGATACCGACCACGTCCTGGCTATCTTCAAAGAGAACGGCGGCTGGGGAGCGGTGGCGGCCTCGAACTTTGCCGGCTGCCGCTACCGCGAGCCGGTTTATCGCTCGCTGCGCGAGCTGGCCATGAGCTACTTCAATCTGTATTTCAACCTGGCGCGGCAGCGATCGCTGCGCCGCTATTCGCAGCCTGTCAACATGGCGCGCTTCGACCACCTGAACTGGATGACCAGCGAGGACGAAGTCTGGTACATCGCCGAGTACCTGTGCGACATCCCGCATCGCCCCTTGCTCACGCCCAAGCAGGAGAAATCACTTCATACCGTCGATGAACGCCTGTACCAAGGCCGAGCTCGTAGGGCACCGGTGGAAGTGAAGGTGTACTCTGATGTAAGAGCGCGGCGCGGCTCGACAGCCTGCGTTCTTTTCCTCTTATTGCTCGCGCTGCATCTCTCCGGACAGACTCCCAAGCTCGCCCGAACGAACGAACCGCGAACGCTCTCGAGCGACGAGATCCAACCGCTGATCCGGGCGGTGGCGGAAAACGACATCGCCAATGACCTCAGGCAGCGCGACTACACCTATCTGCAGCGCGAGGAAGAACACAAGCTCGACGGCCAGGGAAATCAGAAATCAGTCGAGACCCGCGACTTCGAGATCATGATGCTGTACGGGCAGCAGGTGCGTCGGCTGATCGCACGCAACGACAAGCCGCTGAGCGCGGACGAATCCGCCAAGGAAGAGAAGAGGATCCAGGAAGTCATTCGCAAGCGCGAACAGGAAACGCCCGAGCAGCGGGAAAAGCGGCTGCAGAAAGAAACGCGCGAGCGCGAAGAGGAGAGGGCTTTCGTACGCGAGGTGGCTGACGCGTATACCTTTCGTCTGGTGCGGACCGAGACTCTGGACGGGCGGGAGACTTACGTCATCGATGCCGAGCCGCGGCCCGGCTTCCAGCCTCACGTAAAAGACGCCAGGTACCTGCCCAAATTTCGCGGTCGCATCTGGATCGACAGCGGCGAGACCCAGTGGATCAAAGCCGATATCGAGGTGATCGACACCGTTTCCTGGGGGCTCTTCCTGGCCCGCTTCCACAAAGGCTCACGCATCAGCATCGAGCTGACCCGCGTCAACGACGAGGTATGGCTGCCAAAATCGGTTTCCTTGAAACTATCTGCCCGGCTGGCCCTGGTGAAGAGCTTCAACGTAAGCGAGAACGTCAGCTATCGCGACTACAAGAAGTTTCGCAGCGATATCAAAATCACGCCGGCACCGGAGGCGGAAACTCACTGATTAGAGATTGTCATCCCGACCGAGGGCGTGAGCCCGAGCGGAGGGACCTTGTGTTTACTCTCTCACGCCAAAATCATTGTCATCCCGACCGAGCGCTTTAGCGCGAGCGGAGGGACCTTGTGTTTCGGGACCTTGTCTTTCAAACCAGTGCGCCGCCAGATCGCGATACCCTGGATTCATCGATTCGATCAAAGCAATCTTCTTTTCCCGCCGCCAACGCTTGATCTGTTTTTCACGCGCAATCGCACTCCGTACGTAAAAGTACGTCTCGAAATAAACCAGCCGAGTGGCTTTGTACTGCGATGAGAAGCCGTCGATTTCACCACTCTTGTGCTGCTGCACTCGTCGTCGCAGCCGGCCGGTAACACCCGTATATAACGCGCGGCGCGAGCTGCTCATCATCATGTAAACGTAATAACGGCGCTCGCCAAGCACAAGGTCCCTCCGCTCGGGCTCACGCCCTCGGTCGGGATGACAATGTTATTGGTGGGGAATGACACTACAAGGGGCCGAAATTCTCCCAGAACTCCGCCTGTATAATCGAGAGATGTTTGCCCGCCGAAATGCTCTCCGGGTGAGGCCATAACAGCTAATCTTCATGGACTTCAAACTCATCTCCGACTACAAGCCTCGCGGCGATCAAGGCCGCGCCATCGAGCAGCTCACGCGCGGGGTGCGCGATGCGGAGAAGCATCAAGTGCTGCTCGGCGTCACCGGCTCGGGCAAGACTTTTACGATGGCGAAGGTGATCGAGCACGCCAACCGGCCGGCGCTGGTGCTGGCCCACAACAAGACGCTGGCAGCTCAGCTCTATCACGAGTTCAAGTGCTTCTTTCCGCACAATGCGGTGGAATATTTCGTCTCCTACTACGACTACTACCAGCCCGAGGCCTACATTCCGGCGGGAGACGTGTACATCGAAAAAGAAGCTACCGTCAACGATGAGCTGGACAAGCTGCGGCTCTCGGCCACCAAGTCGCTGTTCGAGCGGCGCGACTGCGTGATCGTGGCCTCGGTGAGCTGCATCTATGGCCTGGGCTCGCCCGACGCCTACTACGGCATGATGATGTTCGTGGAGAAAGGCCAGAAGCTCAAGCGTGAGGACATCACCCGCCGGCTGGTGGAGATTCTCTACGAGCGCTCGGACACCGACTTCCGGCGCGGCACGTTTCGCGTGCGCGGCGACATCATCGAGCTCTTCCCAACTTATGAAGACATGGCGTATCGCATCGAGCTGTGGGGCGACCAGGTGGAATCGCTCTCGCAGATCGATCCCCTGTTCGGCACGGTGAAGCAGAAATACGTGCGCCTGCCCATCTATCCCAAGACGCACTACGTCATGTCGCCGGAGACCAAGGCGAGCGCCGTCGAGTCCATCAAGCAAGAGCTGCACTGGTGGGAGGCGGAACTGGAGAAGCAGGGCCGCGTGGTCGAGGCGCAGCGCGTGCATCAGCGCACGATGTTTGACCTGGAGATGATCAAGTCGGTCGGCTACTGCCACGGCATCGAGAACTACTCACGGCATTTCTCCGGACGCCTGCCCGGCGAAGCCCCGCCCACGTTGCTGGATTACGTTCCGCGTGACTTCCTGCTGTTTGCCGACGAATCGCACCAGAGCATTCCGCAGCTCCACGGCATGTATCACGGCGATCGCTCGCGCAAGGAAACGCTGGTCGAATACGGCTTCCGCTTGCCCTCGGCGCTCGATAACCGGCCGCTCACCTTCGAGGAGTTCGAGCACCGCGTGAATCAGGCGATCTACGTTTCGGCCACGCCTGGTCCCTATGAGCTGACCAAATCGGCGGGCGTTGTGATCGAGCAGATCATCCGTCCGACGGGGTTAGTCGACCCAGAAGCCGAAGTGCGGCCGGTCAAAGGGCAGATCGACGACCTGCTGCACGAGATCCGCGAGCGCTCGGCCAAGAATGAACGTGTGCTGGTGACCACGCTGACCAAGCGCATGGCCGAAGACCTGGCGGAGTATTACAGCGAAGTCGGCGTGCGCTGCCGCTATATGCACTCGGAGATCGAGACGCTGGAGCGCATCAAGATCCTGCGCGATCTGCGCAAGGGCGAGTTCGACGTGCTGATTGGCATCAATCTGCTGCGTGAGGGCCTCGATCTGCCGGAAGTGTCGCTGGTCGCGATCCTCGATGCCGATAAGGAAGGTTTTCTGCGCTCGAGCGGTTCGCTGATCCAGACCATGGGCCGCTGCGCCCGCAACCTGAATGGTCGCGCAATTCTCTATGCCGACCGGATGACTGACTCCATGCGGCGCGCCCTGGACGAAACCAATCGCCGCCGCGCCATCCAGCAGGCATACAACGAGGAAAACGGCATTACCCCGCAGTCGATCGTTCGGCCGGTCGAGATGTCGCTGGCGCAGATCGTGGAGGCCGATTACGTTGATGTGGCCGACGCCGCGGAAGGCATGCCTGACTTCAAATCGCAGGACGAGCTGGACGCGTATATTGCGAAGCTGGAAAACGACATGCGCGAAGCCGCCAAGCGCTTCGAGTTCGAGCTGGCGGCCAGGCTGCGCGACACCATCAAAGAGCTGCGCACGAAAGAATTCTTGTTTGCCTGAATCTCCCGCTCAGACGCCGAACCGCTCAGTCTGTGTGAGTTACATCGCTCTCTGCGACCAGGTTATAGCGCTTGAGTTTGCGATAGAGGGTCGCACGGCTGATCCCTAGCATCTTGCCCGCCAGCGCCTTGTCGCCGCGCACCTGCTGGAATACGCGTTGAATCGTCATCCTCTCCAAGTGTTCAAGGTCGGTGGGAGCCTGCGATACCAGCGGCTGGGAAACAGCCGAGGAATGCGCTCGCGGCGAGACTACAGGACCGCCGAAGATATAGCCGGAATCGTGGCCGGCGAGGGCCCCGGCATGCTCCATGGACGTTTCGAGCTCGCGAACGCGGTCCCTGAGGCGATCGCGCTCGGCCATCAGGCGGACCTTCTCCGCCATGCGCTCGAGCATGAGCTTCATCTCTTCGACGGAGAAGGGTTTGGTGATGTAGTGATAGGCGCCCAGCTTCATGGCCTGAACGGCGCTGCTGATGGAGCCATGGCCGGTCATGATTGCGACCTCGGTTCGCGGGCACAGCGTCTTGATCTGCTGCA
Organism: uncultured Acidobacteriota bacterium; assembly: GCA_963733935.1. Classification (GTDB taxonomy): domain Bacteria; phylum Acidobacteriota; class Terriglobia; order Terriglobales; family Acidobacteriaceae; genus JAHFUA01. Next base: position 673,872 of record CAVTEQ010000014.1, read on the forward strand.
GCAATTCCAGTCCGGATTTTTCCGGCAGGCAGAGGTCGGTGACCACGATGTCGGGAGCATCGGTCTCGAGCAGGGGAAGCACGGCTTCGGCGCTGCCCGCCTCCTGGCAGCGGAAGCCGAGCGCCTCAGCGATGCAGGTGCACAGCTCGCGGAGGGCGGGTTCGTCATCCACGATGAGGAAACGAATGCGCCAGTCGTCACTCATTACGGCTTGCCGAAAGTCTTCTCCACCATGGCGATGAGCTGCTGCACGCGGAATGGTTTCTCCACGAAGGGAGCGCCGGTATGCTGCAGCACCGCGGCGCTGGTCTCGTTGACGGTGTCGCCGGTGACAAAAATGACCCGTGTGGCCAGGTCGCTGCGGTGGGCCGTGATCCAGGCATGAACATCAGCGCCGCTCACGCCTCCGGGAGTGCGCATGTCGGTGATCACCCCTAAATACTTCCCGCCGGCCAGCAACTCCAGAGCTTTCACCCCCGAGGCCGCCGCCACGGTGGCATACCCGTTGCGTTCCAACGCGGCGCGCATGAAATCCATGACCGCCGGTTCATCTTCGACGATCAGGATGGGCAAAGATCCCGCGGCCGGCGAACTGGGAGTGCTCACATTTCCTCCTGCGGGCGCTAAGCTCCACGATGCCGCCACGCGCAGGCTGGGCAGGGCCCAAGCGGAAGCTAATCGCCAATCTCAATTTGAGTCAAGGATATTGAGGGCCATGTGCCCAGTTGAGAACCGGGTAGCCGGACCGAAAATCGCCGGCCTGAGGAGGTCGCGCCGCGCTAGGGCGTTATGGCTATGAATGTAGGCGTGCCGCCGGTGGAGATGGTCAGCGGCCCGTTATTGCCGGCGACCGGAGTATCCGTGGAGGTCTGGATGATAGAGACGTTGCCCGAAACAGAGTTGGCGGTGAGTACGCGATTGGAATCGGGATCGGAGACGACAAAAACCGGAGCCGTGCCCACGGGAATGCTTTTGGTGAAGGTGTTGCTGGTGGTGTTCAGCACGCAGACGCTATTGGTCAGATCGTCGGCCACATAGGCGCGGCTGCCGTCCGCCAGTGCGGTGACGGAAATGGGATGCTGCGCGTTGCAGGGCGCTCCGGCCAGAGAGACCTTCTGAACACACAACGCTGGACTCAGGGCACATTGGTTTGCATCCACGTTGTTATTGATGATGGACAAGCTGTTATCCACCGGGCTGGTAACGTAGAACCGGTTCAGGGTCGCCTCATAGGTGATGTAGTTGGGTCCGGCGCCGACGGAGAGTGGGTTGCCTGGCGCAATGATCGCATCGCCTACGGTATCGATCACCGACAGATTACTGGTTCCCTGGTTGACCACAACCACTCGCGTGCCGTCGGCGCTCACCGCCGCCCACACCGGCTGGGCGCCGGCCGGTAAGTTGAGGGTGGCGATGTTCTGATCGGTGGCGGGAAAGATGACGCTTACCGTGTTGTCGCCCTGATTCAAGACGTAGAGCTGGGTGCCGTCCGGCGTGGCGACCATCGCCACAGGGGTGTTGCCTACGGTGATTCGTTGATTCGTGGTGAGGTCAACTACCTTGCCCAGAGCGGATTCGGCCACAAAACCTTTGGCTTGGGCGACGGCGACGAAAACCGGCTCCCCGCCGGAATCCAGGGTGGTTTTGGAGACAATGAGCGGACTGCCTAGCAAGGGCAAAGTGAAGGATGCGACGCTGAAATCATCACGGCTGACGATATAGTCAGTTCCCCCATTAGCGGCTGCGTGCACCGGGGTGCGGCCGACGTTGAAGGTGTCGCCGCTGAAAGTGGCGACGTTGGTGTCCCCGGTGACATCGATAAGCACCGCCGTGCCAGTACTGGAGCCGTTCGAACTTACCACCAAGGCATGCGCTGTGCGCTGCGGATCGCCACCGGGCAGAGGCTCCGGATTGGCCACGGGGCGGAAGTAGTCGCCGCACCCGGTATAGAACAGCACAAGACCGATCACGGCCGCCAGCATGGCAGCTCGCGCGCCGCACTTCTTCAGACTCATCCCTGCTCCCACGGACCGGGTTCTATCGCGAAACGTTCATTCTAGAGTACGGAGTACCGAGTACCAAGTATCTCACGTTCGCAGTTGGATTTTGACCAGACCGGCAGACTCGGTAGCCCGAGTTCAGCCACGCAACAGGGGCGAAAAAAAAGCCCGGCACGCAAAGTGCCGGGCCGGTACTCGGTACTCGCAACTCGGTACTCTTACGCGATCCCCTGCCTCTTGCGTCCGGACCTGCGCGCACTGGAGATGGCGACGGGGCGCTGGGCCTCGGCCACGCGCTGCGCCGGTTTCTTGGGGATTTGCGCCAGGCTCTCTTTCAGCGCCGCCATCAGGTCTACGACCGGGGCGGGCTTGCGCGGTTTCTCCACTGCGGCGACTTCCTTGCCCTCGAGCCGCGCCTGGATCAGCTTCTTCACGTTTTCTTCGAAGGTGTCCGAGTACTTCTTGGGATCGAACTCAGCGGCCAGAGCCTCGACCAACTGGTGCGCGACCTTGACCTCGGCGTCTTTCAGTTCGATGCCGCTGGTTTTACCGAACTGCTCCACCTGCCGCACTTCGTTTTCGTAGAACATGGTGTGCAGCATGAGGCCGCCGTTCGTGGGGCGCAGGAAGACGGTGTACTCGCGGTTATGCATGGCCAGCTTGGCGATGGCCACGTACTCGCTTTCCTCCAGCGCGCGGGTGAGCAGCGCATAGGGACGCTGCCCCGCTTCTTCCGGCACCAGGTAGTAGGAAGACTCGAAGTACACGGGGTCGATCTCGGACGACTTGACGAACTCCAGGATCTCCATCGCCTTGGTGGTCTTGGGCTCGATCTTCTTGATGTCCGCGGGCTCAATAACCACGTACTCGCCCTTCTCGTATTCATAGCCCTTGACGATCTCGTCGCGCGACACCACGCGCTCGTCTTGCGGGCAATAGAGCTGCTGCTTGATGCGGACGTGGTCGTGGCGGTGCAGCATGTTGAACTGCACGTGGCTGCTGCGCGCCGCCGAAAACAGCCGCACCGGCATGGAGATGAGCCCGAACGTCAGGTACCCCGACCAAACGGATGCTGCCATAGATCCTCCCCCACAAGCGCCGCTGTTTTCAGATCTGTTCTAACAAGCGTGCGCCACCTCTGCTACGATGCGCTCGGCCGGCGACAGTGCCGCCTTTCCGGCGTCCAGCCCTACCGGATACCGGGCTTTGCTGGCCACCAGATGCTATGCACGGAAGCCACGAACCAAACCGCTCCGCTTGGAAAAAACTGGCGAAGTGGCTGGACTGCCCCGCAGGGTGGGCTGCGGCATTGTGCATAATACCGTGGCCCGCGCTGGGAGCCCAGTTACATTTGCTGGTGCCCCCAAAGCGGGGGCTATGGGCCCTGGGGTTTACGGTGGCCTTCGCCATCTCGGCGCGGTGGCTGCGGGCCGTGACCCTCTCCGGAGCGGTGGCTGGCGGCGTCCTGGCTTTCTTGCTTTTTCTGGCGGGAGGTCCGGCGGCCTTTGCCGCGCTGGTTGCGGTCTTCCTCCTAACGTGGATCACTACCCGCCTGGGCCATCGGCGGAAGCGGCAATTGGGCACCGCCGAAGGACAAAGCGGCCGCTCCGCCTCGCAGGTCGCAGCTAACATTGGGGTCGCGGCCACCGCCGCGCTGCTGGGACTAGCCACGGGCCATTCGGCAGCGGGGCTGGTGGCAGCGGTCGCGGCACTCGCGGAAGCCGCCGCCGACACCACCTCCAGCGAAGTGGGCCAGGCGGTGAGCGACTCCGCCTATCTGATCATCGATTTCCGTCCCGTGCCCGTGGGCACGGATGGCGGCATCAGCGTCGCCGGCACGCTCGCCGGGGTGGCTGCCGCCGTGGCCGTGGCCACGGTCGCGTGGGCCGGGCGGATCATCCCCGGGCATTGGTGGCTGCCGGTGGCTGCCGCGGGAGCGCTGGGGATGTTTGTGGACAGCTTCCTGGGCGCCACGCTGGAGCGCCGGCGCTTGCTCAACAATGATGCGGTCAACCTGCTGAGCACGATCGTCGCCGCCTTGTTTGCCCTGTTCCTGTACTGGTCGCGACATGGGGAGTTCCCGCTTCCCTGAGGTGTTACTCAGGGCGCGCTGAGGTGCAGCACCTGAAGTTAGTCGCTCCTGTTTCCTCTCCACTGAAGAGGCCGTTTACAATCGTGTCCGTTGCCACCATGAGAATTAAGACTTTTGCCATCGCCTGTGCGCTGATGCTGACGCTGTTTCTGTTCGCGCAACGTCGAACTCAGCCGAACCCACCGCAGCCGCCCGGAGTGGTCGACCTGACCCACTCCATCAGCGAAAAAGCTCCCAACTGGGAAGGTACGGCGGAATCGCCTTACAAAGTCAAGCTGCTGGGGACCTTCGAAAAAGACGGCTACTTCACGCGCTACATCTCGCTTCCCGAGCACTTCGCGACGCACATCGACGCGCCCGCTCACTTCGCCCAGGGAGTATGGACGGTGGACCAGATTCCGGCGCAGCGGCTGGTGGCGCCGCTGGTGGTGATGGATGTCCGCGGCAAAGCCGCCAACAATCCTGACTATGAGGTCTCGCTCGAGGATCTGGCTCTGTGGGAGCACGACAATGGGCCAGTTCCTCCGGGCGCGGTGGTGATGGCGCGTACTGGCTGGGAGGCGCGCTGGGATTCCATGAAGCAATACCGCAACGCCGATGACAAGGGCACGATGCACTTTCCCGGGCTTCGCTCTCGATACCGTGAAATTCCTGGTGCAGGCGCGGAAGATTGTTGGGCTCGGTATCGATACGCTCAGCGTGGACTACGGCGCCTCCAAGGATTATCCCATCCACCACTTTACTGCCCGGAACAACGTCTACCACCTGGAGAACGTGGCCAACCTCGGCCAGGCGCCGGAAGCGGGAGGCATGGTGGTGGTGGGTCCGGCCAAACTGGAAGGCGGCTCCGGAGGGCCGGTGAGGATCCTAGTGCTGCTGAAGGAATTGAGTCATTGAGCGATTGAGCCATTGAAAACCCATAAACTAATGGCCCAATCATTCAATGGCTCAATGAGGCTCAATGGCCCAATGACTCAATCGCCCAATGGCTCAATGACTCAATCCTCCACAACGCATAGCTTACGATCTCGCGCAGTATCAACACGGTCTCGTGCCATCTCGAAGGGGGACGCGCCTGCGGCCGCGGCGCTCCGTAAACGGTAAAGCCCTGCCGTTCCAGCATCTTCTTGATGCGAAAGATGTGGTAGCCGTCGCTGACCGCGATGCAGGTGTGCAGGCGGTTGGTGTTCATGATGGCGGCTACCCGGTCTACTGACTCGTCGGTGTTATCGGCCTGGGTCTCGGCGATGATGTCCTGTTCGGGAATGCCGCGGCCCATCAGGTAAACGCGCCCCACGCCACCTTCGCTGAAGCGGGGATCGCCTCCGTAGCCGCCGGTGGTAATCACCAGCGGCGCCAATCCGCGCTGGAAGAGGCTGTAGGCGTGATCGAGCCGGGCGCGCAGCACCGGGGAAGGATGTCCGGAGTACTCGGCCGCGCCGAAGACGACGATGCAGTCAGCGGAACGCGCCTCGTCGCGCCAGGACTGATGCCGGATGCGGATGAAAGTCACCGCGACAAATCCGGTGGCGAACAGCAGCAACGTCAGCAGAAAATAGCGTAGCCAGTGTTTTTTCTTCACGACAGGGGTTGGTACTGGCCGAGCAGACGCGAATTGCGGGGCCTCAGGCCTGGGCAAGGAAGTCGGAAATCTCCTGCGCGGGAATCGCGCCCTCGCGCAGCACCCGCCACCCTGCCGTGTCGGTAAGGTCCACGATGGTGGAAGCCACGCTGCGCGGCGAGGGTCCGCCGTCGACAATCATCGGGATGGACTCCCCCAGTTGCAGCCGGACGCCATCGGCGGTGGTGCATTCGGCGGCGCCGCTGACGTTGGCGGAGGTCGCGGTCAGGGGGACACCAGCGGCGCGGACCACGGCGATCGGGATTTTAGCGGCGGGCACGCGCAGCGCAACGTTTCCGGTGTTGGCCGTTACCTTCAAAGGCAGGCGCGAAGCGGCACGGACAATCAGCGTCAGCGGACCGGGCCAGTACTTACGCGCCAGCTTGTAGAACTCCTCGGGCAACGGGCGGGTGAGGTCTTCCGCCTGGTCCACGCTCTCGATCATCAGCGAAAGCGGCTTGTGGCGGGAGCGAGTCTTGATGTCATAGACCTTCTCCACCGCGCGCAGATTGAAGGGATCGGCAGCCAGGCCGTAGAAGGTGTCCGTGGGCATGGCCAGCACGTAGCCGGCGCGAATCTGCTCCGCCACATAGGCGATCAGCGAATTCTCCGGCGCTTCGCAGTTGATCCTGACAATCTCTGCAGCCACTCGCGCTTCCTTTGCTGCCCGATTACTGCGCATAAATAGTACCTGCCCGAACGGGCGAAACCTAACATATCCGGTGGTACGCTGCAAGAATAGCAGAATGGCAGGCGTATGATGGCGCCCACGACACCAATGAATAAAGCCCTCCGGCAACGGCTGCGGCGGGTCGCCAGCCGCCAGAATCCGCTGGTGAAGGAGTTGCGGCAGGCCTTTGTCCGTGGCGAAAACACGGCGAACGGCGCCTGCGCCATCGAGGGTCTGCGGCTGGTGGAAGAGGCCATCCGCAGCGGCTTGCGTTTTCGGGCGGTGTTCTTCCGGCAGTCGTCGCTGGCCGTGGCCGACCGCCTGCTGCCGCAAATTGCCGCCCAGGTTGAAACCGTCCTGTTGCCGAACGAGATTTTTGACAGCGTGTGTCCTACCGAGACGCCGCAGGGGGTGGCTGCTCTGGCCAAGGTCAGGAGCTTCACCCTGGACGACATGCTGCGCTCTTACCAGCCGCTGGTGGTGGCGCTGAGCGGTCTGCAAGACCCAGGGAACCTGGGTACGATCCTGCGTTCCGCCGAGGCTTTCGGCGCGAGCGGCGCGCTGCTGGGCGAGGGCACCGTCAGCCAGTTCAACTCGAAGGCCGTCCGGGCGTCGGCGGGCTCGGTGTTTCGCTTGCCGGTAGTTGTAGTCAAGCTGGACGAAGCAATCCCGCGTTTGCGCCAGGCTGGGTTGCGGCTGGTGGCGACCTCGTCTCATGGTGGCACTCCGGCCGACCAGGTGAACCTGGCGAGGCCACTGGCGCTTTTCATCGGCAATGAGGGTGCTGGCCTGCCGCGGGAATTGATGTTGCAGATGGATGAAACCGTCGAAGTGCCGCATCCCGGGCCTGTCGAGTCGCTGAACGCGGCGGTGGCTGCATCGATACTGTTGTACGAGGCAGCGAGGCAGAGGAGGGCGGGAATCTGACCATCGGGTGATCGGGAGATCGGCTCATCGGGTGATTGCCTGCAGTTTTAAATGACCCGATGACCCGATGACCCGATCACCCGATGACCCGATTCACGAGGCAGGTTGCAGCGATAACTAATGTCCCTGTTCCAGCCCATCCCGTCTGCTGATGGACCCACCGACCGCTCGCGGCCGCTGGCCGACCGCATGCGTCCGCGCACACTCGATGAGTTCGTCGGGCAGGAGCACATTCTCGGCGCGGGCAAGCCGCTGCGGCTGCAGATCGAGCGCGACGACCCGGGCTCGCTCATCTTCTGGGGACCGCCGGGCGTGGGCAAGACGACGCTGGCGAAGATCATCGCCGGCATGACCCGCGCCGACTTCATCCAGTTCTCCGCCGTGCTGAGCGGCATCAAGGAGATCAAGCAGGTGATGGCCGACGCCGAGCGCGCTCGCCAGTACGGCACGCGGACGATCCTGTTCATCGATGAAGTCCACCGCTTCAACAAGGCGCAGCAGGACGCCTTCCTGCCCTACGTCGAGAAGGGCTCCATCCGGCTGATCGGCGCCACTACGGAGAACCCGTCGTTCGAAATCATCTCCGCGCTGCTGTCGCGCTGCCGCGTGTACGTGCTGAATCCGCTCACGGAGGAGCAGATCATCACTCTGCTGAAGCGCGCGCTGGCCGACCGCGAGCGCGGCTTGGGCGAGATGAACCTGCGCGTCAAGCGACGAAGTGCTGGCGAAGATCGCCTCTTATTCAAGCGGCGACGCCCGCTCCGCCTACAACGTGCTGGAGGTTGCAGCCGGGACGGTCGGCGCGAATGGCGAGATCACCGAGCAGGTCGCGCAAGACGCCCTGCAGAAGCGCATCCTGCGCTATGACAAAGCCGGCGAAGAGCACTTCAACCTGATCTCCGCGCTGCACAAGTCGGTTCGCAACAGCGACGCCGACGCCTCCCTCTACTGGCTGGCGCGCATGATCGAAGCCGGCGAAGACCCGCTCTACATCGCGCGGCGGCTGGTGCGCATGGCGGTCGAAGATATCGGCATGGCCGATCCCAACGCGCTCTCACTGACGGTCGCGGCGCGCGATGCCGTGGACTTCATCGGCATGCCGGAAGGCAATCTCGCGCTGGCGGAAGCTGCCGTCTATCTCGCGCTCGCGCCCAAGTCCAACGCGCTCTACACCGCCTACGGCGCGGTGCAGCAGGACGTGGAGCGCACCGTCGCCGAACCTGTTCCCCTGCACCTCCGCAACGCGCCCACCGGATTGATGAAAGGACTGGGCTACGGCACCGGCTACCAGTACGCGCACGATCTCGACGCCAAGGTCGCGGACATGCAGTGCCTGCCCGACAATCTGAAAAACCGCCGCTATTACTTCCCCACGCAGGAGGGCATCGAGAAGCGCATTCGCGAGCGCATGGAGGAAATTCGTAAGCGGCGGAAGGGCGCTGGCGAGAAGAGTTCTGCCCCTGAAAAAGAATCCTGACCCGTCGCCGGGCATCCAGTAGGCTAGATTCCGGCAGGGCGGCGACCCCGCCCAAAGTGTTGATTTTTTATGGCCACCAGCCCCTATCCCAGCTCCGAAGCTTCGGACTTTGTCTCGCGGTCGCGCCTTCTGGACGAAGTGAGCCGCATCCAGCAGGCGGCGCAGAAGATCACTTCCACGCTCGATCTCGACCTGCTGATCGACCACGTGGTCGGGGAAGTGGCGCGCAGCTTCGGCTGCGTAGAGACTGCTATCTTCCTGCGTGATTTCGAAGCCAATGACATGGTGCTGGCCGGCGTCCGGGGATGCACGACGCACGGCAAGGGCGCGCGGGTGAAGATCGGCAAACAGGGCATGGTGGGCTGGGTGGCGGCTACCGGGGAGCCGCGCTACGCTCCCGATGTCCGCACGGATCCCTTCTACATCGCCTGCGAGCCCGGTACCTTATCCGAGCTGGACATCCCCCTGAAGGTGGGCGGGCAGGTGATCGGCGTTTTCAGTACCACCTGGCCCGAGCTGGATGCCTTCCCGCTCGAGCAAAGGCGGCTCCTGGAAGTGCTGGCGGGGCACATAGCCGTTGCCATCGGGAACGCCCGGTTGTTCCAGCAGGAGCGCCTGGAGCGGCAACGCATTCAGGACGATGCCCGGGAAGCCCGCGAGATCCAGCAAGCGCTGTTTCCGCAGTCGTCTCCCATGGTTCCCGGGTTTGCCATTCAAGGGCTGTGCGCGCCTGCGGGCGCCGTGAGCGGCGACTGGTACGACTTCATCCCTCTGGCCGAGGGCCGCTGGGGACTGGTGCTGGCCGATGTTTCGGGCAAGGGCATGGCGGCCGCGCTGTTGATGTCGGCGACGCGCCGGTTGGTGCGCTCGCTGGCGGAAGCGGCTCCGCATCAGCGCCGTCCCTCGCGTTCTGCCCAGCGTAAATTAGACGGCCAGGATCGTCCGGACGGCCAGTTGTCGCTGGGTCTTGCCGGCGCGGAGATTGGATTTAACCAACTCTCGCTAACTTCGATGGAACGCGGGCACGAGCTGGGTGTGGGAGCCGCCAGCCCCGGCGAACTGCTGGTGCGCGTGAACGCCAGCATCATGGACGAGCTGCCCGCGGGCAAGTACGTCACCATGATCTACGGCGTGCTCGATCCCCGGCGGCGCAGTTTCACCTTCGCCAATGCCGGGCATCCGTGGCCGCTGCTGGTGGAAAGCACCGGCGCGCGCTCAATTCCTACACAGGCTGGACTCCCGTTAGGGCTGAGGCCCGGCAAGTACAGCGAGGAGACGGTGACGCTCGCTCCCGGCGCGCGCCTGCTGTTCTACAGCGATGGCATCACGGAAGCCAGCGACGGCGCCGAGGAGTACGGCACCGAGCGCATAGTCGCACATCTTTCTCGGCCCGACACTTGCGCTGAAACGCTGCTCGAAGAGGTGCGCGCCTATTGCCGCGGATCGTTTGCCGACGACGCCACGGTGATTCTGGTGCGCTGCTGATCGTCGAACAGAGCGCACGCTAATTATCGAATTCCTCCTCGTAATCCTTGTTGAACACCAGCGCCAACTCGCGCGGGGCATCGATGATCACGTCCGGCGGCACGACCTTCAGCGTGTCCGGGCGGAAGCCGTAGTTCACGCCGCAGCTCCAGGTGCCGGCATTGCGCGCGGTGATTACGTCGATCTCCGAATCCCCGATGATGATGGCCTGCTCCGGCGGTGTCCCGGTCTCCTGAAGCAGAGCGTTAGCGCCCATCGGGTCCGGCTTCTTGGTGGCGAAGCTGTTGCCGCCGTAAACCTGGACGAACATGTCCCGCAGCCCCAGACCTTCAAGAATCTGGGTCGGAGGCCGTACCGGCTTGTTGCTCAGCACCGCGAACTTGCGCTCCAGGCGGCTGCCATTGTTCTCGGCCCAGCGCACCGCTTCCAGCGCCTCGCGAATGCCGGGATAGAGCGTGGTGTTGTCCAGCTTGTGCTCGCGGTAGTACTGCAGGAAGAAATCGAGGGCCTCGTGCATGTAGCGGCTGTCGTCGGGGTCGCCCAGGGCGCGGCGGACCAGCATGGGCGCGCCGTCGCCGATATAGTTGGCAATGGCCGCCTGCGAAAGCTCCTGGCGGCCGAAGTGGCGCAGCATGGCGTTAACCGCATGCGCCAGATCGAGTTGGGAATCGATCAGGGTGCCGTCCAGGTCGAAGATCAGCAGCCGGATCTGCTCCGCCGGAATGGGACGATGGACCGTGATCACGAAAGTATCCGCCCCAGTGACCTTGGTTCCCCATCAGTATATTCGCAGCCCTTGCCAGCGCGCCCGGCATGCGAAAATCACCCAGGCTGGAACCGGCCCGTTTTACAATGACGCAGGGGCGCGATGGCATGCTCGCCGGGGCCTGATTGCATCTGAGGGAGTGAATGGCTACCACCAAGACTGTACCCAAGGTCGGCGGTAAAGTCCTCGAAGCGCCGGAAAAATCCTACCAGGGCCTGAGCCGCCGGCAGCTCATCGATGCCTATCGGCTGATGTTCCTCTCGCGGCGGATCGACGACCGCGAGATCCTGCTCAAGCGCCAGCAAAAGATCTTCTTCCAGATCTCGGGCGCCGGGCACGAGGCGGTGCTCGTAGCGGCCGGCCTCGCCCTGAAGCCTGGACACGACTGGTTCTTTCCTTACTATCGTGATCGCGCGCTGGCCCTCACCTTGGGGATGAAGCCGCTGGACATGTTCCTGCAGGCGGTGGGCGCCGCCGACGATCCTTGCTCGGGTGGCCGCCAGATGCCTTCGCACTGGTCCAGCCGCGAGCTCAATATTGTTACCGGCTCCTCGCCCACGGGCTCGCAGTTTCTGCACGCCATCGGCTGCGCTGAAGCTGGGCGCTACTTCGCCCGCCATCCCGAGACAGCCAAGAAAGCGACCGGCGACTATCGCGAATTCAAGGACGTAACCTTCCAGGGCGACGAAGTGGTCTACGTTTCTTCCGGCGAAGGCACCACCAGCCAGGGCGAATTCTGGGAGTCCATGAACGCGGCCTCCAACCTGAAGCTGCCGGTCCTCTACCTGATCGAGGACAACGAATACGCCATCTCCGTGCCCTGTGAGGCGCAGACCGCGGGCGGCAACATCTCGCGGCTGGTGGCCAATTTCCCCGACTTTCATTTCGAGGAGTGCGACGGCACCGACGTAGTGGAAAGCTACGCTGCCGTCAGCCGCGCGGTGGAGCACATTCGCGCCGGCAAAGGACCGGGCTTCGTGCACGCGCACGTCATCCGCCCGTACTCGCACTCGCTTTCCGACGACGAGCGCCTCTACCGCCCTGAGTCGGAGCGCAAAGAAGAAGTCAAGCGCGATCCCATCACCCGCCTGCAGATGTTCCTGATTCGCGAAGGCATCCTCGACGAGAAGGGCATCAACGAGCTGGAAAAACAGGCAGACCAGGAGGTGCTGGAAGCAAGCGACCAGGCGCTGGAAGCGCCGGCGGCGAGGAAGGAATCGATCCTGCAGTTCATCTACTCGCCCAACCTTGATCCTACTTCGTCGAAGTTCGAGTCCCCGGCTGCCCCCGCGCCAGCTCCCGCCAAGCCCGGTGCGGTCGCGGAAAAGACCATGGCAGACCTGATCAACGCCTGCCTGAAGGATGAGATGCGCCGTGATCCACGCATCGTCGTGTTTGGCGAGGACGTTGCCGACTGCACCCGCGAACAGTATTTGAAGGACAAGCTGGTCAAAGGCAAGGGCGGCGTCTTCAAACTCACCGCCGGCCTGCAGATTGAGTTCGGCCCGGACCGTGTCTTCAACTCGCCGCTGGCAGAAGCCAGCATCGTGGGGCGCAGTATCGGCATGGCCGTGCGCGGGCTCAAGCCCGTGGCAGAGATCCAGTTCTTCGACTACATCTGGCCGGCGATGCACCAGTTGCGCAATGAACTGCCGCTGATTCGCTGGCGCTCGTTCAACGGTTTCTCGTGCCCGGCGGTGATCCGCGTTGCCATTGGCGGGTACCTGACCGGAGGCGCCATCTACCATTCGCAGTGCGGCGAGACCATCTTCACCCATATCCCCGGACTGCGCGTGGTCTTCCCGTCGAATGCGCTCGACGCCAATGGACTGTTGCGCACCGCCATTCGCTCGGACGATCCGGTGCTGTTCCTCGAGCACAAGCGGCTCTATCGCGAGACCTATGGACGCGCCCCGTACCCCGGGCCGGACCACATGATCCCGTTTGGCAAGGCGCGAGTGGCCCGTGCAGGCAGCGACGTGTCGGTGATCACCTACGGCGCGGTCGTGCCGCGCGCGCTACAGGCAGCGCAACGCGCCGAGCGCGACCATCAGCTCAGCGTGGAGATCATCGACCTGCGCACGCTGAGTCCCTACGACTGGGAGGCGATCGCCACCTCGGTGCGCAAGACCAGCCGCGTGATCGTAGCTTACGAGGACGTGTTGAGTTGGGGCTACGGCGCCGAGATCGCCGCCCGCATCGCCGACGAGCTGTTCGAGGAACTCGATGCCCCGGTGCGCCGCGTTGCCGCCATGGACACCTTCTGCGCTTACCAGCCGGCGCTCGAAGATGAGATCCTGCCCCAGGCCGAAGATCTCTACCAGGCCATGCTGAAGCTCGCCGGCTTCTGAGCATTCGGTAGTGTCCTGATTTGACAAATCAGGACACCACCGACCCATTCCGACCACACCAGTCTCGCGAACAATCCGAGTACAATCGCGACCATGCGGGTATTGGTCAGCGGTGCGTCGGGACTGATCGGCTCGGCGCTGACGGCGGCGCTGGAGTCTGCCGGGCACTCCGTTGTGCGGTTGGTCCGGCGTCCCGCGGCCGCTAATGAGATTCAATGGGATGTGGGTGCCCCACCCTTGGCCGAAAATCCCCTCCCTTCGAAAACCGCGAAGGGTGGGCCACCCAGTGGGTCTTTCGACGGTTTCGACGCTGTGGTCCATCTCGCCGGAGAGAGCATCGCCGGGCGATGGACAGCGGCGAAGAAAGCCCGCATCCGCGACAGCCGGGTGCAGGGAACCAGCACGCTCTCCTCAGCTCTCGCGCAAACCTCGCGCCCTCCGAAAGTCCTGGTCTGCGCCTCGGCCATCGGCATCTACGGCGATCGTGGCGATGAAGTATTGCGCGAGCAGAGCGCTGGCCGCTCCGATTTTCTCGCCCAGGTCGTGCAGCAATGGGAACTCGCCACGGAGCCGGTGGCCCGAGCCGGTATTCGTGTCGTGTCCCTGCGGTTCGGCGTGGTGCTCAGCGCGCACGGCGGGGCGCTGGCCCAGATGCTGCGGCCGTTCCGCATGGGCATGGGCGGGCGCATCGGCAGCGGCAACCAGTGGATGAGCTGGATCGCGCTCGAGGATGTAGTCGGAATCATTCAGCATGCTCTGGCCACCGAATCGCTGCGCGGCCCGGTAAATACGGTCGCGACCGATCCGGTCACCAACGCCGAATTCACCCGCGCTCTCGGCAAAGCGCTTCACCGGCCAGCCATCTTCCCGTTACCTGCATTCATGGTCCGGCTCGATGTTCGGCGAGATGGGCGAGGCGCTCCTCTTGAGCAGCCAGCGCGTGGATTGTGGCAAGCTTCTCACTAGCGGCTACCGGTTTCGATATCCCGAGCTGAAGCCGGCTCTGGAAGCTCTTCTGTCTAGGTGAACAAGTCGAAGAGGAAAAAGATTCCCAGAGCGGTGAGTGCAAGACCATACCAACGCTCGAGCATCGCCGGAAGGGTCCGAATCGCCATTCGCGCGCCCAGATAGGAGCATGGAACCGAACCAAGAGCAATGAGTCCCGTGACTCCCCACGGGATATGTCCGAGATACCAGTGAACAACCGTTCCCGGCACGGCCAGGACTGCAGAAACGGCCAGTGAGCAGGCAAAAGCCTTCTTGATGGGCAGGCGGAGGAAGCGAGCATAACTTGGGGCGAGCAGGAATCCGCCGGAGTTGGCCAGCAAACCGGAGATGAAGCCTACGCCGATTGCCACCGTCATCAGCCGTAAGCGCCAGAACCGGGGCCGAACGCTTGAGTCATTGCCATTTCTGCCTTCGTGCTCCGTTCTGTCTGCTGTCGGCTTGAACAGGAACGAGATCCCAAATCCTAAAACCAACAGGGCGGTCACGATGAGCAGAGGTTTCGCGCCGGTAACTTTCGAGAGCAAGGCCCCGCCAATCGTCGCCGGGACGCCCCATGCGACGCTCCACCAGACCACCTGCCAATCGAGCAAGTGGGCTTGCCAATACTCGGCAGAAGCCACCAAGGTGCCGGGAATCGTCGCCGGCAGCGGCGATGCCACAGCGACAAAGCCGGGGAAGCCGATCAGGCTCATGAGGGGCGTGGCCACGGCGCTGCCGCCCTTTCCGAAAAGCCCACCCAGAAAGCCGACTGCCACTCCCACCACGAACGCGCCCACACTGCGCCTTAACTGATGATGGGCGGCCAGCAACAGAAGTAACGTGGCGGCATCGGGCATGACGCGAGAGGCTATTGCTGCGCTAAGCACGCGGCATCTCCGATGCTTGCAATCGCGTGATCACTGCTCGATTCTGGGGCAGATTATCGGAGCCGGCCATGGCTGCATTAATGAGTTGACTTGACTAATCTACGGCTCAATTTTCTCAGCTTCGCAGCGAGAATCGGCATCATACGGTGAGACCAAGATGGACCGCTACCTCTGCATCCATTGCCATTTCTATCAGCCGCCGCGAGAGAATCCCTGGCTGGAGGCGGTGGAAGTGCAGGAATCCGCTTCCCCATATCACGACTGGAACCGCCGCATCACGGCCGAGTGCTACGCGCCCAATGCGGCCTCGCGCCTGCTGGATGGTTCCAACCGCATCACCAAGATCGTCAACAACTACGCCCACATCAGCTTCAACTTCGGTCCCACGCTGCTCTCCTGGATGGAGGACAACGCGCCCGGCACCTATCAGTCGATCCTCGATGCCGATCGCGAAAGCCAGCAACGCTTCTCCGGCCACGGCAATGCGCTCGCCCAGGCCTATAACCACATGATCCTGCCCCTGGCCGATCGCGCCGACAAATACACGCAAATATTGTGGGGGATTCGGGATTTCGAGCACCGCTTCCGCCGCCATCCCGAAGGCATGTGGCTTCCGGAAACCGCGGTGAACATCGAGACGCTGGAGATACTGGCCTCCCTCGGCATCCGCTTCACCGTGCTGGCGCAGCGGCAGGCGAAGAGCGTGCGCAAGGTTGGCGGCCGCACCTGGAAGGAAGTCCAAGGGGTCATCGATCCGTCGCGGGCTTATCGTTTGCGGCTGCCCTCGAGGCGCGTCATCACGCTCTTCTTTTATGACGGCCCGATTTCCCAGGCCGTAGCCTTCGAAGGATTGCTCAGCAATGGCGAGCAGTTCGCGCAACGGCTGCTGAGCGGCTTCTCCGACGAGCGCACCTGGCCGCAATTGATGCACATCGCCACCGACGGCGAAACCTATGGGCATCACCACAAGTACGGCGACATGGCGCTGGCCTATGCTCTCGACCATATCGCCAACCAGAATCTGGCGAAGATCACCAATTACGGCGAGTTCCTGGAACAGCATCCGCCCACGCACGAGGCCGAGATCGTGGACAACAGCTCCTGGAGCTGCGTTCACGGGATTGAACGCTGGCGCGCCGACTGCGGCTGTTCGACCGGAGGCCGTCCCGGCTGGAACCAGCAGTGGCGGGCGCCTCTGCGGCAGTCCCTGGATTGGCTGCGCGACGAGCTCCGGCCTCACTTCGAGCAGAAGGCCGCCACGCTGCTGAAGGACCCGTCGGCGGCGCGCAACGACTATATCGATGTTGTGCTGGACCGCACCCTCGAGAACCAGGAGCGCTTCTTTGCCAAGCATGCGCGTCCGGCTTCCACGCCGGGAGACGAACGCGGCGGGCAATGGATCTCCGTCACCGAGCCTGCCCGATGAGGCCAAGGTCACGATCCTGAAGCTGATGGAGCTCCAGCGCCATGCCATGCTGATGTACACCAGTTGTGGCTGGTTCTTCGACGAGCTCTCGGGCATCGAGACGGTGCAGGTGATCATGTATGCGGCGCGCGCGGTGCAGCTCGCGCAGGATCTGTTCGGTGACCACATCGAACAAGGCTTCTTGGAAAGGCTGGCGCAGGCGCGCAGCAACCTTCCCGAGCACGGCACCGGCGCGGACATATACCGCAAATGGGTGAAGCCGGCGGCCATCGACCTGCTCAAGGTGGGAGCGCATTACATCATCAGCTCGCTGTTCGACCCCTACGGGCAGCATTCTTCCGTTTACTGCTACACCGTGGACCGCGATGATTATCGAGTCTTCGAGTCAGGACGGGCGCGCCTGGCGGTGGGGAACGGCCGCGTGTGTTCGCGGATCACCCAGGAATGCGCCAACCTTACCTTCGGCGCCCTGCACCTCGGCGACCACAACGTGAACGCCGGCACGCGCTATTTCCGCGGTCAGGAAGACTACGATGGGCTGGTGAAAGAGGTCAGCGAGGCCTTCCTGTCCGGGGATGTGCCCACCACCCTGCGGGTACTCGACCGTCAGTTCGTAGGCGTCACGTATTCCCTGAAATCGCTGTTCCGCGACGAGCAGCGGCGGATCGTCTCCACCATACTCGATTCAACGCTGGCCGAGGCCGAGGGCAGCTTCCGCCAGCTTTACGAGCGCCACGCCCCGCTGATGCGCTTTCTCGGCGAGTTGGGCACGCAGCCGCCGCCGGTGCTCCAGCTAACCGCCGAGTTCGTGCTGAACGGCAGCCTGCGGCGTGCCTTCGAGGAAGAAGACCTCGACCTGGATCGCATCCGCACTCTGCTTGAGGCCGCGCAGCGCGAGCACGTGAGACTTGACGGCGCCGGGCTCAGTTACGCGCTGCGGGCCAGTCTGGATCTGATGATGCAGAGCTTCCAGGCCGAGCCGGCCGCACCGGAACGCCTGGAGAGGATGGAGGCCGTCATCCAGATGGTCCGCGGACTCCCTTTCGAGGTCAATCTGTGGAGAATCCAGAACATCTACTACCAGATGCTGCAGCGGGTGCGGCCTGAATTTCAGGCGCGGAAGGACGAGGAAGCCCGCACCTGGCTGTCCCACTTCGACCGCTTAGGCGAAAAGCTCGGCATCAGCGTCCCTGAGCCGCAACCCTCGACGCCCAGCGAGGCGCCGGTGCCCGCCGCGGTCTAGCTAACCGCGGCGCAACACGGTATGGGTGATGCGGTCGTGCCAGCAGAGGCCGTACTCGTCGATGGCGGCCCAGAAGAATCCCAGGCCGAGCGCCATTCCAGAGATCACCATGGCAAGGGCGCGCCAGCGCCTCCGGCTGCGCCGCGCGGGCAGATCGTCGAAGGTCCGTAAACGCAGCCCCGCAGCGCGCATACCGGGTGTCGCCGCCGCGTGGACCAGAAAAATGTATTGATACATCGCCCACAAGAGCGCAGGCAGCGCCGCGGCCAGCAACAAAGCAGGGCGCGAAGTCGGGAACGTGCCCGCCATGTGCAGAAAGATGGTGGCAAACATGGCTGCGGCTACGGCCACCAGCATGCCATCCAGGGTGGCCGCGAAGATCCGCCGCGTCAGCGACGCGTACTCCCCGGCCGGGCCGTCGTCGCCCTCGGGCTCCGGCGCGGGCGCCGATTCCAGCGTGATCGTCGGCCGCGATTCGCCGCCAAACAGAAGCCCGGAAGGTTCCTCGGCATCGAGGATGCGCGGCTTTTCGATGATGGGCTCGGCCAGTTCGTCGGCGTAGGGAACGGTCTCAAGGCAAGCAGGCGGGAGCGCCGCAAGCCGCGGAAACTCGATCAGGTTGCTGGCCTCAGGCAGAGGCTGAGGAGCGGGCGCGGGCTCAGGCTCGGCTTCGACTTCCACTTGCGGCTCTGGAACGGCGTAGTGCGCGGCGACCGTGGCGCGTGAGGCGCGCTCGAAATCCAGGCTCAGCGACGGCGTTCGCGGCACCCGTTTGCGTCCGCGGCGGGCGCAGAATGCGTCCACCCGCGAAGCCACCTCCTGCCGCCACTTCTCGTCCGGGGCGTAGAGTTCGGGCTGCACTCCTGCGTCGCTGCTAGGGTCGCCTGTAGGCTCGGGATCAAGCAAGCTGGCTCGCGTCGAGACGCCGCGCTCGGGGGGACACGTACACCGCTCACCGCAGGTCGGGCAGGCCATGAACGGGTTGTCGAGTCGGCCAGAGCGCGCGCGGAATCATTTTGCTCGGGAGCGGCTCGCGTGCTAACGTCGAACCTCTCCCATGCTCCGCCGCAACCGCTTTGGTATCACGGCTGCCGTCCTTTGTCATCTGCTTCTCGCCGCTCCTCTAGTAACTAGCCAGTTGCATCCAGCCCGGAGCGGCGAGAAGTCGGAGGAAGTCACCATCAAGGCGCGGGAGCAGGAGAAATCCGGCGACCTCTACAAGCTTCGGGGTGACGCGGAAGTGGACTATCGCAACCTGGTGCTGCGCGCCGACGAAGCCAGCTATGACGATTCCACCGGCGAGGTGACCGCCAGCGGCCACGTTACGCTTGATGGCGGTCCCTATGACGAGCACATTGTCGCCTCGCATGGCCAGTACAACCTCCGCACCCAGACGGGCAAGTTCTACGACGTGGTCGGCACCAGCGGCGCCCGCTTTCACGGCCGCAGCGTTACCCTGACCTCCACCAATCCCTTTACCTTTACCGGACGAATGGTCGAGAAGACCGGCCCCGAGTCTTACGTGGTGCACCACGGCACGGTGACTTCCTGCGAACTGCCGCGCCCCAAGTGGACGATCAATGGCGAGCGCATCGTGGTCAACCTCGGCGGCAAAGCTCGCGCCTACAACTCCACCTTCCGGGTGGAGAAGGTGCCGGTGTTGTATTTGCCGTACGCCGATCATCCCGCCGAACAGCTCGGGCGCGAGAGCGGATTCCTGCTGCCCGGGATTGGGACGTCGTCGAGCAAAGGCCTTATTCTGGGCGACGCGTTTTACTGGGCCATCGACCGCAGCATGGATACAACGTTAGGCGCCGAGTATTTCTCCCGCCGCGGTTGGGCTGAGCACGGCAACTGGCGCTTCCGCCCTACGGAGGACTCCTACCTCTCGGCTCAGTACTATGGAGTCGTAGACCGCGAGAACCAGGGCGGGGAGGACGCCAGCGTGAACGGCGAGGCTAAGTTTCCCTTCGGTTTTCGCGGGGTGCTCTCCGCCGAATATCTCAGCGCGTACGTCTTTCGGCTGGCTTGGGGGCAAACCTTTACTCAAGCTGTGGATTCCGAGGTGAAGTCCGTAGCCTTTCTCTCCAAGAATCTCGATGGCTTTGGATTCAACTTCCTAACCGCCCGCTACCAGAACTTTCAGAGCACGACGCCGGGGGACGTGGTCACCATCCTTCACGTTCCCAGTTTCCAGGTCTCAAGCGTGGAGCGGCGGATCGGCCGCACGCCAGTGTACTGGTCATTTGACAGCGCGGTGGAAGGCGTTTCCCGCAAGGAGCCGGGCCTGCAGACGGATAATCTGGTGGGGCGCTTCGACGTGCGCCCGCGCGTCTCGTTGCCGCTTCTGCTCGGCGGCTGGACACTGCGCCCCGAAGTCGGCTTGCGCGAGACCTACTACACGCAGCGCCAATTGCCCAGCCCCAACCCGGAGAGCAGCCTGCCCGTGCCGGTTCAGCAGGACGTCAATCGCAATGCGGCCGACATTTCCTTCGAGTTGCGGCCACCCTCCCTGGTCCGCATCTTCGATCGCCCGGTTTTGCGGCACAAGATCAAGCACGCCATCGAACCACGGCTCGTGTACCGCTACGTAACCGGCGTGGATAATTTTGCCGATATCATCCGCTTCGATTCCCGCGACATCCTCTCCGACACCAACGAACTGGAGTATGGGGTGATCCAGCGTCTCTACATCAAACCGGCGGGTGAACCGCGTTGCCGCCCGTCGGCTCCCCCCGAGAATCACGTGTCGCGGCCGCCCTCGCCCGCGGCAGTATCGGCAGACAAATCCTCCGGGAGCGCCGATTCCTGTGAAGCTCGCGGCGCCCGCGAACTGCTCTCCTGGGAGCTGAAGCAGAAATATTTCTTCGATCCCGACTTTGGCGGAGCGGTAGTGAACGGGGTGCGCAACGTCTTTACCACCACCGACCAGTTCACCGGCATCGCCTTCCTCACCTCCCCACGGCGTTTCACTCCTATCGTCTCCCGCATTCTGTTGCACCCCAGCAATCAAACCGAATTGGGCTGGCAGCTTGACTACGACACCGTGGCCAGCCGCATCAACGCCAGCACGGTGTACGCCAATTACCGCATGGGCAGCTTCTTTCTCGGGGGCACGCACACCTACTTCCGCGTGCCCGGCGAAATCGTCAGCTCGATTTCGACCCAAGTGGCCCCCGACCACTTCAACCAGTTTCGCGTCACGCTGGGCTACGGCAATCTCAGCAAACGCGGCATCAACGCCGCCGCCAACATCGGCTTCGATTCCAACCTCAGCTTCCTGCAGTATTCCGCCATTCAGACCAGCTACAACTGGGACTGCTGTGGGATCAGCTTCGAGTATCGCCGCTATGCGCTCGGGGCCGTGCGCAACGAGAATCAGTATCGCTTCGCCTTCACGCTGGCCAACATCGCGACCTTCGGCAACTTGAGACGGCAGGAGAGAATCTACTAAAACGCCACGGATTTGCACGGATCTTCACCGATTTCCCATTTATCCGTGCCAATCCGTGACGATCCGTGGCGTTTTTTGGCTAAGTGCTAATATTCTTGCGTGGATTTGTCCCCCAAACGCGTCTCTCTCGACCGCCGTCTGCGTTCCCTCGGGAAGCTGCTGGTGGCGTATTCCGGCGGGGTGGACTCCGCCTTTCTCGCCTGGGCGGCGCACCAGGCGCGGGGCGATGCGATGCTCGCGGTACTCGCTAATTCACCTTCGCTGGCTCGTTCCCAATTCAACGATGCGGTCGCATTCGCCCAAGAGCAGCACATCCCGCTGGAAGTCATCCCAACCACCGAATTCGATCGTCCTGAGTACGTACGCAATGACGCGGCGCGCTGTTTTCACTGCAAGGACGAACTCTTCACCGTGATGGAGCGAATCCGCGCGTCGCGAGGATTCAACGCCGTGGCCTACGGAGTCAATGTCGATGACCAAGGCGACTTCCGCCCGGGGCAAGAAGCAGCACGACGGCACGGTGTGGCCGCGCCGCTGCTGGAGGCAGGCCTGACCAAGGCGGAGATTCGGGAACTGGCGCGCGCCGCCGGCCTGCGGGTGTGGGACAAGCCGGCGTCGGCATGCTTGTCGTCGCGCGTGGAATATGGGCGCGCCGTGACTCCCGAAGTTCTCGCGGTAGTCGAGCAAGGCGAAGAGGCTCTACGCGCGCTCGGCTTTCGCCAGTTTCGCGTCCGCCATCATGGCGATATCGTGCGCCTCGAGATCTCGGCACAGGAGATGCCGCGCGCGCTCACCCCTGCAATGGCGTCCGAGTTCACCCGCATCTTCAAAGCTCTTGGGTTCAAGTACGTCACCCTCGACCTGGAAGGCTTCCGTTCGGGATCAATGAACGCCGTCTTGCCGGTCAACTCTCTGCGCCTCGCCTGAGCCGGACTCAGCGGGCGCAACTCTGCCCGCCGCTCCCGCCGTGAGATAATATTGGTTTGCATTCTCAGTTATCAGAGGTCTTCGTGAATTTTTTCAAGCGCCCGGGATGGCTGGTGGTACTGGTTTGCCTGGGGTGCTCAGCCCAGTCGCTTTCTCCGGAAGCAAGCCAGCGCATCGAGAGCCAGATCCGCGCCCATTTCAAGGTGCCCGATGCCGTCGCCGTCAATCTGGGCGCACTTAAACCCAGCCAGTTCTCCGGCTACGATAGTCTGCCCGTTACCTTCGAAGGCCCGGAGCAGAAGAACACCTATGAATTCCTGCTCTCCAAGGACGGCAAGAAGCTGCTACGTCTGACGGACATCGACATCACTCCCGAAGGCTATGCCAAGACAGTCGCGCACACCGCCGCGACCAGACGCGAGCATGCCGAACTGATGAAGAAGATCAACCTCGCCGGCCGTCCCTGGCGGGGTGCGGCTTCGCCCAAGGTCACCATCGTCGTTTACGACGATTTCCAGTGTCCCTACTGCGCCATGGGGTACAAAACGCTGTTCGCCGACGGCCTGAAGGAATATTCGGACCGGGTGCGCATCGTCTTCAAGGACTTTCCCCTCTTCGAGATTCATCCCTGGGCCAAGCGCGCCGCCATCGACTCCAACTGCCTGGCCGAGCAGAGCAACGACGCCTACTGGGATTTTTCCGACTACGTCCATGCCAACCAGAAGGAGATCAGCGGCCCGGCAAACGACCGGAACGGGTTCACGGCGAGGCTCGACAAGGCCGCGGTCGACGCCGGCAACAAGCACAAGCTGGACGAAACGATCCTGCAGTCCTGCCTGAAGACCCAGCCCGATGCATCCCTCAACGCCTCGGTGAAAGAGGCGGAGAACCTTGGTGTCAGCTCCACGCCAACGATGTTCATCAACGGCGAAAAGACAACGGGCGCACTGACCGAGGCGGAGTTGCGGCATGAGATCCGGGCTGCGCTGCGGAACGCCGAGATGCCGGCGATCGCCGATGCTCCTGCCGCCGCCCCTGCGGCGGCCAAATGATGCGCGCGTACGGCTGGCTTCGATACAATCCCCATGCGATGCCTTTGGGCTGCAGCGGAGGTGTGTTGCTGACTCATAATCGTGCGCGCAGCTCTGGTCGGCTGCCTGCTCGCGTTGCTGGCTGCGGTGGCGTTGTCGGGCTGCCATTCGCGGGAGAGTTCCGGCGACGCCATGGCCAAGGTCAACGGCAAGAAAATCCTGCGCGCCGATGTCGAGAAATATTACAAAAATCAAACCGCGCAATCGCCGCAGCCGCCCAGCGCCGAGGAGGCTGCCAGCCTCCGCCTCGCCATCCTGAAGCAGCTCATCGACGATGAAATCATGCTGCAGCGCGCGGAGAAAGACGGCCTGCTGGCCACCGAGGAAGAGGTCAACAGCAAGCTCAACGAAGTGAAAGCGCCCTACACGCAAGAGCAATTCCAGCAACGACTGAAAGAGCGCAACCTGAGCGAGGACGACCTCAAGCGCGAGTTCCGCCGCAACATCACCATCGAGAAGGTGATCAACAAGGAGATCACCTCGAAGATCACCATCTCCGACGCGGACATCACCGCTTATTACAACGCGCACAAGGCGGAGTTCAACCTGGTCGAGCCCCGTTACCATCTGGCGCAGATCGTGGTGACCAGCGCGCCCAACCCCGAGTCCGGCAACGTGAAGAACAAGGCGCTAAACGAAACCGACGCGCGCAAGAAAATCCAGATGGTGGAGAACCGGCTGGAATCGGGCGAGGACTTCGCCACCGTCGCCATGAACTACTCCGAAGATCCCTCCACGGCGGGCAATGGCGGCGACATGGGCTTCATCCCCGAGTCGGCCATCAAGAGCGATCCCACCGCTCGCGAGATTGTGGCCAAGCTCAAGGCCGGCCAGAGCAGCTCGGTGATCCCCGTTATGGATCCCTCTACCCGTCAAGTTGCGGGCTTTCGCGTGGTCAAGCTGCTGGCCCGCGAACCCGCCGGCCAGCGCGACCTCAGCGACCCGCGCGTGCAGCAGACCATCCGCGAGCAACTCCGCGGCCGCCGCGAGCAATTGCTCAAAGCCGCATACTACGAAGTGGTCCGCGACGAGGCGAAGGATTGAAAATTATTATGCGCAACAGGTCATGAAGAATTCAGGAAAGTAAAAAGGCCACGGATTTACACGGATAAACACGGATCAAAAATAATCCGTGAACATCCGTGCAAATCCGTGGCGTTTTTCTTCACTCCACGATCGCCAGCGCCTCGCCGGCATTCACCGTTGCCCCTTCCGCTGCAATTATCTCTGCTGACTTTCCCCTTCTTAGGCGATTTGATCTCGTTCTGCATCTTCATGGCTTCCACCACGATGACGCCCTGTCCGGCCTCGACCTCCGCTCCGGCAGCGACCAGCACACGCACCACTTTGCCCGGCATCGGTGAGACCAGCTTCTTGGGACCTTCGAGCCCCGCGCCGGCAGCCCTGCGTGCCCGGAAGGAGCGCGGATCGCGGACCTCGGCGGCATAGCGCTCGCCGGCGATCATCAGGTGCATCTCGCCGCCAACGCGCTCGCGCTTCACCTCCCAGGCTCGGCCCTCGATCACGATCGAAAGCACGTCGCGGCCAGCCTCGACCGCATCCAGGTCGAGTTCGCGGCCATCCAGGCGGTATTGCATCCTGGCATCCGGGCCGCGCTTGAGCTCGACGCGGTGCAGCTTGCCGTCGATGGTGACTTCGTAGGTCATCTCAATCGCCGCGCCGAGCGTCCGTGCGCGCCGTGCGCTTCCAATTGCTCGAACCGTTCGTGTTCATGCCCGCAGGCCGCGCGGAATCTCCTGAAGCACTTCCATTCTCCATCTGTGTGAACAGCGCCGCAGCCAGCGCAGCGATCTTGCGGTCTCCCTCGCGAGCCTCAGGCGTTTCGCCACTCCTGCGTTCGAGCAGCCGGTCGAGGTACCCAGTGTTGACCTTGCCAGCGATGAAATCAGGGTCGCGCAGAATCCGGCGAAACAGCGAGATGTTGGTCTTGATGCCGCCGACAAAGTACTCGTACATCGCGCGATCGAGCCGCGCGATGGCCTCCTGCCGCGTCGGAGCGTAGCCGATCACTTTGGCCAGCAGCGGATCGTAGTCAATGGGCACGGTCCAGCCTTCGTAGACGCCGCTGTCGCGCCGGATGCCTGGCCCCGAAGGCTGCAGCAGGCGCGTGATGGTGCCGGGGCTGGGCATGTAGTTGTTGTCCGGGTCCTCGGCATAGACGCGGCACTCGATGGCGTGGCCGCGCAGCGCGATGTCTTCCTGCTTCACGAGGAAGCTTCTCCCCCGAGGCAATGCGAATCTGCAAGGTGCACGAGGTCCAGGCCGGTGACGAACTCCGTTACCGGATGCTCCACCTGCAAGCGCGCGTTGACCTCCAGGAAGTAGAAATTCTTCTGCTCATCGACCAGGAACTCGACGGTGCCGGCGTTGGAGTACGCGGCTGCCTTGCCCACGCGCACGGCGGTCTCGCCCATGCGCCGCCGCATCTCGGGATCGACGAACGCCGAGGGCGACTCCTCCAGAACTTTCTGATGGCGACGCTGCACCGAGCACTCGCGCTCGCCCAGGTACACCAGGTTGCCATGCTCGTCGCCCAGAATCTGCACTTCGATGTGCCGCGGATTCACGATCAGCTTCTCGATGTAAACCTCATCGTCTTTGAACGAGCGCATGGCCTCGCTCTTCGCCTGCTCCAGCGCCGACGCCAGCTCTTGCGGCGCCCGCACCTCGCGCATGCCCTTGCCGCCTCCGCCGCCCGCAGCTTTGAGCATCACCGGATATCCGATCTTGGCGGCGACTTCGCGCGCCTGCTCGAGCGACTCCAGGCCCTTGGTCGTGCCTGGGACGAACGGGCACACCAGCCTTCTCCATGGTCTGCCGCGCGCGCGTCTTCGAGCCCATCAGCTCCATGGCTTCAGGAGTCGGACCGATGAACTTGATTCCTGCCTCGCGGCAGGCGCGGTTGAAGATCGCATTTTCGGAGAGGAATCCATAACCTGGATGGATGGCCTCCGCTCCCGACTTGCGCGCCACCTCGATCAGCTTGGGCATGTTCAGGTACGACTCGCTGGCCGTCGCGGGACCGATGTGGTAGGCCTCGTCGGCTTTGCGCACGTGCAGCGCCGCGCGATCCACGTCCGAATAGACGGCGACGGGCGAGATGCCCATCTCGCGGCAGGCGCGGATGACGCGCACCGCGATCTCTCCCCGGTTGGCGATGAGGATCTTCTTGAACATGCGAAGCGTGCGGCGAAACCGCCTATTCTACTCGATGGCCAAAGAAACCACGCTGTGACGCTTAACCAGCTCGCAGTGACGCGCGACCCGCAACCTGCTCGTCAGATAAAATGCTTGCGCTTCTCCGCATGAGAGAAGAGCGGCCACCAACTCCACGCATAGCGCGAACAGCTCGCAGACCGCGGTGTATGTCACGCTGACGGGCCTGCCGCTGCGGATCGCGCTGGAGTGGCCGTTTCGGCGCTCGGGCTCGGGTGCGGATTTCTACGTCCTGCACGGCGACGTGCGCCTCGAATCCAGCGAGGGCCTGCACTGCCTGGTGGCGGTGCAGATGACGCTGACGGTGAAAGAGGTGCTGCCATCGCTCGAGCCTGCCGACGTGGAAGCGCCTGTGATCAATACACTGCGCAAGCTGGTCGACCGCAAGCAGCTCGAGTTCGTGAAGTCTCCCAAGCGCGTGCCGGTGCCGTTCTCCGCGCGCCAGTACAGCTTCAAGCGCCAGCAGTGGGACTTCGCCCAAGCCAGCGATGAGCAGGTTGCGAATCTGCTGCGCCGCAAGGTGTACTGGGCAACCAAGCTGGGAGCTGCGCGCGTGTGGGTTGCCGATCCCATCGACGCTCAGTATGTGAGCAGCCCAGCGTCGCGCCTGCTCGGAGCGGCCGCACGCCTTGGGGCCTGGTTGCGGCTGGAAGGCGAGTATGCGGTCGCGACTCCGGAATTGCTGGCCGCGGGAACCGAGATTGAAGCTGAGATGCGGGCCGCGCTGGAAGCGTTGGAGAAAAAGCACGCTTTTGAAAGAGGCTAAGCGGCGGCGCCGACAGCGTCTAGCGCGGCCGCCGGCATCTCCACTGCCGTCCGTTGCAGGCACAGCGTGACACGTCGCGCAACCGATTGCTGCGCGGACATGCACGGCTCACACAGGCAGGTGTGCATGATGACGGTGTTCTCCTCGAGCTCAGCCATCACCGGCAGGGCGTGGCGGACATGGGCGCCGCACAGCGAGCAGCGGCCCGCGCCCAGCAGCTTGTAACGCATCTCCGCGTACCAGGTTACGAGATCGCGCTCGGAGAAAGGAAACGCCTCGGGAGCGCGGCGTGCCAGCTCGGTGTACTCTTCCACTACTTCGCGGCACTTATCCAGCACGAACGCCCCAAGCTCCTGATCGAGCGGGCGGCGCAGCTTGGGCTTGGGTGTTGTCAGCTTTACTACTGTTCTTGTCGTTGCCATCGTCTTTCCCCCCATAGGAACGCAGGGAGAATAAGCACCGGACGTACCAATCGTATGTGCCGCAGATTCAATGGAAATCGCCAGCCGGAGCCGCGGAAACCGAGTAATTTTTTCCATTCGCAACCATTAAGTCTGCGCAGAAAAATACCTACAGCAGCGAATCGTCCATCTCCGAAGGAAAGACGGGCCTGCGGGCTGGAGGCCGGGTGCGGTTGCGCGGTTGAGGAACTGGCGGGCGTAGGGAATCCTCCATATTTGTCCGCAGCCTCGCGGCGTACCGCGCCAGCGCCGCGGGATCGCCATCGAAGAAGCGGGCGGCCAGGCGGCTGACGGCGCTATGCCGCGCCGTTTCCAGATCCAGGGCAGCGTTGTAAAGATAGGCGCGGCCATGCTTGCGGCGCTCCACCAGTCCCTTGGAGCTCATGCGGTCCAGCACCGTCATGACCGTGGTGTACGCCAGCGGGCGAGGCAGGCCGGCGCGCACCTGCGCCACCGAAGCGCCCGGATACCGCCACAGCACCTTCATGCACTCCAATTCCAAATCCAGCAGGCGTCCGTTGTTCACTTTTGCCACTTTGCCTTGAGTTCTTCGAGGCCGCGCAGGGGCGGCTGCACGGCGTTTCCGTTCGAGGGCGCCGCCACCGTGCCGGCGTCCGCGGCCGTCGCTTCCGGCGTTGGTTCGCTGGGCGGCGGTTCCGGCGCAGGCGGCGGTGCCGGCGGCTTGGGAGAAAGAAACTTGCGAGTGTTCAACAGCGGACGGCCGAGCGACGCATTGTAGCCCGTCCAGTCGTCGTCATAGCCGGAGTCGCGCTCCAGGTGGGCGCGCATGCTCTCCATCTTGGAATCGAGATCATCGAGGTAGTGCAGCATGAGCGCTTCCGGAAACATGGGCAGCTTGGGCGAGCCGAACTCGTACTGTCCGTGATGGCTGATGATCATGTGCTCGAGCAGCGTCTTCAGCCCGGCAGGAAAGCCGGGGACTTGCGCGATCTTGGCGTGCAGCATCTCCAACTCGATCACCATGTGTCCCAGGAGCTGCCCGCGGGTGGTGTAGGCGAAGGAGCGCCCGTAGGAGAGCTCGTGGATCTTGCCGATATCGTGCAGGAAGGCGCCCGTGAGCAGCAGGTCGCGGTCGATCTGGGGATAGTTGCGCGCCGTCAGATCGCACAGCCGAAACAGTGAGACCACGTGGTCAAGCAGCCCGCCGACGTAAGCGTGATGCAGCGTCTTGGCTGCGGGCGCGGTCTTGTAGGCAGCCACAATCTCCGGGTCGGCCAGGAACGCTTCGATGAGCCCCTTAAGATGCGGGTTCTGCAGGCCGGCAAGGAAGCCGTTCAGATCGCGCCACAGCTCCTCGACGTCACGCGGACACTTGGGCAGGTAGTCGGCAGGATCGACTTCGTTATCTTCCAGCCGCCGGATTTTGTGGACGGTGAGCTGAAAGCGCCCGTTGTACTTGTTGAGCAGTCCCTTGACCTTGATGAAGTCGTCCTGGTCGAAGGCCTCGAGCACGCCCTCCACGTTGTCCCACATCTTGGCTTCGAGCTGCCCGGTGCGGTCGCACAGAACCAACGAGAGATAGGGCTCGCCGCTCTTCTTGGCTTTTACCTGCTTCACCGCCACCACAAAAGAAGTGGTGATGACCTTGTTCTCTTGTTCGGCGGCGCTCGCAATGTAAAAGTCCTTCATACCGTGTCCTGGTGGGAAAGTTGTATTGTAGCCCACGCAAGGAACCCATTCGCCGCCGATCAACGCCGATGAACGCGGATCGTAAAGGAGTCTTAGAAAAAATGCGGTGACGCCGCGGATTAACGCGGATGAACGCGGATTGCTTAGGCGCCAGTTGAGGGAGAAGTGTTATCGGCGCAAACGTCCCAAATCTGCCAAGGGCGGGCAGATGTGGGGCACCGTCGTTTCGTCGAGTGTTGGTAATTCATCCGCGTTGATCCGCGGCGAAAAAACTAAAAAACTCCCAGCTTCTTGTGGCGCTTCTTGCTCTTCGGTCCCTGGGCGGGGGCGCTGGTATAGACGGGCTTGGTCTGGTTGGGGCTGGCGCCGGTGTCGGTGTATCCAGGCTTGACGTCGATGTAAGCTTCTTCGCGCAGCTTGGTGAGATAGTCGCGCAGTGCGGGATTCAGCTTCTCCATATAGAGCCGGTCGGCGATTTCCGGTTCCACGTCCTTGAGCGCAGGAACCCCAGCCTGTTCGTGCTCGGTGACCTTCAGGATGAGGAAGCCCTGCTTGGTGCGCACCACGTCGCTGGTCTCGCCGGGTTTCATGGCAAAGCTCTTGTCCTCGAGTTCCTTGGCCAGGGTGCCGCGCTTGAAGTAGCCGAGGTCTCCGCCCTGAGCGGCGGTAGGACCATTGGAATTCGCCTTGGCGAGCTCGTCGAAGGCCGCCCCGCCGCGCACTTGTTCGAGAAGCTGCTGCGCCTTCTGCTGGGCCGCAGCCAGGCTGGCCTGGTCGCTGGGCTCGAGCTTGTCGGTTGAAACCAGGATCTCGCTCAGCCGCACCCGCTCGGGATGTTCCAGGTCTTTCTGGTGTTCCTCGTAGAACTTCTTCTCGTCCTCTTTGGTGACCTGGATTTTCGGCTGCACCTCGTTGCGGATGACGAGTTGCGTCAGGATCTGGTTCTTCATGTTCTGTTTGAAATCCTCGAACGAGACGCCCTGCTCTTTGGCGGCTTTCTCCAGCTCGTCCATGGAGGTGAGGTTCATCTGCTTGCGCATCTCGTCCAGGCGCTTGATCAGCTCGGTGTCGCCGGTGAGCCCCTTGTCCTTGGCCTTCTGCAGCAGCAGTTGCTGGTCGATGAGGTCGCGCAGCAGGTCTTTCTCCCGCTGCGCGAACACGGCGTTGGCTTTGTCGCCATACTGCTGGCGGACCTCCTGGCGCACCTCTTCGCGGCTGTGCTCCAGCTCGGAACGGGTCACAATGTCATTGTTGACGCGGGTGATAATTTCCTCGATGACGGTGTCGACCCCGCAGGCCGGCAGCGCCGCAAGCAGCAGCAACAGGAGAGGCAGAAAAGACTTCTTCATGGAGTAGAAACCTGGGAACCTGCAATAAATTTTACACCAGCCGCCGCTTCCTACAGGGCTGCTATGATGAAATCGCCGAGATCGCCGCAATCGCGCGCAATCGCCGTAATCTGAGTTGGACACCACGGTTTCGGCGATCCGGCGGTTTTCGGCGGTTCCGGCGATCATTGAAGAAGACTATGAAACGACTTCTCTTCCTGATCTTTCTCCTGCATCCGTTACTGCTTGCCGCCCAGCAAAAACCGGCGCAATCGCACATCCCGGACCTCGCTGAGCTCGAAAAGATGACGGCGCGGTTTGCGCCCGCCGAGATGCGCGTCGATACCGCCGCGCTTTCCCCCGGCGACCAGAAGGCGCTGGTGAAGCTGATCGAGGCCAGCCGCGTCATCAATGAGATCTTCATGGACCAGATGTGGGCCGGCAACGACGCCCTGCGCGCCAAGCTGCGCGAGGATCGCACGCCCCTGGGACGCGCCCGCCGCCACTACTTTCGCATCAACAAGTCGCCGTGGTCGGCGCTGGATTCGGAGAAGGCCTTTCTTGCGGATGTTCCGCCGCGCAAGCCGCTGGGGGCGAACTTCTATCCCGAGGACATGAGCAAGCAGGAATTCGAAACCTGGCTGAAGACCCTGAACGGCACCGAGCAGGAGCAGGCCAAGAGTTATTTCACGGTCATCCGCCGCCAGAAGGCAGACCGCAAGCTGGTGATCTTTCCTTACAGCGTCGAGTATCGCCGCGATCTGGAGCGGGCCGCCGCGCTGCTGCGAGAGGCCGCCGCCCTGACCACCAATGACAGCCTGCGCAAATTCCTCAGCTCGCGCGCCGAAGCCTTCATGACCAACGAATATCGCGCCAGCGATATGGACTGGATGGATCTCGACGCGCCGCTCGACATCACTATCGGTCCCTACGAGACCTACCAGGACGAACTCTTCGGCTACAAGGCGTGGTTCGAGGCGTACATCAGCCTGCGCGACGACGCCGAAACCGGCAAGCTCGGCTTCTTCAGCCGGCATCTCCAAGACATCGAAAACAACCTGCCCGAAGACAAGGCGTACCGCAATCCCAAGCTGGGCAGCCAGTCGCCGATGCGGGTGGTGAACGTGGTCTCGGCGGGCGGCGAGCGCGGAGTGCAGACCGCCGCCTACAACCTGCCCAACGACGAAGTGGTGGTGAACGAAAAAGGCAGCAAGCGGGTGATGCTGAGGAACATCCAGGAAGCCAAGTTCAACAGCGCGCTGCTGCCTATTTCCAAGCGCGTGCTGCCCGCCGAGGCGCAGAGCGAGGTGAACTTCCAGGCATTCTTCACCCACACCGTGGCCCACGAGCTGATGCACGGCCTGGGGCCGCACCAGGTGGCCGGGACGGTGCGCAAGCGCGCCTCCACGCCGCGCCTGGAGTTGAAGGAGATTTATGGCGCTCTCGAGGAAGCCAAGGCCGACGTCACCGGACTGTTCGCGCTGCAGTTCCTGATCGACCAGGGCCAGGCTCGCGCCGGACAACCGCTGGCCGGACTGACCGAAAAAAACCTTTATACTACCTACGTGGCGTCCGCCTTCCGCAGCCTGCGCTTTGGCGCCACCGAGGCGCATGCCCGGGGGCAGGCCGTGCAGATGAATTACCTGCTGGAGAAGGGCGCGGTCACGGCCCGGGCGGACGGCAGGTTCGCGATCGATTTTGGCAAGATGAAGGCGGCGATCCGCGACCTCGATCACGACCTGCTGACGATTGAAGCTACGGGCGACTATGCCTGGGGCAAGCGCCTGCTCGACCGCACCGGGGTTATCCATCCTCCGCTGCGGCACGTGCTGGACAAGCTGGCGGACATCCCCGTGGACGTCGAGCCCCGTTATGTCACGGCCGAACAGCTTGCGCCCCGTCCGCGCCGCGAGGAAGCGCCCGGCGAGTAACCGACAACCTAGAAATTCTGGCCGAAAGCAACTGGCATAAGAAAGATTCGCATCTCAGAAACACCAACCAACTTCTGGTGTTACAGGTATGTACTGATGCACGGGTGAGATGTACTGCCGTGCAGGGTCTCGCAGGCTCACCCGCGGGTATCATCTACTCACGCGCTCGCGGCGCGTGGCGGAGAGAAGATCTATGTCCGGTCGTCGCACTTTCTCGATCACCCAATGCTTGGCCGCACTCCTGATGATGGCCTTGCCCATGAGCTGCTTTGCCGCCCTGGGCGAGAATGAGAGCACCATCGCCGCCGAACAGGCGCAGATGAACGCCACGCGGCGCGTCACCCGCACCGACACCCACGCCGTCCACGAGATGCAAACTCCCGCCGGACACGTGATTCGGGAATACGTTTCACCCACGGGCACGGTGTTTGGGGTCACCTGGCAGGGCCCCTCGAAGCCCGACCTGAAACAATTGCTGGGCAGCCACTTCAATGAGCTCCCACCTGCGCAGCGCACAGCCATCAGGCGCGGGCCGGCGGTCATTAACCAGCCTGGACTGGTTCTTGAGATGAGCGGCCACATGCGGGCATTTGCCGGCCGGGCCTACCTTCCTCAATTATTGCCGGCGGGGGTTCAAGCCGAGGCAATTCGCTAACCGCACAGGAGAATAAAGCGTGTCCAGACTGGTCGCCTTTGGTTTACTTGCAGCATTGATGTTCGCCTTTGGGTGCGGCGGCGGCGGCAGCAGCAGCAGCACCGGCAGCGGCAGCCCCTTCTCCGGCAACAGCACGGCGCAGAACGCAGTGACGGTGACGGTCGATGGCGGTCCCCCAGGAATTGCGCCCAGCTATGTGGATGCGGGCTTTGTGAGCGTCACCTTGTGCGTTCCGGGGACGACCAACTGCCAGACCATCGACCACATTCTGGTCGACACTGGCTCGAGCGGTCTGAGGATTTTGAAATCCGGGACGGTCCCCTTCACGGTTCCCTTGACCCAGGAAAGCAGCCTGGTGGAATGTTTTCAGTTCGTGACTTCGTTTACCTGGGGTCCGGTGATGATGGCCGACGTCAAAATGGCTGGGGAAACCGCCAGCAACGTCCCCGTTCAGGTGATCGGAGAGTCAAGCACAGGGTTTCCAAACATTCCGGCGGCTTGCCAAAATAGTGTCCCGCCGGCCTTCTGCCCTTCCGGCCCGTGTTCGGCGGACACTTTGCTGGACTTGGGCGCCAACGGCCTGCTGGGCGTGAGTCCATTCATCCAGGATTGCGGCTCCGCCTGTGCTTCGTCCGGTAGCCTGGGGCTTTACTTCTCCTGCCTAACGGCTTCCAGTTGCTCGACGACTGCGGTCAGCCTGGCGCAGCAGGTGCCCAACCCTGTCGCCAAGTTTGCCAGCCCCGACAATAATGGTGTGCTGATCCAGATGCCGGCGGTCGCGACCGCTGGGCAAGCTTCCGCGACGGGCACGATGTTCTTCGGTATTGGCACTCAGTCCAACAACGGCTTGGGTAGCGCCACCGTCTTTCACCTCGATCAGTTCGGCAATTTCACCACCACCTACAACAACCATTCGTATCCGGGAAGTTTTGTGGACAGCGGCTCCAACGGCCTTTTCTTCCTCACCAGTGCGCTTACGGGAATGCCGGATTCCAACTGCGGCGGAGTCAGCGGGGTGTGGTATTGCCCCGCCAGCACGACTAGTTTCCCCACCACGAACCAGGGGACGTCCGGCAGCGAAGCGGTTACTTTCAGCGCCGCCAACGCCAACCAATTATTTTCCGGGACCAGTACCGCCCTCAACGACCTTACGGGACCTAACCCAAGCTGCTTCCAGAGTTCCGGCCCAAACGCTCCGTGCTTCGATTGGGGCTTGCCGTTCTTCTTCGGCCGCTCGGTGTTCACGGCCATCGAAGGACAAAGCACGCCCGCCGGCACGGGACCGTTCTTGGCGTACTGAAGGTTGAGTGCCGGCGGAAGCTTGACGTCACCCCATCCGTAGCCGCACCTCGCAACCAGAGGTGCGGCATTCTGGCACGCCAGCCCTTGTTACAATCAATTGGGATGTGGGCGCCGGCCGCAAGAGCTGGGTGCTGACTGCTGAGTGCTGATTGCTTACTTTCTCCGAACAATACGACGTGGTCGTGATCGGTGCGGGTCACGCGGGCTGCGAGGCCGCGATGGCTGCAGCCCGCATGGGACTGCGCACGGCCCTCTACACGCTGAACCTCGACCTGATCGCGCAGATGTCCTGCAATCCCGCCGTGGGCGGCATCGCCAAGGGACACCTGGTGCGTGAAGTCGATGCCCTCGGCGGCATTCAGGGCGAGGTCACCGACCACGTAGGCATCCAGTTCCGCCTGCTGAATACCTCGCGCGGGCCGGCCGTCTGGTCGCCGCGCGCGCAGTGCGACAAGCAACAGTACAAGATTCACATGCGGCAGGTGCTCGAGGCGCAGCCGAATCTGCGCATCAAGCAGGCGGAAGTGGCCGACTTGATCATCGAGGAGTCGAGGCCACTAACGGCCGACGACCGACGACCGACAGCCGACGACCCGCAACGCCGCCGGCGCTGTCTAGGAATCATCCTTCGCGACGGCCGCACGGTTCGCGCCGAGGCGGTGGTCATCACCACCGGAACGTTTCTCAACGGGCTGATCCACTGCGGCGAGCAGACGTATCCTGCCGGACGCTCGGGCGAGCCGCCTTCGGTTCTGCTGGGAGAAGCGCTCAAGCGCCTGGGCCTGCGCGGATGCCGTCTGAAGACCGGCACGCCGCCGCGCCTCGACGCCCGCACCATCGACTGGTCGCGCTTCGAGCCGCAGCCCGGCGACGCCGATCCCACGCCCTTCAGCTTCCGCACCCGCCGCGTCACCCACGCCGAGGGCCAGGTGGCGTGCCACATCGCCTTCACCACGCCGGAGACGCATCGCATCATCCGCGAGAACGTGCATCGCTCGCCCATGTATTCCGGACAGATCAAATCGATCGGTCCGCGCTATTGCCCCTCGATCGAAGACAAGATCGTCAAGTTCCCGCACCACGAGAAGCACCAGCTCTTCCTCGAGCCCGAGGGCCTGAACACCTACGAGACCTACCTCAACGGCATGTCAACGTCGCTGCCCATCGACGTGCAACTTGCCATGGTCGCCTCGGTCCCGGGCCTAGAGAAGGCGGAGATGCTGCGCCCCGGCTACGCCATCGAGTACGATTCCATCGATCCCACGGAGCTTGAGCGCACGCTCGAGACCAAGAAGATCGAAGGCCTCTTCCTCGCCGGGCAGATCAACGGAACGTCCGGCTACGAGGAAGCTGCCTGCCAGGGAATCATGGCCGGCATCAATGCTGCGCTGAAAGTGAAGAGCGAGCCGCCGCTGGTGCTCGACCGCACCGAAGCCTACACGGCCATCCTGATTGACGACCTGATCTCCAAGGGCACGCTCGAGCCTTATCGCATGTTTACCTCGCGCGCCGAGTTTCGCCTGCACCTGCGCATCGACAACGCCGATCGCCGTCTCACGCCGCACGGCCGCCGCGTCGGGTTGATCGGCGACGAGGCCTGGGCCGACTATCTTGCCAAGCAGCAGCGCATGGCCACGCTAAAGGACTATCTGGAGAAGACGCGGCCGAGCGCGCTTCCCACCGCGCTGGCTGAGAAGGTCGGCAACGCCACCGGCGCGACCTATGCGCAGCTCTTAAAGCGCCCTGAAGTCACGATTGAGGACTTGGCGCCTGTCTTGCGGGATTTCGTTCCTCGTTTCTTTGATTTTGCTTCCTCCGCGTCCTCGGCGGTTCTAAGCTCTGCCGTTCGCAACGAGCTCAAGTCCGTCGAGACCGAAATCAAATATGCCGGCTACCTGCAGCAACAGGAGCGCGCCATCGAGCGTCTGAAGAAGGCCGAGCAGCGCGCGATCCCCGCGTGGTTCGACTACGCTTCCGTCAGCGGCCTCTCGCGCGAGATGAAAGAAAAGCTCGAACGAGTGCGCCCGCGCACCATCGCCCAAGCCAGTTCCATTCCGGGCGTGACGCCTGCGGCCGTTTCGCTTGTCAACGTCTACATTGAGATCCAGGCGCGGCGGCACCAGCAGGCACCTACGCTTTCAACGGCGCTTTGAGAGCAATCCGCCGGTCAAATCCTGGAGAACGGCAACCGATGTACAATGCCGCCGGCCTGAGACTGAAAAATGGAGAGATCAATGAACAGGAAACAGACGCTAAAGCTCGCGGGTTGCTTTCTCGGATTCGTACTAGCAGCAGGATTAGGGAACGCAAACGGCCAGCAGGCGGCGCCGACGGAGACCAAGGGCGTTACCGCAAAGCCCCTTGTTGCGGTTGATCTTGGCCCTGAAATCGACGGTATGGCAGGGCGCCAACTTCGCATGCGTATGGTAACCGTCGAACCCGGAGGCTTCCTTGCGGTTCACAACCATAAAGACAGGCCGGGCACGGTCTACGTGCTGCAAGGAACAATTACCGAGCATCGGGGCGATGTGACCAAGCAGTATGGCCCCGGAGACACCTGGACCGAGACCAAGGAGACTACGCACTGGGTGGAGAATAAGGGAACCACTCCGGCGGTGCTGATCACCGTCGATATCTTCAAGCAACCATAAGCCGGAGCCCAACGCGGCACCAAACCGCCATCTCTCGCGGCCAGAGTGACCAAGCTGGCCGCGAGCCTGCATCTCTCTCCACAACTCTTGATTGCTGTCTGCCTGAGGCAACCTGCGCCGACGGATGGTTTCTAACTTGGGATACGCGCCAAGGAATCCCGATCTCCGGCCGACATACAATTTTGGGAGGCTCCGTGAAGAAGACGTTGTTACTAACTATGATTTTGCTGGTCTCGGCAACGTGGGTTGTAGCCCAGAACAGCACCACCCCGACCGCGCCGTCCGGCAACAACGCCCCGAGCAATCCGAATGGCACGAGCGGCCAGATGGGCAGCCAGGACTCGCAAGGCATGGGCAGTCAGAGTTCGCAAGGCACAGGCTCGATGGGCACTGAGACCCAAATCGAAGGCTGCCTGAGCGGCTCATCCGGCGCCTACACTCTCACCGATGCTGGCGGGCAGACCTGGCAGCTCCAGGGCGGCAACGCGCAGTTGAGCAAGAATGTCGGGAAATCCGTCCGCATCAGCGGCACGGCTGGCAGTTCCGGTGCCAGCAATGCCGGCGCAGCAGGCCAGACCTTCAGCGTGAGTAAGGTCAGCAAGGTATCGAACACCTGCAGCAACGCCGGCTCCGCGCCCAGCAAGTAAAGACGGTCGTGTATCGAACAAATGTCCCAGCACTGTGGAAGTGCTGGGATTTTTTGCGTACGGCCCTGTGAACATGTCTGGAACGCATCGTCCACGATCTGTAGGGAACGCAGATGATTTGATTGCAGGCTAAGGCCCTCCAGTGCACAATTGAGTCATGAAATTGAAAGCCATCATCCACGAAGCCGAAGAAGGCGGTTATTGGGCCGAGGTGCCGGCGATTCCCGGCTGCGCCACCCAAGGCGACACCATGGAGGAACTGCTCGCGAATCTGCGAGAGGCGGTTGAGGGGTGCCTTTCGGTTGATGTAGAACCCTCGCAGTCTACAGGCAAAGATCGGGTGATTGAGATCGCGGTATGAAGGCGGTGAGCGGACGCGAACTGGCCCGCGCCGTGGAGCGAAAGGGCTGGGTGCTGCTGAGAGTCCACGGTAGCCATCACATTTACGGACAGGTTGGGAGTGTCGTCAGGCTCTCAATTCCGATCCACGGGAACAAGCCGCTGAAGGTTGGACTTCTTCGGCACTTGATGAAACTCGCCGAAATCCGAGAATCCGAGCTTTGACTCGTCGGCCAGCTTTCTTCCATTACAATTGAAAATTCCTTACGAGGTGAAAGCCGCAAGCATGCACCGCTGGTCACAACTTTTTATTCCTACGCTGCGCGAGGCGCCGGCCGATGCCGAGGTCGCCAGCCACAAGTATCTGGTGCGCGCCGGGTACATCCGCCAAACCGCCGCCGGGCTGTATTCGTTCCTGTTCCTGGGACAGCGGGCGAAGCTGAAGATCACGGCGATCGTCCGCGAAGAGATGGACAAGATCGGGCAGGAATTTTATCTGCCGGCGCTGAATCCGCGCGAGCTGTGGGAAGCGAGCGGCCGCTGGACGGCCATGGGCGAGAACATGTTTCGCCTGAAAGACCGCGGCGGACGCGACCTGTGCCTGGGCATGACTCACGAAGAGGGCATGACCGAGATCGCGCGCAAGGAGCTGCGCAGCTACAAGGACTTGCCGCAGATCTGGTACCAGATCCAGCAGAAGTTCCGCGACGAGCAGCGTCCGAAGTCCGGGCTGCTGCGGGTGCGTCAGTTCACCATGAAGGACGCGTACTCGTTCGACATCGACGCCGCCGGCCTCGATGTCTCTTACAAGAAGCACTATGACGCTTATTGCCGCATCTTCGACCGTTGCGGGTTGAAATACGTAGTAGTTGAGGCGCACTCGGGAGCGATGGGCGGCTCGCAGTCGCACGAGTTCATGGTGATGACCGATGCCGGCGAGGACTTCGTCGCGAGCTGCCCGAAGTGCGGTTACGCGGCCAACCTGGAGAAGGCTACGTTCGCGCCTCGATCCGGTGGAAGACCTGGCACCGACGGGCAGCGGGAAGCCCGAGCCGGTACACACGCCAGGGCTGAAGACGGTGGAAGACGTCGCGAAGTTTCTCGGCGTCTCGCCCAAGCAGAAGATGAAGACCCTGGCCTACATGGCCGTGGAAGAAGACGGCAAGACGGGCAAGAGCGTCGACCGTCCGGTGATCGCGTTCGTTCGAGGCGACCACCAGTTGAACGAGGCGAAGCTGTCGTCTGCGATTGCGGGGCGGGCGTTCCGTCCGATGCATGCGGAAGAGATTCAGGAGGTCTTTGGCTCGCCCGCCGGCTTCCTGGGACCGATGAATATCCCATCATCGACGAACAAGTTCGGTCCGGCTATCGTGCTGGTAGATAAGGCACTTGAGGGGCGCACCAATCTGGTTTCCGGAGCGCCAACAAAGAGGACTATCACCTGCGTAATATCACGCCTGGACGCGATTTTCAGGTAGAACAGTGGGTAGACCTGCGAGTCGTCAGCGAGGGCGAGGGCTGTCCGAACTGCGGCCAGCCGCTGGTGGTGGGCAAGGCAGTGGAGATCGGGCACATCTTTAAATTGGGCTACAAGTATTCGGAGTCCATGGGCGCGAGGGTGCTGGACAAGGACGGCAAGGAAGTGACGCCCATTATGGGCAGCTACGGTATTGGCATCGAGCGCATCCTTACCGCCGCGGTGGAGCAGAACCACGACGATCAGGGTTTCTGGCTGCCGTCGCAGATTGCGCCGTTTGAGATCGTGGTGACGCCCACGAATTTCGCCGATGCGAAGATCAAGCAAGTGGCCCTCGAGATCACCGGGAAGCTGGAAACCGCGGGTTACGAGGTGTTGCTGGACGACCGCGACGAGCGTCCGGGAGTCAAGTTCAAGGACGCCGACCTGGTGGGCATCCCATTCCGGGTGACTGTTGGCAGGAAGGTGTCTGAGGGTCAAGTAGAGGTAGTGGAGCGCTCGACACACAAAATCGAGGATGTTACGATCAGCAGCATCGCAGATTATTTTGGCGGTAAAGCGCTCCGGTCGGTCCGCCGCGGCGGGTCAGCGCCCAGGCCGGGAGAAGCATGAGCAGAACGAAAGCGCTGTTGACAGTGTTGTTTATTGTCCTGGCCGGTTACGCCGCCTGGATCCTGCTGCCGCCTTACATCAACAATTACGAGTTTCAGGACGACATTCAGAACGAGGCCCTGATCAACTCCTACAGCAGCAAGACCGAACTGGACATCCGCAACACGCTGGCAAAGAAAGCGGCGGACTACGGCATCCCGGTGAAGGCGGAGCAGATCCACGTTCAGCGCAGCGGACCGGAGCTCTCGATTTGGGCGGATTACACCGTGCATGTGGACCTGCCGGGCTTGCCGCTGGACCTGAATTTCCATCCCGCAACCAAGAACAAGCGAATCTGACGACTGCCGGCCGCCGGGAAGCCAGGGAGCCGCGGCGCTGAATATTGGCGACTGAAAACCAGCGGAGAGCCCGCAGGGAGCATCCAAGCTGAGAGCAGCAGCTAACTGAACAGGTCTCAGAACCGTCTTACTTGAAGGAACGCCTTCATCGATCTATTGTGCCCATAAAACTCAAGATTCCGAAGATGCCGAAATCTCTTACCACCATGCTGGCCGCCGGCGGCCGGTGGTCAACCCCGGCGAGGCTGGCGCTGGCGGCGGTGTTCCTGGTGGTGCTCGCCCTTGGCGGCGTCTTCACCTACTACTACGTCAAGTATGAGCGCATCGTCGAGCGGCGGATGCGCGGACCTATCTTTGCCAATGCCGCCAAGATCTATGCCCTACCGAAGCTGGTGCGCAAAGGTGACAAGCTGACGGTGCACGAGATTGCCGCCGAACTTCGGCGCGCCGGCTACACCGAGGGCGGCAATTCGTCGATGGGCACCTTCAAGCTGATCAAGTCAGGGATCGAAATCCGGCCCGGACCAGTTTCCTACCATAGCGCCGAGGGGGCGGTGCTCCACTTCAGCGAAGGGCGCGTGGACAGGATTGCCAGCGCCGAGGACAAGCAGGACGAACTCGAAGCTTACGAGCTGGAGCCGCAACTGGTCACCGCGCTCTCCGACAGCGAGCTGCGGTCCAAGCGGCGCCTGGTCAGCTTCAACGAGATTCCCAAGGTTATGGTGGACGCGGTGCTGGCCATCGAGGACCGCCGTTTCTTCCAGCACGCCGGGGTCAATTACTACCGGCTGATGGAGGCGGCGCTGGTGGACGTGCGCAGCGGGCGCCACGAGCAGGGCGGCTCCACCCTGACCATGCAGATTGCCCGCGGCTTCTTC
The DNA here is from genome assembly GCA_963733935.1 of uncultured Acidobacteriota bacterium. Lineage (GTDB taxonomy): Bacteria > Acidobacteriota > Terriglobia > Terriglobales > Acidobacteriaceae > JAHFUA01. The sequence goes on from CAVTEQ010000014.1 coordinate 715,548, forward strand.
CTCAGCCCGCAAAAAACCGTCAAGCGCAAGCTGGCGGAGATGCTGATCGCGCTGGAGCTCGAGGGGCGTTTCTCCAAGCAGCAACTGTTCGAGATGTACGCCAACTCGGTGTACATGGGGCAGCGCGGGTCATTCACCATCCAGGGTTTCGGCGAGGCCGCGCAAGCCTACTTCGGCAAGGACATCAAGAACCTGACGCTGCCCGAAGCCGCGCTGCTGGCGGGGATGATCCAGCGGCCGAATTATCTTTCTCCTTACAAGTACCCGGAACGCGCCCAGGACCGCCGCAACCTGGTGCTGGATTCCATGGTGGAGACGGGCGCCATCACCCGCGATCAAGCGGACAAAGCCAAGGCGACTGCGCTCAAGCTGGCGCCGCCCAATGTCGAGGCCAGCGACGCTCCGTATTTCGTCGACCTGGTGAAAGACGTTCTCTCGCCCAAGTTCCCCGAGCGTGAAATGAACGAGCACGGCTACCGCATCTACACCACGCTCGATCCGCAACTGCAGGAAGCGGCGGCGGAGGCGGTGCAGGGCGGCATCAAGCTCATCGACGCCAAGGTCGAGAAGCTGCGCACCAAGCGGACCAAGGTCGGTACCGGCAAGACCGCCAAGTGGGAAACCACGGTGCAGCAAGGACCCATCGCGCAGGTGGCGCTGGTAGCCATGGATCCCCGTACCGGCAATGTGCTGGCGCTGGTGGGGGGGCGCAACTACGGTTTCAGCCAGTTGAACCATGCCGTGGCGCGGCGGCCTACCGGGTCCATCTTCAAGCCGTTTGTTTACGCAGCGGCCATCAACACCGGGCTGGATGGCACTCCGGTGCTCACGCCCGCTTCCGTGGTGGACGACTCGCCCACGACTTTCAGCTACGGCGATCAGATCTACGAGCCGCGCAACTATAAAGAGGAATACCACGGCCCGGTGAGCGCGACCTATGCGCTCTCGCACTCGCTCAATAACGCCACCGTCAAAGTGGCGGAGATGACCGGCTATGACAAGGTGGCAACGCTGGCCCGGGCGGCGGGCATCAAGTCGGTGCAAGCCACGCCGGCCATCGCGCTGGGCGCCTATGACGCCACTCCGCTCGACATGGCCAGCGCCTACACCATCTTTGCCGATGCGGGCACGAAGATTTCGCCCTTGCTGGTCACCTCGGTGCGCGACACTCAGGGAGAAGTGTTGCAGGACTTTACGGCGGAGAAGCACCAGGTGCTCGATCCGCGCGTCGCCTACATCATGACCAGCATGATGGAAGTGGTGCTTAACTCGGGCACCGCTGCCGGGGTGCGCTCCCGCGGCTTCACGGCGCCGGCCGCGGGCAAGACCGGCACCTCGCACGACGGCTGGTTCGCCGGCTACACGTCCAATCTGCTGTGCATCGTGTGGGTGGGCTTCGACGATTACAGCGACCTGCGCCTCAGCGGCGCCGATACCGCGGCCCCCATCTGGGCCGAGTTCATGAAGAAGGCGGTGACCTTCTCCATGTACGAGGGAACCAAGCCCTTCAGCCAGCCTGCCGGGGTGGTGGACGTGAAACTGGACAAAGCGACCAACCGCCTGGCTACTCCCACCTGCCCTGATGACTATATCGCCGCCTTTCTGGCCGGCACCGAGCCCACCGACACCTGCGAACATGCCGCGTCGGTCGAGCAGCCGGGCTTCTTCTCGCGCATCCTCGGGCTGGGGCCGAAACCTTCCCCACCCCCTGCGGTGTCTAATACGGAACAGCCGGGGCAGAACCCGGGGCAGCAACCAGCATCGGCGTCGGACGACTCGGCTCAGAAAAAGAAGAAGGGTCTCTTCGGCAAGATCGTGGGGGTATTCAAGGGAGACGACAGCGATAAGAAGAATGCCCCGCCTCCCGATCCCGGCACTCAAGACCGGCGGTAGCCAGCAGTGTCCGGTGATCGGGACATCGGGTGATCGGGTCATCGGGTCATTTGAAAAGCAGGCGGCGGCTTTCAGATCACCCGATCACCCGTTGACCCGATCTCCCGATTGTTCTGGAGGTGCTTATGCCTCACATGATCTGGATCCTGTGCCTAGCGGCCGCGAGCCTGTCCAATCCGGCGCAGGCTCCCCGCACTCAGCAGCCTGAAACTCATTCCATCCCGGCCAGCCGCGCCCCGTCGACGGTCATGGTCGAGGGACCCCAGTTGCCGCAGCCTACCTTCGCCGACGCCTCGGCGCAGGAGCTGGAGACCGCCGGCGACGAGCAGCGGTCGAAGAAGGCATTTAGCGATGCCATCGAGTACTACCACCTGGCCATGAGGAAGGCCGATTCGGCCGAGCTGCACAACAAAACCGGAATCGCTTATCTGCAGTTGCTGCAGCTCAAAGTTGCGGAGAAAGAGTTCAATCACGCCCTCAAGATGAAGCACGATTATGCCGAGGCCCGCAACAATTTGGGCGTCATCTGCTACATGCGGAAGAAGTACGTCAAAGCCATCAGCGAATATGAGAAGGCGCTGAAGCTGAGCGATACTTCCGCCCCCTTCCACAGCAATTTGGCCATGGCCTACTTCGAGAAGAAGGAATTCGACAAAGCCACGGTCGAAATGGTGCGGGCCCTGGAGCTGGACCCGCAGATTTTCGAGCGGCAGTCATCGGGGGGAATCGCCGCGCGCATGGCCTCTCCCGAGGACCGTGCCCGCTATTCCTATACCCTGGCTCGAATCTTCGCCCAGAAGGGCATCTATGAACGCAGCCTGCAATACCTGAAGAAGGCGGTGGAAGAAGGCTACCCGCAAATCAATGACGTGTACACGGACGAAGGGTTTGCCGGTTTGCGGAAAGACCCGCGATTCGCCGCCGTGATGGCGAAAACGGAGCCGCTGCCGAACTAGCCGTCAGCAACTCAGCCAAGGTGCCCCACTTTTGCCCGGTGTTGGCAAAAGTGGGATTGTCGCGAAACTTTTCTCGCGCGGATGGGTTTACGCACACAATAAGGTTCGCCTGGCGTTCCAGAGGGGATCACTCCTCCACCAAAGGGAACCGAATACCCGTGGGTGTTTTGCCTCCAGCCCGCGGGTTTTTTCTTAGCACTCAGCACTCTCAGTCAAGACGGACGGTTCAGGAGTTGCACCGGACAAGGCAGTTCATGCTCCACAGTGTCGCGCGAGTTTTGGCTGCTTGCCGCTGACTGCTGATCGCTACTGTGGGTCTCCTCGCTCCAGATACTTCTTCACCGCCCGATCCCAGCTTCCCTGCGCCCGCAGGATGTAGTCCACCACATCGCGGAGAGCGCCATCGCCGCCGGCGTGGGGAGTAACCCAGTGCGCCTCTTGCTTGACCTCGTCGCGGGCATTGGCTACGGCGACGGCAAAGCCGCAGCGGCGCATCACCGGCAGGTCGATGACGTCATCGCCAACGTAGGCAGCCTCGGTGGCGGTGATCTTCTCCTGGCGGAGAATCTCTTCGAAGGTCCGGACCTTCACCGCCACGCCCTGATAGACGTAATCGAGCTTGAGGTCGCGGGCGCGCAGGGCAACCGTTTCCGAGATGCGCTTGGTGATCAGGCCGGTCTTGAGGCCAGCCAGCCGCGCCAGGGAGATGCCGCTGCCATCGTGCGCGTGGAAGCCCTTGGCTTCGATCTCGTCGGGAGTGCCCGTCGGTGCCCCACCTTTGCCCGGTTTTGGCAAAGGTGGGTTAGGAAGAATCCACAGCTTGCCGTCGGTCATCACTCCGTCCACGTCGAACAGCAGCAGCTTGACTTTCTTGGCGCGGGCCTTCGACATGGGCGGGATTGTAGCAGCAAAAAACGCCACGGATTTGCACGGATGTTCACGGATCAATAACTAGATCCGTGATGATCCGTGAAGATCCGTGGCTTGGTTTTACGCCAGATCGAAGAGCAGGATTTCCGAGCCGTTCTCCGCGCCGGCGATGCTGACTTTCTGTTCGTCGCTGATGGCCGCGCCGTCGCCTTGCTCGAGGCGCGCCCCGTTCAGTTCCACCGCGCCTTTGGCCACCTGGAGCCAGGCGTGGCGTCCGGGTGCAAGCGCGTGCTCGACTCTCTGCTGTTTGTTGAGCAGCGAAACGTACAGCGAAACATCCTGATGCACGGTCACAGCGCCGTTTTGCCCGCCGTGCGCGGCGATCAGCTTCAGCTTCCCGCGCTTCTCCTCTTCGGGAAACGCCTTCTGCTCGTAGCCGGGCTTGATGCCCTTGCTTTCCGGCATGATCCATATCTGCAGCAGGTGCACGGGTTCGGTCTTGGAAGCATTGGCTTCGCTGTGCAGAATGCCGCTGCCGGCGCTCATCCGCTGGCCATCTCCCGGGCGGATGATGGACCCATTGCCCAGGCTATCTTTGTGCTGCAGCGCGCCCTCGAGCACGTAGGTGATGATTTCCATGTCGCGGTGGGGATGGGTGGGAAATCCCTCGCCGGGCTGCACCACGTCCTCGTTGATGACGCGCAGGGCGCGAAAGTGCATGTGGCGCGGATCGTAGTAGCTGTCAAACGAAAATGTATGCCGGGTGTTGAGCCAGCCGTGGTCTCCGCCTCCGCGTTCCTGGCTGCGACGGATTGTAATCATGCTCTTGCTCCTCGGTGGCATTGGATGCGTTCCCAGAGCGAAAGATTCACTGACCATCTATCTGTAGAAAAGACGCCACGGATCGCACAGATTCTACGGATTTTCTTATGCTGGATCCGTGGCTATCCGTGCAAATCCGTGGCTAGCTCTTTACCGCGGCGGCGATGAGTTCTTCCGAGGTCATGCCATAAAGCGGCGGAGTCTTGACCCCCAGCAGGCCGAGGCAAGCGTAGATCTCGCCGCGATGGTGGATCTCGTGTTCGATCATCAATCGCAGCGCCTTCCAGCGCGTGATGGGCGAGCCCTCGGGCGTGAGGCATTTGGCGGCGAGATCTTCCGGGCTGAAGCGGGAGAAGATCTGCATCGATTCCTGGTGCAGGCGCTCCATCAGGGAGAGAACATTTTCCAGGCCGTCGGCCATTTCGCGGCCGCATCCGGCGTAACGGTGCGGCTTTCCCTGCACGCACTCCGCCCAGGTGTAGCGCTCGACCACAGCCAGATGCCGCGCCAGGTCGCCCAGAGTGAAGCGGCCCTCACCGAAGCTGTGCTCCAGTTTGTCAGGTGGTATGCACTGCACCACGCGCATGGTGCGCCCGCGCACCTTCTCGAAATACTCGATGAATGGCTCGATGGTTCGCAGTTCCACGGCTATTTCTTCTTGTCGCTCTTCGACTCCGATTTCGGCTTCGACTCGGTCTTTTCTTTGTCCTTGGCCGGTGCGGCGCTGCTTTCGGCGGCGCCGCTCTCCTTCTTCGCCGCCTCGGCCGCGCCTTTGCTGGGATAGTCGGTGGCATACCAGCCCGAGCCCTTGAACTGCACGGCCGGCGCATGCAGCAGCCGTTCCAGCTTCCCGGCGCCGCACTTGGGACACTTCTTGGGATCAGAATCGGAGAATTTCTGGATGCGCTCGAACCGATGCCCGCATTTGCGGCACTGAAACTCGTGGAGAGGCACGGTGGGAATTCTAAACCATTGCGTAATTGGGTGATTTGGTAATTGGGTAATTGAAAGTCCGCGGCGCGGTTTCCCCAATTTCTCACTTACTCAATTACCCAATTACTCAATTCGCCATGGGCCGTTCGCCGGGTATAGACTTCCCTGCTGTGGCGACGAATGGCCAGCCCGAGCGCAGCGAAGCCCCGCGTGGACCGTGCCTCTACGTGGTCGCGACTCCCATCGGCAATCTGGAAGACATTACCTTTCGCGCCGTCCGCATATTGAAAGAAGTTGATCTGATCGCTTGCGAGGACACGCGCCAGACGCGCAAGCTGCTGGACCATTACGACATCCAGACGCGCACCATCAGCTACCACGAGCACAACGAGATGACGCGGGCCGCCGAGCTGATCGTCAACCTGGAGCAAGGCGGGCGGCTGGCGCTGGTTTCCGACGCCGGCATGCCGTCCATCTCCGATCCCGGTTACCGGCTCGTCGCCCTGGCCATCCGGCATCACGTGCCGGTGATTCCGGTTCCCGGGGCTTCGGCGTTCGTGGCCGCGCTGGTGGCCAGCGGCCTGCCCACGGATTCCTTCAAGTTCAACGGCTTCCTTCCGGCGAAGAGCGGAGAGCGGCGCGACGAACTGGAAAAAATCCGCGAGGTACCCCGCACCGTCATCTACTACGAGACGCCGCACCGGATCGTCGAAACACTGGAAGAGATTGTCGCCATTCTGGGCGCCTCGCGGCACGTGGTGATCGCGCGCGAAGTCACCAAGCTGCACGAGGAGTTTCTCCGCGGCCGCGCGGATGAAGTTCTCGAGGAGTTGCGCGAGCGGGGCGAGGTGAAGGGCGAAATCACCCTGCTGATTGGCCGCGCCACCGAAGCCGGCGATCGCATCCCGCCGGCGCGGATTCGCCAGCGTCTTGCCGAGGTGATGGATGAGCGCAAGCTGGACGAGAAGTCCGCCCTGAAGATCGTAGCCAAGGAGATGGGCGTCTCGCGCAGCGAAGCTTATCGCGAGCTGCAGCGGGCGAAGACGGTGATTCTTACCGCGGATTTTCGCGGAAAACGCGGATCAGACTGTTACCACCTCAACGTGCTGCAGTGGCAAGAATCAGTAGAGCTGCAAACAATATATATGCCGAACGACGCACATACACCTTCCAACGTGCTGCACCGAAAGCGGTCGCAACCAGACCTATCCCGGTACCGATCATAATCAAGAAGTGCAGCAAATCGAAGGACCAAAACCGCGCTCCTGAAGTTGCCGGGTTTCCCAGTCCATTTAGGATGGACGTGAGCGGCACGAAAATGGCGAGAAACATTCCGGCCATTAAGTGAAAGAACGCTCTGAAGAATCCGACAGGTTTGTAGGTGCTTTCCGTCATCCGCGTTCGTCCGCGTAAATCCGCGGTGGGAAATTATGCTCGCCGCTTGCCGCCGGCCGGCTCGGGCTTCGCTTCCCAGGGGCGCTTGGGGCGCTCGGCCGCGGGTTTGTCGCGGTCCTCGATGCGGTCATAGACGTGGTTGTCGGTGACCGTGCCCAGCGATTCGTTATACAGGCTGGGTGAGCCGGTGGCTTCCTTCAATTCTTCCGAGAACTGGTGGATGGCGGTGAGGTGGTCGGCGGTAGCCGGCACCTCCGTCTTGGTGGTGCGCAGGAACTTCTGGTAGCCGCGGTCGATGAGCTTGGCGATCTCGCCGCCCACCAGGTAGCCGGGCCGGGCGAAGACCTTCACCCCGCCGTCTTCCGTCTTCTCGATGGCGGCGGAGACGTTCAGCTTCTTCAGGAAAACGCGGTTTTGGGTGCCCGGGGCTTCGAGGACATCGAAGCCGTGGTCGCGCAACCACGCGACCGCGTCCTCATAACTCTTCTGCGAGATCTTCTTGGCCATAGTCTCCCGCTGGGCGCCGCTGCGATGCTCTGAAGCTTCTGGCGGCGCGTGAATCTAATCGGTAGGATGCCGGCTGGGGGAAAAGGTTCCCGCCGCGGCTCGACTACGAGACATAGCAATAAAGGGTAGGCTGGCGTCATGCAAGCGGTTTTTGTAAACTGAAGCTCCTCAATGGGTGGGGGAATGCGCGTAAGCCTGCCGTGTGCAGGCATTTAGCGCCGATTCTCAGATTGGGTCCGGGGTGCAATCGAAAGACGAGAGGAATCGTCCGTTGGTAACGAGAATGGCCAACTTGGCACACGCTGATTGCCAGCAGCCAGCGCTCCCCGCGGGGGACAGCGTGCTGGAGCGCATCGGCAACACGCCCTTGATCCGGCTGGAGCGCATAGCGCAGGGTCTGCCTGGGATCGAGCTGCTGGCCAAGGCGGAGTGGTTCAACCCTGGGGGCTCGGTGAAGGACCGCGCGGCCAGCAACATCGTGCGCGAAGCCGTGCGCAGCGGCAAGCTGGTGGCCGGCAAGCGGCTGCTCGATTCCACCAGCGGCAATACTGGGATCGCCTACGCCATGATCGGCGCGGCGCTCGACTTCCGGGTCACGTTGTGCATGCCGGCGAACGTTTCGGTCGAGCGGAAGCGAATCCTGAACGCCTATGGAGCGGAGGTCATTTATACCGATCCCGGCGAAGGTTCTGACGGCGCCCTCCGTAAGGCGCACGAGATGATCGCCGCCGAGCCGGATAAGTATTTCTACGCCGACCAGTACTCCAACGACGCCAACTGGCAGGCGCACTACCACACCACCGGCAACGAGATCTGGCAACAGACCGGCGGCCGCGTGACGCACTTCGTCGCCGTCCTGGGGACCAGCGGGACTTTCACGGGCACCAGCCGCCGGCTGAAGGAGCTGAATCCGAAGATCCGCTGCATCTCGTTGCAGCCGGAGTCGGCATTCCACGGGATCGAGGGGGCCAAGCACATGGCCACGGCCATTGTCCCCGGAATTTACGATGCGACGCTGGCCGACGAAGACCGCGGCATCGCGACCGAAGCCGCGCACGCCATGGTCAAGCGCCTGGCCCGCGAGGAAGGCCTGCTGGTGGGGATCTCGGCGGGGGCGGCGGTCGCCGGCTGCCTTGAGATCGGGCGGGAACTTGTCGCACAACGGCAGAAAGCGGTCATGGTGACCATCTTTCCAGATTCCGGCGACAAATATCTGAGTGAGAGATTTTGGGACGAGGGATAGCCACAGAGACACACAGACACAGAGGTTTGAAGAGATTTTTGCTCTGTGTCTCCGTGCCTCTGTGGCAAACCGGATGCTAACCATTCGCCAATCCGAGTTGGACGCGCTTCGCCATCACGGGGAAGAGACCTATCCGCACGAGTGTTGCGGGGTGATGCTGGGACGGGTGGAGGCCGACGAACGAGTGGTCGAAGCCGTGGTGCGGGCGGGCAATACGCGTGTCGATTCGCCGCATAACCGCTACAATATCGATCCTCGCGAGCTGGTGCGCATTCAACGGGAGTCCCGCGAGCGCGGTCTGGACATTGTCGGCTTCTACCATTCGCATCCCGATCATCCGGCGCGGTGGTCGCAAACCGACTTGGCCGAGGCCCACTGGGTGGGGTGCTCGTACGTGATCACCAGCGTCGAGAAGGGGCGCGCGGCGGTGACGAACTCTTTCGCCCTGGAAGGTGCGGTGGAAGAGGACAAGCGCTTTGCAGACGAGCAAATCCGCGTGCTGGCGGCGGAAGCGGCGGATCGACTCGCGACGAACCGCTGAATCGCAGTGACCTCAGACATCATCTTAACGGGTGGAAAGACGCATGAAGATCCTGATCCCAACGCCGTTGCGGCAATACGCCGGCAAGAAGGACGCCGTGGACGTTCCGGCCCAGACCGTTGGCGAGGCGCTTTCCGGCCTGACCACCCAATATTCGGATTTGCGCCGGCATCTCTACACCGACGATGGCAAGCTGCGCGCCTTCGTCAACGTGTACCTGAACGACGAGGACATCCGCTACCTGCAGAAGGAAAACACTCCCGTGCGCGACGGCGACACGTTATCGATTGTTCCATCGATCGCGGGAGGATGTAGTGAAACCCCGCTGTTGGCTGTTGGCTCTTAGCTCTTGGCTAGGCGATCGACCCATTAGCGATTTAGCCAAGAGCCAAAGGCTAAGAGCTAAGAGCGAATTACATGTATGCCAGTCATCACTGAAAACGTCCAACCCGTGACGCTCTCGAACGAAGAGGTGCTGCGCTACTCGCGCCACCTGATCATGCCCGAGGTGGGCATGGAGGGGCAGCTCAAGCTGAAAGCGGCCAAGGTGTTGTGCATCGGCGCGGGCGGCCTGGGCTCGCCGCTGGCGCTGTATCTGGCGGCAGCCGGGGTGGGAACGCTGGGCATTGTGGATTTCGACGTGGTGGACTTTACCAATCTGCAGCGGCAGATCATCCACTCGACCGAGGACGTTGGCCGCAAGAAGCTGGATTCCGCGGAAGAAAGCATCAAGGGGATCAATCCCTTTGTCGAGGTGCGCAAGTTTGAGACGCGCCTGAGCAGCGAGAACGCGCTCGATATCTTCCGCGACTTCGACATCATCGTCGACGGCACCGATAATTTTCCCACTCGCTACCTGGTCAACGACGCTTGCGTGCTGACGGGGAAACCCAACGTCTATGGGTCCATCTTCCGCTTCGAAGGGCAAGCCAGTGTGCTGGCGACGAAAGAGGGCCCGTGCTATCGCTGCTGGTATCCGGAGCCGCCGCCGCCGGGCCTGGTGCCCTCGTGCGCCGAAGGCGGGGTGCTGGGCATCCTGCCGGGTCTGGTGGGCGTGATCCAGGCCACGGAGACGGTCAAGCTGATTCTCGGCAAGGGCGAGCCGCTGATCGGACGTGTGCTGCTGGTAGATGCTCTCGGCATGAAGTTCCGCCAGCTAAAATTGCGCAAGAACCCCGAGTGCCCAGTGTGTGGCGCGCACCCGACGATCACCAAGCTGATCGACTATCAGGAGTTCTGCGGCATTCGCGGCGAGGAGGCCCCGGTGACGACGAAGGTACCCGAGATCCAGCCTGAGGAGTTGAAGCAGCGGCTCGATGCCGGCGAGGACATTTTCATCCTCGACGTGCGCGAGCCGCACGAATACCAGATCTGCAATCTGAACGGATACCTCATCCCACTGGGCGATTTGCCGCAGCGCGTGCACGAGCTGGACTCCAGCCGCGAGATCGTGGCCCACTGCCGCTCCGGCGTGCGCAGCGGCAAGGCGGTGGAGTTCCTGCGCCAGGCCGGCTTCCGCAAAGTCAAGAACCTCGCCGGCGGCGTGCTGGCATGGTCGGACCGGGTGGATCCGAAGATGCCGAAATACTGACAGCCCGGTAAGCATCATGGGGAGCCAAGCGGCTCCCCATTTTGGTTTGAAGTTTGTCTCCTACTACGCCGCGCTGCTGCCACTTTCGTTCGACGCCTGCGCGCCGTCGCCAATCACCAGCACCTGCTTCTTGCCCTCGAACTGAATTTCGGTGATCGAGGGAAGGCCGCTGCCATTGGCTTTGGTCACGACACTGTTGAACCGCGCTTTGCTATCGCGGTCTTCCAACCTGGCCTTGGCGGTTGCGACCTCGGCCTTGTTGCGCAGTAAGATCACGGTGTCTCCGTTGACCTTGACGTCGTACTGGCCGGCGGCTACTTGCTTGCCGTTCAGGCTTGCAGGGCTGTTAAGGGTGATGGTGTTAGCGGCGTAGGCGCTGGCAGCCAGTGCCAGGAAGCCCGCGATGAGCATGACTTTCAGAATCGTTGCTTTGCGCATTTGTGCCTCTCCTTCGTGCTCGGCCATGGCCTGCCGGTGGCAGGGGTTGTGGCGGGCGGTCAGCTTCCACTGGCTTGCGCCGGGGAAGGCGGAGGCACCGGTTGCCTGCTTGCTTTTCAGCACAGAGCATCTACAATGTGCCGCCGGGGGTTAAACGGACGTGCGCCCGCAAGGACGGTTGCGTCCCTTGGATAGCCTCGCCCTGGCCGCCAACCCGCGGCGAGACCATCTGTTTAACCCCTATCCAAATTCTTGGAACCCCTCACTTTTCAGGAGTTCCCCGTAAGATACGTTCGGCACCTTCCTGAGGTTCCGTGGTATCCGTTTCAAGGGGATTAGACTGGCCGCCCATGCTTTGGTTAGCCGCCAGGGTTAGCTTGTTCTGAAAGCGGAACAAGCGGCGATAAGTCCTTGACGAAGGCCCCGACAAGCGCACCATTGAACAGAAGATCCCGCTGGCGGGGGTGAAAGAAAAACCGCGGCGCGCGATGTTGAATTACTTCGACGACGTGCTGTGCACGCCGTGAGCCGGTGAGAGCGGTTCTTACGCCAGCAGCACGATCTTGCCGAAGTTCTTGCGCTCGATCAGCAGCCGGTGGGCGTCGGCTGCCTGTTCCAGCCGAAGCTGGTGCCCGACGATGGGACGCAGCTTGCCTTCTGCCAGCCACGGACCCATGTCCCCCCAGGCCTGCGCCATGTGTTCGCGATGCCGGGCCAGCGGCGTGAGCCACAGCGCGTGGGCGCTGGCATTGCGCTGTAACATGGCCAGGAAGTCGAACTCCGGCAACTGGCCGCCGGCAGTACCGTAGATGATCATGCGCCCCAGCTGGCGCAGGCAGCGCGTGCTCTTGGTAGTATCCGCCCCGCCTAGCATCTCGAAGACAATGTCCACGCCCTCGCCGTTGGTTATCTCCATCACGGCCTTCTCGTAATCGGCGTTCTTGTAGTTGATGCCATGGTCGAGGCCGAGTTCCTTCAGCCGCGCCAGCTTTTCATCCGAAGACGAGGTGCCGAAGGTTTCCACGCCGAAGATCCGGCCGAGCTCGATAGCGGCCGTCCCCACGCCGCCAGCCGCGGCATGGATGAGAACACGCTCGTTCTCTTTGACGTCGGCCATCCAGTAAGCGAAGTAGGCGGTGAAGTAATTGACAGGGAAAGCGGCGGCCTCGGCGGCGCTCAGCCGCTCGGGCCAGGCCAGCAGGCCGTCGCGCCGAGCGGAGATGCGCTGCGCGTAAGCCCCCTGGGGAGCAAAGCCAATGACTTTCTCGTTCGTGCCTTCGACCACGCCGGCGAACTCGAGTCCTGGAACGAAGGGCGGCTGCGGGCCGGCGGGATAGAGACCGCGGGTCATCATGGTGTCGGCGAAGTTCACCCCCGCGGCTTCCACCCGGATCAGTACTTCTCCGGGCTGGGGCTGGGGATCGGGAACATCCTGTAGCTCGAGGACCTCAGGACCGCCGGTGCGCGTGGCGAGAATGGCTTTCATAGTGATAGAACGACGAGTGCGGATTATACCAAGCACTCAGCACTCAGCACTCAGCAGTCAGCAAAATCAGAAATGACCAGTAACTTAAGGAGAACTTCACGCGTAGACAAATGACCGAGCGATCGCGCTCAAGCTGAGTGCTGAATGCTGATTGCTGAGTGCTAAAGAAAAAAACCGGCGCCTTCTCCCCCGAGAATGGTGCGCCGGTTCCTTTGGTCCTCCGCGTGTACGGAGGAGGTTTAGTGGTGTGGCGTCTGGTTGGACGCCGGAGCAAAGCTGCGGGCAGCCGCTGCGAGGTCCGCTTCGGCTGCCGCGGAGAAGATGCGCTCGGGCCGCCATGCGGTCAACGGCAAAACCCGGCCCACCTATTAACTGTTTAGTGACTCGGGGAAACCTGTGTCTCCATGCGACACCTGCCCCGGCCGGCATCCACCAATCGTAACCTGCTGGCAGAACGCTGGTTAGACCCAGGCGTCCTTGTGGCGCGCATGGTATAGTTCCTGAGGCAGAGTAATCGGTAGAATAATAGAGCCGAGCAACCAGGCCTTTCATCTTTAACTAAGGTTTTCATTGTGCCGGGCAGGAAGCGCCGGCGAAGCCACTTGGTCTTCTGTGGCCGCGGCGCGGCTGGTTGTGGCCAAGAAGGTCATTGTGGACCTCGTAGTCATTCGCTTTGTATTCATCCTGGTTCTGGCGGTGGCCTGCGCTCTGCTGGAACCCTTTGGCCTCAGCCGGCAGGCGGCAGCGGCCGCGGGATTGGCGTTAGGTGTTGCCATCATCCTGTTCGAGCTGCGTTTGCGCGCGGCCAGCCTGAAGCGGCTGATCGGGGCCGCCATCGGCAGCGTGCTGGGCATCCTGGGCGCCTACCTGTTCAGCCTGGTCATCCGCAACAGCATTCCCGCCGGCAATACGCAGAGCTTCCTGCAACTGCTGGTGATGCTGCTGATGGCCTATGTTGGCCTGGTGGTGGGCGCGAACAAGGGCGATCTGCTCAATCTTTCCGCCCTGGGCGGGGTGTTCGGCGGGGAGAAGCAGGGCAAGCGCAGTTGTAAGATCCTGGACACCAGCGTCATCATCGACGGCCGCATCGCCGATATCGCCGAGACCGGCTTTCTGGACGGCCTCATCGTCATCCCGCAATTCGTACTGCGCGAGCTGCAACTGGTGGCCGATTCCGCCGATTCCCTCAAGCGCAACCGCGGCCGCCGCGGGCTGGACATCCTGCAGCGCATCCAGAAGCTGACCACGCTCGACATCCAGATCGTCGAGGACGATTACCCGCACGTCCGCGAAGTGGACATGAAGCTGATCGAGATGGGCAAGGCCTACGACGGCAAAATCATCACCAATGATTTCAACCTTAATAAAGTCGCCGGCCTGCACGGCGTGCAGGTGCTGAACATCAACGAGCTGGCCAATTCGCTGAAGCCCATCGTGCTGCCGGGCGAGGCCATGAAGGTGTTCATCCTCAAAGAGGGCAAAGAATACAACCAGGGCGTGGCCTATCTGGACGACGGAACGATGGTGGTGGTGGACAATGCGCGCAAGATGATCGGCAAGACCGTCGATATCGCCGTCACTTCGGTGCTGCAAACCACGGCCGGAAAGATGATCTTCGGCAAGTTCGACGAACGCGCCGTCGCGGCCCCGCCACGTCCTGAGCCCCCGCGTCCACCGTCGGGCACCAAGCCGCAACCCATCATGGCGGAGAGACCCACGGAATAGTCTCCAGTTTCGGGTTTCAAGTTTCTAGTGGGGCGCCTGAGCTGGGCGCCCTGAATTGTTTGCGAAGGCAGTCCGGAGGAAAACCACTCGAAACTCGAAACTGGAAACTAGAAACTGTATACTTTCCGCCCCGATGAAGGTTTTTGTCATTATCCCGGCTGCCGGACTGGGCACGCGTATGGGCGGACTGACGGCGGGCGCCAAGCCTGCGCGCGTGACGGCGGCCTCCAAGCAGTTCGCCGAAATCGGTGGCACGCCGATTCTCATCCACACCCTGCGCAAGTTCGACGACGTGTCGGAGATCAGCGAGATCGTATTGGCGCTGCGGACCGATGATGGCGCCTTTCACGCCCGCCTGCAAAAAGAAGGGCTGCGGAAGAAGATCACGCTGGTCGAGGGCGGCGAGAACCGCCAGCAATCGGTGGCGAACGGCTTGGCAAAGATCGCCGCCGCGCCCGACGATCTGGTGCTGGTGCACGATGCGGTGCGGCCCTTTGTGGACGCGGAGATCATCGGCAGTGTGATCCTGGCGGCAGCGCGGCATGGCGCTGCCATCGCCGGTTTGCCTGCCGTCGACACCGTGAAGCAGGTCGATCGCACGGCGGACGGCGCCATTGTGGTCTCGACTATCCCCCGCGCCCGGGTGGTGCTGGCGCAGACTCCGCAGGGCTTCCGCTACGACGTGCTGAAGAAAGCGTTCGACGAAGCCCAGAGCGATGGCTTCCACGGTACCGATGAAGCCTCGCTGGTGGAGCGCACGGGACACGAGGTTGCGGTGGTGATGGGATCGGCGCAGAACATCAAGATCACCACCCCGGCGGACCTGGAGCTGGCCGAGTTTTTTCTGGCACAGGAGCAGCGCCGGCGCGTGGGAGTGACGGGGTGACTTTGCCGCGGATGCACGCGGATGAACGCGGATGAATCTTGAATCAAAGTCGGACTGGCGGTCACTCCAGACGAGCTGGCGCTGCTGTCATTGGACCCGCTCAGGTACAGAGAATTGACCGAGAAGATCCTGGGCATCTTCTACGAGGTCTATAACGAATTGGGCCATGGATTCCTGGAGCATGTCTACGCGCGGCTATGGAGCACGCATTGACGGCGGCCGGCTTGCAAGTTGCGCGGGAAGTGCCGATTGCGGTTTGGTTCCGTGGTTTGCACGTTGGTGATTTCAAGGCTGATTTGCTCGTCGAGAGCAAGGTCTTGCTGGAGCTCAAAGCCGCTCGATCCATCGATGCGGCTTTTGAGAAGCAGCTACTCAATTATTTGCGTGCGACTGAGGTTGAAATTGGCTTGCTTCTGAACTTTGGGAACAAGCCAGAGTTCCGGCGATTTGTTTTTGAGAATTCAAGAAAGAAAATCCGCGTTTATCCGCGTGTATCCGCGGTAGGAAAATGAACTTCAGAATCGGCTACGGCTGGGACTCGCACGAATTCAAGCGCGGGATCCCGCTCAAGATCGGGGGAGTGAAGCTGCCGCACGATCGCGGCCTGGCCGGGCACTCCGACGGTGACGTGCTGCTGCACGCCCTCACCGACGCGCTGCTGGGCGCGGTGGCCGCCGGCGACATCGGTTCGCATTTTCCTTCGGGGGACAAGAAATGGAAAGGCGCCGATTCCGCGACCTTCGTGCGCCACGCTCTGAAGCGAACGATGAGCGCCGGCTATAGCGTTGCCAACGTGGATTCCACGCTCATCCTGGCCGCTCCCCGGATCGGGCCGCACGCCAGCAAAATCCAGGCGCAAGTGGCAGAACTGCTGAAGATTCCGCCTGCCAATGTCGGCATCAAAGCCAAGACTCCTGAAGGCATGGGCACAGGGAACGCCGCCATCGCCCACGTGGTGGTGCTGCTGATGAAGAAACAACACGACGACGATGGTCTCGCGCTCGAAGCCGCGGAAGAGACGCCGCAACTGGTGATCGATGACGTGGTGGAGAAAGTGCTGGAGACCGTGCCCGAGCCGGCGAAGAAAAAAGTTTCCAGTCCTTCCAGGATCACGTCTAAGCACAAAAGATGAAACCCGTCACGGTTGTGCTTCTTCTCACGGCGCTGGCCGCAGTCGCGCCTGCGCAAAAATCCTCAAGCAAAGCCGGCGGCAGCGATGCCGATTGGCAAACTCCGGCTGAACGCAGCGACTACCGCACCACTCCGCGCTACGACGAAACCATGGCCTACATTCGCCGCGTCGCGGCCGCCGCGCCGGGGCAAGTCAAAGTCGAAGTCTTCGGCAAGACCGGCGAAGGCCGCGACCTGGTGGACGTGGTGGTTTCACGCGACGGGGTCTTCGATCCCGCGGCGCTGCATCGCGCCGGCCGGCCGATTCTCCTCATTCAGAATGCCATCCACGCCGGCGAGATGGACGGCAAGGACTCCTGCCTGGCGCTGCTGCGCGACATGGTCATCACCAAGTCGCAAGCGCGGCTGCTGGAGCGCGTGGTGGTGGTCATCATCCCGATCTACAACGCCGATGGCCACGAGCGATTCGGTCCCTACAACCGCATCAACCAGAACGGTCCGCAGGAGATGGGCTGGCGCGTGAATGCCACCAACCTGAACCTCAACCGCGATTACGTGAAGGCAGAGGCGCCCGAGACGCGCGCCTGGCTGAAGCTGTGGAATCGCTGGCTGCCCGATTTCTTCGTAGATGATCACGTCACCGACGGCGCCGACTACCAATACGACGTGACGTTTGGTTTGTCCGCTCACGCCGGCAACGATCCCCGGCTGAACGAATGGCAGGAGAAAACGGTAGCGCCTTATCTGGAAAAGGCGGTGGCGGCTGCGGGCCACGTTCCGGGGCCATTTATCTTTTTGAAAGACGATTCCGATCCTACCAAGGGCATCGAGCGCTATCCCAGCATTCCGCGCTTTGCCGACGGCTATGTAGTGCTGCAGAACCGTCCGGGAATGCTGGTCGAACTTCACATGCTCAAAGACTACAAGACGCGCGTGACCGGCAATTACGAAATCCTGCGCGCGCTGCTGGAGGTGATGAATCGCGACGCGGACACCTTGGTGCGGCTGAACCGCGAAGCCGACGCCGCCGTGGTCGCCGCCGGCAAGGGACTTGACCCCGGCTGGAAGTTCGCGCTCCGCACCATCCCCAGCAAGGAAACCGAGCCGTTCCTGTATCGCACTTTCAACTACACGCGAGAATTGAGCGGAGTTTCCGGGCAAGTCTGGATCAAGTACACGCACGAGCCGCTGGACATCACCATCCCGCGCCCGGCCCGGCTCGAGACCATACTCGCGGTGAGGCCGCCGCGCGCCTATATCGTTCCCGCGCAGTGGACGACAGTCATCGGCGTTCTGGAGGCTCATGGACTGCGATTGCAGCGGACTACCCGGCCCTGGAGCAGCCGAAGTCGATACCTATCGCTGCGCCGAGCTGAGGTGGAACGAGAAATCATTCGAGGGACATCACGTGATGTTCTCGCCGCAATTTGCCGCCCAGCCGTTTACCGGGCACTGCGCTCCCGTGCATGAAAAACTCTTGTTCCCGGCAGGTTCAGTTGTGGTTCCCATGGACCAGCGCTCCGCCAAAGTGGCCGTGGAGTGGCTGGAGCCGGAAGCGCCCGACTCGGCCGTGGCCTGGGGATACTTCGACGCCATCTTCGAGCAGAAGGAGTTTGCGGAGGACTACGTAACGGAGAAGCTGGCGCGCGAGATGATGGCCAAGGATCCCAAACTGCGAGAGGAGTTCGAGCAGCGCCTAGCGGCCGACAAGCAGTTCGCCGCCGATCCCAACGCGCGCCTTAATTTTTTCTACCAGCGCTCGCCGTGGTGGGACCGCGAGTTGGGGCTGTATCCCGTGGGACGATTGACGACCCTTGAAGGGGTGCCAGTGCAGTAGGCGCAAGCGCCGCTTTGCCTCCCAAATAGATACCCGTCCTGAAAGTGGAACAAAGAATCCGTAGCCCAATGGGGCTACGGAAGCCCTGCCGGTGTGGCCAAGGCCCAATCTGCTGTTACCGTGAGGCTTATGTCTCGGGCACTGCCGGCTTGTTCCAGATTCAGAACAGAAACCGTTACCCGGTTGACAGGCCTGAAATAGCCGCTAATGTGGCACCAATAAGCAACGGGGAGGCGGCTTATGGATCCAGCTACTCTCGCCAGTGCTGCGTCTCAATTTCCAGCCGGACCGGACTCCACGCGTCCTTCGCGCGACATCTCACGCTCGTCTTTGCCGAGCATGGAGATTGGATATGCACTATCCCTGCTGTGCCTCTCCGCTTTCGTGTTCGGCTATGTCAGATCCGACAAGACAGCCATTGGACTGGCGAACGCCTTTTCCCTTGCCGGTTGGGTTTATTGGCTGCACTGCACTTACCGCATGCACAAGGTGCTTGCCGAGGCTACCGCCGGCCAGTATCCCATCAGCGCCAGCCGCGCGGTTGGATTTCAGATGATCCCGATTTACTCGCTGATCTGGGGTTTCATGTGGCCGAAAGAGATCGCAAAGTTTTTGCGGCAGCGCCTGCCAGATGACCAACTGCAGTATGGCTGGGTCGGTGTTGCTCTGGTGCTGGCAGCCTTGCTGGCCGCGTATCCCACCGGACTGCACCTGGCCCTGCTATTCGCGGCTGGGTCCTACCTGGTGCGACACCTTGCGAAGGCTGTTCCCTGGGCAGTGCCGGAACCGAACAGCCGCAGACAACAGATCGACTTGGCATATTTCGCCGGCTTGGGAGCAGCCTGGGGATTCATGTTCGGCCAGGCACTCATAAGCCTGATAGCAGATCTGAAAATGGCAACCAGACAGGACGTTCTGATCCCCCTCATCGCAATCGTGCTGGCCTCGGGCTTCGCCGTCCTGTTTCTCGAGCCCCTTGCCGAAAGGTGCCGTGGTATGTTTGGCATTTCCCATGAACATTTTTCGATCAGGACGCGGTCCTCGCGGCCAATCCAGATTGTGCTGTTCCTGCTGCTGGTGATCACCGGTGCGTCTCACGACCTGCTGCAAGACCATATCAAAGACCTTTTGTCGACCCAAGCGTCTTCAGGACAGCCTGAAGGAGGACGAGAAGCTGAGGGCTAAACCACTTTTGCAGGGGATCGCCCGATCGCCCATGGCGCAAACGGTGGTGTTCCCATTGCTGTTCGCCGGCGGAATAACATACTTCTGGGTGGCGGGCTCTCGCCGCAGCACCATGGGCGCACCCACACTTGGGGCGTTGAGCGGCGTCACCATCGGTGTGGTGGTCGTGCTCTTCATCTGGGGACACGCTTCGGCTGCCAACCTCGGCCATTTAAGGCTTTGCTCGTTAACATTCGTCAGGGAGATATTCTCTCCCGGAAAATTTCCGCCTGTGGCCAAGCTGCTCACGCAGGCCCTGCGAGGAGGCAGCTTCGGCCTGCTGGGCGGGCTGGCCATCCAGCGGCAAGCCTCGGGGCAAAGACTCCGCATCCTGTACATCGTTCTCATTGTCAGTGCTCTTTTATTCGGCCTTTTGGCTCACGGCTTCCACCTGGATCTGCTGAAGAGCCTTGGTTTCGCCTTGGGTTGGTGCGCGGGTTTGTTCCTGCACCCGCATTCCGTGGCATTACTCGCTGGCGGACCGGCCGAGACAGACCCGTCTTCTAAGACAGCTTCAGCCGCAGCTTGATCAATGGCGGCTCCGCGAGTTTAGCGGCCTTCGCTGAGGGCAACAAAATAAAAGGGCGACCCATTCGGATCGCCGTTCACTCTGAGTACCGAGTACTGAGTACTGCCTTTAAGCGTGCGCGGGGCCGGGGCTGGCGCTGGGCTGGCGTCCGGGCTCGGGCTTGAGCACTTTCTGTACTTCTTCCTCGCGCGGAGCGGTCTTGACCGGGGGAAGCTGTTTCCCTTCGATGAGCATTTGGATCTCGGCGGCATCGAGCACTTCGCGCTCCAGCAGCATGCGGGCGATCCTGTCCAGCGTCTCCCGGCTGTTGCTGAGAACATCCACGGCCGCCTTGTAGCCGTCGTCCACGATACGGCGGACTTCCTGGTCGATCTTGATGGCGGTGTCTTCGCTGTAATCGCGGTGCTGCGCGATCTCGCGCCCCAGGAAGATCTGCTCTTCCTTCTTGCCGAAGGTAAGCGGGCCGAGCGTGCTCATGCCCCACTCGCAGACCATCTTGCGGGCGAGTTCCGTTGCCTGCTCGATGTCGTTGCCGGCACCGGTGGTCATCTGGTGCAGGAACAGCTCCTCGGCCACGCGCCCGCCCATCATGATGGCGATGCGCGTCTCCAGGTAATCGCGGCTGTAGGTGTGCTTGTCGTCGATGGGCAACTGCATGGTGACGCCCAGCGCCATGCCGCGCGGGATGATGGTGACCTTGTGCAGCGGGTCGGAGTGCTTCATCATCGCCGCTACCAGCGCGTGTCCCGCCTCGTGAAAGGCGGTCATGCGCTTCTCCTCTTCAGAGAGGATCATGCTCTTGCGCTCGGCGCCCATGAGCACCTTGTCCTTGGCCAGCTCGAAGTCGTACATGGTGACGGTCTTGCGATTCTGCCGGGCGGCATTGAGCGCCGCTTCGTTCACCAGGTTGGCCAGGTCGGCGCCACTGAAGCCCGGAGTGCCGCGCGCCAGGATGCTGAGATCGACATCGTCGTTGAGAGGAATCTTGCGAGTGTGGACGCGGAGGATCTCCTCGCGCCCGCGGACATCAGGACGGGGAACCACCACGCGGCGGTCGAAGCGCCCCGGCCGCAGCAGCGCGGGATCGAGCACATCAGGACGATTGGTGGCGGCGATCAGGATGACGCCTTCGTTCGATTCGAAGCCGTCCATCTCTACCAGCAACTGATTCAGGGTCTGCTCGCGCTCGTCGTGCCCGCCGCCCAGGCCAGCGCCGCGATGGCGTCCGACCGCGTCGATCTCATCAATAAAGATGATGCAGGGAGCGTTCTTCTTGCCCTGCTCGAACAGGTCGCGAACGCGGCTGGCGCCCACGCCGACGAACATCTCTACAAAGTCGGAGCCTGAAATAGAGAAGAAGGGAACGTTAGCTTCGCCAGCTACTGCTCGCGCCAGCAAGGTCTTGCCGGTTCCCGGAGGCCCAACCAAGAGCACGCCTTTGGGAATGCGTCCGCCGAGCTTCTGGAACTTCTGCGCCTCGCGCAGGAACTCGATGATCTCGCGCAGCTCTTCTTTGGCTTCATCCACGCCGGCCACGTCCTTGAACGTGACCTTCTTCTGCTGCATGGAGAGCAGGCGGGCGCGGCTCTTGCCGAAGCTGAGCGCCTTGCTGCCGCCGGTCTGCATCTGGCGGATCATGATGAACCACAGGGCGCCGAACAGCAGCAGCGGCAGGATCTGGAATATCCAGCTCGGCCAGTTGCTCTGCGGGTCCTTGACGGTGATCGACACGCTCTTGTCCTGCAACTGCTTAATCATGTCCGGATAGTTGGCGGGGACAGTGGTGTGGAAACCGGTCTTGTCGTTGCGGTAGTGGCCCTGGACCTCGGTCCCGATGATGGTGACCTCGTAGACATTGCCCTGGTTCACCTGCGACATAAACTCCGAGAAATTGATGGGCTTGTCCTTGGCGCCACTGCCGCCCGCTTTCACCACCTGCCACAACAGCACACACGACAGGACGATCACCAGCCAGAACAAGACCGTTTTTACGGTTGAATTCACCTTGAAAACTCCTCCCAGAAACTGCCATCCCGGCGCCCGCAACCAAGCAGGCCGGGGTCGGCGCGCACCCCACCAGAATAGCTTACACTTCGCCCCTAACTTTTAGCCCCTAGATCATTTAGATGCTGGAGCGGCGATTGCGACAACCTATTTTAAATCCTGCCGGCGCCGCTGCTCCGGTGCCCAAAGTACCCTGTCCCTTGCTGAAAGCACTTGCTGAAAGCACTACCGCTCCCGCCGAACGTGCGGTACATGCTCTTCGATGACCACCACCTGCCTGGCGTCCTGCGCGGGCTGGAACTCGGCGGAAGAGCCAAAACCGCGCGCCCAAACCAGCTTGTTGCCACTGGCTGCCACCAGCCACGACCGCCGTTCCGCAGCAGGTACGTGGCGCTGCTCGAATAGCTCTTTCAGCTTCTTCGGAGCCTTGCTGTGTGCCAGCCAGAAGCGGTCGCCCGGCTGCCAGTTGCGAACCAGCAATTCCCGCCCCAGCGCCGCCGGATCAAGTGACTGCTCCCGATTATATCCTGAGCCTGCAGTCTGCACCGGCCGTAAAAAGGCGCGAATCACTCGGCCAATCTCCAGAATCTCCACCTCGCCCGGAATAGGCAGGGTGTAGGCATAGGAATGCGACATCGACTGGGCGTCGTTCCGCTCGAAACGCAGTTCCTGCTGCTTCCGCACCCCAAGCCAACCGCCGGGAAGCGCGCAGGCCTTGCCCCCTTCGCCGGCCCGCGCCATTCGCAGTAATTGGGTCAAGTGCTCCAAATCCAGGTGTACCCCTAGGTTCTGCGCGCCATTGCGGAGGATGCGGCGCTGCACCGCCGGCGGCAAGGCGAGCAAGCGCGGAATGGTGACCGCGAGACTGCAGGCGGTGGCCTCCTCCACGACTTCCGGCATCATGCGCCGGAGCTCGGCTTCCCAATAATTTTCTTCTTCGCGGGCCACCTCCGCCAGTTGCGCCAGGGCCGACACCGCCGTGGGCTGAAAACGGGTCTCGATCAAGGGAAGCAGCCCGTGCCGGATGCGGTTGCGGGTGTACTGCAGATCGGCGTTGGTGGCATCCTCCCGCCAGTCCTGATGGATGCTCGCCAGATAGGCGCGAACCTCAGCCCGGCGCTGTCCGAGCAGAGGACGCACCACGCAACCTGCCTCTTGCCCGCCGCAGGCAAGGACGACGCGTTTGGGATAGATTCCGGCCAAGCCCCGCGTCCCGGCGCCGCGTAGCACCCGCATCAGCACCGTTTCAGCCTGCTCATCCATGGTGTGCCCGGTAGCGATGGCGTCCGAAACCCGGTTGTGCAGGAAGGATTCCAGAAACTGGTAGCGCGCCTCGCGGCCCGCGGTCTCAAGACTCAGTTTGTGTTCGGCGGCATACGCGGGAACGTTGGCGCTGGAGCGATGGCACTCGAGGCCGTGCTGTACGGCCAGAGCGGCCACGAAGTTCTCATCCTCATCAGCTTCGGCGCCGCGGATCTGATGATTGAAATGCAGCACGGAGGGGACAATCCCCAACTCGCCGCGCAGCTCCAGCAGCAGGCGCAGTAGGGCGACAGAGTCCGCCCCGCCCGAGACGGCAACCCCAACCCGGTCTCCCGGCTTCAGTAGTTCATGCTCACGGATATAGGCGAGGACCTTCCCGGTCACATCCAAAATGGTACACCGGCGGCAACGCATCACGGTGACATCCGTCACAGACGGCGGGCGGCAAATAGGTGTTTCCTACTAGGTTGAAAAACCGCGGTTTCGGATTGGAGAGGTTTTTATGACAACTACCGAAGTTTTGCCCTCTGCGCAAATCGATGAGGGCTTTGAAAAGAAGACGTACCACAAGGTCGACCTGCGTTTACTGCCGTTCCTGTTCTTCTGCTACATCCTGGCGTATCTGGATCGGGTAAACGTCGGTTTTGCCAAGCTGCAGATGCTCAAGGATCTTTCGCTCAGCGATGCGGCTTTCGCCACCGGCGCTGGTATCTTCTTTATCGGCTATTTCTTTTTTGAAGTTCCCAGCAATGTGCTGCTGAAGAAATACGGCGCGCGCATGTGGATTGCCCGGATCATGATCTCCTGGGGCATTGTCTCGGCGTGCATGATATTCGTGAAAGGCGCATGGTCTTTCTATGGCCTGCGTTTTCTTCTCGGCATCGCCGAAGCTGGTTTCTTCCCCGGGGTGATTTTTTATCTCACCTTGTGGTATCCCTCGAAATTCCGCTCCACCCGCACCGCGTGGTTTGTGGCTGCCATTGCAGTGTCCGGGGTAATCGGCAATCCCATATCTGGCTCGATCATGGACTTCCTGTCCGGCGCGATGAAGCTGGCGGGATGGCAGTGGCTGTTCCTGGCAGAAGGCATCCCCTCGATTATTGTCGGCTTTTGGGTGATCTACTATTTGAACAGCAGCATTGAAGAAGCGAAATGGCTCACCGCCAAAGAGAAAGCACTGCTCGCCGAGAACCTTGTCGCAGAAGACAAGCACAAGACTGAACACAAGATCAGTGACGCCTTCGCCAGCGGGAAAGTATGGGCTCTGTGCGCCATCTATTTCACCTTGATGATCGGCCTGTACGGCATTGCCTTCTGGCTGCCGACAATCGTGAAGGCGTTCGGCATCAAAGGTTATCTGCGGGTTGGCCTGATTACTGCCATACCCTACGGTGTCGCCGTTGTCGGAATGATCCTTCTCAGCAACCATTCAGATAAGACCGGCGAGCGGCGGCTGCATTATGTAGTGAATGTTACTGTCGGCGCCGCGGGCTTGGTGTTGAGCGGGATTTTTGCGTCGAATCCTGTACTGGCCATAGTCTTTCTGTCCCTTGGCACGCTAGGGGTCATCGGATCAATGCCGTTGTTTTGGCCCTTGCCGTCGGCATTTTTGGCTGGGACCGCCGCCGCCGCTGGTATTGGCATTGTTAACTCGGTGGGGAATTTAGGCGGCTATTTTGGACCAAATATCCCGATCTGGGCAAAGTTGGTCTCAGCCGACCGATCGGCTTCGCTGTATATCATCGCGGGAATCTTGATGATCGGCGCGCTGTTAACCTTTGTCTGTATTCCAAAGACCCTTCGCGTCCGAGTGGGGTCGTGACCGGGCAATTCCTCGGGAATCTCGCGGGTTTTGACGGTTCAACCAAAATCCCCACCCTTCCCAACGACGGGGACGGGTGGGGCGCCCTCACGAGCTAGCGTCCGGCGAAGTGCTCCCAGCCGCGCGCGGGAAGAGGTTTGCGCTGGCCGCGGCTGTCTACCAGCCAAACCTTGCGGCCGCGGATGATCTCCCCGATGCGGCTCACGCGTACGCCGGCAATCTTGCTGGGAACCCGTCGCGAGGCGGGCGCGGTGAACAGCAACTCGTAGTCGTCCCCCCCGTGCAGAGCATAGTGAAGACTAACCGCGCTTGCGTGGGGAACAGCCGCCGAATACAGCAGGGCTCCCACGCGGCTCTCTTCGCAAATGTGTCCGAGATCCGTGGACAGGCCGTCGCTGATGTCGATGGCGGCGCTCGCGAGATTATGCTCGCGCAGCCAGCGGCCGGCGGCAACCCGCGGCTGCGGATAGAAGTGGGCGGCATGGGCCTTGTAGCGTGATCGCGCTGTTCGTCCCAGCGCTGCCGGGCCGCCATCGCGGAGCTGATGCAAAGTCCAGGCCGCGGAACCCAGCTCGCCGGTGACGTAGATCGAGTCGCCGGGGCGCGCCTTCGACCGCAGGAATGCCTTGCCCTTCGGCACGCGGCCTAGAACAATAATGTCCGCCAGCACTCCGCCCGGCGAACCGGCGGTGTCTCCGCCGGCAAGCTGAACATCGAACTGTTTGGCCAGGCGCAGCAGCCCACTCAGGAAGCGATCCACCCAACTCTGGGGCAAGTCGCCGGGAAGGGCCAACGACAGGAAGGCTGCCGTCGGCTCACCGCCCATGGCCGCGATATCGCTTAAGCCACGCGCCAGGCAGCGATGCCCCACCGAGTCCGGCGGGTGCCACTCGCGGCGAAAGTGCACTCCTTCCAGGCTGAAGTCGGTGGTTATCAGGACCTCGAAACCGGCAGGACACTGGAGAACCGCGGCGTCGTCTCCGATGCCGGTGCGCACGGCCCCCTTGCCGCGCGAGCTTTTAGCCTGGCGGCGAATGCGACGAATCAGTTCTTTCTCGGACAGGCGCAAATTGCTCACACCCTACAGTGCCGGGGTCCGGCACGCCATTATTTCTCTGTTTTGGCGGGCGGAGATGATCATTTCAGGTCCGCAAAGCGGTAACCAGAGTGACCAGTTTAGCCCTAAGGTGATTACCGTAGGGCAAAAGCCTGCCAACAGTCCCGAGCCTTTCAGCATCTGGGTAGAGGTTGACTTAGGGGGTTCGGGCCGCTAAGCTTGCCTCGCCGTTAACCTGTGAAATCTGGCCAAGGGCCCGAAAGCGGCTCTGAGCGTATCCCCCGCGGGCAGCAACTTTATGCCGCGGCTCAGGAAAACGGTGGGTGGCTGACGGCGGTAACTTTAGTCAGTCCTCCACGGATCGAGAGATTACTTTTGCGCAAACGCTACTACGTGCTTCTGGTCGCCCGCGACGGCGAAGGACAGCTCCGAAAGATACCCATTCCCCTGCATTACATTTATGTTTTTCTTGCCGGCGCCCTGATCGGCATGTTCACCATTACCGGCATGGCTGGTTCCTACACGCGCATGCTGATGAAGGTGGCGCGCTTCAACCAGCTCCGCACGGAAAAAGAGGCCCTGAAGACTCGCTACTCGCAACTGGAGCAGGTAGCGCAGACCAAGGAGATCGAAGTCGCTTCGCTGGGTTCGTTGGCGGGTGAAGTTTCCGCCCTGTATGGCCTGAAGACGGCTCACCTTCTTAAGTCGGATTCGGCGGACCTGAGCAGCGACCAGTTCGCCTCCTCGCTCGACCAGCTTTACGCCCTCAGAAGCTCCGCCCTGAGCGGCGCTGCCACGATCGGGATCGAGCTAGGCGGAGGACGCCCGGCCACCACCGCCGACTGGCTGCGGATGGCCGCCGTGCCGAACCTGTGGCCGGTCGAAGGCTGGGTATCGGGCTCGTTTGGCGAGCGTATCGACCCGTTCAATGGTGAAGGCGCGTTCCATACCGGGGTGGACATCTGCACGCCGTATGGGCAGGCAGTGATTGCCCCCGCCGATGGGTCGGTGGCATTCGCGTCAGAGATGGGCGGCTACGGGCGGCTGGTGATTCTGGAGCATGGCGCCGGGATCAGCACGCGCTACGGCCACCTTGCCAGCTTCGCTGTGGTACCCGGACAGACCGTTCACCGTGGCGACACTATCGGCTACGTTGGGCGCAGCGGCCGTTCGACCGGTCCGCACCTGCACTACGAGGTGCGCATTCACGACGTGCCGGTGAATCCGCACAAATACCTGCGCATCAGCCTGGCGCAGAACGTGGGCTTGACGACCTCGGGACAATAACCGGTTAGGTTTGTGGATACAGGGCGGCCAAGTGGCCGCCCTTATTTTTTCGCTATGGCTTCTTCCCCTTGCCGGCCTTGCCGGGCGCTGGCGGCGGAGTGGCGGGGGGATTAACCGGCGGCGGGCTGGGCGCCGGGGCGAGCGCCTTGCGGATAAATCCCTGGGGGATGCTCGCCGTCAAGGCCACTCGGCTTCCGTGCGCTTCCACCTTCAAACTGTCAAAGAATGCCTTCACGTCGGCGTCCGCTCCGCCCTGACTAGTCGACAAATCGGCGCTCTTGATCAGCGCAAAAAAGGTTTTGATGGTGTCGAGGAGCTGGCGGGCATTGTCGTCGCTCTGCGTCAGCGCTTCGACCCGCAGGTGCAATGCGCCCAGATAGCGGGCGGAAGCCACGATGGTCGAGCCTGCCAGCGAGCGAGCCGGCATTCCAAAACCTGGGAGTGCGAGCACGAGCGGGTGGGACTCCTGCGCCGGCAACTGGGCCATGGCCCACGCAACACTGGCCACCGGCACCTGCCGATAGTGATCCCGCACCAGGGCTGGACCCGCCCCCGGCCATGCCGCGGCGCGGTATTTGTCGATCATTTGGTGGATGGCCGCGATGTCCGGCAGATTCGATACGGCCACCGTATCCAACCCGAGGACGGCGACCCGAACGGTCCGGCCCTCGTGGGGAATGCCGTAGATGACTGCATCGCGATAGTTTTCAGTGCTGTTGGCGAGTTTGCGAAAGTAGCCAGCCGCGCGCTGAGCATCGAACTTGCCAATGAAGATCTCGGAGTAGCGGGCGCGCTCGAAAAAGCTGGCGTCACCGGTGGGCGAACCGGCAAAAGCATGGACCGCAAAGGCCGCGTGGTCGAGGTCGCGTTCGAACTGGAAGCCGGTTTCCTTGACGAACTGTTCGTAGTCGGGATCGTAGGAAATCGGCGGAAGCTCGCCGAAGACGTGCGCTAGCCGCATCAGCCGCAAATTGACGAACAGGACGGCGTCGGACTCCGGCAGCAGGCGTGCCGCTTCCGGCGCGGCGCGGCTTCGCAAATAAACGACGGCAGCGACGGCGGCGCAAAACAGCAGGACCGCCAGCGCCACCCACAGTCTACGTCGGCGCATGGCGGAGCCTGGCGCGCCCGGCTGCCATCCTCGAGGCGAACGGCCGAGCTTCTTCAGCTTGGGCTAAAATAAGTGGTTGGCAACCAGTCAGCACGGGAAGCGGGCATGATAGCACCGGACTGGGGAAAACGCTCCCCGGCCAGTATTTACTCTCGCGTTACGGCCGGGGCCAGGTAGCTTGCACGTCAGATGCCGTTGTGTTAACTTCATTGATTGTCCCGGCGGTCGGGTAGTGTTTTGCTGGCGTAGCTCAGTTGGTAGAGCATCTGATTTGTAATCAGAGGGTCAGGGGTTCGAATCCCTTCGCCAGCTCCAAGCGAAAACCGGTTGTGGGCGCAAGGTCGCGTCCTGCAATCATTAGCCACGGCAGCAGCGAGCTCGTCACGAGGAACATACACTCCACCTAGTGTCTACGGAAGCGGTTGGCGTTGGTGTGTTGGTGTGCGCGAGAAAAAGTACGCGCACGAAAACTAAAGTGTTCTCTCTTGCTGGTTTCTTCCGTACGGCGCGCCCTGGGGTGAGTTGTTTATGTGTGCCCGCGGCGCGGGCTTGCCGGCGGACATGATGGACAGGTGGCCGAGTGGTTAATGGCAGCAGACTGTAAATCTGCCGCTCCTTGCGAGCTACGGAGGTTCGAATCCTCCCCTGTCCACCAGGATTGATTGATGTCGATGTCGAAAAAGTTGCTGGTGGCGCTTGCCGTGTACGCGGGAGTCGCGGTGCTGGCGTGGTTTACGCTGGATGCAAATATCTCGCTGGGAGAGCGCGATGTGCCGCTGCGGGCCGTTACGCTGGCGATCTTGGGGCTGTTTGCAGTGCGAACATTGCTGCATGCACAGCGTGAACGCATCGAGCAGGAACGTGATCGCAGTGAGCATATCGGCTGAATGCTGAGTGCTGATTGCTGAGTGCTTTTTCGGGCCGATGTAGCTCAGTTGGTAGAGCACTCCCTTGGTAAGGGAGAGGTCACCAGTTCAATCCTGGTCATCGGCTCCAGAGTTTTCAGCTAAGAGCTAAGAGCCAAAGGCTAAGAGCCGGAGTTCAGCGGGAGTAACTCAGTGGTAGAGTCACAGCCTTCCAAGCTGTTGGTCGCGGGTTCGATTCCCGTCTCCCGCTCCAGGATTGAGGACTTGAACGGAAACGATGCCGACATTTGAACAAGCCACGATCCCGATCGATAACCGGGAAGTTTTCGAGGTGCTGCGGGGCGTCTACGAGAACCTGTTCAGCGTGGAGGCCGAGAGCTTCCTGAAGGCGGTCAAGAAAAAGGGGCTGCTGATTCGGCATTACGAAGAAGTGCTGGTGAGCGGCGCCATGGAAAAGGCCAGCCGCACGCTGAAGCAGGCGGGCATGACGGCGCGCGCGCTGTACGAATCGCTGCCCATGTCCGACCGGGCGCAGGTGCGCGAGTTCTTCCTGGTTCGGCTGGAGCAGGTGGACGAGGCGACGCGGCGCAAGTTCTACCAGGTTTATCGCCTTAATTGAAAGAGGTAGGCATTTATGGCTAAAGAGAAATTTGATCGCACCAAGCCGCACGTGAACGTGGGCACGATCGGGCACATCGATCACGGCAAGACCACGCTGACGGCGGCCATCACCAAAGTGCTGGGGAAGAACAACCCCAAGGTGAAGTTCCGCTCCTTCGATTCGATCGACAACGCGCCCGAGGAGAAGGCGCGCGGCATCACCATCGCCACCGCGCACGTGGAGTACGAGACCAAGGCGCGGCACTATGCGCACGTCGATTGTCCGGGCCACGCCGACTACATCAAGAACATGATCACCGGCGCGGCGCAGATGGATGGCGCCATTCTGGTGGTCGCGGCCACCGACGGCCCCATGCCGCAGACGCGCGAGCACGTGCTCTTGGCGCGCCAGGTAGGCGTGCCTTGCATCGTCGTGTTTCTGAACAAGTGCGATGCGGTGGATGATCCCGAGCTGCTCGACCTGGTGGAGCTCGAAGTCCGCGAGCTGCTCAAGGGCTATCAGTTCCCGGGCGATGATGTCCCGGTGATTCGCGGCTCGGCGCTGGGCGCGCTGAACGGCGAGGCGAAGTGGGAGAAGTCGATTGACGAGCTGATGGACGCGGTCGACAAGTACGTGCCGCTGCCGGCGCGCGAAGTGGATAAGCCCTTCCTGATGCCGATCGAAGACATTTTCTCGATCTCGGGGCGCGGCACGGTGGTCACGGGCCGCATCGAGCGCGGCAAGGCGAAGGTGGGCGAGGAAATGGAGATTGTCGGCTTCCGCGAGACGCGCAAGACGGTGATCACGGGCGTGGAGATGTTCAAGAAGCAGCTCGATGAAGGCATGGCGGGCGACAACGCCGGCCTGCTCTGCGCGGCATTCCCAAGGAAGACGTGGAGCGCGGCATGGTGATCGCCAAGCCGGGATCGATCACGCCGCACACCAAGTTCCGCGGCGAGCTGTACGTGCTGAGCGAAGGAAGAAGGCGGACGCCACACGCCGTTCTTCAAGGGCTACCGGCCGCAGTTCTACTTCCGCACCACGGACGTGACGGGGACGACGGAGCTGCCCGAGGGGACAGAGATGGTGATGCCCGGTGACAACGTGAACCTGGCGATCCAGTTGATCACCCCGGTGGCCATGGAGAAGGGATTGCGGTTCGCCATCCGTGAAGGCGGCCACACCGTGGGCGCGGGAACGATCACGGAGATACTGGAGTAAGCGATGCCACGCGAAATCATTACGCTGCAGTGCGGGGAGTGCAAGAACCGGAACTACTCGACGACCAAGAACAAGAAGACCACGCCCGACCGGCTGGAGCTTTCGAAGTTCTGTCGCAAGTGCCGCAAGCACACGCCGCACAAGGAAGTGAAGTGAATCGGGTGATGTTGCGATCGGGTCATCGGGTGATTTTTTCGCTGACCCGATCACCCGATCACGCAATGACCCGATGAGATACAGGGGCGTAAGCTCAACGGTTAAACTGCCGGTCTCCAAAACCGGACTTGGGGGTTCGAATCCCTCCGCCCCTGCCAGAAGATGAAAGTTGGGAACCGACATGGCGAAGTCAGCAGTTACGCAGATCATGGACGCCGGCAACATCGGGGGCAAGCTGAAGAGCTGGCCGCTGCGGGTCAAGGCCTTCTACAACGACGTGCGCACGGAGATGAAGAAGGTCACTTCGCCGTCGTTCAAGGAGGTCCGCGCCACGACGGTGGTGGTCATCGTTACGGTGGCCATCTTCGGACTGTACTTCTGGGGCATCGATAGCGTGATCGGCAAGGGCGTCAATCTAGTGTTCAAGTATTTCCGGCACTGAGCGGGTCTCAGGGCGAACGTATGCAGGAAGATCAGAAGAGTCAGGAAGAACCAGAGAATAACGACGATATGAGCGAACCGCAGGCACAATCCGCAGAACCGCCGGTTCCGCCAACTCCGCACGGAACAGCCTGAGAGGGCGGCCGCTGAGACGGCGCAGCCGGAGCGTCCGGCGAACCCGAATATGAGGTGGTACATCGTCCACACCTACTCGGGCTTTGAGCGCAAGGTGAAGGAGTCGCTGGAGTCGCGCATCCAGGCCTTCGGGCTGGTGGATAAGATCGGCAAGGTGCTGATCCCGACCGAGCCGGTGACCGAGGTGCGCGGCGGCAAGAAGTACACCAGCGAGCGCATGTTTTATCCCGGCTACGTTCTAGTGGAGATGGACCTGACGGGATTCCGCAGCGGCGGCGAAGGCGACCACGTCTGGCACGTGGTGAAGTCCACGCCGCGCGTGACTGGATTCGTGGGCACGGCCAACGATCCCACGCCGCTCTCGCAAGATGAAGTCAACCAGATCGTGCATCGCGTCGCCGTGGGCAAGGACAAGCCCAAGCTGCGCGTCAAGTTCGAGAAGAGCGAGTCGGTGCGCATCACCGAAGGGCCCTTTGCCAGCTTCACCGGCATCGTGGACGAGGTGAACGAAGACCGCGAGACGCTGAAGGTGATGGTGACGATTTTCGGTAGAGCTACTCCGGTTGAATTGGAGTTTGGGCAGGTGGAGAAGGTGGCGTAAGCGATGGGAACGTTCAAGACCAAGTTGCGAGTCTGGAACCCGGCCCAGCCCGAGAAGGCGGAAGAAGTGGATGTCTTGGTCGATACGGGCGCGGCGTTCAGTTGGGTTTCGCGCGCGCGACTTGAGCGATTGGGTGTGGCTCCAAGCCGCAGCATGCCCTTTCGCACCATTGATGGGCGGCTTCTGGAGCGTGATCTCGCAATCGTTCACGTGGGAACAAATGGATACGTAGCGCCCGACCTCGTCGTGATGGCGGAACCTGGCGAAATGGAAGTGATCGGCGCACACAGCATTGAAGGCCTCGGCCTGGCGGCTGACCCGGTTCAAAAAAGGCTGGTTCCAACTGTCATGCCGGCGCTTGCAACTGAGAGGAAGTAGCGATGGCTAAGAAAATTACAGGAAGCGTGAAGCTGCAGATTCCGGCGGGCAAGGCGACGCCGGCGCCGCCCATCGGTCCGGCGCTAGGGCAGGCGCAGGTCAACATCATGGAGTTCTGCAAGCAGTTCAACGCCAAGACCAGCGCCCGCGAGCTGGACGGACTCATCATCCCGGTGGTGGTGACGGTCTATAGCGACCGCACGTTCTCCTTTATTACCAAGACGCCGCCGGCCGCGGTGCTGCTCAAGCGGGCTGCCGGCATCGCCAAGGGCTCAGGCACGCCCAACAAGGACAAGGTAGGCAAGGTCACCGAAAAGCAGGTGCAGGATATTGCTAGGCAGAAGATGCCGGATCTGAACGCGATGTCCATCGACGCAGCCATCAAGAGCGTCAAGGGAACGGCGCGGTCGATGGGAATTGACGTAGTGGCCTAGAAGGGAATTTTAAATTGGCAATTTGTAATTTGTAATTTGAGAAACCGAGGGCCGCTGGCGGCACCCAATTACAAATTACCAAATTACCAATTACAAATTCGCGGCCAGCAGGGCGCAGTCGAAAACACCACGGTCTTCGCTAGCAGGTTGATGCTGTGATGACGAAAACGGTGGGAGACGAGGAAAACGAAATGGCAACACGAGAAGGCAAGAACATCACCAAGGCGAGGGCTGCGGTAGAGAATCGGACCTATCCGCTGAGTGAGGCTGTGCCTCTGCTGCAGAAAGTAAAGTACGCGAAGTTCGACGAAACGGTCGAGCTGACGCTGCGGCTGGGCGTCGATCCCAAGCACGCCGACCAGATGGTGCGCGGCACCGTAGTGCTGCCGCACGGGCTGGGGAAATCCAAGCGCGTGCTGGTGATCGCCTCCGGCGAAAAGACCAAGGAAGCCGAGCAGGCGGGCGCCGATTTCGTGGGCGGCGAAGAGATGGTCGAAAAAATCCAGAAAGAGAACTGGATCGACTACGACGCCGTGGTCGCCACCCCGGACATGATGAAGTCCGTGGGCCGGCTGGGCAAAGTGCTGGGCCCGCGCGGGCTGATGCCCAATCCGAAGACCGGCACGGTGACCTTCGACGTGGCGCGCGCCGTGCAGGAAGTGAAGGCCGGCAAAGTGGAGTTCCGCACCGACAAGACGGCGCTGGTGCACGTGCCGGTGGGCAAGATCAGCTTCGCCCCGGAAAAGCTGGTGGAGAACGCCAGCACAGTGATATCGAGCGTGGTGAAGGCGAAGCCCTCGGCCGCCAAGGGTAAGTACATCAAGGGCGTGACCTTGTCCTCGACCATGGGGCCGGGCATCTCGCTGGATACCAGCGCGATTGAAGCTGCTTCAAAAGCGTAATTGGTTGGTGGCGAACCGGCGAGTTTAGAGACGGCGGCAAGATGCCGCCGTGACAGCCGGCGGGACGCCGGCGCTACGAAGGGAATCTGAGATGGCCGTTACTAAAGCAAAGAAAAGCGAGCTGATCGAGAAGCTGAGCAGCGATCTGAAGCAGGCCAACAACGTGATCGTCGGCAGCTTCGCCAAGATGAAGGTGTCGCAGGACTTCGAGCTGCGCAAGACCGTCCGCGGCGCCGGCGCCAAGTACCGGGTCGTGAAGAACACGCTGGCGGAGCGTGCCGCCAAGGGCACCCCGGCGGAGCAGGTGCTGAAGGACCTTGCCGGCGTGACCTCGATCGCCATCACGCCGGGCGACCCCGTGGCTCTGGCCAAGGCGCTCGCCAAGTACGCCAAGGACAACCCCGAGTTTACGTTCAAGGCGGGCGTAGTTGAAGGCCGCGTGGTCTCGATCAAGGAGATCGAAGCCCTGGCCACCATGCCGGCGAAGGAAGAGATCTACAGCAAACTGCTCTTCCTCATCAACGCTCCGGCACAACGGCTGGTTACGGCGATGAACGCCGTCGGTCGGAACCTGGCGGTGGTGGTTGACCAGGGAGTGAAGGAGAAGAAGTTCAAAGAGTCGGCGGAAGCGGGAGCTTAAGCGCGATTCAGGGCGCGCTTTTGGCTTTTAGCTTTTGGCTTTTAGCCAAGAGCCAAAGGCTAAGAGCCAAGAGCTGATAGTGCACAAATCTTTAATTTACGGAGAGTCGAAATGGCGGATCTGCAGCAGTTGGAAGAGCAAATCGTGGGGCTGTCGCTGCTGGATGCGGCGCAGCTGGTCAAGAAACTTGAGGAGCGCCTCGGGGTTTCCGCGGCAGCGGCAGCGCCGGTAATGGTGGCGGGCGGCGGAGCGGCAGCCACGGGCGCGGCCCCGGCGGAGGAGAAGACCGAGTTCGCCGTGATCCTCAAGGAAGTTGGCAGCAACAAGATCAACGTGATCAAGGCGGTGCGCGAGGTTACCAGCCTGGGCCTGAAGGAGGCCAAGGACCTGGTGGATGGAGCGCCCAAGCCCATTAAGGAAGGCGTTTCCAAGGACGAGGCGGAGACCATCAAGAAGAAGTTTACGGATGCGGGAGCCACCGTCGAAGTCAAATGAGGTGGGATCTCCCGTTTGAATCCTGGAGGCAGTTGGCAGCGTCTATATAGGGCGCTTCCTCGACCTCCCAGCGCGCCGGCCAGCACAAGCGGGCACGGCGCAGGAAGCTCAGCCAAGCGTCTCACGAGGGCGCGAGGCATATAGATAACTGGCGCGGGTAAACACAAATCTGGAGTCATCAAGCGCCGTCATTGGCGCTCGCGGGGAGTTACGTCCCTGCGGGCGCATTGTGTCTTTTTAGGACCTTTTACGTTTACGTTCCGGCAGCCGGCCAGAGGCCGGCGCTACTAGGAGCTGTGCATGCCGAACAAGAATCACGCTGTCCGTAGCCGGTTCGATTTTTCCAAGATTCCGGCGACCATTCAGATTCCCAACCTCATCGAGGTGCAGAAGCGCTCCTATGACCGCTTCCTGCAGATGGACATGCTGCCCAGCGAGCGCGACGATGGCGGGTTGCAGTCGGTGTTTCAATCCGTGTTCCCCATCTCGGACTTCCGCAACCTGTCGCAGCTCGAGTTCGTCGACTACGCCATCGGCAACTGGGAGTGCAAGTGCGGCCACCTGAAGGGCCTGCACCACCTCCGCACCACCTGCCGGAACTGCGGCGCCACCGTCATTACCGACCCGTTTCATCCCGGGGAGGTGCTGTGCGGGAAGTGCGGCACCTACAACGCCAACACGCCGGATTTCTGCAACAAGTGCGGCGACCCGGTGGGGCTGCAGCTTAAGTATGACGTCTCCGAGTGCGAAGAGCGCGGCATGACCTATTCGGCGCCGCTCAAGGTCACCATCCGCCTCACCATCTTTGAGAAGGACCCGGAGACCGGCAACAAGTCCATTCGCGACATCAAGGAGCAGGAAGTCTTCTTCGGCGACATCCCGCTGATGACGCAGAACGGCACCTTCATCATCAACGGCACCGAGCGCGTTATCGTCAGCCAGTTGCACCGCTCGCCGGGCGTGTTCTTCGAGACCGCGAACCAGCGCACCTACTTCCTGGGCAAGATTATTCCTTATCGCGGTTCGTGGGTGGAATTCGAGTACGACCAGAAGAACATTCTCTACGTGCGCATCGACCGCAAGCGCAAGTTCCTGGGCACCATCTTCCTGCGCGCCCTGGGCCTGCGGTCCGATGAAGACATCCTGCGCACCTTCTACACCGTGGACAAGATCGCGGTGAAAGACAAGAAACTCTACTGGACGCTCGAGCCTGGCATCGACCGTCCCACCAGCCTGGCCGGCATGAAGCTCTCGCACCGCGTCGTGGGACGTGGCGGCGACGAGATCGCGCACTCCGGCCGCAAGATCACGCCTGCGATCCTGAAGGAGATTCAGAAAGCCAAGGTCACCGAGATCGAGATCGACACCACCGACCTCGAGGGCGCCTTCACCGCTGCCGACGTGGTGGACACTACCAGCGGCGAAGTCTTGCTCGAAGCCAACGCGGAAGTCACTGCCGACAAGGTGGCCAAGCTGATCGACGCCGGCATTACCGAGCTGCACCTGTTCTTTCCCGAACGCGACGATGTGGGTGTGGTCATCGCCCAGACTCTGCGCCGCGATTCGGTCAAGACGCCGCAGGAAGCGCTCATCGAGATCTACCGCAAGCTGCGTCCCGGCGACCCGCCAACGCTGGACACCGCCACTTCGCTGTTCCATGGCATGTTCTTCGACGCCCGCAAGTACGACTTCTCCAAGGTCGGACGGCTCAAGTTCAACATCAAGCTGTTCGAGCGCTCCGATGCCACCAGCCTGGATCACCGCACGCTCGAGCCCGAGGATTTTTACGGCACCATTCGCTATCTGCTGAAGCTGCGCAAGAGTATCGGCGCCGTGGACGACATCGATCACCTGGGCAACCGCCGGGTGCGCGCCGTGGGCGAACTGCTGGAGAACCAGTTCCGCATCGGCCTGGTGCGCATGGAGCGCGCCATCAAGGAAAAGATGAGCGTCTACCAGGAGATGAGTACGGCCATGCCGCACGACCTGGTGAACGCCAAGCCGGTGATGGCCGCGATCCGCGAGTTCTTCGGTTCCTCGCAGCTTTCTCAGTTCATGGACCAGACCAATCCGCTCTCGGAGATCACCCACAAGCGCCGGCTTTCGGCCCTGGGGCCGGGCGGATTGAGCCGCGAGCGCGCCGGATTCGAGGTGCGCGACGTCCATCCCACGCACTACGGGCGCATCTGCCCCATCGAGACGCCGGAAGGTCCGAACATCGGCTTGATCTCCAGCCTCTCCTGCTACGCGCGCATCAACGACTACGGCTTCATTGAGTCGCCCTACCGCCGGGTGAAAAGCGGGCGGGTGCAGGAGTACGTGGCGGTGGTCAACGCCGGCGATAGCGACTACCGCGTCGGCGACCACGTCGAGGAGCATGAAGGCGAGAAGGTCAATGCCGACCTGAAGGAGCGCCGCCGCCGGCAGATCGAGTTCGAGCCGTACTCCTTCTATCTCTCCGCCTGGGAGGAGGACCGGCACGTCATCGCGCAGGCCAACGTCGAACTCGACGAGAAGGGCCACATCACCGCCGAACTGGTGAACGCCCGCAAGGCTGGCAACTTCGTTCTGGTGAGCCGCGACGAGGTGGACTACATCAACGTCAGCCCCAAGCAACTGGTGTCGGTGGCGGCATCGCTGGTGCCGTTCCTGGAGCATGACGACGCCAACCGCGCCCTCATGGGCGCCAACATGCAGCGCCAGTCCGTTCCCCTGCTGCGGGCGGAAGCTCCGCTCGTAGGCACCGGCATGGAAGGCGTAACCGCGCGCGACTCCGGCGCGGTGGTGCTGGCGCGCCGCTCCGGCATCATCGACTCGGTCGATTCCGAGCGCATCATCGTGCGGGTGGAGGGCGAGCACCATCCTGGGCAGCTCTCCCGCGAAGTCGGTTCGGACATCTACCAGCTCATCAAGTTCAAGCGCTCCAACCAGAACACCTGCATCAACCAGAAGCCCATCGTGAAGAAGGGCGACCGGGTGGCCAAGGGACATGTGATCGCTGACGGGCCTTGCACCGAGTTCGGCGAGCTGGCCCTCGGACGCAACGTGCTGGTGGCCTTCATGCCCTGGCGCGGCTACAACTTCGAGGACGCCATCCTGGTCTCCGAGCGCCTGGTGAAAGACGATTACTACACCTCCATTCACATCGAGGAGTTCGAGATCGAAGCCCGCGACACCAAGCTCGGTCCCGAGGAGATCACGCGCGACATTCCCAACGTAAGCGAATCGGCGCTGCGCGACCTGGACGAGAGCGGCGTCATTCGCATCGGGGCCACGGTCAAGTCGGGCGACATCCTGGTCGGCAAGGTCACTCCCAAGGGCGAGACCCAGCTCACGCCCGAGGAAAAGCTGCTGCGCGCCATCTTTGGCGAGAAGGCCGGAGATGTTCGCGACGCCTCCCTCAACTGCCCCCCGGGCATCGAGGGCACCATCGTCGACGTGAAGATCTTCTCCCGCAAAGGACAGGAGAAGGACGAGCGTGCCAAGGCGATCGAAGCCATGCAGGTGGAGAAGCTGGAGAAGAACCTCTCCGACGAGATCCGCATTCTGACCGACGAGCGGCTGAAGCGGCTCGAGGGCATCCTGGGCAGCAAGGAAGTCCAGGCTGACCTGCACGACGAGCGCACCAACAAGCGGCTGCTCACCAAGGGCACCATTCTCGATCGCGAAACCATCGAGCGCATCTCCACCCGCAACCTGAAGCGCATCAAGTACGCCGACAAGGACCCGCGGGTGAACGAGCAGATCGATGAGATCGAAGAGATGACCTCGCGGCAGATCGACGTGCTGCGCAAGATCGTCAACGAGAAGATCTCCAAGCTGCAGAAGGGCGATGAGCTGCCCCCGGGCGTCATCAAGCTGGTGAAGGTGTACATCGCCATGAAGCGCAAGCTGAGCGTGGGCGACAAGATGGCCGGCCGCCACGGGAACAAGGGCGTGATCGCCCGCATTCTTCCGGAAGAGGACATGCCTTACCTCGCCGACGGAGTGCCGGTGGAGATCGTGCTCAATCCCCTGGGCGTTCCCAGCCGTATGAATGTGGGCCAGATTCTGGAAACGCACCTGGGCTGGGCCGGTCACGAGCTGGGCAAGCGCATCGGCGAACTGATGAAGAACAACTCCAAGCCGGAGATGGTGCGGCGCGAGCTCAAGACCATCTTCAAAGACACGCCGTTCGTGGACCGCATTACCGAGCTCGACGACGACATTCTGGAAGCCGTTGCGAAGGGCATGAAGCGCGGCGTGTACTTCGCGTCGCCGGTGTTCGACGGCGCTCACGAGGCGGAGATCAAGAGCCTGCTGAAGGAATCGGGCCTGCCGGAATCGGGCAAGACCGATCTCTACGACGGCATGACCGGCGAGAAGTTCGAACAGCCGGTCACGGTCGGCTACATCTACATGCTGAAGCTCTCGCACCTGGTGGACGACAAGATTCACGCCCGCTCCATCGGACCGTACTCGCTCATTACCCAGCAGCCGCTGGGAGGCAAGGCGCAGTTCGGCGGGCAGCGCTTCGGCGAGATGGAAGTGTGGGCGCTCGAAGCTTACGGCGCCGCCTACATCCTGCAGGAGCTGCTCACCGCCAAGTCCGACGACGTGTATGGCCGCACCAAGATATACGAGGCCATCGTCAAGGGCGAAGCCGCCATCGAGCCGGGCGTGCCGGAGTCGTTCAACGTGCTGATTCGCGAGTTGCAGTCGCTCTGCCTGGACGTGGAGCTGATCAAGGTGGCGGAGCGCAAACCGCTGGCGGCGACGCCCGCGGCGGCGGATTAAGAGAGGGTCGCCAGTCGTCAGTCGCCGGTCGCCAGTTTTGCAAGCGGTTGACGCTGGAAGGGAATGTTAGACATACAAATTGCGGCCTGCGCAAAGAAGCTCCGGACGCAGCGCTGCCATTTATAAAACTGGCAACTGGCCACTGGCGACTGGCTACTGCCTCTGACGGAGCAAAACGGAGGACACCTTGTACCGAACGAGCCCATTCGATCTGGGAAACGCG
Organism: uncultured Acidobacteriota bacterium; assembly: GCA_963733935.1. Lineage (GTDB taxonomy): Bacteria > Acidobacteriota > Terriglobia > Terriglobales > Acidobacteriaceae > JAHFUA01. The sequence goes on from CAVTEQ010000014.1 coordinate 755,968, forward strand.
ATTGCCGATTTCGACGCTATCCGCATCAGTCTGGCGTCGCCCGAGAAGATCCGCAGTTGGTCGCACGGCGAGGTCACCAAGCCGGAGACGATCAATTACCGCACCTTCAAGCCGGAGCGCGACGGGCTGTTCTGTGCCCGCATCTTCGGTCCGACCGTCGACTGGGAGTGTCTCTGCGGCAAGTACAAGCGCATGAAGCACCGCGGCGTCATCTGCGACAAGTGCGGCGTGGAGGTGACGCTCTCGAAGGTCCGGCGCGAGCGGCTCGGCCACATCGAGCTGGCTTCGCCGTGCTCGCACGTGTGGTTCTTCAAGGGCCTGCCCAGCCGCATCGGGCACTTGCTGGACATCTCCCTGCGTGACCTCGAGTCCATCCTCTACTTCGAGGCTTACGTGGTGGTCGATCCCGGCGACGCCCCGGTGAAAGAGCAGGAGATCATCAAGGAAGAGGCGCGCTTCCGCGAACTCGACCAGCAGTTCCGTCCCACCGGCTTCAAGGCCATGATGGGCGCGGAAGCCATCAAGGAGCTGCTCAAGCGGGTGGAGGTGGACGAGCTCTCCACCGAACTTCGCGACAAGATGCGCAACGAGACTTCGGTGCAGAAGCGGCTGAAGTACGCCAAGCGCCTGAAGGTGGTGGAAGCGTTCCGCAAGAGCGGCAACAAGCCGCAGTGGATGATTCTGGACGTGATCCCGGTGATTCCGCCGGAGCTGCGTCCCCTGGTTCCTCTGGATGGCGGCCGCTTCGCCACCAGCGATCTCAACGATCTTTACCGCCGCGTCATCAACCGCAACAACCGTTTGAAGAAGCTGATGGACCTGCACGCGCCCGAGGTCATCGTGCGCAACGAGAAGCGCATGCTGCAGGAGGCGGTGGACGCGCTCTTCGACAACGGCCGCCGCGGCCGCGTGTTGCGCGGCGCCAACAACCGTCCGCTGAAGTCGCTCTCCGACACGCTCAAGGGCAAGCAGGGCCGCTTCCGCCAGAACCTGCTGGGCAAGCGCGTGGACTACTCCGGCCGCTCCGTCATCGTGGTGGGTCCGGAGCTCAAGCTCCACCAGTGCGGACTGCCCAAGAAGATGGCGCTGGAGCTGTTCAAGCCGTTCATCTACCACCGGCTGGAGCAGACCGGGCAGTGCACCACCATCAAGCAGGCCAAGGAAATGGTGGAACAGCAGGAACACATCGTGTGGGACATTCTGGAAGAGGTGATTAAAGACCACCCGGTCCTGTTGAACCGCGCTCCCACGCTGCATCGCCTGGGCATCCAGGCGTTTGAGCCGGTGCTGGTGGAAGGCAAGGCCATCAAGATTCATCCGCTGGTGTGCACCGCCTTCAACGCCGATTTCGACGGCGACCAGATGGCCGTTCACATCCCGCTCTCACCGGAAGCGCAGGTCGAGGCCAGCGTGCTCATGCTGAGCTCGCACAACATCCTGTCGCCGGCGTCGGGCCAGCCCATCACTGTGCCCACGCAGGACATGGTGCTAGGCGTCTACTACCTGACCAAGGCCAAGCCGGGCGCCAAGGGCGAGGGCCGCGCCTTCGCCAACGGCGAAGAAGTGCTGCTGGCGCTCGAAGCCAAAGAGGTCGAGACGCTCACGCCTATCCGCCTGCGCTACACCGGTCAGGTAATCGATCTCACCACCGCCTACGACGATCAGGACGTGGTGCACACCGACCCGGTGCAGTTCGAGCGGCAGTACATCAACACCACCGTCGGGCGCGTGATCCTGAACGAGTACCTGCCCGAGGGCATGCCGTTCATCAACGGGCTGATCAAGAAGAAGGGCATCGGCCAGTTGGTGAACTACGGCTATCTGCGCTTCGGCCTGGAAACCACCGTGCGCATGCTGGACCGCATCAAGGAGATGGGCTTCCTCTATGCCACCAAGGCCGGGCTGTCCATCGGCATCGACGACATGGTCATCCCGGACAACAAGCGCGTGCTGGTGCGCGAGGCCGAGAAGCAAGTCGTCAACGTCCAGCAGCAGTACCTGGACGGCGCCATCACCAACGGCGAGCGCTACAACAAGGTGATCGAAATCTGGTCGGGCATCACCGAGAAAGTCGCCGACGAGATGTTCAGCGTGCTGGAGCGGGCGGACAAGTCCGGCGCGATCAACCCCATCTTCGTCATGGCCGACTCCGGCGCCCGCGGATCGAAGCAGCAGATTCGCCAGCTCTCCGGCATGCGCGGCCTGATGGCCAAGCCTTCCGGCGAGATCATCGAGACGCCCATCACCGCCAACTTCCGCGAAGGGCTGACGGTGTTGCAGTACTTCATCTCCACCCACGGCGCCCGCAAGGGCCTGGCGGATACGGCGCTCAAGACCGCCGACTCCGGCTACCTGACGCGCCGCCTGGTGGACGTGGCGCAGGACGTCATCGTCAGCGAACTGGACTGCGGCACGGTGGATGGCATCAACGTCGGCTCCATCGTCGAGTCGGGCGAAATCATCGAGCCATTGCGCGACCGCATCGTGGGCCGCGTCTCGCTGCAGAAGATCAAGGACTACGAAGGTAACCTGGTCGTGGACGTCAACCAGGAGATCACCGAAGACCTGGCCAACGCCATCCAGTCCGTCGGGATCGAGAAGGTGAAGATCCGCTCGGTGCTGACCTGCGAATCCAAGCGCGGAGTCTGCATCATGTGCTACGGCCGCAACCTCGCCTCGGGAAGGATGGTGGAACTGGGCGAAGCGGTGGGCGTAATCGCTGCGCAATCCATCGGCGAGCCCGGCACGCAGCTCACCATGCGCACCTTCCACATCGGCGGCACGGCGTCGCGCGTCTCCGAACAGTCGCGCCTGGAGGCCAAATCGCACGGCGCGGTGCGCTTCATTAATCTGCAGACCGTCCGCTCCAAGGAAGGCGATCTGGTGGCCATGAACCGCACCGGCTCCATCGCGCTGGTGGATGAGAAAGGCCGCGAGAAAGAGCGCTACTCGGTGGTGTACGGCGCCAAGCTCAAGGTCGACGAGGGCCAGCAAGTGCAGTTGGGCCAGGTGCTGGTGGAGTGGGATCCTTACACCTTCGCCATCCTGACCGAGATCGGCGGCACCGTCAGCTTCAAGGACCTGGCGGAAGGCGTCACGCTGCACGAAGAAGTGGACGAGGTCACGGGCCTTTCGCGGCACGTGGTCACCGACACGCAGGACGAGAAGCGCCAGCCGGCCATCGTGATCAAGAGCAAGACCAACAAGCGCTACCTGATGCCGTCGCGCGCTCACCTCATGGTGCAGGACGGCGACACGGTATCGCCCGGCGACGTGCTGGCCAAGATCCCGCGCGAGACCACCAAGACCAAGGACATCACCGGCGGTCTGCCGCGCGTGGTCGAGCTCTTCGAGGCCCGCAAGCCGCACGAGACGGCGGTCATCAGCGAGATCGACGGCGCCGTCAAGTTCGGCGAGATCAGCAAGGGCCAGCGCAAGATCTACGTCACCGCCGACAACGGCAGCGAGAAGGAGTACGCGGTGCCGCGCGGCGTCCACATCAACGTGCAGGAGGGCGAGCGCGTCCGCGCCGGCGAGCCGCTGATGGACGGCCCGCTCAACCCGCACGACATCCTGGCCGTGCTCGGTGAGAAAGAGCTGCAGGCCTACCTGGTGAACGAAATCCAGGAGGTCTACCGGCTGCAGGGCGTGACCATCAGCGACAAGCACATCGAGGTGATCGTTCGCCAGATGATGCGTTGGCGCAAGGTCGAAGACGTGGGCGATACCCAGTTCCTGCTCGAACAGCAGATCGACAAGTTCAAGTTCGAGGAGGAGAACCAGCGCGTGATCAAAGACGGCGGCAAGCCCGCCACTGGACGCCCGCTGCTGCTGGGCATCACCAAGGCGTCGCTCTCCACCGAGTCGTTTATCTCGGCGGCATCGTTCCAGGAGACCACGCGCGTGCTCACCGAAGCCTCGATCCAGGGCATGGTGGACCACCTCCGCGGCCTGAAGGAAAACGTCATCGTGGGGCGGCTGATCCCGGCCGGCACCGGCATGGAGCACTATCGCAACGTGCGCCTGTCGCCGGAGCTGGAAGAGGCCGCGCAGAAGGTCCAGGAAGAAGTTTCGGCGGCCTACGAGGAAGCCGAGCGCGCCCTGGAGCTGCTGCGCCACGAAGGCGAAACGGAAGAGCTGGCGGCAGAGTAGAGCAGTCGCCAGTCGTCAGTTGCCAGTTATCGCGGGCCCAAAAGGGTCCGCGATTTTCTTTTACCTTTGTGCACTGCACGCAGTTGAGAGTGGCCGCCACGATTCGGAGATGTCGGTTGAAGGAGAAGCGGACCCTCAAGCGCTGCTTGAAACGGGGCGCTGCTCGCCCGCCAGCTCGTCCAGCAAGCGCTTCAATCGTTCCAGGACTTCCTCCGCCTGCGTTGCCTTGAGAAGAAACTTCAGCACGCCGGAGGGCGAGAACTGCGCTCCTGGCTGAGCAGCGACGAAGCGGGCGAGCTTTTCCGGGTCGACCGCAGCCTCCGGCGTAAAGCGTATGGTCACCTGGTCTCGCCGGCGATCGATGGCCGCCACGCCCATCCGCTGCGATGCGAGCTTCAGACGGGCGTACTCCAGCAGGTTGCGCACCGCCGCGGGCGGCTCGCCGTAGCGGTCGGAAAGTTCTTCGCGCACGTCGGTGAGCTGGGCCTCGCTCTCCACGCCGGCCACGCGCTTGTACATCCGCAGGCGCTGGTTCTCTTCTTTTATGTATTCGGCGGGAATGCGGATGTTGATGCCCAGGTTGAGCTGGACCGCGGCTTCTTCCTTCGCGACTTCGCCCTTCATCTCGCGCACCGTGCGGTCGAGCATGCTGGTGTAGAGTTCAAAGCCGACGGCATTGATGTGTCCGCTCTGCTGTCCCGCCCAGCAGGTTGCCGGCGCCGCGCAGCTCGAGATCGAGCGCCGCGATCTTGAAGCCGGCGCCTAAGTCGGAAAATTCCTTGAGCGCGGCCAGCCGGCGGCGCGCCAGCGGCGTAAGCTCAACGTCGGGCGGCACCAGGAGGTAAGCGTACGCCCGCCGATTCGAGCGCCCAACGCGTCCGCGCAACTGGTAGAGCTCGGAGAGCCCGTGGCGATCGGCGCGGTTGATGATGATGGTGTTGCACAACGGGATGTCGAGCCCGTTTTCGATGATGGTGGTCGCCACCAGCACGTCGGCTTCGTGCCGGATGAACTTCAGCATCACCTTCTCCAGCTCCGCTTCCGACATCTGCCCATGCCCCACGATCACCCGCGCCCGCGGCACAAGTTCCTGCACCCTGGCGGCGATCTCGTAGATCGTCTCCACCCGGTTGTGGACAAAATATGCCTGCCCGCTGCGCTCCAGCTCGTGCTCGAGAGCCGTCTTGATGAGCTTCTCGTCGAACGCCGCCACCACCGTCTGGATGGCGATGCGATCCTTGGGCGGGGTTTCGATCACGCTCAAGTCGCGCACCCCGGTCAGCGACATGTGCAGCGTGCGCGGGATGGGCGTCGCCGAAAGCGTCAGCACGTCTACTTCTTTCTTCAGTGTCTTCAGGCGTTCCTTGTGGCGCACGCCGAAGCGCTGCTCTTCGTCCACCACCACCAGCCCGAGGTCGGCGAACTTGAGGTCCTTGGAGAGCAGGCGATGCGTGCCGATCAGAATGTCCACCTGCCCGGCCTCGACCTTCTGCAGGATCTCTTTCTGCTGGCGGGCGGTGCGGAAGCGGCTCAGCATCTCGATCTTGATGGGATACGCCGCAAAGCGCTGCTTGAAAGTCTCGAAGTGCTGGAAGGCGAGCACGGTGGTGGGCGCGAGCACCGCAACTTGCTTGTTGTCGTTCACCGCCTTGAAGGCGGCGCGCATGGCGACTTCCGTCTTGCCATAGCCGACATCGCCGACCAGCAGACGGTCCATCGGCGTCGGCGCTTCCAGGTCGCGTTTTACGTCCTGGATTGCCTGTTCCTGGTCTTCGGTCTCCTGGTGCTCGAAGGCGTCTTCAAACTCGCGCTGCCAGTCGGCGTCCTTGGGAAAGGCGTGGCCCTGTGCCAGGCGGCGCGCGGCGTAGAGCTTCAACAGCTCCTCCGCCATGTCCTGCATGGCCTTCTTGACCCGCGCCTTGGTGCGCGCCCAGGCGGCGCTGCCGAGATGATTGAGCGCCGGCTTTTGGCCCTCCGCCGAGCGGTACTTCTGCACCAGATCGAGCCGGGTGAGCGGGACATACAGCCGCGCGCCCTCGGCGTACTCCAGCACCATGAACTCTCCGGTAGTGTCGCCTTGCGTGATCTCTTTAAGTCCGTGGTACTGGCCGATTCCGTGCTCGACGTGCACGACATAGTCTCCGACCTGCAAATCGCGGAAGTCAGATAGGAAGGCTGAAACCTTAGAGCCTCGCCGGAGCGGCCGCGTAAGCACGGCCTCGGACTCGTCGAACAGGTCACGCGCCCCGAAGATCACCAGCGCAGCCTCGGGCACGGCCACGCCATCCGGGATGCTGGCTTTAACTACCGTTGTAGTTGATAGGTCCTGGGCGAAGTAGGCGGTCTCGTCCAGGTAGCTCTCGCCGCCCGCAGTTGGGGTGCGGCTGCCCAGCCGGAAGGGCACGTTGTATTCGGTGAAGACGTCCGCCAGACGCTCGACTTCGCCCATCGTGGGCACCGCGAAGAGGACCCGCTGGTTCTCCGCCGTGAGCTTCTTCACTTCCTCCGCCATGGCCGGCATGGAACCATGGAAGCGACTGGCTGGCGGGGCCAATAACGACATATGTAGTATATGTGGTTTATCGGCAGGTGTTTCGATCCCCAGATGCTCCAGGCTGGCTCCGGGACGCCGGTTTAACAACTGTTCGAGTTCCTCGGGCAGAAAGTAAAGGTCCTCGGGCTCGACCAGCCGTCCGATTCCGGCGCGCTCATGGGCCTGCTCGACCCGCTCCCACCAGTGTTCAATCTCGCGCTGAACATCTTCCGGCTCATCCACCAGCACCGCCGCCTTCGGCAGCAGATCGAAAACGATTCAAGGGTCAGGTGCCCCACGTTTCGCGGTTTTCGAAACGTGGGAGCACCGGCGCGTAGAACTCCCATCCCGGAAACACCGTCGCGCCACCTGCCTCGACCGCCTCCGCCACCGCCGCTTCGGATCCGCCGATACGCGCGCCGCTTAGCCGGGCATGGATGGCGCCCAGGATCTCGGACGTCACCGGCGTTTCCGCCAGCGGCAGCAGAACCACCTCTTCGACCGGGTTGGACGAGCGCTGGCTGGCGGGCTCGAACTTGCGGATCGATTCCACCTCGTCGCCGAAAAACTCGATACGCACCGGGCGATCCATCTCCGGCGAGTAAACATCCATGATGCCGCCGCGCACGGCGAACTGTCCGGGCATCTCGACCACGTCCACCGCGGCATAGCCGACCGTATTCAAGTGCTCAACCAGCCGCTCGACGTCGATGGTCTCGCCGCGGCGCACTATGCGAGCCAGCTCGGCATAGAAGCCGGCGTCGCGCATGCGCATCGCCGCCGCACATGCGGGCATGATAACGATCGACGCGGCTCCAGTTGCAATCTTCCACAGTGCGGTGGCGCGCTCTTCCTGCAGCTCGGGATGAGGCGATAGGTTCTCGAAGGGCAGGACGTCGAAGCAGGGCAGCTTGACCACCGAGCCCGCGGGCGGGCCCCCGGTCAGATCGCAAAAGGCCTCGACCACCGGCAGCATCTCTTCCGCCGCGCGATTGTCGCGCACCAGCAAGAAGAGGGGACGCGCCGCCAGCCGCGCCAGCATTGCCACATACAAGGATTTTGCGGTGGGAGTCAGCCCAGAGACACGTATCCGCTCCGCGGCGGCTCCAGACCCCTTCTTCAGTTCAGCAGCCGTGCGCGCCAGGGCTTCTATCTTTTCCATGTCCGCAAAGAGCTCGCGGACGAACGGCAGGACCATGGAGATTTGATTCTAACAGGCGCCCGCGGGACTCATGGAGGCCCAGCCGCCCCCGGCTGGGCGGGCGAGCCAAGCTCGCCTGTCCGTGGGGGGGGAATCGCCTTCACTTCCGCCCGGAGCCACCGCCGCGAAAAAAAGCTTCATCGAGCGAGATCGGCCCCGCGCCCAGAAAGATGAGCGCAAAGGCGACCACGCCGCACATCATCGGGAACTCATATCCCCCTGGTCCCTTCAGTCCATTCTTGAAGTGGACCTTCGCGATTGCCACTGACATATCGATAAGAATCGAGAGCGCAGCAACCCGGGTCAGCAAGCCCAGCACCAGCAGGATACCGCCGCCAAATTCGGCCGCGAGCGTGAGGTATCCCAAGACGGGCGGAATCCCCAGGTTCTGGAGCATGCCCATGAACCTGGGCATACCGCCGAACGCCTTCTGCGCACCATGCGCGATCATGATGGCCCCGAGCGCCAGGCGTAGCGCCAGCAGCGCCAAGGGATGAAGTCGATCCAGGAATTTCAAGTCAGCCTCCTTACAGTCGTGAGTCGTAAGTCGTGGGTCGCGAGCCGGACTCCTTTAAGTCGCCAGTCACCAGTTGCCGGTCGCCAGTAGGACCCCAGATTCCTGCTTACGACTTACGACCCGCGACTCACGACTGGCGACTCACGACTTGCGACTCAAACTCAATGCGCACGCCCCGCTGCGCCATGGCCTCGAGGAATGCGCCTGCGGGAATGTCCAGCTCGCTGAGGATGCCGCCGCGCTTGGTGACTTCGCCCGAAGCCAACATCTGGACAACGACGGAAGCCGGCCACGCCGTGGTGCGCATCATCGCCGTCATTCCGGTGGACGGGTCGAAGCGGTCCACCACGGTGAACGACGCCACCCGGTCGCCCTGATGGGCTTCCACGCGAAGGATGACAAGGTCCGGGTCGTCGCCGCTAAATTTCTCTTCAAACAGTCGGGAAATTACCGCCCGAGGAGCCACTTCGCACTTGCCGAACTTCTTTTTCTCGCTCGAAAACATCCCCAGGTCGTAGAGCCCGCGGATAAGCCCCAGGTGTCCGCGATAGCGCAGCGTCTTCTCGAAGCACTCGCCGACTTTTCCGGCGAAGGTCTCGGGCAGAGTTGAAGTCCCTCCCGAGGTCTGGAATGCCTCGAGCGGTGGGAAGCTTTCGATCTCAAATTCCTCGAGCTCGGTCAGCGGTTCGATGGTGGTTAGCTTGCCGTTGCGCAGGATGCGCGCCGGCTCGACGTACTCGTTGATCAGCCCTTCGACAGAGAATACCAACTGGTAGTTGAACGGCGGCTTGGGATTCTGCGGCAGTCCGCCGACGTAGAGCTTCAGCGCGTCCGCCTTGCCGCCGACGCGGCGCATCAGCTCGCCTGCCAGGATCGACCCCATGCCCGGAGAGAGCCCGCAATCCGGCGCCAGCGCCACGCCACGCTTGGCCGCCTGCTTATCCATCGCAAGCTCTTCCCGCACCACGGTGTTGTTGCCGCCGAGGTCGGCGAAGTGGCATCCCACCTTGACGGCCGCGCGCGCCAGGCCGACATTGAAGAAATACGGCACTGCGGAGAGAGCCGCGGCGTGCCCGCGCATCAGTTTGGCGGCGTCGGACTCGCGGCTCGCATCCAGGCGCTTGGGCGTAACCTTCTTACCGCGGGTCAACTTGTTGACGCGCTTGGCCGCGTCTTTCGCGCGGCCGATGTCGCTGTCGGCCAGAGTGACCGCCTCGACCGCCGGGGCGCGCGCCATGTCATAGGCCGCCGCCGATCCCATCATGCCTGCGCCAATTACCAGAAGTCGCATAAGGACAGTTGCCAGTCGCCAGTTGTCAGAAGTAGGGCCGGACAGATTACAGCATTGGCTTGACATTAGAAAACTACTCATAGAAAAACGGCTGCTCAACGACAGAGGCAAAATGCGCGAACAGGCCGACAGGACGAATCAACCGGCGAAAACAGATTTTTTGCCAACAATCCCGCTGCTCCTTGTGTTAGAACATCCTCCGATGTGGCGGGTCATAGCCATTCTTGTTGGTTGCCTCGCAGTGGTGTCGGTAGCAACTGCGCAGGACGCCCCGACTTTGCCTACGGTAACGAGCTTCGAATGCCCGAAATACCCGCCAAAGGCCAAGTCGGTACGGCTTCAGGGCATGGTTAGGCTGAAGGTCACAACCGATGGACACAACGTCACGGAGGTCAAGCTTCAGTCGGGACACCCATTGATCGCGCCCGCTGCCTACGAAAACGTGCGAACGTGGAAGTTCGCTGACCATCCTCCCACTACGTTCGACGTCACCTACTTTTACGTCTTTCAGGGGGAGTTCAAGAAGGATCCGACGACGAAGTGCTCGGCCAAGATGGAACTGCCGACAAAGATAACCGTCAGCACCACCATGCCATAGCCACGAGGTGGCTAGACTCTTGACCGCCGCCAATACACATACCCCGGCACCGCGATGAGCATGATCACAGCCCCTGCCACCGCCTCTTTCGGCCTTTCGTATGCCACGATTGCCGCCCAAATCGTCCCGACCACCAAGTACAGTGCCGGTACCCAAGGATAGCCGGTGCATCGATACGGCCGCGGCGTCTCCGGACGCTGGCGGCGCAGCACGAATACTCCTGCCACGGTGGCCACGTAGGCGATCACGCCGACGAACATCACGTAGGTGTAGAGCTCGTCGTAACGGCCGCTGAGCGCCAGAATCGCCGACCAAACGCCCAGCACGATCAGCGCCAGCGATGGCGTGCGGTATCGCGGATGGACGTACGCGAGCTTCGGTAGAAATGCCCGGTCGCAGGCCATCGCGTAGACGACGCGTGCGCCTGCCAGCGTGCAGCACGAAGCCGCTCCAAAGCACGATACGGCGATCAACAAGGACATCCAGCGTCCCACGCCCGGTGAGAACAGCGCGATCGCGGCGGTCTGAGCTACGGTTCGCGCCGGCTGGATGGCGGCCAGCGGTACCGCGTATAGATAGACCGCGTTCAGGCTGATGTACACGATTCCCACCGCGACCACTCCCAGCACCAGCGCCCGCGGGATGTTGCGCTGCGGGTCTTTCACTTCTCCCGCCGCGCACACGATGTAGTTCCAGCCGTCGTAAGCCCAGAAGACGCCATTCAGCGCCAGGCCGATGGCGAACAGCAGCGGCAGCGGGTGCGCTGGCGGAGCCGGTGTGCTGAAGTGGGCGGTCGAGCCTTTGCCAAGCGCGAATCCGAAGCCCACGAAGATGGCGATGGCGGCGAACTTCATCCAGGTGGCGATGTTCTGCAGTGTGGCCGCGCGCCGCAGGCCGACCACGTTCACCCAGGTCATCACCGCGATTGCCGCGAGCGCGACAAGCTGTCCGCGCGTGGGCGCGAACGAGCCCAAGCGAAACAGCTCTTGCTTCGCGCCGAACGGCAGAACTTCATCCAGATAGGTTGCGAAGCCGACCGACAGCGCCGCCGTTGTGCCGCTGAAGTTGATAAAGAGCACCATCCATCCGAACAGGAAGGCGTAGAACTCGCCATAGGCTTCGCGCAGATAGACGTACTGCCCGCCGGAGTTGGGGAACATCGCCGCCAGCTCGGCGAAGGCGAAGCAGGCCAGCAGCGTGATGGCACCGCCCAAGATCCAGACGAAGATGAACAATCGCGGGCTGGCCAAAGGCTCGGCCACGTCGCTGACCGCAAGGAAGATGGCCGAGCCGATGATGCCCCCGGCGAGCAGCAGCACGGAATCGAGGAGCGACAGCCCGCGTACCAGCGTGGGCGCGCGGCCGGGGGCGGAGGCGGGAGCGGTCACCCGATCCCCAGCTCGTCGGGAGACTCCAGCGGCGTGCCGCACACGCGGCAGATCACCGCCGAGCAGTCGCCGCAGGTCAGCGGGTCGTTGACCTCGCGCGCGCACTTCGGACAGTAGAGCGGCTCGGGCTCAGGGGCAGGGCTTTCCGGCATGGTGGCGCAGAATGTAGCATAGAAGCAGTTGCCAGTTGCTAGTTGTCGGTTGCCAGTTTCGTAACTGACAACTAGCAACTGACAACTGGTAACTGTTATGACGAACGACGAGATCCTGCAACACGAGTTCAACCGCTGGGCCGAAGAGGGCCGCGGCGAGCAGATGGAGCAGCACCATCTAGCTATCACCGAGGCCACGCTGCGGCTCATGGAACTGAAGCCCGGCGAGCGCGTGCTTGACCTGGGCTGCGGCGCGGGATGGGCCACGCGCATCCTGGCGCGGCTGGTCTCGGAGGGCCCGAACGGCTTCGGCCAGATCGTGGGGCTCGACATTTCCGACGAGATGATCCGCCGCGCCCGCGCCGCCTCGCGCGATTTCGACAACATCATGTATGTGTGGGGTTCGGCTGAAAAAATCCCGTGGGAGGAAAACTACTTCGACAAGGTGCTCTCGGTCGAGTCCTTTTATTACTATCCCGATCCGGATCGCGCGCTCAACGAGCTGTTCCGTGTGATGGCGCCGCACGGCCGGCTGTTCATACTGATTAACCTGTATAAAGACAATCCTTACTCGTTACAGTGGGTGGACAAGCTCAAGGTGCCGGTGCAGGTGCGCTCCGAGGCGGAGTACATCGAGCTGCTGCGGGCGCACGCGTTCGAAGACGTGGAGGCGCGTCGTGTGCCCGACCCTACCCCCACGCCACACGACTATGCCGGGCAGTCGTTCAACAGCGCCCAGGATTTGCGGGAGTTCAAGCGCATCGGCGCCCTGCTGGTGATGGGGACGAAGCCCAACTTCCGCTCTCCGGCTCCGGCGTATACGATCTACTAGCCTTGGTAGTGCAACCCCAGGTCACCAATGCAGACCGGGCAACCCGGCTCGGCGGTCATTCCTTCTCAATGCGGGACAACTCGGCGTTCAGAGCGGCTTCAATGCGCTTGGAGCGCCGTTCGCCGCGGGCCACTCGGCTGACCAGCGAGCGGTCGACTCCGAGCTGGCGCGCTACCCGGCTGTACAATCCGCGGTAACGGCGGTATCGCTCCAGCGCACGATGTGTGGTAGCATTGCGCTTTGTCACGAATGGTGACCGGGCCTTTTGTTTGTGGGAAGTACAAGAACTATATAACTCTGACGTTAAGCGTGTGTCAAGAGAGTGCGCGCCGCTGTAAAACTCGCAAGATCCAGGCCGGAGTGGGCGAGTCGTATCGAACATCTGAGGTCCCAGCTAGGCCTGAGCCAGACCGCGCTTGCGCTGCGGCTGAAAGTCTCCGCCATGGCGGTGTCACGCTGGGAGCGCGGCGTCAATGAGCCCCCTGCCGCCTGCTACATCAGCCTGGGAAAACTGGCCGGCCGCGCCGAATGCTGGTACTTCTGGCAACGCGCCGGATTGAGCAAGCAGGATCTGCTCAACGCGCTGCCGGACGGCCGATAACGTGCGCGATGCTTGCTCCTGAACCCTCGGCCCGCGCGGCGTCCGCTTCCCCGTCGCAAAACCAGGACGCGGCACCAGCGGGCGGCCTGGGCGCGGGCCATCTTTCTCGCCCAGACGGGCGGTGATGAAGGCGTGCGCGACAATACCTTTGAACTGCAGGCGACGCCGGTGTCCGGCGCCGGCAAGGTGCCGATTCCTTCCGGCACCGAGTGATCCGGGGGAGTTAGGGTGCCCCACCCTTGGCCGTTTTTGCCAAGGTGGGGTCGCAGTCGTGCTCCCACGCTGCCCACGGGCCTTCCGCTATACTCATGTTTTCCACTCCCATGGTTGCCACCCTTTCGGACATCGTTGCCGCAACGCGCCGGCGCGTCGATTCCGCCAAGCGCACGGCTGACTTGCGCGCGCTGGAGCGCATGGCCGAAGCCCACACCCCGCGTGGGTTTCGCCGCGCGCTCGAGCGCAAGGCGGCCGACGGTGTGGCGGTGATTGCGGAGCTGAAGAAGGCCTCGCCATCGCGAGGGATGATTCGCGGCACGCTGCACATCGGGGGCGTGGCGTGCGCGCTGGAACGGGCAGGCGCGGCGGCGCTCTCCGTTCTCACCGAGGAGCAGTTCTTTCAGGGCGCTCTGTGCGACCTGGCGGAAGCCTCGGCGGCAACGGAGTTGCCGTGCCTGCGCAAGGACTTCATGGTGGATGAATTCCAGTTTCTCGAAGCCCGGGCGAACCGCGCCGATGCGCTGCTTCTGATCCTCTCGGTCCTCGATGATTTCGAGTTCGCGCGCTTTCACCAGCGCAGCCGCGAGCTCGGCCTTGACGCGCTGTGCGAAGTCCACGATGAAAGTGAATTGACGCGGGCGCTTGATCTGGGCGCAGAGATCATTGGCGTGAACAATCGCGACCTGCGCACCTTTCAGGTCGACTTGGGAACAGCGGAGCGGCTGGCCGCGAAGATTCCCGCGGGCGTGCTGCGGATCGCCGAAAGCGGCATCCAGAATGGTGATGACATCCGCCGCCTGCGCGCCTGCGGATACGGCGCGTTCCTGGTCGGCGAAAGCCTGATGCGCGCCAACGATGCGGGCGCGAAGCTGACTGAGATGCTGGCGGAAGCGATGGATGTTTCGCCGAGCACGAAACGTGTGACGTGAAACATGGTGTGGGTCAAAATCTGCGGCACAACGAATCTCGAAGGCGCACAGGTTGCCGTGGACGCCGGCGCCGACGCCCTGGGCTTCATCTTCGCCCAGAGCCCACGGCGGATCAGTCCGAGTGAGGCGAAGGAAATCATTGCTGCGCTGCCACAGAAGGTCGAGACGGTTGGAGTGTTTGTGAATCAAAAGTCCGAGGTCATCCTGCAAACTGCGAAAAAGGCAGGCCTGACAGGAGTGCAGTTGCACGGGGACGAGACGCTGGAATTCGCTCACGAACTCCGCGACGGGGCGCGCGCGGCTGGGATCAAGCTGCGCATCTACAAAGCCGTCGCCATGAAACGCTTGACGGCAGGTGACCTTGACCTCTCCTCACCCAAGAACCTGATCAGCGCGTTCTTGCTCGATTCTGGATCGTGGACCAAGCGCGGGGGAACCGGGAAGAAATTCGACTGGGAGCAAGCGGCGCCGATGGTGAGCTTCATGAGCAGGCGGTTTGACCTCATTATTGCCGGCGGACTGAACCCGGAGAATGTCGCTAAGGCCATAGGGCTGTTTCGGCCCTGGGGCGTGGACGTGGTTTCCGGCGTGGAACGCGAGCCCGGCAAGAGAGATCCCGAAAAGGTCCGAGCGTTCGTAAAGGCGGCGAAGGGCGTGGACTTGTGAAGGCAACCGCGAAAAAACCGCGTAACTCGATGCAAGCGTCCACCAGCGCCAAGAAGAGCGCCGCGCCTGTGCCTGGCCGCTTTGGTCCTTACGGCGGGCGCTACGTGCCTGAAACGCTGATGGCGGCCCTAGAGGAGTTGGAGCGCGAGTACGAGAAGGCGAAGCACGATTCCGGCTTTCACGAGGAGTTAGACGACCTGCTACGCAACTATGCCGGCCGCCCCACGCCGCTGTCGTTCGCGCGTCGGCTCACCGAGAAGCTGGGCGGAGCGAAGATCTATCTCAAGCGCGAAGACCTGCTGCACACCGGCGCGCACAAGATCAACAACTGCCTCGGGCAGGCGCTGCTGACGCGGCGGATGGGCAAGCGGCGCGTGATCGCCGAAACCGGCGCCGGCCAGCACGGCGTCGCGACGGCGACGGTCTGCGCGCTATTGGGCTTCGAGTGCGTGGTCTACATGGGCACCGAGGACATGCGTCGGCAAGAGCTGAACGTCTTCCGCATGCGGCTCTTGGGCGCGGAGGTGCGCAGCGTGGATTCCGGCTCGCGCACCCTTAAAGATGCCATCAACGAGGCCATGCGCGACTGGGTCACCAACGTGCGCACCACGCACTACCTGCTGGGAAGCGTGCTGGGCGCGCATCCGTATCCCACCATGGTGCGCGATTTCCAGGCGGTGATTGGCCATGAAGCGCGCGCGCAGATCCTCGAAGCCGAAGGCCGGCTGCCGGATGCGATCATCGCCTGCGTCGGCGGCGGCTCGAACGCCATCGGGATCTTCTATGAATTTCTGCCTGACAAAAATGTGAGGCTGATTGGCGTCGAGGCTGGCGGAAGGGGGCCCTCGTTGGGCGATCACGCCGCGCGGGTTGCCGCCGGCATCACCGGCGCAGCGCCCGGAGTATTGCAAGGCACGTACACCTGGGTTCTTCAGGATGACGCCGGCCAGATCGCCAGCACACACTCGGTCTCTGCCGGCTTGGACTATCCGGCGATTGGTCCAGAACACGCGGCGCTGAACGAATCAGGGCGCGCTGAGTACGTTGCTGCATCGGATGCGGAAGCGCTCGAAGCCTGCACGCTGCTGGCGCGTACGGAAGGAATAATCCCAGCCCTCGAATCGGCGCACGCCATCGCCGAGGTTCTGAAGCGTGCACCGCAAATGAAAAAACAGGAACTGGTGATGGTGAATGTTTCCGGCCGCGGGGATAAAGATATCGGCATTTTGCGGGAGCAATTGGCCTTATGAACTCAAGTCCACCACGGAGACACGGAGTCACGGAGAAGATTCGTGATCCTCTGTGTCTCCGTGCCTCCATGGTTCAATAGCACTAATGCCGCTGGATTTCAATGCGAAGCCCTCGCTGGTCGCTTACGTCACCTGCGGCGATCCGGACTTGCCGACGACGCGCGCAATTATTCTGTCTGCGATTGATGCCGGCGCGCAGGTCATCGAGCTGGGCGTGCCCTTCAGCGATCCGGTCGCCGATGGTCCCGTGATCCAGCGCGCGAGTGAACGCGCGCTCCGTAACGGCACCACGCTGGCGCACGTTCTGGAGCTGGCGCGGGAAGTGCGCAAGCAGAGGCCGAAGGCTGGGCTGATCGTTTTTTCCTATCTGAACCCGGTGCTGCGGATGGGGCTTGGGCGCTTCTGCGCGGCGGCAGCCGATGCGGGCGTGGAGGGCGCACTGATCACCGATCTGATCGTGGAAGAAGCTGGTGACTATCTGCGTTCAATGCGGGCGCGCGACCTGGCGACGATTTTCCTGGCCGCGCCGACTTCGACGGACCAGCGTCTGAAGCGCATCGCTGATGCCTCCCGCGGTTTCGTGTACGCTATTTCGCGCACCGGTGTAACAGGCACACGGGAAGAAGTGGCCGCCGATGCGCGGGATCTGGTGCGGCGTCTGCGCAAGTTCACGCGGCTGCCGGTCGCGGTGGGATTCGGAATATCCACTCCCACTCAGTTCGCCGAAGTGGGAGAATTCGCGGATGCCGCCGTGGTGGGGAGTGCCATCGTACAGGCCATCGAGCAGGCCGGCCGCGTGCGTGCGCCGCAGGCAGTAGCGGAGCTGATTACGTCGCTGCTGGGGAAGCACTCAGCCGTCAGCACTCAGCATTCAGCCGGAGGAGTTTGCTGAGTGCTGAATGCTGAGTGCTGACTGCTATGGATATTTCGGATTGGCGCAAGCGCATCGATGAGCTGGACCAGAAGCTGGTCGAGCTGCTGAACCAGCGCGCCGAGTGCGCCGTCGAGATCGGCCGGTTGAAGCGCAATACCAATCTGCCGGTGTATGAGCCCGATCGCGAAAAGCAGATTCTGGAAAATGTCTGCCGGGCTAATCGCGGTCCGCTCTCCAACGACGACCTGAAGCGGGTGTACGAGCGCATGATCGACGTGATGCGCACCATCCAAAAGCTGGACATGCAGCCCCAGGCGGGCAAGGGGACGGAGTTTGATGTGGACGTTAACGACTAGCTCTTGGCTATTAGCTATTGGCTTTTGGCCAAAAGCTAAGAGCTAAGAGCCAACAGCCAAAAGCCATGATCGTAGCCATGCAGGAACGCGCGTCCGAAGAGCAGATCCAGTCGGTGATTGAGCGGCTGGTGGAGCTGGGCTTTGAGGTTCATCGCAGCACCGGCAAAGTCCAGACCGTGCTGGGCGCCGTCGGAGCACGCGTCGACTTTGACATCCGCGACGTCGAGGTGATGGACGGCGTCAAGGAAGTCCACCGCATCAGCTCGCCCTACAAGCTGGTAGCGCGGAGCTTCCGCTCCGAAGGCACCACGGTCAAGCTGCGCAACGGGATTTCCATCGGCGGGGAAGAAGTGCCGGTGATGGCCGGGCCCTGTTCGGTGGAATCGCGCGAGCAACTGTTCACCATCGCGGAGATCGTCTCCCAGGCGGGTGCGCGCCTGTTGCGCGGCGGCGCTTTCAAACCGCGCAGCTCGCCATATTCCTTCCAGGGCTTGGGCGAGGATGGGCTGAAGCTGCTGAAAGAAGCCGGCGACAAGTTCGGGCTGCTGGTGATCACCGAGGTCATGGAGATTTCGCAGATCCCGCTCATGGAGCCCTACGTGGACATCTACCAGGTGGGGGCGCGCAACATGCAGAATTTCAACCTGCTGCGCGAACTGGGGAAAGTCCGCAAGCCAGTGATGCTGAAGCGCGGCATCGCCGCAACCATCGAGGAAATGCTGCTCTCGGCGGAGTACATCATGGCCGGCGGCAACTACGAGATCATCCTGTGCGAGCGCGGCATTCGCACCTTCGAGACCTACACCCGCAATACGCTGGACATCTCCGCCATTCCCATCGTGCACAAGCTGTCGCACCTGCCCATCACGGCCGACCCTTCGCACGGCACCGGACGGCGCGACAAAGTCTCACCCATGGCGCGGGCGGCGGTGGCGGCGGGCGCCGACGCCATCATCGTCGAGGTGCACCATCAGCCGGACAAGGCGCTCTCGGACGGCGCGCAGTCGCTCTACCCCGAACAGTTCCGCAAGCTGATGGACGAGCTGCGGATGATCGCGCCGGCGGTGGGCCGAAAAATCGCGTAAAGTCCACCACGGAGGCACGGAGACACGGAGGGACATTGATCTGAGAATTCTCCGTGCCTCCGTGTCTCCGTGGTAAAGCCCTTCGCATGATTCAGCAAATCACCATCATCGGCACCGGCCTCATCGGCGGCTCCTTCGCGCTGGCGCTCAAGAAGCGTGGACTCCCCGTACGCATCGTGGGATGCGACCGCGAGCCGGTGCTGGCGCGCGCCAAGGCAGCCGGCGCGATTGATGAAGGCATCGTCGATCCGGTGCAGGCCGTGCGCGGCAGCCAGATTGTGCTGCTTGCCACTCCAGTCGGCGCGATTCTCGATCTCATCGAGCGCATTGGCCCGACGCTATCTGAAAACACGCTGCTAACTGACGTAGGCAGCACCAAAGGCGAGGTTGCGGCCCGCGCCCAGGCGGTATTCGGGACGAATGCTGCCGGCCGCTTTCTGCCCGGCCATCCCATGGCAGGAAAGGAGCGTAGCAGCATCGAGGAGGCCGATGCCGATCTCTACGAGAATGGGGTATGGCTGGTCACGCCGCTGCCCGGGCAAAATGTGGAAGCTGGCTTGAGCGGCGAATTCCTCGAGGTGGTACGCGGTGTCGGCGCGCGCGTTGTCTCGCTGGACCTGGCGCGGCATGACCGGCTCTGCGCCTGGATCAGCCACTTGCCGCAGATGGTTTCAACAGCTCTCGCCGCAACCGTGCTGGACGAGCTCGGCGAAGATCCCGAGCTGCTGGCCATCGGTGGGCGGGCGCTGCGCGAGATGACCCGCATCGCCTCCAGTCCTTATTCTATGTGGCGCGACGTGGCGCTCACCAACACCAAGAACATCGAAGCTGCGCTGGCCAAGCTGGAGCAGCGGCTGGCGCATATCCGCGAGAACCTGCGCACGCCGGAGCTGAAGGCGGAGTTCGAGCGGGGGAACAAGTTCCGCAATTCCAGATGAAAAACGCAGAGGACGCCGAGGGTAATTGAATTGGCTGGAGGGTAGTATTCTCGGCGTTCTCGGCGTCTCGGCGGTAGAATACAATCCGTTTGCAAGGCGAAACTCATGAATAAGGTCGTAGCCAACGCGGAAGAGGCCATTCGCGACGTACAGGACGGCGCCGTGATCATGTTCGGCGGCTTCGGGCTGAGCGGCATTCCCGAGAACCTGATCGCCGCCATCGCGCGCAAGGGCGTGAAGGACTTGACCACCGTCTCCAACAACGTCGGGGTGGATGACTTCGGTCTGGGGATGCTGATTCGCAACGGGCAAGTGCGCAAGCACATCGGCAGCTACGTCGGCGAGAACAAGGCTTTCGAGCAGATGGTGATTGCCGGGACCATGCAGCTTGAGCTGAGTCCGCAGGGGACGCTGGCGGAGCGCATTCGCGCTGGCGGCGCCGGCATCCCGGCGTTCTTCACCCCCACCGGTTTTGGCACCCCGGTCGCCGACGGCAAAGAGACGCGCGAGTTCGATGGCCGCTGGTACGTGCTGGAGCGCGCGCTCAAGGCTGACTTCGCCTTCGTCAAGGCGTGGAAGGGCGACAAGTGGGGCAACCTGGTATTCCGCAAGACGGCGCGCAACTTCAATCCCATGATGGCTACGGCGGCGAAGGTCACCATCGCCGAGGTTGAGCACCTGGTGGGCGTGGGCGAGATTCCGCCCGACGAGGTGCACGTACCCAGCGTCTACGTGAAGCGCATCTTCCAGGGCACGAATTACGAGAAGCGCATCGAGAAGCGCACGCTGAGACAGGCCACGGCCTAAATGCCGGCGCCCGACAGCACGGTTGAAGAAGTCCGCGCCAGCGTGCTGCGCTATTTAAGGATGTATGAAGAAGGGCAGTTCACGCTGCGCGACCTGGCGGCGGAGCTGGGTGTGATGTCCGGCGCGTACGAACATGCGATGGGCGGCATCCCGGATGCGTACGGCGCACTGCTCACGAGCGCAACGCAGTTCGACGGTTTGGAAGAGCTGGAGCAGGCGGTGACGGAGTTTCGCCGGGAAGAGGCGAAGTGGTGATGAATCAAACCGCCGAGACGCAGAGGACGCCGAGGATTCACACGAGAAACGAGAAACCAGAAACCAGAAACCAGAAACGAGAAACTAAAAAATGGCCACAACACCTGCGAAGGTCGGAAAAGAGCTGTTGCGGGAGCGCATCGCGCGGCGCATCGCGCAAGAACTGCGTGACGGCTTCTACGTCAACCTGGGGATCGGCATGCCCACGCTGGTCGCCAACTATGTGCCCGCGGGCATGGACGTCGTGCTGCAGAGCGAAAACGGCATGCTGGGCATCGGGCCGTATCCCGTCGCCGGGCAGGAAGACCCCGACCTCATCAACGCGGGCAAAGAGACCATCACGGAGATTGCCGGTACGGCGTACTTTTCGAGCGCCGATTCCTTTGCCATGATACGCGGCGGGCACGTCGACCTGAGCGTCCTCGGCGCCATGGAAGTGGACGAGCAGGGCAATCTTGCGAACTGGATGATCCCCGGCCAAGTGGTCAAGGGCATGGGCGGCGCTATGGACCTGGTCGCGGGTGCGCGGCGCGTCATCATCGCCATGGAGCACACCGCCAAAGGCCAGCCAAAAATTCTGAAGAAATGCCGCCTGCCGCTCACCGGCCTCAAGGTGGTGGACACCATCGTCACCGAGATGGCGTACATGAAGGTGACCGCAACCGGGCTGGTGCTGGAGGAAGTCGCGCCCGGGCTGACCGCCGACGACGTGCAAGCCGCGACCGAGGCAGCGCTGGTCATCAGCCCGAAGCTGAAGGCGATGGACTTCTAGACGTGGCGCGGGCCGGCGAGCACCCGCGCCGGAAGCGTCACGATGGCCCAGAGCAGCTTGAGCACACCATCCACGGCGATTCCCACGATGCGGAACGGAAGCAGCAACAACCACACGATGGGATAGAGCACCAGCGCCAGCAGCGCCAACGGCCAGCAAACCACCAACAGGATGATCCAGAGAATGAAGGTCAGCATGAGGTCCTCGCTAGATGAGGATACGAAGGAAACACCGGTTAAGTTCTGGGCGGTTTTTGGCAGCGACTCAGGCTTTGAAGGGGCGCGGCTTCAGCCGCGCCGATCATACGCAAAATAAAGAGGCCTTTAGGCCCTGAGGTTATGCCTCAGCGGCTAAAGCCAGCTCTTGCCTGGCCGATACGGCACGCCTGAAGGGCGTGCCCCTTCAAAGAAATAGCCTACCCTCTTTATACAGTGACCGCTGTCTCCGCCAGCCGCTTGAGCGACTCGGCATACGGCGCGCGCGCGATTCCCCGCTCGGTGATGATGGCGGTGATGTAGCGGGCGGGGGTTACGTCGAAGGCGGGGTTCTCGATCTTCACGCCTTCGGGAGCGATGCGCGTCGTGCCGATGTGCGTCACCTCGCGCGCCGAGCGCTGCTCGATGGGGATGTGGTCTCCATCGGGACATTCCAGGTCCACGCTCGACCAGGGCGCAGCAACGTAGAGCGGAATGCCGTTTTCCTTGGCCAGCACTGCCACCGTGTAAGTGCCGATTTTGTTGGCGACGTCGCCGTTGGCGGCCACGCGGTCGGCGCCAACGACGGCTGCCTGAATCTTGCCCTGGTGCATCATCGCGCCCGCCATGTTGTCGGAGATCACGGTCGTAGGGATCCCGTCTTTCATCAGCTCCCAGGCGGTAAGCCGCGAGCCCTGCAGGAACGGCCGCGTCTCATCGGCATAGACCGAGAGCTTTTTCCCCGATTCGACGGCGGCCCGGATCACGCCCAGCGCGGTGCCGTAACCGCCAGCGGTGGCCAGCGCGCCGGCATTGCAGTGCGTTAGAATGGCGCCAGATGAAGGCAGCAGTGTGGCCCCGTGCTTCGAGAGAGCTTCATTCAGCGCCAGGTCCTCCACATAAATTCGCTGCGCCTCGAAGACCAGCTCCCGGCGGAGCTTCTCGACCGGCAACTCCGAGCAGTGCTCAAATTTCTCCTGCATGCGGCGAATCGCCCAGAAGAGGTTCACGGCCGTCGGCCGCGTCTCGGCCATTTCGTCACAGATGCCTTCGAACTCGCGGCGCAGTTCGGCGACGTGATCGCCATCAGCATCGCGCGTGCCCAGAGCGATGCCCATGGCGGCTGCGACCCCGATCGCCGGCGCGCCGCGCACGATCATCGTCTTGATGGCCTCCGCCACCTCTTCCCACGTCTCGCAGGTGACGTACACCTCTTCGGTGGGAAGTTTGGTCTGGTCCAGCAGACGGATACCGCCGTCGGTCCATTCGATGGTCTTGATCATGGTCGTAAGTCGCGAGTCGAAGGTCGCGAGCGATCAGAAAGCGATCAACAACCGCGCATCACAAGTCATCGGCACTCTTTTGCAATTGCCGCACATACTCGGCGCGGACTTCGCTGGCTTTAAAGATCGCGGTGAACGGCGCCGGATGGGCTACGCGCTCAACGTTGGCGCGGCCACCGGCTTCCTCGCGCTCCACCAGGCACATCACGCCGATTACCTTCATGCCGGCGCCGCGCGCCGCTTCCACGGCGGCGATGGTCGAGCCGCCGGTAGTACAGACGTCGTCCACAATCACCACCTGCGCTCCCGGCTCGTTGAAGCCTTCGATGCGCTGGGCGGTGCCGTGCAACTTGTCCGCTTTGCGCACCAGAAAGCCATTGATGCGCCACGCCGGCAGATCGGGCTGCACCGGGCTGGAGCGCACCTGCATCTGCTGCGCACTGAGCACCGCGGCCGCCACCACAATCGGGTCGGCGCCCAGGGTCATGCCGCCCAGGGCCTGAGGATTCCAGCCATAGGCGCGTATGGCGTCCAGCACCACGCGTCCGCTGAGGCGCGCGCCTTCAGCATCGAGCGTCGTGGTGCGGCAATCGATGTAGTAATCGCTGGTGCCGCCCGAGGACAGTTTGAATTCACCCAGGCGGAAGGATTTTTCAGCCAGGATTTCGAGCAGGCGCTGGCGGGCGTTGGTCATGGCTCAGAGCGTTATAACACAGGGGAACCAGTACCGAGTACCGAGTTGCGAGTACCGAGCGGGTCTGAGTACCGAGTACTGCCTCACTGTTGCAACATGCGCTCCATGTGACGGAAGTGGTCGGTGGCGAGGTAGAGCATGGCGAACAGCATGAAGTTGTAGCCCGCGTGCATCAGGAACCCGGGCGCCACGTTGCTGCTTACCACCCGCACTACCGTGAATACCAGCCCCACCAAGAAGAGGATCAGCAGCGGTCCCCAGGCGCTGGCGAGCTGGGAGGCGTGCACCAGGGCGAAGCCCAGAGCGGTGAGCACCACGCCGATGCCGATGCCGAGACGCCGCGCCAGCACGGGATACAAGAACCCGCGGAAGAACAGCTCCTCCACCAGCGGCGCCATGCTGATGCCGAACAGCGACATGATGTAGGCCGCGCTACGACTCTGAAAGTAGCGATCGATAGGCAAGGTTTTAGGAATGGGAAGTAGCAGCGAAACAAGTTGTACTGCCACCGCGAGTCCCATGCCCGCGAGCAGGTAAGCCAGCCAACGATGCTCTTGCGGCCAGCGCCAGCGCACCGCCTCGGCGAACCGCCGGTGGTAGTGGCGCACCACCAGCTCGCGCATGAATAGCAGCACAACGAGATAAGAAAGAAACTGCGCCAGCAGCATCACCCGCAGCACCGCTGGGGAGGCTGCCGGCACGGGGTGGTGCGTGGCCATGAGTCCCACAGTGATTAGCGTCCCAAAGATAAATATCCCCAGGACGGCCACTACCAGGATCATGACGACATCCCATCCGCTCCACACAGGATCGCGCGGCGGGTGGGCCGGCGGCATCTCCAGCGGCGGCTGGGCTTCAGAAAGCGGGCTGTCGGTGGTAGACACGATCCGGCTTTGCCACGGAGACACAGAGCCACAGAGAAATCAGAACACTCTGTGTCTCTGTGCCTCCGCGGCTAATCCAAGAATGTACACGAAAGCTAGTGAGCTGCGCTCAAACAACCGCAGCGGTCTCCCGTCGGTGTGCGCCACTGGCGAAGTACTCGGCCAGGGCCTGTCCGGTGTAGGACTTCTTGCAGCGCATCACCTGTTCGGGTGTGCCTTGGGCGACGATGCGCCCGCCCTCCTCGCCGCCTTCCGGGCCGAGATCCAGGATCCAGTCAGCATTGCGGATCACGTCCAGATTGTGCTCGATGATGATCACCGTGTTGCCCAGGTCGGTGAGCCGGTGGAGCACGTCCAGCAGCTTTTGGACGTCGTCGAAGTGCAGGCCGGTAGTAGGCTCGTCGAGCAGGTAGAGGGTGCGTCCGGTCTGGCGCTTGGAGAGCTCGCGGGCCAGCTTGATGCGCTGCGCTTCGCCGCCGGAGAGCGTCGTGGAGGACTGCCCCAGCTCGATGTAGCCCAGGCCCACGTCCACCAGCGTTTGTAGCTTCTGCCGCACCTGTGGGATGTTCTCCAGCACGGGCAAGACGTCGGCGATGGGAGTCTCCAGCAGGTCGGCGATGGAGTAGCCCTTGAACTTCACCGTCAGGGTCTCGTGGTTGTAGCGTTTGCCGCCGCAGATGTCGCACAGCACGTACACATCGGGCAGAAAGTTCATCTCGATGCGTTTCTGGCCTTCGCCCTGGCAAGCTTCGCAGCGTCCGCCCGGTACGTTGAACGAAAAGCGTCCCGCCTTGTAGCCGCGCTCGCGCGACTCCGGCAGCATGGCGTAGAGCTCGCGAATGTGCGTGAACACGCCGGTGTAGGTCGCGGGATTCGAGCGCGGGGTGCGCCCGATGGGCGACTGGTCGATGCGGATGACTTTATCGATGTGTTCGGCGCCGGTGATGGACTTGTGCTCGCCCGGCTCTTCGCGCGAGCGGTAAAGCTGGCGCGCCAGCGCGCGATACAGAATGTCGTTCACCAGCGTGGACTTCCCCGAGCCGGAGACGCCGGTGACCACGGTCATCACGCCCAGCGGGAAGCCGGCATCGACGTTCTTCAGATTATTTTCGCGCGCGCCCACCACGGCGATCGCATGGCCGTTGGGCTTGCGACGCTCGTCGCGCATCGCGATCTGCATTTCGCCGGAGATGTACTTGCCGGTGAGCGACTCGGGCGCGTGCACAATTTCGTCCGGGCTGCCCGAGGCGACGACGGCTCCGCCAAGGCGTCCCGCACCAGGGCCGAGGTCGATGACGTAATCGGCGCGGCGGATCGTTTCCTCATCGTGCTCGACCACCAGCACGGTGTTGCCCAGGTCGCGCAGGGCTTCGAGCGCGGCCAGCAGGCGGCCGTTGTCGCGATGGTGCAGGCCGATCGAGGGTTCATCGAGCACGTAGAGCACTCCCCGCAGCCGCGAACCAATCTGCGTCGCCAGGCGGATGCGTTGGCCTTCGCCGCCGGAAAGCGTTGCCGCAGAGCGATCGAGCGAGATGTAGCCCAGCCCCACCGCATTCAGAAACTGCAGGCGCTCGATGATCTCAGCCAGGATGCGTCCGGCAATCTGCTGCTCGCGCTGTCCCAGGCGGATGGCCCGCGCCGTCTCGACGGCACGCGAGACCGGCAGGGCGGTGAATTCGGCGATCGACTGGCCATTGACCTTTACCGCCAAGCTCTCCGGACGCAGGCGCTGGCCATGGCACGCCGTGCATTCCGTCGGCGACATGAACTCCAGCAGCCACTCGCGATAGCTCTCGGAAGACGATTCTTCCAGGTTCTGCTTAAGAAACGCGAGCACGCCCTGCCATCCGGCGCGCTTCGCCTCGCCCTTGTCCGGCCCGTAGAGGATCAGGCTCTGGGTTTTCTCGGGCAGCTTCTCGAAGGGCGTGCGCAGGTCGAAGCCGTAAGCTTCCTCCGCGATCTCCAGCATGCGCCGCAAGTTGGTCGAGCCGGAACCCGGCCCCAGGCCGCCATCGAGCAGCGGCTTCGACCAGTCGACGATCAGCTTGGCGGGATCGAAATCAAAGCGGCTGCCCAGCCCGTGGCACTCCGGACAGGCGCCGTACAGGCTATTGAATGAGAACGAGCGCGGCTCGAGCGTGGGCACGTCGATGCCGCACTCGGTGCACGCCATTTTCTCGGAGTATAGGCGCTCCTCGCCGCCCACCACCGCCACCAGCACCAGCCCGCCGGCGATCTTCATCGCCGTGGCGACTGAATTCTCCAGCCGCCGCTCGATGCCGGGTTTGACCAGCAGCCGATCCACCACCACTTCGATGGTATGGTTCTTGCGCTTGTCCAGGCGGATGTCGTCTTCCATGCTGCGCAGTTCGCCATCGATGCGCGCGCGCACGAACCCCTGCTGCACCAGCTTCTCCATTTCTTTCTTGAACTCGCCCTTGCGCCCGCGCACCAGCGGCGCCAGAATCATCACCCGGTCCTCGGGCTTCAGCGACATCACGCGCTGCACGATCTGCTCCGCCGATTGCCGCGTGATCTCGCGCCCGCAGTTCGGGCAATGCGGTGTGCCGACGGAGGAATACAGCAGGCGCAGGTAGTCGTAGATCTCGGTGATGGTCCCCACCGTGGATCGCGGGCTGCGCGAGGTGGTCCGCTGCTCGATGGAGATGGCAGGGCTGAGCCCGTCGATGGAATCCACGTCCGGGCGCTCCATCTGGTCGAGGAACTGCCGGGCGTAGGCGGAGAGCGTCTCCACGTAGCGGCGCTGGCCTTCGGCGTAGATAGTGTCAAACGCCAGCGACGACTTGCCCGACCCGCTCAGCCCGGTGATCACCGTCATGCTGTTGCGCGGGATCTCCACGTGGATGTTCTTGAGGTTGTGCTGCCGGGCCCCGTGGACCGTTATCTTATTGATGGCCATCGAAGAATGACTGCGTTGCTTTGCCCTAATCCTGGGCGGCTCCCCTGAAGGCTTCAGAAGTGGCTGGACACAGCGCTACTCCGTATCTTAGTTGCTAATCTCGCGAGGCGTCAACGCGCGTAGAGTGGACGGTTCGATTGGGTAATTTGGTAATTGAGTAATTGGGTAATTGAGAAGCCACGCCACGACGCTCAATTGCCCAATTACCAAATTACACAATTACCAATCCTTATGACTGAGCACTGTTGCGAGATGTTGCAGGCGGCGGTGGACGGCGACGGGATTCTGCACGCCCCCAAGCTGCAGATGCACGGACGCATCCTGAACGAGGTGGATTCCGACTACGCCGTGCGCTCGCCCGACGACCGCCCCAACCTGTTCCCCATCAACTTCTGCCCTTTCTGTGGAAGAGCGATATCCAGGACTATCTGGAATGCTGAAAAGAAAAAGTAGGGGTCGAAGTCATTGATTTAGCTACACTTGCACCAAAAGTAACCTCTCGCGGGCCAATGTCCGGGAGGCATCTTTAGCCCCCGTGGGGCAGGGGGTAATCTACTTAGGCAACATGGTAAGGGAAAGGCAATACTTCAAGAAGGACGGGCCACGGTGAGAACGAGTCTGGTTTCATTTACGCTACTTCTAACGGTAGTTTCCTCGGTGGGCTTGGGAGTTTTGTTGGCACACAGCACGATTCACTGGGTTCTGCAGATATTCGCTCCTATCGCTCGCGAAACCAGCGAACCCAGCACTGTGCTGCAGGAAGCCACCGCCGCGCATGGGTAAGGGCGCCCAAGTTGCTTAGGGTGCCCCGCCCGAGCCGGTTCTGCTCGGGTGGGTTTCTCCCCCTGGATTGTCACCCGCCAGGGCGAAATATATTCAGTCGTCCCTCCGGGACCCCCTCTCAATTCTGCTGCCTGCCCGGCGATAAATCGCCGGGCTAAACTCGCCACGTCGCTACGCGACTCCCTCGATCAATTGCTCGGTACAGAATTCTTTTCTTGACGGGACCTGGATTATCGTGTTATTGTACTCTATCATGCATTAGCAATTAGATATACAAAATTGCGCCGCTGTTCGGGGCGATCTGCCGAAGACCTCTAACTCCTTGGCATTCAAGATTTTCGCTCTAAGTGTTTTCGGCTCAAGACTTTCCCCGAGGAACTTGCCAGAAATCATTGATTCTAAAGAGCCTCGCACATGCCAGGGGGGAGGGGGCTGGCTTTTTGGCGACTTGGCGTCTGCGTAAATAGCCTGCTGTCAGAGAGTTACAGGCACAGTGCCGCGGCGTTTTCGCGCGTCAGCACAATGCCCGCAACGTGCTGATTCTACTAATACTTACGGAGTGCGCCGCCCGATCTTTAATCAGCGCTGATCGTTCGGTTGCTGTGAAGGCGGGGGCTGCTGCTGCATCTTGCGGAGTTGTTCCAGCAACTGCTCCGGAGTCTTGACCTGTTGCTGCGGAGCGCCGCCCTCGCCTCCGCCGGTTGGCTGGGCTACCTGGTCCGGAGGTTGCGGTTGCACGAACTGCCGGCGTCCCGGCGAAGGTTGCATGCGGCCAGGGGGCGGGCTCTCGGGCGCGGCGGTCGAAGCCTGGTCGTCGTCGTCATCCTCTTGGTCGGCCGCGGGCGCGGGCTGCGGGGCCGGCTGCGCCATGGCAACACTGGTGCCGGCGCTGGCCGAGGACTGGTTCGGGGTGAGAATAATATTGCGCACGCCATTGGGATCGGCATCCGACCCCACCAGGATGTAATCGAAGCGCGGCCCCGTCAGCAAGTCGGAAAGAACTTCGCGTGGGCTGGCGGGACCGATGCGAGCTGCCACCCGCTCGGAGGTCAGTTGAGGGGGCGCATCCAGGCTGGCGCCGGTACGTGCTGCTACTGCACGCAAAACGTCAGAGAGCGTGGAGTTGTTGGCCACGATGGTCAGCAGGCCGTTGCTGTAGGTTACCTGCGGCGCCGTTGGCGCCATCTGCTCGGGAGTCAGCGGCACCGGCGGTGGCGCGGGCGGTTCTTGCACAACCGGACTAGGCTTGGAGACGCCGTGGTGCTTGGGCCTCGCGGCGGCCTGGCGCGTGGGCGGTTTCGTCGCAGTCGCGGGCACCGAGGCGGCAGCATTCTGGGCCGCAGCCGAGCCCGATCAGCAGAAGCGGTAACCAGGTAGTAATTACGGCAGCCTTGCGCCTGAAAAGGGTCATCCCAACCATGCCACGGATAAACTGTTGATCAATTGTACCCCAGCCGTGCCCGCCGGGGGCACTCCGAAGGACAATATGCCATCGGGAGTAAAATCTCGGCATCTAAAAGTACATTGAGCGAAATGGCTATGGATTGCAAGCGCAAGTCCCCGGCGTGGGTGATGCTTCTGCTGCTCGGTCTGGCGATGCCTGCAGTCGTGGCCCAGACCTGTGAGTCCGGCGGGGAGATGGATGCGGCGGTTCGCTCCAGCCTGGAGCGCACGGCCCGCCAGTTTTTCGACTATGCCTCTAAGGGAGAACGTCTTCAACCTGAAGCAGTCGGCGATCGCCAGCGTGGCTTCGAACTTTGGGGCCATCGAGGGCCTGGTAATCGATCAGAAGCCGATTTACGCGGGGGCGCAGGCGACCGTGCGCGCTTCGTACTTGCTGGAGGCGCCCGGCGCCGCGCCCGCTCGCGCCGAGTTCATGTGCGGCGTGTGGGCCACCCCAGGATGGGCGACGTTTGGCATCAATAATCTGCCGCCTGGGCGCTATGGCCTGGTCATTCAGGACCTGGCTACTTCCAAAGGAAAGTACGCGCTCACCATGGTGCTGAGGCAAGAGGGCGGCGCGTGGAAGCTGGCGGGCTATTACAGCAAGCCGGAGGAGATTGGCGGGCACGACGGACAATGGTTCCTGACCAAGGCGCGCGAGTATAAGGCCAAGGGCGCCACGCGCACCGCTTGGTTCTACTACTTGACGGCCTGGGACATGAACGCGCCGGTGGACTTCATGGCCACGCGCGCGCTGGACAAGCTCAGCGACGAGATGCAGAGCGTGCGTCCCGCGGATCTGCCCACTGCCGATCATCCGCTGGCGCTCGCGGGCGGAGGCCGCAGCTACCAGGTGATCTATATGTCCGCGTTGCCGGTGGGCGCGGACCTCAATCTGCTGGTGAAGTTCCGCGTGCCCGACGTCTCCGACACGCAGCGAGCGTTTGATGACAACATGGCGGTGATTCGCGCCATCGTGGCGCGCTATCCGGAATTTCGCGAGGCCTTTGCCGGCGTAGTCGCGCGGGCAACCGAAGCTTCGGGCCGCGATTACGGCACGCTGCTGGCGATGAAAAACGTCAAGTAGCGATTCCTGTTCGTTTACAAGAATTTTACTGGCGAAATCTAAACTCTTTGAGCCCTCTCGCGTCTAATGACATCAGATCAGGATGGCAAACCGACTGGAACCTTCAACTCTGGCATTACGTATCAAACTTCGAGGGGCTTCATGCTAAGTGTGAAGATTGAAAACTCGGGCAAATGTGCGGTCTTGCATTGCTCCGGCAGGATCGTTGCCGGTGAAGAGGCTTGGACTCTGTTCAATGCGGCCATTTCTGTCGAGAACAAGCGCGTTGTAGTGCTTAATTTCACCGAGGTGACGGGCGCCGATGCGCGCGGCTTGGGCGTTATGCTCTTCATAAAGCAGTGGGCGTCCGGCGCAGGCGTGAAGCTGCAAGTGGTTCCCTCGAAGCCTGTCCTGGAACTGCTGGAGCTGACGGGTTTGAATTCGCAGTTTGAGATCGGCGCTGACAAGAGTGTTCAGCCGATCTCAGGCTTCCTGGCTGATTGCTGCGAAGAGAGCAGGATCCAAGTGAGGGTCGGCGAGCGAGGCTGCTGACGCCTGCGATGGCAGAATCAGTGGACCAGCAGCCCCGTCGCGGCCACGACTACCCCGAGCACGGCAAAGACTATCCCCATCGCCCAGTAGCCGCGGTTGCTGGTGAGCAGCGTGATTGACGTCACCACCAGCGCAATTTCCAGAAACACTTCACCCAGATTGAAGCGGTCGGCTTTGCGGCCTTCATGCCTGACTTCCTGCTCGAGCTTGCGGGCTTCCGCCTCGATCTCCTTCTGCTCGTCGCGATAGCGTTCGGCCTGCTGGGTGTACTTCTCTTTCGCTTGTTCCGCCTTTGCCGGGTCTTTGAGGGCGAGGATGGACATCTGTTCGGCAAAGATCTCGTAATTGTGGCGGCGCAGGCTCTTGGCCTGGAAGAACGCCCACTGATCGCTGGCTTTGGCCTGGGACAACACCGCCTCGGTGTGGGCGCGATGGCCCAGCAGGGACACAACCGCCAGCAGCACCGCCACCACTGCCATGGTCAGGCTGACCGGCTTCAGACTGGGATCGTGCCGCGCTTCCTCGGCCTGCTCGTGCATTTCGTGGATATCGCCTTCGGGCATGCGGAGAGGATAACAAACACGTCAAGCGGCGTCGCCGGATTCGGCCTTTTTCGCTTCTTTCACGGCTGAACGCGGCTCGACGAAGACGCAATCGCGCGGCTTCTTGTCGAAGCGAAGCCCTTCGTAGACAGGCGCACGCATCTTCAAGCCGCCGCCTTCAGTTTCGTGCGTCCACTCGGTGAACTTGATCTCGGCGACGAGTTCCGGCTTCACCCAGTGCATGCCGCGTCCGGTCTGCACTCGGCCGTAGAACGGACTGCGGCTGGTCTTGAGTTCCTGGAGCCGCCGCCACATGTCGGCGTGGGTCGCCTGGGTGAAGCCGCTGCCGGCTTGGCCAACGTGAACCAGGCGTCCCTGGTCGTCGTAGAGGCCGAGGATCACCGAGCCGAAGTGCTCGCGGCTGCCCTTGGGATCGGTGTAGCCGCCGATCACGCACTCCTGGCGCTGCGTGATCTTCATCTTCAGCCATTCGCGGCTGCGCTTCTGGAGGTAGCAACTGCGGCGGCGCTTGGCGACGATTCCCTCCAACCCTTTTTCGGCGGCAGCGCCGTATAGCGCCGTGCCTTGGCCGACGTAGTGATCGGAGTACCGGAGGTTCTCGCCCGAGGCCACGATTCTGGCCAGCAGTTCCTTGCGCTTCTCGAGGTCTACTTTGAAGAGCGAAGAGCCATCGAGGTAGAGCAGGTCGAAGGCGTAGTAGAGGATCGGGATCGACGGATTCCGGGCGCCGCGCCGCCCGGGCTCGCGGAATCCGGTGCGCTGCTGCATCAGGCTGAACGAGGAGCGTCCGTGCTCGTCGAGAGCTACGATCTCGCCATCGAGAATTGCAGAGCGTGCGCGCACGTGTGATGCCAGGTCTTTCAGCTCCGGATATTCCGCGGTGAGATCGTTCTGATTGCGTGACACCAGGCGGACCTTGCCCTTATCGAGAAACGCCACGGCACGATAGCCGTCCCACTTGATCTCGAAGAGCCACTCATCGTCGTCGAAGGGCTTGTCCACCAGCGTCGCCAGCATGGGATGAATTGCGGACGGCATCGGCTCTTTCACCGCCCCGGGAACACCACCCAAAACCGCCGAGGACGCAGGGGACGCGGAGGAACTCTTCTTCTTTGCGCCGGCGGCAGACTTGCTCGGCACCTGGGGAGACTTCTTACTTTTTCTTTTTGCCCCTGCGTCCTCCGCGTCCTCTGTGGTTTTCTTCTTCCTTACCTTGGCGAGGGTGTCCGCCAGCCAGGCATTCTTCGATTCGCTGGCCGCGGGGCGGCTGCTCTTCCATTCAGCCGAGCCAGCGTCTTTGGCGATCTGGTCGAGCGAGCGCTTAGTCAGGACGGAATAGTCATAGGCGTCGATGTCGTACCCAGGCACAACGTTGTCGTCGCGGTGCTTGATGAGCAACCACTCCGTGCCCTTGCTGCCCGGACGCCGCGAGCGCATGTGCGCCAGCACGAAACCGCCCTGCAGCTTCTTCCCGTGCAGGCGAAACTTCAGGTCGCCTTTGGCCAGCATCTCGGACGCATTGCCCTCGGGTTCCCAGGTCCCGATGTCCCACACCATGACCGTGCCCGCGCCGTAGTTGTCGGGCGGAATGATGCCTTCGAAATCGAGATACGAAACCGGATGATCTTCCACCTGCATCGCCAGGCGCTTGTCGGCAGGGTCGAGCGACGGTCCCTTGGGAACGGCCCATGACTTCAGTACTCCATCCATTTCCAGGCGAAAGTCATAGTGCAGGTGTGAGGCGCGATGCTTCTGGACCACAAAGCGATTCTGTGCGCCGCGGCGAGGCTTCTCCACCTTCGCGCGTGGCTCCGGGGTCTGGCTGAAACGCCGCTTGCGCTGGTATTCCTCGAGAGCCATGCGCGGTTAGATGAGCAAGCCCGGCGGGCGGACGGAATTTGGAAGGGCAGTCGGAGAAAGCCGCCACGGATTGGCACGGATTTCAACGGATCGCCCCACAGCGAACCTGAATCTCGTTTCAAATCCGTGTTAATCGGTGCGAATCCGTGGCGGCTTGGTCCTTGCCAAGCTGCTGAATTTGCTTGCTTTCCAGCCTTTTTGATGTACTCTGATGCGGCGTCCCCCGAGAAAACAAAAAGAGGTGCCGAAGGAGCCCGCGTGCGGGCGCTTTCGTAGCATGAGCCTCCCCCCTAAGACCAATCCACAGAGCTCATTAGAGCCCCAATGGGCCTTGGGCTACAGGTGTCGGATGCGAGTGCTGGCGGTCCTTTGGTGTGGCGTAATGCTGGGGGCGATAATGGCCGCCCAGAATCCTCCTTCGACGAGTGCTCCCACTTCCGCCGGCGACTCCGGCCAGCAGCAAACCCAGGCACAACCCGACAACCCGTTGCAGCAGCCCCCAAAGCCAATCGTCCAGCCGCAAAAGCCCACCCCTGCGACCTTTGAGCTGGGCGGCGCGCCCGGGGCCAGCAAGGACCAGGAACTGGGCGAAGTGCGGCTGATGACCCGCTACACCCAGATCAACGGCGACCCGACGAAGTCGTTCTACGTTCCCGGGGAGAACAACCTAGGGGAGTTCAATTATTTTCTCGACCGCGGGGTGCTGGAGACCCGCCGCCTGCAGATCCTCACTATGTTCCGCGCCACCGATGACAAGAGCATCGACCCTGAGCACAACAGTTTGCAGCGGGGCTACTTGCGGCTCTACGGTCCGCGTGACGAATACATCGTTGGCGACGCGCTGGTGAACTTCTCGCGCCTTTCCTTCAGCCAAAATATCCGCGGCTTGGACACCTCATGGAAGCTGGGGGATAGCTGGAAGCTCACCACCGTGGGCGGCGTATCCATCGACCGCTGGGGCTCGATCTGGAATGACCTCCTGGGCCGTCCTTACCTGGCGACAGTCGCGGGCAGCCGCTTGGAATATCGCTTCAACAAGCGTTCCGCGCTGGGATTCAACTTCGCCTACAGCAAGGACAATCCCGGCACTCTGCCGCCGCCGTGCGATCCCACGCAACCCGGCCAGGGCGCCTGTTTCATCGGCGCGCCGCCAGAGCCCGCCGACAACAAGGTAGGCAGCGTCGATCTCAAACTGCAGTTTCCCTGGGGCCTGCGGATGGATGCGGAGTACGCCTACTCGTTCACCAACTTCGATACCAGGCGTGTGTTCGCGGGCACGCTGCCGCCGCCGTGCGATCCCGCAACCCCCAGCGTTAGCCCGTGCTTTACTCCTTGTTCCCAAGTCGATACCCGAGCGCCGGCGCCAGGCTGCGGCACGCAGGGAGATTGGGGCGCGCACGCCGAGGCCACGTACCGCTGGCACAAGCTGACGCTGCGGGGCTCGTTCTCGCGATACCAGCCGAATTTCACTTCCATGAACGCGCGCCAGATCAACGATCTGCAGGACAGCATCTTCCGCGCCAGCTACGACCTGACGTACTTCCTCACCTTGGACGGCACCATTCGCCGATCCAGCAACAACCTGCGCGATCAGCTCACGTCGACTCCCGCCGGATACGAGACCGTGCTTTGGGGCCCGGAAATGCACTTTATCCTGCACGACCTCGGTTTCTATCGCCGCGCGATTTTTGAGTTCGGCTATCGCGAGCGCGAGTTGCACGGCACGCGGCCCACGCCGGGGACGTGCCTTCTGAATGAACCGGCCACCACCCGCTGCGCCGATCAGGTGGTGCGGATGCCCTACGCCGAGTTCACCATGCCCTACCACCACACGTACGTCACGCTGGGCTACGAGCTGCGGGATACGATAGACAATCTCGATCCCACCCAGACCTCTCATACTCACCGCGTCTACGCTTCCCTGCGGGGGCTCTACGACGTGCGCGGCTGGCATATTCATCCTAACCTTCGTTTCGAGCTCGAACGACAAGCCCACCAGCCCAACCTGACGCCGCTAACAGCTTGCAATCCGCTGTTAGGGCTCTCCGATCCCTGCCTGCTTACCTACGATTCCAACCGGCTGGATACGGCGGCGGTTTACGCCGAGGCGCCGCGCTGGGTCATCATCGAACTGGGATATCGGGTCACCACAGCCACGATCTTCGGGCCCTCGGGTTATAACCGTCCTTCGTACCGCGCGGCGCTTACTTACAAAATACGCAATGATGAAAACGCCTTGTTGATCCTCTCGTTCCTGCGCAGCAACTATTTCTACCTGACGCCTCCAACGCTGATCCCCATCACCAATTTCGATGAGCGGCAGTTCGGGGTGTCGTTTGTGTACAAGTTCGGCAAGCACCGCTGAGGAGCCGGTGAAGAAAGATCCCGCAGAGCGGAAATCGAGCTGGATGGCGGTGCGCAAGCGCCTGCCGCTGGGGCGCGTCGACCTGTTGATCTCCCTGCTGGTGACGCTGGCCGGCCTGCTGGCCTTCTGGTGGGTTGCGATCATGGGATCGGAGCGCGGCGCGCTCTCGCTGCTGCACTCGGTGGAGTTGCGCTCGCTGGATTCCCGCTTCCTGTTGCGCGGCCCGCGCGCGCGTGATGCTCGCATCGTGATTGTGGCCATCGACGAAAACACCTTGCGCAAGCTGGGCGCGTTTCCCGTGGCGCGCGACGCCTACGCGCGGCTGCTCGACCGGCTGCACGCCGCCGGGGCCCGAACTATCGCCTTCGACGCCGACTTCCCTACGCCCGAAAAAAACGCCGCGCTGGAGGCGCTCAAACGCCTGGAGGCGGAGATCGGGAAAGACCCAGCGGCGCTCGAGAAAATCCGCGCTCTCGAGCGCACCAGCAACAATGACGCCATCCTCGCCGCATCGCTGAAGAACGCCGGCAACGTCATCCTCGGGCACATCTTCCTCGACCGCGAGCGCAGCCTGGGTACCGACCCCAAGGCCGCCCAGGATTACTACGACGTGCTTTCCTGGCAGCCGTTTCCCCAGGTGCAAAAGGTGAAGAAGAACGGCCGCGACTTCGACATGAACGCAGCGTGGGCGCGAAACGGAGACGTGGAGTGGGGCATCGAGCCCAACATCCGTCTGCTCGCCGAGTCCGCCAAGACCTATGGCTTTTTCAACGCCGTCCCCGACGCCGACGGCGTCTATCGCCGCGAGCCGCTGATCGTCCGCTATCAGGACCAGGATTATTTCCCTTCGCTTTCGTTGCAGGCAGTGAAGGAGTTCGAGCATATCTCCGACCAGGACACCATCGCTTTCATGGCGGAAACCGGCCTGGAGAGAATTCAACTCGGCACGCACGTCTTTCGCACCGAGCGCGACGGCAGCGTGATCATCAACTACGCCGGCCCGTCGAAGACTTATCCGCAGTTCTCGATGGCGGACGTGATCAGCGGCGTGGTTCCGCCGGAGGTCTTCCGCGACAAGATCGTGCTGCTCGGGGCCACCGCGCTGGGCATCGGCGACCTGCGCGCCACGCCGTTCAAGTCCACCGCCATGGGGGTGGAGCTGCACGCCAATACCATCGACAACCTGCTGCACACCGGCGAACCCGACCGCAGCTTTCTGCGGCGGGGCTCGACGCAGGAGATGGTGGACCTGGCTTTCATCCTGGTGCTCGGCCTGGGAATGGGCGTGGTGTTCTCGCGCAGCCGGCCGCTGCTTTCCACGCTCTCTGCCATTCTGGCGCTGCTGATCTTCGGCGTGGCCGTGTATCAAGCCTTCGCACACCTGGGTTGGTGGTTGTGGTTCGTTCTGCCGGCGGGAGTGCTGATTGCCAACTATGGCGGCGTCACCAGCTTCCGCATGATCTTCGAAGAACGTGAGAAGCGGAAGATCCGAAAGACCTTCTCGCAGTACGTTTCTCCCGGCGTCATTCGCCTGATCGAGCAGGACCCGAAAAAGTATTTCCGCACCGGCGGCGAGTCGAAAGAGCTGTCCATTATGTTCGCCGATATCCGGTCGTTCACCACCATTTCGGAAGGCATGAGCCCGGACGAGCTGGTTTTCCTGCTCAACGAATACCTGGGTGAGATGACCGACATCCTGTTCAAGCGCTGGGGCACGCTCGATAAGTACATCGGCGACGCCATCATGGGGTTCTGGGGCTCGCCTTACCCGCAGCCCGACCACGCCGAGCGCGCCTGCGGCTGCGCGCTGGACATGCAGGCACGGCTTCAGGAGCTGAACCGCAAGTGGGAAGCGGAGGGGCGCAAGCAGCTCTCCATCGGCATCGGGATCAACACCGGCGTGGTGAACGTCGGCAACATGGGTTCGAACCGCCGCCTGGCGTGGACGGTGATGGGCGACGGCGTCAACCTGGCGTCGCGCCTCGAGGGGCTCAACAAGGAGTACCACACCGGCATCATCATCAACGAAAGCACGTGGCGGCAGGTGAGCTCGCTCTTTGTCTGCCGCGAGCTGGACTACACGCGTGTGAAGGGTAAGCTCCAGCCGGTGAGCCTGTACGAGCTGCTGGCCTTCGCGCCGGAGGCGCCGCGCTATGCCGATCTGCTGGCGCAGTTCGCGGGCGCGCTGGCCGCTTATCGCCGGCGCGATTGGGGCGAGGCGATTGAGAGTTTCGAGAAGCTGCTGGCGCGCTATCCCGACGATGGCCCGTCGCACGAGCTGCTCAAACGCTCGCATGAATACCGTCACGAAGGTCCGGCGGCGGATTGGGATGGCGTGTACGTGATGAAGACCAAGTGAGGAGCATGCTTAATCGCCGGAAACGCCGGAAACGCCGTAACCGGCTGATGTTGGCGTCGATTTCGGCGATCCCGGCGATCTCGGCGATGGACGGGACGAGGAAATGGGGGCAGGAATGACACGTCGGATTGTAATCGCGATCGTCGCGCTATTGCTGGGGGCCAGTTCGGCGGCAGCGCCGCCGGATGCTCCCCCCGCAAACAAGGCCGGCAACATTAGCGCGCTGCTGCCGCTGGCCAACGTCGTGCGCGGGCCGGCGAAGCAGGAGGTCATCACCGCCGCCAAGAAGGGCGATGACGTCATCTGGAACGACCTGGTGCGCACCGACAAGGGAGGCCGCGCCCGCATCACCCTGCTCGACCAGTCCATCCTGTCCGTGGGCTCGCAGGCGGAATTGCGCATCATCAAGCACGACGCCAAGTCGCAGCAGACCTCGATCGAAGTCGGCTACGGCCGCGTGCGTATGGAAGTCACGCCCGTCACCAAGCAGGGCGGCAGTTTTGAGGTCAAAACCGCCACTGCGGTGGCCGGAGTGATAGGGACCATCTTCGGTATCGACTCCGCCATCGGCGCCACCACCTTCCTGTGCCTCTCGGGAACGGTGATGGTGGGCAGCAACGATCCTGGCGTTCCCGGCCGGGTGCCTTGCACAGCAGGCATGGCGGCCGTGGTAGCTGCCGGCAAAGCGCCGGTCACGCGCCCGGCCACGCAGCAGGAGATCCAGCAGATCGTGCAAGATACCGAGCCCGCTGTCATCAGCGCCATAAATCCAAGTTCGCTTCTGCCCGGAGTTACAACCAACGTCACCATCACGGGGACGCAACTGGACAACGTGAATGCGGTGAGTTCTTCCTCCGCAGCGGTTACGGCGACTCTGAATGCAGGCGGCACCGCTGCCAGCGTCGGCGTGCACCTGGCGGTTGCGGCTACGGCAACGCCGGGACCGGTGACTCTCACGCTCAGCAAGAGCAGCGGGTGTGAGCTCAGCGGCGGTGTTCAGCGTGCTCGCGCCTCCGAGCAGCGCGGCGGTGACGGGAGGGGATTACAAGCAGCCTTTCCTCACGACTATCGATCAGGAGCGGCAATCGGCGCTTGCCGGACTGAACGGGCTGGGAGTGGGGCTGGCGCAATCCGCCGATCAGGCTTACAACCAAATCAGCGCGGCGAACGGCGCCCTCAGCACTCCTCTGGACATCTCGCAAGCCGCAACCGACTTGAAAACGCCGGTGACAGCCGAGATGAACGCTGCCACCACCGACGGCACCAGCGTCAATCAAGCCGCGCAGACTGCCGGCAGCGCCTTCACGACTCTTTACAACGCCGCCTGGCAGACGCTGCTTACGCGCAGCCCCGGCGGCGCGCCCGACAACCAGTTCCAGAACGACCTGTCCGGCGCTTTCAACCAGGTAAATGCGACTTTGCTCGGCGCCTTCAGTCGCCGCCCAGGTTGACCTGGGACAGCAGGTGCAGGCGCAGAACGCGACCATCCAGCAGATAACCAGTACCTGGCTGGCGAAGATTCAGCAGTTGGCGCAAAGCCAGGCCCCGCCAAGCATCAGGGCGCTCTCGGCCAACGCCGCGCCGTCGACCGGCGGCATTCCGATCATTATCACCGGCGCCAATTTTGACCCGAACACCAAGGTTATGTTCGGCAACGTGGCCGCTCCCAACGTCACGTTCATCAATGAGACCCAACTCAGCGTGGTTGTGCCTCCGGGTAACCCGGGCACCGTGGACATCGTGCTCGTGGGCGGCAGCGGCCTGACCACCACGATGGCGGGCGCTTTCAGCTTCGGCGGACCAGTACCAGCCATTACGCCCGCGGACAAGACCGTCAACCCGGGAGAAGCGGTTACGCTCGACGGCAGCCGCTCCGTCGACACTCTCACCGGAACGACCCTCACTTACAACTGGACATTCTGCAGCCTGGGCTTCAGGCCGCCCCAAGTCGGAGCTGCGCTGCCGCTGATGAACGCTCCCGCGTGCAACCCTGCGCCCGGAACCGTCGTGGGCACCGACTCACTGTTCTCGCTCACGCCGCCAATCACCCCCGGCCAGTATTACGCGCGCCTGCAAATCAACGATAACCTGGGCGCCAGCGCTGTGATCTACAGTTCGGTGGCCGTCAGCCAGCCGAGCTACGACGACCCTGCCACGCGCATGGTTTCGCTCGCCCAGGCCTACTCTTCACGGCTGCCGGACCAGGTGCTGGCATTCTTTGATGCTACCGGTTACCCGGCTTACACTGCCCTGGGACAGGCGCTGCGAGAAGTTCTGCCAACCTACAGCAGCCTGCGGGTGAACCTGCAAGGCATGATCGTCAACGCCAACGCGGGTCTCGCGACCATCCAGGCCAATTGGCAGTTGATCTACACGATTAAGAACGATCCTGCCTGCCAGAACAACCCATCCTGCCAGCCGCCGACATACTCTGCGACGGTCGGGGCCGTGACCACCGTGTGGACGCTCACACCAGGAAAAGGCTGGTGGATCACGGACCTGCGCCCGCAGCCCACACTGCCCGGTCTTCCCAACACCACTTCGTCCTTGCCCGACTTGCAGGTGACCGCGGTTGTTCGCACCGGCCCGCAGACTTTCCTGGCCACCGTGCTGAATACGGGCACAGCCTCCAGCGGTCCCAGCACAGTGCACTTCGTTCTCACCAATCCGACCACCAGCGCCCGGATTGGGACGGCGGATGGTTCTCTTGGCGGCGTTCAGGTCAACGGGACGGGGCAGGCGGCAGCGACCATCGATCTATCCTCGCTTACTCAGAACGTCACGGCGCAGATCACGGCTACGGTGAACCCAGGGTGCACGTTGCAGGAGAGCAACTGCAATAACAACACTTCGACCTTCGGCGTCGATCTTGTGCCTTTGAACGTGCCGCTGCCCGATCTGAAGATCACCGGCGTGACGGTGGCGGGGCAAAACACGCCTCCATTCGTGATCGGCACTGGCACGCAGACTTTCCAGGCCACGGTGAGCAACGCCGGACCGGGCGCGTTAGCGGCGACCGCGCTCGTTCATTTTGCGCTGACCGACACGCTCGGCGACACTCTGACGGCAGATGGCAGCCTATCCGCGCTGGCGGCGGGCGCCAGCACCCAGGTCTCGGCCAGTATCGTGATTCCCAGCAGCATCAAGCAGGGCACCAGCGGGCAATTGACGGTCACGGTCAACCCAGGTTGCGCCGTTCAGGAGAGCGATTGCACCAATAACAGCGTCTCTAACCTGCCCGTTACCCTCGGCAGTCCGCCGGCGATCACCATTACCTCTTCGCGCGCCAACACGAGCAGCGCTAACCCGGTCGAACTGAACGGCATCCTCCCGGAACTGGTGACGCTCACCGCGACGCGTCCGGACAACGCCGCGGGAACCGTGACATTGACCTTCACCGATCAGCCGCAAGTCGCCAATAGTCCCACTCAGCTTACGTCGATCCCCTACAACACTCCCGAACCCGCGGACTTCTTCGCCACCCTCGATGCCGGCGGGAACGTCACCACCGGAGCGACGAGCGTCCAGGTGACGCCGACGAATGCCGTGCCGGCGGCCACCTCCAATCCCACAACGCTCTTCTTCAACGTCGGCGACATCCTGCTCAGTCTGCCCGCCGGAACGATCTGCATTCCGATCGGGGCCGGCGGCCAAGCCCCGGTTCCCGGATTCGCGATTAATGCGGTCAGCGGCTTCAACGTTCCCACGGTCAGTTGGCAATGGGCAGGGCTGAGCGCCGGGGTTTCGGTGAACCAGGTTAGCGGTACGGCCAGCTTGTCCGGCAC
This sequence comes from uncultured Acidobacteriota bacterium, assembly GCA_963733935.1. Classification (GTDB taxonomy): domain Bacteria; phylum Acidobacteriota; class Terriglobia; order Terriglobales; family Acidobacteriaceae; genus JAHFUA01. The sequence continues at coordinate 798,132 of CAVTEQ010000014.1, forward strand.
TACGTACAGCCTGCCGTCGTTCATCTTCACGGTCGCCAACCCCGTCACGCAGGCGGCTTTTTTCGCCGTCACCATCACCAACTCGCAGGGCCTGGCCACCAAAGCGTTCAGCCTGAGCTTTGATTTCAGCGCCACGCCGTGCGGACAAGCGGGAGGCCTGTTTGGCGTTGGCCACACGTCGAGCGGTACCTGGACGCGTGGGGCGTTCGGCGGCGGCGGGATGGCCAAATCCACTGCCAGGCCGGCAACGACCGCCTCGATGCCTGACCTGCAGATCAGCGCCGCTAGCATCACTTTCTCGCCCTCGATTCCCAAGCCCGGCGACACGGTAGCGGTGCGCTTCCGCGTGACCAACGCCGGCAACGCCGACGCGCAGCGCGTTCCCATCACACTCGTGGTCAACGGCACAGCCGTCGCCTCGGATACATTCGATGTGCGCGCCGGGGCCAGCACGCTCGCGGCGCTCGAGTGGACGAACGCTAACCCACCTTCCGAGCCGCGGCCCGCTTCAGGCCGCGGTGGTGGTGGACGCGAACCACAGCATCCAGCAGAAGAGCGCGCTCGGGAAATCCGCTCCACTCGCCCATTTCGCTTTCTTGCCGGGCTCAGTGCCGCAGACCGGCGGCCTGGTGACGGCAGCGCAGCGTGCCACGCTGGAGGTTGCTGACGGAAGTTGTGTAGGCTTCCGCTTCGCATCCGGCGCGGGCTCGGCCTGTGGCTCCGCCGACGTCGAGATCACGGCCGAGCAACTTGCGAGCGGCCGGTTTTCCCTATCCGCTCAGAACGGCATCGCCGACATCGGTGCGGCGTTCGGCGGTAGAAATCTGGCGGGGGTGCAATATCAACCCGAGGTGCCCGCGGTCGCCGGACACAGCTATGCGGTGCAACTGCGCGGCGGCAAGACCGGCATTCTGCGCCTGATGGCGATCCGCAATCCCGCGCAAACGAGCGGCAAAGGACGCCAGGTGTTCAGCGGCAGCAACGCGGCGCGCAGCGTCGGCGCCCAGACTACCGGGCCGGTCGAGACCGGCGACGTTTCGGGCGTCCACACTGCGAGCCAGTCGAAAGCCTACTTCGACGTGAGCTACCAGACGCAGTAGGACAATAGATGACCCGATGAGCCGATCACCCGATCTCCCGATTTGTCTGGGGCTTCACCAGAGCAAAACTGTGCGCCCTACTGCACCGTGAACGTCACAGTCGTGGTGTGCTGCAAGCTGCCGTTCGCCGTTCCCATAACCGTAACGGTGTAAGTGCCCGCGGGTGTGCTGAATTGCTGCGGCTGCGGCGTAACGCCTGCGCCGCCTCCACCGCAGGAGACCAGCAGCATCAGGCCGATGAGCAGCAGGAGCAGCAGCGCCGCCACGCGCTTACGTGAGCGCCGGCGCGCTCCCAATCCCAACATCACGATCCCCGGCAGCGGCATCCACAGCGCATAGAGCGGAGCGCGGTTCCTGCGGGGAACGGGCGTCAGCAGCCCGACCGTGCGCGCCGTAGTACTGATGGTCAGCGTGGACGCCGCCCCAGCCGCATTCACGGAGTTCGGAGAGAAGCTGCACTGCGTGCCCTGCGGCAGCCCCAGGCAGACGAGTTCGATTGCGCTCGCGAACGGCCCGAACTGCTGGCTGGCGGTCACGTTGAACTTCACCGACCCGCCTGCGCTGATGGTGGTCGGACCGGCCGCCGCCGCGGCCACGCTAAAGTCTGTGACGGTGATGATCTGCTGTGCCGGCTTGGAATCGGCCTCGCCGTCATTCACCATCAAGGTCACGGTGTTGGCGCCGGCGGGCATCGTTACCGTCGGACTGACGCCGGTTACCACGCCATTGCCCTCGGGGAATGGCCCGGTCCAGCGGTAGGTCAGCGGATCATGGTCGGCATCGATGGAGGCAGAGCCGTTGAGCGTTACTTTTGCTCCCTGGGCGCCGGTGGCGGCGGTGGTGAGAGCCGCTCCCAGTTTCGCGTCGGGAACGTGGTTGATCGGCTCGAACAGCGCGAACGGCGAAAGTGAAGTCACCTGTGCGACGGCGTATCCCCCTGCGGGGTTGATTGCGACCGTGCGGTCCACCCACGCGCCGTTCTCGTAGTGGAAGAGGCGAACGTTCGCCGGGTGATGGAAGATCACGCCATTGAAGCCCAGTGCCACACTGACGGCCCCCGAGTATCCCGCCGTAGTGGCGAGGTTGTAGAAGACGGCAGGCGTGCCGGTACGGAATGCAACGGGCGGCGCCGGCCCGCTCGAGGCGCTGGCAACGCTCGTGGTTCCGCCGCGCGTGACGCTGGCAAAGGTCAGGATGGCGGGAGACGCGCCGGTCGTGCCATCCACCGGCTGCACGGCGACCTCGGAGCCCGTGACTGTGTTCCCGCCTGCCGAGACCTTCTGCACGGAGGCCACGTTGTTGCTGGGGTTGGAGTCGGGCACCTGCGAGCTCACCTGCACCGTGTTGCTATCCCAACCCGGCCCTGTCAGGTTCACCGTGATGTTGACCAGGGCGCTTGCCCCGTTGTTCAGCACCGCCACGGTGCAGGCAAGGCTGTTCGCAGCCGGCGCCGGGCAGGTCATGGTCGGCGAACTGGCGGAAACGAAGCCCGCGTTGCCGACCAGTTGATTCGTCAATTGCACCTGGGTCGCGGAAGACGGTCCATTGTTGGTAACAGTAATTGCATAGCTGATCGTAGTTCCGCCAGCGTCCGGCGGAGGCACGATGGCGATCACCGGCACCAAATCGGCCGCAGCCGGCAGGATGGTGGCCACGTCATTGGCGCTGGCAGGGTTCACCGCGCCGCCGCCGGAGACCGTGGCGGTGTTCGTTACGCTGGCGGGCGCGTTGAAAGCCACGTCCGCGGTGAGCGTGATCGGCGGATAGCTCGCGCCCGCGGCCAGACTGTCCGCGCGATTGCAACTGGTCAGGCTGGGACAGGTCCAACCCGTGCCGTTGATGGCGGTAGCCGTCAGTCCGGAGGGAACGGTGTCGGTCACGGTCACGGCGCCGTTGGTCGCGCCGGCGCCGGCGGCGTTGCTGACCGTAATGGCGTAGGCCGCGCCGCTCTGCCCTTGCGCGAAGTTGCCGCTGTGAGTCTTGGCGATGCTCAGGACGGCAGGCACGATAGCGACATTGGTCACTACTGTGGCCGTGTTGTTCCCAAGGTTCAGGTCCTGATTGTTGGGGACGGAAACGGCGGCAATGTCGGTTGCCGGGCCGGAGAGACCCAACGGGATCGCCACCTGAATGGAGATGACGGCGTTCGATCCATTGGCGAGCGATCCGACATTGCAGGTCACAACCACCGGCTGACCGGCCGTCGAGCAGATGCCGCTGGGCGCCGCCGAAACAAAGGTGAAGCCTGCCGGCAACGTGTTGGTGACCGTCACTCCGGTTGCGGCGTTGGGTCCAAGGTTGGTGGCGGTGAGCGTGTAAGTGATGGTGCTGCCCGCGGTGGCGGACTGCGGACCGCTGGCGCCGATCGCCAAGTCCGCCGACGACTGCACCGTGCCGCCTCTTACCTGGAAAACATAGCGGCCGGGCTGGGTGCTGTTCAGGCTGTTGAAGATCAAGCCGCTGGTGGTGTTGGTATCGAGGAACGAGCCGGAGACGCCTGAGCCCGGTAGCTCAAAGAACGAACCGGCGGTCTGCGAACCGTTGGAGTAGCCCACGCGGGCCGGCGATCCGCCCAGCCCGCCGCTGCCTCCGCTGGCATCGCCGGTCTCCCACTGGATCTGGTCGTAGTTGAATTCAATGTCGAAATCTCCGGCGCCTACATCGGAGCGATCGAGCAGCAACAGCTGGAATACATTGTGCTTGGTCGGATCGCTTCCGCAGCAGTATTCGACGCCCGGCCAGTTCACGCCAAAGGCCGGACGCGCGTTCACCGTGTCGTTTCCATAGGTGACCTGGCCGGAGGTGGGGAAGTCGGTCTCCACGTCGGCGAAATACGGCGCAATGATCGGCACGCTCGTGCTCGTCAAGCGGGAACGGCGTGAAGTCGCCGAGCGCCGAGTTGAACGTGATATTGCCGTTGTTGTTGACGAACGCCGTGCTGACCTGCAGCCCGAAGAAGTTGAGGTTCAGATTCATCGGCACGGGTCCCGCCGACTCGTCGTCATTCCCTGGCAGGACATTGGCGGAAAGGCCGGGCAAAGTGCGGAACGCGCCGCCGCCCGGCAAATTCGTGCCAGTGACCTGCACGGTCTGGGTCGCGCTGTTGTTGGTTGTTGTGGGATCAAACTCGTTGGCCACGGCCGTCGCCGTGTTATCAAACGTGCCCGTCTCCGCCGGCACGGCCAACGGCACCAGGATCAGGTTGACCGTCTTGGCGTTGGTGCTGCCAACCGCCAGCGTGCCGAAGTTGCAGTGGAGAGTGCCACTCGAAACCGCGCAATCCGTAAGATCGTCGATGCTGGCGAACACGGTATTTGCCGGCAAGATGTCGGTGAGCGTCACGCCGCTGGCGGGATTGGGACCGTTATTCGTCACCGTGATCTGGTAGGTCATGCTGCCGAACACCGGCACCGTGGGCGCGGATGCGGTCATGGCAACCGCAAGGTCGGCGGCCGGGCTGATGGCGAAGGGCACGGCGTTCGACGTGCCGCCACCCGGCGCCGGGTTGGTCACCGTGACATTGACGCTGCCCACAGTGGCTGATGTCCGAGGCCAGGATGGCCGCGGTAAGTTGCGTCGCGCTGACGAATGTGGTCGTTCGAGCATTGCCGCCGAAGTTCACCGCCGAGTTCGAGAGGAAGCCGGTGCCATTCACCGTCAGCGCGAAAGCCGGTCCACCCACCAGGACACCGGAAGGCGAAAGCGTTGTAATCGCGGGTACCGGATTCGGTGCGATTACCACAAACGTCGCTGGCGCGGACAGGCCTCCCCCCGGCGTCGGGTTGACAACCGTAATGTTGAAGTTACCCGCAGTAGTGACGTCCGAGGCGAGGATGGTCGCGGTTAGCTGCGTCGCGCTGACGAATGTAGTCGCGCGGCCGCTGCCGTTGAAGTCCACCGCCGAAGTGCTGACGAAGCCGGTGCCGTTCACCGTCAGAGTGAAGCCGCCCGAACCGGCAATCACAGAAGATGGAGAAAGAGAGGTGATTGCGGGTGACGGGTTGTTCACCGTGAAGCTGAGGGCATTCGACGTCCCGCCGCCGGGCGCCGGATTGGTCACGGTGACGTTGAAGCTGCCGGCAGTGGCGATGTCCGATGCCAGGATCGCGGCAGTCAGTTGCGTGGCGCTGACGAACGTGGTGGTGCGAGCGCTGCCGTTGAAGTTTACCGTCGAGGTGGTGACGAAGTTCGCTCCGTTTACCGTCAGCGTGAAGGCCGCCGAACCGACAGAAGCACTCGACGGAGACAACGATGCGATCGTGGGTGCCGGGTTGTTCACCGTGAAGGTTAGGGCGTTCGATATGCCGCCGGGCGCCGGATTGGTCACGGTGACGTTGAAGGCGCCGGCGGTAGCAACGTCCGCGGCCAGGATGGCGGCGGTGAGCTGCGTGGCGCTGACGAACGTCGTGGTGCGAGGGTTTCCATTGAAGCTGACGCTCGAGCCGCTGGCGAAGTTTGTGCCATTCACCGTCAGGGTAAAGCCACTCCCACCTGCCAGCGCACTCGACGGTGATAACGATGTAAGCGATGGGCCCTGGCTCACCACGCTGAGAACAACGGAAGCAGGATTGTACGTAACCTGCCAGCTCCCGCCGCTCAGCGCCGGCAGACCGACATTGGCGAACGTGCCGGAAATTGCGGTGGAGGTCAAAATGGTGAACGAATTCCCCACGACTGGGCTGAACCCATTGATCAGGCTCACATTGAGGGTGCCCGCCAGGCTGGCAGGTCCGACGACGTTAAGCTGAGAGTACTGAGTTCCTAACGTTGTCCCTCCGATCAGGATGTCCAGCGTTCCGGCCGAGCTCTGCGTGTAAGTGCCGCCGCCACTGACGGTGACAATGCCTGGCGCTGGAGTGTCACCCGGCTGAATCGCTCCGGCCGAGTTCAGGCTGCCGACAACCGCGCCACTGCCGGAAAGAATGGCAGTGCCGCTCAAGGTCACGCCGCTCGATGCGCTGAGGGATCCATCTACCTGCGCAGTGCCGCCGCTCATCGCGAACGACGTTACCGAGTCAGTCGTGTGGATCGGTATGACGATAGAACCCGCGGTTTGCGTGTAGGAACCGGCACTCGAGAGATTGGCCGTGATAGTGGCCTGATTGACTACTGACAATCCGTTGTTGCCAATTTGCCCTTGCCCCTGGATCGTGTTGCCCGCGTTCGTGAGGGTGGAACCACCAGAGCTCTGGTTGATGATAGCCGTGCCGTTTCCGGAGGTGGACAGCGTCACCGCGCCACTTCCCGTGAGGGTTGTGTTCTGTCCGCCAGCGACCTGAAGCAGAGTCGTGTTGCCGGCCGCGCTGACCAGGATGGCGCCAGTGTTGTTGATCGTCCCTCGTACGACAGTGGTGCTGTTGTTGGCGGCAGTGTAGGTCCCGGTGTTGACCACCGCTCCATTGGCGGTACTGCCGTCGAGGGTGACGCTGTTGCTGGCGGCGGTCCCCATCGCCGCGCCGCCGCTGGTGCTCAACGTGCCGCCCTGCAAGGAAGCCCCACTGAGGAATTGCACCGAAGAGCCGGCGCCGCTGCCAGCGATCGTGCCACCCAGGCCAAGGACCGTCGTATTCACCTGGAGAGTTCCGCCGCCGGTTGCTTCCAGCAGATGCTGGTTGGTGACCGAGGCGGCGTTGATGAGCAGAGCGCCGCCAACGTTGGCGTTGATGGTGCCACCAGCTTGGTTGACGAGCGCCAGCCCGTTGTTACCGATCTGCCCCTGTCCCTGGATCAGGTTATTGACGTTTGTGAGCGTCGAGCCGCCGGAGGTCTGGTTGATGATCGGGGTGCCATTGCCCGAGGTGGACATCGTGAGCGTGCCACCGCCCGTCAGGAGGACGTTCTGCCCGCCAGTGATCTGAAGCAGAGTGATGTTTCCGGCCGCATTGATCTGGATTGCGCCGGTGTTGTTGATCGTCCCGAGTAGGATGGTGGAGCTATTGTTTGCCCCGACGAAAACGCCTGCATTGGTGAGCGTTCCGTGAGTGCTTCCATCGAGCGTGATCGTAGTACTGGCCGCGGTTCCCAGCAGGCCGCCGTTGGTAGTCGCCAGGGTGCCGCCCTGGATGGTTGCTCCGTTCACGAATTGCACCGAGGAGGCCGCACCATCCACCGTGATCGTGCCGCCCTGATTGGTGACGACGGAGTTGTTCAAGGCCAGCGATCCGCCGCCGGTAGCTTGCATGGTGCCGGCGTTGCTGGGAGTGAGCGCATCGATGGTCAATGTGCGGCCCGGCACGTTGGCGTTGATGATCGCCTGGTTGACCAGCTTCAGCCCGTTGTTGCCGATCTCACCCTGTCCCTGGATGAGGTTGTTTGCATTGGTGAGGGTTGAGCCGCCCGAAGTCTGATTGATGATGGGCGTGCCGTTCCCAGACGTAGACATGGTGACCGTGCCACCACCCGTCAACGTCACGTTCTGGCCGCCGCGAATCTGCAGCAGGGTGATATTGCCCGCTGCGCTGAGCAGGAACGAGCCGGTATTGTTGATGGTTCCCACCAGGATGGTGGAACTGTTGTTCGCCGCGGTGTAGGTGCCGGAGAGGGTGATCTGCTGGCCGAGGGTGCTTCCGTCGAGGGTAGCCGATGTGCTGGCAGCGGTGCCCAGCAATCCGCCGTTCGTAGCGGAGAGAGTTCCGCTCTGCAGCGTGACGCCGTTTACGAACTGCACCGTGGAACCGGCGGCATCCGCGCTGATGATGCCGCTCTTGTTATTGATGGTGGAAGCGGACAAGGCCAGAATGCCGCCTCCGGTAGCTTCGAAAGTGCCGGCGTTGGTAGGAGCGGCCGCGTCGATGGTCAGCGTCTTACCTGAGACATTGGCATTGATCGTTCCTGTATTGATCAGCGCCAGCCCGTTGTTGCCGATCTCTCCTTGTCCCTGGATGGTGTTGTCGGCATTGTTGAGAACTCCGCCGCCAGAGGTCTGATTGATGATCGGGGTACCGTTGCCGGAGGTGGACATGGTCACGGCTCCAGCGCCCGTCAGGTTGGTAGTTTGTCCGCCGGCAATTTGCAGTTGCGTGGTATTGCCGACGGCGGAGAGCAGGATTGCCCCGCTATTGTTGATGGTTCCCAGCAGGATGGTCGCGCTGTTGTTGGGCGCCGTGTAGGTGCCGGTGTTGTTCAGCGTCCCCTGGTGCGTGGGCGATCCATCCAGGGTTACGGATTGTGAGGGGGCAGTTCCCAGCACTCCACCATTCAGGGTATTCAGCGTGCCGCCTTGGATGGTTGTGGCGGTGAATTGCACCGTGCCGCCGTTGGCCAGGATGGTGCTGGCATTGTTGTTGACGGTTGTGCCGTTCACGGCCAGCGTGCCGCCGCTGGTGGCTTCCATCAGGTGCTGGTTGGTGACCGCCGCGGCGTCCACGGTCAGCGTGCCGGCGTTGGCATTAATCGTCCCGCCCGCCTGGTTGACCAGCGCCAGCCCATTGTTGCCGATCTCGCCTTGTCCCTGAATGGTGTTATCCACGTTGGTGAGCGTGCTGCCGCCGGACGTTTGATTGACGATCGCGGCGCCGTTGCCGGAGGTGGATAACGTCAGCGTGCCTCCGCCGGCCAGGCTCGTATTCTGGCCGCCGGCGACTTGCAGGAAAGTGTTGTTACCTGCAGCCGTGACCTGGATAGCGCCGGTATTGGTGATTGTTCCCCGTAGCACCGTGGCGCTGTTGTTGGCGCCGGTGTAGGTTCCAGCATTGATCAGCGCGCCCTGAGTGGTTCCATCCAATGTGGCGGTATTGCTGGCCGCGGTTCCTAGAACGCCTCCCGCGCTGCCGTTCAGCGTTCCACCCTGGACGGTGGTTCCATTCAAGAATTGCACCGCCGAGCCGCTGCCCGTGGAGCTGATGGTGCCGCCGGCGTTGTTGACGGTCGTGGTGGTCTGCAGCGTTCCGCCAGTGGTAGCCGCCAGGGTGCCCGCATTCGTGATTCCGTTAGGGTTGAGCAGCAGCGTCGCGGCGACATTGGCCTTGATCGTCCCCGCCGCCTGGTTGACCAGCGCCAGACCGTTGTTGCCGATCTGGCCCCGACCCTGGATGGTGTTGTCCACGTTGGTGAGGGTGGCGCCGCCGGAAGTCTGGTTGATGATGGGAGTGCCGTTCCCGGAGGTGGAGAGCGTCAGCGTGCCCCCGCCCGACAGGCTCACGTTCCGGCCGCCGGCGATCTGCAGGAAAGTGTTGTTCCCAGCGGCGTTCACGGAAATCTGGCCGGAGTTGGAAATATTTCCGGCGATGGTCAGGGCCGTGTTGTTGCCGATGATGAGGCTGTCATTGGCGTCGATGGTCAGGTTGCCGACGCTGGCGCTGATGTCGAGCGTGACTTGCGACGCGACCGCGTTGCCGTTATCAATGCAAACGTTGACGCTGGTACTGTTGGGGACAACGCCGGTGCTCCACTTGGTGGTGTCGCTCCAATTGCCGGTTCCGCCCAGCCAGTTGGTGGTGGTGCCGGTGCAGGTGGTGGCGCTCGCCTGCAGAATCGGTGTGATCACCGTGGCAGTGTTGTCAACCGGATTGAACTCGATCTCGTTCTCCGCGGCGCTGGAAGCCACAATGATGCACCCTGAGGGACTGGTCGCGCAGGGGATGCCGCTGGCTGGGGCGATGGCCGCTATCGTCACCGTCACCGGGGTTCCCTGGGTCACGGTCCCCAGGTTGCAACTGAAGCTGCCGAGGCTGGCGGGCAAGCCGGTGGCATTGCACGAGCCCTGGCTCGGGGTGACGCTGTTCACGGTCAGGGAAGGTGAGAGTGCGGTGGCCAGCACCACGCCGGTGGCAGGTGTGCTGTTCTTGCCGCTCACCGTCACCGTGTAGGTGATGGGGCCGCCGACAAACACTCCGGTGCTGGGATTCGCGGTGATGCCCACCCCCAAATCGGGCTTGGCGCCGATGCTGCTGGACTGGTTGTCGGAAATGATGATGTACGGCGCAGTGTTGGTGGGCTCTATGTCGATGGTTACCAGCCGCGAGGAGTTGATGAAATAGCCGACCTTCGTGCCGCTGGCGAAGGTGAACCGCCCTGTCGCCGGATCGAGGGTGGTGGTGTCGTCCTCAACTGACACGTCTTCGTGCAGTCCACCACCTGTTACGTCGGTTATAGGGCCGACGCTGTTGATGTCATCTGTAGTGCCGGTGAGACTTGAGTTCGTGCCGTTGATTGCGGTGGCCGTCAGCACGCCGCTGAACATCAGCGAACCGCTCACGGCCGGCGGTTCAGTTCCAAAGGCGCTGCTGAAGGAGTTGTTGGCAATCGGGCCCACCTGATTTTCCGCCACGCCCGCGTTTACATGGCCGCTGCTGCTTCCTATGAGGAACGCCTGGTTGGTGTTCACCATATAGAAGAACGGGGGATTGTTTTCGCCGGCGCCGAGGGTTAAGGTCACCCGGCCATTGGACGCCACGCTGTAGTTGCCCGAAGCCGTGCTGCCGCCGGGATTGGCGCAGAGGTCTGCTGCAGGACAGTAGATTGTGCCGCCGTCGTTTTCGTCAAGGCTGCCACTGAAGCTGGCAGTGGCGAGGTTGAAGGTCAAAACCCCGACATTGACATCCGACGCACCGGCAACTCCCGAACTGGAGTTACCTTGGAGGTAGACCACGGCGTTACCGTTCAGCGCACTGTTGGTGAAGTTGCAACCGCCGGTCGTCGGGCAGAAGGTGGTGGATTGCCGCAACGCCGAGCCGCTCGCCAACGGATTGGCGCTAATGGGATCGATGCTCATCGTGAGCGCCTCGTTGGCGGAAACGATGTAAACCGCGGTGTGACCCGGAGTCCCGCTGCCGGCGGTCAGCGGGACGCGACCATTGGTGTCGACTGAACCCAACGATCCGGTTATGGTCAAAGCGGTCGTGGTACCGTTGTCGAACACTCCGTTATCGTTGAAGTCCTCGCTTCCATTGGTGATGTTGCCCGCGCTCAGGGTAAACCTGCCGGCATTGGCGAAACGGCCTCCGCTTCCGTCCACGCCCTCGTTCAGGAAGGCCCAATCGCCGTTGAGAGCGGCCAATGTAAACGCCGCTGGATCTTGCTTCTTGAAGACGCCGCTAATGGCAGACCCATTAGTCGCAGAGGCGGTTCGGCGGCTGATGATGTGTCCCAACGATGCAACACCGGACGAGATCGAACCCACGGAAAAGTCGAAAGTCTCCGTGCCCGCCGAAGTGGTCAGCGTCAAGATGCCCCTGTTGTCCGCACCCACCGAGTAGCTGCTACTAGCAGCCGTGATGCTCAAATCAGCCGCCACACTCGAATTCTGAATGTTGACATCCTTGACGCCGCCGGTGATGTGGCCAGCGCCGTCGGCCGTGAAGCTGCCAGCAACGGCTATCGCTTGGCCGCTGGGGTCAAACCCGCGCAGCAGGAAGGCGTATTGGCCGTTGAGTTCGGCATTGTTCACGCCGGAGGCACTCAGGGTGGTGGTCACGATCGCCGAGTTGTTCGTGGGATCGGGATCGGCCTCGGGCGTGTTGCTCACCACGATCTCCGCCGTGATGGGCAGAGAATTCACGGTCGCGGGGATGCTGTCGAGCCCCGCGGTCCCGGCGGGCATAGGACCGAGGAGACAGGTCAGCGTTCCTGGGGCACTGTTGGTGCATCCTGGGGGGAGGGAGACGAAGGTGGCGGCCGTGGCGGGCGCGAGGGTGAACACCGCGGTCACGTTCGAGGCGTTCGAGGGCCCGAGGTTGGAGACGTTCGCGAGGTAGTTCAGTGTGCCGCCTACCTGCACCGGCGCGGGCGAGGGCGATGCGCTCAAAGTGACGGCGAGGTCTGCGCCGGGCAGCACGGTCAGGTTGGTGGTTGCCGAGTTGTTGCTGGGGTTGGGATCGTTAGCGTCGCTGCGCGCGTCGACCACGATGAGGAAAGGACAGGTCGGGACTCCTGCAACGCCGCAGGCGCTCAGCGGCCGCAGTACGCCGGTGACGGTGGCGCTCGCGCCGCTTGCCAAGGTCCCCAGTTCGGCGAAGCCCCGGTCAAGCACCTGCAGGTTATCGCCACAGACGCCCTGGGTGACGGTACAGGTGATGATCGAGAGGTTGGCACCGCCACGGCCTCCAAGGGCAACATTGGTGGCGGGGTTGGGGCCATTGTTGGTGACGGTCAAGCTGAAGTTCACAGTGGCGCCCGCCACAACCGTGGTGGGGCCGAAGGAATTCAGGGTCAGGCTAAGGTCGGCGTTATTGGTGGTCGCGCCGATCTTGGCGATGAATGCGTTCTGCGTGCCGGCCAGGCTGTTCTGTACCGCATTCACCGTAGGGAAACTGTTGGACATGGTTCGGCCGGCGACATAGATGTTGTTTGCGCCATCACGCCCGATGGCCTGGGCGACGGTGTCGCAGCCGGACCCGCAGCCGGTGCCCAGGTAGGTGGAGAAGGCCAGCGTGGGCGCTGCTCCGGACGCGGGAAAATTGAAGTCGCTGATGAACCCGGCATTCGATGCGCTGTTCTCATTGCCGCGCTCGAGCTGGATCGGGTTGGCGAGCGGGAAGAAGTTGGAAGTCGTCTGCCCGGCGATCCAAGCGCTGGTGGATCCGTCCGTGTTGGCCGTCACCGTGATGGCGTTGCCGGCGTCGGTGCTTTCACCGCCGAGATACGTTGCGAACAGCTTCTGGCCGGAGGCGTTGTACCTGGCGACGAACGCGTTGCTGGTTCCCGCCAGCGTGGCTTGCGTTGCATTGGCGACGGGAAATCCAGTTGAGTTCGTAATGCCGGTGACGTATGCGTTTCCGCCGGCGTCGGCGGCAATGGCGTTGGCCTGGTCCAGGCTGCCCGAGGAACTGCTAAGCGGGCCACCCAAATAGGTGGAGTAAACCAGTCCGCTGCCGTCGGACTTAACTTTGCTGACGAACCCGCTGAGCCCGCCCACCATCGACGTTTGCGCGGCAGCAACCGTGGGAAAGTTCAGCGAGTTGGTGAAGCCGGCAACGTACAGATTCCCGTTGTCGCCATCGATGGCAATGCCCAGGCCGGCTTCTCCTCCGCCTCCGCCCAGATAGCTGGAAAACGCCAGCGCTCCGCTGGGGCTGAGCTTGGTAACCACCGCCTCGACGTTCTGCGATCCGGCATACAGGTTCGCGGGCGTCTGCGGATCAACCACTAGCGCCGAGACGCGAACATTGTTCAGACCGTTGTTCGAGGCTTCCGACCAGCTTGCGCCGTTGTTGGTGCTGCGGTAGACGCCGCCATTCCACGTGCCGACGTACACGGTGGTGTTGTTAATGGGATCGGTTGCGAGCGCCTGGAAGACGCCCAGCGGCAGCCCGGTGTCGATCGTCGTCCAGTTCCCGCCGCTCGTGCTTAGGAACACACCACCATTGCGAGTGCCGGCGTAGAGGTGGCCGGTGTGATCGATGGCCAGCGCTGCCACCTGCAAGCTTGTCAGTCCAGTATTGAACGCCGCCCAACTCGTTCCCCCGTTGGAGCTTCTGTACACGCCGGAGTTCTGAAACGAGACGTAGACATTCTGATTATTGGTTGGGTCTACGACGATGGCAGTGGCGACGTCCTGCGGCACCGCCCCGGTGGGTGACCAGGCGCTGCCGGTAAATTTGAAAACGCCGTTTCCCCCCGTGGATGCGTACAAGGTGCCAGGGCTGGTCGGGTCAATGGCCATCGCATGGACATTAATCCCGACTAGGCCAGCGTTCATCGTCGCCCAGCTTGTCCCGCCGTTGTGGCTGACGAAGACTCCTCCCCTCCCCGTTCCCACATACACGTTCGCCGGCGTCACCGGATCGACCACTAGCGCCTGAATCACCAGACTTGTGAGGCCGGTGTTGATCGCGCTCCATGCGCCCCCCGAGTTGGTGCTCTTGATCACGCCGCTTTCCAAGGTGGCGGCATAGATGGTGGTGGGCGTTTTCGGATCGACAGCTACCACCGTGATGTTCCTGTTTACCAGCCCGGTGGCGGAGGCATTCCAGTTGGCGCCGCTGTTCGTGGTGGTGAAGATGCCGCCATCGCCGGCGGTGGCCAGGGTTTCGAAGGGGTTCAGGATTGGGTAATCACCGGAGTCGGTCTGTCCGGTGATGTAGGCGTTGCCCAGACTGTCCACCGCAACCGCAGCCAGCAGGTCGAAAGCGCTGCCGCCCAGGTAGGTGAAGTAGTTGAATCCCGTGCCGGCCGCGTTGAGAGAGAAGACGAAGCCATCGAACGTGCCGCCCTGGTAAGTGGTGCGCAGCGCTCCGGCGGTGGTTGGCAGGTTGGTCTCGCCCGTCTGGCCGGCCACGTAGGCGTTGCCCAGGACGTCCACGCCGATCCCGGTGGGAAAATCCAGTTGGGCGGTACCGCCGACGTAGGTGGCGTATACCTTCGCGCCGTTGGGATCCAGCTTGGCGACGAACATGTCTCCGGTTGCCGGCGCTCCGGTGACCGGGAAATTTGTCGAGGTCGTGTCGCCGGTGATGTACGCGTTACCGGCACTATCCACCGCGATGGCCGTGGCCTCGTCAACGCCGTTGCCTCCCAGGTACGTGGAGTAGCTGAGCACCGGATCGATGACCAACCGCCGGCTGTGGTCGTACTGTGCCACACGAAAGCCGACTTGATTCTGGCCGGCTAGCACGTAGCTGCCGGCGATCTGCTGGCGGGAACTGCCGCTCTCCTGATAGACGAGTGGCTTCCGCAGCCGAAGGGCGCCATCCTGCATACGCAAGATCAGGTCGCCGGAGGCGTCGATCGTCATCCCCTCCGCCCCCGCGACTGACAGCTTCACTGCCTCAGGATTCGCGCCCGGCGCAATGATGAAGTCGGACTCCAGTTCGCCCTGGTTGCCGTAGTACAGCAAGTCGATTCCGGGATAAACATTGCGGTAGCGCACCTTGGCGAAGGTGGGCAGGTCCAGATGCCATTGCTTGGGATCGCGTCCCACCAGGTAGTTGGCCTTGCCCAGTAAGGCTTCAACTCCCGAGACCGCGGCTGTCGGGCTTGCGCCCTGCAGTCGAAGTTCGATGCTGCTGAGCGCCGGCGGTTCCGAGCCGCCGTCTGCATTGTCAAAAAGCTGGCGTCGGCGTGCAGACCGCCGGGCGAAGCTGAACACCACCTCATCGTGAGTCAGGAAGACGTTGAAGTGGCCGCCGCGCGCGAGGTATTGCACATCCGACCCGGCTTGTCCCTGGTTGGGCTCGAAGCTGAGTGGAAGGCGCTGGTAGTTGGCGCGGGCTTGCGTGGTTTGGGCGGGCGAATGCTGCGGTCGCTTGTTCGTTAAGGCAACGCGAGAAAGTGCGAGATCGGGTGCGACAGCCGGGGGGCCCTGGGCCTTTGTCCTGACTGCATCTGTTGAGCAACCGACACACCGAGTAAAAACAGCAGCCCCGCTAGGACAAAGGGAGCCCTGCGCCCCATACCGCCTCCACTTCAATTACGGGAACAGCGCGGCACAGCCCTGGGAAGTCTGCTGCCTTTACAGTGCAGTCTGCGGAACCGCTGCTTGCCCCCGCGCCACGACGCAAGTCGAGCGTTTCTGCAGACTTGGATAACTTCTTCTTGGGGGGAAGAGGAGCCTGATATGTAGCATGGGGTGGGGGGGCTGTCAATCCAAAATATCTGCTGGATTTCCCTCCAAAGTACCTGTTTTTGCCGGATAATGTGCTGCTTTCGTTTGCTCCCCCGGAGGCCTCATGCGTTTGTCCATCCTGCGCCTATTGCTCGCCTTGCTCGTATTATTGGCCTGGGGATTTGCTCCTTGTGTCGCGAGGTCGGCGCAGAATCCCAATTCCAAGATCTCCGGCCAGCAGCAGCAACCGCCTCCCGACCAATCCAAAGACAAGAAAAAGAAAGACAAGAAGGACAAAGGCTCACAGGACGACCTCAATACCGAGGTGTTCTCGACCGCGGTAGCCAACAACGTACTCAACGACCTGCGCGACGGCCTCGAGGGCCACACCCCGCGGCTGCTGCTTTCGGCCTTCGACCGCGACAAGATGGACGGCTACCTGGAATTCGAAGATCAGATCCAGGCCTTCTTCAATCGCTACGAGTCTTTCCGGGTCTACTTCCGCATCGTGCAGAGCTCTACCGACGGTCCCAAGGGCATCGTGCTGGTGGATATCCAACTGGAAGAGATCCCGCGTGGCGCCACGTCACCTCCCGTCCGCAAGAACGGGCAGATGCGCTTCGAGCTGGAACGCGGCAAGAAGGGCTGGAAGATCGTGGACTTCAATCCGCGCACCTTTTTCTCCTGAGCTTCCGCGACATGAAACGCGACTATCCTGACCGGCCAATTGTGGGCGTGGGGGCGGTGATCGTCGAGCAACGGGCGGGCGCTGCTGGTGCGGCGCGGCACCGAGCCGCTGAAAGGCGAGTGGTCCATCCCCGGCGGAGTCGTGGAACTGGGCGAAACCCTCCGCGAGGCGGCCGCGCGCGAGGCAAAAGAAGAAACCGGACTGGAAGTGGAGGCCGGCACGGTGCTCGAAGTCGTGGACCGCATCATGCGCGATCCCGAAAGCAAAGTGCAATACCACTACGTGCTGGTGGATTTTCTTTGCCGCCGGCTCGCGGGAGAAGCGCAGGCCGGCGCGGACGCCAGCGAGTTGCGCTGGATCACCGCGCATGAGCTCGAATCTTTTCCTATCGCTGACTCGGCCGCCAATGTCGTGCGCAAGGGGTTGGAGCAGGCTGTAAAAAGCTGAACGGCCCGCAACTGTCTTTCAAGCTGCGGGCCGCCGGTAGTCTGTTGGGATTGGCCTGAGGCGTCACTCTATACGGTGGCCCCTAAACAAGCTCCCGAACGACTGGAAGTTGCGAGGAAGTTAGAGCGATTCGCCCTAAGCCTCAGCCACCTCACCTATACCACTACAGTCGGAACTGTTCACTGGATCACCTCCTTTCTGGTGTTAGGCCCACACTAGTACATCCCGGCCCCGAGGGTCAATCGTGTGAAAAAATTTTCTGCTAGTGACTGCGGTGACACCTGTTCCGCTTCCGGAAGGTTGCCTGTGCGAGTGTTAACGAGGCAGATTCTCCCCAGGCGAAGAGGGGCGAAACGAGCGGGTGTCCACCCAAAAAGCTCCGGGCACCCTCCTATCAGGGCACGGATTCATCGGCTGCGGAAAGACTCACCTTGCTGGTGTTTTGAAGGGGCGCGGCTTCCAGCCGCGCCGTGACCGCGCACATCACTCCCGGCTTCAGCCGCTGAGGGCGGAAGCATTTTCCCCCGGGGCCGCAGGGGCTGAAGCCCACGTTTGTTGATCGCTTCTTGCGGCATGCCTGAAGCCATGCCCCGATACGAGACGAAAGGAAATGTGTAAATGTATGTAATGCTGCTTGACATCCTGTCGCCTTGGCTATAGTCAGGAGCCTCGTGTCAGACGGGATCCCTCATCGCTGCGCACTCCTAGCCCCGTAAAGCCTACCCTCTGAGGGACGGTGCAATTCCCAACTGACCCGCTGTCCTTGTCCTCCCCCGATTCCAAGATCGAGTTAAGGAGATTCCAATGCGACGTGTGTTTGCAGTAACAGTATCTTGCACAGCATTAGTGGGAGTGGCTTTGGTGGCGATGGCTTTTTCCGCCCCTCCCAGACACGCTCCACCAGAACTCGCAATTTCCGTGACCGCGTGCAGCCCTTCTCCTTGCACACCGGATCACCCCGTCAAGTTTGGCGAAACCATCCAGAATCAAACCCCTACCATAACAATCACTGTAACGAGTAACTTCAATTGTGCGGGACAACTTGCTCTCACCGCTCTCGGTGCGCCCGGATTTCCGCCGGAGGTCGGCATACTCACGAGCCCCGGCCTATACACCATTGGCCCCGCCGTAGTGCCTCCGTATGGTAACGGCGATTCAGTTACTACACTTCCAATCACCCTGGGGGTACTGCCCAACGGTACCAATGCTTTCAAAATCAGCGCCTCTTGCAATGGAGCAGGACGAAGGGACTTCGCTTTTGCTGTATTTGAATTCTCAACTGACTAGAACCGGTCCGGGGAGCTCAGTCGTGCCGTCGGAAGCTTAAATGATTCGGGCTTCAGCCCCTTGGCGCAGGGGGCTGAAGCCTACGTTTGTTAATCGCTCCTTGCGGCATTGCCTGAAGGCATGCGCTGTGCAAGGTGGTCGACCGCCAGATCGGTCAGAAGATTCCAACGCTGCGCTTCTGGCGGACGATTCTCGCGCAATTTTGACTGCTCATCTTGCCTGAGTATTCGGCCATGGCATCGGAGCATCCTTGGGGAAAGCTCGGAACCAGGGGACAGACAGGACGGTCTGCTATCCCATCCACCGAAACGCTCCCGGCTGCGGCAAGCCGATGTGTGCCAGCACACGGTTGGCGAACTCGCGCGCCATGGCTTCCAGGCTTTCCAGTTTGGTGTAGTAGGCGGGAATCAGGGGGAAAATCGTTGTGCCGGCGTCGGCGGCCAGGGACATGTTGCGAATGTGGATTTTGTTGAGCGGCGTCTCGCGCACGCACAGCACGAGCGGTCGCCGTTCCTTCAGACACACGTCGGCGGCGCGTTCGATGAGCTTGTTCGAGATGCCGTTCGCAATGCGTGCCAGCGTCCCCATGCTGCATGGGATAACCACCATGGCATCAGCCGGATAGGATCCACTGGCGACATTGGCTCCGATGTCGTCATTGTTCTGCTGCTGGATCTTCTGGGTTTTCTCAACCAGAAGCTGCTCTAAGAGCTTGCCACGTCCGGTAATCCCCAATTCTTCCGCCATGACCCGCAAGGCATTGTCAGAAGCGATGAAGTTGACCGTCTGGACGCGGCTGTCCCGCTCCAGGGCCAGCAGGAGTTCGCGCGCAAACACCATGCCGCTGGCGCCGGTGATGGCGACGGTCAAGTTTTCCGGACACCCATGCGCGCCGAAACCGGATGACCTCGGTAACCCGCCGCCGGGAGCCGCTGGCCGTGAGTAATCTGGCATCTAATTGAGGGTGGGGGTACTCTCCCGTTAACCCACGGAAGGATAGGTACCAGGCTCACGTAAGTCAAGGAAATCTCCCCTAACTTGCTGATGATGGGCCATTTACGATTATATGGGGTCGCCCTCCCGAGCGCGCTCACGCCGCCGCAGTGCGGGCCAGTACTACGCCCTGGCCAACTTGCAGCGCGAAATCCAGGCCACTGATCCCAACGGCCGCCGCAAGTATCTGAGAGACTTCAGCGAATCGTTCCGCGACTACGAATCTGTCCTGACGCTTGCGCAAGTCGAGGCTGAGCTGTGTCAGGCGGACGTGCTCCTGATCGGCGATTACCACGCCTTGCCTGCCTCGCAAGGATTCGCTGCTGAGACGCTGGAGCGAGCGGCGAAGTGCGGCCGTCCAGTGGTGTTCGGAATGGAGACGGTCTTCGCACGCGATCAGCACATCCTCGATGAGTGGATGCGCGGCGAGATCGATGATGACGAGCTCCGCGAACGCATTCGCTTCGACCTCGACTGGGGATACCCATGGGAGCCCTTTCGTGAGCTGTTGACCACGGCCAGGCGGCACACGGTCGGAATTTATGGCCTGGACTGCATGCCGCGTGACGACCTGCGCAAAATCGGCATCCGCGACAGGCACGCTGCCCAGAAGATCGCCGAGATCGCGCACCGCCATCCCAGAGCCATCGTAGCGGTGCTGTTCGGCGAATCGCACCTTGCGCCTAACCACATCCCCGAACTGCTAAGCGTCGCCTTGCCCGATGCCGGCGTGCTTACCCTGCTGCAGAACATCGACCATCTCTACTGGCGGGCGGCCGGCGAGCGCCGCGAGCACGTCGAAGCGGTGCGCGTGGAGCGCGACGTGCTTTGCGTCTTCAACGCCACCCCGCTCGAGAAGTATGAGAGCTATCGCCAATGCATCGAACGGTGGCGGGAGGAACACGCCGCCCCCGATCTGGCGCCAACCTTCCACAACCTGGTGGACGCAATGGCCCGCTTCCTCAATATCGACAAGTACTCGGCCACCAACGGAACTCGGCCTCGCTATCTTGTGGACCGCCTGCCGGAGGTTTACAGCCGGCCGTCGTCAGCAACCATGCGCAAGCTGCTGGCGCGCAAAGGCGTCGCCGAAGCGGAGATGAAGGAAATCCTCGCTCGGATCGATAGCGGCGGTAGTTGCTACGTTCCGCGCATGGAGACCATCTTCGTGCGCGAGTTCCAGATGTCGGGTGCGGCAGAGGAAACCGCGCGCTTCATCCATTACGCATGCCGTCCCAGCAAGCCTGGCGCTGGCGGCCTGCGGCGGAAGGCAGGGTCCTCCACCGGCACGGCGGCGCGAGGGAGCGAGGCCGGGCCGGCCGGTCGCGAGGAGCTGTTCTATACACGGGTGATCGAGCACGCGCTGGGCTACTTTGGATCGCGCCTGCTGTATCCCGCGCGCCCGGCGGCGCGCCAGTCCGACCTCTGCGCGCTTTACACGCAACCACAGGAAGCCATCGAAGAGCACACCCTTCACAGCTACCGCGAGTTTATGCAGATGATCGACTTCCTGCTCATGCACAAGGATTGGGAAGCAAACACCCGCCGATACCCGATCGTGCCGGAGTTGATCCGCCTGGGCCTTGGCTTCACCGGCGCCAAGTTCGCCTTTGCAACCGAGCAATTGGGCTACATGCTGGGCAGCGAACTGTACGACGCCTACGTGGCCGGTCGGCTCTCCAAGCGCTACATCCGCTCTCTGTTCTTCCGCAAGCTGACTGGCCCGGCGGCCCGCAGCACCTATCTCCAGACCGTGCGCCAGGCGCGACTTTCGCGCCGCAGAGTGCCGGCGTAGGAAGCACTCAGCAGTCAGCACTCAGCACTCAGCAGTCAGCCGTTGCTTGGCACTCTTGCTGCACTGAACTTGCCACTGTAAGCTCACTGGTTTGGCTGAATGCTGAGTGCTGAATGCTGAGTGCTTTCCGCTGAGCGCTTCATGAATCCCGCCGCAATCCGAGAACTGTTCGAGCACGTACGCCGGGGCAAGCTTACGCCCGACGAAGCCGTGGCCCGTCTCCGGCATCTTCCCTTCGAAGACCTGGATTTCGCTAAGGTCGATCACCATCGCGCCTTGCGAGCCGGTTTTCCCGAGGTGGTGTTAGCCGAAGGCAAGACCGCGAAACAGGTTGTGTCGATTTTCTCTCGCTTGGCAAAACACCAGGCCAGCGTCCTGGCCACACGAGCCAGCAAAGAACACTTCGCCGCGGTGCGACGCGTGGTTCGCAAGGCGGAGTATCGCGAGCTGGCGCGCGCCATCGTGCTGCAGCGAGATCGCACGAAGTATGGCAAGGGCAAAATCGTGGTGGTCTCGGCGGGGACCAGCGATATTCCCGTGGCTGAGGAAGCCCTGGTGACAGCCGAACTGATGGGCAACGACGTCGAGCACCTCTACGACGTGGGCGTGGCCGGCATTCATCGCCTGCTGGCGCACCGCAAAGTGTTGTTTGACGCGCGCGTGGTGATCGTGTGCGCCGGCATGGAAGGCGCGCTGCCCAGCGTGGTTGGCGGCATGTTGCGCGTGCCGGTGATCGCCGTGCCCACCAGCGTCGGATATGGCGCGTCCTTCCAGGGGCTGGCAGCGCTGTTGGGCATGATGAACTCCTGCGCCTCCAACGTTAGCGTGGTCAACATCGATAACGGATTCGGCGCCGGCTACGTCGCTTCGCTGATCAACCGCCTGTGAAGCCGATGCTGCCCATCCCGACGCTCGAAACTGCACGCTTGTGTTTGCGTCCTTTCACGCTCGACGATGAAGCCGCGATGTTTGCGCTGGTCTCCGATCCCGAGATCGACCGCTTCGTGCGCTTCGAGGCACATCGTACCCCGGCCGAGACGCGGGCGTTTCTCGAACTCGTTCTAGAGCACTACCAGCGTGGCGATCCCTTTGCCTGGGCCATGGTTCTGCGCGAAGATGGACGGCTGATCGGCAGTTGCGGCTTCGTCAGCCAGGCGCCTGAGCGGAAATCCGCCGAGATCGGCTATTGGGTGGGAAAACCTTATTGGGGCAAAGGGTATGCAGCCGAGGCCGCGCGCGCCCTGGTGCGGCTCGGCTTCGAGCGCATGGGCCTCGAGCAAGTCGAAGCCAAGTGCTTCGTCGAGAACCGCGCCGGCCAACGGGTGATCGAGAAGCTGGGCATGAAGCTCGAGGGGACAGATCGCAGCGAGATGATCAAGGGTGAGTATCCGGAGTTGAACATGTATGGAATCAGCAGAACCGAATTCGCCGCCGCGGATAAACGCGGATAAACGCGGATCAATAGGCTAATTCGTTACCTTGATTGGTCGTTTGCGTCTCTCAACATTTCCGAAGACCCGGGCAAATATCTTGTCCACATTCCGCAACTGGCGGTTGACGTCAAAGGCCTGCTCGATCTTGCTGCGAGTCATGCGCGACGTGATCTCTTTGTCCTTCAACACCAATTCGCGGAAGCTCAGCCCTTCGCTCCACGCGCGCATGGCATGGCTCTGGACCAGGCGATAGGCGTCCTCGCGCGACATGCCGGCTTCGGCGAGATCGAGCAGAAGCTGTCCGCTGAATACCAGCCCGCCCGTGCTCTCCAGGTTTGCCTTCATGCGCTCGGGGTAGACCAACTCGGTTTCGAGCAGGCCTGCAGCCTTGTGCAGCATGTAGTCCACCAGGATGGTGGAATCCGGCATGATCACTCGCTCGACGGAAGAGTGCGAGATGTCGCGTTCGTGCCACAACGCGACGTTCTCGAAGGCCGCCTGCGCGTTGGCTCGGACGACCCGAGCCAGGCCGCTGATCTGCTCCCAGTTCACCGGGTTGCGCTTGTGCGGCATGGCCGATGAGCCCTTCTGCTTTTCGCTGAAGAACTCTTCGGCCTCGCGGACTTCGGTGCGCTGCAGGTGGCGCATCTCGGTGGCGAAGCTGTCGAGCGTGCACGCGATGACCGCCAGCGTCGCCACGTAGTAGGCATGCCGGTCGCGCTGGATTACCTGCGAACTTACCGCCGCCGCGGACAGTCCCAGGCGCTCGCAGATCTTCTCTTCCAGCTCGGGATCGAGGTGCGCGGCGCTGCCGACCGCACCCGAGAGCTTGCCCACGCGCATCTCTTCGGCAGCGCGCTCGAAGCGCTTCAAGTCGCGCTCGACCTGCGCATACCAGTTGGCGAGCTTCAGTCCAAAAGTAATGGGCTCGGCATGGACGCCGTGCGTGCGCCCGATCATGGGTGTGTGCTGAAATTCGTGGGCGCGGCGGTCGAGCACGCTTCGCAAGCGCTCCAGACCCTTCGCGGATCAGGGCTGAAGCAGCCTGCACCTGCAGCGCCTGGGCGGTGTCCACCACGTCATTGGAAGTGAGGCCGAAGTGCAGCCAGCGGGATTCCGGCCCGATCTTTTCCGCGACCGCGGTGGTGAAAGCCACGACATCGTGCTTCACCTCGGCCTCGAGCTGGGCGATGCGCTCGAGGTCGAAATCACCCTTGCGGCGGATGACGTCCGCTGCCTTCTTGGGAACCAGGCTTGCTTCGGCAAGGACTTCGCTGGCGGCGATCTCCACCTGCAGCCAGGTGCGGAATTTGTTTTCGTCGCTCCAGATGCGGCCCATCTCCGGCCGCGTGTAACGCTTGATCAAAGCCCCGCCTCCTGCCTTTCAGGGAACCCACGATTCTAAATGCTGGAAAACAGCGAGCGAAAAACAATCCGTCCTGTGTGCGTTCTCAACGGGTAGAATTCTGGCGTGGCACGAGCAGGATCGAGCGTCGATTATCAGGCTTTGGCCGAATTCCGGTATCAGATCCGGAAGTTTCTGACTTTCAGCCAGGAGGCAGCCCGGGGTGCCGGCATAGACCCGCAGCAGCATCAATTGTTGCTTGCCGTCCGCGGGCTCCCCGCGAGCACCAAGCCCAGCATCCGGGTGCTGGCGGAGCGGCTGCAGATCCGTCATCACAGCGCGGTGGAGCTGGTCGACCGCTCGGTCTCCCACGGACTGGTCGAGAGGCAGCGCGATGGCAGCGACCACCGGCAGGTGACCATCCACCTGACATCCAAGGGAGAACGGCTGCTGAGCGAGCTCTCGCTGCATCATCGCGATGAGCTGCGCACCGCCGGACGGGATCTGGCGCGGGTGCTGCGGTCGATCATCGGCGACGGTTCTGGGCGGCGGCGAAGACGAGTACCGAGTACCTAGTACCGAGTACCGAGTAGAGCGGTGCCAGCGACTCAGGTTTTGCTCGGTACTCGCAACTCGGTACTCGGTACTTCGCAATGACTCTCAAGCTCCCGATTCCGCGAACTGCTAAGCCGCCTGCGTTCCGCCCTGTTCTACTGGCCGCTGACCGTACTGATCACGCTGCTGGTGGAGCCCGTTTCTATCGGGGCGGCTCTCCTCGACCGCAGCGGCCGGACATCGCACCGCGTGGTGGCATTCTGGTCGGGGCTGCTGCTCCGGCTCTACGGCATGCCGGTTACGGTGGAAGGCCTGGAACGCCTTGACCTGAGCCGCCCGCGCCTCTACGCCGCCAACCATGTCTCCGCCCTCGACATACCGCTGCTTTACCGTTATCTGCCATTCCAGTTTCGCATAATCGCCCATCGCCTGGTGTTCCGCGTGCCGCTGGTGGGATGGCACCTGCACGCCACCGGGCAGCTCATGATCGATCCGGAGAGTGTTTCGCTCTCTCGCCGGGCCATTCGCGAAGCGGTTCGGACGCTGGAGCGTGGAATGCCGCTGGTGGTCTTTCCCGAAGGCGAGCGTTCGCCCACGGGCAAGATGCAGCCGTTCCGCCGTGGCGCGTTTTACGTGGCGTTGAAGGCGAAGGTTGACGTAGTCCCCATCGCGATCCTGGGCACCTACCAGGCGTTTCCCAGGGGCTCATCGCACCTGCGTCCCGGGCCGCTGCATTTGATCATCGGCGACGCCATTTCCGTGGCCGGCTACAACACGCGCGACCTGGACGCGCTGGCCGCGCGCACCGAGCGCGCCGTGGCCGAACTGTGCGGCGAGGCTGCGAAAGAGACGCATTCAGCGTTTGGCACATAGTATCCTCATTGACCTGCGACCATGCCGGGTGTAGAGTCGCCTCGGTTTCCCAACGTCTCTCCTTCCGCGTTATCCAGGCAACTCAACCAAATCAGCTCAAGGAGCCAGCTATGAAAAAGACCTTTGTGTGGGTCCTGGCCATGGTAGTGGTGTGCAGCATCGTGGCCGTGGCCGGCGATAACTCTGACAACACCGGTAATGTGCCGAAACTGATCCGCCTATCGAAATTCGAAGTCAAGATCGGGAAGATGGATGAGTTCGCCGGCATCAGCCGCCAGGTTCGGCAGGCGCTCAATGCCGGCAATGCCGATTATCACTTCGTGGCGGCCACGCCCATCGCCGGCGCCGGCGGAGTGGTGGACTTCCTGGCCTTCTACGACGACTACGCGCAGATCGAGAAGTCTATGAAGTCTTTCAACGAGACCACCACGGCGCTCATGAGGACCGTCGAGTTCAGCCATGGCGCCTCGGATTCCGTGCAAGGGACGCATGGCATCATCGCCAAGTTCCGTCCCGATCTCTCGTACAATCCGCAGAAACTCGACCTGGCAAATGCCACCAGTTGGGAACTGTCCGTCGTGCGCCTCAAACCGGGATACTCGCGCGACTTCGAGGACCTGGAGAAGCAATCGATCGAGCTGCACCAGAAAGCCAACATCGACGAGCACTGGGTGGTGTACCAGGTGGAATATGGCGCCCAGACTCCCAGCTTTATCTTCCTGACGGCCCTGAAGTCACTGGCCGACCTGGACATGGACCGCAAAGCGGCGCATGAGAAGGTGTTCACCGAAGCTGTGCGCCGGCAGTTCAGCCGCGTCTTTAAGGAAGGCGGGGATTTTCAACAGAGCACGATCCTCACCGTGCGGCCGGACCTGAGCCGTCCGCCGCAGACGCTGGTCGCGGCCAACCCCAGCTTCTGGGGGGAAAAGGAAGAATCAAGGGCAATGGCCGCCAAGACAAGCAAGAACAAGAAGAAGCCCGCCAGCATGCAACCGGCAGCCATGAAAGACAGCGACAAGCACTGAGCAGCCATGCGATTCACTGCGACAACCGGCGGCCCGGCCGCCGGTTTTTTGTCTCCAAAAACAAAACCCGCCGGCTTGCGCCGGCGGGCTGAATGCTGAGTGGTTAAGCCCTACGAGTAGAGCAGCACGCCTTCCTGCTGTTCGACGCCTTCGCCCACCTGGCGGTAGAACAGCCGTCCGGTCTCGAGATACACCTCGAGGAACGCGGGGCGAGTGGTGATGGAGCCCTGGATGAGCGCTTCCGACAGCGGATCCTCGATGTACTTCTGCAGGGCGCGGCGCAACGGACGCGCGCCGTAATTGCGGTCGGTGACCGTCTTGTCGAGAATCCACTTGCGCGCGTCCTCGGTCACCGTGACCGTGATGTGGCGCTGCGCCAGGTTCTGGTTGAGCTGGGTGACCATCAACTCCACGATCTGAATGAGGTCCTGCTCGGTCAGAGCGTTGAACAGGATGATCTCGTCGAGGCGGTTCAGGAACTCGGGGTTGAAGGTGCGCTTCACCTCGTTCTTGACCATGTCCTCGACCTTTTCGGAGATGGTATCTTCCTTGTCGCTCTGGAAGCCCATGCCGGTGCGCTTCATCAGGTGGCGCGCACCGATGTTGGAGGTCATCACCAGGATGGTGTTCTTGAAGTCCACGGTGTTGCCCAGGCCGTCGGTGAGCTGGCCGTCTTCGAACACCTGCAGCAGGATGTTGAACACGTCCGGGTGCGCCTTCTCGATTTCGTCCAGCAGCACGACCGAGTAAGGTGCGCGCTTCACGCGTTCAGTAAGCTGTCCGCCTTCCTCGTAGCCGACGTATCCCGGGGGCGAGCCGATCAGCTTCGAGACCGAGTGCTTCTCCATGAACTCCGACATATCGAAGCGGATCAGCGACTTCTCGCTGCCGAACAGGAACTGCGCCAGAGTGCGAGCCACTTCCGTCTTGCCCACGCCGGTAGGGCCGAGGAACAGGAACGAGCCTACCGGCCGGTTCGGATTTTTCAACCCGGCGCGCGAGCGGCGGATGGCGCGAGCCAGGGCGGTGACCGCCCGGTCCTGCGAAATCACCCGCTTGTGCAGCTCTTCCTCGATGCGCAGCAGCTTCTGTGATTCTTCTTCCTTGATCGAGGTGACGGGCACGCCGGTCCAGCGCGAAACCACTTCCTCGATGTCCTCGCGCCCCACCACGCCGGTGGTGGAATCATCGAGGTGATATTTCTCGCGCAGGGCGCGCAGGTTCTCGCGCTCCTTGCGCTCCTCGTCCGAGTAGAAGCGCGCCTTCTCGAACTCATGGTTCGCGATGGCGTTCTCCATGCGATGGACGATGAACTTGATCCGCTTCTGCACCTCGGTGATCTCTTCCGGCAGCGAGGTCTGGCGCAGCTTCACGCGCGCGCCAGCTTCGTCAACCAGGTCGATGGCCTTATCGGGCAGGAAGCGGTCCGGGATGTAGCGGTTGGAATGCGACACCGCAAACAGGATCGCCTCGTCGGTGTAGGAAACGGCATGGAACTTTTCGTAGCGGTCCTTGATGCCGTTCAGGATGCGCACCGCATCTTCCTCACCCGGAGGCGGAACCTTTACCGATTGGAAGCGGCGCTCGAGTGAGCGATCTTTTTCGATCGACTTGCGATATTCACCCGGGGTCGTGGCGCCAATGCACTGGATCTCGCCGCGTGAGAGCGCCGGCTTGAGGATGTTGGCGGCGTCAAGTGAACCCTCCGCCGATCCAGCACCCACCAGAGTGTGCAACTCGTCGATAAAAATGATGGCGTTCTGCGACTCCATCAGTTCCTTCATGATGGTCTTGAGCCGCTCTTCAAACTGGCCGCGATACTTGGTGCCGGCAACGATTAAAGAAAGATCGAGAGCCAGGATGCGCTTGTCGGCCAGGAATGAGGGCACATCGCCGTCGGCAATGCGCTGGGCCAGCCCTTCCACGATAGCGGTCTTCCCTACACCCGGCTCGCCGATCAGCACGGGATTGTTCTTGGTGCGGCGGCACAGAATCTGCACCACGCGCTCCAGTTCCTGCTCGCGGCCGACCAGGGGATCGAGCTGGGTGTCCAGCGCGGCCTGGGTAAGGTCGCGGGAAAACTCGCTCAGCAGGGAAGACTCGCGGGCGCGTTGCGGCTGCGCCTTCTCCTGCGAGCTGCGCGCCAGCTCTTCGCGGATGGTAGACAAGCGCAGGCCGCGCTCGTGCAGTATCTCGGCGGCGAAGCACTTTTCTTCCCGCAGCAGGCCCAGCAGCAGGTGTTCGGTGCCGATGTGCTTGTGCGAGAGCCGTTCCGCTTCTTCCGCGGCATAGGCCAGCACGCGCTTGCATTCGTTCGACAGCGGAAGATCGACGGAGGTGGATACCTTCTCGCGGATCGTGGTGTGCCCCTCGATCTGCTTGCGGATGGATTCCACCGAGGCGTGCGAACGGAGGAAGCGGTTGGTCAGAGCCTTGTCCTCGCGCAGCAAGCCCAGCAACAGATGTTCGGTCTCGATATACGGAGAGCCGAACTGGCTGGCCTCGTAGCGCGCGAAGAAGATCACGCGTCGAGCTTTTTCTGTATAGCGTTCAAACATGTTCCCTCGCCGGAAAGCCCTTCGCGGGACTGCAACCGTCCCTCATTGGACTCTCTCCCTTTGCCTGCCCTGGGGGAGAGGCAGTCAAGCAATGCAGTTCAACCACCGCCGCGAACTCTTAAATCTACCAACCCGGATGGACGCCCGCCGTTGCCGTCAGGCGGGAAGCGACTGCGGCTCAACCTCCTCCACCCGGCCGTGATGCATGCGCAGCACGCGATCGGCGCGCCGCGCAAAATCAAGGTTGTGCGTGACGATAAGAGAAGTCAGACGATACTCGCGATGTAGCCTGGCGATCAACGTAAACACCAACTCCGCCGTGCGGCTGTCGAGGTCGCCGGTGGGCTCATCCGCCATCAGCAGCCGTGGCCGCGTTACCAGCGCCCTGGCCAGCGCCACTCTCTGCTGCTCGCCCCCGGAAAGCTCGCCGGAGCGATGGTGCGCCCGGTCCGACAACCCGACCTCGCGCAGCCAGAACGCTGCTTCCTGTTCGGCTTCGCTTGGCCGTTGCCCTCGTACTAGCAAGGGCATCGCCACATTCTCCGCGGCTGTGAACTCCGGCAGCAGGTAGTGAAACTGCCACACGAAACCGATTTCCCGGTTGCGAAAATCAGCCGCAGCGTCGTCTGAGAGCGAGCGCAACGGCGTCAAATTGCAGTATACGTCACCCTCGGAAGGCCTATCAAGCGCACCCAGGATGTGCAATAAAGTGCTTTTGCCCGAACCCGATTCTCCCACGATGGCCAGCATCTCTCCCGTCATCACGCGGAAGGCCAAATTTTCAAAGAGCCGCAAATCCGTGGGGCCAGAGCGGAAAACCTTGGTGAGTCCTTCTACTCGCAGGATCTCCGCCACCTCTGTTGGATGCAAGCCTTTACTCCTGGGTCACAAATTAGCAAGTTCCCCTCCAAAGTCCGCTTGCAACCTTTCCCCACAGGGCGCTTGGAAGGATGATCCCGCCATCGGATGGGCCATGCCAGCTAAATCTTTCCCCAGCGCATCACCAAAGTACCTCCCCAGAAGGATGGGCCGGGGATAACCACAGTTACTGTTTTTCTGTGGCTTTTTCGGTGGATTGCCCGGTTCCATTCTGGTCCTGTGCCCGCGTCCTATTCATAGCGCAGGGCTTCGGCCGGGAGGATGCGCGAAGCCGACCACGAAGGATAAATGGTCGCCACCAACGAGACGGCCAAAGCCACCACTGCTACTACCACGCCATCCATCGCTCGTGCGGCGAAGGGCACATAGTCGATGGAGTATACCTCGGGCGAAAGCGACACCAGCCGGTAGTGCCCGCCAATCCAGGAGAGAACGTATCCCAGCGCCAGCCCGATGGCCGTCCCCACCACCCCGATCAGTACTCCCTGGAAGATGAATACATTTCGCACTTGTGCTTTGCGAGTCCCGAGCGACATCAGCACCGCGATGTCACGGGTCTTCTCCATGACCATCATGATGAGCGAGATCAGGATGTTGAGCGCCGCCACCATCACGATCAGTCCGATGGTGATGAAGGTAACAATCCGCTCCAACTTGAGCGCATGGAAAAGCTGGCGGTTCTGCTCCATCCAGTTGGTGGCCATGAAGCCGCGACCCGCGTCGCGCTCGATCTGTTTTCCGATTGCCCCGGCCCGGTAGATGTCATCCACCTTGAACTCGATCACCGAGATCACGTCGCCCAGTCCGAACAACTGCTGTGCGTCGGCCAGACGGATGAATGACCAGCCCGTGTCGTAATCGTAAAAGCCTGACTTGAAGATCCCAGCCACGCGGAAGCGCACATATTTCGGCACGAGGCCGAAGGGCGTCAACTCGCCCTGGGGGCTGGTGACGAGAACCACCGAGCCCACGGTCGCGCCTAGTTCGTCCGCCATGTCCTGGCCAAGGATGATGGGAGGCATGGGGGAGATTGGTGATTTGTAATTTGTAATTTGTGAATTGCTGGAGGCCGGGTCCAACTCCGTCGCCGACCCAAACTTGACGGTTTGCAGCAACTCGCTCACCTTCTTTTCGTATTCGGGCAGCACGCCCTTCAGAATGGCGCCGCGGGCGCGAGCGCCGCGCGAGATCAATACCTGCTCGAACAGCGCCGGAGCCGCGGCCTTCACGTGCGGCTCTTTCGAAAGATGATCGAGGAGCGAACGCCAGTCGCGGATGCCGTCGTTCTCCACGCGCATCAGGTTGATGTGCGCCGTTGAGCCTAGCAGGCGTTCCTGCAGATCCTGGCGGAAGCCGTTATTGATGGCCAGCGCCACGATGAGCGAGGCCACGCCCGCCGCAACGCCGATAATCGAAATCGAGGTAATGACGGAGATCACCGCCTGGCGTCGTTTGGCACGCAGGTAGCGGGAGGCGATGAAGAACTCGAATCTCATTCAGCGCGCAAGACCAGACGAGGAATGACTGCCGGCGTCGACTTACGGTACTGGCGGTACGGCTCCCCGAATCGGCGCTCCAGCTCATTATCTTCCATGAGGATCATGATCGCGCCAGTGATGACCGCAAATCCCGTCAGGATGTAAATCACGGCCAGGCCCGTACCCAGGCTCCATCCAACCAACTCACAAAGATGGCCCAGGTACACGGGATGGCGCACGCGGGCGCGAATACCGTTGGTCACTAGCCGCTGCTCGAATCCCGCGCCCTGGACCTCCGGACGCCCGATCAGTTGCGCAAAACCGAAGTTTGCCCGGCTGCGATGATACAGGTAGAGCCCGGCGGCGAAGAATGGCGCGGCGGCGAGCCAGGACATCGGAGTGTCATATAAGACTGCATGCCGCCAGGGCCAGGTGATGGCGCCCACAGCCAGCCAAATGGCCAGCCACAGCGGCACCAGAATTCGGAAGCGTGCCCCGCGCCGGCGGCGCCAGTATTCCGCCCGCGGATGGACTAGGAACCAGTACACCGGAATGGTCGAGAGCACAATCGCGAACAGCCAGCCGACGGTGCGCAGGAGTGCCTGCATAGGACAATTCTAAAAGAAGCCACGGATTTGCACGGATGAACACTGATCAAATCCGTGAAGATCCGTGTGAATCCGTGGCGTTTTTCAATGACTCAATGGCTCGTTCCTGCCCGCGCCAGCGTCTTGGCTGCTCCCATGTTGTCGAATCGGTCGTATACCCGAATGACGATGACGTGCTCGGCGGGAAGGGCGGACTTCGTGCGCTTTGCGCCCTTCGTTGCCGGCTCGGCTGCCGCGGTGTCGCCGGGTATCGGCAGGCTGAAGTCATAGTTCTCAATCCGATTATCGGAAAGCAGTCCCACCGGCTCGATGAAGTGCCAGTCGCCGGCATCGAGCGAATACTCGGCGCGCTTGATGGGAGAGAAATTGTCGGCAGCGCGGAAGGTGACATGCATCTGCCCGGCTTCCATGATGGCATTCAGGCTCTCGATGCGCGGCGGCGTATTGTCCACCTCGAAGCGGGCGCTCTCTTTAGCGTCGCTCAAGGC
Source organism: uncultured Acidobacteriota bacterium (assembly GCA_963733935.1). Classification (GTDB taxonomy): domain Bacteria; phylum Acidobacteriota; class Terriglobia; order Terriglobales; family Acidobacteriaceae; genus JAHFUA01. The sequence goes on from CAVTEQ010000014.1 coordinate 830,166, forward strand.
CTCGTCGGGGGAATGAGAGGGCGCGTCGGAAGCTACGACGCGAACGGTGTAGCCGCCGTCGGGAAATAGCCCGGCGTCCCAGGTGAGATATTTGTCGCTGATCTTGTCCTTAAGCAGCCGCCATTGGGTCTCATTGTCGCCGCGATAGTAGACCGAGTACACGAGTTCGTCATCGTTGTCGTCGTGGGCCGACCAGCGCGCGCTGATCGCATCGCGGTCATGCACCGAAGGTGGAGGCGCCTCATAGCGCGGACCGCTGGAGACGGGCGATCCTTCTCCACTGGGCTTGCTCTGAGGCGTCGCGTTATAGCGCACGCCCACCTGCACGATGACATCGTCGATCACCGGCGCCACGTTGTTGGGCCGATAGTTGACGTTCACGGAGTCAATGCGCGCCGCAGTCGGTCCTGGATGCAGCACCGCCTTCCACTGGATGAAGCGCGCCGGGGGCACGTCGGCGAGCCCGTTCCTGGCGATGTCGACTTTCTTCCACGGGCTCCAGTTGCGGTCCGGGTTGTCGACATTTCCGCTGCGGGTGTAGAGATCGTAATTGCCGGCGCCCTGCACCTCGACCCGGCCCCAGCGCGAGAAAATGTGGGCGTCGAAAACGTCGCTTTCGTAGCTGCCCTCGGAGTCCGGCTGCGCGCCCAGCAGGAAGATCTTTCCCAGATTGCTGGTGGAAACGTACAGCCCGTTGTTGGGACCCTTGGTGAAGGCGGTGACCTGGGTGGCGCTGGCCTTCAGCAGGTCTACATAATCGCCGCTGCTCTCGATGGTGTAGATCCGCGCGCGGTTGCCGCTGCCTGCCAGCAGACGGCCCTGATCGTCGAAGCCGAGGGCATAAACGATGTCTTCGCGCGACGACCAGATGCGCCTGGGCGAGCCGTCCGGGGCGATCTGGTACACCTCCGAACCGGGCGTGGTGGTGAACGGCGGCGCCGCACCGGCGCCCACGTTGAAGGCGGCTCCTCCCGGGAAATTTGACGCCGTACCGGCAGACATGCCGCCGTGCCCCGAAGGAGCGCTCGGAGCCGGCGGTGGCGGCGTGCCGCTCGGAGGAGGCGCGAAGCCGCGCTTTTCGCCGATGCCCGAGGCGTAGATGTTGCCCGCTGCGTCGACGGCCAGGGCTGTAATCTCCTTCTTCGGGGCGCTGTAAAGGACAAACGCTTCGCCCGCCGGCGAGATGCGATAGACCAGGCCGCTGCCGTCAGAGCCGGCGATGAGATTGCCCCGCGTATCGAACGCGAGCACACGGATATGCGCTTCATCGCTCTTGAAGAAGACCGAACTCAAGCCCTTGCGGTCCACGCGGAAAATCTGTCCCTGGTCACCGGTGGCGACGTAGAGCTGGCCTTTGGCGTCAAGCGCCAGGTCCCAGACGTACTTCGTCTTGGGATCGAAGAAAACCGACGAAGTGAAGTTGGGATCGAGATCGGTTTTGCCCTCATTGGTGGAGGGTTGCGCCGGAGCCTTGCCGGCCTTGGCAGAGCGCTCGATCTTGTACACCTTGCCGTCGGGCGAGGTAGCCGCGTAGAGCACGCCGCTGGTGTCTACCACGAGCGCCTGCACTTCCAGCTCTGGAGGGGCGAAGACCACGCTGGACTTGCCGTCTGGCGTGATGCGATAGACCCGCGCCGGCGCGCCGGCGGCGGCAAAGACGTTGCCTTCACCATCCGCGGCAATCGACCAGAGGTACGTCGAGGGCGTGGTGTACACCGCCTTGAAGGCAGGGGCCAGCTCCAGCGAGCCGTCGCTGGTGATGGCTACGCCCTTAGCGGTGCCTTTTTCGAAATCGTCGAAGCTCGATTGCTTCCAGAGGCGTGTGCCTTCCGCGAACAGGCAAGGCGCGCTGAGAAGGATCAGGGTGGAAAGGAAAAATACAGACTTCTTCATGGGGGTGTCTTGAAATAGATTATCAGAGAATCACGCAGAAACATCCGACCCAGACTCGCGTGGCGACGGCCGCCCCCGGCCGTCGGGGCGCGATGTAATCGCGCCTGGAAGAAGGTCAACTCAAAAGAAGAGGCGAGCTTCGCTCGCCCGCCCAGCCGGGGGCGGCTGGGCCTACGCGATGCCAATTACTTGATGCTGACGCTGATTACCTGCGCACCCGCGATGGCATAGTCCATGGGCGTCGACGCCTCGTTTACCGCCGACTCGCCAATCACCACCATGTCCTGGGTGCCGCGCATGCCGTCCATCACGTTCATCACCGAAAGCGGCAGGGTGGGCATGACTTTGTCTTCCACCATGGCCTGCGGGTTGGCTTCGAGCAGCGAGACGTAGAGGCGAGTGTTGCTGTGTTCCTTGTTGAGCATGGCGATGGTGGAGGCGAGATCCATCTTGCGGGACAAGGCGGGTGCGATGCGTCGCATGCGGTCCAGCGTATCGCCGTCGCTGACCAGGATGCGCAGCGTGCCTTTGGGGGTCGAGGTCGGCACTTTGATCGGAATCTGCCGCACGATGCGCTCACCGCGGTAGGGACGCAGCACCGACTCGATCACAATGTCGTCCCCCGGCCGCGCTTCGGTCACATCCGTGCGCGCGCTCTCCAGGCGCGCCCAGCGCCGCTCGTGCGTGAGGTCGAACTCCAGGTTCACCCCGGTGATCCCCGGGATGACGTAGGGATTGTCGAAGATGCGGCCGAAGTGGTCGCCCAGGGACATCGCCACCGCCGCGGCGGTTGGGGTATTGCTGTCGAAGGGCGCGAACATGTTCTGCAGGGTCACATCCGGATAGCCCTGCACCTTGATCGTCCCTTGCATGCGGTAGGTGATCTCTTCCCCGTACTCGTTGACGCCCTGGAGGGAGTTGAACACCGTCGCCATAACTGCTACCGGCGTGAGCTTGGCGTTGTTCAGCACTTCGTAATGGAACTGCTTGGGCTTGGAGCCGCCGCGAACGGTGAGCGTGACCGGGATCATCTCCGGAGTCTTGCCCAGGCGGCCCAGGATGCCGGTGTGACGGTCCTGCACGAACGAACCCACCGCCTCGGTGGTGTTGACGATCTTGAAGGAGTTCAACGGCGAAGCCAGTGTGGCCACGACTTCAGCCTTGGTCATGGGCAGGTCCACCATGCCGAACTGCAGCAGCGGATGCCCGCAGGCCAGCAGGCGCTCGGCATCAACATACGTCACGGTGCAGGTGGCGGCGACGTTCATGTCGCCCTCGATCAGCACGGCGCTTACCGCCGAGCCCGGCACCAACGGGGCGGTATCGTGGGCCGTGGGATCGGCCGAGCCGATGCCGCTCACCGGAGTGACCCCAGCGGCGGCGAACTGCGGCGCGAAGCGATGCAGCGTCTCTTCGCTGAAGCCGCTGAACACCATCGGCGTATCGATGGGCGTCAGCATGTTGCGATACTGGTCCAGGCCGCCGGCGTCACCAGGAGAAGCGGTCTTCGATGTCTCGGCACGCAGCTTGGCCGAAGCCGGTTGCGTCTCCGCGGGCTGGCTGTGGTCGAGCTCGCTGATCTCCAACATGTCGGCGATGGGAGTGACTCCGGCGATCGGCTCCTTGGAGAACTGTCCAATGCGGAAAGCCAGCGCTCCCAGCAGCTTCCCATCCACGTAGACCGGGCTGCCGCTCATGCCCGCGACTACCCCGCTGTACTCGGGTTTTTCACCCCGCAGGCGCACCAGGATGATGTCGCTCTTGGGACCGTTCACGTCCCGCAGCACACCGAGGATCTCGACCTCCATGGGCTCCGGCTGCGTGCCCTGGAACACGGTGTAGGCCACGCCCTTCATTCCGGGGCGCACCTGGTCGACGCTCATGACCGTGGCATTTAATGGAGCGACATTAGACGGCGAGGAACTGGCGAAGCCGGCTAGGGACAAGGCCAGCGTGAGGAGAAGCAGTGAGCACAAGGATCTGGTTTTCATACCACCCGGCTACACTTCTTTTTCCTTCACAACGGGGGCGATTGTGTGGAAAGGAAGTCGAAATTCTGGAAATGTGCATCTATACTAGCATAGAGAGTGTCTCCCAAAACCAGAGTTATGCCGCATATGCCACGGTTTCCATACCGCAAAAGGACTAGGACTTTCGCATTAGTGTTCACCGTCCTGCTGGCCAGCGCGACGGCCTTGTGGTTCGGGCTGCCATTGGCCGCGCAGTCCAACTCGAACTCTCAACAGCCGCCGGACGAAGCGGGCGGGCCGCAGACCGAAGTCGGCCCCATGGCGATTCCCAAAAAGAAAGAAGAGCCGCCGCCGGAGAAGCCCAAGCCTCCCAGAAAACCGGAAGGCATGCCGGAATACTCGCTGCGTGTGGACGCGACGCGTGGTCAACGTCCCGGTGCTGGTCACCACCAAGGAGGGCCAGTTTATTCCCGGGCTGAAGGAAGGGAACTTCCGTATCCTCGAAGATGGGGTGCCGCAGCAGATCTCCAGCTTCAACCAGTCCAAGGACGCGCCCATCACCGCCGTGCTCCTGACCGAGTTTGCCGCCACGAATTATTACTTCATCGTTGACGCCGTAAACGCGTCCTACACCTTCGCGCGCTCGCTGAAGCCAAACGACTGGGTGGCGGTGATGTATTACGACATGAAGCCGCACATCCTGGTGGACTTTACCCAGGACAAGCGCGAGGTCTCTGGCGCCCTGCGCCAGCTCCAAATCCCTACCTGGCAGGAGACCAACCTGTTTGACGCGCTCTACGACGCCATCGATCGTCTGGACCGGCTGGAGGGCCGCAAGTACATCATTCTGATTTCCAGCGGCCGCGACACTTTCAGCAAGTTGAACTACGACCACGTCCTGAAACAGCTCAAGGAGACGCGCAACATCACCATCTTCGCCATCGGCACCGGGCAGTATGTCCGCCAGTTTACCGATTGCCCCCGCACCGGCATCGACATCATCAATCGCTGTTCCGACGTGCGCATGGACTACCTCCAGGCCGACAACCAGTTGAACACCATCGCCCACATGACCGGCGGGCAGGCGTACTTTCCCCGCTTCCAGGGCGCCTTCCCGGAAGTGTTCGCCGACATCGCCCAGTCCGTCCGCAACCAGTATGTTCTCGCCTACCATCCCACCAACGCCAAGCAGGACGGCAGCTATCGCAAGATCAAGGTCGAAGTCATTGATACCGATGGCCGCCCCCTGAAGGTCCACGACCAGAAGGGCAAAGACGTGAAATACGTGGTCGCGGCGCGGGACGGCTACAAGGCCAAACAGGAAGTGGAGTAGCGCCGGGAGCGGTGCCCGGGTGAGCGCTATTGCTCAGACTGGCAATCTGTCAGCGTGGCACTCTGGAGTCTCCGGGGAGGTCTTATGGCATGGATCGACGCCATGTTGGTTAGCACCGGCAAAGAAGCTGCCCCAGCACCCGTAGTGATAAGCGGACAAAGGGCGAGTGTTGAAACCCTAAAGAATCCGGCCAAGCAAACCGCGGCCACGCTCAACGCCTGGAAAGCACTAGTGTTTGCCATTACGAATGACGTAAATAACTTCAACAACCACCCCAAACGCACCGAACGGGGAGCGGTGCGGGTCCACGACAAGTTGCTGTCCCGCACTCATTTCCAGTGTGAAATTTTCCTGCCGGGAATGCGCAGCAAAATGATGGTCCTAGCCTTGGAGAACGACAACGATGTCCGGGTCTCGATTCACCCGGAGTTTCCCAAGCAACGATTTGCCATCAGGATCGAAAGCGATCAAGAGGGCGAATGTCGTTTCTGGGTGCTCGGCGATACTCCCGATAAAACCACCGAGCTGTCGGCTGAGCAGTTGTCGGAATATCTGCTCAAGCCCGTTCTGTCGCTGGCCGAGGCTGGCAAAGCAACCAAGTAATCATCCCGGGGAGGGTTGTATACCGGCAGGGCCGCTCCCAGGGAATTCTTTTCTTCTCGCGGTCCTTCAAGGGTCCTTGTGGGCGCAGGCGAGTTCGATGTTCGTACACCTGACACCATCTCTGCATGAGAACCCACGTGTGCTTCTGGGTGTGCACTCTCCTCGTAACTCTCAGCGCCGCCTGGGACTTGCCGCCTGCCGGCGACAGCGACCGGGACGGCATTGCAGATGAACGCGAGCAGGCGCTGCTGGAGAAATTTCGGCCCACGTTTCTCATCAGCGTAGCCGACTGTGATTTGCTTCCGGCCGAGTTCCTGGCCGGTTCAGAGAAGCCGCGCGCCGTCGCCAGGAATGGGACCATCTACGGCCAGGTCTTTCCGCGCTCTTCGCGTTCCGAAAACAGCGCACTGGTTGAAATCCACTACTATCACCTGTGGGCCCGGGACTGCGGCCGAACCGGCCACGCGCTGGATGCTGAACACGTTGCCGTCCTGGTCAGCGGCGAGCCTTCTCAGCCCGTCTCTGCGTGGAGAGCCGTTTACTGGTACGCGGCTGCGCACGAAGACACCCTCTGCGACCGGAGCGCGGCTACCAGGGCCTCTGCCATCGGCGCCGAAGACCGCGGCAGTGTGGTGTGGGTCTCCCATGGCAAGCACGCGTCCTTCTTCAGCCTGGCTGGCTGTGACAAGGGATGCGGTCAGGATCGCTGCGGAGAAGCGATGGCGCTGAGCCCGGCGGCAATGATCAATATCGGCGAGCCAGGAGCGCCCCTCAACGGAGCGGTGTGGGCCGCTTCGCGTGACTGGCCGCTCGCGCAAAAGATGCGGACGGCTTTTTCCGATGACCTGCTCGCGCAGCTTGCGGAAGCTGACGGCGAGTTTCTGGTAACGGGCTCGCACCAGCGCTTGCAGCAAGTGATCTCCGCCGGTAGCACTTCGCTTGCTGTCGTTGGGGTGAGCAACGATCACACTTCCGCCGCCATGTCGGCCGCTGGCGCAAGCACGAATCGTGCACTAGGCGCCAGTGCGCGTAGTGTTGGCCGATCCTTCAAGACGAGCCGAGAGTTTCATCCGACAAGCCCTGCCAGTCGAGCCGCCGAACTCATCGAGGTGACCCAGCCGGGTTGCTTCGATAGAGGCGGCGGTCATGGCTTGGGCGGCTGGTTCCGACCTGTCGCTTTCGACGCCCTCAGCCATGGCCCGGCTCCGCCGACCCTTCGAGTCAACAGAGCCGGACGCTGTTGGGACGCGGGCCCTGTCAGCCGCTAGCCCAGCGGCTGCAGGTTTAGAATTTGCGAGAGAATGCCGCCCAGGATGCTATAAGAGCCGCCCGAATATCGGCCATATCGATAACGGCTGTTGTAGCCATCTTCATAGCCCCGGCTGAAGCCCTCGCGAAAGTAGTAGTTGTAGTCAGCCTGATCAATGTAATAGCCGTCATAGCCGTAGTTCGCGTCCTGATAGGCATAAGAGTCTTGGTAGCCGGACGTCCAGCGGTCCTGCCGTGCTGCCCGCCCGGCGCGGAAGCCTTCCGCATACCCGTAGTTCACGGCTTGACGGAGCAACTTCGCGCCGTATTCATTGGTTTCGTAGTAGCTGCCGCCGCGATTGTAACGATAGATCGGAGCCGTGTAGTAGTACGGATCGTTGTTGTAGTCGTGGGCGCGCTGGAGAGCTGCGTGCTGCTGACGCAGGCGCGCTAAATACTGTTGCTGGAAGCGGTATTCCGCCATACGGTGCTGTTGCTGTAGCTGTGCCGCGGATTGTTCTGCCAGACGCTGCTGCGAGTCCAGGTGTTCACGATACTGGGTCACACGCTGCTGCTGCTCGCTAATAAGCTGCTGCTGCCGTTGTTGCGAGAGACGCGCCTGTTGTAGCTGTCCGCGCTGTTGTTGCTGTGCACGCACCTCCTGCTTGTTCTTGTCCTGCTGTTGTTGCTGGGCGCGCTGTTGCTGCTGCTTATTTTGGTCCTGCTGCTGCTGTTGCTGAGCGCGCTGTTGCTGCTGCTTGTTCCGGTCCTGCTGCTGCTGTTGTTGGGCGCGCTGTTGCTGCTGCTTGTTCTGGTCCTGCTGCTGCTGCTGTTGCTGGGCGCGCTGGTGCTGCTGCTTGTTCTGTTCCTGCTGCTGTTGTTGCTGGGCGCGCTGTTGCTGCTGCTTGTTCTGTTCCTGCTGCTGCTGCTGTTGCTGGGCGCGCTGTTGCTGCTGCTTATTCTGTTCCTGCTGCTGCTGTTGCTGGGCGCGCTGTTGCTGCTGCTTATTCTGGTCCTGCTGCTGTTGTTGCTGGGCGCGCTGTTGCTGCTGCTTATTCTGTTCCTGCTGCTGCTGTTGCTGAGCGCGCTGTTGCTGCTGCTTATTCTGTTCCTGCTGCTGTTGTTTCTGGGCGCGCTGTTGCTGCTGCTTATTCTGTTCCTGCTGCTGTTGTTGCTGGGCGCGCTGTTGCTGCTGCTTATTCTGTTCCTGCTGCTGCTGTTGCTGAGCGCGCTGTTGCTGCTGCTTATTCTGTTCCTGCTGCTGTTGTTTCTGGGCGCGCTGTTGCTGCTGCTTATTCTGTTCCTGCTGCTGTTGTTGCTGGGCGCGCTGTTGCTGCTGCTTATTCTGTTCCTGCTGCTGCTGTTGCTGAGCGCGCTGTTGCTGCTGCTTGTTTTGGTCCTGCTGCCGTTGTTGTTCCTGGGCACGCTGTTGCTGCTGCTTGTTTTGCTCCTGCTGCTGTTGTGCGGGCTTGGCTTCCTGTTGCTTGCCCGGCTGCTGCTCGGGTTTGGCTTTTTGTGCGGGCTGGGCTTGCTTCTCAGGCTCTCGCTGGTTTTCGCCCTGCTGCTCATGCTGTGCCCATGCAGGAACTGCGGTCCAAAGAACCAAGGACAGAAATGCGGTGCTGATGACTCCACCTGGCTTCATGGTGCTTGCCCTCCATGGGGTTGCGAAATGGGGTTTTCGTGCGACGAAGGATTGCAGCGAGGCAGGTGACTGTTTCAGCAGCGCAGAGGACGAGCGGTGATCGCGAACTCAAGCGGGGAGGCCGGCGAAATCGGTCCCGCGCGCCCGACATGCTCCAGCGCCGGCCATCGCATGCCCACCACGGCATGGGAGCAGATGGCGATAAGGCCGACCAGAAGCAGCACGCTGACCGGCAGCAAAGTGGGTGCGCTGGGCACCATAGGCGAAATGAGCACACCGGCGATGGCGATCAGGACTGCCAGCGCGACCAGTCCGGAGACGCGGTTCTGGAGAAGGGGAGATAACACCAAACTTACCCGTACTGCCTATGATTAGATGTGCCTACCGGCGATTTTGGTTGTGCCGCTTGCGAATCCCTCGTCGGTCAGTGTGGCGGGGGCGTCCATGGCGGGCCGTACCCGCACGAGCTGTTAGGAACCGAACCCTCGGGGAAGCTCTACCCCGCGCGGCATGCATTCACCAAGGCCCGCAGATGGACGGTGCCCCACATCTGCTGCAGTTGGCAGATGTGGGGGTTTCGGAGATCGGCTCGGTGGAGATCGAGCGGCAAGGGACCACTGACCGGCGGAATGAAAGAACTCTCAAACCGTAGCAGGTTCGCGCGCGTTGAATCGAAATCACAGAACCCACATCTGCCAAATTCGGGCAGATGTGGGGCACCGTCGAGAAGGGAACACGGATGTGGGCCACCAGCCCGACGGCTAATTATGCCGTCGACTGGAAGCGCCGCTGCGATTCCGTATGCTCAGCACCAGCAGGGTCACCAACGACACTACGGCGTAGGTCGCCGCAAAAATCAGTTGCGGAGGCGGAATCGCGCCCCAATCCTGGGCTGAGCGGGGGTGGAATTTCTGGAAGGCGCCGACCATCAGGGTCGCGACCACCGAAAAAGCGCCCAGCGCCAGCACCAGTTGCAGCAGGCGCAACAACTTCCCGTTCCAGCGGTCGAAGTCGGCGAGAACGAAGAAGAGCAGTCCGGCTGCGGCCAGCAGCAGGGCGCTCTTTGGATCCGGCACAATGCCAATGCCGTGGCCCTTCACATTGCTGGCGAGAAGTAAGACAACGCCCAAAGAGAAAGAGATCAACCCGCTGCGTTCAGGAATGCTGATCATGTTGGGATTTTGGGACGCAGATTGACGAACGTCAAATTACAGCGGTAACCCAGGAGCCTTGGCCGGATGGCAAGGGCAATTCCGGCCTTTAGGCCGCGGCTAGTCCTGGCTGTCCACCAGTTCCGGCTCGGGAATCTGCAATTCTTCGGCCGCGGTTTTCTTCTTGCGGCGGAAGCGTCCCAGCCACTGCTGCAGCCCTTCCATATAGGTGTAGAAAACGGGCGTGATGTAAAGCGTGAGCAACTGCGAGACGATCAGCCCGCCCACCACCGCCAGACCCAGCGGACGCCGCGCCTCGGCGCCGGCGCCGAAGCCGAGCGCGATCGGCAGGGTGCCCATCAGCGCGGCCATGGTGGTCATCATGATGGGCCGGAAGCGGATGATGGCGCCTTCATAGATGGCATCGCCCGGGCTCTTGCCTTCCTTGCGCTGCGTCTCCAGCGCGAAGTCGATCATCATGATGGCGTTCTTCTTCACGATGCCGACCAGCATGATCAGCCCGACGAAGCCGTAAAGATTCAGGTCGGTGACCCGCCACTCCAGCGGCCAGAAGGGCTGGCGGAAGATCCACAAGGTGAGCAGGGCGCCGAAACCCGCCGCCGGCAGGCCGGAGAGAATGGTGATCGGGTGAATGAAGCTCTCGTACAGAATGCCCAGCACGATGTAGATCACCAGGATCGCCATCACCAGCAACACGCCCAGGCCGCGGAACGACGACTGGAACGCCTGCGCCGTCCCCTGGAAGCCGGTGGTGACAGTGGAGGGCAGCACTTGCTTGGCGATTTTGTCCACCGAATCGACGGCTTGCCCAAGCGCAACGCCCGGCGCCAGATTGAACGAGATCGTCACCGCCGGCAACTGGCCCAGGTGATTGATGGTCATCGGCCCCAGGTCTTGAGTCAGCGTGGACACGGCGTTGAGCGGCACCAGGTTGCCTTTGCTCGAACGGACGTAGAGCATCGAGAGCGCCGTGGGATCGAGCTGGTACTGCGGCAGCAGTTCGAGGATTACGCGATATTCGTTGTTGGGCGCATAGATGGTTGAGACCTGGCGCATGCCATAGGCGGAGTAGAGCGCGTCCTCGACCTGTTGCGCGGTCACGCCGAGCGTGGCCGCCTTGTCGCGGTCGATCTGGACGTTCACTTGCGGGTTGGCGACCAGCAGGTCACTGGTGACGTCCTGCAGTTCTTTCAGCCCGCGCAGCTTGGACTCCAGTTGTGGCGCGTACTTGTAGAGTTCAGCCGTATCGGGACTCTGCAGCGTGAACTGGTAAAGCGATTTCGTAAGCTGGCCTCCAATGCGGATGGGAGGCAGGTTCTGCATGAAGGCCCGCAAGCCCGGAACGACGGCCAGCTTGGGACGCAAGCGCTGGATCACCTCGTCCACGTGCGGCCGCGTCTTGCGCGGCTTCAGGCGCATGAAGATGCGGCCGGTGTTCAAGGTAGCGTTCGGCCCGCTGGCGCCCACGCTGGAAAAGATGTTGTCCACGTAGGGGCTCGCCATCACGATCTTAGCCAGCTCTTTCTGGTGCGCCTTCATGGACTCGAAGGAGATTCCCTGCTGCGCCTCGGTGAACATGAAGACCGAGCCCGTGTCCTCACTGGGCAGGAAGCCGCCGGGGATCACGGTGAACAGATATCCCGTGCCAATTATCAGAGCGACTAACACCATCATCGTGGCAAAGCGGTGCCGCAGCACCGGCTTTAAGGTGCGCACATAGAGGCCGAGCATGGCGTCGAAGCCCTGCTCGGAGAGCCGATAAAGACGCCCGTGGTGTTGTTCTTTCGGCGGACGCAGGAAGCGGCTGCACAGCATGGGCGTCAAGGTCAGCGAGACCACGCCGGAGACCAGAATGGCGGCGCCGATGGTCACCGCGAATTCATGCAGCAGCCGTCCCAGAATCCCGCCCATGAACAGCACCGGCAGGAATACCGCCGCCAGCGACAGCGTCATGGACAGAATGGTGAAGCCGATCTCCCTCGACCCGGCCAGCGCCGCCTGCAGCACGCCTTCGCCGCCTTCCATGTGGCGCACGATGTTCTCCAGCATGACGATGGCATCGTCCACCACGAAGCCCACGGAGAGCGTTAGCGCCATCAGCGACAGGTTGTCGATGCTGTAGCCGAGCAGGTACATCACTGCGAAGGTGCCCACGATCGACATCGGCAGCGCCAGGCTGGGAATGATGGTCGCCGAGACGTTCCGCAGGAAGAGGAAGATCACCATGATGACCAAGCCAACGGTCAGCAGCAGGGTGAACTTCACGTCATTTACCGACTCGCGGATAGAGACCGAGCGGTCGTAGAGGATGTCCAGGTTCACCGAAGCGGGCATCTGCTTGCGGAAGGTCGGCAGCAGCGCCTTGATTGAGTTCACCACCTCGATGGTGTTGGTGCCGGGCTGGCGCTGGATGGCAAGCACAATGGACCGCGTGTCCTTGTACCAGGCAGCGAGCTTGTCGTTCTCTACGCTGTCGATGGCGGTGCCGATCTGCTCGATCCGCACCGGCGCGCCGTTGCGATACGCCACGATCAGGGGCCGATAGGCAGCGGCGTTGGTGAGCTGGCCGTTCGCCTGCACGGTAAAAGCCTGGTTCTGGCCGTAGAGCGTGCCCGTGGGCAGGTTCACGTTGCCCTTTTCGACGGCCGCTTCCACCTCGTCGATGCCGAGCTGGCGGTAAGCGAGCGCGCGTGGGTCGAGTTGCACGTGCACGGCGTACTTCTGCGATCCGTATACCTGCACCTGGGCCACACCGCTGACCATGGAGATGCGCTGCGCCATCAGCGTTTCGGCGTATTCATCCACGTCGGAGAGCCGCAGCGTGGGCGAGCTCAGCGCCAGATACAGGATGGGCTGGTCGGCCGGATTCACCTTTTGGTACGACGGCGGCGCCGGCATGTTCTGCGGCAGGTCCCGTGCCGCCTTGGAGATCATCGACTGCACGTCCTGGGCGGCGGCGTCGATGTTGCGGTCGAGCGCGAACTGCAGGGTGACGGTGCTCGAGCCCTGCGCGCTGACCGACGTCATGTTGTCCAGGCCGGCGATAGTCGAGAACTGCTTTTCGAGCGGCAGCGCCACCGCCGAGGCCATGGTGTCGGGCGTGGCGCCGGGGAGAGTGGCGCTTACCAGGATGGTGGGAAAGTCGACGTTGGGCAGGTCGCTGACCGGCAACAGGCGATAGCCCATGATTCCAAAAAGCAGAATCGCGGCCATGACCAGCGTGGTCATGACCGGCCGCTTGATGAAGAGCTCGGCTACGTTCATGGCTTGGTTTCCTGCGCCTGCAGGCCGCCGTTCTTGATCTCCACCTTGGCCCCGGTCACGAGGCGAATCTGGCCGTCGGTTACCACCTTCTCGCCGGCGCTCAGGCCGGAAGCGATCACTGACTCGTTGTCGATGTTGCGATCCACCTTCACGGGACGCGCTTCCGCGGTCAGGTCAGGCTTTACGACGAACACAAACGCACCCTGCTGTCCGGTCACGATGGCCTGCGTCGGCACCACGATGGCGTTGGACTGCTGGTTCAGGGTCAGCGCCACATTCACATATTGTCCCGGCCACAGGCGCCGATCCGTATTCGTAAAGGTGCCCTTCAGCTTGATGGTCCCGGTGTTGAGGTCAACATTGTTGTCGATGAACGTGAGCGTTCCCTCTTCCGGGCGTTCTTCCTGGCCCTGGATGATGGCCGTCACCTGCAGCTTGCCCTTGGCCATGTGCTGCTTGATTTCCGGTAACGTCTGCTGCGGCACGGCGAAGGTCACGTAGATGGGATTTACCTGATTGATGGTGATCATCGGGTTATCGGGGTTCGCCTTGACCACGTTTCCCAGGTGCAGCATCAGGTTGCCGGTGCGGCCGTCGATGGGTGAGTAAATCTTGGTGTAGATCAACTGCACCCGCGCATACTCCACCTGCGCGCGATCGGCCTTTACGGTGGCGATCATGGCATCGTCGTTGGTCTGCATCTGCTCGGCCTGCTCTTTGGCCACCACCCCGGCTTCCATCAGCCTGCTGTAGCGCTGGCGCTCTATTTCCGCGTTCTTCGCTTTGGCTTCATCCTGGGCCAGGTTGGCTTGCGCACGCAGCAGGTCGGCTTCGAACGGCCGCGGATCGAATGTGAACAGCAGTTGGCCCTTTTTCACGTCCTGGCCTTCGGAGAAATGCACGCCCACGATCTCGCCCGTGATCTGGGGTTTGACGCCGACCATGGTGTAGGCCTCGACATTGCCGATAACCCGTACCTGGACTGGGACCGTCTTCTGCTGGACGTCGGCAACCGTGACGGGTACGCGGGGCGCGACAGCCTGCTGCTTTTTCTCGCTGCAGCCGGAGAGCAGAAGCGCGATGGCCAGTGCGCCGGCGCCGGCTTCGTTCCTGAAGCCGCGGCGAAGCCTCATCTGAATGCCGAAGATCATGGATTACGCTCTGAGCTGTGGTCTGTTGCCTGACGCGGTGGATTGTGGCCGTTGCGGACTTCCATCCCCCGGAACCAGATATCAGTTAGGGTCTCGCTTACTTCTTTGACGTCGAAGTCCTGATAACGTTTCCCGCCATAAATTTCCTGAATCAGCGAGTGATACACAATCATACCCACAAACCCTCGGGCCGCCAGCAGGGGATTGACCGCCCGAAACGCACCTTGCTCGATGCGCTTGCCAATGTACTCGGCAATCAGCTCATAATACGTGACCACGTGCGCCTGGAAAAATCGCTGCGAACGCTGTTGGTTCTCCAAGGCGCTGAAGAGCAGCAGACGGCTCAGGTCGGTGTCGTTGGCGCGGCGGATCAGTATTTCCTCGGCGATGGCGGCGAAAACCTCGCGGTCGCCGGCGCCCGAGCTGAGGTGGCGGCACAATGTCTGCTGCCAGCCTCCCGCCTCGCATTCATGGTCGATGATCTCCCAGTAAAGGTCTTCCTTGCTGGAAAAATGCCGGAAGATGATGGCTTCATTCACCCGGGCCCGCTGCGCGATCTTCCGCGTCGTAGTGCCCTCGAATCCCTGCCGCGCGAACAGCTCCTTGGCCGCTGTCATGATCTGCAAGCGGCGGTCGCGGGCGGGCACGCGTGTTTGTGGGGTGGTTGCCATGTAAGTAAATACTTACTTTAGAGTGGGCGGCGGGCGGGTGTCAACGGCGCGCGATTATCCCGGCTTCCTTTTTGAGCCCCTATGCCAAAATCGGGGCATGAAAAAGGTGGTCAAGCCCGTGACACTCCGCATTCGGAAGCCTGTGCAGGGCACACCGCCTCCCAATCGCGTTCCCTTGCCAAAGTCAGCAAAGCTGAAGTTGGATATCGTTGACCTGCTGCTGGAAGAGCGGCGGGAAATGATCACGGCGACGGCACCTTCAGCCGACCAGAAATCCAAATAGCGCCCGGAAGCACACCACCCAGCGCCTTCCGCAGTATGGCGACATATCATCCGAGCCCCTTGGCCCCACAAAAGTTGGCGCTGCGCCATCCGCGATAACCGGCGATTGCACTATGGTAATTATCCCGCCTTCATTCCGCTGGACTAGGATGCGAACTGTGAGGCAGGTTTGTTTCCGTCATGATCTGGATTCGGGGGGCGAGTGGTGGAATGCTGGTCACCCGGTAAGTAAATGCTTACCCAATAACAAGAGCCTCGCGTCCAATTGCAAACCTAACTATTGTGCAACTGGTTTCCTTGTACCTTCGGGAATGGAATCCTGTTGGACAGATAGATGATACTTGTGCGTCGCCGTCGGGCCGAGGCCGATTTGAATTGCGAGGGTTTTAACTGATGCCGGACTCCGAGATGCAGCCTTTACCGGAGGAACTCGAACAACAGATCAAAGCGCTGGACTGGCGCGATCTTCAGCTCTGGGCCATTGGCGCTTGCGTCTTGTGCGCCCTGGCGGCGGGCTTCTTTCTGGTGCTGGCTCCGCATCTGCTCTGGCGATTCACCGATACTGCTCATTCCAGCAACTTGCCGCAGTACGCCGCCGGCCTGATCGTGCTGCTGTTGTTGTTGAACGCCCAGACCCTGCACCAGCGGTTCCGCCTGCAGAAGGCTCGAGGCGAGCTTATGCGGCAGTTGCAACTGGCGGAACGCGCCGCGCAAGTCGATGCCCTCACCGGTGTCTTCAATCGCCGCTACATGGAGAAGATGCTGGAGAAGGAACTGAGCCGGGCGGAGCGATATCAGAGCAAACTGTGCCTGGCGGTCATCGACGTGGACAGGTTTAAGGACTTCAACACTCGCTATGGCCATCTGGAGGGAGACCGCGTGCTGATGGTGGTCGCCAGCCTTTTGCGCAAGAACTTCCGGGCAGCGGATACGATCGTGCGCTATGGCGGGGACGAGTTCATCGTGGTCATGCCGGAAACCGACCTGAACGAGGCCGGCGTGGCGATTGCCCGTCTGCAAGCGGTCTACTTCGCGGAGTGGAACCATGCCAACAACCGCGGATATTCCATCACCGTTACCTGCGGCATCGCGGAACCCAAGCCGGGAATGAGCGTGCGAGACTTGATCCATCAGGCCGACCTGCTCATGTTGGAATCCAAGTCGCGCGAATGCGCACTCCCTGCTGGCGCCGTCCGGGTATAAACCACCGCATCTTCAGAAACAACCGCCGAGAGGCTGCGCGGGTGGAAAGGTAACCTCCGCCTGCATCGGCGGACGATGCCGGCACAGCACCTTCCGACAACCCCGCACTGCACCCCCGTAATTTTCCCGCCGGCACCGCATCGGGCTACGATCTGCACCTGTGAGGCGGGTTATGTTCCTTAAGCTCCCCCGATCCCGCGCACGCTTCGTCCCGCCGGAGGACCCGCCCGTCCTCCGCTACGGTGTGGCCCTGCTCTCGAGCGCGGTCGCGCTGCTGCTGACGGTCTATTCACCCCTGGTCGAGACCCGGCTGCTGGTGTTTGCGCTGGCAGTCATGGTGAGCGCGTGGTTTGGCGGGTGGAAGCCCGGCCTGACCACCACCGCCTTCTGCGTGCTTGGCGACGCGCACTTCTACCTGCCGGTACAGCCGTCCTTCCACGCTTACAAGGACTACCTCATGCACCTGGCGTTGTTCGTGCTGGTGGCCTTGCTGATCTGCGCCTTCAACGCGGCGTTGCGCTCGGCGCAGCAGGCGCTCAAGTCCTCGGAGGCAAACTTCCGCTCCCTGGTGGTCAACGCTCCCTACGGCATTTGCCGCTCCAACGCCAACGGCCAGTTGGTGGACGCTAATCCCGCCCTGATTGGGATGCTCGGGTTTGCCGGCAGCGACGAACTGCTGCAGCGCAACCTGGCGGCGGATATCTACCGCAACGGCGAACAGCGGGAGGCGCTGCTGGAGTGTTTCCGCAGCGGCCGCAGCTTCGACAAAGTGGAGGCAGAATGGACCCGGCAGGACGGTTCGGCCCTGGTGGTGCGCGTTTCCGCCCGGCCCATCCGCGACGGCCGCAAGGCCATTGCCTTTGAACTCTACGCCGAGGACATCACCGAGCAGCGCGCCCTGGAACAGCAACTGCGGCAATCGCAGAAGATGGAAGCCGTGGGCCGCCTGGCCGGCGGCATCGCCCACGACTTCAACAATCTGCTGATGGTGATCTCCGGCTACTGCGAGTTCCTGCTGCAGCAGCTCGGCCCTGATCCCTCACTGCGGAGCTGCGCCGAAGAGATCGCCAACGCCGCCGACCGCGCCACGTCGCTCACCCGCCAGCTCCTGGCCTTCAGCCGCAAGCAGATGCTTGCCCCCAAAGTGCTCGATCTCAACTCCGTGGTCCGCGAAAACCTGAAGATGCTCCCCCGGCTCATCGGCGAGGACATCGAGCTGGCCACTGTACCCGCCGACGGTCTGGGGAAGGTGAAGGCCGATCCGGGGCAAATCGAGCAGGTGGTGATGAACCTGGTGGTGAACGCGCGGGATGCTATGCCTGCTGGTGGCAAGCTGACGCTGGAGACCTCCAACGTCACCCTGGACGAGGCTTATGCCCGCCGCCATCCCGGGGCCTCACCCGGCGAGTTCGTCATGCTGGCCATCAGCGACACCGGGGTCGGCATGGACAAGGAGACCCAGTCGCACATCTTCGAGCCCTTCTACACCACCAAGGGACAGCAGGGTACGGGACTGGGCCTCTCGATGGTGTACGGAATCGTCAAGCAGAGCGGCGGCTACATCTGGGTGTACAGCGAAGTCGGCCACGGCACCACCTTCAAGGTGTACTTGCCCCGTGTCGACGAGGCCGAGGAAAAGCCCGCGCTGCGGACCGTGCCGGCAGGGCCTCCGCTGGGCCACGAAACCATCCTGGTGGTGGAAGACGAGCCGCAACTGCGCGATCTCACCCGCCAGTTCCTGGAGACGCGCGGCTACAAGGTGCTCGTGGCCGAGCACGGGGCAGCGGCCATCGAAGTAGCGCGCCGGCACGCCGGCGTTATCGATCTGCTGCTCACCGACATCATCATGCCGGTCATGAACGGGCGCGAACTCGCCCAACGCATGGCCGGCCTCCGCCCCAACACCCGCATTCTATTCATGTCCGGCTATACCGAAAACGCCATCTGGCGCAACGGCATCATCGAGAACTCCACTCACTTCCTGCAGAAACCCTTCACCCTGGATGCACTCAACCGCAAGGTGCGCGAAGTACTGGAAACACCAACCCCTGTAACGGAGAAGCCTAGTATGCCTATGATCAAGACTCACGCCCTCGAACTGGACCCCGGTGTTTCCCGCGCGCCGCGGTTCACCCTGCAACTGCCTGTGCATTACCGTGTGCCCGGCGACAGCCAGTGGCGGCACGGGACCACGGAGAACATCAGCCGCTCCGGCCTGCTGTTCCGCACCGAGCAGTTGATCCCCCCCAACGAGCGCCTGGAAATCAGCCTGGAGTTGCCCACCGACGTTTTCGGGATGGCGGCGGCGGAAATTTTCTGCCGCGGCGAGATCGTGCGCCAGGTGGATACGCAATCGGAAGGCGCGAGCCCCGTGCTGGCAGCGCGGATCCTCGATTATCAGTTTCACCGCACTGCGCCGCTCGCGGACGCTTAGTTAGTTGTGTGTTCCCACTCTTGGTGGAGTGGTTGGCCGGGGCTCTCGACATGGCTGTTCGTGTTGGGTGGCCGACTGCACGCCAAGAGTGGGGTTCGAGCATTCGCTCGCAAACTCCTCCGCACTAGCCCACATCCCTTCCGTATAACCCTAATCGAGAGATGATCGCCCCTGTTTGCCGAGCACAAGAACAAAGCGGGTGCCCCACCCTTGGCCGGTTTTGCCAAGGGTGGGGATTTTCAACGCACCCTTCTCACGGTGATACACTTAACCCCTCGCCATGCCGGAAGAGCGAAAATCCCGCACTCTATTGTGGATCGTGATCGGCGGCGGCGCCTTTTTCCTCTTTGTGCTGGCCGTCTTTACTCTTGTTTACGTGAGCTTGCGCCGCGGTGAGCGAGACGAGGCCTTCGGCGGCTTCGGCGACAAGATCGGCGTCGTCGACCTCGAAGGCGTGATCATCGAGCCCAAGACGGTGGTCTCGCAGCTCAAGAAATTTGCCGCCGACGACTCCGTTAAGGCCATCATCCTGCACGTCAACACGCCCGGCGGCGGCGTGGCCGCTTCCGAGGAGATCTATCAGGAAGTCAAGCGCATCCGCGACAAGAAGAAGAAGCCTGTGGTGGCCTCCATCGAAACCGTGGGCGCCAGCGGCGGCTATTACATTTCTTCCGCCACCGGCAAAATCTTTGCCGACCACGGCAGTATAGTCGGCAGCATCGGCGTGATCGCCGAGTGGTACAACTACGGCGACCTGATCCACTGGGCCAAGATGAAGGAAATCGTGCTCAAGACCGGTGAGTTCAAGGATACCGGTATTCCCACGCGCGATCTCACTCCCGCCGAGCGCGAGTACATGCAACGCCTGATCGACAACATGTTCACCCAGTTCATTCGTGCGGTGGCGGAGGGGCGCAAGCTGAAGGAAGAGGACGTGCGCGCGCTTGCCGATGGCCGGGTCTGGACCGGCGAGCAGGCCAAGCCGTTGAAGCTGATCGACGAGTTCGGCGACTTCCAGGCGGCGGTTGAGGATACGGCTAAATCGGTCGGCATCCAGGGCGAGCCCACGCTCGTTCACCCGGAAAAGCAGCGCCGCACGCTGCTCGACCTGCTTTTCGGCGACGTTTCCGAATACCTTCCCGACAAGGCCAAGCTGATGCAGAACAACGTCGGCTTCTATTATCTTTGGAAATGACAAATGACCCGATTGCTCCCAGGCCCGGCGATGTAAGATACTGATTCGGAACGAGAACGGGAACAGGAGCTCGAATGTGGAAGCCACAGAGACACAGAGGCAAAGAGTTCTGAGTGGTTTCTGCTCTGTGGCTCTGTGCCTCTGTGGCCAAAACGTGAGGTGGCGATGACGAAAGCCGATTTGATCGACGAAGTATCGCGGCAGGTCGAGTTGACGCGCAAGGACAGCGAAGTGATCGTAGAGACGATCTTTGACAGCATTGTGCACTCGCTGCGAGCCGGCGACAAGATCGAGATCCGCGGGTTCGGCAGCTTCCGCACCCGCCAGCGCAATCCGCGGGTGGGCCGCAATCCCAAGACCGGCGACCGCGTCGAAGTTCCCGCCAAAAAAATTCCCTTCTTCAAGCCCAGCAAGGAATTGAAGGACCTGGTCAACACCGCGGCGCCGGCGTCTGAAACCACAGCCGCGGCTCCTGTGCCGCCTGCGCAGCCGAGTTAGTTTTTTCGCCGCGGATAGCCTGCCCCGAGCGAAGTCGAGGGGCGGATTAACGCAGATGAAACTCAAGGTATTTTGTAAGAACGCGTGCCCCACGCTTGGCTGGTTTTGCCAAGAGCGGGTGTTTTGAGGCTGTCATGTCCACCGCCAACATAACCGCGACGCAGGCGCCAGTCACCACCATTCGCGAGATCGGCCAACATGATGGCCAGGCCGTCACCATCCGCGGATGGCTCTACAACCTGCGCGAGAGCGGCAAGCTGCTGTTTCCTATCTTTCGTGACGGCTCCGGCGTGATCCAGGGCGTGGTGGCGAAGAACGCGGTTTCGCCGGAGATGTTCGACGCGGTCAAGAAGCTTACCCAGGAATCGAGCGTGATCGTCACCGGCAAAGTGCGTGCCGATAAGCGTGCCCCCGGCGGCTACGAACTCGACGTCAGCGATGTGCAGGTAGTGCAGCCCGTTCCCGAGTCCGACCCGTTTCCTATTTCGCTTAAAGAACACGGCGTCGACTTCCTGATGGAGCATCGCCATCTCTGGGTGCGCACGCCGCGCCAGGCTTCGATCCTGCGCGTACGCGCGGAGGTCATCAAGGCGGCGCGCGACTTCTTCGACGATCGCGGCTTCATCCTCACCGATCCGCCGATCCTTACGCCGGCAGCCTGCGAGGGTACGAGCACGCTGTTTGAGGTCGATTACTTTCGGCGACCAGGCTTATCTCACGCAGTCCGGCCAGCTCTACATCGAAGCCACGGCCATGGCGCTGGGGAAGGTCTATTCCTTCGGGCCGACATTCCGCGCGGAAAAATCGAAGACCCGCCGCCACCTCACCGAGTTCTGGATGGTCGAGCCGGAGATCGCCTACGCCACGCTCGACGACCTGATGAAGCTGGCGGAGGACTATGTCACCTTCATCGTGAAGCGCGTTCTGGAGCGCCGCCGACCGGAGCTTGAGACCATCGGCCGCAACCTCGCACCGCTGGAGAAAATCGACACGCCCTTCCCGCGCATTACCTATGACGAAGCGGTAAAGATGCTGCAGGAGGGCCACGCCAAGGGCGAACTGGAGACCCGCTTCGAGTGGGGCGGCGATTTAGGTTCTCCGGACGAAACCTATCTTTCGTCAAAATTCGAGCGCCCGGTGATGGTGCACCGCTATCCGGCCGCGGTGAAGGCGTTTTACATGGAGCCGGACCCGCAGCGGCCTGACGTGGCTCTCTGCGTGGACATGCTGGCGCCCGAGGGATATGGCGAGATCGTCGGCGGCTCGCAGCGCATCGGCTCTTACGAACTGCTGCTCAAGCGCATTCGCGAGCACGGCCTGCCGGAAGATGCGTTCAAGTGGTACCTCGACCTGCGCAAGTACGGCGGCGTGCCGCACGCCGGCTTCGGCATGGGTATTGAGCGGGTAGTGACGTGGATCTGCGGCATCGAGCATCTGCGGGAAGCGATCCCGTTCGCGCGCACGCTTACGCGCATCTATCCGTGATTCTCGTGGGTGTCATCCTGAGCGGAGCGGAGGCGAAGCCGGAGCGCAGTCGAAGGACCCCTATCATCAAGACAAAACTAGGGGTCCTTCGACTCGCGACCGCGAAAAGGCTGCGGTCGCTCGCTCAGGATGACAAGGGTTTTGCAAATTAACGAAATGGCGACAGCAGCTCCTAACATTTCGGGCAAGAAGATCCGCGTAATCGGCGTCCCTCTCGACCTCGGCCAATCTCGCCGCGGCGTCGATATGGGGCCGTCAGCGGTGCGCGTCGCCGGTCTGGAGGCGCGTCTCGAGGCGCTGGGCTTCGTGGTCGAAGATGCCGGCAACATCGCGGTCGCTATTCCCGAGCAGAAAAAAGAAGGCCAGCCCAACGCCAAATACCTGAAAGAGATCACAGCTACCTGCACCAAGCACGCCGAGCTCGTTCTGAAGACTCTGGAAGCCGGCAAGACGCCCGTGGTTCTCGGCGGCGATCATTCGGTTGCCGTCGGGACGGTCTCCGGCGTTTCCGAGTTCTTCCGCCGCCAGAATCAGAAGCTGGGCCTGCTGTGGATCGACGCCCACGCCGACATCAACACGCCCGAAAGTTCGCCCAGCGGCAACGTCCACGGCATGCCGCTCGCGGCCATCATGGGCCTGGGTCCGGCCGAGCTGGCCAACATCTTCGGCTTCTCACCCAAGATTTCGCCGGAGAACTGCGTGCTGGTGGGTGTGCGCGACATCGATGCCGCCGAAAAGGAGAACGTGCGCAAGGCTGGGATCGAGGTCTATACCATGCGCGACATTGACGAGCGCGGCATGCGCACTGTGATCGAAGAAGCGCTGCGTGCTGCCGGCCGCGGCACCGCCGGTTACCACGTTTCGCTCGACATGGACTGGGTCGATCCCGAGGACGCGCCCGGCGTGGGCACTCCGGTCCGCGGCGGCGCCACTTACCGCGAAGCTCACCTGGCGATGGAGATCATCGCCGACCATGGCCGGCTGACCAGCTTCGAGATCGTCGAGGTCAACCCGGTAATCGACGAACGCAATCAGACGGCCAACCTGGCGGTTGAGCTGACGCTTTCCGTTTTTGGGAAAAAGATTCTCTAGTACGTAATTGTGACCTTAAGGACATCCGACCATCGGCATGTCGCTGATTCACGTGTTCTCTTGAATGCCCGGGTCTAAGTGGTTCACACTGGCGACTGGCAACTGGCTACTGACAACTGAAATATGAAGAAGCTTCGCATCGGCATTCTGTTCGGCGGACGCAGCGGCGAGCATGAAGTCTCGCTGCTTTCGGCCGCTTCTATCCTCGACGCCATCGAAAAAGACAAATACGAAGTCGTGCCCATCGGCATCACGAAAGAGGGCCGCTGGCTCACCTCGGCCAGCGCGGAGAAACTGCTGCGCGGCGAGTTTTCGAGCGCCAAGCATCTGCGCGCCGGCGACCCCGACGCCACGCCCGGAGCAGCCCTGCTGGCGAAGGGCGAGTCCATCGTCATTCCGCCGGTGCCGGGCGATGCGCTGGCGCCTTTTGAAAGCAATGTCCCGCAGCGCCGGTTGGAAGATCGCGCCATCAATGTGGACGCCGTCTTTCCCGTGCTGCACGGCACCTTTGGCGAGGACGGCACCATCCAGGGTCTGCTGGAGCTGGCTGACTTGGCTTACGTCGGTTCCGGCGTGCTGGGCTCGGCCGCCGGCATGGACAAGGACGTGATGAAGCGCCTCTTCCGCGACGCCGGGCTTTCGCTCGTGCGGCACCTGACTTTCTTGCGTACTGACTGGGAAAAAGATTCGAAGCGCGTGCGCAAAGAAATCGAGAAGCAGCTCAACTATCCGCTGTTCGTGAAGCCGGCGAACATGGGCTCGTCGGTGGGCGTCAGCAAGGCGCGCGATCGCAAGGAACTCGAAAAAGCGATGGACGAGGCCGCGGCCTACGATCGCAAGATCGTCATCGAGGAAGGCGTCGGCGGAAAAGACCGCAAGGCACGCGAGATCGAATGCTCGGTGCTTGGCAATGACCGGCCGGAGGCATCGATTGCCGGCGAAGTGGTCCCCTGCAAAGACTTTTACGATTACGAGGCCAAGTACCTGACCGAAGGCTCGGAACTCATCATCCCCGCGAAACTCAGCAAGAAGCAGATGCAGCAGGTACAGGAAATGGCGGTGCAGGCGTTTCTTGCCGTCGATTGCGCGGGCATGGCGCGCGTCGACTTCCTGATGGACCCGAAGACGGAGAAGTTCTACGTCAACGAAGTGAACACGATTCCCGGCTTCACCGCCATCAGCATGTATCCCAAGCTGTGGGCGGCGTCGGGGCTGCCGTATCCCAAGCTCATCGACCGCCTGATCCAACTGGCGCTGGAGCGCCACGCGGAGAAGAAGAAGACGAAGTTCACCAGATAAGTAGCGCCGCCGTCCCGGCGGCTGTCCGGCGGGCGTCCCGCCTGCCCGTCAAGGCAAGATGCCCTGACGCACAGCCGGCCAGAGGCCGGTGCTACCGTTTCCCCGCCGCATCCAACCCGACCCTTCTACTGTGTTCTCTGATCTCCGCCAGCACATCCAGCGCCACCGCCAGCGCACGCCGTCCGTCTTCGAGCGGCACCTGCGGCTGCGTGCGATGGCGCACGGCGTCGAGGAACGACCGCAGCTCCGCATGCAACGGTTCTTCTGAAACTACCGGCGGCTTCTGCATCCCAATCCCCGGATTGGGTGAAGCCTTCGCAGCCGCCGACGGGTCCACGGTGAACACCATCACGTCCTGCCTTGAGTAGTCGATGGAGACGTACTGCTGCGGCTGGAAGAAACGCAGCTTGCGCACGCGCTCGGTGGAGACACGGCTGGCGGTGAAGTTGGCCACGCAGCCGGACTCGAACTCCATGCGCACGTTCGCGATGTCCACTCTTGGCGTGAGGATGGGCAGGCCGACCGCGCGGATCTCCTTTACCGGCGAATTTGCGAACGAAAGCACGACGTCGAGATCATGGATCATCAGGTCGAGAATCACGTCGATGTCGAGTGAGCGGGGCGTGAACACGCTCAGGCGATGGACCTCGAAAAACATCGGCTTCGTCAGCAGCGGGACCGTCGCGCGCACCGCCGGGTTGAACCGCTCGAGATGGCCGACCTGAACCACGCGTCCGGTTTGCTGGGCGATGCGGATGATCTCATCGGCTTCGGCCAGCGATGGCGCCAGCGGTTTCTCGATGAGCACATCGATGCCGGCTTCCATCAAAGCCCGCGCGACTTTCAGGTGCTCGACCGTCGGCACGACGACCGACGCCGCATCCACACGTCCGCGCAGCTCGCTCAGCGACAGACACGGCGGACTTTCGAACTCGCGGGCAACGGCGGTAGCGCGGGCACCGTCAAGATCGACAATCGCCGACAGCTCTACGGCCTCGCCTTCCTGCTGGAGCTGGCGATAGACACGCGCATGGTTGCGGCCGAAAGCGCCAGCGCCGATCACCGCGGCCCGGATTTTCTGGTCAGGGGACAAAGAAGGGCGATTCTATCAGCGTGGGCGTTCTTATCGGCCACAGAGACACAGAGGCGCAGAGTTTTTGAAGTCATTTTTCTATCTCTGTGTCTCTGTGCCTCGGTGGCAAGAATTCGACATTTCTGCAACCCCCCGCTCACCCAGGGAGTCCTAATAGGCGTATCATTCGGACGCACATTTTGGAGGAGAGAAAGCATGGCCTACCAAGTACCCCCTTTACCCTACGACTATTCCGCCCTGGAACCGACCATCGACACTCAGACCATGCAGTTGCATCACGACAAGCACCACGCCGCCTATGTGACCAATGCCAACGGCGCACTGGAGAAGCATCCCGACCTGGAGAAGAAGTTCCCCACGGTGGAGGATCTGCTGCGCAACATCAACCAGGTGCCGGAGGACGTGCGCACCGTGCTGCGCAACAACGCCGGCGGGCATGCCAACCACTCGATGTTCTGGAACATCATGCAGCCTAAAGGCGGTGGCCCGGCCAGCGGCCCGGTGTCGGACGCGATCAAGCAAGCCTTCGGCGGCTTCGACCAGTTCGTCGAGCAGTTCAATACCGCCGGCACCAAGCAGTTCGGCAGCGGCTGGGTGTGGCTCGTGCGCGGCGCCGACCGCAAGCTGCAGATCATCACCACGCCCAATCAGGACAGCCCCTTGCTGCAGGGTCTATACCCGGTGATGGGCAACGATGTGTGGGAACACGCCTACTACCTGAAGTATCAGAACCGCCGCGCCGACTACCTGAAAGCATGGTGGAACGTGGTGAACTGGAAGGAAATCAACAAGCGCTTCGAAGAGAGCGAAATCCATTTGAAGAAGGCGGTCGCCTAGGGCAGCCTTCAGCACGAACTTACGGGGCGGACCTCCGCCCCGTTTTTCTCTTAGCTAGCGACAATGGCGATTCCGGCGTCATCAGCCGCTCGGATGACGTGGTCGCCATCCAGCAAAAGGCACTTGCCGGCGTCGATGGCCAAAGATGTAGCGCCTGCCTGGCGCATCGTCTCAATCGTCTTCACACCGATCACCGGCACGTCGAAGCGCATATCCTGATTCGGCTTCGCCACCTTGACCACGGTGAGCTTGCGACTCAGCGTCGAATCCCCAGGCAGGCCGGCCATGATCTCGCCCGCGCGGCGGATGGTAGCATCGGTTCCTTCCATGGCCTCGACGGCCACGCATGCCGCTTCGGCGATGACGACGGTTTGCCCGATGTCGTATTGCGCGAGATGCCGCGCCACCTCGCGGCCATAAGCGATGTCGCGCTGTTCCTGCGCATCAGGTGCACGCCTGGTCAGGACGCCTTCGCGAGCCAGCAGCGGCGCGAGAAACGCCGTTGAGTCCAGCAGCGTAATGCCTTCCTCGGCCATGACCCTGGCAACCGCGCCGATCAGCGCATCCGTATTGCGGATTCGCAAGGACAGCAGCAGCTTCGCCATCTTCCAATCCGGCCGTATGCTGGAGAAGATCTGCTTGTGCTTCACTTGCCCGGCCATGATCGCTTCCGAGACGCCCTCGCGCTTGAAAGTGTCGATCAGCTTGCCGAGTTCACCTAGCGACATCCAATGCACGGCCGTTGCGCCGTGCTGCTCGATCTCGGGACAGGTCTCCTCCTTGATGGCAGCGACGACCACTTCGGTCCCACGCGCGCGTGCAGCGTCGAGCACCAACAACGGGAATTTGCCGTTGCCGGCGATAAGGCCAAGTCTCTGAGGTGCCATCGGGCGACAGTCTAACCGAATGGCGTCAGGTCTGCGTTCATCCGCAGCGAAGAAGTTACTTTATTACCCCGCGCTCTGACGCTTCCACAAACCGAATCAGCATCTCCACATCGTCGCCGCGGTCGGACTCTGCTTTCAGCTTGGCGATCGCCTGCGAAGTATTGAGCTTGGAAGCCAGCAAGACCTTATACGCGTGGTGGATTTTGCGGATGCGCTCGTGAGTAAATCCCCGGCGCTCCAGGCCGACTTTATTCAGCCCAAAGGCATGGGTGTCGCGCTCGGCGGAAGTGAGTGAGAAAGGCAGAACGTCCTGGGTGATGGTAGTGCCGCCGCCGATGTAGGAATACGCGCCAATGCGGACGAACTGGTGGACGGGACACAGCGCGCCGACCACGGCGCAGTCTTCCACGGTCACGTGTCCGCCAAGCGTGGCGGCGTTGGCCATAATGACGTGGTCGCCAATAGAGCAGTCGTGGGCAATGTGGACGTAAGCCATGATCAGCGTGTGGCTGCCCACGCGCGTCAGGCCGCCACCACCGGGCGTGCCGCGGCTGATGGTGACGTATTCGCGGATCAGGTTGTGGTCGCCGATCTCCAGGCGCGTCGGCTCGCCTTTGTACTTCAGGTCCTGGGGCTCAATCCCAACAGCGGCGAACGGGAAGATGCGGTTGTGATTTCCGATCCGCGTCGGCCCTCCCAAAACGACGTGCGAAACTAGCTCGCAGTTTTCTCCCAGCTCGACCCCGGCGGCGACCGTGCAGTAGGGCCCGATGCGGCAGGAAGCCGGAATCTTCGCCGTCGGGTCGACGATCGCGGTGGGGTGAATCACAGGGGTGGGAGTGACCTCAACCTGTTTCACCGGCGCCATGGTCACGCGGACTCGGCCCCGGCCTTGCTGCGGCTGGCGGCGGCTCCGGGCGCCGGGCGGTCCACCAGGACGCAGGTCACAATGGCCTCGCAGGCAAGTTTGTCGCTGACGTACGCCTTGCCGGACATGCGCACCGCGGTGGTGCGCCACGCCAGCACCTCCACCTCGATTCGCAACTGGTCGCCCGGTACCACCGGCTTGCGAAACCGTGCCCGTTCGATGCCGGTGAAGAACATCAGCTTGCCGTCGCGGTCGCCTATCTCGGTGAGCAGCAGCGCGCCGCCGGCCTGCGCGATGGCCTCGACGATCAGCACCCCCGGTACGATGGGATAGCCAGGAAAGTGACCGGCGAAAAATGGCTCATTGACGCTGACGTTCTTGATAGCGACAATGCGTTGCTTGCGCCGGACTTCGATCACGCGGTCGATGAGCAGAAACGGGTAACGGTGCGGAAGGATGGCCTGAATCTGATTGATGTCCAGCCCAGTTCCGCTCTCGGAAGCGGGAGTTTCCACGGTAGGATGTGCAGTCGGCGCCATGGGAAACCGTCATTATAGTGTGATTGGGCCATAGAGTCATTGAAGGACAACTGCTTGATTTCTCTACTGAGCTGGCTGACAACGCAGAAGTCGGAGATGGTAGCGAGCCTCCGTGAATTGGTCGAGCTGGAATCGCCCAGCGACAACAAGGCGGCGCTCGACCACCTCGGTCATCACCTCGCCGCACAATTCGAGAAGCTCGGCGGACGAATTAAGTTTCACCAACAAGAACACGCCGGCGATCACCTGCAGGTGGACTTCCCTGGAGCGGGCAAGCCCCTCCTCATCCTCGGACACATGGATACGGTCTGGGACGTGGAAACGCTGGGCTCAATGCCTTTCCGTGTGGCCAAAGGAAGAGCTTTTGGCCCCGGCAGCTTCGATATGAAGGCGGGCGTCGTGCAAGCGATCCATGCTATTCGCGCCCTGCGGGAGCGGCAGGGGAGTCTGCCGCGCTCCCTTAGCGTTCTGCTGGTCACAGACGAAGAGATCGGCAGCCGCTCTTCGCGGCCGATCACCGAAGGGTTGGCGAAAAAATCCGCCGCTGTGCTGGTGCTCGAGCCGGCACAAGGGCCGAAGGGGGCTTTAAAGACCTCGCGCAAGGGCGTGGGAGGATACCACCTGAGGATCGAGGGTCGGGAGGCACATTCCGGCCTCGACCCGGACAAAGGCGCCAGCGCGGTGCTGGAACTGGCGCGCCAGCTGCAGGCGATCGAGAAGTTCGGCGACCGCAAACGTGGCATCACCGTCAATCCTGGCGTGATCCGCGGCGGCACGCGCAGCAATGTCATCGCGGGAGAGGCAATAGCCGAAGTAGATGCGCGCGTCAGCCGCCAGCAGGACATCCCCGGTCTTGACAAGAAGTTTCGCTCGCTCCGGCCGTTCGACAGGCGTTGCAAAATCGAAATCTCGGGTGGAATCGGCCGTCCGCCGCTGGAGCGAACGGCCAAGGTTGTGGAGCTGTTCAAGCTGGCCCGGAACCTGGCCCGCGAGTTGGGATGGGAATTGGAAGAATCGGCGGCCGGCGGGGGCTCCGACGGCAACTTCACCGCGGCCCTGGGAATCCCGACGCTCGATGGCCTGGGAGCCGTGGGCGAAGGCGCGCACGCTCGTCACGAATCGGTGGTTATCGCCGAGATGCCCCGCCGGGCGGCTTTGCTGGCGCGGCTCATCGAGGCAATTCCTCGCTGACTTTTCCTAGACCAGTTCGACGATCGCGTGGTGGCCCGGTGCTGCCGCAAGCTTCGCGTCGCAGGTAAGCAAGGGAGCGTCCAGCGCCTCCGCCAAGGCAACATAAACGGCGTCGTACGCCGTGAGATGGTGACGCAATTCCCAGACGCGATCAAGAAGAGAGGTGTGACGATGGCGGAAGATATGGAGATCTACAAGCGTCCGAAGTGCCTCCTGAGCTCGCACCTCGGTGACTTCGCGCCCTCGCACATAGCGCCGCAGCACCTGAGTCACTTCGATGTCGATCAGGTGCGGAGCACTAAGTCTCTGCCCCTCTGCGAACATCCGCGCTTCGATCACCGCACCCTTTTGGGTCCGCAGCAACCACTCGATTGCCGCCGAAGCGTCAAGGATCATCACCGGCTGTCGCGCTCTTCACGCACTGCCTGCGCTGCCGGTGTGGACAAGACTACGGGCTCATACCGCCGCAACCGTTCCCGCATCTCCTCCATAGTCGGACGCTCCGCAATTTCTCGAATCTCGGCCAGCAGGTAATCCGACAACGACCTGCCCGCCGTTGCCGCCCGCGCTTTCAGCGTGCGATGGATGGCGTCGGGGACATTTCGGATCTGGATCATCTTGGACATGTGATTATGATAGTTACATGTGTTGCACATGTCAACCGGTCCGCAAGACTTCGCTACGTCTCATGCGCCCTGCCGCTTTTGACTGGGCTCTCCCGCTGCCCTACAATCATGGTGTGAGGTCGTTCCCACCCGGCCTCGGATGGAGGCCACATGATCGGGAAACTCGGTCTGCCCGAACTCCTGCTGATCCTGGCGATTGCTCTGCTGATTTTCGGCCCGAGCAAGCTGGCGGATCTGGGCAAGGGGCTCGGCGAAGGAATCCGGAATTTCAAGTCGTCGGTGAGCAAAGGCGAAAACGAGTCGGAGAAGAAGCCTTAGCGGTCTTTCCGATCTTCTGCTGGTCTTGATTTCCACAGGGGCTGAAGTTCTGCGTCCCCGCACCCTCCGCGCAGTCTGTCATTCAGTTACATCACGCCATGCTCTCGCAACATGCGGTATACCATCGGCACCGGTAATCCCATCACATTGAAGTAGCAGCCGTCGAGGTGCGTGACCCAGCGCGAGGCGATGCCCTGGATGCCATAGGCGCCGGCTTTGTCCATGGGCTCACCGGTGGCAACATACTCGGCAATCTCGGCGTCGCCAATCGGGCTGAAACTGACGCGGGTGGTTTCGGCGCGAGTGTCGTCGACGCCCGGTCCGCGCAGGCATACACCGGTGGTCACCAGGTGGGAGCCCCCGGAAAGCAGATGCAGCATGCGCGCGGCATCTTGCGCATCCTTGGGTTTGCCGAGCATCTGACCCTCGACGATCACTACCGTGTCCGCCCCCAGCACGTACTTGTCGGGATGCTTGGCGAAAACCGCGGCTGCCTTTTCCCCAGCCAGGCGGCGGACGAAATCTTCCGGCCATTCCTGGTGACGGCGCACTTCCGGCGCCTCTGCCGGAAAGACCGTGAACGAGATCCTCGCATTGCGCAGCAACTCCGCCCGCCTGGGCGATGAGGACGCCAGGGCAAGTTTCGCGCTGCCTCGATGGGCGACCTCTGTGGCAGTGGTCGCGGGCTTTGCGGCTTTCGCTTCCGGCTTCGCGCCTCCGCCCCTGAGCTTGAGTTTCAGCTTAACTCGCTTTGCCATCAGTCCCTGCCCTCACTGCAGCTTCATAGCTTCATTCTATCCATTCCGCGCATCCAAAGCCGGATGCACACGCCTGCCTCCAGCCTGGTATACGGCGCCAATGTGAACGGCGGCGCCGCCGAGTTCCGGGTTTGGGCGCCCAGCGCGAAGCAGATCAAGTTACGCCTGCTTGGGCGCGGGGATTTCCCCATGCGTCGCGAAGACAATGGCGACTTTACGCTCAACACTTCGGCGCGTGCCGGCGGCCGCTATTTCTATATCGTGGATGACCACCAACCCGTGCCTGACCCGGTTTCGCGCCTGCTGCCAGAAGGCGTGCATGGGTCCACCGGGATTGTCGATCCTAATACGTACCGGTGGTCTGACGCTGACTGGAGGGGCATCGAGCCCACCGACTACATCCTCTACGAGCTGCATGTCGGGACGTTTACACCGCAAGGCGCGTTCGATGGCGTGATCGAGCGCCTGGAGTATCTGAGGCAGCTCGGCATCACCGTCATCGAGATCATGCCCGTGGCTGCCTTTCCGGGCATTCGCAACTGGGGCTACGACGGAGTATCGCCCTACGCGGTCCAAGCCAGCTATGGCGGCCCGGATGGGCTGAAGCGTCTGGTTGATGCCGCTCACGGCGCCGGGCTTGGAGTCATGCTTGACGTCGTTTACAACCACCTCGGCAATGAGGGCAACTACCTGCGCCTCTTCGGTCCTTACTTTACCGATCGTCACCAGACGCCGTGGGGAGAGGCCGTCAACTACGACCAAGCCGGCAGCGATGGCGTGCGACGCTACGTAGTCGAGAATGCGCTTTACTGGATTTGCGAATACCATCTCGATGGATTGCGCTTGGATGCCGTGCAGACTATTAAAGATGATTCGCGCCCGCACATCCTGGAAGAGATTCAGCAGAACGTACAGCGTCTCGCTGGTGAACTCGGCCGGCGCGTATGCGTAATTGCCGAGACCGATGAGAACGATCCTCGGCTGGTGCGGTCGCCCGCGCAGGGCGGCGATGGCCTTGATGCCGCCTGGAGCGACGACTTTCACCACGCGGTCCACACCTTCCTGACGAAAGAAGATAAAGGCTACTATCAGGATTTCGGCCGTAAAGAGCAGATCGTGCGCGCGCTGAACCAAGGCTTCGTCTACCAGGGCGAGCACTTCAAATTCTGGGGTGGGCCGCGCGGCGCGCCGCCGGAAGGCGTTCCGATTCCGTCCCACGTGATCTGCATCCAGAACCACGACCAGGTGGGAAATCGCGCCCAGGGCGAGCGCCTGGATGCGCTGGTTCCGCGCGGGGCATCGAAGCTGGCAGCGGCTCTTCTTCTTCTCGCGCCGCACACTCCCCTGCTGTTCATGGGGCAGGAGTACGGCGAGACCGCGCCCTTCCAATTCTTCACTGACTACGGTGATCCCGCGCTGCAGAAGGCTGTCCGCGAAGGCCGCCGCCGCGAGTTCAAGGACTTCAAGTGGGACGAAGTCCCCGATCCGCAGGATCCGCAAACGTTCGAGCGATCCAAGCTGCGGTGGCCAGCCGCCGGTCGCCAGTCGCCAGAAATGCTGGAGTGGTACACCGAGCTAATTAGGATTCGGCGGCGCGAGGTGATGCCCGGACCAAGAACCTGCCGTGCCGAACTGGTTGACGGCGCGATCGTCCTGCGAGTGCCGGCGGAGAACCCGCGGGTGTTAGTGATTGCTGAATTCCCGGACAGCCGGCGTCTCGCAGAACCGGAGCAATCGTGGAAACCGGTTCTCTCCTCGGACCAAGACGGCTATCGCGTACGCGTGTACCGAACCTAGCGCAGCCCCACCACTCCGCGCACTGAATTGATCAGCTTGGCCGAGTCGTAGCCGATTCCGTCCTTGAACACGGTCTCGACTTTTTCGATGTCCGCGATATTGGTCGAAGGGTCGCCGTGGATTACAACCAGGTCGGCTTGCTTGCCGGGAGCGATGCTGCCGATGCGGTCAGCCTCCCCCAGAAACTGCGCGCCATTGAGAGTGGCAATACGGATGGCTTCCACCGGCGTGAAGCCTGCCTCGACCAGCAGTTCGACTTCGCGCTGGTCGCCATACCCCGCAATGACGCCGCCGATTCCCGGTGGGATCTTCGCCCGCGAGCAGCAGCCCTCCGGCCTGGACGAAGGCGTGCTCGAACTGCATTTCCTTCTTCAGCAGAGCAGGCCAGGGCGAAGCCGCGGTCTCGTAGCGCTGGCGCAGAAAAGCAGGATCACCCACGCGCACTTTGTTGGTAAGGAAGGCGGCGCGGGCGTCCGGCGAGAGCGCATCCAGCATGCGTTGCTGAAGTGACGGACGGTCGGGCAGGAACATTTCAAAGACCGGCAGAGTGGACGTCACGGCGACGTGGTGTGCCACCAGCTCGCGAATTGTCTGCTGCACCTCGGGACCATTGATCTCGATCTTCTGCGCCAATTGCATGAGTGTGGGACCTGTGGACGGGCAAGCATCGGGCTTCTTGTCGGGGACAAAATCGGTATCCACCAGCAGCCCGTGTTCGAGATCGTCGATGCCCAAAGCTGCGGCCTCGCGGAAGGTCACCGAACACAGGTGGCCGGTCACTTTCAGGCCGCGCTTGTGGGCTTCCTCAATGGCAGCGCTCAGTTCAGCGCGGGTGATGAACATGTATGCCTTGTACGAAGTGGCGCCCTGATCGGCCCAGAATGCGACGGTTTTGCGCGCGTCCTCGGGACCGGTGAGGGCGTGCATCTGCACCGCAAACGAACCCTCGCCCTCGAGATACGGTCCGGTGATGCGGATCTTCGGCCCGGGTGACTTCCCGCCGTCGATCTGCTTCTTGAGCTCGATGTCGGTGTAAGGCTCGAGCGCGCCGGTAGTGCGAATCGTGGTTACCCCGCCAGCCAGGTAAAGCCGCGGGAAGCTGTAGCCCATCTCGGCGTAGAACCCGCTGCCTGCGGGATAGACCAGGTGATCGTGCATGCCGACCAAGCCAGGAATGACGGTGTAGCCGTGCAGGTCGAGGACCTTGGCATCGCCGGGAACTGCTGCCTTCGCTGCATCGCCGACGGACTGGATGCGGCCGTTCGCGATGACGATCGTCTGGGCATCTTTCGGCGGAGCGCCGGTGCCGTCAATGACTTTGACACGAGCGAGCACGACGGTGGGAGCGTCCACGGTGACGAAGGCTCTGACCTCGGGGGAGAGCTGGGCAAGCGCGATGGCGGGCATGAGCAGGACGAGAGCAGCGATGAGTCTGCGCAACGGATTACCCTCCGGTGTGTGCCGGGGGCAGAGTAGCGCATGTGTGCAGCATTTGCTACCATCGCCTGCCGAGGAATCTTTGTTGTGCGATGCCCGAACTGCGGTAGGGACAATCCCGGCGAACCCAAGTTCTGCCAATTCTGCGCCCACGAATTCGAGTCAAAGAACGATGAGGTTCCCGCATCAGAATTGACCCTGCCCACCAATCTGCCTGTCCCGGACATGCCTGGCATCGGCAGTGTGCTCAGGTATGGTCTCGCCACTTACTTTCGTCATTTTGGGCTGATTTTTCGCACCGTGGTCGCTGTCTGGTTGCCCGTTGAGCTAGTGAAAAACTACCTCTATTACAAGCTCGGCGTGCAGAACTCCGCGGTGACTTGGCGTATCGAAGGACTGCTTCAGGAGGTATTCGGCACGTTGGTCGTGCCGGCAATCATTTTCGGTATCGTGGAAACCACGCGAACAGGTTCTCGGCCTTCGGTCCGCGAGTGCTTACGATGGTCTCGCCCCAAGTGGGGTGCAACGATCGGAGCGACATTCAGAGCCGGTCTTATCGTCGGTCTCGGTCTCGTCCTTTTGATCGTGCCCGGCATTGTATTCCTGACATGGTACGTTTTTGTCACACATGCCGTCGCGGTCGAGGACCGTTCGAAATCTGATGCGCTTAGCCGCAGCAAGCAGCTCTCAGCGGGACACCGCTGGACCATCTTTGGTGTCGGCCTTGTTGTCGTGCTGGTCTGGCTGTTGCTGCTCTTCGCGGCTTCTGTCTCGTTCGCGTTTGCCGATCACTGGCTGGCGGCTACGGCCGTCGATCTGGTGAACGATGTCGCCTTCGAGCTTCCGACCGTTGTCTTCCTGATGTACTTCCTGCACCTGGTGCAGCGCGAGAAACACCAGTCGAGCGTGGCTATCGCTGCTGGCCAGAACGCGTAACGGGCGACTCGGCTTGCGCGACAGCCAGCGAGACGCCGGCGCTACAAGCTTGGCGGGCGAAGGCGCC
The DNA here is from genome assembly GCA_963733935.1 of uncultured Acidobacteriota bacterium. Taxonomy (GTDB): domain Bacteria; phylum Acidobacteriota; class Terriglobia; order Terriglobales; family Acidobacteriaceae; genus JAHFUA01. The sequence goes on from CAVTEQ010000014.1 coordinate 865,958, forward strand.
CGCCCCACACAACCACATCTGGGTTAGCCTGCTAGAATCGACTGAGCATTCGCCCATCACGATGGATCGCGCGCACATCCGCAATTTCGCCATCATTGCCCACATCGACCACGGCAAGAGCACGCTGGCCGACCGTCTGCTCGAGCTCACGGGATCGCTCTCCGCGCGCGAGATGCAGGAGCAAGTGCTTGACGCCATGGATCTGGAGCGCGAGCGCGGCATCACCATCAAGGCGCACGCGGTGCGCATGAAATACATCGCCCGCGACGGCCAGGAATACCAGCTCAACCTTATCGACACGCCCGGCCACGTGGATTTTTCCTACGAAGTCTCTCGCTCGCTCGCATCCTGTGAAGGCGCGATCCTGCTGGTCGATGCTTCCCAGGGCGTGGAAGCGCAGACGCTGGCCAACGCATATCTGGCGATCAATCACGGCCTCGAAACCATCCCCGTCATCAACAAGGTCGACCTGGCCAGCGCCGACGTGGAGCGCACCAAGGAGATGATCGAAAGCGCCATCGGCCTCGATGCCTCGGACGCGCTGCAGATCAGCGCCAAGACCGGCCAGGGCGTTCCCGAGGTGCTGGAGCGGATCATCGCCAAGGTCCCGCCGCCGAAGGGATACCCGGAAGCACATCTGCAGGCTCTGCTCTTCGATTCCTGGTTCGATCCCTACCGCGGGGTGATCGTGTTAGCGCGCGTGTTTCAGGGGACGATACGTCGCGGGCAGAAAATCCGCCTGTGGTGGAATGGCAAAGTTTTCGAGGTCGAGACGCTGGGCGTGCTCACCCCCAAGCCGGTAGCCGTGGACAGCCTGAGCGCGGGCGAGGTCGGGTTCCTGAGCGCCAACATCAAGAACGTCGCCGATACCAAGATCGGCGACACCATCACCGACGACGACCGCCCCGCCATCGAGCCGCTGCCTGGCTTCGAAGAAGTGAAGCCGATGGTGTTCGCGGGCCTTTATACCGTGGAGGCGCACGAGCACACACAACTGCGCGAGGCCCTGGAAAAGCTCCGCCTGAACGACTCTTCGTTTTTCTTTGAGCCGGAGAGCTCCGTCGCGCTGGGCTTCGGCTTTCGCTGCGGCTTCCTCGGCCTGCTGCACATGGAGATCATCCAGGAGCGGCTGGAGCGCGAGTTCAACCTCAACCTGATCACCACCGCGCCCGGCGTCCGCTACCGTATTACCCGCACCGACGGCGAGGTGGTTGAAATCGACAACCCGTCGAAATGGCTGCCGCCATCCGAGATCGCGAAGATCAATGAACCGGTGATCGTGGCCACTATCCTGACCAACGAAGAATACGTGGGCGGCATTCTGAAGCTGGTGGAAGAGAAGCGCGGCAAGCAGAAGGCATTCGAGTACGTGACCGCATCACGCGTGATGCTGACTTATGAGCTGCCGCTGAACGAGATCGTGCTCGATTTCTACGACCGGCTGAAGTCGGTATCGCGCGGATACGCTTCGCTCGACTATCACCTGGCGGGCTGGTGGGAGTCGCCGATGGTGAAGCTCGATATCCTCGTCGCCGGCGATCCCGTGGATGCGCTTTCGCTCATCGTGCACAAAGAGGCAGCCTACGAGCGCGGCCGGGCGCTGGCTGCGAAGATGAAAGAGTTGATCCCGCGTCAGATGTTCGAGGTGGCTATCCAGGCGGCGATCGGCGGCAAGGTGATCGCCCGCGAGAGCGTGCCCGCCATGCGCAAGAACGTGCTCGCCAAGTGTTACGGCGGCGACATCACCCGCAAGCGCAAGCTGCTGGAGAAGCAGAAGGAGGGCAAGCGGCGCATGAAGCGTATCGGGCGGGTCGACATCCCCCAGGAAGCCTTCCTGGCGGTGCTGAAGGTGGGCGAATCCTAGCCTGAACAGACCTTGCGCGGGCCGGCCGCGCTACCCTAATTTTCCAGTAAATTCGGGTACTCCGCAGTCGGCGGATGTGCAAAAGTCATCCGGGGAAGGGTTTAGCGGCGGGCCAGCCTGAAGGCCCGGTTGCACACCCGACTGTGCGCTGTAAATTCTTGACCTGCGCGTGCTTATCTCTGCCGCGAGAACTATGCAAAGTGCTGGAAAGCGCACCAGAAAGGGCTGCTGGCGGGCTGGCGGGATTTAATTCCACATGATTTTCCACAAAACGCAGGAAAATCAGGATTAAGCAGAAAAGCCGCCCAATCCATGGGCGGCCCTCCGCTTCATTCGGGAACGCAGACTACTGCGGCTTGGCAGGGGTCGCGGGCGGAGGAGTGGTGATTGCCGGCTTGCGAGCGGGAGCGGTCGCGGGCCTGGGAATCGTGGTTCCGCTGCTCGGCCGGCTGGTGCTGGAACTGGCCGGAGGAGCCGCTACTCCCGACTGAGCGTTGTAGAGGTCCACCACCGCCTTAGTGACGTCGGCGTTGGCGCCAAACCACAGCACTTGCCCCTGCGGCCAGGGCTGCGAGACGTCGATCAGCATCGAGAACTGGTTGTCCTTGGCGAACTTGTCGATGAGCGGCGCCATCTTTTGCAGGATGCGTTGCGCGACCTCAGTCTGTTGCTGCTGATACTCGTTCTGGGCGTCCTCGGACTCGCGCTGCATGGCCTTCTGTTTGGTTTCCAGGCTGCGGACCAGGCTGGTGCGCGCATCGTCGTTCATTTTCGGGCCCTGGCTATCGATCTGCTTCTTCAGGTCTTCGATTTCCTTGTTGAGGTTCTGCAGTTCAGTGCGCTTGGGATCGAACTTCTTGTCCAGCGCTTCCAGGTCGCGCCGGCCCTCATTGGAGGCCACGATGGCTCCCTGAATGTTGATGATGCCGACCTTATTGAGACCTGTGCCCGGCGGAGTGGCCGCGGGAGCGGCAGCGGGCGTAGCCGCGGGAGCAGCGGCCGGGGTAGCCGCGGCCGGAGCCGCCGCCGCCGTGCCGGTTTGCGCCAGCGAAGCCACGGACAAGATCACTGCGAACAACAAAACTATGGGTGCAAACTTACGTTTCATGGGATATCACGAACTCCTTGGGAGAATACCCGCGAGATTCCTCGCAAATGTGATCAGAACACCGCGTTCTCCGGGCAGACCAGCCCCGGTCAAGAACACGCTCGCCGAAAGGCGTCTTTTTTCGCGGGAGCGGATTCCAGCATTATAGGGTTCGATCCGCGCCAGCGTCAACTTGAGGCGCTTAGCGAGTGAGCAAGGCGCCAAGCGGCGAGCGGAATGCCGCTCAGTTCAATCGGATCGCCTTTCCTTTTAAAACGTGGTGCTTACGGTGAAGCGGAAGGTCTTGCGCGGTTCCTTCAGCAGGTAGTTGGGGAAGTCGCCTTTCAGCGTTTGCTGATACGTGAAGTCCCCCGCGGCTCCGGGCGGGAACATGCTACGCGTAACCAGGCAGGAGGTACTCGACCCCAGGTTGCAGGTCGAGGTGGTGGTGTCGAGGATGAGGGGGTTGTAAGCCCAGTAGACCCGGAAGGGGGCATTGATAACCGGCATCATCACCTGCACCTCAAGCCCCGTGGACATGCGCGGAACGTAGTTCGTACCAGGAACCATCTGCAACTGCTGTTTGAAGATGGTTCCCGGCGGCAGCGCGGTGGGGATGCAGGTTAGAGTGGGGTCCAGCAGAGCGCAGCCGAAGGTGGTGTTATTCAGTTGATTCAGAGAGACATCCGAAATGCGCAGTTGCGAGCTCCGCGCCGAGAAGTTCATGCCGAAATCCACGAAGGGCGCCAGGTTGACCGGCCCGATCAGCGGGATGCGGTATTCCAGGTTGGAAACGAAGCTGGTGTCGCCTCCCGGGAATACGATGCTTTGGATAGGGATGGGAACGCACCAGTTCGTGCAGCTCGGGAGCGACCCCTGGCGCGGATTGGCGGGATTCGGCGGCACCAGCGTGCCATCCGGATTGGTGAGAGTCACCAGGCCAGTGGTCGCGATGAAAGCTACCGGGGAGACCGAGCGGATGTCGAAACCGCGCAGATCCTGGTCGCCGCCCATATAAAAGCGTTCGAAGGGCGGCGCCACCAGCCCGCCAAAACCGGTGATGAATGAGCCCTGGACCCGGAACCCCAGCACTTGGTGGCCTTCCCGGCTGGGATGCAGCCCCTTCATCTGGGTGAACCGCTTGTATTCCATGATCGGCTTCACCGACTTGACGTTGCCTCCGAGTCCGGAGAGCTCAGCGCCCAGGAAATAGCTCGACCCTCCGGTTGGCCGGATGGGACTGTTGATGGTGCTATAGGTCAAGCTGGGAACCACCTTGCTGGTGACGATGCCTTGCAAGGCAGTGGGTCCGGAGAGGCCACGGAACGCCAAGGCCTGGAAATATTCCTGCGATGCTTGGCTGAAGACGGTGAGCGAGGAGCGGTCATAGCCGTAGGTAATGCCCACACGCTTCAGGGAATGCCGCAGCGGATAGCTGGCCGAGGTGGTGAAGCCGGTGCTCGACTGGGTGAAGTTCTGCAAGGTGTTCAACACACTTTGCGGCAGGTTGAGCGCCTGCCCGGCCAGGATGTTGGCCTGGCGTGCCTGGTTGTAGTTGAACCGACGGGTATATACCGTGAAGCCCAACTGCAGCGGTCGATCAAACGTATAGGGTTGGGTGAAGCCGAATGTCAGGTTGCGCTCCAGGTTGCCGAGGTTGGCGGAGATCGAAAGCGTTTCCCCCAAGCCCAAAAAGTTGTTGGTCGAGTAGTTGATGCCGATGAATGACCCCGCCAGTCCGCTGACGCCGCCGGTGAGACCGATCGAGTTCTTTCCCTTTTCCTTGACCTTGAGCAGGAGATCGACCGTGGCGTCCTGATTGTTCTGGTCGACTTTGGTATCCTGTTCGGGCTTCAGCGGTTCGAAGTACCCCAGTTGATTCAGCCGCAGCAGGCTGAATTCCCACAGCTTGCTGTCGTAGACGCGGCCTTCCTCCAGCGCCAGCTCCCGGCGGATGACCTTATCGCGGGTGGTGGTATTGCCCTGGAACTCAATCCGCCGCACCGAGAACTGCTTGCCTTCGTCGAGGTCGAACTTCACGATGACCATTTTGTGTTCTTCGTCAATTTCGGTGTCGGGGACCGGAGTGAAATTGATGTAGCCGAGGTGGCCGTACAGGTCGCGCAGGTTCTTGATGCCTTTACGCATCAGTTCCACGTTGAAAACATCCCCATCCTTCATGGGGATAGCCCGCCGCAGAATCTCGGTTTGGGTAACAGCCTTGTTTCCACTGAATTTCACTTCTTTCAGGCGGTAGCGGTCGCCTTCCTCGATGGGCATGGTGATGTCCACTTCCTTGCCGCCGCCCTTCATGATAAACGGCAAGTGAAAGCCCTTGCTGTCGCGGATGCTGGTCTTGGGGTCCTGCACAATTGCCTTGAAGTAGCCCTTCTGCTGCAGGGCGTCGCGGACGCGCTCGGCATCTTCGCTCAGCTTGGTGGCGTCATAGGTTCGCGAAAAGATATGTTCCAGAAAGATCGAGTGCGGGATCCCGATCGGCTTCAGGTTCTTCATGGCCGCCACCAGGTAGCGGCTGTTGACGTTCTTGTTGCCTTCGAACTTGATCCTGCCTACCTTGACCTTGGGACCTTCCTTAACGACGAACGTTACCCCCACCGCCGCCGGCGGGATCTGCCTTACCTCGGTGCGAATGGTGGCGAACTGGCGGCCGTGTTCCGCCAGCAACTCCTTCAGCGTGACCTCCGCTTTCTTGATCTTGGTCGGGTCGTACTGATTTTCCACCGTCAGGCCCACCTTGCGTTCCTTGAAGCGGTCGAGCACGTCGCTGGTGCTCACCGAGTTCAGGCCCAGATAGTTGATCTCGCGGATGGTGGGCTTTTCCTTGACGTAGATGTTGATGATCCAGCCCTTGGGCCCTTGCTCGCGCTCGAAGCGGATGTCCTCAAAGAAGCCGGCGTTCCACAGGGAGTTGAAGTCGCGCTCCAGGGCGGCCTGGTCGTAAACGTCCCCGGCATGAGTGAAAATCTTGTTGCGGACGGTTTCCGCGGGAATGCGGCGGTTGCCGAAGATCCGCACTTCCTGGATCAGTTCCTGTTGCGCCCCGAGCCGCGCTGCCGAACCTAGCAACAGGATCGCCAGCAGCAGCGGGACAAGCCGGGCGACCCAGGGTCTATGGTCGGCTCGGACGGATGAGGGCACCTGAAGGAACGCAGAAATATTCGACCTCAGTCTGGGAGTCCGGGAAAAAGAGGAATTATACGGTAGCTGAGCGGTGGATATGAAATTGAGTTACGGTCCGCTGCGCTCAGGGGCGCTCACGCCCGCTAGACGCCTCAGGATCAGATCCCTCGCTACGCTCGGGATTTCGGCAGCGGGCTCCCGCTTCGCTCACGCCCGCTAAACGCCTCAGGATCAGATCCCTCGCTACGCTCGGGATTTCGGCAGCGGGCTCCCGCTTCGCTCACGCCCGCTAAACGCCTCAACTTCCACCAGTACCGAGTAGAAAGTCGCGCCGGCGCCCATGTCGTTGAGCCGGTCCGAGGTGAGGACGTTGATGTTCCAGCCCTGGGGCGAAAGCTTGGCCCAGTCGAGCTGAGCGGCTACCACCCCGAGCGCCACCGAGCCGTTGACCCGGGCGGTCAGCTCGATTTCCCCGCGCGAATTGAAGACCCGCACCCGGTCTCCGTCGCGGATGCCGCGGGCTTGGGCATCGGCCGTGGTCATCTCCAGCACGTGGCGATCTTCCATCTGCTGCAGGCTGGGCTGATTGGTGAAGCTGGTATTGAGGAAGTTGTCGGCCTTGCGGGCCAGCAGCTCCAGCGGATAAGTACGAGCCTGGGGCGTGGTCCTGGATTCGGTCGGCGGAACGTAGGCCAGGACCGGATCGAGTCCCTGGGCGATCAGGGACTCGGTGTAGAACTCCGCCTTGCCGGAAGGAGTGGGGAAGCCGCCCTGAGCGAAGGGCAGGAAGGGAGCACCTGTCCCATCGTTGCTCTGTGCCTCTGTGCCTCCGTGGCCAAAGTTCAGACGGACGTGGCCGTCACGCTCCAGCCGTTGCCGGTCAATGCCCGCCAGCCAAGTGATGCGCGGGATCGAGCACCGAGTCGATGGCTTCATCCACCGTCGCCCGGAAGCAATCCTCGGTGAATCCCATCCGCGCGGCCAGGTCGGTGAAGAGCTGGAAATTGGAGCGGCACTCGCCCAGCGGATCGAGGGCCGCCTGCGAGACCTGAAGGTAGTAGTGTCCGTAGGCCGTCTGCAGTTCTTTGTGCTCGAAGAAAGTGGTGGCCGGCAGGAGCAGATCGGCGTAATCGGTGGTGTCGGTGAGAAACTGCTCGTGGACAACCGTGAACAGATCCTCCCGCGCGAAGCCGCGCACCACGCGCTGCTGGTCGGGCGCTATGGCGACCGGATTCGAGTTGTAAACAAAGACAGCCTTGACCGGCGGATCGCTGAGAGCGGTGAGTGCCTGCCCGATCTCAACCATGTTGATGGTGCGGGCCGGCCGGCCTAGCGCGGTCTGCATCAGGTCCGGACGCTCCAGGCGCTCGCGCCGCAGCGGATAAGCGCCGCTGGTCGAGAGCTGCAATCCTCCGCCGACCTCTTTCCAGGAACCGACCAGACAGGGCAGCATGGCGATAGCGCGCACCGCCATCCCGCCATTTTCCGAACGCTGCACACCGTAGTTCATGCGGATGGCCGCCGGGCGTGTGGTGGCGTACTCGCGCGCCAGCCTCGCCACATCGTCGGCAGAAATGCCGGTGATCGCGGCCACGCGCTCCGGCGGGAAAGCGGCGGCTCTCTCTTTGAGCTGGTCGAAGCCGAGCGTGTAGCGCGCGACGTAGTCGGCATCGTAGAGATTCTCGCGGATGATGACGTGCATCATTCCCAGCGCCAGCGCCACGTCGGTGCCGGGGCGGATGGGGAGATGCCAGTCGGCGCAGCGGGCGGTGCGCGTCTTGTAAGGATCGATCACCACCAGCTTGGCGCCCTGGCGGCGCGCTTCCTCGATGAACGGCCACAGGTGAACGTTGTTGCCGTGGATGTTCGCCGCCCAGGCGATGATGTAACGCGACTTGGCGAACTGCTCCGGCTCCGTGCCCAGCTTGCGCCCCAGCACCGAGATCAGGCCGACTTCTCCGGTATGCGAGCAGATGTTGCGGGCGAGCTGCGACGCGCCCATCCGGTGGAAGAACGCGCGGTCCATGCCGGAGCCGTTCAGCACTCCCAGCGTGCCGCCGTAGGAGTAAGGCAGGATGGCCTCGCTCCCGAACTCGCGGCTGATCTTGCGGAAGCGCTCGCAGATTTCATCGAGCGCCGCATCCCAGGAGATTCGCTCCCAGCGCGCGCCCGGACCTTTTGCGCCCACGCGGCGCGCCGGATAAAGCACGCGATCGGGCGAGTACACCCGTTCGAGATACTTGGCGACTTTGGCGCACAGGAAACCGCGCGTCACCGGATGGGCGGGATCGCCTTGAATCTTGGTTGCGCGGCCATCCTCGACCGTGATGAGGACACCGCAGGCGTCCGGGCAATCGTGCGGGCAGGCGGCATGGACGATTTTCTTCATCTTCGCACCCGATTATATCGTGAGCGTCAAAACCGGTCGCAGGACGCGGAGCGCGCAAAAACGGCTATTCCCGGCCGAACCCGCACAGTCACGAATCTAGTTGTGGACTCCGAAGCCAGAGACGACGCGGCTATATCTTTTCCACAGGTCAGAGGCATTCCCATGGCAACGACGCAGGTAATTCTTTACTTCGACACTCCCGCAGACGCGCTGCGCTTCACCCTGGCCGCCAGCTCCGCCCTCGCCGGCGAGAAGAAAGCCAGCGACCATCCTGACCTGAGCCGCGAGATCAAGCGCGCCACCCGCATCCGCGCCGAAGACGTAACCGTCGCCTCCAAGTAACTACGCCGTCTGGTCGAAGCGAACCGGATACTCGTCCGCGAGGGTGCGAGGGTGCCCCACATCTGCCCGTATTTGGCAGATGTGGGCTGCGAAACGGCGGATTGCGCTTTGGGCGATAGCGATGAGCAGATTAGACGCCCTTGGGCGATTGTCCGGGTGCATGGATTCGGACCGCGTCACGGTTCAGCGTGATTCTGGTCACTGTCACCTCTAAGAGTTTTGCCTATGTTGTTGCTCAACGCTAAATTATTCATCGGACGGTGTCTATGAATCCTCTGGATTACGTGCTGGAAAATCTGAACCGGTCGCGAGAACAGGTAATAGCACACCCCGACTGGTTCCAACCCGATTCTCTCGAGCGGATAGACAGAGCGATCGTCCGCACCCAAGAGATAAGAGCTGCCAGGGCGGCTTGAGAATATTCGCTCACAAACAACAACTGGAGCCGCCCATGGAAGACGAACAAATACGTGCAGCCCTGAATGCGCACTGGCACGCGTCGGCAGTCGGCGACGCCAACGCGGAACACGATATTTACGAGGACGACGCCATTTGTGACTATCCCCAGTCCGGCGAGCGAATCCTCGGGCGGAGCAATTTGCAGGCCTTGCGGAGTCATCATCCCGGCAAGCCGTCCGGCTTCGAGGTCAAGCGGATTCTCGGAAACGGTGATCTGTGGATCACGGAATATACCATCACGTACCAGGGGCGACCGGCATACACGGTGAGTATTATGGAGTTCCGCAACGGCAAGGTCGTCCACGAAACACAGTATTTCGCGGATCCCTTCGAAGCGCCAGCCTGGCGGAGGCAATGGGTTCAGCAGATCGCGTAACGCCACACTGAGGGTGAGGAAATTTGCGGGTGCCCCACACCAGCACAGCTTGTGTGGGCAAGGTGTCAACCCACCGCGCGGCGAATGAGAATCCCACACGAGCAAAGAACGCTCGTGTGGGGCACCCACGGTTTACCTGTGCCACCCGCCGGCACCCGGCCACAGAATCTACAGGCAGCTTTTACAACCGCCCTGAACTTTGGGAACTACTTGTGATGCGGCTAATGAATGGGTACGGTCGAAGCATGCAATGACCTGACGCATAAACAGGCCAATGACCTCAGACTGAGGGCTGACGGATGTGCTTCATATGTGGCGTTTACGGGTGAGCCTCCCGGATGATCAAGCTGTACGGTCGGGCTACATCGACCTGCGACTGTACCGGAAGAACAATTTAGGAGGGTGGTATGCACATTGCGCTGCGCGGTGTCGTGCTAGTCGGGCTTCTCTCTTTTGGAAACTCCACTTGGGCACAGAAGGCCGCGAGCAAAAGCCCTTCGTCGAAGGAGCACAATGTGAAAATGGCACCCACAGCACCAAAAGAAATCAACGCCTGCAAGTACTTAATCGTGAAAGATTTTGACTCCGATCCGTACGGGATTGCAAAGCAGCTGCGAGCTCAAGCGCGCTCGAATGGATTCACGCTCATTGAAGAGGCGACTGTCCTGACGCCTTCAGAGAGGCTTAGAAGTTGCGTGATGAATGGAAGCTGGGAAAGATGGGCGAGCGGCATGGGTGGAAATATTGCGATTCGCGTGGAAGATGTTATCGCTGGCGCGCTGATCGCTGAAGGAGCGACCGAGGGCATTGCGTGGTGGAGTGTGGGGCGCACTGTTCGCATCGCCGTCGGTAAGCTCTATTCCCAATTGGGTTATACGGGCTACAGCGAAGCCACTTTCAACGAACGCATGCAACGACTGTACCCCGCTAGGCCGAAGTTACCGATCACCGAAGCCCAGATAAGAGCCTCTGAGCCTCGGATTCCGCTCGAAGGCATTTGGAGCGATTCTGAAAATAAATTCAAGCTTGGCATTGTGAAAGCGCCGGAGGGAAGCACTGCAGAATACGTTGCGGTTGTTCTAGAGTCAGAGTCCCCAATCTGGCAGCCTGGCGAGATCAAGGCCGAGATTCAGACAACTGCGTCCCGCAGCATTTTCATTTGTGCGTACTTTCTGGACGACAAAAAACCAGGCAACACAACTGTGACTCTTGAGGACGACTCAGTACTCCGAGGCTCCATTTCCACGCCGACCGGCCCGCTCGAACTGATGCTGGTGCGAGTTTGGCCGAAGGGCAGGGACGAGCCCGGCAAGGCACCAGAGGAACATCATGTCAAATCCGGTACAGGGCTATAACTAGGCCGGTGGTCTGGTCTAGAACTATGCACCGTCACATACCTGAGGTGCCCGGTCCTGGCTTCTCTTGCTAGGGCGGGCAGTTATCCACGCCACCCGGACAAAAGAGGCTCAGGTGGGGCGACTTGGAAAAGCGCAGCATAGTTGGTGCTAAACTACGCGCATGCCAGAAGACAAAATTCTCATCCAACTTAGGCATGCCGCGAAGCAAATTAGCGAAGCCGACGATTTACTGAAGAAAAATACGGGTAACCCGAGTGTGTCGACTTATGCTGCTGGGCTGGCATTGGCCGCGATTGCTAAAGTGCTGTTGGTTCGCACCGCTGACAAGTATCAACTTCTGGGCAGCTTGTGATCCACCATTAGCCCATGTGCCCCGGTGGTGGTATAGGCATATCCGGCGTCCCCGACGGTGCCCGCTTTCACACGTGCAACGTGTGTGGCAAGACTGTACGCGTGATTTGGCCAACGCCCGAAGAGGCAGCACACGACTTCCTGCCGAAGTTGGAAATGCACACTTCCGGGAAAAGGCCACGGCGCAGACTGGGCGGGCCCACGCGCTGAGATTATTGGCGGGTGCCCCTCGATAAGGCCGAAAGCGTTGTCAAGAGCACACGTACCCGGTTCGGTGCGCGAGCACCGATGGGATTGCCAGAAGGTTGAGGACGGAAGACGTCTGGCAGATTCCACGTTGCGAATCACCTTGCCGTAGCCGCACCAACCATCGCGATTCGGCCCGACTTCGACCATGATTCTTCTATGCGGACATCCCGCCGCTGCGGGATGCGAGAGCGCCCAATCAAGAGAGTCGGTCTAGCTTGCGCTGACCAGGGGCAGCCCGCCAATTCCTCGCTGCCTTCAATACCAAGCACTTCCCATCAAAGATAGGCTCACATCGCAAAGAGGTCTTGTCCCAGTTTGCGCCTTCATATCCACTACTGTTCACGGTCACAGTGATCAGAGCACGCTCGTAATTGCCTGGTTGTCCGTCCAGCACATTAGTATCAATCAACATTGGGTAGATAAGGACTGGTTTTTTGTCTCCCGGATAGAAGTTGGAGATTCTGTGCAGCTCATGAGTTACTCGCTGACAAAATCTACCGTTCTACTGTGCGATTCATGCGCATATTGCACACCCGGCCTACGTGATCCAGGAGGTGTATCGACATCGACTCGGAAGTCATGGACGGTTTCCGTACCTGTGTTTTCTAAGACGATGCGAACCATTACCTCACGAATGTTCACGATATCGCGCACATTCTGAAATTCAATGTGCGGGGTCAGTTCGACTCTTCCGTGGTTGTTGCGGAGAGTTCGCCAGGCTGGGAAGACCTCACGCAATCTCTTTAACACCTCTGCTTCATCCTCGAACACGGTCGGATTGAGTTGTACCTGCTCCCTTACACCCTCCCGCATTCCATTAAGGTCTTTGTGAATAAATGCTTGAACTTCCAGTCTGTGCCCGCTGACTGCTTGGAGGAATGATGCGATTGCGATTTCCTGCTCGATCCATACCGAAGCGCGAATGTGCGATATCCCCTCCAAGACCTTGAACCGTTCCCCGTGGGTGTATTACGACAACGAACGCGGCAGCCTCGTTTAACTTTGCGAAAATGTTACTGGCAAGGGCGGCGACGCTATTCTGGTTTTCAGCGAAGTACCCCTCCAGCCCCATCTCATTCGCCAGTTGTGCGATCTCTTTGCCAAGCGCCTTCTCGCTGTCGTGATACTGTCCGCAGGAGATGAAAACCAGTGGGCGTTCAGACACCGCCTAATCCCCCTTCTCTCAATCTTCACAAATCGCATTATGCCCCAGATGTCAATCACTCGCACACGTGTCCACTGTCCGCCTAGATGCCACGGCGCGGCCGGGTGCCCCTCGATAAGAGCGAAGGCGTTGTCAAGAGCACACGTATCCGGTTCGGTGCGCGAGCACCGATGAGGTTGCCAGAGGGTTGAGGACGGAAGACGTTCTGGCAGATTCCACGTTGCGAATCACCTTACGGTAGTTGCACCAACCATCGATTCGGCCCGAACTTCGGTCTAGCTTGCGCTGATCAGGGCCACCCGCCAATTCCGCAGTTAACAAATAGCTATAGGTAACCAAAGATCATTTACTGATTACTTGACACGCCATTCCATTTGAATGCTATGCTTGATGGCAATGCATTCTCAAACTGCTAAGTCCTGTCTCCATCGGATTTTGCCGCAAAGTCCTGCAGATCATGCGATCTCATGGGACCGGGCTTCGCAAACCGCTGATTCGACCACGGGAGAAAAAATGTCGCCACACCGTCAGGATTCCGAACCCATTGCTTCCGCCAACCAAGCGCCGCTCTGCCAGCACGTCCGGGCCGGCGGCACGCGCTGCGGCTCGCCCGCGCGGCGCGGAAAGCGTTTATGCCAGTTTCACCACGTCGTTGCCGAGATTGAAGAATTGGATCGCATGATGGCCCCCAAGGGCGAGGCCACTCTCCTGCAGCTTGCCCTCTGGCAGGTGATGCGGGTTCTGCGAGGCCCGGCGCCGGACTATAAGGCCTGCCGCCTCATGCTCCACGCCCTGCAGATCGCCGTCGCCAACCTGAAGAACTTCGCCGCCGAGCAAGCAGATCACGCGCGCTCTTGCCACAGACGTAACGGAAAGAAAGGCGGAGAACAGCGTCGCGAGAAACCAGGACCAAAAGTCTGGATCACCTAACTCCTACGGGCTCAAGATTTTCCCTCTAACCCCTTTGATTTCATGGTCCCCGGGGAGGGATATGCCGCAAGTCTGTGATTCTACTGAGGAGCACCCCCGGGGGAGGGGGTAACGGTTTAGCTAACACTATGAAAAAACCAGCCCAATGCGAACACGTGAAAGTCAACGGAGTGCGCTGCGGCTCGCCCGCGCTGCGCACTCGCCGCCTGTGCTATTTCCACTTCATGAGCCGGGTGCCGCGGATCGAGCTCGTGCCCATTCTGGAGGATGGCAATGCCATCCAGGCAGGAGTGCGGCAGATCATCCACGGGATGCTGACGGGGCGCCTCGACACCAAGCAGGCCGCCCTCGCGCTCTACGGCATGCAGATCGCGGCCGGCAACCTGCCCCGCGTGCAGACCGAACCGCCACGGCGGCAGGTGGTCCTCGATGCTCCCGCGGAATTGGACTATCCGTACCTCAACAAGTCTCTGCAGTTGCAAATCGCGGAGAAGAATGCCAGCGATCAGGAAGACGAAGCGGCCTCGAGCGAAGAGAAAGAAGCTTGAGGAGTGAGGCAGCCGATGGACATCTCTAAATCAGTTACGCAGTTGCTGTACTTGTGAAGGGGCACGGCTTCAGCCGTGCCGAAAAGGCCACCAAAGGCTCCGGCTTCAGCCGCTGAGGCAGACACCTCAGGGCCTAAAGGCCGACATACTCGCGGCACCTGGTGGCAACGACTGAAGTCGTGCCCCTTCACCTGTCTACGGAAGGACAGAGGCGCGGTCACTTTATCTCGAGAATCTCCTTCTCCTTGCCCTTGCCCATGTCTTCCATCTTCTTGATCTCGTCGTCGGTGAGCTTTTGGATTTCGTCGTGGGAGCGGCGATCGTCGTCCTCGGTGATTTTCTTGTCCTTGAGCGCCTTCTTGATGAGATCGTTGCCGTCGCGGCGGATGTTGCGCACGGCGGTGCGATGGTCTTCCAGCACTTTGTGCAGGCGCTTGACCAGGTCGCGGCGGCGCTCCTCGGTCAGCGGCGGCACGGGCACGCGGATGAGCTTGCCGTCGTTCATGGGATTGAGGCCGAGGTCGGCGGAGCGGATGGCCTTCTCGATGGCGCCCAGCGAGCTGGGATCAAACGGCTGCACGGTGATGAGCTGGGCCTCGGGCGCGTGCACCTGCGCGATCTGGTTCAGCGGCATGGCGGTTCCGTAATAGTCGACAGTTACGGAATCGAGCATATGCACCGAGGCGCGGCCGGTGCGGATGGCTGCCAGCTCCTTGCGGAAGTCCTCGACCGCCTTCTCCATGCGGCTGCGAAGCTGGGTGAAGATCTCCTTGAGCGCGGGATTGCCGGCGATGCTGGGTTGAGGCATCAGGTCCGCCTGTACGAGTGGCCGCGGGGAGCGCCCGGCGGCCAATTATTGAGAACCCGGAATTATAGCAAGTGGACGGAGTCGCGAGTCGCGAGTCGTGAGTCGTAAGCCGGGTCAGCCGGGTCACGTGCTCGCGACTGGCGACTGGCGACTTACGACTATTACGCGGTGACCAGCGATCCGACCTTCTCGCCGCTGACGACGCGGCGGATGTTTCCCGGCCGGTTCAGGTTGAAGACGATGATGGGCAGATTGTTGTCCTTGCACAGGCTGATGGCAGTGGAATCCATCACTTTGAGCCCTTGCTGCAGGACCTCCATGTAGGAGATGCGGTCGAACATCTTGGCGTCCTTGACCAGCACGGGATCTGCGTCGTAGACGCCGTCCACTTTGGTGGCTTTCAGGATGGCGTCGGCCTTGATCTCCATGGCGCGCAGCGAGGCGGCGGTATCGGTGGAGAAGTAAGGGCTGCCGGTGCCGGCGGCGAAGATCACGATGCGGCCCTTTTCCAGGTGACGGATGGCGCGGCGGCGGATGAACGGCTCCGCCACCTGGTTCATCTCGATGGCGGTCATCACGCGGGTGAAGACGTTGCACTTCTCCAGCGCATCCTGCAGCGCGAGCGCGTTGATCACGGTGGCCAGCATGCCCATGTGGTCGGCGGATACGCGGTCCATGTTGCGCGCCTGCTCGGCGACGCCGCGGAAGAAGTTGCCGCCGCCCACCACGATGGCGATTTCGACTCGCAGCGAGTGGACATCCTGAAGTTCAGCGGCGATCTGGTGGATGCGGGTCGAGTCCACGCCGAAGCCCTGACCGGCGGCCAGGGCCTCGCCGGAGAGCTTCAGCAGAACGCGTTTGAATGCGGGAGGCAAGGGGAGTATCAGTCGCCGGTTGTCAGTTTAGCACCAGGGCAGTCGCGAGTCGTAAGTCGTGAGTCGCGAGCCAGAAAGCGTGAGGGCACAGCGCGTTTGCTTACGACTTGCGACTTGCGACTCGACGACTTGGGCTCATCGCCCGATCCCGGTTTGGTGATGGCGACGGTCTCGCCCTGATCGCCAACCTTGAAGCGGGCAAAACGCCGGACGGAGATGTTCTCGCCCAGCTTGCCGATCTTGGAGGCGATCAACTGCGAGACGCTGATGGTTTGGTCCTTGATGAAAGGCTGATCGTAGAGGCATACCTCCTCGTAGAACTTGGCCATCTTGCCTTCGACGATCTTTTCGGCGACGTGGTCGGGTTTGCCGGTGGCCTTGGCCTGGGCGCGGTAAATTTCCTTCTCGCGCTCGTAGGCTTCGGGCGTGACGTCTTCTTTGCGGACGAACTTGGGATCGCTGGCCGCGATGTGCATGGCGACGTCGTGCACCAGCTCTTTAAAGTCGTCGGTGCGCGCGACGAAATCGCTCTCGCAGTTGATCTCAACCAGCACGCCGATCTTGCCGCCGGCGTGGATGTAGTGGGCGACAGAGCCTTCGCTGGTCACGCGGTTGGCCTTTCGTTCTGCGATGGTCGCGCCCTTTTTGCGGAGGATGATAATAGCCTGATCGTGATCGCCCTTAGCCTCGATGAGGGCCTGCTTGCAGTCCATCATGGGAGCGCCGGTTTTGTCGCGGAGCTCCTTCACTTGCGTGGCAGAGATATTCACAGTGGTAGTACCCATGATTGCGTTTGCAGCCTTTCGTCAGATTATTACAGAGTGCCGCTGGAACCGCCACAGAGGCCCAGAGACACCGAGGAATAGAAGTGCAAAAGCTCTGTGCCTCTGTGTCTTTGTGGCAAAGTTAGAACGTCTGACTTTCAACCTGTGGGACTTCTTCCGTGTCCTCCTTGGCGGGGCGCTTGCGGGCGCCGGGGCCGAGGACCTCTTCCATGCTCACACTCTCGACGTCCCCATCGCCGGCAGCCGCAGCGGCTGCGCCTTCGGGAGCTTCGGCGGGAGCGGCTTCGGGTTCGGCTTCACTCTGGGCAGCAGCGGCGGAGATCTCTATCGTCTGCTTATCGGTGGCGGCTTGCACGCCCTCGGCCACCGAATCGGCGATCTTGGAGGCAAACAAGCGAATGGCGCGCAGCGCGTCGTCGTTGCCAGGGATCACGTAATCCACTTCGCTGGGATCGCAGTTGGTATCGACCACCGCGACCACCGGAATGCCCAGCTTGCGCGCCTCGCGCACCGCGATCTGCTCCTTGTTGGAGTCGATGACGAAGACCAGATCAGGCAGGCGATTCATGTTCTTGATGCCCGCGAGGTTGGCTTGGAGGTGCTTGCGCTCGCGCTCCAGCTTGATGACTTCCTTCTTGGGAAGCAGCTCGTAGCGGCCGTCCACGGCCATCTCATCGAGTTCCTTCAGCCGCTTCACCGATTTCTGGACGGTGACCCAGTTGGTGAGCAGCCCGCCCAGCCAGCGCTGGTTGACGTAGAACATGCCGCAGCGCTGCGCTTCTTCGGCGATGGCGTCCTGGGCCTGCCGCTTGGTGCCCACGAAGAGGACAAACTTGCCGGCAGCCGCGCAATCCTGTACGAACTTGCTCGCGTCCTTGAACATCTTGAGCGTCTTCTGCAGATCGATGATGTAGATCCCGTTGCGCTCCCCGAAGATGAACTCCTTCATCTTGGGATTCCAGCGCTTGGTCTGGTGCCCGAAGTGGACGCCCGCTTCGAGCAACTCCTTCATGGTGATGTTGGCCAAAATACCTCCTTGTTGGATTGCATCCCTGCGCCTCCCTGCACGCTCAGGATTACATTCCCGCTACCCCGCTCCCTATGCGGGACGCGGAAAGATTTTGTAAAACCATCGTCGGTTGTCGATCGTCCGCCAGCCGGCGACTCTCAAAAGAACAACTGCTTACCGCTTGCTGTACTGGAAGCGCTTGCGCGCACCCTTTTGTCCGTACTTCTTGCGCTCCTTGGAGCGCGCATCACGCGACAACATGCCCGCGGCCTTCAGGCGCTTGCGCAGTTCGATGTTGAACTCCAGCAAAGCCCGGGCGATGCCCAGCTTCACCGCTCCGGCCTGTCCGCCGACGCCGCCGCCGGCGACATTGGCGATGATGTTGAAATTGCCCGAGGTCTCAGTGATCACCAGCGGCTTGCGCGCCAGGATGCGCTGCGCCGGGGTTACAAAGTATTGGTCGAAGGCGCGGCCATTCACCGTGAACTGGCCGTCGCCGGGACGCAGAAACACGCGGGCAATACTGGCCTTGCGCCGTCCCGTGCCGTAATACTGAACCAAATCTGCCATCGCTCGTTGAGGCCCCGGCGCCAGGCCGGAGCAGCCTTTCCAAAATTATGCAGCCAAATCCGGCTGCGGAAAACTCTATTCTCGCGTGGCCGCCAGCGCCTGCGGCTTCTGCGCCTGATGAGGGTGCTGGTCCCCGCGATAAACCTTCAGCTTGCTCGCCATGGCGCGGCCGAGCTTGGTGTGGGGCAGCATTCCCACGATCGCATCTTCCACCACCGCCTCCGGCTTGCGCGCGAAGCGCTTGCGAAACTCTTCGCTGCGGATGCCGCCCGGATAGCCGGTGTAACGGTGATAGAACTTCTGCTCGGCCTTGAGCCCGGTCACCTGCACCTTGGCTGCGTTGATGATGACCACATGGTCGCCGGTGTCAATGAAAGGCGTATAGCGCGGCGAATCCTTGCCGGTCAGGATGCGGGAAACTCGCGTCGCCAGACGGCCAAGGGTCTGCCCCGTCGCATCCACGACGTACCATTTGCGCGCAATTTCCCCCGCTTTGGGGAAATAGGTTGCCATACGAAAAGCTCCCAAAAAATGAAAGCAAAGAAGACCGCTGAGCCACCCGGAAGGAAGAATCCAGTCGGGCACCCTGGGCGGGCAACTGCAGGCTACGAAAGAATAAAGATTACCGGTTACTGGAGATCATGTCAACGAGCCGGGTTGGCGGAAGAGGGAACAGGAAGCAGGAGGCAGGGAGCAGGATGCCGGAAATGCGGGGAAAGCGGGATGCTCGCGCCGATTTTCCTGCATCCTGCGTGCCGCATCCTGCTTCCGCCTTATTCGTATGCCAGGGCGTCGATGGGATCTTTCTGCGCGGCCTTGAACGCGGGATAAATGGCGCCGCCGAGGGCGCCGATGATGGCGATTATGGTGGCGCGCAGGATCCATCCCGGCGTGACCATGATGCGCAGGGTGGAAAAGTGGGCGACGATGGCGCCGCGAGCGGTGTAGCTGATGGCGATGCCCACGGCAATTCCCAAGATCGCCAGGAGCACGGTCTCGCGCAGGATGGCACTGACGATGTAGCTCTTGGAGGCGCCCATCGACTTCAGGATGCCAATCTCACGCGTGCGCTCCATCACCGCCGCGTACATGGCCTGAAAGATGACGATGAATCCAATCACCACGGATACGCCGATCACGACATTAATGAATGTCGCCAGCCCGGGGACATTGCTCATGGTCATGAGCGAGAGGTACTCCCGAAGGGAGCGAACAACGTAACTCTGCATGCCCGGAATGTTGCGGATGGCGCCGGCGACCGCCTCGGCGTGGTTGGGGTCATCCAGCTTGACGTAGAAGATGGAGGCTTTGCCATCAGCGCCAATCAGGTCCTGCAAGGTTGCGAGCTGAAGAAATTTGCGCGCCCCTTTGCCGTGCTCGACGATGCCGCAGACCCGGAACTGGTGGTTGAGCACTTCGATGCGGTCGCCCACGTGCACGTTCTTCTGGTGAGCGAAGAAATCATCGACCAGGATATCGTCGGGCCCCTGGTAAGGGCCGCCCGCGAGGTAATGGAATGGGCCGCCAATGGCCTGAAAGCTGTGGAGGTCGATTCCGTAAATCACCTCGAGGGTCCCGGCTGTGTTCAGTTGCGTGATCACCGGCGCTACCGCAACCACGTGCGGAACGCGGCGCATCACATCCGCCACCTTCGCCGAAACCGGCGCTCCGGAGATGCCGCTGAAGAACGAGGAGCCCGGCGGCTGCACCATGATGTCAGCGCCAATGCCCGCCTGGCGCTCGCGCGAGTCGTTCAGGAGCCCGACCGACAGCCCAACAATCAGCAGGATAAGCGTAACTTCCACCGCTACGGCGACGATGCTGATGAGGGTCCGGATGGGCCGGTGCACCAGATTGGCGATGATCATTTTGTTCATGGATTGACTCTACTCGTGGTAGGGCTCGCCGTCGCCGCCCGAATTGCGGGAGTTGGACGCATCGAGGCGTACCACCTGGGCCCCGGCCGGCTGTTGCAGGGCGAACTGTTCGTCCGTCAGCGGTTGGTTGAGAGCGAGTTTCTGGACGGTCAGGTCGATGGCATACTCCTCCTGCGGGCGCCAGATGTCGATCTCATTGGGGAAGTTGACCCCATCATGGTTGGTGAAGCCGCTGTAGTGGACATCGCTGGCTGGGTAGCCGTCCCGATTGTAGATAATCTGCTCGTGGGGCTCGAGGTCGGTGCGGTCGAAAATGATCTTGCGCGCAAGATACCAGCCGGAATCGCCGCGGTGAATCACCGTGATCACGTAGTCGGGCTGCTGCACCTGCTGCTTGGTTCTCGGGTCGGTCGCGCTCTGGTAACTGTTCTCCAGCACCGCGATCTCGTTCGCGGGATCGATCTCGCGCACCAGCAATGCATCCAGAATCTGCTGCGGGCGCAGACTCTCGAGCGGCTGATTAGGATTGTGAGTGATCACGTCGTTGCGGCCGACGATGAACCGGTTTTTGGGCGGAATGGAAAGCTCGAAATTTGTTCCATCCGACACCATGTCGAAAGCGCGATTGCGCACGATGGGGAGCAGCCCGATCATGCGCAGCATCTGCGGCTTGCGCACCAGGATGTAGCCGCTGATCTTCTGGTATTGCGTGATCTTTCCTTTGGTCCAGCCGCCCACGGAGGTGGAAATGTCCACGGTCGCGTTCAAAGTGTTGATCTTGGCGGCCCCAGAGTTGATGCGATCGACGAGTTCGGCCTCAGTCGCTGTCTTGAGCGGAGCGTTGCTTATCTGCGACTGCACCGGGTGGGAGCGGAACAAGCAGCCGCAGAGCGAGGCCAGAGCAAGCAGCGTCGCCAATCCCCATCGTAAGCACCGCGAGCCAGGCATCGATCCGTTCCTTGGATGCAATCGACAAGTATAGCGCCGCAAGTTCTCAAACATCCGTGCGGACGGAGGTCGCCCTTGTTAGCGTGAATCGGCTACCGCGCGGCGATAGGCGGCGACGTTGCGGGCATGCTCTTGCATGGTACGGGCAAAGCGGTGGTGCCCGTTGTTGTCGCTGACGAAATAGAGGAAATCGGAGTTGGCGGGCTGCATGGCTGCCTGGAGCGCATCGCGGCCCGGATTGCTGATGGGACCGGGCGGCAGGCCGGCATGCCTGTAAGTATTGTAGGCGGAATCGAACTGCAGGTCGGACTGATGAATCACTCCGTTGTAGCGGCCAACCAGCAGCGCGGCGTAGATGACGCTCGGATCGGTAGCGAGCACGACACGATCGCGCAGCCGGTTGTAGAAGACGCTTGCCACCAGCGGCCGCTCTGCCGGAACCGCCGTCTCTCTCTCCACGATCGAGGCCATGGTCACTACACGGTGAAAGTCGGCACTCAGGCCGAGCTGATGGCTCTCCTGGCGAAAGCGCTTGACCATGGCCGCGGCCATGTCGTGCAGACTCTGAGTGCGCGTGAACTCGTAGGTGTCCGGGAAGAGATAGCCTTCGAGAGACGGAGCCTCGGGATCCAGGTCGGCGATCAACGAGATGTCAGAGTGTGCGACCGTGAGAAAGTCATCGCGCGAGCCCAACCCTGCTGCCTGGATGGCATTGGCGATGTCGAAAATGTTGTAGCCTTCGGGGATTACAACGGTGTGCACATAAATGTCGCCGGCAACGATGCGGCGGTATACCTCGCGCGCGTCGGCAGGGTGGTCGAACTTGTATTCCCCCGCTTTGAGTGCAGGCAGTCCGCGCCAGTAGTGCCAAGCCAGGAAGGCGTGTGCGCTGGGGATTACGCCGGCATCCTTGAGATCGCGGGCAATGTGGCGGGCCGAAGAGCCGGGACGCAGCATGACGAACTTTTCCTGCCCCTTCGGTCCCACCGGCAGCAGCAGCCCACGGGCGAGCCAGCCGGCCGCTGCCAGAACCGCAACCAAGACTAATGTGAGAGTCGCTCGCAAGGCTCTAGTTTAGATGCTTCAGCAATTGCAGTCGCGAGTCGTAAGTCGTAAGCCTAGTGGAGTCGCGGGTCGCAAGTCGCGAGCCGGCGGCTCGGAACGACTCACGACTTTCGACTCACGACTCACGGCTGTTTTATGCTCTGCGATGATCCAGAAAGTTCTGCAGGATGAGGACAGCGGCGAGGCGATCGACCACCTGCGCCCGGCGGCGGATGCTCATGTCGGTTTCGCGCAGCAGGCGGTGAGCTTGGGCAGAGGTGAGGCGTTCATCCCACAAGTGAACCGGCAGCCCGAATCGCCGCCGCAATTCCTCAGCGAAGGCCGACATTTTCTCCGACTGGATGCCTGCGGCCCCACTCATGCGCAGCGGGTACCCGACCACGATTTCCTGGATGGCATAGTGGCGGATGACATGGTCCAAAGCCTCAAAATCGGTCCGCTTGTTCTTGCGGCGGATGGTTTCGAGGCCCTGAGCAGTGATTCCCAAGGGATCCGAAATCGCGAGGCCGATGGTCCGGGACCCAACGTCGAGAGCCAGAATGCGGTGCTCGGCCGAGGCGAGGCTCTCAGAAAAAGGGTTAACTGGCGGGGACACTTTGCGATTATAGGCGGGAGCGCATCCTAGTTTCTGTACCATAGAGGCCAAAGCAATGGCGAACCCAGTGGACGAACGTACTCAACTGAGCGAACCGGTCGAAACCGATACGATGCCGGAGCGCCGGCATCGACGGCGGACAGACCACATCCAGACTACCTCCCTGACCATCGTGGCCGTGGCTGTGGTGCTGGCTATCTGTTACGTCGCCAAACCAGTGCTGATTGTGCTGCTGGTTTCCGTACTGCTGGCGTTTACGCTGACGCCGGTGGTCGATGCGCTGCAGAGGCTTCGGGTGCCTCGCAGCGTGGGCGCGGTGATCGCTTTGTTGCTCCTGTTCGCCATTCTTTACGGAATGGTCTACTTCTTTTACAGCCGGGCCGTGGCTTTTGCCCATGATTTGCCCAAGTACTCGGAAAGGATCGGTAGCGAGGCGGGCAAGTTGCGGCAACAGGCCGAGAAGCTTGGTGGTGGCGCCCGGAGCGTTCTGTCTCCGAAGCCGGAGAGCGAAGGGCAGCAGCATGCGACTGACTGGACCTCCGCGCTCAGCCCTTCGACATTGACCCAGGGAGCCGGAGCGGTGTGGGAAGCAACGCTGACTGTCTCCTTCATACCCTTCCTGGTGTACTTCATGCTTACCTGGCAGGAGCACGCGCGAGCCGCCACCGTCATGCTGTTCCGGCTGGAACATCGCAACGCGGCGTATGTGACGCTGGGCAGAATCTCAGCCATGATCCGGAGTTTCCTGGTCGGCAATCTGCTGATGGGTGTCTTCCTGGGCGTGGTGAGCACGGTTGCCTTTGCCGCGCTCCATTTGCCCTATTTTTATTTTGTAGGCTTCATCAGCGGTTTCGTAAGCCTGGTCCCCTATCTTGGGCCGATCGCGGCCGTTCTTCCGCCGTTGGCGGCGGGCTTGGGGCAGTTGCACGGCGGAGGAATCCTGTTCATCGTAATTACGGTTTTTGGCTTGCACGTCTTTGCCATCAATGTCTTTTACCCCAAACTGATCGGCAAGAGGCTGCAACTGAACCCGTTAGTCGTGACCATGTCCTTGCTGATTTGGGGCTGGATTTGGGGCGCCGTTGGGCTAGTGCTGGCCGTGCCAATCACAGCCGCGCTGAAGATTATCTTCGACCACGTTGAATCGCTGCGGCCCTACGGGGCTTGGTTGGGTGAGTGAGAAGAGTTTCACGTTTCAAGTTTCGCGTTTCAAGTTAGGAGGACATCCAAAGTACGAAAGCCTCCGGGTTGACCGGAGGCTTTGGTTTCGTACGTGAAAGTTGAAACAGATTCTTCAGGCTTCTGCGGTGATTTCTGGGAACTTCAGCTTGGACTTGGAGAGAGCCTTGGTGAGCATCTCCTCGACTTCGCCTTCCGCCAAATTCTTGGCCAACGCTACTTCGCTCACCAGCAAGTAGCGCGCCCGCTCGAGCATTTTTTTCTCACGGAAGGAGAGCGGCTTACTTTGTCCCAGCATCAGCAGACTCTTGAGTACGAAGGCGACCTCCAGCAGCGAACCAGTCCGCATCTTGTCGGAATTCTCTTTGAAGCGGTACTTCCAGTCGTTGTGGCTGTCGCACTTGCCATTCGTCAGGTACTCGAGGATCTTTTGAACTTCGCCGTTGCGGATGACACGCCGCAGTCCGACGTTGCCGGCGTTCTGAAACGGCACCATTACTTTCAGGCTGCTGGATTTAATGTTAAGGAGGTAGAACTTTTCAACAGTGGCCCCGATGGTCCGGCTGCTGATCTGCTCTATGATCCCGACCCCGTGATTGGGGTAAACCACCTTGTCACCGATACGAAAACCCGGATCGACATTCATCATGAGGGGCACCCGACGAGAGGGCGTCGCAGAGAACAGACTTCTATTATAACCGAGGCGAGTCCCGCTGGTCAAATGTGGCGGTTGATCTATATGGTTTAAATGAAAGTAGTTATTCCCGATGACGCACTGGTTCCGTGGCAACTCGACTAGGACATCCGACGCGCTGCGGTATGCGGAGCCAGCATCTTAGGTGGGGCAGCCCTTGCAGGGTCCGATCCAAGACGGGACAAAGACTTATAATTACCGATTCAGGGATTCTCGAGCATTGATGTTTGAGCCCTGGGCGATCGCCTCCTTCCTTGTATCCTTCACCGCGAGAGGCGGAACGCTGGCGCTATGACAGAGCACATCCGGAAGCGGCTGGAAGAAGAAATCCAGCAACTGGAACACGAGCTGAACCACGAGTTGCCGAAAGAGCTGAAGAAGGCCGTCGCCCTTGGCGATCTAAGTGAGAACGCCGAGTACCACATGGCCAAGCAGCGGCAGGAGTTTGTCCGCGCCCGGCTGGGGCAACTGAAGAAGCGCATGGCCGAGCTGTCGATGGTCAATCTGGCGAATATCCCTAAAGACCGCGTGGCCTTCGGTTCCACCGTGGTGGTGTACGACGGGTCCAAGGATGAACAGATCGAGTACAAGCTGGTAACCAGCGAGGAGTCGGACGTTACCAAGGGACTGATCTCCACCAGTTCGCCGATTGGACGAGGTTTGATGGGGAAAAAAGTGGGCGACACGGCCACGATCGTTACGCCAACCGGCAGCCGGGAGTTGGAGATCCTGAAGTTGATCACTGTGCACGACGAGGCGGTATGAGCTGGACGGGCGCTTTCGGCCGGGCCTGTGGAGCTTTGCTCTACAGGATCGTGCGCGGGCTCGCCCTGACACGCATCTCGCCCAACGTCTACACCGCTATCGGTCTGGCGATCAGCGTCTTTGCTGCCTACCTCTTTGGAAAAGCCAGTGGCGATAACACGGCCCGGTTTTTCCGCTACGCCGCCGCGGTCATCTTTTTTGCCGGTTTTCTGGACATGATCGACGGGCGCATCGCTCGGGCTACAAACCAGGTGACGGTGTTCGGCGCCTTCTTTGACTCGGTGGTCGACCGTTACAGCGACGTCGCTCTCTACTTCGGCTTATTGGTGTACTACGCGCGGGCAAACCGGTTCTTCTACGTGGTGCTGGCGGCCATCGTGATGATCACCTCGGTCATGGTGAGCTACACGCGGGCGCGCGCCGAATCACTTATTGGAACATGCAAAGTGGGCTTCATGGAGCGCCCGGAGCGGCTGGTTCTGGTCATTCTGGGAGCGGCGTTTAATCGCATGGCGCCGGTGCTGTGGGTGATCGCCGTGCTTGGCAGCATAACGGTGGTGCATCGTATCTGGTACACCTACCAGCGCACCAAGCCGGAAGTCCTGCCGGCGAACGCTGCCGTCAGCCGCGAGCCATCGGCGGTCGCATAGAACGCGCCGAGGGCGCAGTCATGATAGTTCCAGAGCAGCTTTTAGGGCCGCCTCGATCCTTGCCATGCTGTCGGGCGAAACGCTTCCCAGTTGCGGATAGATTACGTAGTGCTTCTCAATCGTAGTTGGCTGGTCGCACTTGACCCAGGAGTCGCGATTTAGCCCGCCCTCGCCCGCCTTCATCTTGGGGCGGAGAGAAAAGGCCTTATGCTCCATGCTGGAGATGGGCAGCACGCAGATGTCCAGTGCGTGAGCATTCAGACTGTCGCTTGAGATGACAATCGCAGGCCGTTCTTTATCGAGGCCGATGAGGTAAACTTCGCCCCTCCGTGGGAACCATCTGGCTGGCTTTGTGCCTCTCCGCCAGGCGATCATTCGCGAGTCAACGTCCTTAGGCTAGCCTTCTGAAAAGCGCGGCGCTCGCGGCGATCATCAGGAGCATCATTGAAGAACTCCTCCGCTTCCCGCCAACGATCCGCTTTGCGCTCGGTCTCGAGGGCTAGCTTCAAGAGTTGGTTAACCCGCTCGCTTGCGGAATCGTCTCCCTTGGTTTTATCCACTTCGGCCAGGACCTCAGGATCCAGGGAGAAGGAGCGGGTTTTCCTAGCAGGATTTGCCATGCAAAAACTATTGTACATTGCAACAGTAAGACTGTCAACAATTCCACGCTGGTTATCGTGCCGGCCACGGAGCGCGCCCACAACTTGGGCACGGGTTCGTGGCGAACGGATCCTATTCGAGCACGTAAATGTTCTTCCGCGCGCACATCTCCTTCAGCACCTTCGGCCAGACCGACACGGTGACCTCGCCCAAGTGCGCTTTGCGCAAGAGCAGCATCAGGGTGCGGGATTGCCCGATGCCGCCGCCAATGCTGAGCGGAATCATGTCGTTCAGGATCGCCTGGTGGTAGGGATACTTGAGGAAGTCGAGCTGTCCGCTCAGTTCAAGTTGTTCCTTTAGCGTTTGTGCATTGACGCGGATGCCCATCGACGTCAACTCATGGCGCCGGCGCGTGACCGGATTCCACACCAGGATATCGCCGTTGAGCCCGTGCATCGGCCGCCCGTCTTCCGAACGAGTAGGCGTGACCCAATCGTCGTAATCGGCAGCGCGCATCTCGTGCGGATAGCCATCCTTCAGGGTCCAGCCGATCCCGATGATGAAGATGGCGGGATACTTCTGCAGGATGGCGGTCTCGCGCTGCTTGCGGGGCAGGTCTGGATACAGATCCAGGAGTTCCTCGGCGTGCAGGAAGGTGAGCTCATCCGGTAGCCGTGGGTAGCGGGCATCGTTGAGTTCCGGGTAGAGGGTGAGCAGATGCGTTTCCGCGCCCTTCAGGACCTTCCAAATCTTGCGCACAATCTGTTTCAGGAAGTCGAGGTTGCGCTTATCAGCCGTGATGACCCGCTCCCAATCCCACTGGTCTACGTAGCAGCTATGGTCGTGGTCGAGGAAATAGTCCTTGCGCACGGCGCGCATGTCGGTGCAGAGTCCCTCGCCAATGTCCATGCTGAACTCTTTCAGCGCCATCCGCTTCCATTTGGTTGCGGCCTGCACCACCTGGGCATCGATGGGGTGCTTGCCGTAGTCATTGGAGATGTGGAACTGGATGGGGGCGCGCGACCCATCGCGATCCAGGAGATCGTTGACGCCGCTCTCAACGTCCACGATCAAGGGCACGGTGACCATCATCAAATTCAGTTCTTTGCAGAGGTTCTCCTCGATGTAATTCTTGGCCGCGAAAATGGCCTTCTGCGTGTCCTTTGGCGTCAGCAGGGAGTGGTAGTCGGTAGGGAGAATCTGGTCCAAATCTTCATAGCTGCCGATGCCGGGTCCGGCGAGATCGGCTGCTTTGCTGGTCAGGGTCGCCATGGTGCTCTCCTTGGTTCGCGCATAATAGTCGCAACAGCTTACTTTTGAACTCAAGCGGGCATCCGCGCAGTGACGGGGGTCACGCGCCGCAGGTTGGTAGAATCTCCGGGGTTCCACGAGGGAAGATTTGCCGCAAGAACACTTGCCCGTCCTGCTGGTGCACGGTGGAGCATGGGCTATTCCGGATGACATGGCGGAAGCGCACGTGAGCGGTGTGCGCCGTGCCTTGACCGCCGGATGGAACGTACTTGAGGGCGGGGGGGCTGCGGTCGATGCCGTGGAAGCCTCCATTGTAGTCATGGAGGATGACGAGACCTTTGACGCGGGCCGGGGCTCGTTCCTCACCAGCGACGGCCGGGTGCAACTCGACGCCCTGATGATGGATGGCGCGACCCTGCGGGCCGGCGGCGTGGGATGCGTGGAGCGGATCCGCAATCCTATTCGGGCGGCGCGGCTGGTGCTCGATGACAGTCCACACGTCTATCTCGTGGCGGAGGGGGCCGAGCGCTTTGCTAACCAACATGGTCTTCCCCTGTGCGCGAACGAAGAGCTGGTGATCGAGCGCGAAATCCAACGGTTGCGGGAAGTGCAGCACGAGGCGATGGCCGGAAAGCCGCCGGAGTTCTTTGCCGAGCACGACACCGTCGGGGCCATTGCCATGGATGTTCGCGGCAATCTGGCGGCGGCAACTTCAACCGGCGGCACACTGAACAAGACTCCGGGCAGAGTCGGCGATTCTTCCCTGATTGGGTGCGGCTGCTATGCAGACAACGAAAGCGCAGCCGTCTCCACGACCGGCTGGGGTGAACCGATCATGAAGCTGGTGTTGGCCAAGTGGGCCGCCGACCGGGTGCAAGAGGGCATGCCGCCCGACACTGCCGCCCACAAGGCCATTGAGCTGCTGGAAGGCCGTCTGGCTGGCCACGGGGGCATTATCCTGCTGGACGCGCGCGGCCGTTGCGGATTGGCGCACAATACGCCGCGAATGGCCTGGGCGCTGAAGAATGCGCACCAGGAATTGGCCGGCATCGAATGGCCGCAGCCGCGGGGCGCCGAGTCTTTGTAAGGGGCCGTCTCTAGCACTTGCGGCCTGAGCACCTCCTGTTATACAACTCCGCCACATTTCAGTCGCAACAAGCCTTAGCTGCTCCGGAGGCGGACGATGAAGCGTTTCCTTGTAGCTATCCCTCTGCTTGTGGGATTCCTGTGCCTCAGCGCGGCGGCGCAATCCGTGGCCACGGCTGAACTGCACGTTACGGTAAAGGACCCCAGCGGGCGCATGGTAACGAACGGCAAGGTCACCGTGCGTGACGAAAGCCGCGGCATCGAGCGCACCGTGGAGAACAATTCGGAAGGACAGTATGAGTTCCTGTCCTTGCCGCCGGGGCAATACACAGTCACGGTGGAGGCAGGCGGATTCGCCCGGGCAACCGCGGTAGGAGTGCGGTTGACCGTGGGCCAAGCCGCGCAGTTACCCATCTCCCTCAACGTGGCAAGCCACACGACAGAAGTCACGGTTTCCGGGGAAACCGAAATGGTGGAGGCGCAGCAAACCTCGGTTTCCACGACCATCAATCAGCAGCGCATCGACAATCTGCCCATCAACGGCCGCAACTACATCAACTTCACTCTGCTCAATTCCCAGACGGCGCGGGACAATGCGCCCAGTATCGGCGCCGCTCCCACCTCCGGGCTGAACATCGGCGGGCAGCGGGCGCGCTCGAACCTGGTCAATGTGGACGGAATGGATGCGATTGATAACTCCACTAATGGTGTGCGTTCGACCGTTTCCCAGGACGCCGTGCAGGAATTCCAGCTCATCACCAACGGCTATGCCGCGGAATATGGGCGGGCTTCCGGTGGCGTAGTCAACATCATCACGCGCTCGGGGACCAATAACTTTCACGGCAGCGCCTATGGGTATCTGCGGAACCGGGATTTTCAGGCGATCAACCCCTTCAACTCACTCCCGCCGGGCCAGACGCCGGCGTACACCCGCGTGCAGGCAGGTTTCACCGTGGGCGGAGCGATCAAGAAGGACAAGACGTTCTATTTTCTTTCCTATGAGACCACGCGGCGGCAGGAGACCGGGTTCTCCACCATCGGGGACAATTTTGGGCTGGTGCCATTAGCGAACCCCGGGAACTACGGATTGCCCGCCGGCTCTCTGGTTACCGCCGCCCAAGCGGCGTTCCTGGCTGTCGCGCCCGTGAATCTGGGGACCGTCACTTACGCGCAACTTGCCGCGGGGGGCACGGCGGTAGCATTGGAAGGGGCCCGCGGTGCTCCGGGACCCTTGGGAGCATTCCCCACCAGCGGCGCTCCTTTGCCGCAATCCTTCGCCAATCTTCTCAGCCAGGAAGGGAACTACCCTGTTTCCGAAGGCACCAGCGTCATCACCGCCCGGCTGGACCAGAAGTTCAGCAACAATCATTCAGGGATGGTGCGGGCGAACGTCAGCCCCAGCACCGTGACCGGATTACAGGTCCAGGGCCAGAACCAGAACTTCGGACAGAATGCGTTTTCACGGACCGCCATCCAGCAGTTCCGCGACTTTGCCATCACCGCCCAGGAAACCGCGACCCTCGGAAACAACAAGATCAACGAACTGCGCTTTCAGTATGCCCGCCGCGGCTTGCTCTTCAATTTCAACCAGGACACGCCGGATGGCCCGAACGTGGCCGTCAACATCCAGGGCTATGCGTTCATCGGGCGGGAGCCGTTCTCGTTCATCCGGCGCACCGAGCAGCGCTACCAGGTCGCGGACAACTTCTCGGTCATCAAGGGAACGCATAATTTTAAGTTCGGAGTCAACGTCAACCACCTGCCCGTGGTGGCGGATTTCGCCGTCAATTTTGGCGGGGTGTACAACTTCGGAGACCTGACCGCCGACACCTTCGGGCTCCCCACCAGTTTCCCGATCTTCCCGGCATTTCAGGCCTATGGCCTCGGCATACCGCAGACTTTTATCCAAGGGGTGGGCAATCCCCACGCGTCGTTTAGCAACACTCCGCTCGGGTTCTTCGCGCAGGACTCATGGCGAATCAAATCGAACCTGACGCTGAATTACGGGGTCAGGTACGACGTGGAACTGGCGCCCACGGCCCCGCCGCTGAATGCTCTCTCGAAACCCGCTTACGCCGCCTTGGGCATCACCAATAGCATTCCGCAAGACAACAACAACGTGGCCCCGCGGATCGGGCTGGCATGGGACCCGTGGAAGAACGGCAAGACGGTGGTTCGGGCGTCCTACGGCCTCTTCTACGATCACCCGCTGCTTGGTTTGCAGTTCCTGGCGCAGGCGACGGACGGGGTCGGGACGCCGCAGATTCTGCTGGCAGGCGGAAATCCTTGCGGCGCTGTCAATCCCAATCCTCTCCTGCAAATCTTGAACTCGATGAACGCCACCAATACCTTTCAGGGAACCCTGGGAAACTCAAACTGCCTGGGAAGCCTGGCCACGGCATTTGGCTATGATCCGACCTCGCAGCGGTTCGTCACCAACAACTCTGCTTCGTTGTGGGTGAACCAGAATTTCCTGCAGCCAACCATCCCGGTGGCTCCAGGCGTGTCATTCCCCACGCCACTCGGCTTTATGCCCTTCGGATTCCCGCTGGCAGCAAACTTCCAGTATGCATATTCCAACCAGGCGAACCTGTCGATTGAGCGCGACTTGGGCGGCGGCTTCGCGCTGAACGTGGCCTACACCTTCAATGGTGGGCGTCACCTGAATCGCCCCATCAACGCAAATGCCGTTCACGGCAACATCTTGTTTGGGAACTATGTAAATGATCTCGCTGGCGGCAATTCCCCGAGTAACCCGCTGACGGTTTCTGATTGCGGCATCTTCAACGGCAAGCCCGTAGTGCCGGCGGCGCTGGTGAACTTCTTCCGTCCTTCTGGCCTCAATCCTTCTCTGGCCCCGTGGTTCAGCGGTTTAGGGGCAACCGGTACGGCGCTGACCTGTACCGCGTTCGCTCAGAGTGTCATTCAAGGTCTCGGACTAGGAGTGGACGCGAAGGGCAACCCGCTGCCGCCGATTCCGTTCTCCGACATGGCCGCAAACTATTCCAACGGCAGCTCGGTCTATCACGGCCTGACCGTCAACCTGCGAAAGCGGTTCACGCACCATTACGAGTTTCTGGCGTCGTACACGTGGTCCCACGCGATCGACGATTCCACCGACCTGGAATCGCCGCTTTCGCCGCAGGACGCTTACGATCTGCCGGCCGAGCGCTCCAACTCCACCTTTGACCAGCGGCACCGGTTGGTGGTCAGCGGCGTTTACCAGAGCGGAAGACTTTCTGGAGGCGGCTTTGCCAGCAAGTTCTTCAGCGACTGGACCGTTGCGCCCATCATCGAGGCTGGTTCGGGACGGCCATTTACCGTGATTACAGCTATCTCGACGCGCAACTTCCAGTTTTCGCCGAACTCGGCGCGGCCCAACGTTTTCTACGGCGCGGCGCCGCCGGTTGATGCGTGCGGTGACCAGCCGGTGCAGTCGCCTTTCATCCCCGGCGTGTGGTTCCAGCCGCCGTGCCCGGCAAACGGGCAGTTTGATGGTGATCTGGGAAGGAATTCTTTCACCAAACCGTCCACTGTGTTCACGGACCTGCGCGTTGCCCGGCGCATACGCATCACCGAAAGGTTGGGATTGGACGCAATGATGGATGTGTTCAACCTGATCAATAAGTTCAACGTCTCGGACGTCAATCCCTTGTATACGGAGGCTGGCCAGCCAACCGCGGCTTATGATCCGCGGCAGTTCCAGTTCGCGCTCAAGTTGAGCTGGTAGAGCCAAGGGGCAGGAGTCCAGGGCCATGTGGCCGATTGCAGGTAACCCTTTCGTCCACAGCCGGTTAGGAGGCAGCAGGGAAGGAGGATTCGTAGGTACCAAGCCCTTTCGGCGGATTGACCGGTCAAATTCCACAGTAGTAGCATTTGTTGATTAGGCTGCGGAGTTGTGAAAATCAGAGAGGTCTATGAGACGTTGTAAATCACATTGGCTGCTGGCGGTGGTAGCCTCTCTGGCGATGGTTTCCTGCGAAACCGCTGAAAAGAAAAAAGCTACCGTAAGCCCGCCTCCTCAGGCACTCGCCCCTCAGCCCACTCAAGCCTCTAAAGCCGCAGCGGCCACGACAGTCGCCGAACCTCCCAAAGTATCGGAAGCGGTAGAGGCCCTGGTAGCTCGCGCCGAGAAGGAACTGCAAACTGGCCAGGCCAACTATGCCGCAGGGCATATGGAGGAGGCGCACGCCAACTTCGACAAAGCCGTGGACCTGCTGCTGGAGGGGCCGTTGGATATTCGTTTCAACGACCGGCTTCAGGCTGAATTTGACAAAGTCATCGACGCGGTGCACACGCTGGAAATGGCCTCAGTGAAAGAGGGTGAGGGGCCTCCCGAACAAAAGACGGAACCGGCGCCCATCGACGAGACCAACAGCCTCACCTTTCCTGAACAGCCGACGGTTACCCCCGAACAACAGGCGGCGGTCAAGCGGATCCCCTCGGAGCTTCCGCTGGACTTGAAGCCGGCAGTGGAAAACTACATCTCTTTCTTCTCTGGACGTGGCCGCGGAACGCTGGAGGCGGCACTGGCCCGCTCCGGCCGCTATCGCGCCATGATTCAGCGGGTGCTGAAGGAAGAAGGCGTCCCGCAGGAACTGATCTATCTGGCGCAGGCGGAATCTGGCTTTCATCCCCTGGCGGTCTCGCGCGCGGGAGCTCGCGGCATGTGGCAGTTTATGGCCAGCCGCGCCTCCGGATACGGGTTGGAACGCAACTGGTGGATCGATGAGCGTCAGGACCCGGAGAAAGCCACTCGAGCGGCGGCCCGTCACTTGAAAGACCTCTACACCCAGTTCAGCGACTGGTATCTGGCCATGGCGGCCTACAACTCCGGGCCGATGACGGTACAAAATGCGGTCGCGCACACCGGGTACGCGGATTTCTGGCAGCTTTACAATCGCGGTGTCCTGCCCAAGGAGACGCGCAACTATGTCCCCATCATTCTGGCCGTCACCATCATGGCCAAGAACCCGGTGCAGTATGGTTTAGAGCACGTAGTGCCGGAATCGCCGCTCGAAGCGGATGTGGTGAAGATCAACTATTCAGTGGATCTGCGACTTGTGGCCGACTGCACCGACGTGCCGCTGAGCACACTGCAAGAGCTGAATCCCAGCCTGCTGCGCCTGACCACTCCCAAAGACGGCAGCTTTGACCTGAAGTTGCCGATGGGAACCAAGAACAAATACTCGACGAATATTGCGGCCATCCCGGTGGACAAGCGCGCGACTTGGCGGTTTTACAGGGTGACCAGTGGCGACACGCTCGCCAGCATCGGGCGGAAATACCACGCGACTCCGGCTGCGATTACAGCCGCTAACGACCTGCGGGCGGCGGACGCGCTTCAGCCCGATCGCAGGCTGATCATCCCCGTGGCTGCGGGAGCGCCTGCCGGAGCCTTCTCGAAAAAAATCCTGCGCTATCACGTGCGCAAAGGCGATACCGTGCTGTCGGTGGCGGATGATTTTGGTATCCCGCCCGAGCGGCTGAGACAGTGGAACCATCTTCGCGGCAATCAGTTGCTGCCGGGCCGAACCCTCCTCATCCACCCCGCGGCCGTGGAAGCCGAACCGGCACCGGCTGGGGCGGGCCGACGTGCAACAGTAGCTAAGTCCCAATCCGGCAATCACTTGAGTCCAGCACCGCGCCGGGTGCACAAGGTGAAACCTGGGGAGACCCTAGCCAGCATTGCGGCCGAATACAACACCACGGTAGGCCAGTTGCAAAGGCGCAATAAACTGGTCTCGGCCACAATCCATCCGGGAGACCGGCTGGTTGTCGGCGAAGCTCATTGAGGCTCGCTCATCTCGCCAATCCTTTGGGGATGCGCGTATAGTTGACACGCAATTTGCTGTTGCTATAATCCGCGCCGGTTCTCGATGATGTACTCATTACGCGGAGTCCGGCTCACAGCCAGGAGGAGACATGATGTTCGACCACGAGGCCCTCTACGCACGCAATGATGACGACATCGATGAGTATGGCGATACCGGCTACGGTGATGTAGAGGAAGACTACGAGGAAGAGGAAGAAGAAGAGGCCGAGGAAACCCCTGTGGGAGGCGGCATGTCCGGCGGGACCGGTGCCCCCATGGGAGGTGAAGCCCCGCCGCCAACTCCACCCAAGAAAGCGCCCGCGCGTAAGAAAGCGGCGCGCAAAAAAGCGGCCCCCAAGAAAGCGGCAAAGAAGGGCGGGGGCAAAGCGGCTAAGAAGAAGAGGCCTGCAGGACGCGGCGGGAGTGCCCGCAAGAAGAGCTCTCCCCGCAAGGCGGCAGGCAGAAAGAAAGCGGCGCGCAAGAAGGGCGGGCGCCGTCGCTGAAACGGATCGATCGAGATCCCGACTAAATTGATGGAAGCATTGAGAGCCGCGGAAATCCGCGGCTTTCGTGCGCCTACTTGCTCCCCTGGACCGCGCTCAGGCAGCGTGCGTACAACTCCAGCAGGTGCGCGGCATAATCCTCGGCCTTGTTCTCGGTGGAGCCCTGAAACCCGGCGCCGGGAGATCCGGTTTTGCCATAGCTGGTGCTCATAGCGACGAATTTCATCAGATCAAGGGCGATGTCTTCATTGCGGCGCGAACCGACTGCGATCCCTGCGACTGGTTCCATGATTGCCTCCCGTTATCCGTTGCCCGTTGTCAGGCAAGAACAACTTACCGCCGAGACGCAGAGAACGCCGAGTACCGTCCCTCCGGTCTCGGCGCGCTCGGCGTCTCGGCGGTAGATATCTTCTTACTGGCAACCGCCAACTGGCAACTGGCCCCTCAGGTTTCGATGGCCACGTGGGCGACGCGGCCGGCGATGTAGTCGGCGAACGTCTTGCCCTCCTCCACCTCAATCAGGTCCACCGGGTAGGCCGTATTGTGCGGCCGCAGCACCAGGTTCTGGCCTACCATCTCCACATATTTGACCGTACAACCCTCTCCCTTGCGCACGGCGTACATATTCTGCTCGCTGCGATGGTAGGGCTTAAGCGAGTTATAGTGGCGGTCGATGAGCACGGTGGCCCCCGGTAGCAAGCGGGGATACATGCTCATGCC
Organism: uncultured Acidobacteriota bacterium; assembly: GCA_963733935.1. Classification (GTDB taxonomy): domain Bacteria; phylum Acidobacteriota; class Terriglobia; order Terriglobales; family Acidobacteriaceae; genus JAHFUA01. Next base: position 902,012 of record CAVTEQ010000014.1, read on the forward strand.
GTCGCGCGCATCCACCTTCACCAGCACGAAACGGCGCCAGTCCTCGCGCGGCGAAGCCTGATCGGGCCGCAGCCGCTTGAGAAACGACTTCTTGAACTTGAGGATCTCTTTCACGTTCTCGTTGGTCACGAGTGGCTCGCCGGCGGCGATGGCGCCCTCCACCAGCAGCACGTTTTCAAAGTCATCCTCCGTGGGCGGAAGAATGCTGGCGCGCTTGTTGATCTCGTCGGGGTCGAGCAGATCGAGCACCGACAGGTGTTGCACCACCAACACCTTGTCCATCCCGCCCAGGCTGAGAGAGCGCTTGCGGTTGAGAAAGTTGGAGATGTGCGCCTGCTGGAAGCCGGTCTGTTCCGCGAGCCTTAAACCGGTGAGCTCGCCGGCCTCGATCCGGCCCCAGAGCACCTTGCGGAGATTTTCTTGCAGAGCCTTAAATTTCATGGCTTGCCAAATATAACGGACGGATATAAATAATGCAAGCCTAATAACGATAAAGTTGTTGACAAGGTGTTTCCGACAAGATATAAACACATTACGATGTATGTCTACCAGCAGGGTGAGGGCCGACTCCCAATGAATGATACAGACGGTGCGCCATTTCGTGGAGAACCGGCAGGCAGCCGGGATTTCCTGGAGTTTCGCCGCAAGGTGTGCGAATCGGAAGTGCTTTCTGCCGCTATGGAGCGGTTGCTACAGACAATAAGTTTCAGTGGCCGGCTATCGATCGTAGTGCAGAACGGCCGGGTGCTGAAGTCGGGCTACGAGGAAGGCTATTTTTGCCGCCGCAAGGATCGGCCATTGCTCTCCTGAGGCCGGCAAGCAGTGGTCTGCGAGCGTTGACAACTAAATAATTCAACAGGTCGTCGCAACACAAGCGAGCCCTGTATCGCATGCGTAGTCCCGTCGCCGGGAGCGCATGTGGTGCAGGGCTTTTTTGTTGCCGGCGGCATTTGCCAGGGGGAGGCGAGTGTGAATCGAGAGCTGAAAGTCATTCGAGTCGAGTTGAAGTACTGCGAGGCCTGCGGAGCGCTTTGGTTGCGCCCCCGCAACTGCCATGCGCCCTATTGCAGGCGTTGCGAGAAGGTCATGGCGGGATTGTCCCGAACCAATCGAGCCAGAGTGGCAGAAGGGAGGCGGCCATGATTATCTCTATTGCGGCATGTTCAGATCGGCTCAGGAAGGGCACAGCGCAAATCGAGAAGGCCCCGGTCTCCGCTTATCGCGGGCGGACGATGGGGCTGTTGCGGCGCTATTTCCGAATGTCCCTGGATATCGGCCGCCTGCCTTCGTTCCTGGGGCGGGAGCTCTTCCGGGCGAGCGTCAGCTCGTACCACGTGCACAGTTTCGAAGATGTTGTCATCCTGGTGCATGACGTGGAGCGCTGCCTGGAAAGGCTGGATGACTTCTCCCGCACCCTGATAGCACGCGTCGTATTCCAGGATTACACCTGGGACGAGACCGCCGTGCTGATGCACTGCGGCCGACGCACGGTGGCTCGACGGTTTCCGCGGGCGCTGGATCTGCTCAGCGAAATCTTTCTGCAGGTCGGGTTGTTGTCTCCCTTCCCCTCGACCACTGCCGAAGTCGCCGCGCCGGCTTGTCAAGAGGGCGCCGACGTTGAAAATCCCGCAACTGACTGTGCTGCAAGGCAATAAAGTTTTCCCCCAGGTGGCACTATGGGTGGGGGCAAACTGCTATCCTGAAAGTAGAAATGCAGAAACAAGCAAGAGGGAGCGCAACCCGCTCCCTCATTTTTTTGAAGGGGAAGTGTTTTGCCGAGGCGTAGCGCCAACTCAAAGCGCAGCCACAGCCGCGGTAGAAACGAGCTGTCGCAATGGGCCGCGTCGGTGGTGAAGAAAGCGACTCCGAAGATCGCGCAGAGTTTGATCGAAGCGGCGGAACTATTGGGCCAGCCGGCACAGCTCTCCTCCGGCAAGTCGAGCCAGGCTCCAGCAGAAGAGGAAGACGAGTCTTTGGCCGCAATGCTCTTGCGGCTCCTGCGTACTCCGGACACCGGCGAGAACAGTAGAGCGCAGAATAGCGCAGGTCCACAGCCCTGCGGCAGCGAGAATCCATCCGTAGGGTAGAATGAAATTCTCCCGGCTTCGGCTGGTAAGAGGAAGGCTGCGGCGAGCTAGACCGATGGACCTGACTTGGGTGACTCCACGGATTGCCGTGGGCGGCGGCATTTGGACAGGCGCGAATATGGCCAAGGTGGCCGCGGCCGGCGTCACCCACATCATCGACATGCAGGTGGAGTTCGACGACACGCCCCTGGCCGAGTCGTATGGCATCGAAGTGTTCTGGAACCGGGTGGATGACGACTTCCAGCCCAAGGGGGCTGAAGTCTTTCAACCGGCCATCGAGTTTGCCTTAGCGGCGTTCGAGAATCCCGAGCACAAGCTGTTGATCCACTGCGCAGCCGGTGTCCACCGGGCGCCCATGATGGCTCTGGCACTGCTGCGGGTACAGGGGTGGGATTTGGAAGAGGCCATCGAATTGGTGGAAGACAAGCGTCCGGTGGTGGATTTCGCCGACGTATATGTGCGCAGCGTGGAAGACTTTATCCGCAACTACGCCGGCGCAGGCAAACGCTAATCGATTGCGGACTGCCGTTGAGTGGAATCTAGCTGTCCCAATCACAAATCGGAAATCGTAAGTCCCTAAAACTCTTTACGCATGAAAATCACGTTGCTTGACCCGAGCCGCCGCTGGCGGCTTTTTTATTGCCTGATCGGTTTGCTGCTCGCGATGGTGCTGACGCCGAGCATGCAGGCCAGCACCACGACGGTGCAGGACGTCGTGTACCGCGCCGACGGCCAACCCGCCAGCGGGACGCTGGTGATCTCCTGGCCGGCGTTCACCACCGCGGACAACCTCGCCGTGGCTGCCGGATCGATGAGCGTGGCCATCGGTCCCCAGGGTGCGATCAGCATCGCTCTGGTGCCCAATGCCGGCGGAACTCCCGACGGCACGTATTACAAGGTCATCTTTAAGCTCAACGATGGCTCCACCAGCGAAGAATATTGGGCGATTCCGGCAACCACGACCACCACGATTGCGGCGGTGCGTTCCAAGATCGTTCCCAGCGGCGTTGCCATGCAGGTGGCCTCACGACAGTATGTGGACAGCTCCATCGCGGCGGCGCTCGCCGGCTTTCACGGCCCGTTTCCCCTGGTCGTGACGTCCTTCCAAGGCCGCACCGGAAGCGTGGTAGCGGCGGCCAACGATTATGCTTACTCGCAACTGAGGAATATTCCAACTACCTTCAACGCCGGCCAACTGCTGGGCAGGAGTTTGGACCCTCCTACCAGCGCAGGTCAGCAAGTGACCTTCGACGGCACCAAGTTTATAGAGCAAGCCAAGCAGGCAGCCGACTTCCGCGATTTTGGCGCCATCGGCAACACCATTGCCGATGACACCAGCGCCGCTAACAACGGATTGGCGGCACTGGCAAACAATGGCGGCGCCTTCCAGTTGCCCGGCACTAGCAATTCCTTCTGGATGAAGCTGACGTCGCCGCTGAATCTGAACAATACAGGCAATTTCCTGATTCGTGGCGCCGGCGACTCCGGCGGTTTCGCCTATTGCGGCAATGGAAGCGGACCGGTGGTGAACGCCAGTAATACCTTCGACCTTGGGCTCCGCGATTTCGCCATCTACGGCCACTGGCAGAATAACTGTACTTCTACTTACGCAAGCGCAGGCATCCTGTGGGACAAAACTGGAAACAGCGGCTGGAATGCCACTGGATTGATGGTGAACCGCCTGAGCATCATCGGGGCGCCTTCGGGCGACATCGGAACGCCGAATTTTACCTGCATCGACATCTCTCCCACCTCTGGGGTCAACGTAGAAGACGGGAAGTTTTACAACATTAATTGCAATCCCAGCGGGGGGATCGGTTTTCACATTGGCGCCAGTGCCAACGCCAAGAATGAGATCTTCTTCAACAACAATGTGGGCTTCGGACAGTACGGGTACAAGTTCGATAGCGGGTCCTATCACATCAAGTACGGTGAGGTAGGGAACCTGAGTGAAAGCGCCCTGTGGTTGAACGCGGCCAGCGATCCGGTCAGCGTGGAAGGCCTTTTGAGTGAGGCCAACAAGCAGTTTCTTCGTCTGGGGGCGAACTTTGGTTTTGCCCCGATCACGCTATCCCACATTAACAATGGATGGGACGACCAGGCCACTGCGCCTTGCTTCTGGGACCTGGGCGGGGCGCAGTATGTCCTGGCCTTCAGCAATAAGTGGTCGGACACCAACTTCACAACGCCACATGCCATCTGCGGCAATGTCAACAGTTCCGGCACGTTTATCAATAATGCGTTCTCTTGGAAAGTGGGCGGAGGAAGCGGCGGACTCTATGAGATGCTTCCGCCGCCGGCTACCATTCAGCAGTTGCTTGGGCCAAGCTATGGTTTCTATGCGGGCGGGAACATGATCGTCGGTTCGGTGAACCCGAACGCGAACAATGGGCTTTCCTTCATTCAATCCACCGGTGGAACGCGGCAGGGGTTGCGCGTACTCGAAAACTCCATTCCCAGAATCGACGGCGCTCTGCCGGTCTCCAATGACAACCCCTTCCTGGGTGATGGGGTGCTGGAAGTAGCAGGTCCGGGGGCGCCGACAGTGCTCCCCGGCTGCGCCGTTACCGGGGGCGACACGTCGGTGACTTACACCTTCTGGATGTTCGCCAAAGATGGCAATGGCAATCGGACTACCGAGGCCCATACGTTCTGCCCCGGCCCAGCAACTTTTGACAGCACTCACCAGGTGACCCTGCAGTGGGTGGGAACGCCCGGCTCCCAAAGCTATGACGTCATGTTCCTGGTCAATGGAGCGTCCTGCTTCATCGGGAACACGTCCGCGACTTCCATCACGGTGAGCTCCATGCCGGCTTGCGATAACGGGTACACGCGGCCATTGCAGAACGAGGCCGAGTATGTGAATCTGCGCGGCAAGGGGCTTTACGGCTACGGTCCCGCGAGCGCCACTAATCCCACGTGGTGGATCGACAACGTCACCGGAAACTTCAACACCAATTCCGCCACCTCGAACAGCCTGCAGCTTAGGGGAAGCGGCGGAGCCAGCTTCGCCGCCGTTCAGAATGACGGTACTGACAAGGTGCAGCTGGGCGATGTTACCCATGCGGTTTCCATTCCCGGTGGCATATCCGCGCCTAACGTGGAAACGCTGTGCACCGCAGCCAACGCTCAGACCTGCGTTAATGCGGTCGCGACTACGGGTGGTACCGTGCACCTGGCGGCGGGCACCTACACCGGCGCCCTTACTCTGCCGGACAATGGCAAGTGCGTGAACCTGGTGGGCGCGGGCATCGATCTCACCGTCCTGACCGTCAACGCCTCCACTTCCGCGGTCATCAGCAAGGGCAATAGCTCTCTCCCCCTGAACTGTCGCATCGCCGATCTGACCCTCGACGGACACTTCCAGTCCAGCTACGGACTTCGGCTGCTCAAAGGCAAGGGATGGCAGATTGAGCGCGTCAAAATTCAGCGCGTCAGCGTGGGAGGCGAAGGTGCAGCGTTTGGCGAATCCTCGGGAAGTAACGCCGAGTTCTATGACGCCCGCATTCGCAACCTCGTGGTCGCCTTCGAGGCGGGGACTACGCCGCGAACGCGCGTCCTCTGAACGGCCTGCATTTCCTCACCACGGCCACCGACAATCAGATCAGCGAGATCACCGCCTGGAACATGAGCGGCGCCGGGATCCTGGATGACGCGGGCGACAACCAGTACAGCATCGTTCACGTGTATGGCTTCCCGCTGCTGACCTACTATCCCAACTATGCCATGGACGTGCTCGGAAACACGCACATTGTGCAGCTCACCTCCGATGGTGTAGCTCTCGGCGGCGTGCACGTGCGCGGCAACGGCAACAGCATCACGCACAGCACCTTCATGTGGCCCACCGGGGGGAAGTCAGCGGCGCATTCCCCATCATGGCCGAGGCGGGAACCGACTTTAACGACTATTCCAACAACCTGGTGCGCAACGGCACCGACCTGATCATTTCGCAGGTCCCGACCATCGCCAACATCGGCGGGGCGATTTATCCCGGACCGAACACCAGCATTACGAATAACATTGAGCAGGGCGGCAGCAATTACTTCGTGAACTTCTGGGTGCAAGGCCCGTACGTTGCCGGGCAAGGAACCCCGCACGGCGCCTTCACCTACAGCACGCCGTTCACAGCACAGCCCACGCTCACCGCCCGCAGGGTTCTTAGCCAGACCGCCGACCTGTTCGACTGCCTGGAAGAAGACAATTCGACGCTGCTGTGCTCGATCGATAAGAACGGCAACGCGACATTCGCTAGCGTCACAGCGCCTCTGACGGGCAACGCCAGCACGGCGACAGCTCTGGCATCAACCCCCAGCCAGTGCAGTTCGGGTCAATATTCGACGGGCATTGCCGCCAGCGGCAACGCCAATTGCAGCCAGGTTGGCTATTCGCAGCTTAGCGGCACGCCGACCATCCCCACACTGCTGGGCTCAGGCACGGCGCACAAGTGGGTGAGCTATATCGACAGCAGCGGTACCCAGCAATTGACGCAGCCCGACGCCAGTGATCTTACCGGTCTGGGGAACGCAGCTACCAAGAACGTCGGCACCACGGCGGGCACAGTTGCCGCGGGCGATGATTCACGTTTCAATTGCGACGTTACCAAGAATCCCTGCCGTGTAGCCGCGACTTCGCTTACCGCGCAGACGGCTTCGATCGGAAACACCACGCTGTACACACCCTCGGCCGCCGGCCAGTACCAGGTGGTCGTAAGCCTCTGGACCATGGTCGCGGGGTCGAGCGGGACCGTCTCCTTCAGCGTCTCGGCAAACACCGGCAGCGGAGCGGAAAGTTTCGGCAGTTCGAGTCTGGACCTCACGAAGGTCAACTCAGGTGGCCAGGTCAGCGGGCAATGGAACATTCATGTGGGCGCCAGCCAGGCAATCTCGTACAGCACCACGCTGACTTGTTCCAGTTGCGGTTCGCCACAGTACGGTATCGACGTTGTGGTCGAAAGGCTGCAGTGAGCCGCCCGGTTGCCTTAACCCTAGCTTGACCGACGACCTCACAGATGACCTGCGGGCGTTGGTGACCGTGGGAAAGCGACTCGATTGGGAACTGATTGACGTTCGGAGCGATTGGGAAATCGGCTGGCTGGAGCCGCCGCGCGGGCGTTGGCATGCTACGTTCCGCGATTTCCTTGTCCGGCACCTGTTGAGGATCCGCGACAAGCAAGGCAAACGGGTGCTGCTGGAGCCGACGCGGGCACAACGCGAGTACTCCCGCTTCTGCGGCCGGCGCAACATCGTGCTGAAGGCCCGCCAGGTTGGGATGACAACCTGGGTGGCGGCTCGGTTCTTTCTGCACACCATCACCCGGCCGGGAACGGTCAGCGTGCAGGTGGCGCACGATTTGGCTTCGGCCGAGGCATTATTCCGCATCGTGCGGCGGTTCCTGGAGAACCTGCCGGAACGGCTGCGCAAGGGGACGCTGGCGACGTTGCGCGCCAACGTTCGCCAGATCGTTTTCCCGCACCTCGACAGCGAGTATCGGGTGGAGACGGCGGCGGACCCCAACGCCGGCCGCGGACTCACCATCCAGAACCTGCACTGTTCGGAGGTGGCCCTCTGGCCGCGAGATCCGGCCGAGACCCTGGCTTCGCTGCGCGCGGCGGTACCGCCCCACGGCGAGATCGTGCTGGAATCCACGCCCAGGGGCGCCGGCGGCTGCTTCTACGACCAGTGGCAGCAGGCCGAGGAAAACGGCTACGTCCGGCATTTCTTCCCCTGGTGGTGGGAGCCGTCCTATCAGCGTCTGGTGACGGACGTGTTGCCGCTGAGCGAAGAGGAAGAGGAACTCAGCCGCAAACACGGCCTTGAGCCCGCGCAAATCGCGTTTCGCCGGGAAATCCGGGCGGAGTTTCGCCACCTGGCTGTGCAGGAGTATGCCGAAGACCCGGAGAGTTGTTTCCTGTTCTCCGGAGAGTGCGTCTTTGAATTGTCGGCGATCGAGCAGCGGCTGGCGAACTGCGGCGAGCCGCTGGAAATACGAGACAATGGCCGGCTACTCATCTGGTTGCCTTCCGTTAAGGATCCATCCGGCGACAGGGAGTGGATTATCGGCGTGGATCCAGCAGGCGGCGGGGCGGACGGCGATTTCGCGTGCGCCCAGGTGATCGACCGCTCCAGCGCCATGCAATGTGCTGAGTTGCTCGGCCATTTCACTCCTATGGAACTGGCACGCCGGGTTGCTGAATTGGGCCGCGAGTATGGCAATGCCCTGGTGGCGGTCGAGAGCAACAACCACGGGCACGCGGTGCTGGCCCACCTGGAGGTAGGGGAGAAGTACCAGAACCTGTACACAGAGAGTAATCGTGTCGGGTGGCTGACGGGCGCGGTCAGCCGCCCCAGAATGATTGAGAAGCTGGCAATCCTGCTGTCGCAGGCTCCGGAGCTGTTCTTCAGCACGCGGCTGCTGCAGCAGTGCCGGACCTTCGTGCGCCATTCGGATGCTTCGACGGGCGCGACCGGGGGCGCGCACGACGATTGTGTGCTGGCCATGGCCATCGCACAGATGGTTCGAGAGGCGGATGCGGGAAATACTTCCCGCAGGGGAAAGAGAGTTCGCGCGCGGCCTTGAGCGTCAAAAAATCTCGACCGAGCGCGGGTTGCACAGGATTTCGATTTCTGGAATAAGAGTCAGGTTTTTTTCCGTTTGGGACGAGCGGATGTAACCTGCTGCTATGCCTTTGGTTGCGGTCCAGCACATTCGCAGAATGCGCGGAGGTGCGCAGGGTCACCTGATGCGCGTTGAGGACGGCAATTTCTACGTGGTCAAGTTCCAGAACAACCCGCAGCACATTCGGGTTCTGGCCAACGACTTGCTGGCAACACGACTGGGTCTGCAGATCGGATTGCCAATGCCGGTCGCAGAAGTAATTGAAGTTAATGAATGGCTCATTGGACATACACCCGAGTTGGCCGTCGAGTTCGGTGGAAAGCGAATCCCGTGCCAGCCAGGACTGCAGTTCGGTTCGCGCTATGTCGTTAATCCGGACAAAGGCCAGGTGTTGGATTACCTGCCGGAAAGCTTTCTTTGGGGCATCCGCAACGTCGGGGATTTCGCTGGCGCACTCGCTTTTGACAAATGGACCTGCAACGCCGATGGACGGCAGGCAGTTTATTGGCGCAGGTCCAAGGAGTCGGGCTACGCCGCGGCGTTCATCGACCAGGGATACTGTTTCAACGATGGGGAGTGGGCATTTCGCGACTCTCCGCTGCGCGGAATGCACCTTCAACCAAGTGTACGCGACCATCACCGGTTGGAAGTCGTTTGAGCCTTGGCTATCGAAGATCGAGGCATTAGACGCGAGCGCGATCGGGAACATTGCATCTGCGATTCCGCCCCAGTGGTACGATGGCGATTGGGACGCTCTGGAGAAACTTGTGCACGCTTTGGCCAGGCGTTGCACGGGAGTACGGGAGCTGATCACAGACTTCCGTTGTTCATCCCGACGCCCCTTTCCAAACTGGGAAGATGACTAGAATTGCCACCGAGACACAGAGGCGCAGAGGAGGACATAAGCAATAAAAAGTGAAGTGATAAGAAGGTGATCCGTTCTCCTCTGTGCCTCCGTGGCGGGTTTATCCCCGATGGCTGATTTGAAGCAATGCGAATTCTTCCTGCTCCGCTATGTGCCCGACGCGGTGAAGGACGAGTTCGTAAACATCGGAGTAGTGCTGGTCGAGCCGGGCGCGAATGGCGCCGGTTTTGCAGAGGTGAGGTTTACGCGCGACTGGCAACGGGTGAAGTGTCTCGATCCAGGGGCCGATCTGCAGATGTTGGAGGCCCTGGAAGACGATCTACGGAAGCGCTTGAGTGAACCCGGGCATGCCGAATTTTTCAGCGTTGTAAACGAGTCGTTCTCGAATGCGTTACAACTCTCGCCGGCTAAAGCGTGTTTGACGGAGTCTCCCGCGGAAGAACTCGGAAAGCTGGCGGAGATATACCTGGAGCGAGCGCGCCGCCCCGCAAGAAAGGGGGCCGTTGCTGCCCGACAGGCAATCGCGCAGCGCATGCGTGAGGCCTTCGAGCAGGCGGGCGTGTGGAAGCTGATGCGCAAGCGTATAGCGGTCGCCACATACACGCATCCGGGCGATCCGCTCAAGATCGATTGCGGTTACCGTCCGAATGGCGAGCTGAAGCTGTTCCATGCGATCTCGTTGGCCGGCAATGTGGATTCCGCCAAGGTTCTTGCTTTCACGTATCCGCAAGTCCGCGAAGGGATCGCGCGACTGGAGAAAAGCAACACTTCGCTGACGGCTGTCGTCGAGGACGATCTCGACCAAAATGATGAGCCCATCGCCTTTGCACTGGACACACTGGCTCGCAGCCAGATTGCGGTACAGCACGCAAGCCGAACTGCCGCACCTGGCAGAAGTGGCAAGACAGGAGCTGAGAGTTTAACGCCACAGAGACACTGAGGCATAGAGGAAGCAATAGGCTATTTCTCGGTGTCTCCGTGCCTCTGTGGCAGTTGTTGTTTGATCCGCGTTTATCCGCGCTAATCCGCGGCGAAGAAGTTCCAAAACAATCCATGAATATTCGTGAGACATTGCGCGGCGCTCTGCGCCGACTCGCGGTGCAGGTGTGCCCGAGAAGCGGCGCACGCTGGCGCTGCCGTCCATCCTGCAAACCTACGGGCCGCGGGCCGACGTGCTGCCCAAGCCGACGCCCTACAACCTGCGGCGCTTTGCCGAAACGCCGATCGCCCGCAAGGCGATCAACACGGTCAAGGACCGCGTCGCCGGCATGCGCTGGCGGGTGCAGCCGAAGAATGGCCGCTCGCTCGACGAGCTGCCGAATGCGGCGGACCGCATCCGCATCCTGACCGACAACCTCGATGCGCCCAACTCCGACGACTCGTTCCGCTCCCTGGCCGAGCAGGTGCTGGAGGACGTGATCGTGGGCGGCTTCGGAGCGATAGAGGCGCAGCTCTCCGGCGATCCCTCGCGTCCGCTCAACCTGTGGCCGGCGGACGGGGCGAGCATTCGTATGCGCACCGACTGGGACGGCCGTCCCGACTCGCCGCGCTACGTACAGGTGGCGGGCGTCTTCAGTCCGAACACGCAGATCGTGCTCAATGACGATGAGCTGATCTACATTCGGCTGAATCCGCGCACGCACACACCTTCGGGCTGGGCCGGGTAGAGGTCGCATTCGAGACCATCAATGAGTTTCTCGGGGCGCACCGCTATGCCGCGCGTCTGGCCTCGAACTCGGTGGTGCAGTATGCCCTCTGGCTGCAGGACATGGGCCCCGCGCAGCACGAGCGGCTGATCCGCTGGTGGCAGGACGAGATCGAGGGCACGGGACGCGTGCCCATCCTCTCGGTCGAGAACAAGCCCGAGGTGCTGCGCTTCGGCGGCGGCACCGACCAGGACCTCCGCCTGAGCTGGCAGGAATTCCTGATCCGGGTAATCGCCGACGCCTTTGACCTGCCGCCCTTCATGCTCGGCCTGGAGCGCGACGTGAACCGCTCCACCGCTGGAGAGCTGGCCGACCAGGCGTTTCGGCAGGCCATCGTGCCCACGGCGCGGCTGTTCGCCGAACATCTGACGCGCGACGCCATCGGCAAGAAGCTCGGCTGGAACGACTGGAGTTCGTCTTCACCGACGTCGATGCGCCCAACGAGATGGAAGCAGGCGCAGATCCAGGAGATCCTGCTGCGCAACGGGGTGATGACGGTGAACGAAGTGCGGCAGATGCGGGGATTACCGGAAATTCAAAAGCTGTAACCACAGAGGCACGGAGGCACGGAGAAAAAGACTTCTCTGTGCCCGTGGCAGGTGTTACGGCGAAAGGCTCATGAACATTCAACTCGCATCCATGGCGATCGAGATGCCGCACGTGTCGCGGCATCCCAACCGGCAACCGTTTCGCGGCGTGCTGACGCTGGTGGACGCGCCCAGCACGCGTCCTCCATCGGGAGCGCGCGGACATCGCGTGCTCCTGTCGCGGGTGGCGGCGGACCGTGCCCTGGCATCGCTGCTGGGGATGGCGCTCGACTACACCCTTGAGCTCGACGGCCACGATGCACGCCGCAAGGTGGGCATTATCACTGAGGCGTTCGTAGCGCCGGCCTCTGGCCGGCTGTCGCGGGAGCATCTTGCTCCCGCTGTCGCGGGCGGGACGCCCGCGACGACAGCCGCCGGGACGGCGGCGCTACACGTCAACGGATATCTCTTTGCGCGCGACTTTCCCGAGCTGATGCGGGAATTGCGCAGCAACGGGCGAGGTCTCGGGATGTCCTACGAGATTGCTGACGCCCACGTCGCCGACGTGCGCGCCTCCATCTGGGTGCTGACCGACGTGACCTTCACTGGCGCTGCGATCCTGCGCCGCGAAAAGGCCGCATATCCGGATACGTGGATTGAACTGGAAACGTCGTCGGTCGCCGGCTCTCGGTCCTCGGCCGTTAAGGCGCTGGCTCCCGACTGCCGGCTCCTCCCCTCCCCGAGGCGCCCCAAGCGCAGCAACCGGGGATCTTTTTCCCGGCGCCAGACGTTAAGCCTCTGTTCGATCGTCTCGCCGATTGCAAAGCGATGGAGAGCCAGCTTTCGGCCTGCCAGCAGAATTACCTCGACATGAAGAAGGAGCGCGATCTGGCGGCGAAGGCACGCAACGGCTCGTTCTGGCAGCGTGCTAAAGAGATAGGAATTGGCATCGCCATTGGCGGCGCAGTCGGCTACGCAGCTCATAGATAAGTGGAAAGTGGGAAGTGATAAGTAAAAAGTGGATCGTCGAAGCAACACCACTTTCCTACTTACCACTTCTCACTTACCACTCGCTTTATTAAGGAGGAAGCATGGAATTACTACTGGCTAGCTCTCGCACTCGGCTTCGCCGCGGGCTTCACCGTGGCATGGCTGTTCGCCGGCGGCATCAAGAAGGAGATCGCCACACTCTCCGGCAAGCTCGATGGCTTCATCGCCGCCATGAAGAAGTCATGAACCATCCCAGCGCTCTCTGGCTGCTCTACTTCGCCGGGCAGGCCATCTCCATGCTTGGGCGGGCCTCAACCTCGGCCTCCTCACAATTCACCCCCTGGAATTCCGTTCGGGAATACATCAAGTGGCATTGGCCGGCGATTGCCTTCCGCCTGTTCGCCTGCACCATGGGCTTTCTGCTGTGGTGGAACAATACCGCCTTCTTCGAGGAGTTGGTGAGCCATCAGCTCGGTGTGAGTGTGGGCATCCAGAGGTCCATCCCCCGACACCGGCGACCGCAGGAATCTACGGCCTGCTCTCTGATGTGCTGCTCGATTGGGCGTGCGCGAAGATTCCGTTCTTGAAGGGGAGAATTCCGAACGGGGGAAGCAGCAGTCCGCCAATCACGGCATGACCCAATCGGAAGCACGAGATAACCCCTTGACGGACGGCCAGTCACCGCTCTAGTGCCTTTAGTTATCTTTCAACAGGTGCCCGGAATGGCAATAATCATGCGGATTTTCAGGGATGCAACGCCTGTCTCCTAACGAGACTCTAATTGAAGTAGAGGGGATGCAAAAAACTGCACACTTGACAGTTGGCCAGCGGGACTGCAAGAATGGCGCTTCTTCGGACCCGTCCCCACATCCCCCAAGGATTCGCACAATGGCTGACCGTCCGACCCCGACCGTGACAGCAATGTTAGTGTGCGATCAGACAATCGCAGAACAGGGAACCAACAAGAAGAGTCTCATTGGTATTTTTGAACATGTCGGTTCGACTCAGTTCCCGACGGCGATGCCTCGGCTTTCCGTCTACATCAGGTTGGTAGACGGCTCCGGAAAGTATCCGTTTAAGCTGAGGGTTGTAAACCTGAAGGACGAGACCCTGCTTGCCGATATAAATGTCGTCGGGGACATCTCGGACCCTATGCATGCAGCCGAACTAGTTTTCAACATCGTAGCGTTCCCGATTCCGGAACCAGGAAAGTACGAGTTTCAACTGTATACAGGAGAAGTTTACCTCCACCGCGTCACTATGGAGGTATCACACGTGCAAGGAGGTATACCGCCATGGCAGCAGCAGTCACCGCCCCATCCGTCCTAGCCGACTTGTTCCCATCGGGATCGGGAATGGCTGGAATGAAGGCCGAAGAGCAGAACGGTGCTATGCTCCCCGAGCAGGTAGCGCTACCTGCACGTGTATCGAAAGTCGAGGTACACGTCTTGCTCGCAGTCCCAGCAGGCCCCTTGCAGACTTTGCCCAGCGCCCGCCCCAGTGAGCTGAAGTTTGGTGCGCTGAATGACCCGGAGTACCAACTACGGCAACCCATACCGCTTGCTGTGACCACTGAGGGGTCAAACGTGGTTGTCTGCTGGGCCGAGGCTGATGAATTTGGCGTGGGAGACACCCTCGGTGCCGCCCTCGACGATTTCGGCGCTTCGGTGCGTGAACTGTACCGCAGTCTACACGAAAGCAAGCAACTCGGCCCCGACCTTGAAAACATCAAGCGTATTTTGGGCGAATACATCGCACTGCGATCCCGATAAATGGACGCCAAAGCCCGCGAGATCGACATTATTATCAAGAAGCTAGGGATGAAGACGCGGAACACGTCTGACCTGCACGCGTGGCTTATACACGACGGGGTTCCTGTTGTCAGAACGCGGCGGTCATTCGGCAACAGAAAGTACGTTCCGGCTGACAAAATCCGCTGTCAGCTTAAGGTCAATGAACAGCAGTTCGCTGGCTTGATCTCCTGCGATGTCACTAAAGAAGACTATATTGAGATTCTCGTCGCAAAGCGTGTCATCATTCCAAAGCAGAAACAACCAGCCGCAGACCAGACACCCAAAGCCCGGTCCTAGTTTTGTACTTGAGCCAACCCAGTCGGCTCTGCCCAAGTCACGTCGGCAGCTGGGATGCCCGATAAAGGGACTGATTCCCGACTGCCGGCTCCTCCCCTCCCCGAGGCGCCCCAAGCACAGCAAACGGGGATTTTCTTTCCGCCGGCAGACGTGAAGCCCCTGTTCGATCGTCTCGCCGATTGCAAAGCGATGGAGAGCCAGCTTTCGGCCTGCCAGCAGAATTACCTCGACATGAAGAAGGAGCGCGATCTGGCGGCGAAGGCACGCAACGGCTCGTTCTGGCAGCGTGCCAAAGAGATAGGAATTGGCATCGCCATTGGCGGCGCGGTCGGTTACGCAGCACATAGATAGGTGGGAAGTGGAAAGTCAGAAGTGATAAGCGGGATCGTCGAAGGCACTTCTCGCTTACCACTCGTCTTCTAAGGAGAAAAAATGGAAGCAATGCTGATTGGCTTCGGAGTTGGTTTCACCGGCGGTTTCACGGTGGCCTGGCTGTTCGCCGGCGGCATCAAGAAGGAGATCGCCACACTCTCCGGCAAGCTCGATGGCTTCATCGCCGCCATGCAGAAGTTATGAACCATCCCAGCGCTCTCTGGCTGCTCTACTTCGCCGGGCAGGCCATCTCCATGCTTGGGCGGGCCTCAACCTCGGCCTCCTCACAATTCACCCCCTGGAATTCCGTGCGGGAATACGTTAAGTGGCATTGGCCGGCGCTGGCTTTCCGCTTGTTCGCCTGCACCATGGGCTTTCTGCTGTGGTGGAACAACACGGCCTTCTTCGAGGCCCTGATGAGCAATTCGCTCGGCGTGAGCATCGGCCTCCAGAAATCCATCCCCTTGACGCCGGCGACCGCAGGAATCTACGGCCTGCTCTCTGATGTGCTGCTCGATTGGGCGTGCGCGAAGATTCCGTTCCTGAAGGGGAGAATCCCCAATGGGAGTTGCACGCCGCCTACCGCCGCGTAATTAGCCGATATCCTCGTCCCAGCCTTCCAGCTTCTTCTTGACCACGGCCAGGAATTGATCCGCGACTGCGCCATCGACCACGCGGTGATCGTACCCAAGCGAAACGTGCATGATGTGAGCCACGGCAAAGTAGTCGTTGCCTTCAGGATCAGTCTTGACTACTGGCGTTTTGAAGATGCCGCCAATGCCGAGGATTGCCACCTGCGGCTGGTTGATGATGGGTGTGCCGAACAGCGGCCCGTAGATGCCGGGATTAGTAATCGTGAACGTGCCACCCTGTACGTCGTCGGGTGAGAGCTTTTTGTTGCGGGCGCGTTCTGCCAGCTCGCTGATGGCGCGCTGCAACCCCAGGAAATTCTTTTCCTCGGCGCTGCTTCACCACCGGGACGATCAAACCCCAATCGAGCGCCACCGCAATCCCAAGATTGACGTTGCGGTGATAGCGAATGCTCTCGCCCTCGACCGAAGCGTTCACGATCGGCCAATCTCGAATTCCCGCCAGCACCGCGCGCGCAAAGAAAGGCATGAACGTCAGCTTCGCGCCGTTGCGCTTTTCCCAATCGGCCCGCTCGCGCTCGCGCAGCTTCACGATGCGCGTCATATTGATCTCGAAGATCGAATGCACGTGCGCGCTGGTGCGCTTCGACGCGACCATGTGCTCGGCGATCTTCTTGCGCATGGTGGACATCGGTACCAGGTCGCCGGGAATCGCCACCGGAGCGGGGCCAGGCATGGTTGGAACGGGCTGGCGCGCGCCTGCGGCTGCAGGCCGTCCGCCGGCGGATGCTGCCGCTGGAGCTCCAGCGGGATGTTCTTCCACGAAGCGCAGGATGTCCTCTTTGGTGATGCGGCCTCCCAGGCCGCTCCCGGAAACGTGTGCCAGGTCGACGCTGTGGTCACGCGCGATGCGACGTACCAGCGGCGATGACCGCACACGCTGTCCTTCCTCACCCGACGGGAACTCGATGACAGTTTCATCCTCAGCCGCGGCCGCTTCCCGTTGCCTCGGCGGCTCGGGCGGCGAGACAGGTTGCGGACGTACGCCGTCCCCCTTGCGCGCCACGGCCTCGGTGGGCTGCGGCTGGCGTCCGCGCGATGTGCCCTCGGCCTGCGGACTGGGTGCTGGCGGAGCCGGAGCAGTAGCAGCCGCCTTCGGAGCCTCTGGCTTAGCGGGAGCGGGAGCCGCGGCAGCGCCCTCGGCATCGATCACTCCCACCACCGTATTCACTTGCACGGTGGCGCCTTCCGCCACTTTGATCTCTTTCAGCACGCCTGAGGCGGGCGCTGGAATCTCCGCATCCACTTTGTCGGTGGAAATTTCAAACAGGGGCTCATCGCGCTGAATCTTGTCACCAGGCTTCTTCAGCCACTTGGTCAGCGTGCCCTCGACGATCGATTCCCCCATCTGCGGCATGATCACATCGGTCGGCATGATGACTCCTTTCCGCAGGGCTGCCGGAGGTCGCCCCGCACCCTGACCGAGTTCTCGATTATAAGGCGGGAAGAGGGCGTCAGTCGCTGCCTCCCAGCGCCAGCTTCCGCTGCTGCTCGACCGCGGATGGGAGCTGGTCGACATTCTTCACGAAGGCCGTGATCTTCCACAGGCTGTCGTCGCTCATCACCTTTCCCCAGGCCGGCATGCCGGTGAGACGCACGCCATGCTTGATAATGAAGAAGGTCTGCCACTCGGGATCATGGAGTCCGCGGACGATGATTTGCGGTGCCGGAGGATAAAACGTCCCGCCCAGCACGTTAGGCTTGCGATCCAGGCCGCCGTGGCAGACGCCGCAGTTCATAGCGTAGAGCTTCATGCCCTCGATCAGGTTGGCGTCGGTCTTGGGCACAGGATTCGCCGTCTGCGGCGCTTGATGCTCGACGGCGGCATCGAGCGCCGTGTTGGCCAGCCAGGGCTCGATCACGCCTGGCGAGGCGTCAGCATTCACGGGCATATATCCGCCGCGAGCGTAGATCACTATGGCAAGAACGAAGGCCACCACTGCAAAGACGATCCCGGCAAGGAATTTTCCCATCATGCCCTCCAAATCTCAGTAGGATTTCAGCCGCCGCGCTTCGCGCACCACATCCGCCACCTTGGGCAGAAAGAATTCTTCCATCGGCGGCGAAAACGGCACCGGCGTGTCCAACGATGCGATGCGCACCACCGGAGCATCCAGCCAGTCAAAGGCATCCTCGTTGATGACTGACGTGATCTCGCCGGCGATGCCCGCAGTGCGTGTGTCCTCATGCAGCACAATCACTTTATTGGTTTTCTGCACCGTATTACTGATCGCCTCGCGGTCGAGAGGCTGCAGAGTTCGCAGATCCACAATCTCCAGTTCGATGCCATCCTTGGCCAACGTATCCGCGGCTTCGAGCGCCACGTGCAGCATGGCCGCGTAGGTGATCACGCTGACATCGCGACCCTCGCGCGCCACGCGCGCTTTCCCCAGGGGCACGACGTAATCGTTTCCGGGCAACTCTTCCTTGATGCGCCGGTAGAGGAACTTGTGTTCCAGAAAAAGCACCGGATTGTTGTCGCGAATGGCCGACTTGATTAGCCCCTTCGCGTCGTAAGCCGTACCCGGTGCGACCACTTTCATCCCAGGCGTGTGGACGAAATACATCTCCGGATTCTGCGAGTGGAAGGGCCCGCCGTGGACGCCGCCGCCGCAGGGTCCGCGCAGCACAATCGGCGCCGGCGCGCCCCAGCGGTAGTGCGACTTCGCCAGCATGTTGGTGATCTGGTTGAAGGCGCAGCCGATGAAGTCAATGAACTGGAATTCGACCACCGGTCGCAACCCAGTAAGCGCCGCTCCGAAGGCAGCGTCGACCAGCGCGCCCTCGGCGATGGGCGTGTCGATTACTCGCTCCGCGCCGAAGTGATGAATCAATCCCTCCGTGACCTTGAAGGCGCCGCCGTAAATGCCGATGTCTTCGCCCATGCAGAAGACGGCCGGATCGCGCTCCATCTCCTCCCAGATTCCCTGGCGGATGGCTTCGAGATAGGTGATCGACGGCATGGCGTTCGAAGTCTGCAGTGCGTTAGAAACCCAAGCTGCGCTTTACCTTGCTCAAGGGGATGGTTGTTGGCTCACGAAGCGCACGCTTAAGGCGGCGATATCCAACTCGTCCTCCCTTTCTTCAAGCTCGCGCCGAACGTCTCGCGCACGCCTGCCGCGGGCCGGATCGAAGGTTCTCACGATGTTAAGAAGCACTCCATCCGCCGACCAGCACCAGACTTGGTCGCAAGCGCTAAGCGGGGCAGTGCGGCCGATCTCTGGTCTGCGGAACCAGTCCAACAGTGCAGATCTCCTCTTTTTGCCGATGCCGGGAATTCCAGCAGTGTCGAGCAGCTTGATCCACCGCTCGACCGCATTAGGAGCGGACGCAGCACGAACTTGGCGTATGTATGTGCCTCCCTTGTAATCACAAATAACAGTGTAGAGTGCCATATCACTTCAAATGCACCGCTGCTTCGTTTTCTTTCGGCTTCGCAGCTGCGGCTTTCGCTCGACGCTCCTTCAATCCGTACTTCGGCTTGACCTCGTGGCAGATGCCATCGCAATAGACGCCGCCCTCCGCCGCTTCCGGCGTCGGCATGGGCGATGCTTCGGCAAAATTGCGGTCGGCCTCGAGTTGCTTTTCCACATCGCCAATCAGCGCCTGGTTTTCAGCCGGCGTGAGCCACTTCTTGACCTTGACCAGGTGATCTTCGAAGCGGGCGATGGGGTCGCGCTTCTGCCAGTAATCGAGCAGCGGACGGGGCACATACTGGGCGGCATCATGAATGGCGTGGCCCTTCATGCGCATCATCTTCGCTTCGATCAGCGTAGGACCGTCGCCGCGACGTGCGCGCTCACAGGCTTCATGCGAGGCGTCGTAAACCTGGCACGGATCAGTGCCGTCCACGATCACGCCCGGGATGCCGTAGGCGATTGCGCGCTGCGCCAGATCTTTGATCGCAAATTGGTGTTCGGAGGGGGTGGAGTATCCCCACAGATTGTTCTCAACGATGAGCACAAGCCCCAACTTCTGTACCGCGGCAAAGTTCAGCGATTCGTGGAATATGCCCGTAGACTGCCCGCCGTCGCCGATGTAGGTCATGCAGGCGATATTGCGTCCCTGGTAGCGCGCGCCCAGCGCCACGCCGGCCATCACGCCGATCAGGTCTCCCAGCATGGAAATGGGCGCAGCGACGTTCCGCTGGTAGATATCGCCAAAGTGCGAAGACGCGTCGCGGCCCTTGGTCGGCGAACCTGCCTTGGCCATGTACTGCATCATGATGTCGCGCGGCGAGAAGCCTCTGACCAGAAGCGAGCCCTGATTGCGGATCATCGGCGCCAGCCAATCGTCCTTGCGTAACGCATAAGCGGAGGCGCACGAGCATCCCTCCTGGCCCAGTCCAAAATAAACTCCGCCCACCACCTTGCCTTGCTTGTAGAGGTTCTCGAGGGCTGCCTCCATGCGGCGGTTGAGCAGCATCCAGCGGTAAATTTCTATGTGTTGTTTAGGTGTGAGGTACTTGGATTCGCGGATCGGCGGGACGGGCGCGCCCAAGTCGCCGCGCACTTCGTAACAGACTTCGCCGTCCCGCGTGACCTCGCAAACGCGGTAGTCCGGATTTTCCAGCCGGTAATCAATGATGCCGCATGAGTTCGTCGTCGGCGCACGCTTGCCGGACGCGGCACGTCGCTTCTTGTGCGGCGGCGTCTTCTTCATCGGGAAGGCAATTCTACCCTACGAACAAAAATCCCCACCCTTCGAAAACAGCGAAGGGTGGGGCACCCTGAAGAATGACTTACGCCCAGAAGGTTTCCTCTTCATGCAATTCGCGCAGCTCGGCCGGCAGCTTCATCGGGACTCCAACAGCGCGGCCCAGCAGCGCGTCCAGCGAGTCCACCCACCGGCCTTCGCTGTTGAATACACGTGCGAAGTTGCGCGCTACCGATGCGGAGACTTCATCGAGCGCGAGCGGCGTAACCGCGATGCCTGGGTAGACTTCGGCGAGGGCGCAATCCATCGAGGTCACCGGCTTATCGCCAATGCCGCAGGGGATGATGAGCTTGAAATGGTCGAGGTCGGTAGAGACGTTCAGGGCAAAGCCGTGCGAGGTCACTCCGCGGGATATATGCACGCCGATAGCGGCGATCTTGGCTTCGTTGCGAAGGGTCCAGACTCCGGTCATCCCGGGCACGCGATGTGTGGCCACACCGAAATCAGCGCACGTGCGGATCAGCACCTCTTCCAACTTCCGCACAAAATCAACCGCTCCGATGCGCGGTGTGTATCCGCGCAGGTTGAAAATGGGATAGCCCACAAGCTGCCCTGGTCCGTGATACGTCACGTCGCCGCCACGATCGCACTCGAAGATCTCCACCCCTGAACGCGATGCCTGCTCTTCGGAGACCAGCACGTTTGCCCGTTTCCCATTCCGGCCGAGCGTAATAACCGGCGGATGTTCAAGCAGAAGCAAGGTGTCCGTGATCTGGCCGGCTTTGCGCAACTCGACCAGTGTCCGCTGTAGTTTGAGCGCAGTGGAGTAATCGATGCAGCCGAGTTGAACGACAGAAATCATGAAAAGCGCCACGGATTCCCACGGATCAACCGGATTCAACGAATCTCCGATCCGTGTTATCCGTGTGAATCCGTGGCCAATTATATGTTGATCGACAACCCGTACACGTTCTCCATGCCGTCGAACATGGCTTCGCTGAGCGTCGGGTGCGGGTGGACGGTAAACATCAGGTCCTCGACCGTCGCTTCCGCATCCATCGCGGCGACCGCTTCCGCGATCATCTCCGTCGCCTGTGGGCCAATGATGTGCACGCCCAGTATCTCGCCGTATTTTGCATCCGCCACCACCTTCACGAAACCCTCATGCGAGCCAACGATGCTCGCCTTGGAGTTCGCTGAAAAGGGAAACTTGCCGACCTTCACGTCGCGGCCCGCCTGCCGTGCCGCTGCTTCACTCATGCCGACGCTCGAAATTTGCGGCTCGCAGTAGGTACAGTTGGGGATGCGGTTGCGATTGAGCGGGCGCGCCGGTTTGCCGGCGATGTGTGCCACTGCCACCATGCCCTGCATAAAGGCGACGTGGGCCAGTTGCGGAAAACCAGCGATGATGTCGCCCACCGCGAAGATGCCAGGCTCTTCCGTCTCCATCCACTCGTTGGTGTGCACGAATCCGCGGTCAGCTTTGATCTTGGTCTTCTCCAAACCCACATTCGCCGTTTGGGGGGCCCGCCCCACGGCGATAAGAATCTTCTCGGCTTCGAGTTTCTGCTGCTTTCCATCCGGCGGCGTAAACGTCACCGCTATCCCACTCTTCGTCTTCTCAATCTTCTCGACTTTGGTTCCGGTGAAGGACTTGATGCCTCGTTTGCCGAAAGCGCGCGTCAGTTCCTTCGAAATCTCCTCATCCTCGAGCGGCACCATGCGCGGCAGCATTTCGAGAATAGTCACATCGCAATCGAATGATTTGTAGATCGACGCGAACTCGACTCCAACCGCCCCAGCGCCCACCACGACTAGTGACTTCGGGATCGCTTTCAGGTCGAGAATTTCGATGTTGCTCAGGATCCGATCGCCCGCCTCAAGGCCCGGCAGCATCTTGGCTTCGGACCCGGTCGCAAGAATTACATTCTTGGCTTGAACACTTGATCCACCCTGAACCTCGACCGTGAGCATCCCGTCTTTGCGCGGCCCAGTCAGCCGGCCGTATCCCTTTACGACCGTGACCTTATTCTTGCGCATCAGGAATTCGAGGCCCTTCGTGTGCTTCAGCACGATTTTGTTCTTGCGTTCCTGGATCGTCGCCCAGTTCAGCTTCGCGCCTTCTGTTCCCTCGATGCCGAATTCCTTGCCTGCCTTCAGGTGGTCATAGATCTCGGCATTGAACAGGAGCGCCTTGGTGGGGATGCAGCCCACCTGCAGGCAAGTGCCGCCCAGGCGTTCATTCTTCTCGATAACGCAGGCCTTCAGGCCCAACTGTCCGGCGCGGATGGCGGCGGTATAGCCGCCGGGCCCGGACCCGATGATGGCCACATCGTAGATAGTCTCAGCCAAGGGCGTGCTCCTCTGGTGGGATTGCGACGAAGAAACCAATCAATGATTGTACGACAGGAGTCGGGAATTCACGCGTTTGCGGATCAACGCCGAGGCTGACGGCAGATCACACAGAATCTTGGCACGGCGAAGAAGTGCGAGCAGCATCTTTCGCAAAGTACGTGAGGATGATCGACGCCCCGGCGCGCCGAATCGACGTCAGCGATTCCATCATGACGCGCTCGCGGTCGATCCAATTGTTGCGCGCCGCGGCCATAATCATGGCGTACTCGCCCGAGACCTGATACGCAGCCAGCGGAACATCGAATCTCTCCCGAGCTGCGTGGATCACGTCGAGGTAGGGCATGGCGGGCTTGACCATCACCATGTCGGCGCCTTCTTCAAGGTCGAGCTCGATCTCGCGCATGGCTTCGCGCAGATTCGCGCCATCCATCTGGTAGGAGCGGCGGTCGCCGAATTGCGGCGCCGAATCCGCCGCCTCGCGGAATGGCCCATAGAACGCCGAGGCAAACTTCGCCGCATAAGAAAGGATGGGGATGTTGGTGAAGCCGGCTTCGTCGAGCCCCTTGCGAATAGCGGCGACGCGCCCGTCCATCATGTCCGAGGGAGCGATGATGTCCATACCGGCGCGCGCCTGCGAGACTGCCGTCTCTGGCAAGGATCTCCAGCGTGGCGTCGTTGACGATTTCATACTCGCCAGCGGCCGCGGTTGCCATCTTGTGGATCGTCTGCGGCAGATTCTTCTTCTCGACGACCATCGCCTTGGTGGCGGCCCGTGCGCCCAGGGACCGCGGCGCAGTCGCTTGCCGCACGATCCCGCAATGTCCGTGCGACATGTACTCACACAGGCAAACATCGCCCATCATCAAGAGGCCGGGGACTTCGCTCTTGATGGCGCGGGTCGCGCGCTGCACGATGCCGTCATCGGCCCAGGCGCCGGTGGCGACTTCGTCCTTCGTCTCCGGGAGGCCGAACAGAATGGTCGAGGGAACGCCCAGCGACTTGAGCTCTCGCGCTTCCTTCACTGCCTCGTCCACCGACAGGTTGTACACGCCAGGCATGGAGCCCACTTCCTTGCGCACGCCCTCGCCCGGACAGACGAACATCGGGTAGACGAACGCGTCGGGCGTGAGGCGCGTTTCGCGCACGAAATTGCGCATCTGCTCCGAGCGCCGGAGGCGTCGCATGCGGGTGATGGGAAAGCTCATGGTGCCTAAATTCTAGCACTTCGGATATCGCCGAAATCGCACGAAATCGCCGGAATCTGAACGGTCCTTCCAATTTCGGCGATTCCGGCGATTACGCGCGATTCCGGCGATAATAGTGCGAACTTATGCCGTCCCTCCTCCACCCCAGCGCCCGCGCTTTGGAGTTCGATTCCATGCGCGATATGCTGCGTGCCTACGTCTACTCGCCCTTGGGCCAGGCTAAGATCGCGGCGCTCGCTCCCTCGGACGACCCCGACTGGATCGAGCGCCAGCAGCAGCTCACCGCGGAGATTCGCGAGTTTCTGCGCGTGGGCGCGCGCTTCGAGTTCTCCGGCCTGCTGGATCCGACAGCGCTGGTGGATAAGTCCCGTATCGAAGGTGCAGTGCTCGAAACCGCCGAGATCCGCGACATTGTTCTGGTAGCGGACCGCGCCGACGAGTGGCGCCACATCGCGCGGCAGCCTCCGTCCCAGATGAAGCTGGAGTTCGCGGCGGTTTCCGAGCTTTCCTCCACACTCGCTGACTTTACCGACTTTCTCCGCTTTTTCAGCAACAAGATTCTGCCCGATGGAACGCTCGACGACCGCGCGTCGCCCGAGCTGGCGCGTATTAGGCGCGAGATCGAGCGCCAAAAGCGGCTGATCCAGGAGTCTCTGCGCGCCTACCTGCGGCGCCTCGCCGAAGGCGGCACGGTGCAGGACGAACTCATCACCATCCGCGGCGAGCGCTTCGTCATCCCGGTAAAGATCGAGCAGAAGCGCCGCGTGCAAGGCGTCGTCCACGGCGCGAGTTCCAGCGGCCAAACCGTGTTTGTCGAGCCGCTCGAGACCATCGAGCAGAACAACGAACTGGTGCGGATGTTGGAGGAAGAGCAGGTTGAGGTCCATCGCATCCTGCTGGAGATGACGCGACGGATCCGAGAGCAAGCAGACGCCATTCTGACCGCGACCGCCGTCCTGGCCGAACTGGAACTGCAATTTGCAAAAGCCCGCTTCGCCGTAGACTACGACTGCACCGCGCCTCGCTTTCGTAGCGCCGGCGTCTCGCCGGCTATGGGCGAGGGCATCTTGCCTTCGCCGGTGGCGGGCGGGACGCCCGCCACGACAGCCGCCGGGACGGCGGCGCTACCTGGGATGATCCTCCGCAATGCTCGCCATCCCGTGCTGGAGCGCACGCTGAAAGCTCGCGGCGCAAACATCGTCCCTGTCAGCATTGAACTCGAGCCACCCAACCATCAGCTCGTCATCAGCGGTCCCAACACCGGCGGAAAGACAGTGGCGCTCAAGACCATCGGCCTACTGGTGCTGATGGCGCAATCCGGCATTCCGATTCCCGCGGAGCGCGCCGCAATGCCGGTGTTCGACGCCGTGCTCGCCGACATCGGCGATTACCAGTCGATCGAGCAGAACCTCTCCACTTTCTCTGCGCACGTCACCAACATCGATTTCATCTCCCGCACGGCCACGCCGCAGTCGCTCGTGCTGCTGGACGAGCTTGGCTCCGCTACCGATCCGGCGGAGGGCGCTGCCCTGGCCGTGGCCATCGCCGATCACTTTCGCCAAACAGGCGCCATCAGCATCATCTCGACGCATCACACGTCGCTCAAGGTGTACGCCACCAATACTCCTGGGGTCCTCAATGCCGCGGTTGGCTTTGATGAGTCGACGCTGCAGCCCACGTACGAGCTGAAGATGGGCGTGCCCGGCGCGTCGGCCGGAATCAACATCGCGCAGCGCCTGGGGCTGAATCCCGGCATCGTGTCGGCGGCACGCGCCTCGCTGGGCAGCCAGGCCCAGGACATCGCTCGCTTCCTCGACCGCCTGCACGCCGAGCTTCGCCAGGCCGAACAGGAGCGCCAACGCCTGCAGCAGCGCGAGCAGGAAATGGCACGCGAGAACGCCAGCGCCTGGAAGCCGAGGGCATGAAGGAGCAGCGGCAGCGCGTGCGCGAGATGGAGAAGAAGCTCGACGCTATCTTCCGCGACTTCGAGTACCACGCCCGTGAGACCGTGAACGCTATCCAGGACCGTGCGCAGGCGCTCAAGCTGTCCAAAGATGCCGAGCGGCGCATCTCCCGCCTGCGTCGCGAATTCAAGGACCAGTTCGATGCCGCCGTGGTGGCTCACGCAACCGGCGCCGATCGCGGCGATCCGAACGCGCGACCCAGCGAAGTGAAGCACGTCTCCGAGGGCGACACCGTCAAGCTGAAGTCACTGGGCCGCAACGCCGTCATCAAGCGCCGTGTCGACGACAACACCTTTGAAGTCGAGATGGGCGCCATGAAGATGAAGGTCGGGCGCGACGATATCGCCGAGGTCGTCATACGAGCCGCGGATTCGCCGCTTACCGCCGCCCGCGCCCAGGGGATATCGGTCTCCGTGGCGGAAAGCGGCGGAGCGCCCAGCGAGATTAACGTGATTGGCAAAAACGTCGATGAGGCCACAGCGCGCATAGAAAAATTTCTCGATCGTGCTTTTCTTGCCGGGCTGCCGCGTGTCCGGATCGTGCACGGCAGCGGCATGGGTATCCTGCGCAAGGCTCTGCGCCAGTACTTGCAGAACCATCCGCAGGTGGCCTCAATCTCAGAGCCACCGCAGAATGAGGGCGGAGCGGGGGCGACGGTGGTGGAACTCAGGGTGTGAGGAAACGATGACCATAGGCGAGGCTTCGCTCGCTCGCCCAGCCGAGGCCTACGCGAAGCAATTCCCACAGCATTTCCACTGCGAATACAATGATTTCGATTCCGCTCTGGTGCTCGTTCGGCGAAAATCCCCACGGGGACTTCTGTCCGCGCTCTACCCATGGCCAACCCCGGTGACTTCGCATATACGGTGAAGCAGCAGGCGGACATCGTCCGCATCATCGGCGACTACGTGAAGCTGAAGAAGGCCGGCGCGCAGAACTTCTCCGGCCTCTGCCCCTTCCACCATGAGAAGACAGCTTCGTTTTCTGTGAACACCACGCGGCAGTTTTATCACTGCTTCGGGTGCAAGGCTTCCGGCGACGTGCTCGCCTTCGTCCAGAAGATTGAGAACATCACCTTTCCCGAAGCCGTGCGGCTGGTGGCGCAGAAGGTCGGCATCCCGCTGCCGAAGCAGACCTACGCGACCGAGGGCGAAGCCCGAGAAG
The DNA here is from genome assembly GCA_963733935.1 of uncultured Acidobacteriota bacterium. Taxonomy (GTDB): domain Bacteria; phylum Acidobacteriota; class Terriglobia; order Terriglobales; family Acidobacteriaceae; genus JAHFUA01. The sequence continues at coordinate 929,258 of CAVTEQ010000014.1, forward strand.
CACGCCTTCGCGGAATTCTGGTGGACCTGAACGAGCGCGCTTGCGTGTTCTTCGAAGAGCAGTTGCGGCGGCCAGAGGGCGCGCGAGCGCGCGAATATCTTGCCGGGCGTGGGCCTGACTGACGAAGCAATCAAGACCTTCCGCATCGGCTTTGCGCCGGACTCAGGCTTCATCTTGCGCGATCGCTTGAAGGGTGCTGGCGGATGAAGAAACGCTGAAGGCGTCGGGATTGTTCTCGTGGAAGCAGCCAGAGGACGACGGTCGTAAGTCGCAAGTCGCAAGTCGTGAGCAAGAACCGGCTCGCGACTCGCGACCTACGACTCACGACTCCACGACCATTTACTCCAAGTTCCGCAACCGGGTGATGTTCCCCATCACGAACGAATCCGGAAAAGTCATCGCCTTCACCGGCCGGACGCTGGAGACCGGCGACAAAGCAGGGCCGAAGTACCTGAATTCGTCCGAGACGGCGATCTATTCCAAGTCGCGCGTGCTCTACAACCTCGACCGGGCCCGCGAGGGCATCCGCCGGGCAGGGTACGTGATCCTAGTCGAAGGCCAGATGGACTGCATTTCACTGTTCATGGCCGGATTTCGCCAAGTTATCGCCAGCTCCGGGACAGCCTTCACCGACGCGCAAATTCGGTTGCTCTCGCGCCACACTAATAAGATCGTCGTAAACTTTGATCCCGACACAGCGGGCATCGCCGCTGCGGAGCGCTCGCTGGCGATGCTGGTAGCAGAAGATTTCGAGATCCGCGTGCTTACGCTTGATTCGGGATTCGATCCCGATCTATTCATCCGCCGCAAAGGGCGTGACGCGTACGAGGAAGCTCTCAAGAGTTCGCAGCGATACTTTGACTACCTGATCGAGCGCGCACGCACTCAGTTTCCCGTGCGCTCGCCCGAGGGCAAAGTGAAGGCCGTTAACTATCTGTTGCCACACTTGCAGCAGGTGCCGCACCGCATCGCCCGCGACGACTTGGCCGCTGACATTGCCCAGAAGCTGGGCATCGACTCCGCCGTGCTGCGGCAGGAACTGAAGCATGCCGCTGCCGTCCGTTCCTCTACGGTTAAGGCTGCGCCGGAAGCCCAGATCACCGACGCGGAACGCATCATCATCCGCGCGCTGGCCGCAGGCGGGGAGGTGAACGGGGAAGCGGAAGCTTCCGACCGTTCGGGCGAAGACCATCTGCCTGACCTGCGCCGCCAGGCCCAATACACCCTGGGGAATGAGCCGTTATACGTGGGTTTGGCAACTGAGTCCCTGCTCCAGAGCCTCTTGGACGCTCCCGAGCCGGGCGATCCGCTGTCGTTGCCGCTTTCGGACTTTGACCGGCAGACGCTGGCGGCTATCCTGATGCGGGAAGACGAGCCCTTGACACTGGAACTGCTCGAAGGCGCATTTGTGGCGCTTCGCCGCCGGCATCTGGAGCACGAGCAGCAGCAGGTGAAATCGCAAATCCTCGAGGCGGAGCGCCGCAACGATGGTTCTGCGCTGGCGGAGTTGGTGCAGGAAAAACTAAGAATCGACCGCGCCCTGGCGACCCATTGAGGAAGGCGCGAGGCGTATTTTTTATCGACCTCCGCGAAACTATCTAAGTCATTGAATCATCTAAATCTTATCGGTCTTGTGCAGGGCAGGCTGGAACTCAATTAATCAAAAATGTGCTAACATCATAGGGTTTCGCCATTGACCCTTTCTACCAACTTCTCCCTGCCGCATAAACTACAGGGCACGGGTGCGCTCGCTGCGGCACGCCACCGATGAGGATTTGCATTGGCTCTTGAAGATAAGTACGACGACATAAAAAAACTGATCGATGCGGGCAAAGAGAAGGGGTATCTCACCTATAACGAGGTGAACGACCTCATCCCGCACAACGTCCACTCGCCCGAGGACCTGGACGACCTGCTCACCACCATCGGAACCCAGGGCATCGATGTGCTCGAGGGCCAGCCCAAGCTCCCGTCTTCGGAGATGGCCAAAAAGTTCGAGCAGGAGATCGAGGCCGGCGAGGACGTCGAGCTCGACCTCACGCCTGGCGCCCTGGAAAAGACCAACGATCCCGTGCGCATGTATCTGCGGGAGATGGGTACGGTCCCGCTGCTTACGCGCGAGGGGGAAGTCGAGATCGCCAAGCGCATCGAGCGCGGCCAGTTGCGCGTGCTCAAGGCGCTGTCGCGCTCCCCCATCATCATCCGCGAGATCCTGGGCATCGGCGAGGACCTGGAGCGTGGCGTCCGCTCCATCAAAGAAGTTGTCATCTTCGACGAGGAAGAGCTCACCGATGAGGTTCTGCAGAACCGCCTGCAGGAAGTTGCCGGGCGCATCCAGGATCTGGGCAAGCACTATAAGAAGGCCGTCCAGTTCGCGGAAAAGCTGAAAGAACTCTCCGAGAAGAAGAAGCCGCGCGAGTACCGCCGCTGCCGCTGGCATCTCGGCCGCGAGCAGGTGGAGATCTCCCGGCTCATCCGCTACTTCGGGTTCACCAACCCTGAGCGCAAGCGGCTCATCGACAAGGTCAACCGCACCGTCGAACAGATGCGCGCGCTCGACCGCCAGACCTCCAATCTTGAGAAGAAGATCGAAGCCACTCGCAGTGAGGACCTAAAGAAGGACTACCGCAAGGCGCAGCGCCAGCATCGCGCGGATCTGGAGGCTCTCGAGCAGGATGCAGGCGTCAGCTATCAGGAACTGCGGCGCACCCAGCGGGAGATCATCCAGGGCGACATGGACGCGGAGCAGGCGAAGAAGGAGCTCATCGAAGCCAACCTGCGCCTGGTCGTCTCCATCGCCAAGAAGTACACCAACCGCGGGCTGCAGTTCCTCGACTTGATTCAGGAAGGCAATATCGGCCTGATGAAGGCCGTCGACAAGTTCGAGTACCGCCGCGGCTACAAGTTCTCCACGTACGCAACTTGGTGGATTCGGCAGGCCATCACACGCGCGATCGCCGACCAGGCACGCACCATCCGCATTCCGGTGCACATGATCGAGACCATCAACAAGCTCATCCGCACCTCGCGCCAACTGGTTCAGGAACTGGGCCGCGAGCCGACCTCGGAGGAGATCGCCAAGCGCATGGACATTCCTGTGGCCAAAGTGCGCAAGGTGCTCAAGATCGCGCAGGAGCCGATCTCGCTCGAAACTCCGATCGGCGAGGAAGAAGATTCCCACCTCGGCGACTTCATCGAAGACCGCGCCGTGGTCTCGCCCGCCGATGCCGTCATTAACGTGAACCTGAAGGAGCAGACGGCGCATGTGCTGCGCACCCTCACCGCGCGCGAGGAGAAGGTCATCAAGATGCGTTTCGGTCTGGAAGACGGCAGCGAGCATACGCTGGAAGAAGTCGGGCAATCGTTTGCGGTCACGCGCGAGCGCATCCGCCAGATCGAAGCCAAGGCGCTGCGCAAGCTGCGCCATCCCTCGCGTTCGCGCAAGCTGCGCGCCTTCATGGACGGGGTAAGGGATTAGGGCAGCCACGGATTGACGCGGATCGTCACGGATTTCTATCCGTGTTAATCCGCGCAAATCCGTGGCGTTTTTTCTTTTGACCTTTACCCGGTGCAAGTCGCCGAATTTCCGACTGCTTTTCCTTCTATTTCCACAGGAAACGCACAAACTCCACAGCTTCTTCACAATCGCAGGTTGGTTTCTCCTTGTCCCGAATCGGCTCCTCGGGCAAAGTCACGTGCAACGACAGAGTGCGATGTGCAAAGCGCACGTTGCCTTGGGCGTCTGGTTGGAAGAGAACACGCCTGCTTCGGCGGGCGCGCCTGGTTCGAAGCCCTTCGGGGATTTGTGACCGGGCCTCAGCCATAAAGGATGCCACCGTGACGGCCGGTCCGACTCACGTGAGCGAACTCACCGGACTTGGTTGGAGGAACGGAGGGGAAGGCAGCAGCAGCGTCACCGCCGGAAGGGTCGTGGCGCAGCTTTGTCACATCACACTTTCACGAGGCGGCTTGCGTGGCTGGCGCAAGCCGCCCTTCGTTTTTTGGGGATTTCTCTTACCGCGGATCACCGCGGATATACACCGATAAGAAATCAACCCCCGAGGCGCAGAGGGCGCCCATGAACAAAACTCGGCGTGCTCGGCGTCCCGGCGGTGACATCAGTTTTTCTTCGCTCGCAGGGATCACTTCTGTGTCACAATTCCGCTGCTCTAGGCGCTAACCTTCACGTCGCCAGACACACCCCGATAGTTGGACGTGCGACTGCATTTCTCTCTCCGCGAATTTTTAATTGCGTGATGCTTTTCCAGAGGGCTTTCGCACATTAGCGGATGACGATCTTCGGCGGCTTAGCTACTCTCCCAGAACCATACTGAGAATTGCTAGGCTGTTGGCGACCACTGACTACAACATCGAGCGCGGTTTGCCCTCCGCCATTGAGGCGGAGCGGTCAATCCTTGGCGCCATTCTGCTGGACGCTAACAGCTATAACCAGGCAGCCGAATCACTTCACCCGGACGACTTCTCCCTCGACTCACACCGGCGCATCTTCTCGCGGATGATGGACCTGGACGCCAGTGGGCGTCCCATCGACATCATCACGCTGCAGGAAGAGCTCAGCCGTCACAAAGAGCTGGAGTCGATCGGCGGCGTGGCCTATGTAGCTTCGCTGACCGACGGCGTTCCCCGTCGGCCTTCGATCGAGCACTATGTACGGATGGTGCGCGACAAAGCGCTGCTGCGCGGGCTCATCAATGCCGCGAACGGCGCCATTGCCAGCGCGCTCGAGCAAGCTGACCCAGCAGAAGAAATTCTGGACGCGGCCGAAGCCGCCATCTTTCAGGTCTCCGACAAGCGCTTGGGCCGGGGTTTCCTCACCATCCCGCAGATTGTCCAGGAGTCCTTCGGCTCACCCGACGCGCTGATCGCGCCTGGCGCGCACATCACCGGCCTGGAATCCCATTTCAAGATCTTTGACGAGAAGACGCGCGGCTTGCAGCGGGCTGACCTGATCATCGTGGCCGGGCGCCCGTCGATGGGCAAGACCGCATTCGCCATGAATATCGCCGAGAACGTCGCCGTGCTGGACAAGCGCGTGGTAGCGGTGTTCTCGCTGGAAATGTCGCGGGAAGCGCTGCTCCGGCGCCTGCTCTTCTCCCACGCCCGCGTGGACGCCTACAAGATGTCCACCGGCTTCGTGACCCGTGAGGACACGGGGAAGCTGGCGACCGCGCTCAGTTCGCTGAGCGACGCCCCCATCTTTATCGACGACACCCCTGGCGTCAGCGTGCATGAGATGCGCGCCAAGGCCCGCCGCCTCAAGCAACAGCAGCAGAACCAGCTCGACCTCATCGTTGTCGACTACTTGCAACTCATGGCCGCCACCCCTGTCGGCGGCAAGCGCTTCGAGAACCGCACCCAGGAAGTCTCCGCCATTTCGCGAGGGCTCAAGGCTCTCGCCAAGGAACTCAACGTCCCGGTGATAGCGGTTTCGCAGTTGAGCCGCGCGCCGGAAGCCCGCGGCGGCGACCACCGCCCACAGCTCTCGGATCTCCGCGAGTCGGGGTCGATCGAGCAGGACGCCGACGTGGTCGCGTTCCTGTTTCGCGAGGAGTACTACAAGAAGGATGATCCCGACCTCGATGGGGTCGCCGAACTGATCATCGGCAAGCAACGCAACGGTCCCACGGGGACCATTCGCCTCGCCTTTCGCAAAAACTTTACCCGATTCGACAACCTGGCGGATGAGCACGAGGCCGGCATGGCGCCGGGCGAGTTCTGAGCCACACGCCCGCGGTGGCGGGAGGACGGAGATGCAAGATGCGCGCGGCTTACCACGCTATTGCCTGCGACTACCCCAAGAGCGTGTTTCCCTTCATGCCATTTCAGCCGTTATGGATGGCCGGCTTGGACCTCCATGAGCGCTGCGTCTTCAGCGCCTTGCTGGAACTTTCCTGGTCGCTGCTGCCGCCCTGCCACCTGCCCGACGATCCCGATCAGTTACGCCGGATGCTCGTTGAGCGTTATCACCATGCCAGTTGGGACGAGCCGGTGCCTCCGCGGGTGTTGTGGCGCTTCCGCAACGATCCGCACCAGGGCTTGATTTATTTTCCGCCGCTCCTGCACGCCTACCGCTACATGCTGCGCGCCGAGCACCCGGATGACGTGCTGCAGTTGTCTGTAATGTGACCCGCGGCTGCGACCCGCGATCGCTCGACTGGCTATAATCGGTTCGCGATGCTTCAGTCTGCCGTGACCGTCGAGCGCACGAATCTGCGTCCCACCTGGGCCGAGGTCTCCCTGCCCACGCTGCGGAAAAACTTCCGTGTGATCCGCGACCACGTCGCGCCTGACGTGACCGTCTGTGCGGTTGTCAAAGCCCACGCCTATGGCCACGGGGCGGTAGAGTGCGCGCGTGCGCTGGAGCTGGAGGGGGCGCAGTGGTTCGGCGTCACTTCCACGGATGAAGGCCTGGCACTGCGCGACGGCGGAATTACCGCGCGCATCCTGCTGATGACCGGCTTCTGGCGGGGCGACGAAGAGTTCGTGCTCCAGAATGATCTGACCCCAACAGTTTGGCAAAGGGAACACATCGAGCGCCTCGAGCAGGCCGCCGAGAAACTGCGCAAAGACTCGGTTCGCGTGCACCTCAAGGTTGATACGGGAATGGCCCGTCTGGGGGCCAGTCTTGAGGATTTGCCGCCGTTACTCGAGAACCTGCGCGCCGCGAGGCGGGTGAAGCTGGAAGGCATGTTCAGCCACTTGGCCTCAGCCGAGGTTGTCGATTCGCCGCACGTGGACGAGCAGATTACGCGCTTCGAACACGCAGTGGCCATGGTGAAGCAAAGCGGTCTGGCGCCGACCTACCTTCATCTTGCGAATACCTCCGCCATCGCCACCCGGCCCAAGTCATGGATGAACTTTGTCCGCCCCGGGATTGCGCTTTACGGGTATCAACTGCCTTCGCTAGCGGAAGGCAAATCCTTCGGCCTGCCGGTTCAGCCGGTGCTTTCCTGGAAGACGCGAATCATCTCTCTTCGCGACGTCAGGGCGGGACAGGCGATCGGTTACAGCGGCGCTTACGTCGCACGCGCGCCGGCGCGTCTTGCGGCCCTGCCCCTGGGCTATGCCGACGGCCTCAGCCGGCATCTTTCCTCGCGCGGACGCGTGATTGTCAACGACCAGTACGCGCCCATCGTGGGCAATATTTCCATGGATCTTACGCTGGTGGACGTCACTCAGATTCCCAGCGCCGCGATCGGCAGCGAAGCGATCATCATCGGACGAAGCAAACATTGCGCCGTGAGCGCCGCCGACCATGCCCAGCTTGCCGGCACGATCCCTTACGAGGTCCTGTGCAACATCTCGAAGCGAGTGCCACGCAACTACATCAGCTAGCTATGCGCCGCCTGTACCGCCGGTGGATGCACGACTGGGAGACCCGGCTCGCTGACCGGGACACCAATCGCGTAGTGCGACCGTTCGACTGGGGGCTTGAGTGGGTGCAGGGGTGGCCGCTTGCGGGTGGCGAATGGCGTGGCCGCGTCGGCAACGAAGCCGAGAGCTTCATGCACGACTTGAATCGGCGCATCGTCGCCGAGAGCGGCCGCTTCTTCGCGTATGCCACGCCCTCCGACTTTCGCCTGGAAGCAGACCGGCTGCGCTTTACCTCGCCGGTTGCAACTCCATATGCTGAAAATAATCTGGCGACGGCACGCTGGTTTCCTGCTGGCCGGCGCACCAGGAATGGGCGCGGCAACGAAGCCGGGCCAGAAGCACGCCGGGCAGTTATCGTCCTGCCACAGTGGAATGCGGATGCCGAGAGCCACGTCGGTCTCTGCCGCCTTTTCAACTGGCTGGGAATCTCTGCCCTGCGTTTGAGTCTTCCCTATCACGACCTGCGCAAACCGGCAGAGATCGCACGCGCCGACTATGCGGTCTCTTCCAATATCGCGCGCACCATCGATGCCGCCCGCCAGGCCGTTATTGATGCGCGCTGCTGTCTCGACTGGCTGGAGAGCCAGGGCTGCCGGCAATTAGGCATCGTCGGCACCAGCCTCGGCTCCTGCTACGCCTTTATTACGAGCGCTCACGACGAGCGGCTCAAAGTGAACGTCTTCAACCACGCCTCAACCTACTTCGCCGACGTGGTTTGGACGGGACAATCCACCCGCCACGTCCGCGCCGGCATCGACGGCCACATCGATCTCGATCGCCTTCGCCAGGCGTGGCTGGCCATCAGTCCTATGGCGTACTTCGAGAGGTTTGCCGCACTGCCCAAGAAGTCACTGCTGGTCTACGCGACGTATGACCTGACGTTTCCGCCTGCGCTTTCGCGCGAACTCATCGCGGCATTCAGCCGGCGCAATCTCGATCACAAAGTTGCAGTATTACCCTGCGGGCACTACACGAGCGGTGAGACACCGTTCAAGTTTATGGATGGGTGGCACATGGCTGCGTTCTTGAAGTCGGCGTTCTGAATGAAGTTTTCAGTTGTCAGTTTTCAGTTGTCAGTTTGTTGCGGAGCGAGGCAATCAGCCCATTCAGGATTCGACCGACCTCAGCGCTGCTGGCCAACAGCTTCTCTGCATCACGGTGGGGCAGAAAACCCAGATTGGTCGCGATCAGAACTTGGGTTTCCAGTTCTAATAATGATCCGCGCGCATTGCGCAGAAAATGCTGGAAGTCGCCCTCGAGGCGCCGGCCTTGGCCTTCGGCAATGTTGCTGGGAACTGAAACCGCCGCGCGCCGCATCTGGCTGGTCAGCCCGTAGGTTTCTTCCTTGGGAAATCCTCGAGTGTGGAAGTAGATCGCTGTCACCAGCTGCATCGCTTTCTGCCATGCCTTCAGATCACGGTAGGTGGGATAGTTCATACGATCTCCTTTGTAGTTCAAGAGAAGCGCGGGAACTATACGACATTGGGACTGAGGGTTCTGACAACTGGCAACTGCGGGCTTCTGACAACTGACAACTGGCAACTGACAACTACCGGTTCTTCCACACCGGCTTCCTTTTCTCCAGCACTGCTCGCAATCCCTCCTGCACGTCCTCCAGCTCCATCAACTGGTTCAGATAAATGTTGTGCGATTGCCTCATGGCCTTATCGAGCGGCAGCCCGATAGAGCCCGAGATCACGCGCTTGGTCATCTCCAGCACAGGAGCGCTGAATTCGCCAATCTTGTTGATGACCGAGTCGACTGCCTCTTTCAACTCCGCTTCCGGCACCAGTCGGTTGACGAAGCCGAGTGCCAGAGCTTCCTCCGCGGAGAGCGCCTCCCCGGTCAGAATGAGTTCATAGGTTTTCTTGGGGCCGATCACTTGCGGCAACATCACGGCGGCGAACGGCGGGAAAACGCCTAGCTTTACTTCCGGCTGGGCAAACTTGGCTTTAGGGGTGGCGATTACCATGTCGCCAAAGGCGGCGAGCTCGGAGCCAGCGCCGATTGCCGGGCCATTCACCACTATGATCAACGGCTTGGAGATCTCGCGGATGGCTTCAAAAACCCGGTTGAATGCCTCCAGGGTCGAGAACACACGGTCGGCTTTCGAGTCCTCCAGGCCAATGCCGGCCGAAAATGTCCGTTGCGAAGAATCCAGCAGAACCGCCTTGATATCGCCGCGTCCGTTCAGGCCTTCTATGGCTTCGGCCAATTCTTTCATCAGTGGCACGGTCAGCACGTTGTAGGGAGGATTGTTGAGCGTGATGTGGGCGATGTAAGTGGAGGTGTCGAATTGGATGTAGTGGAACTTGGTTGCGGTGCCCGTGGCCATGTGCGGCTCCTGATTGCCGGACGGGGTTCCATTCCAACCCAGCCGGCATCAGCTCGGTCGTTTGGGATCCCACTCCAGTCCCCACGGCGATTATCAATGGGAGATTCGTTCACAGACAAGTAACCAGTGGGCCATCACTCCGGCTTTTGACTGCGATCCGGAAGCTCGATACGCTGCTCGTAAGTTCAACAAACTGCCTGAAAAAATGAGGGCGGCCGGCCGAGGTCGAGAATCTTTTTCCCCCTTTTGCAAATCTGATACAGAAGCACTTCGTGGGGATCAGTTCATTAAGGTAAGGGCTATGGCGAAACGGATGTTCTTGATGCTGTCCGTGGCGGCAGTGTTCATCACGGGCCTCGGCTTTGTGAAGTTTCGGCAGGTCAAAGCGGCAGTTGCGGCACACGCGGCTTTCCAACCGCCTCCGGAGGCGGTAACCACCATCGTCGCTCGGCAGGAGCACTGGCCCGTGGGACTCAACGCAATTGGAAGTGTGGTTGCCGTGCGCGGCGTCACCGTGAGCGCGGATCTGCCCGGCATCGTGGAGAAGATCAACTTCGAATCCGGGGCATCGGTCAAGGCGGGCGACGTGCTCGTGCAGCTCGACACCCGAGAGGAGCGAGCTCAGCTGGCTTCTGCCGAGGCGCAGCGCGACCTTGCAAACGCTAATTTCAACCGCATGCAGCAACTGGTAAAAGCGGGCGTCATTTCCAAGATGGACTACGACCAGAATTCGGCGGGCCAGAGGCAGGCCACCGCGAAAGTCGGGGAAATTCGCGCGACCATCGAACGAAAGACCATCCGGGCGCCGTTCTCCGGCGTGCTGGGCATCCGTCAGGTGAACCTGGGACAGTACGTTTCCGGCGGCAGTCCGATCGTTCCCTTGCAGTCATTGGATCCGGTTTACGTGAACTTCTCCGTGCCGCAGCAAGCGCTCGCGCAACTGCGGGTCGGCCAGAGCGTGCGCGCCAGCACGAGTGACGCGGCCGCGGACGAATTCACCGGACGTGTTACCGCGGTGGACTCCGTGGTCGATGAAGCGACCCGCAACGTTCAGGTACAGGCGACTTTTGCCAATCCGCAACACAAGCTCCGCCCCGGCATGTTCGTACAGGCCAAGCTTGCGCTCGGGGGCAGTGATTCGGTGATTGCCCTTCCCGCATCCGCCATCAGCTATGCGCCTTACGGCGATTCTGTTTTCATCGTGACGGAGCTCAAAGGGTCAAACGGTCAGGATTATCGAAGCGTGCGGCAACAGTTCGTGAAGGTCGGAGCCTCTCGCGGTGACCAGATTGCGGTGCTCTCGGGTGTAAATCCGGGTGAGGAGGTTGTGACCTCCGGCACGTTCAAACTTCGCAACGGCGCGGCAGTGCAGACCAATAACAGTGTGCAGCCCTCCAACAACCCGGCGCCGCGGGTCGAGGACCGGTAAATGAAGCTGACGGATTTATTTGTCAAGCGGCCGGTCCTCGCGGTCGTGGTTAATCTCGTCATCCTGATTGCCGGCCTGCAGTCGGTGCGCTCGTTAAGCGTTCGCCAATATCCGCGCAGCGACATCGCGATCGTGACGGTCTCGACGACCTATGTAGGCGCCAACGCCAACCTGGTGCGCGGTTTTATCACCACGCCGCTCGAGCGCGTAATCGCCAGCGCCGACGGCATCGACTACATGGAGTCGTCGAGCGCCCAGGGACTCAGCACCATCACGGTGCATCTGAAGCTCAACTACGACACCAACGCCGCGCTCACGCAGATCCAGGCGAAGGTGGCCCAGGTCCGCAATGATCTTCCGCCGGAAGCCGAGGCGCCGGTCATCGAGCTGGCGACCGCCGACAACCAGTTCGCGGCCATGTATCTTGGATTCTCATCCGACTCTCTCGATCAGAATCAGATCAGCGATTACCTGATGCGCGTGGTGCAGCCCAAGCTGAGCGCCATCAGCGGCGTGCAGCGCGCCGACATCCTGGGCAATCGCACCTTTGCCATGCGAGTCTGGCTGAAGCCCGAGAAAATGGCTGCCTTAGGGATTTCGCCTTCCCAGGTTCGGGACGCGCTCTCCAAGAACAACTATCTCTCTGCCCTTGGCAAGACAAAGGGCTCCATGGTTTCGGTGAACCTGGTTGCCAACACCGACCTGCAGACAGCGCAGGAGTTCCAGCAACTGGTGGTGAAGGAGGACAAAGGCGTGGTCGTGCGCCTGGGCGAAATCGCCGATGTGGTGCTCGGCGCCGAGGATTACGACTCAGACGTTCGCTTTAACGGCCAGAACTCCACCTTCATGGGCATTTGGGTGCTTCCCACCGCGAACTCGCTCGAGGTGATCGGGAAAGTTCGCGAGGCCATGAAGGAGGTCCAGGCGCAACTGCCCGTGGGCATGAAGGCGGGCATCCCCTACGATTCGACCCAGTACATTCAGAACGCTATTCATGAAGTCTTCCACACGCTGACCGAAACGCTGATCATCGTCATCATCGTTATTTTCCTGTTCCTGGGATCCGCTCGCTCGGTGATTATTCCCGCCGTCGCTATTCCGATCTCGCTCATCGGCGCCGTTTTCCTGATGCTGGCGGCGGGGTTCACGATCAACTTGCTGACGCTTCTTGCCATCGTGCTCTCCGTCGGCCTGGTGGTCGACGACGCGATCGTCATGGTCGAGAACGTGGAGCGCCACATTCAGCTCGGGCAGCGTCCGTTTGACGCCGCCATTGCGGCAGCTCGCGAGCTGGTCGGGCCCATCATCGCGATGACGATCACGCTGGCCGCGGTCTACGCACCGATCGGCTTGCAGGGCGGCCTTACCGGAGCGCTCTTCCGCGAGTTCGCATTCACGCTGGCGGGGGCCGTCATCGTCTCCGGCGTCGTCGCGCTCACTTTGTCTCCCATGATGGGATCGCGGCTGCTGCGTGCCGGTGATGCTGAGCGCGGACTCGCGGGAATGATCAATCGCGGGTTCGATGCGATCCGTCGCACGTACGCGTCCCTGCTGACGGGAACGCTTCAGTACCGGCCGGTCGTGCTGGTTTTGTGGGGGATCGTCGCTGTGCTGATCATCCCCTTCTACATGTTCTCGCAAAAAGAGCTGGCGCCGAAGGAAGACCAGAGCGTGGTCTTCGGAGTAATCCAGGCGGCGCCGAACTCCACTCTCGATCAGACGCAACTGTTTGCCTCCCAGGTCACCGACGTGTATCGCTCTTTTCCCGAATCCGCGAACACCTTCGAGATCACCTCGCCCTCGGGAGGTTTCAGCGGCATGGTGACCAAGCCCTGGAGCCAGCGAAAGAAAAACACCCAGGAACTTCAGGTCGAGGCAGCCGCCAAACTCTCGAAAATTCCCGGCGTGCGCGTGATCTCGCTCGTCCCGCCAGCCCTCCCCGGCGGCGGAGACTTTCCCGTGGACTTCGTCATAGCCTCGACCGCTGAGCCGGAGCGCCTCTTCCAGTTTGCCAATCAGCTCGTCGCCAAGGCGATGTCCAGCGGGCTGTTCATGTACGCCGACTCGGATTTGAAGTTCGACCAGCCGCAGACGGAGGTCGTCTTCGATCGCGACAAGCTGCGCGCGCAGGGAGTCGATCTTTCCCAGGCCGGCCGGGACCTCTCGACCATGCTGGGCGGCGACTACGTGAATCGCTTCAGCGTGCAAGGCCGCAGTTACAAGGTCATCCCGCAGATCAGGCGCGCGGAACGTCTGACTGCAGACCAATTGAAGGACATCTACGTCACGGGGGCAGGCAACAAGCTCGTCCCGCTTTCCACTTTTGCGACGCTGAAAACGACGACCCAGCCGCGAGACCTCAAGCGATTCCAGCAGTTGAACGCCGTCCGCATTCAGGGCGTGATTCCGCCGCAAGTTTCGCTGGACACCGCGCTGCGCATGCTGGAGAACGAGGCGCAGCAAATCCTGCCTCCTGGGCAGGGCTTCACCATCGACTATGCCGGCGAATCGCGCCAGCTTCGCACCGAGGGAGGAAAGTTCTTCGGCACCTTCCTGCTGTCGGGAATCCTGATCTATCTGGTGCTGGCAGCCCAATTTGAAAGCTTCCGTGACCCGCTGATCGTGCTCGCCGGGTCGGTACCGCTGGCGCTTTCGGGAGCCCTGCTGTTCTCCTTCTTAGGACTGACAACGCTCAACATCTACAGCCAGATCGGACTGATCACACTGGTTGGGCTGGTATCGAAAAACGGCATCCTGATCGTGGAGTTCGCCAACAAGCTGCAGGAGCAGGGGCGCGACAAACTGCACGCCGTGATTGAAGCCTCCGCTACGCGGCTGCGACCCATTCTCATGACGACGGCAGCCACCGTGATGGGCCATCTTCCCCTCGTCTTTGCCCGCGGGCCGGGAGCCGGGGCACGCAACAGCATTGGCATGATGCTGGTCACGGGCATGACCATTGGCTCGGCGTTCACGCTGTTCATCGTGCCTTCGATCTACGTGTTGCTCGCGCGCACGCACCGAGCCGACACACCCACGGCCACGGCAAATGAAACGCAAATGGAAGACTCCGACCTCACGGTTGCCGTTTAGGAATCAGCGCCCGCTGGCGTAGAATTGGGAACTATGAAAATCGCCATCGGCGCCGACCATGCCGGCTATGAGCTCAAAGAGAAGATCAGGCAGCGGCTCGTGCAGGAAGGCAACGAAGTCCACGACAAGGGCACCAATTCCACTGATTCCGTGGACTATCCCGATTTTGCTCGCCTGGTAGGAGAGGAAATCTCCCGCAAGGATGCGGAGTTTGGCGTGCTGGTCTGCGGCAGCGGCATCGGGATGTCGATTGCCGCCAATAAGGTGCCCGGCGTCCGCGCTGCCCACGTCACCAACATGTACGAAGCCCAGATGGCGCGCGAGCACAACAATGCCAATGTAGTGACCGTTGGCTCACGCGTACTCGACGAGTGGACGGCCATCCAGGCGGTGCAGACATTCCTGCATACGGCTTTCGCGGGCGGCCGCCATGAGCGGCGCGTGCAGAAAATTATGGATATTGAACATCAGGAGCAGGCGCACCACGCCTGACACGGAGTAGCGCCGCCGTCTCGGCGGCTGTCGCATGAACATCTCGCTTACGCCTGAGGGCGGGACGCCCTCAGGACAGCCGGCAAGATGCCGGCGCTACATCAACGCGGGAGACGGATTGTTATGAGCAAAGACAGCGATTGGATGTCCCGCCCCTTGGCGGACGCCGACCCGGAGATCGCGGCCGCCATCGACAACGAAGTCCGCCGCCAGCACGAAGGCCTGGAGCTGATTGCCTCGGAGAACTTCGTCAGCGAGGCTGTGCTGGAAGCCATGGGCTCGGTGTTCACCAACAAATATGCCGAAGGTTACCCGGGCAAGCGCTACTACGGAGGTTGTGAGTTCACCGACGTGGTGGAGAACGTTGCGCGCGATCGCGCCAAGCAACTTTTCGGCTCCGAGCACGCCAACGTCCAGCCCCATGCCGGAACCCAGGCCAACATGGCGGCTTATGCCGCGGTCCTGCAGCACGGCGACACGATCCTCGGGCTGAACCTGGCGCACGGCGGCCACCTCAGCCACGGACATCCGCTGAATTTTTCCGGCAAGAACTACCGCATTGTGCCCTATGGCGTCACGCGCGAGACCGAGACCATCGACTACGACGAACTGGAGAAGCTCGCGGAGAAGGAGCGGCCAAAGCTGATCATCGGCGGGGGCAGCGCGTATCCGCGGATCATCGATTTCGTCCGCATGCGGCAGATTGCCGACAAAGTTGGGGCCATTTACCTGGTGGACATGGCGCACTTTGCCGGGCTGGTCGCCGGCGGGGCGCATCCTTCGCCCGTGCCGCATGCGCAGATCGTCACCTCGACCACGCATAAGACGCTGCGCGGCCCGCGCTCGGCAATGATCCTGTGCAAGTCCGACTACGCGCAAGCAGTGGACAAGAGCGTCTTCCCCGGCATGCAGGGCGGGCCGCTGGTGCACATGATCGCCGCCAAGGCCGTGTGTTTTCGCGAAGCCATGCAGACCCAGTTCCGCGACTACGCGCGCCAGGTGGTCGCGAACGCCAAGGTGCTGGCGGAAACGCTCGCCGCCGAAGGCTTCCGCATCATCTCCGGCGGAACTGACACTCATCTCATGCTGGTGGACGTCTTCGCCAAGGGCATGCTGGGCAGTGAGGCGGAAAAGGCGCTGGGCGAGGCCGGAATCACCGTCAACAAGAATGCGATCCCCTTCGACACCAATCCGCCGTTGAAGCCAAGCGGCATCCGCATTGGCTCTCCGGCGCTGACTACCCGTGGCATGAAAGAAGGCGAGATGCGGCAAGTCGCATTGTGGATCTCGCAGGTGCTCCACAGCCGCACCGACACGGCCGCACTCAGTCGAGTGCGCAAGCAGGTGCTGGAAATGGCCGAGGCGTTTCCGCTCTATCCCGAGCGGCGGGCGCGGGCGCAGGCGGAAGTACGGGCGTAGACCGCCAGTCCAAAGTTAAGTAGCTTTCTGTGCCTGGATCGGCTTCACGAACTCTTCCAGCTTGAAGGTCGGCGACAGGCGCCTGAGTTTCTCCACGATGCGGTTGCGATCGCCGTCGGAAGCGGCGGCAGCATAGCGCTTTCGCAGCAAAGCAATCTTCTCCTTGCGGGCACGGCGGCGGCGGATCTCGCTGTTGCGGCTGGGTGTGGTCATGAATGCTCTCCATTCTGGGATTGAGCAGCCATTGTATTTGGAATCGGGGAGTTCTGCATGGCACCGCAGCCCGCGGCCCATATTGGCTCTCGCGGACGCTCGCTATACACTTGCGCCGTGCGCATTGCCATCGATACCCGCCGCATCCGGGACTTCGGCGTGGGCACCTATATTCGCAATGTGGTTCGCACCCTGGGGCGGATCGACAGTAAGAACGATTACTTGCTGGTCGGGCCAGCCGAGCCCTTGCGCGAAATCGGAGACCTACCGCCAAATTTCGTTAACATGCCCTATTCGCTGCCGGACACGTCGCTGCGCAACTACTTCGAATTCCAGAGCATCCTTCGCAAGTTCCGCTGCGACGTGCTGCACGTGCCTCATCTGTTTTCGTCGCCACAATACATTCCCTGCCGTTACGTGGTCACCGTGCACGACCTGCTCGACCACTTCTATCCCCCGCACGGCGAGTCCGCGAGCCGGCGCGCCCTGCGCTTCTACTTCACCCGCCGGGTGCTGCGCCGGGCCAAGCGCATCTTCGCGGTGTCGAACTCCACCCGCAACGACATCGGACGGCTGTTCCACATCCCGCTCGGCAGCGTGGAGGTCATCTACAACGCCATCGACGAACGCTTCCGGCGCGGCCATGCCACCGACGCCGATCGCCAGCTCATCGCCGGGCGCTACCAGGTGAACTACCCGTTTTTGCTGTACGCGGGCAACATTCGCCCGCACAAGAACGTGCTGCGCATTATCGAGGCGTTCTCGGCGCTCAAGACCGAATTGGGAAAGGAGGGACGATTTCCCGACCTTAAGCTGATCATCATCGGCGACGAACTTTCCCTCCACCCCGACTTGCGCCGGACCGTGGTACGTAGCGGCGTGACCAACGATGTGCGCTTTCTCGGTTTCGTGCCCATCGACGTGCTGCGTATTTTTTACGACATCGCGAAAATATTCGTCTTCCCCTCGCTCTATGAAGGCTTCGGCCTGCCTCCGCTGGAGGCCATGGCGCACGGCACGCCGGTGGTGACCTCGAACGCCTCGTCGCTGCCGGAAGTCGTAGGTAATGCGGCCGTGCTGGTGAACCCGGAAAACGTCTTTGACATCATGCGTGCGTTGCACCGCGTACTGGTTGACCAGCCGTTGCGCGAACGTTTGAAGCGAGCGGGATACGAGCAGTCGCTAGCGTTCTCGTGGGAGTCTTCCGTGGAAAGAATCCTGCAGGCGTACAATGAGGTGCAACAGGGTTAGGGGTGTAGAGTCCGCGCAGTTCCAGACCGATCCTTAGTGTGAATAGTTGCTCGTGCGATCTCTCCGGTTGCCTGGGATTACAGGCGGATTTCTTTCACATGCCGTGGCCTCCCACTGGCACCTTGATTGCTTCTAACGAAAGAGCAAGAAGGCCACTTCCCTAGGGAGTCATCCGTGAGGATGCAAATTTCACCGTCGCTCGCGACATTTTTCCTCTGCACCGCTCTAGCAGCCGGCGCGCAAAGCGGGGCTTCTGCCTCGCTCACGGTGCGGGGGCAGGCCCGCGGTCAGATGCAGCAACCGAGTCAACCCATACAACATTGGTTGGAAACCCCGACTTCGGCGCCGGCAGCAACTGCCGCGCCTGCCCCCCAGTTCCCCGGACTGCAGGCGGTAATCACGGGGCTGGAAGCGGCCCAGCGAGCGAACCATGCGCACATGATTCCTTTTGCGGTCACTCGCCGGTACGAGCTGTTCAGCGGCGACGATAGGGAACCCAAGGGCGCAGTCATAGCGGAAATCCACTATCAGCCGCCCACCACCAAGACCTGGGAGATCAAGCAGGCCAACGGCAGCGAGCGGGCAGCGAAGGTGGTTCGAAGCATCCTGGAGCGCGAAGCCAAGTACGCCAGCGACGGCAAGATCGCCATTGGGCGCGAGCATTACGATTTTCGCTACGTCGGCGACGGCGAGACCGACCACCGTCCCTGCTACATCCTGCAGCTCATTCCCAAGCATGACGAAGGCAATCTGATGCGTGGGCGGATCTGGGTCGATCGTGATACGTACCTGATCCACCGCTTCGAGGGTGAGCCGGCAAAGAACCCATCGTGGTGGATCAAGGATTTGAAGATGTCGACCACCTACGGTGACATTGGCGGTATCTGGCTGCCCACCAGCAGCAAGGGCGTTGCCGACGTTCGCATCTTCGGCCCGCACACCATGACGGAACACACGCTCAGCTATCGCGCCGAACATGCCGTGGTGGAGGGACCAGCCGCGGAGTTGACGCGGCTGGCTCGAAGCTCCCGTTCCTATCGGCCGTCCGCCGCGGCCGCGGGCATCATCATCGGTCGTTGAGCAAACGTTGGATCGGGCTGATCCTGTAATCCTCTAACGCGCGCCACTCGCCGCCGCGGAAGCAACCGCCGCTCGCGAAAATCGGTCTGATTTCTCTCCGGGAGCTCCTGCGCGCCGCTGGGTCTAAGAGATGCCGGTTAGCCTAAACTAGATTCAACGAGAAATACCATACCTTTCATCCCCGTGGACTCAGCCCAATCGTCGGCAGGAATCGAGGCGGCTGGCGCAGCTTGGCGGCCTGCTCGAAAGCATATGCCAGCTTGATCAGCGTGGGCTCGCTCCACGCTCTGCCGAAGAATGATATTCCCACCGGCATTCCGTGAATGAAGCCCGCCGGCACATTGATGTTGGGATATGCCGCTACCGCTGCGGCATTGGAGCTGCCGCCGGTGAAGTGATCGCCGTTGAGCAGGTCGGTGAGACACGCGGGGCCGGCAGTGGGCGCGACGATTGCATCCAGCTTGTGCTTGTCCATCAGCGCGTCGATGCCTTCGCTTCGCGCCAGGCTGTGGTTCTTCTCCAGGGTGCTCAGGTAGTCCTTCTCAGTAAGCGGCCCCTTGGCTTGTGCCTTGATGAAAAGGTCCTGGCCGAAATAAGGCATCTCCCGGTCTTTATTCTTTTCGTTGAATTCAATCAGGTCCTTCAAGCCGTGCACTGGCGCGTTCGGTCCCAGGCGGGCGAGATACGCGTTGAGGTCCGCCTTCAACTCGTAAAGCAGCACGGAGAGCTCGGATTCGTCAAACTTGCCGAAGCTCTCAATGTCGGCGGGATCGACGAGCGTGGCGCCTTGCTTCTTCATCTCGTCCAGCACGGTGTTCATGAGGGCATCTACTTCTTCGCTGAAACCGAAATATTTTCGCGCCACGCCGATGCGAGCGCCGCGCAGCCCCGCAAGATCGAGAAAGAGCGTGTAGTCATCGAACGCCTTGCCTTCGCTGGCTAAGGTTGCGCTGTCGGAGCGGTCGACGCCGGTAAGGGCTCCCAGCAAGATGGCGGCATCTCGAACCGTACGCGCCATGGGACCGGCGCCATCCTGCGAGTGCGAAATAGGAATGATCCCGGTGCGGCTGGTTAGTCCAACCGTGGGCTTGATGCCCACAATCCCATTCGCCCCTGAGGGACACACGATGGAGCCGTCAGTCTCGGTGCCGATCGCCGCCGCACACAGACTGGCGGCAACCGCGGCGCCTGAGCCCGAGCTCGAGCCGCAGGCATTGCGGTCAAGGGCGTAAGGATTTCGCGTCAGCCCGCCACGCGCACTCCAACCGCTGGTGGAATGGCTGGAGCGGATGTTGGCCCACTCGCTCAGGTTCGTCTTGCCCAGAATAACGGCCCCGGCCGCGCGCAGCCTCTCGACGACCGTGGCATCTCGCGGCGGCCTCCATCCCAGGAGCGCCAGCGAGCCTGCTGTAGTCATCATCTTGTCCGCGGTATCGATGTTGTCCTTGATCAGGATTGGAATGCCGTGCAGCGCCCCGCGGACTTTGCCGGCAGCGCGCTCCTTGTCCATGGCATCGGCCAGGGCAAGCGCATCAGGGTTGATCTCGATGATGGAGTTGATCGTCGGGCCTTGCTTGTCGATCGCCTCGATCCGACCCAGGTATTTCTCCGCGATTGAGCGTGCCGTGAACTTGCCGGACTTCATGCCGTTCTGAAGATCGGAGATCGTGAACTCGTCGAGTTCGAAGCTCGGGACCGCAGGCGGTGGAGTCGTGACGTTCGCTGCGCCAGCAAGCGCCGGCAGCAGACCGGCACTTACTCCGCCCACGATGCTCGTTTTCAGAAAGCCTCTGCGGCTGGGCCGCTCGGCATCAGCGCTGCGGTTGGTCATCGAAGCTGATTTTCCTTACCCTACCTTTCGGAAGCACGGCATCTTAGCACCCCCAGGGGCTGGCGTCCCCCGGCGCGGGAGTAATTCAGTCTGAAAATGAATGAGTGAAGACGAGCAGAGGCGGGGAAAGCTGATCTTCCCTGGCTCATGCTTACGAGAGCATACAGCTCTTGAGCCTCCGTCGTTTTCGGCCCAACTCAGTGGCTCCGAGAGAAGTGCTCGTGCACTATTCGCCAATGGTTACCACGCTTTATGAAGACGTGGCTGCCACGCCCTTCGATCCGATGTTTTGGCGACAGTTCCACCACCCAGTAAAAGCTGACCACGGCGGTTCCGTCGAAGACTTGCAGTCGAGGCTCGGCGATGCGGTATCGGACGCGTGGTGACTGATCCAGGTAATGCTGAAAAGTCCTCTTTAGTGCCGCCCGCCCCGCAATGCGCTTGTGGCGGGTGGAGGAGAATCCGACAAAGCTGGGCTCGAACTGCTCGAGGAGCGCCTTGAGGTTGCGCCGGTTGAAGTCCGCTACCTGCTGGTGCTCCAGGCGGAGAATTTCACGTTCCATCGCTGTCATGTCGGGACCTCCTCATCATTTCTCGATCTGACGACACCAATCGTACTACCCCTGGGAAGCGGCCGCACCACCATGCGCCGGACGGCGCAGGAGTAATTCAGTCTGAAGAAGAAGAGTGAGTGAAGACGAGCAGACTTCAGGGAAGCGGGCCTTCCCTGCTCATGCTTGCGAGAGATACAGCTCGATGCGCCTAACCTTGCTGCGGCAGCGGTAGCGGTTGCGCCAGGTGAAGTTTGGTAAGCACTCGGATCAACGGCCAGGCGGGGTCGACCTCCCACTTCCGCATGCTGAACTTGGAGGAGGCCGGATACTGATGGTGGTTGTTGTGCAGCCCCTCTCCCGCGGCCAGCCAGCCTACCAGGCGCAGGTTGGTGGCGGTGTTGTTGAAGTTCTTATATCCCGCGAAATGGCAGATGCTATTGATGACGGCGCTGCTGAAGATATAGGCCGCGCCCTGGGCGACGAAGGTCACGGCGCCCAGCACCGGACCCACCCAGCCGCTTGCCACCAGGTGAAAGCCATACATGAACACCGCCAGCATGATGCCCAGCCCGATCGAGCCATGCGATAGCACCGCCTCAGCGGGAGTCCGCGGAATGTCCTGCGTGTATTTCTCGACCACCTCAGGCTTCTTCGCTTCCTGCGCATAGTAGTGGGCATTCAGCAGGAGCACCTTCAGCAGACCTTTCAAATAGGGGCTGTGCGGATCGCCTTCTTCGTCGGTGAAATGGTGGTGCTTGCGATGCACCGCCACCCACTCCCGCATGGAGATTCCCGTGAAAAGCCAGAGCTGGATCCGCATGAGCATGGCCACCGCCGGATGCAGCCTCAGCCCCTTGTGCGCCATAGTGCGGTGCAAATAGATGGTCGTGCAAAGACTGGAGAGTTGCATGGACGCAAAGGCCACCAGGAGTGCAATAAGTATCGGCATCAGCATGTTGTTGAATCTTCCTGTGCGGGGATTTTTCGGAAGCTTGCCCGGATGCTACAAAGGCCCGAAAGCCGGCAGGCGAAATGTAGGAACCTTTCCCGCTGCCTCTGTATTGTAAAGCACAATTGGAGAGAGCGGGATTAAATCGCGGAATCGTTGGTTCACTGGACCAATCTCCGGTCCGCGGGGTTCAGGGGGACGGTCGACAGGAGCCCGCATCAACGCCGCAGAAAGCAGACGCGATTCGTCCAATCCCCGCTCGCAGTCTCCTTTGACAGCTTGCTCAGCGCCCGAACCAGGCCACCCATATCCGCGGGGGAGATGGTCTTTTCGTCGACAAAAATCACGCCCCCATGATTTCGCTCTTCTTCCGCCCAGGCTTTCAGCAGCGGCGGGATCGTTCTTCGGTCGTAAGTGACAAGCGTCAACCCTTGCCGGCCGGCCTCTTGCAGGCAAGCGGAGTCTGGCTGGCCTAGGAAATCACCTTCTTCCCACTCAGCGATATAGCGGACCACCATCGTCCGCTTACGGCGGCCCAGACCTTCAGCTACCTCCGGCGAGATATGCTCGTCGAGAAGAAGCTTGAGCATGTCAGCGCTTCGTCGCCTTCCTGGACCCGAATTCAATGGCCTGGGGCAACATGCGCTTCAGCGCATCGAAGTCCGTCGAATCATTCTCCGCCATGGCCTCCTTGATCTCATCCGGAAACGCTTCCGCATAGTTGACGGCGGCCCGAACTTTCGCTTCCGGCCACCTCAGGTGCCTGGCCACGGCCGACGAATCTGCTTTATAGCTGCGGATGAGCAACATCACTTCCCACACCGCGAGCGTGCTCCCCTGAATGCAGGCTTGGTGGCCAACGGGCGAATCACGAAAGTCGATGAAAGCAAATTCCGACCGCCTTAACCCTTCCTCAACCAGGCGCGCACTCGCGTCGCTAGGGGTCCACCCATGGCGGCTCGCCATGCGCTTGAGGCGCTTCCCGCTCGCCATCGGCAGGCGCATGCTGATAACCACGGAATTGGACGATCTCATGACAATCTCCTCCCGAATGTAATTCTTGTAACTATTGTAACTGGTGTAAACTGCACAGGTCAACTTGGGATGAGAGACCGAATGAGGGTTGTTGGCGCTTGTAGTGACAGCCGGACCTGT
>CAVTEQ010000015.1:0-560508 GCA_963733935.1 uncultured Acidobacteriota bacterium
GAGTGCAACGAACGCGACGTACACGACAAAGCTGTAGAGGAGAGACTCGATGATTTTGTCGAGTTCGGTTTGCTTAGGTCGGACACAAAGGCTCTGAACGATTCGGGCGCACAAAAACCCGGGCAGCAGTACGAGCAAAACCGCCACAGCCTCAAATTTGAGACCCCCCATACCTCGGCCTCAGCTACTTCTTGGAACTGCTTTGTTCCTTGGGCGGCGGCGGAACCTTTGTGGGCTTCGGAAGAACAATATCAAGCTGGAGCGGTTGGCTTAAAACCGTCGCGCTTTTCGGACACCTTCTTTCTCCACCTTGCCCCCGTGTATAGGATTTCTATTGTCATGCATGTAAACTCTCTCCCTCCGCTGTAGCTGTATCCGCAAACGCGAGACCAACCCTCAAATCTTGCCCTTGCTCAGGTGTTTGATGTAGTCCCTCAGCCATTCATCCGACTTGTCCGCCAGCACGCTCGGCTCCCACTCACCCGAAGCATCTGTCAGGACAGTCGCGGTCATGGGGTCTGTGACTCGGAACTTTATCCACGTGATCGTTTCGTCGAATTCGACTAATTTTCCGGGTGCCAGCTCGTTTGCGATGCGTTGCACGCGGGCTCGCTGGAAGTGATAGTCGTCCTTGATCGCTGCCTCGACTTCCCGCAGGTCATAGGCTCCCTTTCGCTCGGGGAGCAGGGCGACGAGGGCGTCCAGAACCATTCTCGCGTTTGTGCGTTCGTCAGGCTTCAGCTTCGGGAGTACGTATTGCAGGTCTTTCTCAAGCTGCCCAATCATGCGGTTGGGTTGAAGTCCTTGCGAGCGATCCGCCCGCGCTCTCAGTATTTTTCCTGTTTGGGAGGATGATCGATTATACGCTGCTCCCACCAGTGGAAAATTTAACAGGGGGAGCGCCCAAAGACATCCCACTAGATTGAGGCGGGCTGGGGTATCAGGAGGCGGCGATGGTCGGGGATTGCTGCCCTCCATGAAGACCGTGCGTCATTTTACCGGCCACCTGCTGTCGATCTTCGCCATGATCCGATCAGCCATCGAAATCGCATTGGCGACGGCGGCTTCGAACGCAGGCGACGGTCGCCCGTCCCAGTTGGCGAGGTGTCGCGCTACCAAAATGCTGGCAGCGATCAGCAGGACGCGCTTTCGGCCTTCATCCATCTGGGGGAGTTTACCAGTTTCGCCTTGTATTCGCCATGGTACAATTCACGTTAACGTTGTCAGTGGCGAACGGGGGGAGGGAGCAGCCGAACGTGAAGAACGCGGCAGAAGCCCTAAAGCTGGACGAAATCGGGCCGTGGTACTTCGCTTGCTGGACGACGATTATCTGGGGTCGCGGTTGACAGGCCAAAAATACGAAGTCACTGGCAAGCGGCCCTACCAAACGTAGGCGTCGAGGACGCGCTCGGCGGTTTCCGACCGCATGCCAGCGACTGCCGTGCTCACCAGATGCGCTGCACGCCTCCAGAATTCCTGCCATTTCCCCATCGTGAGATACCAGTCTTTTTCGACTAGTGCGCCGTTGCTACGCCGTAACCACACGAAGTTAAGTTCACCGTTCTCTGACACGGCATACTCTGTTTGCCGTACCCGGCTGTATGCGGTGTGCGCCAGCCGCATGTCACGACCGTAGTCAACGCCGAAGATCAGCCTGAGCAGGTTAATTCCTGTCGTGACTGCCCGCTCGGCTCTGCGCTGAGCCGCTTCCTTGGCACAGGGCGGAACCGTCACGCTCGCAAGCCAGCCGGGATGGAGATGTATCTTGGAATTTCGCCACTCGCTCCGTCGAGTATTTCTGGTCCGGACTGCTGCCCATATAGCGCTGAATGTCCTGCGCGAAGACTTGCGGGAAAGCCTTGGCCGCAGTGAATGCCACGCAGCCGATGCGAAATTCGGGCGGTTCATCATACGGGACAACTACGCAAGGGAAGTGATATGTGCGCTCGAAGTGCTCTTTGTCGGCGTCCGCCACGGCTTCCCGGAGCACACGAGCAAGGGCGGCTTCATCCTGCTTCTCGTCCACGATGGCGCGGACGATGCGCTTGCATATTCCCTCCGCGAGTTCTTTGACCGAGTAATCATCCGGGACCGGCATCGACTCCCGATGCCGTTCCGCCAGTTCGAGGATCGCGCTGTACCCGTCGCGAGTACACATGCGCTTTCCTGTGCCTGCGTAGTCGCTCACCTCGCAAAGTCCATCTTCCTTATGGGCTCTCAATCGCTCCATCGCCCCTTTTGCGTCAAGACCCGCATACACTTCCAGCCCATCGTGAACTCGCCAGAAGTCGCGGAGATCAAGGTCGAGTTTTTCTTGTCCGGTCATTCGCCCGTCCACCTCGCAGTCGTCCAGCACGACGCCGTCATAGGAAACCTGCCACAATTGTGGGAGCGCAACAACAGAGAATCAAAAACTTACATGGGGGGTAGCCGCGAGAACTCTGGCAAGAACCTGATCTCCAGACCATCGTGCAGGAAGAAAAACACTCATTACGTGAGGCCGTAGAACCCCATCAGCTTGCGAACATCGCACCCGTACGCCCGCGACAAGGCGTAGAGGCAATGGATGCCCGGCGTCCGGCCCTTCGTCTCGATGTCGGATAGCCTGCCCTTCGGCACCCGGAGCCTTGGATTTTGCCGCGCGGCGGCAAGCTCCCGGGTCAGTCGCTCAACGTCCGACATGGAGAGCTCCAAGCTCTCGCGCAGGGCTCGGAGGCGCTTGCCCGCTGTCCGGGGCGTCGTTGGCATCGTGCGTCGAAGTTACCACAGAGGCGCAGGTCGTCGAATCCGGGCATTTTGGGGCACGCAGCCGATCGGATGCGCCTCCACGATAGGGCAACGGCCCGGTCGCAGCGGCCTTACGGGGCTATCGCCGGTCGGGTCGCGTCTAGCAATGGGGCGGCAGGGTGGCCCGAAAGGCTCTGCGCACGATCTGCGACGGTTCGGCGGGGCGAACCCCGCCCGGGCAGCCCAATCGCCGCAAATTGGCTTTCTGAAAGGCGTCCGCACCCAGCCGCGTAGTCGCACAGTGACGGGTTGGTAATAGAATGCGTTCGCATGAACTTCACTTTGTACGCGCTCTACTCACTGGCAGGAGCAGGGGCGGACCTTGAGCGTTTCACTAGAGCCCTCCCTTTCGACATAGCCGAGGGTGTACGCATCGAGAATGTTTCTGAGTTGCTCGAAGACGATACGTTCAACATCGTCAGGGAGAGGATGGGTAAGGACGATGTTGAAACGCTCCGACTGGTAACCCATGCCCTTGTGTACCGATACACTCCGCAGGCGATTCGCGACCCTGAGTCTAACGAGGTCATAGGCGAGGCACAACAAAGCCGACCTTCCGAGAAGCTTGTGCGCATGCTTGCAGCTTGCTTGCGCCTGATACGCCCGACGAGGCAGTCATCGGAGTTGATGTGGGGCAGGATTCGCGAGAACGGCAAGTTCGATGTGCTCGGGTTCAACCACCCGGTACGTCTGACGGAAACCTTAGAGAACCAGAAGTTGTTCAGTATCCGCGATGAGGATGCGGACAACCTGCGCGCCTATGCGCCGGAATTCCTCCGCGCCATGCGCGGGCAGTTCTGGAAGTTCCGGATGGCTGTCCAGTTCCACGAGCTTGGTCACTGGCAGCAATGGAGCCCGAAGGGACGATACTTGCTGTGGGCTTCGGCGATAGAGGCGATCTACACTTCCCACGGCGGTGAGCACAAAGGCAGTCTCGTGGCAAAGGAGAGGATCAAGTGGTTCCTTGGTGAGAACACTTCAATCTACCCAGCCGGAGAGCTTTCCGACCTGCTCGCCGATCCCAACCTCAGGCTTGGTGGGATAGTGGATGACTTATATGAAGTTCGCAACTTCATAGCGCATGGCGACAGGATTCCCGACCGAATCTTTCAAGATACGCTGCGCGACGGGTTCAACGGCAGGGTAAC
The DNA here is from genome assembly GCA_963733935.1 of uncultured Acidobacteriota bacterium. Taxonomy (GTDB): domain Bacteria; phylum Acidobacteriota; class Terriglobia; order Terriglobales; family Acidobacteriaceae; genus JAHFUA01. Next base: position 3,936 of record CAVTEQ010000015.1, read on the forward strand.
CGTGTTTCAGGCGCTATTCGAGGCACAGAGCTTCATCATACGCAAGAGCCTGCTAAAAATTCTGCACGACAACTTGCTGAACCATTTCGCGGATGCGGCTCCAGCAGAAGCTTACTTTGGGGGAAACGGGCTCACGAACACGGCGATCAGGGCGCGACTGCACGGCGAGCGTCCATGAAGTAGCCGTTCCACCCGCACGCCCGAGCCCGGGCGCACCACTCCCAAGGATGGGCGGAACGACCCCTGCCCGTGCGGCTCCGGCAAGAAGTACAAGAGGTGCTGCGGCGGGGCGGCGGTTAACTGAGCCGCGCTAATCCTCGACCGGGAAATGCCCAACCCGCGGTGCTAAATAATTCCGGCGGAAGAGGTTTCGGTCTTGAAGAGCAGGCAGGGGTACAAGGGCTACATCATCGAGGCACGGGCGTACGGGTTGAAGGACGGCGGATTCTCGGCGGAGTTCTCCGTAGAGGAACACGATTCGACCGGCGTCACTGAAAGCCAGTTCTACCGGCCCGACACTTTTCCCACGCTGTCGAACCTACTACAGTACGGAAGGTATGCCGCCATCGTCAGGTCGGTGTGACTAGCTGTCGGCTTCCCGTCCTGCACGCGGAGCGATCCATGAGCTTCAGTCCCGCCTTCACTCCATCCCGGTCTGATGTCGAACGCTACAAATGGTTGCGCTCGCTCGGTAAGGACCTCGTCATGGTGAAAAATTTGCGGGGGTTGGGGGCGGGTTGCGACGACCTCAAATTGCTCGCAGGCGGCAGAACGATTCAAGCCTTCGTTATCGCCAGCGCAACCATTCGCTGTGACGTGTAGGCTCGCAGGTGTGGTTCAAATACTCGGCGGCGTCACGGCACTTCAACTGGCACTTGTGGCACCGAATCGGCCCTTTCACCTCGGGCTGAACCGCTGTTGCTTTTCGGGGGAGTCGTTTCTTGTCCGGTAATAGTAGCGTCATTATCCGGCCATCCCTCCCCCAGAATTGCTCACGGGCGGCACTCTAGGCAGGACGCAGTAACCTGTCAATGAATCTTAGGTAACGTCAGCGTATGCTGTACCAGCTACGGGATACCTGCCGTTTTTGCGGCAAAAGCAAGGCTGGTGACCATCCGCCAAACGATGAGAGTATGCTGCTGCCATTCGGGAGCGTCCTGAGCCAAATCAGGTTTAGGGCGCTTTCGTTGTGTAGCCATCGCCGTATTCACAGTGCGATAGTGATCACACCACGCACGGGCTCCGTACCGCACAGCCATCAACGTTTTCCCGGCCCGCGCATATTCAGGATCGCTGCACGCTTCCATCGAAACAGTTCCTCACGCCCAACTCACTGGGAATAGCTGCGGTTCCGATGGCGGCGCTGGTGCACACAATTCCCAGTTCAATCGTATTGCCCCTTGCCGTCCGTGCGAAATCACAAACCTGCGCAGCCACGCTGGTGATTTTCGAACGGAAAAATGTACTGCATTTGTACTGCCGACCTGCGATTTCAGCGGTTTTCAGCGTTTTCTGAGGAAGTGGCGGCCGAGCTCAAAATAAGCCCACAACTATTGATTTTTACTGTTTTTCTGCGAAGATTGAAGACGATTCTCGTGGCTGTTGGAATCTCAGGTTAACGTACGAGTCCTACCTGAGGAGCCATTCTTTCTCTGCACTTAACCGTACGGCAACCACGTTCTCGATTACTCCCTGTCGAAAACCCACCCGGCGGGCGGATGGCAGCGATATCCTGCCTTAGTCTCGTTCACGCTGAGATCCAGTGTGACCTTTTTCGGAGGTAATCCATGCGCCGGATTTCTTTGGCGGTCGTGCTGTTGGGGCTTTCGCTCTCGTTAAGCGGGCAAGCCGGGCCGCAGGGTGATTACACCAAGCTGGCCACTGAGGGCGACTTCATCGTCCGCGACTCCAGCTTCCACGGCGGCGAAAAACTGCCCGAACTCCGCCTGCATTATGCGACCTGGGGTACGCCCCGGCGCAATGCGGCCGGCGAGGTGGTGAATGCCGTGCTTTTGCTGCATGGCACGCTCGGTACAGGCCTTGGGTGGGGGCGGCCTTCGGCGGTCAGCCCGGAGCGCCATCCGTTGCTCGGTCCGGGCGCGCCACTCGATGCCAGCGAATACTTCGTCATCGCGCCGGACACCATCGGTTCCGGCAAGTCTTCCCGGCCCAGCGACGGACTGCGCATGAAGTTTCCGCACTACAACCTGGAAGACATTGTGCACGCCGAGCGTCTGCTGGTCGAGCACCTGGGGGCCAAGCACCTGGTGGTGGTGGCCGGCGCCTCCATGGGCGGACGCCAGACCTGGCAATGGGGCGTGCAGTACCCGGACTTCATGGACGCCCTGGTTCCCATGATTTCCTCGCCGTTTCCTAATGCCGGACGCCGCGGGGTCATCGACTTCCTGCCCGAGGCCCTCATCAAGGCCGATCCCGCATGGCAGGAGGGCGAATACAAGAAGAACCCGGAGGGCGCGCGCTTCGCCGACCTGCTGTATTCGCTGTTCCTGCGCACGCCGGAGTGGTACGACCGCGAGCTGCCCACACGCGCGGATACCGAGAAGTGGGTGCGCGAAGGCCACGGCCAGTTCGATTTTCCCGACGCCAACGATTTCATTTACATGATGGAACTGAATAATGGTTTCGATGCCTGGTCACAGTTGGAGCGTATCCACTGTCCGGTGCTGATCATCAACATGGCAGGCGACAACATGGTGCCGGCCGAGTTGCAGCAGGCGCAAAAAACCGCAGCTCGACTGAAAGCCGCGACCTATCTGGAAGTCAAGGAGGAAGCCGCATACGGACATGGCGCGCTGGCGCGCACTATTAACCTCTGGGGACCGAAGCTGCGAGAGTGGCTGGAGAGTATCCACCGCAAGAGCCGCTGAACGGGCGCCGGCGAATCGGAGAAGCCGTCCGGCCAGAGCGGGAAATGGCATAATACCGCTTGCACGCTCCTGCCATGGCCAAGAAGCGCAAGCTGCTGCTGATTGTCGTGCTGGTAATCGCGATGGCTGCTCACGTCGCGTTGTTCGCCGCCGGCGGCAATTGGCGCACCCTGGGCTTCGTCCTGGTCGCAGTGGATGTTATTTCCGCCTTGTTCATAGTGGGCGCCATCCGCGAATTCAGAAAGCTGGATGAGAAGCAGGATTCGAACTGATCCTCACGATATTGCCCACGGAAGCGGCTAATTTCTTCATCACGTGGTTTTCTGCAGCAACTGAGCCAGCCTGCCCTCGGGGTCATACACCACGCAGCGAAGCAGGTTGGTCGCGTACCGCAGCAGGGTCGTAAGGTTGGTACGATACCAGCAGCATTGGGCCATTCTGGGAGAGAGCCCGCAGAAAAACCGCAGCCGGCATACCGTTTCCGGCGAGGTGAGCAGGGCGGCAACCAAACGGTGGTTGCCATCGAGAATGGTAAAAGGAGCGTTCTCACTCAGCCCGATAATAAGGATCGCGCCAGCGGCGGCATTTTGCGCAACATGATCACGCAGCTCCTCGATCTTTTTGCGAAAGCTTTGAGGAGTAACCTGGCGATAGGCCGCATCCGTGATCCGTTCGGCGACCTGAGTGATCGAGAAGTCTCCGTGCGCCAGCTTCCGCCATTGGGCGCGCGGAAATACGCGGATGCGATGCAGGTCGTCGCCACGGATCTCAGCCTCGAACCACTCCGTCCCCCGGGGGAGTTCTCTCCACAATGCCCCATGGCGTATGAATAAGAGGGCGCGCCGCATTTGATTTTCAATTGGGTCGGCAAAGTTGGAAGTGGTGAGCAGCCTGGCCGCTGCGTCCTGGTAGTCGCAAAATTCCGGACACTGCCAGTCATTCTTCAGAAATTCCGCGATCACTTCGTCTTCGGATACGCGACGGCGAAGCCTGATCGGCGCCGAATCGGGAACCAGCAGCGAATCGCCCCCCGTAACCAGAGTGATCAGGAACGGAACCGCCACACAGATGAGCAAGAACGCCATGATCGCTATTTGCACCCAGATCACCTGGGCCAGTGAGGAGTGGAAGCGGTAAATGCCGGCAATCACCCCCACGCTGACCAGCAGTTGCACCCAGCCGGTGTTGGCGATCTTGTGCGACATCTCGTAGGCGATAATCACCACGCTGAGCGCGTAGACTCCCGTGGCCACCGCGTAGAGCACCATGAGAGAAGCAAAATGGGCGCCACCGGCTTTTACGAACTGCGAGCCAAACAGGTCCACCCAGAGCCGATTCGGCGCCACCCGCAGGGCCAGTGCGAACACCAGACAGACGGCGAGCACCAAGAGCAGCGCCATCCCCAGAACTCCGTGGTCGTCTTGCCGACGGCTGCGCGTCTCCGCGGCGATAGGGAACATACTGCTGACGATGGCCCACGAGAACGCGAATACCACCCGTCCGACCATGGCTACCGCGGCGTAGACTCCGGCTGACTCCGACGGGAAGAAATGTTTGACGACCACAATGTCGCAGTTGTTGATGACCACCTGGCCGGCGAAGAAAACCGCCGCCTGCAGGCTCTCGCGAAAAGCGACCGGAACCGCGACGGCGGACGCAGACGAAGACTCCGACGAAGACGGGCTCCTCGGGCTTGCAAACAAATATGCCACCACCACCGCCGCGGCATTGGCGGCAATCACTCCCCGGACGCCGTATCCCTGCAGGATCAGCAGCAACGACCCTCCCAGCCGCACCAATCCCTCCAGCAGCAGATTGAGAGCGAGCAGCCGGAAGCTGCAGACTCCCAGAATGTAGCCACGTCTTGCTCCCAGCGGAACGTAGAAGGCGGCGCCGATCGCCAGCAGCAGGATGAGGACCGGATCGATGAGGTGGAGGTAGTTGGTTACGGCGTGACGAAACAACAAGAGAAACAACGCCACCAGAATGCCGGCAGCCCAGCCGCGTAAGTGCAGCCCACGGTAGGCAAGGCTCTGCGCTTCCGGCGATCGCTGCTGCGCCACCATCTTGGCGGTGAGTATCTGGAAGGAAAGCGTGACCGACGAAACCAGAATCAGCAGGGTGTAAACCGTGGTGGTGTGGCCGAATGCGGTGGGCCCAAGATAACGGGCTACCGCAATGTTGTAGGCAAAGTTGATGGCAGTGACCAGCCCCAAACCGGCCAGCAACACGACGCTCCCGCCCAGAACACGTTCGCTGGGCGTTTGCACGGCCTCTTCGGCTTCAGTGGTCAAGCTTTCTCGCTCCGAAGGAGTGGTGTAGCTTCGTTCCAGACCCGTGTCCCCCCAAGATTTCAGGGGACGTAGGTCTGATGCGCTCATCGAGAGACCAGGCTGCTCGCCGCCAGGGTTGTTTGGACTACAACCCGTCGCCGGCGGAAAGCTTCTAATTCCACGGATAGTCCATGGGAAGAAAAGGCCGGCTTAGTCTCGCGACCCTGGTTTTGGTCCTGCTTCAGGGTTGCTCCCAGAAGAATGTAGGGCATGTTTTGCGTGAAGCTACGCCAACTCCCGGAGCCGCGCCCCGTCTTCTTGCCGTCTATGAACCGTGGTTCGGACATCCGCGGCACATCAATGTCGGCTATTCGTCGCAAGACCCGTTGGTGATCAGGAAGCAGATTGAGCAGGCGAAAAACCTGGGCATTTCCGGATTTGTCGTGGATTGGTACGGTGACCGCGAACCATTTCTGGATCGCAGCTTCGCCCTGATGCAGTCGATTGCCGCCGAGCAGAACTTCAGCCTGGCCATGATGTACGACGAAAGCGATCAGGGCGGGGATCAGGTCACCGACGACACGCTGGCGGCTTTGGAGAAATTTCGGAACCAGTATCTGGCGCCGGGAGCTCCGGGCCGCGAGGCCTACCTTACCTATAACGGCCGGCCCGTGATCTTCATTTTTCCCAAGGGCGGACACACCGACTGGAATCGCGTTCGTGCGGCGGCCAACCGGTGGAATCCGCCGCCGCTCCTCATCTATGAAAATCTGCCGGCGGCACAGGCTGCGGAGTTTGACGGCTTCTATGCCTGGGTGAATCCCGGCAGCAAGGGATGGACCGCGGACGGAAGCAACTGGGGCGCGGATTATCTGCGCGACTTCTATCACGCCATGCAGACGAAATACCCGGATAAAATCGCCGTCGGAGCCGCGTGGCCCGGCTTCGATGATCGCAAGGCGTCCTGGAGCCTGGGCCGCTACATGGCTCAGCGCTGTGGCCGGACCTTTGCCGATACCATGAGACTCTACCGGGACTATTATCCGGCGGACCGTCCGCTGCCCTTCCTGCTGATCGTGACCTGGAACGATTACGAAGAAGGCACCGCGATTGAACGCGGGCTGGCCAAGTGCGGCGCGACAACTCCGTAGCTCTACGCCGCGGGAAATAATTTTTCCAGCTCGCCATCCCCCTTCAGGCTGCGAACCATACTTTCCGGGGCCAACTGGGAAGAGAACACGGCGTCGGCGCGGTAGACGTGGTTGATGATGGAGAGCGGCCGATGACGGACTTCATCGTAGACTCGCGCCACATACTCCCCGAGAATTCCCACACAAAGAAGCGGGAGGCTGCCCATCAGGCAGATCGCGCTGGATAAGGCGTAGGCCATGGCGTTGCCGCGGGAGACGATGGCGAAGACTCCCAGCATCACCGCCGCCAAAAATCCGAGCGCAGCCAGCACGAAGGTCAATCGCAGCGGCTTGAAGCTGAAGCTGGTGATGGCGTCGGTGGCGTACTTAATCCGGCTCAGGAAGGTGAGCTTGCCCTCGCCGCCGGCACGGTCCTGCCGATCGTAGTAAACGGTAGCGGTGCGATACCCGACCCAGGCCCGCAGGCCGGGAAGATAGCGATTCCCCTCGGGCATGCTATTGATGGCGTCGACGGCCTGGCGATCCAGCAGCCCGAAGATGCCGGCGTTCAGCGGAATCGGATAGTCGGAGAGCGCTCCCAGCACGCGATAGAACAGCGGAAACAGCAGCGCCAGTATTTTGCGGCGTTCCTGCCGGCTTCGCCGGACCGCGGTGACCACCCGTGCTCCAGCACGCCAGGCCACGACCAGCCGCGGAACCACCTCGGGCGGGTCCTGCAGATCGCCGTCCATGAGCACCACGGCGTCGCCGCGCGCGGTTTGCATTCCCGCCTGGAGCGCCCCCATGTGTCCAAAATTGCGCGAAAGGTCCACCACTACAACGTGCGGATCGCTGGATTGGAGTTTGCGGAGCAGGACAAGCGAGCAATCCCTCGAACCATCGTTTACATAGACGATCTCCCACTTGTCGTTGATCTGCCGCATGGCCTGCGTGATCGCGTCATGCAGGATGGGCAGGATTTCCTCTTCGTTGTAAATGGGGATGACGACCGAGATCATGCAACCGCTCCTGGTGTATTTTGTACGGCCCGTTTGCTACTTACTGCTCCGAGTCGGACTCGATCGCCGACACTTTCCGTCCCCTCATTGAGGTTCCGCCTGAAGAATGCGCACCTTCCACTTGGTTTCGGTGGGAGTCATTACCGAAACGTAACGCGAACGCACCTCGCCGCTTCCAACCGCGCGCCCATGATCGCGAACTTCCAGCCGGTATTCGACGCTGTCCACGAACTGAATGGAGAGACCATCCGGAGAATAAAAAACCACGGTGAAATCGTGAGTCGGCTCGCTGTAGATGGTCTGGATTCCGGATTTCTGTTGTTCGCGAATGGTATCGGCCAGCTTGTCCTTGGCTAAGCCGACAAAATACTCGTTGAGCAGGTCCGGACGATTTTCGGATAAGGCGCGCCCCAGGCTCTGCCACGCCAAGAGATAATCGCGCTCCACCGAGGCGCGAGTCTGCTCTTCCAACATTCGCGGGCCCACCGCCTCCGCAGATCTCTTCGGCACCTCAGGCTGCGCTGGAGCAGCGAGCAGCAGCGCGACAAGCAGGCAATAACCGGCGCGCAGCAGCCCGTGGGAAGCCCGCGCCGGAATCATTGCGCGCCCCCATTCCAGTGAATCTCGTTGCCCAGCACCACCCCGATCGCGGCCGAGATAACAGCGCCGCGATGCGCCGGCAGCTCGGTGCGCGCGACTCCTCGCTTCAGAGGAACATCGACGGTCGCCTGGCCATCCGCGGAAGTCTCCGTGAAGGTAACAATCGTGCCATCGGGAACGGCGTTGCCGCCGCAGTCGCGCACGGGCTCGGTCTCGAGCAGGATTCTTGGGCCGGAGGCACGCGCGTTGATCCGCACCTTGCACGGGTCGCCGGGAACCTGCTGCACGACTCGCCGCTCGTGAACCCCGCCGATACTGGCCTCGAACTGGCCGGCCCCGGCCTTGGCGGCGGAATTCATCTGGATCCACGCAACACCATTCCTCGTGGTTGCGCTGCGCGATTGCGTGGAGTCGTTCGCGCCGGAGAGTGCAAACGACACTTGTTGCGGCTCAAGAACCAGATTGTGGAAGACGTCAAACACATACACCACGCCGCTGATTCCGTCGCTCCGGCTCACCGGCAGCCGGGAAGGTTTGGCGATAAAACTCAGGGCCGCGGGTTGCGAAGCTACCACATCGAATTGCGCGCTCTGGACGGAGCTGCCGGCAACCAGCAGCGCAAGATAATGCCCGGCATTATGGAGGTCGCCGGAACCGAAAGAAATCGTTTGCCCCAGTTGCACGTTTCGCCGAATTACGTCTCCCGGTCCGACGATGTAGAACGTCGCGGAACCCGACCCGGCGGTGGGAACCGCGAACGTGCTCCCAGCTTCAACCGACTTGGGCAAGCGCAGCCCGTCTTGCGCGAACGCGAACTGCGTAACGGCAAGCAGGGCCAGCACGCACAGGAATGGGACTCCGCCTCTCATTGGAAGCGGCTCGCACTGTAGCTTCCTACCACCACGCGGAAAGTGCCGACCTTGCGGTACAAGTCCGCGGGAAGCGGGATGGAAAACGGCACCGGCGTCTGGGGCAGCAAGGCGCGATCCGGATATTGGTCCGCGACCCATACAATCTGTCCGCTGCTGTCGTAGAACGTGCCGATGACGTGAGATATGTTGACCACCTGCCCGCTCTGGTTGAGAAGCTCTCCTGTCAGCGAAGGTTGCGGGAGAGGATTAAGCCGCTGCGATTCGATCCCCACCACCGGATCGGCCGAAGCCGAAACCAGAATGGACGAAGGTTGAATCCGCACGCTATCCACTTGCGACATCTGCACGCCGGGGAAATCGATGCGGAACGGCGTCACCTGCTTGGGCAGGAGCAGGTGGGAAATCTTGTCGAAGCTGTCCTCGGACGCGATCGCAGCCCCGTTGCCGGCCAGCAGACTGGCTTTTACATTCACGAACGCCGGAACGATATCTTCGTTCAGAAGTTCTCCCATCACCGAGACTCCGCCGCTGCGCTCGACCGGGTGCATGGCCACAATGCGGACGTGCGGCGACTCGACATCCTGTGCGCCCCAGTCATCCTCGGGTCCGCGGTAAATCACGTCCCACCGCAGGTAGTTGACCGGAATCACTTGCGGGGGCAGCTTAGCCTCTTTGACGATGGGCCACGCTACCTGCCAGCGGTCGCCCGTTTTGACGACCCGCAGATCACGGCTATCCTCGAAAGTTCCCACCACGTCCGACCAGCGGAGGTTGGCGCGAACCTTGGCTTCCGCGGCAGCAACGTGCAAGGGCTTGACGTCGAAGCCATCGAGGCTTGCGTAGGTGCGAAGGCTGCCGTAGCTGCCGGTGAGGTCACGCTCGAACTCGGATTGAGAGAATTCTCCCTTGTTGGCGAGGCTGTCGTAGGCCGCACTCCAGTTTCGCCGTTCGATTGCCCGCAGCAGGCTGCTGACAGCATCCTGGGGCGAACCGGAAGAGCCGATCAGCCGGGCGTTGGCATCCGACACCGACACCGCCGGCTGGTTCGGCCACAAGGTGCCAACCACGATGAAAGCTACAGTTGCGGCGACGATGAGCAGTGCCAGAAGGCGTCCGGCTTTCACGAGATCAGCCTCCCGAGCACCAGAGGCTCTGCCGCCGGAGAGCGGTCGCTCACTTCCTCTTCATATTCCACCGGACGCCGGCTCGGAATCAGGACTACCAGCATGGCCAGGATGCTGCTCCCGAGCGGCAGCGTGCCCCAGAGCAGTCCCTGCCACGCCGGCGGCATTTGCAGCGAACTGATGGGCGCAGCCGGAGGAACATCGTCCTTAGCCCAGACCGTGATGGTGCGATCCTGCAGGTCATCCACTCTGCGCCAGCCGGAGAACACCAGCAGAGGCTGGTAGTAAGGGTCTTTGAGAAACACCCATTTCAACCCGTAGCGGTCGGCGTGCTTCAGCATGGCGCTCAGGGCGTCCAGGCCGGACTTGCCGAAATATTTGGAGCTGGTGAGGGCGCCGGCGCCATGTGCGGTCAGCTCCGGCAACATGCGTCCGGAGTTCCACTCGCCGTCGACGCTGCCGGCATCGGTGAGGATCGCCAGCCGCGAAATCTTGTTGCCAAAACCGAGCGTGAGGTAGCGGTAACGATCGTGGCCGTCGCGATTCAGCCAGGCCGCGACGGCGTCTACTTTGAAGTCATCGGCGTCCGCCGGCCGATACACCGCCCAAGCCACCGCGCAGGCGCAGGTCATGCCCGCTGCCAGAGTCAGACCGGTTACCGCGCGCCAGCGGAAGCGGTCGATGAGTTCCTTGGCCAGCAGTCCCACGAACGGCAGGGCGAGCAAGGTCGCCCAATAGGTGAAGCGTTCCATGGTTAGGACTTCGAAGGCGCGGCCCAGCAACCATCTTGCGACTGGAGTTGTGCCACCAAGCCCTACCAGGAACGCAACCCAGAAGCCCAGCAGCAGCGGACGCAGGCGAGGCGTCGAAGCGCCGCGCCAGAAGATGAACGGCAAAGCCAGGATCAGCGCTCCGTAGGGAACCAGGAAATAATTCAATCCCCACTGCGGGCTCAGGATGTAATTCGCGCGGCTAGGATGAGGAATGGGAGTTTGCGTGACCGGATACTTGAACAGCGCGATCCAGAACGGCAGCAGCACCACCGCAATCATTGCTGCGACTACTGCGACCACAAATATCGTCCGCAGCACGAAACCGAACGCACGAGCACGGCGGCTTTCCCGAAAATCGTAAATCGCCAGCGCCAGCACCGGGATCGCGAACAGAAACGAGCCGAACAGCAGCGTCGCATGGTGAGCGGCGGCCGCCGCTACCGCCAACGCTGAGCCTTTGAGGAGCGCTCGCCAACTGCGCCAGCGCGCCCACTCGTACAGATAAGGCATCGCGTTCAGATAGAGAGGCGCCGCAAAGGTGGTCGACAGTTGCCCGGCAGAGTAGACGAGGAAAACTTCCGACCCCAGCAGCACACTGGCGATAGCGGCATACGTGGCTGCACGGCGGTCCACCCACAACGCGGCGAAGCGATACACCCCAAGCGCCAGCAACATAATGGCCAGGAACTGCACCACCATGTACGCCAAGTTCAGGCCGATCACCTGAGAGATGAGCGCGATCCACTGCTGAGGCAGCGGCGGGTATGTCATCTGCGAAAAACCCGCGTACCACTTCGGGTTCCACGGATCGAACCAGTGATGGGCGTAATGCGAGGCGAAGAAAATGTGGAAGTTGGTGTCGTAAGACTTTAGCGGCAGACCCATGAGCAGCAGCGGCCCATGAATGAGAAAGGCCCCTAAGAAGATCAGGCCGAACGGGATCGGCCGTCCGGCGCGTTCCACAAGCTCCAGTCTTGGCACACTCTCCTCCGGTCGGCTTGGTTTGATTGCCTGCGGACGGGCCGGGTTGCTTGCCGGCCGCGGCGTATGTTTGGTGGGAAACACAGCCAACCCGCCGCCCGTGTTGCGAATCGAACCGGCGCAGTCTAGTCGCAAGCTCGACGGAGGCGCTTTTGAACCCCCGAATCTTTAATTTCATGACTCTGCTCGCCGCGGTTGTGCTCATGTTTGCAATCGGCGGAGCGAGCCAGGACCAAACCTTCAAGGTTGGTTCGGATTCGAAACAGGCACCGGTTCGGGAATCGCAGCCGCAAAACGCGGAAAAATCGCTGGGCTGGGGATCGAATATTCAGAACGCTCGCCTGGCGCACGCGGCGGAAGAAGCCATCCGCAACCGCAACTATGCCGCCGCGACCGACTACGCGCAGCGAGCGGCGCAATCGGCGCCGAACGATCCACACCTGTGGTTCCTGCTGGGCTATGCGGCGCGCCTGGCCGGCAGAACTCCGCTCTCCGTTGATGCCTACAACCACGGGCTGCGCCTGAGTCCTTCTTCGGCCGAGGGCATGTCCGGCCTGGCGCAGACGTACAAAGTCATGGGCAAAAGAGACGAGGCCGAGAGTCTCCTGAATCGGGTGCTGGCGGCTGATCCGCGGCGGGCGGATGACTGGCTGATTCTGGGCGAGCTGTTGCTGCAGTCCGGAGATTACGAAAAAGCGCTCAGTCCCCTGCTACGGGCCGAGCAGCTTCGGCCCGAGGCTCGTTCCGAATTGTTGCTGGCACTCGATCATCAACGCCTGGAGCACTTCCAGGAAGCCAGCCGCTACCTGGAGATGGCGAAGCACAACGCGCCTAATAATCCAGAGGTCCTGCGCTCGCTCGCTGGATTTTATCGCGACACGGGAAACTACCAGGCAGCCATTGCTGCGTTGAAGTCGATTCGCGGCGGAGGGCCGGATTTGAAGGCGGAACTCGCTTATACCTATCAGCTTGCCGGCAAGCAAGAGGAAGCCGCCAAGCTCTATGCGCAGGCGGCGGAGGCCGCTCCTCGCGATCTGAATCTGCAGCTCTCGGCGGCGCAGGCGCAGGTGAGCGTCGGCGCCATGGATTCCGCGGAAAACTTTCTCAAGCGGGCCGAGAGGCTGAACGCTGACTACTACCGTTTGCACGCGGTTCGGGGCGAGGTGGCGCGTATCGAAGAGCGAAATCAGGACGCGGCTCACGAATACGACGCGGCGCTGCGCAGTCTGCCGGAGGCTCCTCCGGAAGGGCCGCTCTACAAGATTCACCTGCGCATGAATCTGGTGGATCTTGATAAGCGCCTGCACGCTGATTCCGTCGCTCAGGAGCAGCTCCGGCTGGCGCAATCCGAGATCAGCAGCCTGGACATTCAGGGCAAGCGCCGGGAGGACTTCCTCCGCTTGCGCGCGCTGGTGAAATTACATGCCGGCGAAACCGACAGCGCGCTTGCCGACATCAAAGAGGCCCTGGCGCTGAATCCCAAGGATCCGAATGCCCTGCAACTGAACGGTGACGTGCTCGCGAAGATGGGACGTTCCGAAGACGCGATCGAGGTGTACAAGAAAGTTCTGGCCGTCGATCCGGTGAACCGGCTGGCGCTCACCTCGCTGGGATCGGTCTCGCGGGAGATGGGGCGCGATCGCGACGCTGAGAGATACTTCCAGAAACTTGCGGCGGCGTATCCGCGGCTCTATGTGCCTCATCTGGCGCTCGGCGACATGTACACATCGCGGCGGGAGTTCGAGAAAGCGCAAGCGGAATATCAAAAGGGATACAGCGTCGCTCCGAAGAACGGCCTGATCGTCGCCGGAGGCATGAACGCGGCGATCGAGGCGCACCAGTTTCCGCTCGCCGCCGAGTGGCTGGCTCGCACCACGCCCGAAATGCAACAGGAGCCCCTGATCCTGAGAGAGAAGGAGCGCTACCTCGCGTGGACGGGCAAGTATCAGGAATCGGCCGACGTGGGACGGCAAGCCATCGAGAAGCTGCCCAGGGACCGCGATGTGGTGGTTTACCTGGGATACGACTTGCTTCATCTGGAACGCTACGACGAATTATTGCAATTCACGAAGTCCTATGAAGACCGCTTGCCCAAGGAGCCGGACCTGCCGCTTCTGGCAGGATACGTTTACAAGCATGCCGGCGATCTCGAGCAGGCGCAAGCGGCGTTCACCCGCGCGCTCGATCGCGACCCCAAGGTGGTGACTGCGTATGTGAATCGTGGTTTCGTGCGGCATGATCTCCGCCAGGGTGCAGCCGCAGCCGCGGATTTCGAGGCTGCGCTCAAGCTCGATCCCAAAGATGGCGAGGCCCACCTTGGGCTGGCCTACGCCAGTCTCGATCTGCATCGGCCGCAGGCAGCTTTGCAGCACGCGAAGCTGGCGCAGGAAAGAATGGGTGAGTTGGGCGCGCTGCATTTGATCCGTGGCACCGCATACGGCGACTTGGGTTTGCCGAAGAAAGCGGCCGCCGAGTATCGCGCCGCATTGAAGGATTCGCCGAACGACGGCAGTCTGCACCTCGCGCTCGCCAAGACGCTGTACGACATGCGTGAGTACGCTGAGGCGATCAACGAGCTGCAGTCGGCGGAAAAGCTCTTGCCCGCGAACGGCGCTATCGACGCCGAGTTGGCGCTCTGCTATGCCAGGCTTGGCGATCGCGACCGCACATTGCAGTACGTTCAGTCGGCGGAGAGTAAGCCAGCCGCCGCCAACAAAGGGCCGGACACAGTGCTTCTTGCTACCGCCGAAGCCCTGGGCCTGATCGGGGAACGCGCGGCGGCAACGAGCGAATGGAACGCGCGCTGATGGCGCCGGAGAGCGATCGCGTCGCCGTGCGTCTGGCCGCGGCGCGGCTGATGGCGAACCAGGGCGAGGCCGACGAAGCACGCCATCAAGTTGCGCTGGCCCTGATGGAAGCTGCCTCCGGGCGGACCGAACCGCCGACGGGCAATCAGTTGGTCCAGGCAGGCGATCTGTTCCTCGGCATGCACGACTATGAGCTGGCCGAAAGATATTTTCAGCGCGCCCTCGCCGCCGGCGCTCCTGAAACCGAGGTTCGCATCGGCCTGGCAAACACCTACCTTGCACTTGGGGACACACCCAGAGCGGATGCGCAGCTAGCGTCGATCAGTCACAGCGCGGTCGACGCCGAACCGAGCTACCAGTATCTGCTGGCGAAAGCCAACCTGTTGCGCCAGGAGCATCGCGGCGCCCAAGCGCTGACCGCTTTCGCCCAGGCCGCGACCGCCGCCGGTGAGGATCCCACCGCGGAGCGTGAAATGCTGCGCGCCGGCGGTGACGAGGGCTTGAGGATCAATCGCACCGTAAGCTTCCGCTCCGATTTCTCCATCGCGCCCATCTTCGAGGACACGACGATCTATAAGCTGGATGCGCAGATATTGGGCGCCGGCACGGGCGCGCTGCCGCTGCCGCGATCCTCGCTTGAGACGCAGTGGACGGGCGCCTATCACCTTCACCTCAACGGCCTTCCCGATGCCGGCGGCTTCTTCCAGGTACGCAATGCGCGCGGCGAAATATCGCTGCCCAGCGCCAATGCGATCGTGAATCGCGATACCACCGACTACTCCTTCAACTTCGGCGTGAATCCGACGCTGAGGCTGGGCAGCAACGTGTTCAACTTCAGCACCGGAATCCAGGAGACGATTCGACGGGATTCGAGCGATCCCTTCGACATGGATCAGAACCTCTTTCGCCAATTCGTCTACATGTCGACCAGTTCGTTTTTCAATTGGGTCTCGGTGCGCGGTTTTGCGCTCCGCGAGGCCGGCCCCTTCACCCTGCAAAATGCCCGCTCCCGTGACCTGGTCGGCAATGTCGAATTCCGCGTCGGCAGACCATGGGGCAGAACGGCGTTTGTGACCGGATGGGGCGCCCGTGATGAGAAGTTTGATCCCGTGAACCGCGAGTTCTATTACACCTCCACCTATGCGGGGATCGAGCGCCAGCTTTCCGAACGCTTGCGCATTCGAGCGATAGGAGAGTACCTGCGGGCGTGGCGGGTCGAGGGCGCGCAGTCGGCGATCGCGCAAGCGGCGCGTCCCGCTGGAAGCGTGGAGTACGTTCCCGCGCGCAACTGGGCGATAGAGGCGTCCGTCGCCTACTCGCGGAACATGGGCTTTCATGCCTACGACGCGGTGCAAAGCGGATTCCACGTTTCCTACGCGATGCCGTTCGGGCGCGTCTATACGGAAGACGGCCAGCGCGTCGCGCTGCGCTATCCCATACGCTTTTCCGCCGGCATGGCGCAGGAAAGTTTCATGAATTTCAACGGCACAGCTAGCCAGCAGTTCCGGCCATTCGTCAGCATCAATTTGTTTTAGGAGCAGAATCGGGGCCCAATGAAGATTTGTCTGGTTACGGCGTTCCCTCCCAGCGGCCGGCAGTTGAATGAATACGGCTTTCACATCGCGCGCGAACTGCAACGCAATCCGCTGGTGAATCTGACGGTTCTGGCCGATAAGCTCACCGACTATGCCTGGGCCACGGACGAAAACGGCAAACCTCTCAGCTCGGCGCAGCAGGAGGAGCTGCCAGGCTTTCACGTGCTGCGGTGCTGGCAATCGAACAGCCTGCCAACCCCCATCCGCCTGCTGAAGACGGTGCGCACGCTGCGCCCCGACGTGGTCTGGTTCAACCTGGTTTATTCCACCTTCGCCACCCAGGAACATCCCTTCGCCGCGTTTACCGGGCTCTGTGCTCCCGCCCTGGTGCGCGCCATGGGTTACTACACACACGTCACGCTGCACCACATTCTGGAGCACGTCGATTTTGAGGGCGCAGGCGTGCGGCAAGAAAATCTGTTCCGTCTGGGAAGCGATTTTGCCACCCGAACGCTCCTCAAAGCCAACTCCGTTACGGTTCTGCTTCCCAGTTACCGCCGCACCCTGATTACGAAATATTCCGCGCACAACGTTCTTCTGGGCACGCACGGTACGTTTGCGAGTTGTCCCACGCTGCCCGAATTTTCACAACGCGGCAATCCCCACCATCGCATCCTGGCCATCGGCCACTGGGGGACTTACAAGCGTCTGGAGACGCTCATGGAAGCTCTGCCCGCGGTGGTGCAACGCGTCCCAACGGCGCGCTTGGTGGTCGCCGGCGCCAATCACCACACCAAGCCTGGCTATTGGGAGTCGGTCCGCGAGTCGCAGAGGAACAATCCCAACATCGAGTTTCGCGGCTACGTTCCGGAAGACGACGTGCCCGAACTTTTCCGCACCGCCAGCATTGTGGTTCTGCCGTATAACTCGGCTACCGGATCCAGCGGTCCGGCGCACCAGGCCTGCGAGTACGCGGTTCCCATCGTGTCCGCCGACCTGCCTGATTTCCGCAGCATGGCAGCGGACGAAAATATGGCCATCCGCTTTTACAAGACCGGCGATGCCGCGGAGCTGGCCGCGCAGCTGATTGCGCTTGTTGGAATCCATGGATGAGCAACGCCGCGCGGCGGAACAGAACTACGCGGCGGCGCTGCGCATGACCATGCCCAACGTGGTTCGACAATATCTGCGGTGGTTTGAACTGGCAAAGCGCAAGCAACCCCGCAGTCTGTCGGTGCGCGCTCGCCTTTTTGGCCGCAGGCGCAATCCGCATCGCTGGTCGACCTCGTATGGATTCGCCACGAGTCCTCCGCCGGAGACGCCCTTGCCGCCCCTCGGTTCCAGAAAACCGGAAAAGGAATAATTCTTGCTGGGGCCGGCAGCCCGTATGGAGCCGCCGCCACGCCGGAAAAGCTAGGTCGCTACCAGGTAGGGTGCACTACATAGGTGACTTCGTAGGGAAAACTACGCACGCTAAGGGGGCTTTCCGTCCGCGCGCGTGGCGAGCCCCGCCAGTCGCTTCAATGTTGCTCAGGTGGGGTTTGCGGCTCCGGAGGAGGAGCTGGAGGATCAAGCACAGGTGAATTGTCACGCCGCTTGAGCTGGATGGGGCCCGTCTTGCGGCGGTTGGCCTCGTTGGCTGCCTCGATTGAGTTGTCGACCTGATCTTCACTGCGATTGGCTACAGAAACCAGACTCAGCCCCTCCGCCTTCGGACGAGAAGCCAAGCCGATTCGGGCGTTGGCGCCGGCGGCCTTTTGAGCTTTGCGGTAGAAATCCTGCGCGGTCTCGAGGTCGCCGTCGATCTCCGCCACGTAGCCCTCATTGTTCAACGAGAAGGCGCCGTTCGGGTTGAGCTTGTAGGCTTCCGAGAACTTCTCGATGGCCGCATGCAGGTCATTGCGATTGATTGCGGAGACTCCCTGAAGATTCAGCAACGCTGCCTGAGCCTGGGCAGAGTTTAAGTCCCGCATACGCTCGCGCAATTTCCTGGCGCTCTCGGCTGCCAGCTCGCGAATGGGCTTTCCTCTCCACCCGCTGTTTAGGGTCACGACCACACTCTCGGCCGAGGGAGAGCCGGCGGCTTGGGAGTAGTACCGCAGGGCTCCCTCGAAATCGCCTTCAGCCTCTTTGGCGACCCCGAGATTGTTCAAGGTGAATGGGTTCGAGGGATCAAGCGCCAGGGTGCGCTGCAACAGACTTTCGGCCGCGGGAGCGCGTCCCTCGGACAGCAGCCGGACGGCTTCGCCGTTGGCGCGGTTGATTTGCATGGGAACATCGTGAATGTTGTGAAGGGCGCTCTCCAGCGGCTCGCCGCGCAGCCCCTTCGAACTCGCCCGATCGATAATCGCCTGGGTAGGCACCGCAGAAGCCAGAGCATAGAAGCTCTGCGCGCGCTCCACCTGGCCTTCGAGTTCAGCGATGTAGCCCAGATTGTTCAGCGTGAATGGGTCACCAGGATCGAAGAGATAGGCTTTGTAGAACAACGCCTTGGCCTTCTCATACTGATGCTTTCTGAGGGCTTCAACGCCTTCACGGTTCAGGCGCTGCACGGGGGTAGGCTGACTGCGCCTGGGAATGGTGATCTTCAGATCGCCTGCTCGGGCGGCCTGTGGCTGCCAAGCCCCCAGAGCCGCAATCACACAAACCAGAAGTATCCGCGTCCACGATGGTTGCATTCCAGCCTTCCGCACTTGCAAAGTTTCGAGCCGAGATTTTGGATGCACACACCACCAAGGGTGCTGCCATCGGTTAGATAAATTACCCGGCCGATTCTGGTTTGGCGGACTACCTTCGGGGACCCATTGGCATCGAAACGCGGAGGTGGAGGTTCTGCGTGAGTCGTTGCGTTTACAACCTGCCGTTTGTGGCAGGGATGGTCGTTGCCTTGGCGGCTGCAACCTTGCCCTCTTTCGCGGCCAGTGGAGCAGCGGGCGATAGCCTGACTCCAACCGCCCAAAGCGATGTTCGCGCCACTCCCGACCTGCCGCCGCTGCCTCCGGGCCATGCCACGGTGCTCGGTGGAACCATTGCCGTGGTGGATCACCTGCGCGACCGCATGGTTTTGCAGCTCTTTGGGGGAGGCCGCATCGTTATCGCCTTCGATGTCCGTACGCGTGTCTCCCGGGACGGCAAGACGGCCTCTCTCGACGATCTCAAGAACGGTGACCGGGTGTACGCGGACACCGTCCTCGATGGCACCCAGGTGTTTGCCCGAAATATCAACATAGGAAACGCCGCTCTCAGCGGCCAGACCAACGGACAGGTTGTGAGCTATGAGCCGGCAACCGGAGAGTTGACGCTGCGCGACACGCTCTCCCTGATTCCGCGGCGGATGCGGGTGACCCCCGAAACTGTCATCCTGCGCGGCGATCGCCCCGCGTCGCCGGCGGAACTGCAACCTGGGGGGCTGGTGGCGGTGGCATTTCTGCCGAACAAAGACGGCCGCGTAGCCGTGCAGCAGATCTCAATTCTGGCGTCGCCGGGTATGACGTTTACTTTTTCCGGCCGCGTCGACCACTTGGATTTAAACCGTGGGCTTCTGACGTTGGTGGATCCCCGCGACCAGAAGAGCTACCAGGTTTCCTTCGATCCCACGGTCCGGACGCTGACTCGCGATGTTCGCGAAGGCATGGACGTCACCGTCTCCGCCGGCTTCGATGGCAAGCGCTACACGGCGCAGTCGATAACGTTGAACCCGCCTTCCAGCCAGTAAGCGGCCATGATCGCCCCACAAACTTGCTAGGGCAAATGGTCCAGGTAGCACGGCCCACCGGTCGGCTGCGCGGGGATATTGGCGGGCGGGGTTTTCCAGGGAATATTGGCGAAATCGAAGAACTCCGTCATGTCCATCTGGGCGGCGTCTCGCCGGGTGAGGCTGGAAAGGCCAAACCGAGTCTCCACTAATTTGAGCCAGGCGGTGTAGTCGGCCACGGTGTGCGAAACGTAGTTCTTCTTGGTGAAGGGCGAAATCACAATCAGCGGAACGCGGTAACCGGTGTAAACAAAATCACAGGTTGGGCCCGTGGCTTGGACGCAAACGTCCGGGCCGTTGGGCGGAGGGCCTTGCAACAGATCTATCGGCTTAATGCCGTCGGGACTCACCGCCGGCTGCGGTGGGACGTGGTCGTAAAAACCCCCGAACTCGTCGAAGGTGAGAATGAACACGGAGTCCTGCCACGAAGAGCTCTGCATGAGGGCACTGACGAGCGTGGAGACGTAATGAGAACCCGTCTGCACGCTGCCTCCCGGCTCACCGTCGTCCAGGCCGGGATGCTCGTCGAGTCCGCTGTCATAGCCAGGATCAATGTAGGCCACTGCCGGCAGAGTTCCGTTGGCCAGATCCGTGAAAAATTGCGACACCGGCGCCATGTTCTGTGGAAATTTGCCGGCGCTGGTGAACATGGTAAACGCGCTGTCGTTCAGTGGAGGCGTGGCGTGGGTGAGGTCTGTGACGTAGACCTTCCATGAGATGCCGGCGCCCTGCAGCGAATCAAAAATTGTCGGATTGCTGAGAGGCGATCCGCCCGCTGGCAGTGCGTAGGCATGCCCTGCCGAAGTAGCGGCCAAACTGTACATCCGGTTGGGCTGGGTCCGCGTCATGGCCGGCGAGAACCAGCGGTCGGACGTGGCAAAGTTCGAGGCCAGGAAGTGGTAGTAGGGAAGGTCGGCGGCAGTGTAGTACGCCATGGCCCGAACCCCGTTGATGTCCGAAAAGCCTTCGTTTCGCGCGTCGTGACCCGCCGTCCACACGAATCCATCCAGCGTAGGAGTCGGCGAAACGTAATCGCTCAGATTCCAGTCCACATGGTCCTCATTCCAGGATGGGCTGGGGTTCTCGATGCACTGCGAGATCATGTGGAAAGATGGGACCTGGGGGCTGTTGGCGTCGGTCTTGCAGTCGGCGGGCGGCGGAGATGCCGGATCGCACCCGGGATTCGTCGGCACAGGTCCCTGCAAGGGAGCGGCGCCCGACGTGGGATTGAATTGCGGCAGCCCGTCGAACGATTGATCGGTGAAACCGTTGGCGGCCCAGTATTGCCGCATGTCGCCAAAATAATGATCGAAGCCGCGGTTTTCCTGGGCCATGAAAATGATGTGGTTGATCTGCCGGACGCTGGGCTGGGTGGTTTGACCGCCGCCGGCGGAACCGGTACCAGTGGAACCGCCGCCAGTGAGGCCGCCGCAGCCTCCCAAAAATATCATCGAACCCGTGACCGCCAGCCACAGCAGCTTCTGAAACCGCATGATGCGTCGGGTTTGAACCGGCCCGCACAATGGATCAGGCATCATCAACCCTCCATCTCCTGCGCACAGGCTCAGATGTCACGACGGGACGCGGTGTTGCCAGCGTCGGTTTGATATCCAACAAATCTTTCGCCCTTGAACTCAAGCCGTTTCGCCATTGAACTTTTGACTCGGGCGGAAGCGCATTTCCTGTTGACCATGCTGGATGAGGGAAGTACCCTTCCGGTACTGCCCCCAGGCAATTGGAGACTACAAAGTTCTGGACTTTGATACGTCCGGGGGCTCTGCGCCCGCTTCGGCTGTTCCTCAACTCGGGCAGTTCGCGGCATTTTCAAGTCTCGTAGGCGATTCCTATTTTGGAGAAGTGTGCAGATGAAGAGGCTTTATCTTACATACATCCTGATTGCAGCAGCGATCCCGGCGTTTGCGGGGGTCACGGTTTCCAGCCCCACCAACGGCGCCACGGTCGGTTCCACGGTGCAGTTCATGGCGACCGCCACCACAACAACTTGCTCCAAGGGCGTTGCATCCATGGGCGTCTACGTGGACAACGCACTGAAGTATGTCGTCAACGGCACGAGCCTTAACACTAGTCTCAGCATTGCCTCCGGGGCCCATCACACGGTAGTGGAAGAGTGGGACTATTGCGGCGGAGCAACCTACACCCCCATTGATATCAACGTCGCCGCTGCTCAATCCGGTGTATGGGTAACCTCGCCTGGGGTGAACGCAACCGTGGGCAGCCCGGTAAATTACGTGGCGACGGCAGCCACCGCGACTTGTTCAAAGGGCGTCGCGTCGATGGGAATTTACGTCAACAATCAGCTGAATAAAGTGGTGAACGGCGCAAGCATGAATACCACCCTGTCGTTGCCGGACGGGAAATACGACACCGTCGTGGAAGAGTGGGATTTCTGCGGCGGCGCCGCCTACACCCATGTTCCGATCACCGTCGCCGGAAACGCTGCGCTAGCTGGACAAACCTTCTCGCACTTGGAGAACTCCGCCAATTGGCAAGGCGAGCACGATGCGGGGACTCCGGGCTCTTCCTCGGGGAATTCTGGCTTAGTTTCGAGTCCGTCGCGTGATGGCAGCGCACGTCAATTCGCGATGAATTATTCCGGCAACGCTGGCCAGCGCTGGCATTTGAGCTTTGGCAATGATCCTGGCGCCACCCAGTTTGTGTACGACCTGTGGGTTAATCTTCCCAATCCAGCAAGCGTCGCCAACCTTGAACTCGACATCAATCACGTGATGGCGAATGGCGTCACCGTCATCCTCGGGACGCAATGCTCCTACTACTCTGGAACTTGGGAGTATTCGGTCAACGCGAATGGGCATCCTTCGTGGCGACCTTCGAATATACCCTGCAATCCAAGGACTTGGACGCCCAATGCCTGGATTCACATCCAGATTGGTGAGCACCACGACAGCAGCGGTAACGGGACCCGCGACTTCATCATCCTCAACGGTGTGCGAAGCGATTTCATCGGAGCTACCGGTAATTCAAGCTTCGTATTGGGTTGGGCGCCAGGCTCCTTGCTCACCAACTTCCAGGTTGACGCCATCGGCAGCGGCGGATCACTTGCCGTTTACGCCGACGAGATGACAGTGGTGGCGGACTGAGTAGAGCTTCTGGTGCGGCATCTTTGTGGACGATCTGTGCCTCACCTGCTACGGAGAAGCTCGCCGGAGAGGCCTGCTGCGGGAACCTGAGGCAGTTTGCGCGATATCTCCACCAGCAACCGATGAGTGACCTCCTCAGCGTTCAACGGCGGGATCACCGTGATCCCGCTCGCGACGCTGCACAGAGCAAGGTAGGAAGCGCGGTTGGTGCAGATGAAATCCAACCGGTATTCGGGCTTGCGCTCGCGAGCTCGCACCGGATCCGCATCCAGCACGAAGGCAATATCCGGACGAGGCACGAACTTCAGCAGCAGCCGAACATAGGCCCGAGAAAGCCGGCTGCCTAATTCCAGGTTTGCCAGCTCATCATAGAGATAGCGGTCGAACAAGACGACGTCGGCATCGTTAGCCGCCGACGCTTTTGCCACGACGGCCGACAAGCGCAGCGCGTCGAGGAAATAGAGGACGAAGCGCGCTGCCGTCATATACCAACCGCGCACATCCTTGTCGCGGCGCTGCACCGGCCGGCCAGGCGCTCCGATGCCCTTTTCGCTCTTGAACAGGGTATGAGTCAGGAATTCACGCGCCCGCCCAAGTCCGGCAACATCATCCCAGAAGGTGATAAGACGCGCCCGAAATCCCAGCCTCGCCCAGGCGGCTTCGAATCGCGTTGATTTGCGTGCTTTTGCCCGCGCCGTCGATCCCGGAAAAGCTTATGAGCAGCGGCCCCGGCTTGCGTGAGACGCGCGTGGGCGTGCTGCAAGGTTCTGCGTGGTTCATGGTCACGGCGCGCCAGGAGGCCTGCTGGGACTGGCTTTCGATAATGCGTAAATGGTTCCGACCGCAGCGCCTGCTCCCAGCAGAGCGCCAACTTTAATCACGAGGGAGCGGGCCCGCCTTTGTTTGGCAGGCGCCACGGCAGCTCCCGAGGGCCGCGAAGCTGCAATTCCTGAGGCCGGCACCCACTCCGCGGCGGCGGTACCCACGGGCTCATGCACTGCATTCTGCTGTGGCGGCTGAGCGGCTTGTGGTTGCGGTGGCAGCGATTGGGAGGCGCCTGGGCTGTCCGGAAGCTGAACCGGGGCCGGCGCAGCCGGCGCATTCCCGGCAGGCGTATAGGCGGGCGGGCCGGTCAAGGGATTCACCGGCTGCCCTGAGTTGGAATCCTGGGTTTGCGCGGCCGCAGCCACGGGCTGGAACAGCAAGGTTAGCGCCATCAAGGTGGCCATCACCTTGATCCCGAAGCCCATCGTGCTTCTCACATTATTCCTCCGGACGCTTACGCGCCGCTGTGCCCGGAACCCCGTTCCCGGCCCCGACCGTGGGATGCGTGGCGTCCCCGCTCTGTTGCAAGGCAAACAGAGGAAACCGGTAGAAGCTGGCGACCGCGTCGGAGGAGTTGTCGAAGATCTCGAAAAGGCAGTCGACTCGTGTGAGTTTCAACAGCGAGGCGATGGCAGGAGGGACCGAGGCGAGCTTGAGGTCGCCATTCCGCTTCATGGCCTCTTCCATGCATTGCAGCAGCATTTCAATTCCAGCGCTGTCCAAATGGGAGACGTCAGAAAAATCGAAGACCAGGCACGGACGATCCTTCTTCAGCGAAGGCTCCAGCTCGCGGACGAACTCCCGAACCTGGAGCTGACTCACGCGCTCCGGCAGGCGCTTGACGATGACCCCGGCACACGACGTCATACTTCACCCTGAAGACCACCCTCGAGTTCGAATGCCTGTTCTCTGGCGTCCAGCGATTCGCTCGCTTCGCGCCGCGGCTTGGCAACCCGCCACGGGCGCGGAGCTGTGTCGCGGATCAGGCTGGGATCGTCAATCGTCATCACGAGGTTGCGGGCAAGGTCCACGAACTCGTTGCCATGAACCACGGCCTGGGATACATCCAGTCCTCCACCCACGGCCGTATGCGACAGCACGGAGGCTGCCTCGACCACAGTGCCCTCTCCGACGCGGCAGTTGCGCTCGATATTGCTGAACCGGGCAATGACGCTCGAGGGCTCCAACTTCACGGCGTGGCCCACGTATGCGGGCGCCAGGATGCGCGCAGAGCGATGCGCCCGCGCGCCATCGTCCATCCAGACTCCCGGCCTGACTTCCCGCCCGCGTGGCCGGATCGCGCAATGTCCAAGAAAAGCATCGACCACCAGTTGCCGAAGGTCGCGGGCGTCAGCCAGCCGATTCACGTAGCCCTTTACGACGAAAGGCGCCGGCGGGCCAAACATCCTCTCGAAGCTGAACGGCAAAGAACCGTCGGGGGCCGACCTCTGCAGGACGCCGGCATGGGCGATCCAAAAATCCAACGGCTGCCGGCTGTCCTGAAGCTGAGTCAATGCGTTTTGCCCGGAACGGTGGACCTGCAGCGCCTCGGCAAAATCGCATTCCGCGTATGGGCCCAACTCCATCAGGAGGACTTCTTCGACTCCGTGCGCAGCGTAATCCTTCAGCTTTCGCACCGCCCTGGGCCAGCGCTCGCTGGACTGCCGGGCGGCGATGATTTCGAGATCTCGAGCCGGCCAGAACGGAAGGGAGCCTGCTTCGGCGATCACCGAGATTGCCTGTATTCCGGCCTGCCGGAGCCGGTTCACGGTCAGCTCGAGTACGGACCTGCCCAGTATCTCCAGGCAGCCGCCCGGGACCGGCCGACGCGGCGCTCGGGGCGCGTACTCCCACAGAGTAGTGGCGGCGAACTGGTTGCCCATCACAACAATTGCGCTGGCCTGCAAAGCCGGACTCCTTATTGCTAGATGTTCGATGATTCCTTTGGCGGAGATGTTGTCGTACGAACGACATCGGAGAGGAGAAAGAGGTGATCAAAATAAAGATCGCCGTGGGGCAACTCCGCGGTTGGCAGGACAAGGTTCACGTTTTTGCGCATCCAGGACGGACTAAGCGCCGCTGTACTGCTGCATGACGCCATAGCATTCGCACGCAGCTTCCTCGATTTTTTCCCGGCTCAGAATGTGCACCACGCCGCGGGAGTAGCCGATGGCTCCCTTTCTTTGAAGATCATGGGCGGCCAAACTCACGCTTGGCCGGTCGGTCCCCAGCATGGATGCGAGAAAATCGTGGGTAACGAAGAGCGGACGATTGTCGGCGCGGTCCTGCATGATCAGTAACCAGCGCCCCAGCCGCTGCTCGACGCGGTGGAGACGATTGCAGGCGGCGGATTGCGCGGCTTGCACGCCCTGGATCACTGCCTGGCGGCTCGCCAACAACTGCAGTTGGGGCGTCAGTGGCAAGAGATTACGCAGGGCGTCAACCCGCAACCGCAGGCCCTCTCCTGCAATCTGCACCACCGCGCGGTGTGGGCTGCGGTCAAAGCCTACAACGGCGGGTGTACCAATCAGTCCCTCGTTCCCGACCACGCCGACTTCCACCGTTTTGCCGGCCCGGGTTACCACCACCAGGGATATCAAGCCGTGATTTGGGAAGTAGATAGACTCCAGGTTCGCTCCCGGCTCGTGAAGGGTGGTCTGCTGAGGCAGCTCGACCGCAGCCAGGAAAGAACGCAACGTCTGGTATTCGCCTTCGGGAAGCGCGAGAAGAATGCGGTTCCTCACCGGCGTGCCTTCAGAACTGGTGCGTTCCGCGGCTTCGAACGGGGTGGACTCGCGGCTGGTTTGGATTAATTCGGGCTGCATCGCTGATAAGCTCATGGTCCGCCGAACTGAGATGCAGAAAACCGCGCAGTTGCTGGCTTAACACGATTTTCTAAGTGTTTACTGTGTTCCCTCCGCCCTAATACAGGAAATACCCCATGAAATGGACCTTCGATACTGCTCGTCGAGCCACGGCTCTTCTACTTGGCGCCCCCGCCTCGGAAACATTGGCGAATTTAAAACTGGGCCGGTAGGGTTGGTACAAAGGGGTCTCCGAGGACCTTGGCGTTCACTCCCGCACTAACACTCTCGTGTTGTGCTCCATGTGAGATGAAGCTGGAAGAGGCGAGTTGTCTTCACGCGTGATTCGTATGAAAAAATATCGTTGGCTGGGACACCGAGGGGTCACTCTACAAGGCGCAACCTGGGCTGGGACCCCTGCATCACGGCGATCAGGCCGCTTCTTCAGGAGCTGCACGATCTCACGTTCTCTCGCTGGGGAGCCCGTCCGGCGTCGCGATGCTAATAGCCTTCCAGCACCATGGCGCCAACTCTGGGGTGAAGTAAATCTTGCCGCGCTGCAATGCCTCGACGGCGGCGATCAGATCCCGGGGCTTGTCTCGGCCATTTGGCAGACTCCGGAGACGCCTTCTGTGAGTTCCAAGTTAGATACAGGCCCACGTGACGGGCTGCCTACTCTAACGGCATTCCGCGCAGCCCAGTGACGAAGAAGCACCGTGGTGCACAACGCGGTAAAAAGTTCCGCTGCGGCGACCCTGGCATGGTCAGAGGTTCTATCCGCAATGTCGTTGTGTCATTTGCGTTTAGCAGATGCTCGCGCGCGGTGGCACGCGACATGCAGGCTAATGTGGAAGGGAGGATGAGAAAGTATGAACCCTACTTACTACGTGGCAACGCGTTTTCTCTGGAGCATCGCCCTGCAACGCGATGTGTGGTTCCGTCTTACTTACGAGCGAACGTATCTGCCGGAGCGCGGCATTTATCGCGACCAACTGGTGCACTCGGAAGTTGCCGCGTAGGGCGCAACCTGCGCCCGGCGGCGCGCATCCGACACCAACAGCCACTCGCTGACGCAGATCCCGCCTTTTGTTCCCTTTTCCCTTCGTCGACGACGGGAGAAGTGTGCGCGAGCGTGACTAACGCGAGCGTAACTAAGAAGATCTGGCCCTTGGGAAAATATGGAGACACCAGGAAACGCTGTTTTGAACAAACTAAGAGCTGGAGAAATGAACCTTACGGTGGTGGCGATCGTGATCCTTATCCTGCTGCCGCTTGGTTCTCCGCCCCAAGGCCAGGGCGCTACCAAGGAAGCTCTCGGTTCCCTGCGGAGCGAGATCGTCGAGTCCGGCGCGGTGAAAGATACGGACGCTGCCACAGCAACCAAGAGCGAACACGCCGCCGCAAAAGCCGTCGACAAAGCGGCCAGCGCCAGCCCGCGCCAGTTGCGCGCAGAGTCGGAACGCTGGGCCGAATATTACGCCCACCAGTATCAAGTGCCCGCCGGCTTGGTGAAGGCCATCATCGAGCAGGAATCAGGATGGAATCCGCGCGCGGTTTCGAAAAAAGGCGCGGCCGGCCTCATGCAGTTGATGCCCGCCACGGCGAAGCGGTTCGGGGTTCGCAATCGGTTCGGCGTTCGCGAGAACATCCGCGGCGGAGTGGCTTATCTCGCCTGGCTCAGCGAACAGTGCAACGGAGACGTTCAACTCATGAGCGCGGCTTATTATGGCGGCGAGTACCAACTTACCTCGCGGCGAAGTGAACACTCCTCTCGGGACGTGCAGGCTTACGTCCAGCGAGTGGCGCAAAAGTATCAGGCAAGACAGGCGCCCACAGGCACTCTCGCCAGCAACTACCAAATCGCCACGAAGTGATCCCTGTGTAAGACGGCCCACTCACGCGCTGCTGTGAGCCTAGTCACTGAGCTGCGGCTGCATTTGTGATACAAGTAGCCGCCAGAAGGTGGCATATGGCTGAATTCCTCATAATTCTGGGGGTGGTAGGAGTTTTCCTGGTGATCTTCTACTCCTCCGTCGTGCATGAGAAGCGTGAGCCGGCGCTCGACGAGCCGCAGGAAAAGCCGCAAGAGCGAAAGGCGGCGTGAGCTGCGCCCGCCGCGCTAATCGTCGCGCCGGATGAGTGATGGATCGGCAACCACCACGGTGGGGACGACAGCATCCGCGTCCATTTGGTGGTGGAGCGGCAGCGTGAGCTCGAAGGTGGTGCCTTCAGCGGAGGTCCCCGCGAGCTGGAGGCGCCCACCGTGGTCCTCCAGGATCTTGTGAGCGATGGTCAGGCCCAGACCGGTACCGTTCTCCTTGCCAAAACTCACAAAGGGCTGGAAGAGCTGCTCGCGGATCGGCTCCGGGATTCCCGGCCCATTGTCGCGAATCAGGATGCGGGCCGAGCCGTTCACTTCCTCCATCGAGACCTCGATTTTGCCGTCATGGGAGACGGCTTCGCAGGCATTCACCAGCAGATTGAAGAAAGCGCGTTCCATGCGGTGGTGGTCGAACCATGCGTCGGAGCAACTCCCCGGAAAGCGTGAAGCCGACGCGCAAGAACTCGTGATGGGCGCGCACCGCATGAAAGGCCTGCGAGATAGTCTCCTGCAGGCTGCCGCGCGAGAACTGCAGAGACTCCCGCCCGCGGCTGAATTCGAGCAGGGAATCGATGAGGTCGATCATGCGATTGACGGCGCAGCGAATCTCCTCATAGAGTTCCTCGCGCGCTCCGCCGGCCAGCCGGCCTTCGGAGAGAAATTCCGCGTTGGCCAGGATGGCGGTCAGGGGATGGCGAAGATCATGGGAGATGGAGCTGGCCATCAAGCCGATGGTCGCCAGCCGCTCCGATTCCAGGAGTTTCTGCTGGGTCTGTCCCAGCGAGCGCCGCATGGCGCCAAAGGCATTGGTGACCACGCCCACCTCGTCGTCGCTGCGGCTGGCGAGCGGGAAGCTGAAATCGCCCACCTGCAAGGCCTTCACGCCCGCGGCCAGGTTCTCCAGCGGCCGCGTAAAGTTCAGGCAAATGAAGTAGAGCACCACGCTGCCGAACAGCACCGCCGCGATGCCCAGACCCAGCACCAGCCGCGTGAGCCGATCCAGAAAGGCGGCCGCCTGGTCGTAGGATTTCAGCACCGTGAGCCGTACCGCCGGCGGGCGTGGAGTTGTTCAGGCCAAGGTTGATGCCAGGAAGCGCTCACCATCGAGGCTGATCTGCGCCGGAGTGGGCGACAGAGTGGCGCGCCGCGGCGCACCGCGGCCATGGCCGACTCCTGGGCCGGCCGCAACGTGCTCACGATGGGAGCGTCGCCGTAAGTGATGCTCACCTCGCTGCCGGCGATGCGGCTCACCTCGCGGGTCAAACGCTCGTCCACCTCATAGCCAACGGCGAGCACTCCCAGCACACCGCCTTCCGTAGCCGAGCCGTAATTGATGGGCTGCAGGAACACCTCGTAAAGATGCCCGCCTCCATACCACCAGGTGGCGATTTCGTCATGCGCGGAGCGCGCGCGAAGCTGTTCCACGGCAATGGACCGCGTGAATCCGGGAGCGGAAGCGTGCAGCGCCACCACCTGGCCTTCGCGATCCGCCAGCAGCGAACAGATCGCTGCCGGCTACATGCCAAGTGCTGCTGGAGGCGTCCTGAATGGTGACCGGATCGTGGCTGGTCATTAGCGCTTTCAAGTTGGGAAGGTCGGCGATCAGCCCGGTGGAACGCGCGCGCATCATCTGCCGCTGGTGCAGCACATTGCGGAAGGTGAGAACGGAGTTTTCCAAGTCCTGGAAGATCTCTTTGCGCACCTGAGTCTTGACGATGTGATGGACGATGAGCAGCGTGGCGCACGTCAGGCAGGAGGAGATCAGCAACAGCGACAGCTCCAGCTTCGTGCGCAATCGGAAGATGTGCCATTGCCACCTGTCAGGTGCTTAAGCAGCGCTGGCGCGAGCCCGCCGGCTCCCAGCCTTTTACTTCACGAACCGGTATCCCGCACCGTGTACGGTCCGGAAGTGGATGGGAGAGGCTGGATTCTGCTCCACTTTTTGCCGCAGTCGCATGATGTGATTATCCACGGTCCGGGTGGTGGGATACGTTTCATATCCCCAAACCTCGTTCAACAACTCCTCGCGCGAGACCACCCGCTCCGGGTTGGCGGCGAAGAATTTTAGGATCTTGAACTCCTGCGGCGTGCACGCCACCACCTGCCCGGAGCGCGTGACCTGCATGCGCGTGAAGTCTACCACCACGTCGCCGAAGGAAAATCTCTCCGGAAGCGTGCGGCGATTGTGGCGCATGGCCACGTTGACCCGCGCCAGCAGTTCCCGCGGGCTGAACGGCTTGGTGACGTAATCGTCGGCGCCCAACTCGAGCAGAAGCACCTTGTCGGCCACGTCGGCGGCGGCGCTGAGCACGATCACCGGCACCTCCGGCGAACTCTGCTTGATCTCGCGGCAAAGGTCCTTGCCGGCCATGCCGGGCAGACGCAAATCCAGCACCACCACGGAAGGCGGCGAGGCGCGGAATGTCTCCAGGCCCTCCGGGCCGTCATAGCTGGAATCGACGCTGAAGCCCTCGGACTCGAACAGGCGCTTGAGCGCGCGCTGCACCGCGCGATCATCTTCGATGACGAGTATCTTCTCCATAGTCAATAGTCAATAGGACGCTCGGCGGATGGGCACGCTATTACAAAGACGCAAAAAGGCCTCCCGAGGAGACAATAATTCGCCCCAGAACCGGCCGCCATTCCGGGTCGTGGCACAAAAAGGCGCTTGCCCGCCACAGACAAGCGCCTCTCTGTTGCATCGACTAGTGGTCACCTCGTCTTCTTTCATCCGGATCAACCATGATTTTTCCGAACAACCCATGGCCCTCGTGGTCAATACCGGCGGTAAAGAACAACTCATTCGGGGCGGCCAGCTCAGGCAAGAGGAGGTTAAGGCCTGCAAAGCAAAGTGGTTGTCAAGGCGGTGTAAAAAGCCTGTCATTTCTTGGTGTGCGACCGCCTGGATTTCAGCAAGCGCGGACCGCGGCAGACCCACTATCAACCTTGCCGCAATGCAAAAGAAATCGTGCCATGAGCTCACTGAGCGGAATTTCAATCGCCTCCGCACCCGGCTCCCGCAAGACGCAAAGTCGCAGGCTGCGCGTGGGCACGCACTGCATCCGGAATCCGCCCGTGGCATCGGTGACGGCTCGCGCCACCGCGTGCTTGCCGGACATGACCAGCACCGCGTTTCCTCCCACCTTGGACTGCGAGCGTCCGGAGGTGCTGACTTGGCCGAAGAGGTCGATGCGCCCGGATCCGCGCTCCTGCTCAATGCGAAGTTCGATGGAGTATCCGTCAGCCCGGCGCAGCGCGGTGCGACAGGTGCAGCGCTGGTCGTTGGCCACGGCGGCAGCAACGGGCGGCCTCCAGCCGGCGCGATCTCGTTGAGCTGCGATGCGCTGCGGCACTGTGGCTCGAGTTCCGACGATCGGCGGCCCGTCCTCGACTATGTCGGCAAAAACCAGCAGTAACGCACGCCGCTGGTTGCAGCCTGCCTGTCGCGCTAGCAGGCGGAGTTGCGCAGCATCACGAAGCCTGATCGCGCCCAGAACCTGCTGCCACGGTATGTGCGGCATGACGTCCCCCAACAAAGCGAAACAGGCACTCCCGCCTCGGTCAGGCAAATGGAAGTTACCGGACTCGCAGCATTCGCCGGGGGGCTAGGAAAGACGCTTCCTAACGGCGCGCGTTTAATTGCGAAAAAACCAACAATTTCGGGGAGGAATGATCGTCTGCTTTTGTACCTGTAGGCGGAATGGCTGTCAAGTAATTTGCGCCGCAGGGAGTGTGCAAACATTTGCACAGGCTCGCTGATTGCGCACCGAGAAATTCCTTCGGGGGAGATCACGTGTCAGGGCACGGCTTTAGTCGTGCCGAAAGGCGCGAAGAAGTTGGGCTTTATAATAACCCCCGTTTTTTACGCGCACTCTCTCCGCCTTGCCGCTCGCACGCGGCAACTGATAGTCTGCGCGCGAGATTTGTTTATCGGAAGAGCGCATGGCCGCCTTCACCGACATCCCGCTCAGCCCGGCCCTGCTGCTGGAACGCTCCGCCTCGGCATTTGCCGATCGCGTTGCCATCATTGACGGTTCAGGGGCGACACAAAAATCGCGAGAAGAGTTCAGCCGTCCCTACGGGACTCGCTCACTCAACACTCACTTACCCGGCACTTCGTGCCGGGCTAATCTCGGTCGTCGCTGTGCGACTACTGAAATTTCGGTGAACGATCAGACTTTGATTCTTCGGCTTGGTTCATAACCCTGGAGGCATTCATGGCACTTCGCACACCCGATCAGTTCCTGAACGGATTACGCGATCAGCGTGAGGTTTACTATCGCGGCCAGCGCGTGCAATCGGTGGTTGATCATCCCGAGCTCGGCGTGGCTGCACGGCACGCGGCCATCGACTTCAAGATGGCGGAAGACCCGAAGTATCGTGACCTGGCCCTGCAGCAAGAAGGCGGCGAGCAATATTCGGCCTTCTACCGGGTACCTCGCGATTCTAAAGACCTGTTATCTCGCTCCAGACTGATTGAGGCAGGCACGACGGAAGGCGCGACGCTCGTCATCCTTATTAAGGAGATCGGCACTGACTCTCTCTTCGCGCTGAAGCGCGTGCTGGGGCGCGCCGGCGAGAAGCAGGGCCTGGAGCGGGTCAATGCATTCTATAAGTGTTGCCGCGACCGCGATCTGGCGCTGGCCGTCGCTCAAACCGACGTGAAAGGCAACCGCAGCAAGCGTCCCTCGGAGCAGGAAGATCCCGACCTCTATGTCCGCGTGGTGGAGAAGCGATCCGACGGGATCGTCGTTCGCGGCGCAAAGGTCCACACTTCCTGCGCGCCTTACGTGGACGAAATCATCGTGATTCCTAGCCGCAGCATGGGCCCGGGAGATGAACCTTTCTCCGTTGCCTTCGCCGTGCCGGTTGCTACGAAAGGGCTGCGGCTCTACGCCTCCGATTTCCTGCACGGCACCGACGATCCCATTAACCGGCCCATCTCCACCACGCACAAAATGATCGAGTCGCTGACCGTCTTCGACAACGTCTTCGTTCCCTGGGAGCGCGTGTTCTTCGAGGGCCGCAACGACTTGGCCAGCGCCGCTGCGCTTACCTTCGTCGAGTTCCATCGCTTCACCGCGGTGAGTTACAAGCTGCCGCTGCTGGACGTCCTCGTGGGCGCGGCCATTGCCGTAGCGCGCGCCAATGGCATCGAGCGCGCCAGCCACGTGCGCGACAAGCTCACCTGGCTCGGCGGCTATGCCGAGATGGTCCGCGGGCTCACCGAACTTGCCGCCCTGCGCTGTGAGGTGGAAGAGGGCGTGGCCTATCCGCACGTGTTCACCACCAACATGGCGAAGTGGGTCTTCGCCCGCGACTTTCACCAGGCGATGGAGGTAGTGCAGGACCTCGCCGGCGGATTGCTGGTCACCGGCCCAGCGGGCAGCGATTGGGAGTCGCCCGAAGTTCGTCCGGTGCTGGAGAAATACTTTCGCGGAGCGTGGCCGGCGGAACGGCGCCTGCCGGTGCTCAACCTGATCGCCGAATTGACGGCGCGCCTTTACGGCGGATATCAGGCAGTGCTGGCGGTCCATGCCGAAGGCTCGATTGAGGCGGAGAAGTTGGCCATGTTCCGCGCCTACAATCCGGAGCGGGCCGTGAATCTGGCGATGAAGCTAGCCGGACTCGAGCACAAGTAGCGTGGGCACACTCGACAACAAAATCGCGATTATCACCGGCGCCAGCCGCGGCATCGGCCGGGCGATTGCGGAAAGCTTCGTCCGCGAGGGCGCGCGCGTGGTCCTCTGCGGGCGCAAGCAGGAATCGCTCGAGCAGGTGGCGCGTGAGATCGGCCCGGGCGCGAAGGCGGTCGCCTGCCACGTCGGCCGCCTCGCCGATCTGGAGAGCCTGGTCGCCACAACTCTTCTCGAGTTCGGACGCATCGACGTGCTGGTCAACAACGCCGGCACCAACGTCGGGCAAGGTCCGTGCCTTGCGATAGACGAAGGTCAGTTCGACAAGATGATTGAAGTGAATCTCAAGAGCGCCTTCCGGCTGACGAAGTTAGTGGCGCCCGGAATGTGCGAGCGCGGATCCGGCTCCATCATTAATATGTCGTCCATCTCCGGGCTGCGCCCGCAGCGCGAGGGCATGCTCTACAGCATGACCAAGGCCGCGCTGATCATGATGACGCAATCCTATGCTCTGGAAC
The DNA here is from genome assembly GCA_963733935.1 of uncultured Acidobacteriota bacterium. Classification (GTDB taxonomy): domain Bacteria; phylum Acidobacteriota; class Terriglobia; order Terriglobales; family Acidobacteriaceae; genus JAHFUA01. The sequence continues at coordinate 38,695 of CAVTEQ010000015.1, forward strand.
TCGGACCGAAAGGCATACGCGTGAATGCCATCGCTCCGGGCATGATCGAAACGGCGCTGAGCGAGTACTACTGGAAGGACGAAACCCGCCGCGCGCAGATCATCGCCAAGCAGCCGATCCAGCGCATCGGCAAACCGCAGGACGTGGCGGAACTGGCGCTGCTGCTGGCCAGCGACCGCGGCTCTTACATCACCGGGCAAACGTTCGTGGTGGACGGCGGGTTTATGCTCTCGGCGCTGTAAGCAAAAAAGGTACGGCTCTCGCCGTACCTTTTTGAAATGCTGCCGCGCGACCCCGTCACTTGGGGATCAGCCCCGTGAAGACGTAGGCTTGGAGCATGGCGATTATCCCGATCACCGCCCCGCCGGCGACCGAATGCCACCACACCGTTCGGAAGATGGGTCCCAGGGCATGGCTGCGCTCGTAGGGATCGTCGTAGCAGGCGGCGCAGGCGACCATGATGGACTGAGGATCGATCATCTTGCCCATGACGCCCCCGGTGGAGTTGGTCGCCGAGATGAGGATCTCGTTCAAGTGGAGCTGTTGAGCGGTGATCCGCTGCAGGCTGCCGAACAAGGCGTTGGAGGCGGTGTCGGAGCCGGTGAGGAACACTCCCAACCAGCCCAGGTAGGCCGCGAAAAAGGGATACAGGAACCCGGCGTGGGTGAACGCCAGACCGATCACCGCGTCCGTCCCCGAGTAGCGCGTCATGAATCCGAGTCCCAGCACCTGCGCGATGACCAGGATCGGGATGACCAAGCGGCGGGCGGTTCGGACCACGGCCTCACCCCACTGTTTGGCGCTCAACCCCATCACAAGTCCAGAGATCAAGGCCGCCACGAACACGCCGGTCCCGGCCGCCGACAGCCAGTTGATGCTGAACACGGCCCCCTCGGGCTTGGCGGTGAGCGGAGCGATGGGCGGCACGCGCTGGACCAGGTTATGGAGCGCCGGCATTTGCCACTTCGGCAGGGAGAGCGTGCCCGAAAACACACCGCCGAGGATGCTGGTCTTGAACGTGATGCCCGCCAGGAGGTTGTTTAGGTAGGCCTTCCAGGCTGGTATACCCCAGACGGCGCAGCAGACGATGAGGATCGTCCACGGCACCCAGGCATAGGCGGTCTGGCCGAAGGTGTACGGGTACTTCCACTCTGTCGCGTCCGTAGTCACCGTTGCCGTGCTCTTGCCGGCCTTGGCCAGGGCTGCGCGCTCGGACCGCAGCAGGAACCGCGTCTTGGGGTGCCAGACGAAGCTCAGGAACAAGGCGGTGCAGATGACGGAGAACACGCCTGCAACCACGTCGGTCATGAGGTGGAAGGCCTGCGTCGAGGACGCGAACCACTGCATGACGGCGAAGGAGACGCCCGCGCACAGCGCTCCAGGCCACACCTCCCAGGCCTCTTTCCACTTCCCCCCCTCCATCAGGACAAACGCGGTGACCAGCCAGAACGGGACGAGAATGGAAACAAAGGGAAGCTGGTGCCCGACCATGGTGGAAAGCTTCAATTGATCGAGACCGGTCACGGTCGACAGCATTACGATGGGCGTGCCGATGGCCCCGTAGGCGACCGGAGCGGTGTTGGCCAGGAGGTTCAAAACGGCCGATTGGAAGGGAGGGAAGCCCAGGCCCACCATGACCGCTCCGGCGATGGCCACTGGCGTCCCGAAGCCGGAGGTCCCCTCGATGATGGCGCCGAAGGAGAAGGCGATCAGGATGACCTGGAGGCGCCGGTCGAACGAGATGTGAATGATGGATTCCTTCACGACCTCGAACTTGCCGGAGATGAGGGTTATGTTGTAGAGGAAGATGGCGCCGATAATGATCCAGATGATCGCCAGGAAGCCGGACAAGACCCCGTAGCCGAACGCCGAGAAGGCAGACTTGAGCGGCATCCCGAAGGCCAAGGTGGTGACAAGGAACGCCGCTATAACCCCGTAGAACGCCGCATACGGGGCACTGATGCCGAGATGCCGCTCACCCTTTTTGTCGCGATGGGGGTGGATGGCGATGAAATACAGCAAGGTGCAAATGGGAAGCGCTGCCACGATTGTGGAGATAACGGCGTTGTTGAAGGGGTTATAGACCTGATGCCAGACCATCGTGTCTCCTCCCTGGAGCTGAATTTGGGTCTGAGCCTGGGGCTGAACCTGGGGCGAACGCGGAATGTTGCCAGCGCGCCGGTGTACTGTCAAGCAATTATGCACAATTCCTGGTGACTGGTCCGGCTACCATGGACCTGTGAGGGCGATCACACCTTCTCGCCGCGTCGGGCTGGCGCGCGCCTTATCCAAATTGGGCCATCGAACAGCAAGGGTATCAGGCAGCCTCGTCGGACGGGGCGCCCTCGGGCAAGGGATGCCGCTGGCCTTGTGAAGTCAGGGCAATGACAGCGACCATCGCAACAGCGATGACCAGCGAAGAGACAATGCGGCCAAGTCCCAGGCCACCTTCGGCATGCGATTTCGTGAGCGTGTCCCCGAGCGTTGCCCCCAAGGGACGCGTCAAGACGTAAGCCGCCCAGAAGAGCACGTAATCCGGCAAGCTGGTAAAGAAGTGCGCCCCTGCAACCAGCGCGATCAGGCCGGCAAACACCAGCGCTCCGCGCTCGAAACCAAGCCCCGTGCTGCTGGCGACAAAATCGCCCAGCGCCGTACCCAGCGTGTTCGACACCAGAATCGTCACCCAATAAAAGGTCTCATTCTGTCGCGAAGCGATGTGCTCGAATTCGATCCTGCCGGTCACGCTGCGCCAGATGACAAGGACGGCAACCACCGCGCAGAAGAGCATGATCGAAGACTTCACGTAGCCGAGGCCAAGCGTTCGATCCAGGTAATCGGATGTGGTCGTACCTACCGTAGTAGTGGCCACGACTACGGCCCAGTAAAACACCGGGTGATAGCGCTTGGAAGCGACCTGGACGGCAAGCGTGACCAGGAAAAATCCAAGAAAAATGAGGCTGCTGACGGCGTAGCCGAGCTGCAGCGTCATGGACAGGGAGTCGCCGCCGGTTTCGCCAAGCGTCGTGGCCAGGATCTTGACGATCCAGAACGCCAGCGTGACCTGCGGGACCTTGCTGAAAAGATATTCTCTGGTGTTGGCTGCTCTTTCGCGTTCCAATGCTTCACTCCAGTAATGATTCGATAGGCAAAGGTCCCTGGCGAGATGTCCGCTGTACGTCGGCAAGGACAGCTAGGCAAAGTATGTCATGATTTGCTCCCAGGCTCCGCTCGTATTCGGCCTATAATAATTGGTTTCCCCAGCCATCCGAATTCATCGAGAGGTTCTCCTATGAGCACCGCCCAAACGGAAGCCATTACCCTCGGGCGCACAGAAGGTCTTAAATCGTTCCTCGCCGCCCGCGACTTTCTTATCCGCCATCGTGAAGACTACGAGACCGCCTACCGCGACTTCCGCTGGCCGCAGCTCACGCGGTTCAACTGGGCGCTCGACTACTTCGATACCTACGCTCAGGGGAACAACAAAACCGCGCTTTGGATCCTGGATGACAGCGGGCAAGAGCTCAAGCTCAGCTTCCAGGAGATGTCGCGGCGTTCGAATCAAGTCGCCAACTTTCTGCGCAAGCAGGGCGTCGGCCGCGGCGACCGTCTCGTGGTGATGTTGCCCAACGTGGTCGCCATCTGGGAAGTAATGCTGGCGGCGATGAAGCTGGGAGCCATCGTGATTCCGGCCGCGACCTTGCTCACCGTCGAAGACCTGCGCGACCGCTTCGAGCGCGGCAACGCCCGCCATGTGATTGCAACTTCCGCAGCGGTCGAGCGCTTCGCGAATCTTCCCGGCGACTACACCCGCATCATCGTTGACGGCCAGGCGCCAGGATGGATTCCCTACCAGCAAGCCTACGATCAATCGCCTGAGTTCGTGCCCGATGGCCCCACCAACGCCAGCGATCCTTTCCTGCTTTATTTCACCTCCGGCACTACGGCGCTGCCGAAGCTCGTCGTACACACGCACCAGAGCTATCCCGTGGGACACCTCGCTACCATGTATTGGGTCGGCCTGCTCCCGGACGACATCCACCTCAACATCAGCTCTCCGGGCTGGGCCAAGCACGCCTGGAGCAGCTTCTTCGCGCCCTGGAATGCGGGCGCCACTATCTTTGTGCACGCCTTCAACCGCTTCGACGCCAAGGCGACGCTCTCGGCGGTGGCGCGTTGCGGCGTGACCACGCTGTGCGCTCCGCCCACGGTCTGGCGGATGTTCGTGCTCGAAGACCTGAAGTCCTTCCCGGTAAAGCTGCGCGACCTGGTCGGCGCCGGCGAACCGCTCAATCCCGAGATCATCGAAAAAGTGCGCGCGGCCTGGGGGATCACCATCCGCGACGGCTTTGGCCAGACCGAGACCGTCCTTACCCTCGCCAACTTCCCCGGACAGAAGGTGAAGCCCGGCGCGGTGGGCAAGGCATCACCCGGGCATCACGTGGTCCTGCTCGATGCCGAAGGCCACGAAGTCAGCGACGGCGAGATCGCCATCAAGTGCGATCCGAAGCCCATCAGCCTCATGCCCGGCTACATGGGAGACGACGAGCGCACCGCCATGTGCTTCGCCGGCGGCTACTACCGCACCGGCGACGTCGCGCACCGCGACGAAGACGGCTACTACACCTACATCGGCCGCGCCGACGACGTCTTCAAGAGCTCCGACTACCGGCTCAGCCCGTTTGAGTTGGAAAGCGCGCTCATCGAGCACTCCGCCATTGCCGAGGCCGCCGTGGTGCCCAGCCCGGACCCGATCCGCTGGACCGTGCCCAAGGCGTTCATCATCTGCAAGCCCGGCGTCGAGCCCACGCCGGATCTGGCGCGCGACATCTTCAAGTTCGTCCGCGGACGCCTCGGCCCCTACAAACGCATCCGTCGCCTGGAATTTTCCGACCTGCCGAAGACCATCTCCGGCAAGATTCGCCGCGTGCAACTGCGCGGCGTGGAGCAGGAGGCGCGGCAGCACGAAGGCCGCCGTCCCGGCGAATACTGGGAGGAAGACTTCCCGGAATTGAAAGATTCAAAGTAGCCGAGACAGCTAAAAGCTCCGCTCCCCATGTGGCGCGGGCGCCCTCGCCCGCGGCCTTTTGTTGGGAAGTAAGGCGATATATGCTAAAGTAAGGAATATGCAGAAGCACGCCAAACTCACCAGCAAGGGTCAGATTACGATACCGCGCGAGATTCGCCAGGCACTGGGCGTGCAGCCCGGAGACCGCGTGCTTTTTGAGAGCGACAACGAGGGGATTCGCGTACGGCCGTTACGAACCGTGAGCCCGTTCGCAAAGTATCAAGGCATCGGCAATCCCGGCATAGGGTCCGGCAGAAAAGCCATCAATCGGTGGGTTAGAAAGATCCGCGGCCGGTGACCACTGCCGTTGACACCAATGTGATTGTGGCGCTCTGGGACCGGGACCCGGCAATCAGCACCGGCGCCCAGTCGGCCTTGGACACCGCCTTGGCTCGCGGCAGTCTGGTCATCTGCGCGCCCGTGTTCGCAGAGCTCATGGCCGCTCCCGGGCGCACCGAAGGCTTTCTGGACTCATTTTTCCGGGCCACCGGCATTCGTATTGATTGGCCGCTGGACGAAAACATCTGGCGCTCTGCCGGACGCGCCTTTCAGGCTTATGCGGCCCGGCGGCGCAAACAAGCTGGCGGGCCACGCCGCATCCTCGCCGACTTCCTGATCGGCGCTCACGCTCTCGAGGGTGGTTACCACCTGCTCACGCTGGACGACCACCTTTATCGCGCCGCCTTTCCTGACCTTGCTCTGGTTCGGCTGTAACTACGAACCCGCAGCGCCTAGGATAGCCGAGACCGAGCAACGCGAGGCCGAGCCCTGAGCGAAGTCGAAGGGCTGCCCCGAGCGCAGTCGAGGGGCGCGACATATGTTAGCCCACCACGTAAGAGGCTGTTACGAAACTCAAGGTGGCAAACCGGGAGTGGAACAGCGGGCGCGAAAAGCGCGTGAAACGCGCGCTAGAACGTAGCCCACAGCGCAAGCTGTGGGGCAAAAGTGGGATGGAACGCAAGCCCGCGAAGCGGGCGAAAGAGTTTCGTAACAGCCTCTCCAGTGGTGGGTATGCTGAGCCCAAGAATCAGCGAGCGCAAGGCCCGTAGGGCCGAAATAAAATAGCCCAGGACGGAAGTCCTGGGTAAGCGATCAAGAAAATCCCGAGCCCCGCAGGGGCGGCACCAGCTGGGCCCCTTCAAGAAGAGCGAGCCGGAGATGAATACCTGGTCAATTTCCAACTCTTACACTCTTCTCTTCCGGTTTCTTCTCTTCACGTTCCTTCGCTTCGCGTCTCGCCTTGCGGAGCCTTCTCCTTGCTGAAAGCCAACGTTTGTACCACCGAGCAATGTTCAACCTGTACTCTCTGCCCGTGGCATCCCACGCTGCCCAATATTCGATGACGGAGTGATCTAGATCCGACTGGTCAATCATAGCCATCATCTGTTTTCCCTCCGCTAGCTCATGTGGACACTGCGGCCGACAGTCTGGAGCGATGAACGGTAAATGAGGAAACAGACGATAGGCCCCAATTGTGACGATCGTGACAGGTCTGCGTCCTGCGTTCGACACGTTCACTATGGTGAAGGTCATTCCTGCTGCCTGTGGGTCTCCCACGACCTCCATGTTTGGCTGTACTCGAATCTTGACGTTCGCCCTATCGCGCATGTGGGCAACGATTTGAGCAGTCGCTGTGATCGTGGAGAGAACTGCACCGTATAGCGCAAGCACACTTCCAGAGATGGAAAAATTGAATATCGGGATCGGCATGCGCCTATTCCTTCGGAAATTGTGTCGCCTCTTGCGGATTCTTGATTGCGGAGATGATGTTCTCCGCCACCTTCGCAATGAGCTTTTCTCCCCAGAATGGGTCGGTTAATTCGTAGTAGATGACTCGGACGTGCCTGACATCGAAGGGCACATCGGCCTCGTTGGAGGAGATGAGCACGACTGGCTTGTGTGATGCGTGAGCCAGTCCCAGTTCGTATAGGACGTTCGGATTTCTGCCAGTCAGTTCTGCGACCAGTACCTTGGCCCGTTTCAGGCCAGACCATATCTGATCGATGATCTTGCCCGTCGCAAAAATGTCGGTGTCCGCCCTAACAGGAGTCAGGCCAGCCTTCTTGATGGCCGGTTCGTAGATGGTCGTGTAGTAGCCGCCTATCGGATTCGCAAACGGCATCATCACAAAACAGGTGTCAGTCGCCTCAACCGTGACACCCTTGCTGACTTTCTTCAGATGGTCGTCGGTCGTTATGGAGGCAACACCCGCCGCCTCAGAGGGTGTGTGAGTTATGTCCAGTACGCGTTTCCGTTAGCGTCTTCCAGCAGCTTCCGCAGCTTCTAAATCCTCCAGAAATACGTTTATGAACTCGGTCACGCGGTCGAGCCAGAATCTGGAAGCTCTCCGTTGCGATGTTCGCCAAGAACGAGATTTCGTCGGGTAGGTTCTCACCACGATAATGCTTGTAGATGTCGGAGATGAGCGGAGACTGGAGCAGAGCTTCGCGAATGGCATCTACTTTGTCCGTGGGCTTCTGCGGTCTGACAATACGGCGAGTGATGTCGGTAGGTTCAACCTTTCCTTGAGATGGACGGCGGAATAGCCCGTACTTGATCGCGGAACTGATCTCCACAGCGGTTTGGCCACTCCAGCCAATGCCCGCAAACTTCGCTGCCTCCCGGTCCGTGCATTCCTTTCCCGCATTGTTTTCCAGAACAGCTTGCGGAATGCGGAGACACTTAAGGATGGGATGCTTCGGAAAACCGAGTGGAGCACTACGCTTGCTGGCTGCCTGGCCCGCCTTTAGGGCCGCTCGGCGTTTCGAGGATTTCTTCCCCGTTCCCGTGCGCTTCGTGGCCTCGGTTTCAGTGCTTATACGTTGGGTGCTTGCTTTGGCCATACAGGCCTACATGCTATCGCAACCAGAGTAGAAGGTAACAACAATAAGGAAAGCAACCGGGAGCAGGCTGGCTCGGAAGCACGATGCAAGAAACCGGACAGCCTCGAAAACCTGCGTGCCGCCCCTCCGGGGCTCGCGTCTTTCTTAATCGCATACCCAGGGCTTCTGCCCCTGGGCTAGTTTATTTCGGCCCCTTCGACTCCGCTCGGGGCAGCCCTTCGACTTCGCTCAGGGCTCGGCCTCGCGTTGCTCGGCCTCGGCGCCTTTCAGGCCGAGGTCCGTAAAGACGTTTCCCGATCTCCGCTTCCATTCGGACCTTATTTCTCGTGCTTCCCATACCGCGCCAGGGCTCGCGCTCAGTCGCTTCGCTTCCTCGCGTACATTCCTTGATGCTCACCTCACCCACCACTTACGAGGCTGTTACGAAACTCTTCCGCCCGCTTCGCGGGCTTGCGTTCCATCCCACTTTTGCCCCACAGCTTGCGCTGTGGGCTACGTTCTAGCGCGCGTTTCACGCGCTTTTCGCGCCCGCGGTTCCACTCCCGGTTTGCCACCTTGAGTTTCGTAACAGCCTCTTACGTGGTGGGCTAACTTATGCCGCGCCCTACGGGCGCTAGTTTGCGGGGCGCTGCCTCATGTCCGTTCCCGGCGGGGCTCGGCGTCTCCGCGTGCTTTTTCTTGATTCGTCTCTGTCTTCTTGACATCAGCCCTGACCACCCGTCGCTGCATTTTTTCGCTTGACAAAGCTGTATGCAATTTGTTATCTTAGTGACAGTTGCATTCGCAAATAGATAACTTCTTACGGCTCAAGATTTTGCCTCTAACTCCTTCCATATCATGGTCCCCGAGGAGGGATATCCCGTAAGTGTGTGATTCTTCAGGGAGGGACCCCCGGGGGTGGGGATGCCGTTTGGGTACACACCGGGGCGCCGGAGCAGGCGAGGCTTCGGCCCATGGCTCACGCCGCGGGGTGACCCGAGTCACAGCCGCAGCCCGGGCAACGGAGCGATACTGAAGTTAAAAGTATCTGTCACAGAAGGAGGCTATAGGTATGGCTCTCCAAGCTGCAACTCGTCTTGCGCTTAAAAAGATTCTCTTTGCTACCGACTTCAGCCCAGTGTCGGAAAAGGCGCTGCCGTTCGCGGTGGCCGTGGCGCGCCGCTTTGGGTCCAGCATTGAGGCCGTCCACGTGTTTGCCCTCAGCGAACTGCAAATGTGCCCCGAGGCTGCTCCCATCGCGGTCGGTGGCCCGCTAACCCAGCGGGCCGAGCAGCACATGGCCGACCTGCTACGCTCCGATGCCTTTGAAGACGTCCCGCATGACGGGCGGGTGCGCAGTGGAATCGAGATCTGGACGGAGATCGAGTCGCTGATCGAATCCGAAGGAATTGACCTGGTCGTGCTGGGAACCCATGGCCGCGAAGGCTTGAAGCAGGTGGTGCTCGGTTCGGTGGCGGAGACCATCTTCCGTGCGGCGCCCTGCCCGGTGATGGTGGTTGGTCCTAAGGCGCCCAAGCGGGGCGTGCTGCCGGTCTTTCGCGACCTGTTGTTTGCCACCGACCTCAGCCCGGCGTCGCTCAAGGCGGTCCCGTTCGTGCAGGCGTTCGCGGAAGAGAACCAGGCGGACGTCATTGTGCTGCATGTCTGCCAGGAAAAGGTCCGCGACAAGCACGAGCAGGACCTGGCCACCGAATCGCTGGGGAAGTGGATGCGTGAACTGATCCCACCCACGCGTGGCACGGAATACGAGGTGCGCTTCGGCGCGCCGGCGGACAATATCCTTAAGCTGGCGGCCGAGCGCCAATGCGATCTGATCATGCTGGGGGCGCACCACGCTTCCAACTTTGCCTGCCACCTGCCGGGAGCGGTGGCCCATCGCATCGTTTGCGAGGCGCCCTGCCCGGTCATGACCGTGCATTGGCACGAATCGGCGCCGGACCGGTATTGACGTTCCCTCCCTGGGGACTCTCCGCAGAAAGTGGCCGCGAGCGGCAGCACCGATCGTGGCCACTTCTGTTGACGCCCGCGTGACCGCTGATTACGCCTGTAATACCCCACGCCGTGTAGCCCAACTCACTCGCAGAGCGGCGCTGCTGGTGCGGCGGCGGTTGCAGCGTCCATTTTTGTGCAAGACTTTGCACTGCCAGTTTTCTGCATCGAATTAGATCTTTGAACTAACGCTTTCTCCTTCCGCGAGTTACAATGCCGCGCTCTTCGGCCAGCTAGCTGCACTTTGCAAGGTACCGGCGGCGTGGCGCAGCCGGATGGAGGAGCAGGTGGAGCAGACCATCGTCGAGGCCGTCCAGCCGTCCCGTAACCGCCCTCAGGGGCAGGTAATCCTGGTGGTGTTACTCATCGCTTTCCCGCTGCTGGCGCTGCTGGTGCGGGAACAGTCGCGGGTCATCGACACGCAACGCCTGCTGATCCAGCAGCTCGCCATCGACAGCAGCCAGCTCAACTCGCTGCGCGTGCGCGAACTGCAGAATCGCGCCAAACCCGCCGCGCCCTCTGCCAGCGCTCCTTCGGCGAATGCTCCTTCCGGCGATGCACAAAAGCCACCCAGCGCGACGCCGGAGCGCAAACCCCGCAAGCGTCACGAAAGCAAACAAGAACCCACGCCTGGACCGCAGGAATATCCTGGCAGCCGCGCGGTGCCTGTCCGCAAATCGGTGTAGCTGAAATCTCGATCGTGAAACCCTGCTAGCGCCGGCTGCGCAGCGCCTGCTCCAGGATCTCTGCCGCTCGACTACCGTACCTTCAAGGGACAAGCGCGTTTGCCGACAGGCCAGTGAATGTGGCCAGCACCTTCGGTTACATGGGAAGGGGTAAGCCGCCGGGGCTACACTTTGCTACAGAAACGGCGCAACTCCCCCATGAAACCTCATAAGATCGCACTCCAACTGGCTTTCATCCTGTTGTTGACCCTGCAACCCATTGCCTTGCTGGCTGCCAACACTTACTACGTCGACAGCGTCGCCTGTGATGACACATTTCCCGGCAGCACGACGCAGCCCTGGTGCACCATCGGACACGCTGCTTCCCTCATGCTTCCCGGCGACACCGTGATCGTGCGTGCGGGCCGATATCACGAATCCGTGGTTCCCAAGGCCGGCACCGCGACCGCTTACATCACCTATCAGGGCCAGCCCGGCGCAGTGCTGGACGGCACCGGCACCACCGCCCAGGCCTTCGACATTAATAATGTCGGCTTCTTGAACATCTCTGGATTCGAAGTCACGAACTACAAGAATCCGCGGCCGGCGGGCAACTCGGTCAACATCCACGGGACCTCGAACCACATCGTTCTGTCGAAGATGCTGGTGCACGACAACTGGAACGGCATCATCATGCAGGACAGCGCCAACCAGATCGCGATTGGCAGCTCCGAGGTGTACAACTCGCGCTATGGCGTGGGCTTCGAGAACACGGTGCACGACATCGTGATCGATAGCGTCAGCAGCCACAACAACAGCGAACTGTACATCGGAGACGTATCTTCGTATCAGAACGGGGATGGCTTCTCCGACGACGCCGGCACCTCCAACCTGACCATCACCAACTCGGTGGCCTACGGCAATCAGGACGCCGGATTCGACATCAAGGCAAAGAATTTTTCCTGCACCAACTGCAAGTCGTACAACAACGTCAAATACGGATTCCGTATGTGGACCGGCGGCGGACCCTTCACCCTGGTGAATGCGCTGGCCTACGGCAACGGCTGGTTTCCGCTGATGCTGCAAAACCTCGGCCCTACAACCACTTTGTACAACTGCACCTTCGTGGGCAAATCCGGCGATATGGGCTACGTGATCGACCAGCCCGCTTCCAACCTGATTTTGCGGAACACAATCTTCGCCGGTTTCAGCAAGGGCATGTCCAATGGAAGCTTGTCGGCAGTGGATGATGATTACAACGTCTATTTCTCGACAAGCGGCACGCTGGGATACACGATGGGCCCGCACTCGTTCAAGGCGGATCCCCTGTTCGTGAATCCCGCGGGCAGCGATTACCATCTCCAGGCCAGCAGTCTTGCCATTGACGCCGGCACGACCCTGGCGCAGGTGACCACCGACCTCGACGGCAACACCCGGCCGCAAGGCGTAGCCTACGACATCGGCGCTTATGAATTCACGGGCACGGCAGCTCCGTCCATAACCGTGAGCGTCACCCCGCCGTCGTTCAGCCTGCAAGGCGGCCAGTCAGAGCCGTTCACTGCCACCGTCAGCGGCACAACCACCAAAACGGTGACTTGGTCGCTCAGTGCGCCGGTGGGCCTCTTGTCGTCAACCGGGGTTTACAGCGCGCCGGCGGTGGTGAGCGCAGCGCAAACCATCACGGTGAAGGCCACCTCGACCGTGGATACCACGAAGTTCGGCACTGCTACCGTGACCTTGGTTCCCGTGTCGGTGAGCGTGAGCCCCACGTCGAAGACCTTGGCGGGCGGCCAGTCTCAGCCCTTCACGGCGACCGTGACCGGCAGCAGCAACACGGGGGTGAACTGGTCGATCAATCCGCTGGTCGGGAGCCTGTCCGGGAACGTCTACAACGCCCCCGCTTCCGTGACCTCGCAGCAGACCGTGACCGTGACCGCCACGTCGGCGGCCGACAGCTCGAAGTTCGCATCAGCTACCGTCACCCTGGTTCCGGGAGTAGCCATCACCATCAGCCCGACCTCCTTCAGCCTGAATCCCGGACAATCACATTCGTTCACCGCAACCGTCACCGGCAGCAGCAATACCGGCGTGAACTGGTCGGCGACCGGAGGCACGATCAACACCTCGGGGACCTACATTGCGGGTGCGACTGCTGGCACGTTCTCCGTCACCGCCACCAGCCAGGCCGATACCAGCAAATCGGCCACGGCCAGTATGACCATAACTTCGGCATCGTCCACCACCACGGTGGTCAACTTCGATAGCCCGGCCTGTCCGGTCAGGGCCCTGACTGGAACCTTTGGCGGAATCAACTGGTCGGCCGGCCCGTGGGATTGCGAACGCGCCAATCTGGGAACTGGCATCAGCGTTTCCTGGAATCAGGCAGATCACCAGCAGCAGCTTCAGCTTCACCACGCCCAGCGTGCTGGTCAGCTTTTCGGGAGCCGGCGGACGGGCCACCACGATCACGATATCCACCGACGCCGGCGAAAGCGTCAGCAAGGCGCTCCCCGCTGGAATGACGCTGGTGACCACCGGCTTCACCAAGCCGGCTACCAAGGTGACGGTCACCAACAGCGCCGGCTGGTGGCTGCAGTTGGACAACATCACCTACACCCATTAGTCGATCATCTCGAAGTCCCGAGCGGCAGGAGCCGTTCGGGTCTTCCGCCTATGCAGGGCGGACCGTGCTGTGGGCCGTCCGCTCGGCCCAGTCACCGCGAAGCGTGACTCCCATCACAGCCGGGTGCCCCCGAACGTGAGAAAGTGCGTCATGGACTAGGAACCGCGGACGCGCTTTGTGTGCGACCAACTTCAAAGACCGATCTTCTCCCGCGCCGCTCGAGGCGCTTTTTTATTTGTTTTCCTAACGTGGGGATGTTCGAGGCATTCATGAAGGACTCCAGGGACGGCCACTACGTGATCTGCCCGTTGTGCGAAGGCAAGGGCAAAATGCATCGCTCGGAACTTGTCTCCCGGCTGGCCAATCACGACGTGGAGGCCAAGCTGACCGCCTGCCGCCAGCAGCTTGCGCAGGCAAAGACAGAAGAACCAAGCGAGAGACCGAAGACGCAGACGTTCCACGAAGAGGTCTTGAAGGGGCCGGTGACGCGCATCCTGTGGCGTCGCAGCTCCAAGGAATAAGCAACACGGGGATTACTGCGGGGAGGCGAATTTTCGCCATGACCGAGACCGAGCTTCAGCAGGCAGATTCCATCCTCGGGCAGTTCGACGACCAACGCGCCAACCTGATCGCCATACTTCAGGATATTCAGGAAAAGTATTACTACCTGCCGCAGGAAGTCCTGGCGCGGGTGGCGCGCAAACTGCGCGTGCCCCTGAGCGATGTCTATCAGGTGGCAACGTTCTACCGCTGTTTCAGCCTGTTGCCTCGCGGGCGACACCAGGTGCAGGTGTGTCTGGGAACGGCGTGCCACGTCCGCGGGGCGCCGCGCGTGCTGGATCGCATTCTGACCGACCTCAAGCTGGGAGCGCCCGGCACCACGCGCGACCGCCAATTCACCGTGCTGACGGTGCGCTGTGTGGGCTGCTGCGGCCTGGCGCCGGTAGTGCGCGTGGACAACAAAACCCATCCTCACCTGACGCAAGCCAAAGTGCGCGGCGTGCTCAACAAATACCGCCTCAAAGCGCACGAAGAAGCCGCTTCCACCGAAGAAGCAGGAGATCGCGATGCCACGGCTCAAATCGGTTGAAGAACTGGAGAGCTTTCGCGCCGAGCTACGCGCCGCCCGCGATTGCAAGCGGCCTTGCCTGACGGTGTGCGCGGGCAGCGGGTGCACCGCGGCCGGCGCCCACGACGTCCTCGACGGACTGCGCAAAGCGCTCGCGAAGCATGGACTGCAGGATGCTATCGACATCAAGAGCACCGGCTGCCACGGTTTCTGCGAGCGCGGCCCGCTGATGATCGTCTGGCCGGAGGGCACTTTCTATAACCAGGTGACTGCCAGCGATGTTGCCGCCATTGTCGCCAGCGTCAGCAACGGCCATGTGCCGGTGGAGAAGCTGCTGTACCGCGATCCCGCCTCCGGCAAACGCGTGATCCGCGAGGAAGAAGTTCCCTTCTACGCGCGCCAGCAGCGCGTGCTCTTCGGCAACAATGGCAAGATCGATCCCAAGAACATCGAGGACTACCTCAACGTCGGCGGCTATGGCGCTCTGGGACGAGCGCTCTCCAGCATGAGTCCCGAGCAAGTTGTCGACGCGGTAACACGCTCTGGCCTGCGGGGGCGCGGGGGCGCCGGCTTCCCCACCGGCGTCAAGTGGAGGGTATGCAGAGAAAATCCCGCGCCCCGCTATCTCATCTGCAACGGCGACGAGGGCGATCCCGGCGCTTTCATGGACCGCAGTTTGCTCGAGGGCAATCCTCACAGCGTCGTGGAAGGAATGATCATCGGCGCTTTCGCCTTGGGAGTGCAGGAAGCATACGTGTACGTGCGGGCCGAATATCCGCTGGCATGCGAACACCTGCGTACCGCGATCAATCAGGCGGAAGAGTATGGACTGCTGGGCGACGACGTCCTGGGCACGGGCTTGAAGCTGCACATTCACGTGGTCAAGGGCGCGGGGGCGTTTGTGTGTGGTGAAGAGACGGCACTGATCGCCTCCATCGAGGGCCGGGTGGGCGAACCCACCCCCCGGCCCCCGTATCCCGCGCAGAAGGGATTGTGGAATCGGCCGACCGTCATCAACAACGTGAAGACCTGGGCCAGTGTGCCGGTGATCATCAACCGGGGTCCGGAGTGGTATGCGGGAATCGGCACCGAGAAGAGCAAAGGCACGATGGTCTTCTCGCTGGTGGGCAAGATCAACAACACCGGCTTGGTGGAAGTGCCCATGGGGATCACGCTGCGGGAGATGATCTACGACATCGGCGGCGGCATCCCTGACGGCAAAGCGCTGAAGGCCATTCAGATCGGCGGCCCCTCGGGAGGCTGCATTCCGGCGAATCTCATCGATCTCCCCATCGACTACGAGCGCCTGACCGAAGCCGGCTCCATGATGGGTTCCGGCGGCATGGTGGTGATGGATGAGAACACCTGCATGGTCGACGTCGCCCGCTACTTCATGGAGTTTCTGGAAGACGAATCCTGCGGACAGTGCTTCCCCTGCCGCAAGGGAACGCAACGCATGCGCCAGATCCTGACGCGCATCTGCGCCGGCAATGGGACCGAAGACGACTTGCCGCTGCTCGAAGATCTGGGCTGGCTGATGAAGCAGGCGTCGCTGTGCGCTCTCGGCCAGACAGCCGCCAACCCCGTGCTGACTACTCTGCGCTATTTTCGCGACGAATATCTGGCGCACATCCGCGAGCGCCGCTGCCCGGCCAAGGTCTGTCGCGAGCTGATCTTCTACGAGATCGAACCCACGCTCTGCGACGGCTGCCACGCCTGCGTGCACGTTTGCGCGGGGCAAGGAATTCTGGGCGACAAAGGACAAGTCCACACGATCGACCGTGCCAAGTGCACGCGCTGCGGCGCTTGCCTGGAGGTTTGCCAGCCCAAGGCGGTGCGGGTTGGCACTGGAGAACTGGTGTGCCAAAACTAACGATCAACGGCATTGAAGTCCTGGTCGAGAAGGGGACGACCGTGCTGGAGGCGGCGCGCTTTCTCGGCCTTCCTATCCCCACGCTCTGCCACGACGACGGCCTGGCCCCGGCGAGCGCTTGCCGGCTATGCGTGGTCGAAGCTCGGCGCGGGACGGAGGGACGCAGCAAGCTGCTGGCGGCTTGCAGCCTGCCCGCCGAAGACGGGATGGTGGTGCACACCAACTCGGCGCGAGTGCAACGCGCGCGCCTGTTGCTGATCGAACTCTACGTCGCCACCTGTCCCTCGTCGAAGCGCATCCAGGACCTCGCATCCGCCTATGGCGTGCACGAGTGCCGCTACGAAGCCGAGCACGAGACCTGCATCCAGTGCGGGCTGTGCGTGCGCATGTGCGAGCAGCAGATGATGGCCGGCGCCATCGGCTTCGCCGGCCGAGGCAAGGATCGCCACGTCTCGCGGCCCTTCGACATGACCAGCGAGCGTTGCCGCCAGTGCGGCGCCTGTCTCTACATCTGCCCGGTCTGCGAGCTGCGCTGCGCCGGGCCCGCGGCCGAATCCACGCTGTGCAACGGCTGCCTGAACTTCGCTCCCGTGTGCTTCCAGAGTTACGACGATGCCATGTGTTTCCTGGATCCATGCCATGCCTGCGAGCTGGCGGGTCCATTGCGTCCCGACGTAAAGATCAAGACCCGCGCTCGCGCGACGGTCCTTCTAGGAGAAAAACAATGAGCTACACGCGCTTGAACTCCTCAGCAGCAACGCTGACCAAGAACCGCACCGAAGATGCCGTGGTTCCCATCAGCGGCATGTGCGCCACCTGCGTGGATGGCTGCATCGGCATGTGCGAGATCGGCAAGAGCGCCTATCGCGGCGCGGAGATGATCTATCCCCAGCCCTTCGGCATCATCACCACCGCCGGCCAGAAGGACTATCCGGTCGACCTGGGGCACTTCACCATCCTGGGCCGCTGCGCGGGCGCGTGGGGAATGGAACAGGATTCCAACCGTGCGCTGTTCCCTGCCGTGGACCTGGAAGTCGCGCTCGGCCGCGATAACGGCATCCGCTACAAGCTGCCGTTCACGCTGGGCGCCATGGGCTCGACCAACGTCGCCAAGAACAACTGGCCCGGACTGGCCGCCGGCGCTGCCATCACCGGCACCGGCATCGCCATCGGCGAGAACGTGGTCGGCATGGACATGGAGTCGCGCTTCGAGAATGGCAGAGTCCTCTCCAGCGTGGACCTGGAATGGCGCGTGAAGTGTTTCCGCGAGTGGCAGATGGACGACTACGGCGAAGTGTACGTGCAGGCCAACGTGGAAGACACCATGCTCGGCGTGCAGGAGTACGCCATCAAGAAGCTGGGCGTGAGGTCGGTCGAGCTGAAGTGGGGACAGGGCGCCAAGGACATCGGCGGCGAAGTCAAAATCAAAGACCTCAATAAGGCGCAAGAGCTGCAGCGGCGCGGCTACGTGGTGCTGCCCGAATCCCTCGAACCCGATCGTGATCGAGGCCTTCAAGAAAGGCAGCTTCCACGAGTTCGAGCGCCACTCGCGCGTCGGCATGGTGAGCCGCGAGGGCTTCCTGCGGCGCGTGGAAGAGCTGCGCAGGTGCGGCGCCAAGTACATCACGCTGAAGACCGGCGCTTATCGCCCGGTCGACCTGGCGCGCGCGGTGAAATATGCGTCGCTGGCCGAGATCGACCTGCTGACCGTGGACGCAGCCGGCGGCGGCACCGGCATGTCTCCGTGGCGCATGATGAATGAGTGGGGCGTGCCCGGAGTCGAGCTGCACTCGCTTCTGCGCGAATACCTGGTGGCACTGCGCGACAAGGGAGAGTTCATCCCCGCGATCGCGCTGGCCGGCGGATATACCTTCGAAGACCAGATGTTCAAGGGCTTCGCCCTGTGCGCGCCGTTCGTCAAGCTGATCGCTATGGCGCGTGCCCCGCTGGCCGCGGCCATGGTGGCCAAGACCATCGGCAAGTCGATCGAGGCGCAGAACCTGCCCATCTACATCGAGCGCTTCGGCACCACCACGGACGAAATCTTCGTCACCGCGCCCGAGCTGCGGCAGAAGTTGGGCGACCGCTTCAGCAAGCTGCCGGCGGGCGCCATCGGGCTCTATACCTACTATCAACGGCTGGCGCAGGGCCTGCGGCAACTGATGGCCGGCGCCCGCAAGTTCGGGCTGAAGTACATCGACCGCAACGACATCGCGTCGCTGACCATGGAAGCCAGCCGCATCACCGGCATTCCGCACGTCAGCGACATCGACTCGGAAGAGGTGAACGAGATTCTGGATGGCATAGAAAAGGATTCGGCCGTCGCTGCTGCGGACTGAGGCTTGAACAGCAGGGGAACGTTCGCCGAGGTTACGAACGTTTCGGGATGTATCACCAAGCTGTGATTCAAGTCACTGAAGTGTGGAGCATTCGGCTGGATACTCGCATTAGGGGCAAGACGCGCCAGTGTGATGCCGAGGGGGGCCTATGAGTCCTACAGCCTACGAAGAAGAAGTAAAGGTCGAGGAGCGTCCGTCGCCTCCTCCAACGTTGCGAGACAGCAGCTCCGACAGGCCGCTGTTCGAAAGCAGCATGCTGGAGTCCAGACGGAACGTGAATCGTCGGCGCGGTTGGACAACATTCCTATCCTTAGCCATTCAGGGTGTGCTTCTGTGCATCGCTGTTCTGCTGCCATTGATCTACACCGATGCGCTGCCCAAACAGCAGTTGTTGACGATGCTGTTCGTTCCACCACCACCGCCCCCAGCCGCCGCCGGCGGCGCTTCAGGAGCTGGTCAAGACGGTTCGGCCGGAAACCGAAATGGTTGGCGGACAGTTGCGAACACCCACCAGGATTCCCACCAAGATCGCGATGATTCATGAGGATCAGCCGCCGCCGGCCGCAACTTCGGGCGGAGTGATTGGCGGCGTCCCGGGGGGAATACCCGGCGGACAACTGGGAGGAGTGATCGGTGGAATCATCGGCTCGGCTTCGAGCCTTAACGTTGTCCCCAAGGCTCCCAGGCTGGAACCGGCGCCGCGAGTGCGAATTTCGCAGGGGGTTTCCGCCGGGCGGCTGCTGAATAAGGTGGAGCCGCTTTACCCAGTCCTGGCGCGCAACGCGCGCGTCCAGGGACAGGTGGTGCTGACCGCCATTATCTCGAAGGAGGGCGCCATCCAGGAGTTGCATGTTCTGAGCGGGCACCCCTTGCTGGTCCCGGCTGCGCTGGATGCGGTCCGGCAATGGCGCTACAAGCCATACCTGCTCAACGGCGAACCCGTGGAGGTGGAAACCACCGTGACCGTCAATTTCGTCTTCACCAGTTGACGCGTTCCGACCGGAGCAAATGCTGAGCGGAGAAAACTATGTTCAACAGCCTAGAAGAAAAGATTCAAGAGGATGAGGGAGTAGCCCCCTCGAGCACCAGGCAACTGCTGCGTTATCTTGGGTGCGCTGCTCTCGCCGCGCTCATACTCGGCGGGCTGTACATGGCGATCCGGCTGCTGTGAGACGCGCGATCTGCGGCAAGTGACGGTGACGCAGCAAAAGTGTGCGCACGTTTGCCTTGCCGGTCACCCACCCGCCCCCTAATCCTGTTCACCGAGAGTCTGCACGTACGTTTTGCCGTACGGATAGAAGAGCTCCTTGCGGCCTTGCTGCCACGCCGCTTTGAGTTCGGGGGTGGTGATGTCCCAGTCCGGCCGGCATTTCCTGGTAACGGCACGCAGGTCCTGGCGGAGATCTTCCACCGTGGGCCGGCCGAAGAACCAGTAGCCGTTGTAGATCTTATAAATGACCAGACCGGGCTCGAGGACAATCACGTGCGGGATCATGGGATTGTGGGCAGGATCGGTGTATTCGGCGATGTCGAGATCCTTTTGCACCATCCGCCCCGGGTCGGAGAGGAAAGGCCAGTGGGCGCCGACTCCCGTGCGATATTCATTCGTCTCGGTGATGTTGTCGGTGCTGATCGTGACCAGCCGGCAATAGGCAACCTCGAGCTCCCGATGGAGTTGCAACCAGCCCTTCCGCCTGCCGGCGGTCCTTGGGGCAGAAACTTCCGCGGCTGAGGACCAGAACCATCGGATGCGGTCCTTGCAGTTCGGAGAGCTTGCGGCGTTTCGCGGTGTGGTCGGAAAGCTCATAGTCGGGGAAGATCGCGCCGGGAACCATGTCAGATCGCATAGGAAATCCTCAACCCTTGGATGCGCGTCGCCGGGTTACGTCTCAATGGTTCCTAGGCGGGTGAATCGGATAAAGCTGCCTCGCGTTGAGGAAGGATGCAGTGGTCTGCCAGAAACCGCAGGCCCATTAGACGACGGCCTCAAAGTCAGCCAGTTCGCGGGCATAGTCCAGGCACGCAGCGATCTGTTCGCCCGTGATGTCGGGAAACTCTGCGATAATCTCCTCGGCCGTTTTGCCCGCCGCCAGGTATCCCAGCACAACCCCGACAGGAATTCGTGTTCCCTTCAGCCGCGGCTTGCCGCGCAGAATTTCCGGGTCGCTTACGATGTGTTTTTTCCAGTCTACCGCCATGTGCAGGATACTAGCGCGTTTCCACAGCAAAGGCGAGGGTGTCACATCCGAACGGGTCTTGCTGGGGAAGGGTGTTCGGAGGCGGCGCATGGCCTGGGTGCCCGGGCTGGAGATCATGGGATGTAACGAAGATAATATACGGCCCACTTTAATCTAACAGTAGGCGCAGGAGTGCACATGCCAGCACGCAACGATGCCCTAAAAGACCGCCTTTCCCGATATCGCGAAATTAATCTCACTGTGACAGGCAGAACGTCAGGACGCGCCATCTCAATCCCGGTCTGGTTCGTGGTGGAGAACGACAAGCTTTACCTGCTGCCGGTGTCCGGGGTCGGATACACAGTGGTACAAGAACGTGCTCAAGAACCCGACGGTTCGCATCGCTGCGCGCGGCGCAGAGGGTGAGTTCAAGGTTGTTCCGCTCACGGACGCCAAGCAGGTATCGTCCGTGGTCGAGAAATTCCGCGCCAAGTACGGGGCCAGCGACGTGAAGAAGTACTATTCAAAGCTTGACGTCGCCGTCCTCGCTCAGATGCGCTGATCAAGCATTTGACATAGCAGGCGGTCTCAGCCAAGCTCAGGGGTTGAATCTAAGACATCCATCCGGGTATGTATTGGTCTTTTAATTCCCCAGGAGGAATCAATGAACCAGATGGGCCAAAGAATAGTCGCCATGATCGCATTGGGAACTTTTGCGCTGGTTATCGGGCTCGCCGCGTTGCGGCAAGCGCAAGCGCAGGAGGCCAAAGAACCGTATCCAAGCATGGCTCCGCTCGATCAATACTTAATGGAGCGCAACGCCGAGATTGCCCTGGCGCGGAGCGCGGCCCCGGAGGCCATCTCGCGCGATGCCGATGTCCTCGTCCTGGGAAGGCATGGCTACGAAACCGCAGTCAAAGGTAAGAACGGTTTCGTGTGTGTCGTGGAGCGAGGGTGGATGGGCCCATTCGATGGCGAATTTGCCGTTAATTTTTGGAACCCTAAACTTCGAGGCCCGCTCTGCTTCAATCCCCCGGCTGCCCGCTCCATTCTGCCGATGACGTATAAAAGAACGGAGATGGTATTGGCCGGTCAATCCAAAGCTCAGATCATCGAGGGCATCAAGACATTCATAAAGCAAAAGCTGCCGCCTCTGGAGCCTGGAGCCATGAGCTACATGATGTCGAAAGAACAGTACCTTACCGATAGCGGCCAACACCACTGGATAGCTCACCTGATGTTTTACACTCCGCTCATGGACAGTGCCGTTTGGGGTGCAGATCTGCCCCACTCTCCCGTCATGCTGAATCCACAGTTCCATGGCGATCCGGAACCAATCGACGTATTCATGATTCCCGCGGGCAGATGGTCGGATGGAACGCCAGACCCAGTCAAGTATTAGCAATGCGCGGGGTGCCCCACCCTTGCCTGCCGTTGGCAAGGGTGGGGATTTTGACTTTCCTGGGTGGCGCGATTCATCCCGCGAACCAGGCGAGGCAAAACCAACGTCAAAAACCCCACCCTAACGTCGAACGGCACGACGTTAGGATGGGGCACCCTCGAGATTCTTGCTGGGAATCAGGGATTCCGCCCACTCGACACGTTGGGTGGACCAGCCGGCCATATTCAGCATCGGAGAACATAGGTATGTCGCAAGATCTAGACAATCAATTGAGACGGATTAAGCAGCACCTCGACGTGGCTGCGGATTACGCGGAGAGAGCGAAAAGATCTGCCAATTCAGATGATAGCGATTCGGCTTCGCGCTACATCCGCAATGCCGCGGATGAAATCGAGCGCGCACTTACATTAGTACGCCGCATACGCCGAGATCTCCCGTAGCCAGTTGCAAGACATCACAGGTCTGCAGCAGGCTTAACAGCGCGGTTGCCGACATACTTGATGCTAGCGGCCGACTATCCCCTATCATAGAAAGGAGGGGATGAGGAAGCAGTGACAGTTACACTTAAGGATTTTCAAGCGTTCGCTCAAAAGCGAATATTTGAGGGCGTTGCTCACCCCGAGCAACTACGCGACAAGGTCAAAGAAGTTCTCGATTTTGCGGCCGCAAACGAATCCGCCATGGACGCCGAAGCAAACGCTTACTTTAACAACTTCATGGACACGATAGCGAGCCTGTTTGAGCGGGTGGTGAGCAGCTTAGCCGATAGCCCAGACAAGAGAAAGACGCTTCGCTTAGTCGCCGGAGTTAAGCGAAAGCACCACAAGGCTGAGACCCTTCTCAAAAGACTCGGGATGCCTTACCCCGTTCTAATTCCGATAGTCGAGTCTGCGAGGCCCATATTTCTGGATGCTCAGCAGTCCGTTTTAGACTTGCTCTGGGATGCGACGCAGCAGCCACAGCAGGGAGTAGCGCAATTTGCGACGCTGGGCCTGCTCTACTGGACGGTTGATGAATTGACTGCGGCCTTTTACCTTGCAGAGCGAAGATATACGACACAAGCCTACGGTCATCTACGCACCGTCCATGACCTGCTGGAAAAAGCCGAATTGTTCTCTCATCAACCGGCATGGGCGGATGTGTGGGCAAGTGGCGACAAGAAGAAGATTCTAGAGGAACTATCGCCTGGAGCTATCAGAAAAAAGCTTGGGAGGCCCAAGTTCGACCCCGTTTACGGATTCTTCACTGAGCTCGGGACCCATGGGACATGGGAGGCCTTGCGAAAACGCGTTACGCAGACAGGGAAAAAGGAAGATCGAGCGCAGATTGCAATGCGAATCGGAGGCACCCCCTGGGATAGCGAGGTTGAGATGGCCGTTGTGGGCTGCATTTTCACGGTCCTTTCGACTCTCCTCTCAATAGCCAAGGTTTATGACGCCCGGCTGCACCGACAGGAGGCGGCAGCAATCTTGCGCTCAAGATTCGAGGAAGCGCGTGAGTTCCTCCACGGACATTTCTTGGAGCCACGCAAGAGAAAGGGTATTGATACGTCAGTAGTGACCGAAACGCTGAGGAACCTGACCCTCAGGCTGGAGGCTATAGAAAGCACGGCCAAAGCCTCAAATTCATAAATTGTTGACGGGTGGCCGACCCGAGAATTTCTCGTTGGGCGGGTGGGCCGGGTAACCTTGGGTGCCCCACACAAGCGTCTTTTGCTCGTGTGGGATTCCTTTATCCCAGACAAGCGCACGCTTGTCTGGGGCACCCGCGGCCAGGACCGCCGATCTAGGGTACACGGCGGGTACGCGGTGACAATGACTGGCTCGACGAAAGTCAGCCTACGACGTTAATCCCCTTGAGCATTTCGCGTCGGAGTTCGCTCAGTGCGCAGTGACTTCTCCTTGCTTCAAAGAAACAGAGGTAAATGGCCAGTACAAACAGGAAAGTGGCAAAGAGGATGCGAGTCCAAACGCCGATCTCACCAATTAGTAGCAATCCAATGCCAGCACTCGCTAGGCCAATGGAATTGTTCAGCTCAAACTTCAGGTGAAGGACCAATGTCCTCATGTATCGGTGCCCGATGGGTTCTATTCTGAAAGCAAGGCGGAGGTATTTGTACCAGTCGGTAAGGTGATCCTCACACCCTGGGCAACTCCGGAGCCATTTGTCGAAGAGTTCTCCCTCGATAAGTGAACCGAAATTCTCAAGCACGAGACCAGCCCAGGCCGCCGCGAGCGCTAGCACCAATGCAGATTCAGTGTGATTACGGCTGACCAGTGCTGCAAATCCTTTGTACCCAGACATGAGGTACACAAACCAACTGCTCAGTCCAATGCAACCGGGGACGAGCAATGTGACCAATGGTCGAAAAACCTCTGAGCCGAAAGCAGAGAAAATCTCTTTCACAGCCTTGCTCTTCCCCCGATCACTACGCCCTGTTGCACAAATCGATTCTGTGTTCGGAGAGAGGTAGTGTCAACAATGACTGACACAGTGTCCCAAAATGGTAAGCGACGTACGTATTACGAAAGTCCTATTTCCAGCGAGCGCGCCAATATGGGCGGGTGGCCCAGGTAGCCGCGGGTGCCCCACACGAGCGATTTTTGCTCGTGTGGGATCCGGATATCCCAGACAAGCTCCCGCTTGTCTGGAACACCCGCTAACCCGCTTCCAGGTATTCATCCGTCCTGCCCCAACAGGTGCCGAGGCGACCGCAAGAGCCCGACCTCGGTTTGCTGCCTGAGACACTTAAATCAGTTGACTAGAAATCCGTTTGTTGCTATCATTAGGTGTAATCGAATAGCAATTAGAAATTGTGCAAAAGCCGGCGCAGCCTGGCTTGCACAGCGCTGTTATCCAGGATGACAACTTGCATAGACAACGCTCTTTGACAACCAGGCCCCAAAGCGCCAAAAAATGCACCTAAGTCCTTTGAGGGACGGTTTTTGCGGGTAAGTCCTTTATTTCGTCGGTTCGGCCACGGTTCGCGACGGTTAACCGTGGGTAAGTTGCTGATTCTGCTAGAGGGCGGGTAGGGGGGATGGGAATAACGCCGGAGTAAACATCGAGTATCCCCGGCAGGGGCTAAAGCCCGACTTTCCTACTTGTACCCTACGGCACGGCTGAAAGCCGTGCCCTGATACGAACCATTGAAGCATCTGTGAACGAGGATCACCGATCATGAATGCCGAATCTGCAGCCAAGCCGATCACCTATCGTGGAGCCGTTTATCCCTGGCATTGCGATCACATGGGACACATGAACGTCATGTGGTATGTCGGCAAGTTCGACGAAGCCACCTGGAATCTTTTCGCTTCGATCGGCATTACCGCCGCCTACGTTCGCGAGCAGCGGCACGGAATGGCCGGACTGCAGCAGAACATTACTTACAAGAAAGAACTACACGCGGGAGATGTCGTGGTAGTGCGGTCCGAGATTCTGGAGGTGCGGGAGAAGGTGATCCGCTTTCAGCACGAGATGTTCAACGGCGAGGAGGGCGAGCTGGCGGCCGTCTGCGAATTGACGGTGGTGCATCTGGATCTCAGGACGCGCAAGTCGCGTCCGTTCCCGCCCGAGATTGCGGCGCGGGCTCGCGCAGGTCTGCGGGCATGATTGGGAGCTTCAGGCCGTCAGTCCACGAACTCGACGTTGGCGCGCTGCGGGATGATGCCGGCCTCGTGGCCCATCTCCAGCAGGCGGCGGATGGCGGCGCGTCCTTCGTCGCCGTAATCGAGCGTGCGCTCGTTGACGTACATGCCGACGAATTTGTCGGCGAGCCCGGGATCGAGGTCGCGGGCGAACTGCATGGCGTAGCTCAGCGCCTCGGAGCGATGGTCGAGCGCGTACTGAATGCTCTGCTTGATGGCGCGCGCGACGCTCGCCATCAGCTCGGGGCCGAGATCGCGGCGGATGGCATTGCCGCCGAGCGGCAGCGGCAGGCCGGTCTGGTCGCGCCACCATTTGCCGAGGTCGACGATGCGGTGCAGGCCCGACTTGTCGTAGGTGAGCTGGCCTTCGTGGATGATGAGCCCGGCTTCGTGCTTGCCGGCGAGCACCTCCGGGATGATCTGGTCGAAGGGAACGATTTCCGTTTCGATCTCGGGCGCGAAGAGCTTCAGCGCGAGGTAGGCCGTGGTCAGCGTGCCGGGGACGGCGATGCGCAGGCGCTTGATCTCGTCGAGCGAATGCACGCGCCGCGCGACGATCATCGGCCCGTAGCCTTCGCCCACGCTGCCGCCGCTGGCGAGCAGCGCGTACTTGTCCTGGATGTAGGGATAGGCGTGGAACGAGATCGCGGTCACGTCGTAGAAGCCTTCGAGCGCCTTGCGGTTCAGCGTCTCGATGTCGCACAGCGTGTGCGCGAATTTGATGCCGCTGGCGCGCACGCGGTTGGTGGCCAGCGCGTAGAACATGAAGGCGTCGTCGGAGTCGGGGCTGTGCGCGACGGTGATCTCGCGCACGGTGGAGGAAACCGCGGTCGTCATTGATCCTCGGCTTTCCGTGTGGCGCGGGCGCCCCCGCCCGCGGAAAAGGGTGCCGCCACTCCGGCGGCCGCCATCACCTTCGCGACTTCCGCAAACACGAACGGATACAGCCCGAAGTGCGCTGCCTGCCACCACGAACCGCGGGTCCATACTGTCAGCCAGGCCAGGCCGCAGGCGAAGAGCAAAACTTCGCCGGCCACTGCTGCCGCGGCTCCGCGGCGAAAGCTGCGAACGCCGCGCTCGGCGATCCAGCCGCTGATGAAGGCGACGAATGGATAGGCCATCAGGTATCCGCCGGTTGGTCCCAGCAGTTGCGCGATGCCTCCGAGTCCGGCGGGATTGAAGACTGGAAGGCCGACGGCGCCTTCGCCAAGATAGAGCGCCAGCGCCGCGAAGCCGCGCCGGCTGCCCAGCGTGAGCCCGACCACGAGCACCGCGAAGTTCTGCAGCGTGAGCGGCACGGGCGTGAACGGCAGCGGCACGGTCACACGCGCGCACAGCGCCACGAACAAGCTGGCGCCGACCACCAGCGCGATCTCCATCCACCATGCCGAGTGTTGCTCGCGCTCGAGAACTTGGCTCGCCGTTTTCATGAATTTTTCCCCATGGGCATCTCGTGCCGGCTGTCGGATGAGGCCCTCATATGGCGGCGCACGCGCAGGTAGATAGCGATTGCCGCCAGCAGCACCAGCAAAACACCGACCACCAGCAGAATGTAGAGCGCCCGGATCGACACAGGCGCAAGGATACCAGAACTGCCGGGTTTCTAACGCCCGGCCATGGCGGCTTCGACTTCCTCCGCAGTGCGCGGCAAACCGGCCGTCAGCCGCACCAGAGCGCCGTCGGCCGCCACGTAGAACATGTCCTCAATCCGCACCCCCAGCCGTTCTTCCGGGATGTAGATGCCCGGTTCAAGGGTGAAGACCATGCCGCGATCCAGGGGAACGGATACTCCGCCTACATCGTGGACGGAAAGCCCGACAAAATGCCCCAGCCCGTGGATGAAATACTGTCCTAGCGGCTTGCCGTGCAGGTCTTTGCCGTGAGTATTGATGTAATTGTAGGCGATGTTGTGGAGCGCATCGGCGGAATCGCCGGTCATGGTGGACTGGCCGGCGCGGAAGGCGTGGATGGCCGCCTCCTGCGCTCCCAGCACGATGTTGTAAATCTCGCGCTGGCGCGGCGTGAACTTGCCGGAAGCGGGCAGCGTGCGCGTGATGTCGGTGGCATACATCGAGTACTCGCCGCCGACATCGATCAAGACCACGTCTCCGGCCTGAATCGTCGCCGAGTCGTCGGAGTAGTGCAGCACGGTCGAGTTGAGTCCCGCGCCGACAATCGGCGCATAAGCCGGACGCTCGCAGCCGCGCTTCTGAAACTCGTACTGAACGATGGCCTGGATCTCCCGCTCGTTCATCCCGGGCTTGAGGGCGTGCATCGCCGCCAGGTGACCAGCCATCGACGCGTCGGTCGCCTTGCGGATGAGCGCGATCTCGCCCGCGTCCTTCACGCGGCGCATCTCTTCCAGCATCGGCTTTACGTCCTGCAGCGAAGCGGAGACGGGAAATGCATTTGCCCGGCGCAGCCACTCGAGCGGCGTCGCCGAAGGCGATCCCTCTTCGAACCTCGGAAGATCGGAATAGACCACGGCGCGGGGCTGCGGCAGCAGGCGCACCAGTTCGTCGCGCAGCTTGTCGAGCGGCTCCACGCGGTCGAAGCCGGTGAGCTTTGCGGCTTCGGGATTCTCGGGGCCCAGCTTAGGGCCAGTCCATTTTTCCTGCGACGGATTGCGGCCGGGAAGAAAGAGGATTTCAGTGTAGGGATGCCCCTTGACCGTCGCTTCGCCCGCTACCTCCGGCGCGATGAGCACCGCCGCTCCCGGCTCGTTCACGCCGGTGAGATAGTAGAAATTGTTGTCCTGGCGAAATCCGTAGAGAGCGTTGGGACCTTCGGCTTCAACCGCGGCAAACAGCACGACCACGCCGCCGCTGGTCTTGCGCGCGAGCGCCACGCGGCGAGCGCGATAGTCGGCGTTGGGCTGGCGGTCAAGGGCATACGCGAGGCAAGGAAGAAAGACGGTCGCAACGAGAAGCTTCCAGAGAATCCGGCGCGGGAGCATGAAGTCGAGATTGTAGCAAACGGGATATTGGCTCTTGGCTCGATTGAATTCCTACTCCCTGACTCGGTACTCGGTACTCCCTCCTCTCGGGGAATGTTTACCGTGTCGTCATCCCCACCCCTGCCGCCCCTCCCTTAATAGAATCATCAACTTACGCCATACCCTCCCCTGGGGACCATGATAAGAAAGGAGTTAAAGGCAAAATCTTGATCTGTAATGACTTAGCTATTTGTGAACAACATTGATGCAATCATAACAACTGGAATACGGCCTTGTCAAGAGAAAATCCAGCGGCGGTGGCAAAGTTCGCTTGCGCACTCTTATCCCAGACAAGCGCAGCTTGTCCGGGCACCCACGGTCGTCCCGCGTTTCACGACGCAATGACGACCGCCAAGAAAGTCGGATTTTGCATCACCGCTGCGGAGGGCGGGTGCGACCACGGACGGCTGCTGGCCCGCAGTTTCGTCCTAATAGAACCGAGAGGGGACGAGCACAGGCCATCGCTCAGAATGCCGATTTGTTCAGCTCCATCAGAAGATCATTAGCGATTCTTATGCCCGCGTTGGCTCCTTTCGCGTTTCCTGCCGCGAACAACAAAACGAACAACAATGATCCTCTTGAATTGTGCAGGAATCCTGGCTGCGCCACGGCAGCAAACTCGCCCCGCAACCGATCGATGAAGAATTGGGTGATTTGCTCTTGATCGGCCGTTTTATAAACGCGCTCAACCTTTTTATCTTCATCAATGAGCGATCGCCAGGAATCCGTCGCATAGAACTTCTCTTTCCATTCTTCAGTCCCAAAAATGCGGGCGAGCCGCTCTGCCCATGCCTTCGGCGGCATTGCATCGCTCACAAGCATCCTGTTTATCGCCGCGTAGGGAAATAAAATCCAGAGATCAACAGCCTTGGTGCGTGCGAGAGCGCGAATCACCTTCCATTCAACCGAAGCTCCGAACGGGTCCAGGAACACCACTGCCCGCTCTTTCTCCGTATTCATTTCCGCGCACCAGGCAAGCAGTGCTTCATTCGCGTCCTCGTTTACAACCTTAATGTCACTCGAGGGGAATTCCTCGGCCAGGGCCCTCAATTCAGCACACTTTGCCGCATCCTTCTCAATGAATACGTAATGGTCGAATGGCGGACTTACCTCCAAAGCCCGCCTGACGCTGCCCTTTCGGAACTCTTCCTCCGCTTTCAGCAAATCTGGCTCGTCTTTGAAAAGGCCGCTTAAGGCTGGTCTAGGAATCTCCCCCGTACCGGCGAATGCGTCAACGTAGCTCGTCTTGAAGAATCGTGCCCTTGGATTACGCTCGAAAATCAAACGGTAAGCGCGCAGGTATTTGCTCAAGACTTCCAACTTCTGTTGGGTCCAGGAACCGCCGAACATCATTTGTTGCGTCACGTAGGTGTCGAACAGTGTACATCGGCTCACTGAGAGCGCCGATTTTGTTGGCGAATGAAAAGCGAACCAGTTAGATTTGTTTATCACCGGGCGGCAGGAATTGATTGACCGCGTGGCCAACGACCTTGCCCTGGCCGTTCTGGTTGGTAGTATGGAGCCGGTAAATCGTCGGCCCGGAAACATCATGAGCGAGAATTCCAAAATTGAATGGACAGACACCACATGGAATCCTCTCCGGGGATGCACGAAGATCAGTCCGGGCTGCAAGCACTGTTACGCTGAAACATTCGCCGAAAGATTCCGCGGAGTTCCAGGTCATCCCTACGAGCAGGGCTTCGACTTGCGTCTGGTGCCTGAAAAGCTCTCTGAGCCCTTTCAGTGGTCAGGCCCCCGAGCCGTGTTCGTGAACAGTATGAGCGACCTTTTTCAGGATGAGGTCCCAGACGCCTACATCGAAGATGTCGTCAGGGTGATGGTTCAGGCGAACTGGCACACTTACCAAGTCCTAACGAAGCGCTCCGAGCGGCTCAGGGAAATGCTCTCCGGACCTCTCCGCTTCGCCTCGCAGCATTGCCACATCTGGTGGGGCGTCAGCGTTGAGGATAGGTGTTACGGTCTGCCACGAGTCAGGCAACTCCGGAAAACTCCAGTTGCGGTCCGATTCCTGTCCATCGAGCCTCTACTGGAGGATCTTGGGGGATTCGATCTTTCGGGCATACACTGGGCGATTGTCGGCGGGGAGAGCGGGAGAGGTGCCCGCCCTATGCAGCAGGACTGGGTTGAAAACATCCTGCGCCTTTGCCGCGAAAAAGATGTTGCCTTCTTCTTTAAGCAGTGGGGCGGCGTTCACAAATCCCTCGCGGGTCGCCGGCTGCATAACCGCACTTACGATGAAATGCCCAGACTAAAAGCGAATCCCATGCCGCCTAAGCACATTCGCGACTTGGCACTCACAGCCTGGAACAACAAAAGTCGGCTCTGGATGGAGCGCCCGACACCGGCGCCACTTCTATTCCTCGAGCCTGCTGCACTTGTGTAAGTCTTCGATCGGGCCTAAAACGGCCTTCCGACACATCCTACTCCACGTTTATAGCTGGGTAGCCCGGTGCCTCGGGTTCGCGCCCCGATGTTGGGCGCGAACCTAGGGCATCGCGCTCTTGGCTCAAACTCCCACCGGAAACGGCTTCTCGTGCGCTTCGGCGGAGGCCAGCGACATGCCTTCGAAGCGGCCCTGCAGGAGTGACATCAGCCCCGTGTACCAGAAGCCGATCACGAACAGCAGCAGGAAGGGCACGGTGATGTAGTTCTCGTTGGTCAGGGCATAGGTGACGGCGGCGAGGAAATACGCGCCGATGAGCAGTTCGACCCAGGGCACCCATCCCAGGCGGCGGCGGTACTTGGAAGCCTGCGCCTTGGCCGCCCCGCTTTCCACACGGTACTTGGGGGTGCGCGCGAACGGCGACTGCTTGCCGATCAGCGCTTCCAGCACGGCGCGCGAGTTGGTGACGGTCAGCCCGATGCCCAGCGCCATCAGAAACGGCAGGAAGAGGAACGTCCGCGGCCAGGTCTTGGGGAACAACTGTTTCTGCGATACCAGGTAGAAGCTGGAGATCGAAAACGTCGACGCCAGGAACAGCGGCAGGTCGATGTAGAGCATCTGGAACCAGCCCTGGTAGAAGCGGATGATCATCGCCGGCAGGAGCAGCGTGGAAAGCACGATCATCAGCGGATAGCTGATGTTGGCGGTCAGGTGATACCAGGCTTCGAGCTTGACGCGGAAGGGCTGCTTGCTGCGCCAGCACTCGCGGCAGAATCTTCTTCGACGTCTGGATCAGGCCCTTGGCCCAGCGCGCCTGCTGGGTTTTGAAGGCGGTCATCTCGATGGGCAGCTCGGCCGGGCACTCCACGTCTTCGAGGTAAACGAAGCGCCAGCCCTTCAATTGCGCGCGATAGGAGAGGTCGGTGTCTTCGGTGAGGGTGTCGTGCTGCCAGCCGCCGGCTTCTTCGATGGCTGTGCGCCGCCACATCCCCGCGGTGCCGTTGAAGTTGAAGAACACACCCGAGCGCGAGCGCGCGCCGTGCTCCAGGACGAAATGGCCGTCGAGCAGGATGGCCTCGACCTCGGTGAGAAACGAGTAATGGCGGTTGATGTGCGTCCAGCGCGTCTGCACCATGCCGACGCCGGAGTCGGTGAAATGGTGCACGGTCTTGCGCAGAAAATCTTCCGGGGGAACGAAGTCTGCGTCAAAGATGGCGATGAACTCGCCCTTTGAGGACTTCATGCCTTCCCGCAACGCTCCCGCCTTGAAGCCTTCGCGGTTAGCGCGGTGATGGTAGCTGATGTTGTGCCCGAGGGCGGCGTAGCGCTGGACCACCGCCTGCGCTGCGTCCACGGTTTCGTCCGTGGAATCATCCAGCACCTGGATGTCGAGCTTCTCGCGCGGATAATCCAGGCGGCATATCGCTTCCACCAGCCGGTCCACCACGAACTGCTCGTTGAAGATGGGAAGCTGCACGGTGACGCGCGGTAGTTCCTCGAAGCGCGCCGGCGGCTTCACCTTGTTCTTGCGATTCTTGTAATAAAGATAGACCAGCACATAGCGATGCACGCCATAGGTGGCCAGCAGGATCAGCACGATAAAGTAGGGGATCAGCAGCGCCAGATCAAAGCCATTGATCTGGTAGATGTTCTTGAAGGTCGTGTCGGTGAGATGGGCGTACTGTTTCTGCAGGAATCCGCCACGCTGGGCGAATGCCGCCATTAAGAACAGGGACGTACAAACGTTCAGGTGGTTCTCCTCCGGGACGATGCCTAGCCGCGATGAACCGATATTACCAACTTATGATTGTACCCGATTCGACTTTAGACACCCACGTTTGGCAAAGGCGGCCAAACGTGGGGCACCAGCACCAGCACCCGATGTTTTACCTTGCCGCCACCGGCCTGCGCGCCTGCGTCACCATGGCGGTGCGCTCCTGCTTCTCCCAGGAGAACGGACGGCCATCGATGGCGCGCTTCAGCGTCTTGAACAGCACGATGGAGAACAACTGCCGGTAGGCGAAGCGTTGCAGCCAGACGTGGGCCAGCAGCCACACGTCCTCGCCCTGGCCGGCTTCGCGCCGCTCCAGCGAGAACGCGATCACCGAGGCGATGAAGTCGATCACCAGGAAAGCGGCGAAGAACATCACCAGCTTGAGGAAATCCGCGGGATCGGCTGCGAGCGGATGGAAATAGCGGTTCACCGCATATGTCAGCGCGCCGAGGATGAACATCAGGTCGATGAAGGGCGAAACCAGCGGCAACAGGATCTGGAAGATCACGATGTTGGGCAGCGCCACCCACCCTAGCGTGCCTTTGCGGGCGAAGACGCGGCGGTGTTTCCACACTGCCTGCAGGATGCCGAACGACCAGCGGAAGCGTTGCCGCATCAGGCCGCTGGGATGGGTCGGCGCCTCGGTCCACGCCAGGGCGCGATCTTCGTAGTACACGCGACCGCCCTGCTCCAACAGCGACATAGTGAGGTCGGCGTCTTCGGCCACGGTATCGGGATGGAAGCCGCCGGCGGCGCGCACCGCTAGCGTTCGCCATGCGCCGATTGCGCCGGGAACCACGGTCACCGCGCCAAAGACGTCGAGCGCGCGCCGCTCGAAGTTCTGGCTGGTGATGTATTCGAGCGCCTGCCAGCGCGTCCACAGGTTCACGCGATTGCCAACCTTGGTATTGCCGGCGACCGCTGCCACTTCGGGATCCGCAAAATGATCCACCAGCTTGGAAATTGCGTCCGGGGCGATGATGGTGTCGGCATCGATGCCGACGAAGATTTCTTCCTCCGCGTAGCTCAGCCCGAAGTTCAAAGCCTCGGCCTTGCCCGAGTTTTCCTTGGTGAGCACCAGCACCTGGCCGCGCTCGATCTCCCGCCGGAAGGCCTCGCACGCGACTTCGTAGGTGCTGTCCTTGGAGCCATCATCAACCACGATGACGCGCAGCGACGGGTAATCCGAATCCAGAACCGCCTGCACCGTATTGACGATGACTTTCTCTTCGTTGAATGCCGGAATCAGCACGGCTACCGGCGGCCGATACCCGTGGGAAAACTGCTGCCCCCGCTTTCGGTCCCCGAGGCGATCGTAGATGGCCAGCGCGCCCACGGAAAGCAGGCGGAAGGTCATCAAGGTGTCGCCGAGGAAGAATACGAGCACGATGGCGGCCCGAAAGAGGCCAAACAGCCAAAAGACGAAGCTGTCGACGCGTGCCGCCCAGCGCTCGTCGGCGGTGATGGGCGGCATGACATCGGCAACCTGCTTGCCCATCAGCTCCGAGACCGGGACGATGTCGTAACCGCGCGCCCGCACGCCGTCGATGATCATGGGCAGCGCTTTGACGGTCTGGGTGCGGTCGCCGCCGCCGTCATGCAGCAGAATGATGCTGCCGCAGTGCAGCCGGTTAGCGTACGAACACGGCGGCAGGTTCGCCAGCACGTCGTCAGTAATCTGCTGCGCGGTGCGGTGAGGATTGTCCTTCCAGTCGCTGGGATCGATCTTGTCCCCGACGGTGGTGTAGCCCATGTCCTGGACAATCTCCAGCGGCCGCACCTGGTCGGCCGTGTCCGGCTCCTGATCGATCGAGTAGGGTGGACGGAACAGCAGCGGCTTGATCCCGAGCTTGGCGGCAAACAGCCGCTCCGTCATGTTCAGCTCGAGCTTCATGTACTGCTTGGAAATATTGCTGATGTCCGGGATGATAGAAAGTGTGATTGCCGATGATGTTGCCTTCGCGGTAGATCCTGCGGGTGAGCGTCGGGTCCTTCTGCGCCTGCGCCCCGATCAGGAAGAAAGTACCCTTCACGCCCTTGGCTTTGAGCACATCCAGGATTTTTGGCGTGAAGGTGGGATCGGGGCCGTCGTCGAAGGTGATGGCGACCGACTTCGGCTGGGCTCCGTACTGAGCGACCTGATAGGGCAGCGGCAGGGTATCGATGTTCTCGTCGGTGATCTGTCCGCCGGCATCGACGGTGAGGCTGCGCTCGCCTTTCTGCGGCCGCTGCTCGATGCGGATGATTTCCCCGCTGCCTTCCATATCGACGTCGTAGCCCGGCAGCATAGCCTTGAGTTTATCGGGAGCGTTGGCTTCGGCGGGCACGTCCCACACCGCCCACAGCGAGCGGTCTTCCGAGCCCAGGCGCCACAGCGCGAAGGTGTTGATGCCCAGCTTCCGCGCCGCCCGCATCTGGTTGAGCGCCGTGACCGCGTCCAGCCACCACACATCGTGGCGCTGGTTGTTTTCATCGCGGTAGGCGAAGTGCGGATTCATGGCATCGCCGTCGAACTCCGGGTCGGCATCGGAATCGTGCGCCGTCAGCCAGGCGTCCTGTACCGAGATGCTATTGCCGGTCTTCTTCACCCAGTCATATCCGTAGGCGCCGATGCCGCACATCAATTTGTCCTTGGGGACAAGCTTCAGGACGTTTTCCAGATTGTTGACGAACCAATCCTGGCCGGCGATCGGACCTGCCGCACTGGCGCCCGAGTGCTGGTCATAGTCCATCAGAATCAGTCCGTCGGAGTGCGCGGCCAGGTATTTGTAATCAAAATCGTCGTCGCCGGCGGGAACGTTGACGTAGAGCTTCAGGCCGCGCGGGCGGAAGTCGGCTCCCAGTTCGCTCACCAGCGCGCGGAATCCGGGGTGGGCTGAGGCGGAGAAACCCTCCAGGTCGAGGCTGAGCCCGCGATACTTGTCGGAGGCGAGAAACAGCAGGACCTGCTGTCGAAAGTTGGCGCGGGCGACGGGATCCATCAGGAACTTGCTGATGTCCAGCCACTCGTTGGTGATGGGCTGGAAATTATTGACCAGAGGGAAGACTTCAGTTTCCGCCTTCGCCTCCTTGAGGAACGGCATCACCTGGTCGTCCACCGGCTGCACCTTGCCGTTCTGCACCACGTCAAAGAAAGTGTTCAGCAGGCTGACGCCTTGCAGTCGGCCGTCGGCGCTCATCAGGTGCAGCCACTCCGGGAACAGCAAGTCGATTTGCGGGTAGAAAGCTTTTAATGCCGAGAAGCTGCCGGCGTCCCAGGTGACGTAGAAGGCTCCGCGAATGCCTTCTTCAGAATTCAGCACCACCTGCGATGGCGGCGTCTTGCTGCCCCGGTGGGTGCTGACACGCTTGGGAGGGTGCTTGCGCTCTTTCTCCTTGATGGCGCGATAGGGACGCTTCTGATCGGCAAGCAGCAGTTTCGGCAGCGGTTGGCTGTGCAACAGGCTGAAAATAAACACCACAATGGCCAGCGACACTACCGCCGCCAGCGCGTCAAAGAGGATGCGCAGCCGCTTCCAGCGCTTGCGTTGCGGGTCGTGGAAGACTGCTTTGGCCATGGGTAAGGGAACACTCAATCGTAAGGCGGGGTTGCTGCCACGTCAAACGAGATAGTGGGACCTTTGCAAGACGTAAGTAGTTAGATGCAGGGTTGGCGCCCCACATCTGCCCGGTGTTGGCGGATGTGGGCAAAACGGACTCGCGAACCCACATCTGCCAAAATCAGGCAGATGTAGGGCACCAACGCTATAATTTTGCCATCGTGGGGGGCGTACTCGCCTGGAAAGGCAACTCACGTCCACCACCACCGACCGTGAGTGCAAGACCCATGGCTCCCCGACTGCTTGCCATCGCCGGCCCTTTTAAGGACGCCTCGTTTCCCCTGATCCGCCGTGAGTTCTCCATCGGCCGCGATGCTTCCAATCAGCTCTCTATCGCGGATAGCACCCTCTCGCGCCGGCACTGCGTGCTGGAGCAAACCGCTGATGGCTTCCTGGTTCGCGACTTGGGCAGCCGCGCCGGAACCCAGGTCAACGGCAGCGTTACCAGTGAGGTCCTGTTGCAGCATGGCGACCACATCACCGTGGGCGGCTCCGCCTTCATGTACCTGGCCGACGGAGGCGAGCCCGCCTTGGCCGCGATCAAACTTTACGATCACGAGATCGCCGAAGCGTCCACCGTGCAACTGTCCTCGCAGGAAGGCCTGGGCAGCGATCCGGAAAAACTGCTTGCCGTCCCGGCAACGGACCACCTGGCCCACGAACTGAGCACGTTGCTGCAGATCGCGACCCGGATCGGATCGGTTCCGGATGTGGAATCGCTGCAATGGCAGTTGCTGGGCCCGATTTTTAACCTGGCGCCGGCCGATCGCGGCGCCATCCTGATGTTTGGGGACGCGCCGGACGAAATCGCCTCGGTGGCCGCGTGGGACCGCGCCTCGGGGCCCGGAAAGGCGGTAAACGTCAGCCGCACGGTGATGCGAAGAGTGGTCGAGGAACGGGCGGGTTTTCTGGTGAACAACGTGGTTACCGCCGAAGAATTCAAGCCGTCCGCCACCCTCATCGAGTGCTCGGGTACAGTCGCTGCTGTGTGTGCCGCTGCTTCTCGCCGGCCAGGCGGTGGGTGTGATTTACCTCGACAGCACGCGATTTGCAGAACGCTTCACCGAGCATCATCTGAAGCTGCTGACCGCGGTGGCCGGCATCGCCGCCCTGGCGCTGGAAAACGCCCGCCGGCTGCAGTCGCTGCGCAACGAGAACCGCCGGCTGTGGAATGAGGCCGGACTCGAGCATGACATCGTGGGTGAGAGCCCGGCAATCGCGGCGGTGCTGCAGAAGATCGCGCGCCTGGCGCCTTCCGAGGCCAACATCCTCGTCTATGGCGAAAGCGGCACCGGCAAAGAGCTGGCGGCGCGCGCTCTTCACCGCAACAGTGCCCGCGCGGAAAAGCCCTTTATTGCCATCAACTGCGCCGCCCTGACCGAAAGCTTGCTGGAAAGCGAACTCTTCGGGCATGAAAAAGGCGCATTTACCGGCGCCGCCGGAGCCAAGCCCGGGCAACTCGAGGTCGCCGACGGCGGCACCGTCTTTCTGGACGAGATCGGCGAGCTGGCGCCGGCGCTGCAGGCCAAGCTGCTCCGGGTTCTTCAGGAGCGCGAGTTCTTTCGCGTGGGCGGCACCAAGCCCATCCACATCGATATCCGGGTTGTGGCCGCTACCAACCGGGATCTCGCCGCGGAGGTGGCCGCCGGCCGCTATCGCCAGGATCTCTACTACCGGTTGAATGTGGTTTCGTTCACCATGCCGGCGCTGCGCGACCGTAAGTCGGACATCCCATTGCTGGCACAGCACTTCCTGCAGCGCTTGAGCAGAAAATCCGTGCGGGCGATAAAGGGCGTCTCTGCCGAAGCTCTGACCACGATGGAAAACTACTCCTGGCCAGGTAACGTGCGGGAGTTGGAGAATGCACTCGAGCGAGCTGTAATCCTGGGCGCCGAGGCTTGGATCCAGCCCGAGGACCTGCCGGAAACGGTGCTGGAGAACCAGAGTCCGGGTGGCGAACCTCAGGATGGCGCATCTACCCGCTACCACGATGCCGTCATGGCCCTGAAGAAAGACCTTATCGCCAAGGCCGTCGAGCAGGCCAAAGGCAATTACACCGAGGCCGCCAAACTCCTCGACCTGCATCCCAACTACTTGCACCGGCTCATCCGTAATTTGGAGTT
Organism: uncultured Acidobacteriota bacterium; assembly: GCA_963733935.1. GTDB lineage: Bacteria > Acidobacteriota > Terriglobia > Terriglobales > Acidobacteriaceae > JAHFUA01. Next base: position 77,282 of record CAVTEQ010000015.1, read on the forward strand.
GAAGGGTAGTCTCAAGACAGACTGAGCGCTGCGGTCTATCCGAACAGATAGTCGGCGCTATCCGAACAGATAGCATTTCCCCGGCAATTTGCTCCGGATCAACCTCTTCCGATTTCCCGAGACTGGGCCAAACACCCTGCCTTCTCAATCGCTTAGCACGATCTTCCCAGACTTGCCGCCGGCCGCCTCCGCCTCGGCACAACGCTTGCTATCTCCAAGAACAAGAGTTTCGATTGATCTGATCGGAACCGCCTTGAGAGGAAAATTACGATGAACCGCATAAAGAAATTCTCGCTGCAGATGGTTGTGATGGTTGGAATGACGCTGGCAATGAGCAGCCTGGGAATGGCCCAGCAGGAGACGATGCCCGATCATTTCCGCGGGGGCGACGAGATCGCGGCGCAAGCGGCAACGCAGTCGAAGGACAAAGACAAGGCCCAAGTGCCAAATTCGCAGCGGCAGTCGAAGACCCGCAAGCACAAGCAACTGGCGAAGCGGAACGACTCCCAGCAGCAGACCACCGTCATCGCCCGGAAGTAGTTAACGAAATTCTCAAGGCGCGACAGTCGCCGCCCTTGGAGAAGTCGAAATCGGCGACGGCTGCGCAACACGAACCGCGGAGCTCCATCCAGCTCCGCGGTTTTTATTTTTTGAGTACCCGGTACTGAGAACCCATCACCCATCTCATAAATCCTTCTTCGTATCAGGGCACGGCTTCAGCCGTGCCGCAACCGGTTTGGAAGGTATTGGGCTTTAGCCCCTGAGAAATCGTCGCAGGGGCTAAAGCCCAATTTTTCTATTCGCCCATTCGGCACGACTAAAAGTCGTGCCCTGATACGGACCTGATTTTGAGATAACGATCTATCAGATGAACTGTCAGTACTCGGTACTTGGTACTCGGTACTTGGTACTCGGTAGTCGGTACTCTATAGTGACCGCGTGCGCCCTCTCGTGCGCCAGCATCTTCGCTTCTTCCTGGCGGCGACCGCCGCTGCCTTCGCTCTGCGCCTGCTTTTTCTGTGGAAATTCAGCTTTGTAGCCGGCGACTCGTTTGTCTATGGCGATATCGCCAAGAACTGGCTGCAGCATGGCGTGTTTGCCATGACCGAGGACGGCGCTCTGGTTCCCACCTACATCCGCCTGCCGGGATATCCGGCGTTCATGGCGCTGATATGGAAAGTCGCCGGTATCGAGCACTATACGGCGGTGATGGTGGTGCAGGTCTTCTTCGATGTGGGCACCTGCTACCTGGTGGCGGCGCTGGCGCGCCTGGTGCTGTGGGAGCGCGCCGCGATGGCTGCCTTCCTGCTCTACGCGCTGAATCCGTTCACGGCCAACTACGTCGCTACACCGCTCAGCGAAACGCTGGCCATTTTCTTAACGGCGCTCGCGCTTCTGTTCGCGGTGAACACCCCCACCCTTGGCAAAACCGGCCCCTCGGCTCCGCTCGGGGCAGGCTCCGGGTGGGGCACCTGGTCATGGGTCTTCTGCGGCCTCGCGATCGCTGCCGGGATCCTGGTGCGTCCCGATGGCGGCATCCTGCTGGCGGCGATCGGCGGCTATCTTCTTTTCCAGCTCTTTCGACGTCCCAACAAGCGGCAGATTGTCATCGCCGGCATGCTGCTGGCGGTGTTCGCGCTCGCCCCGCTCATTCCCTGGACGCTGCGCAACTGGCGCGTGTTCCACGTCTTCCAGCCGCTGGCGCCGCGCTATGCCAACAATCCCGGGGAGTTTCTGCCGGCAGGATTCAATCGTTGGATGAAGACTTGGCTGGTGGACTACGTTTCCGTGGACGACATCTACTGGCACGTGCCCGGAGATCGGATCGAGATCGGCAAACTTCCCCCGCGGGCCTTCGATTCGGCCGAGCAGCGCGCCGAGACGGAACGGGTTTTCGCGAACTACAACGCCACCTGCGATCCGTTTTGCCGCATAACGCCGGAGCTCGATTCCCAGTTCGCGGCCCTGGCCGCCGAACGCATCCGCAGAGCGCCTCTGCGTTATTACCTCTGGTTGCCGCTGGCGCGGGTGGCCGACATGTGGCTGCGTCCGCGCACCGAGGCCCTGCCCATCGACTCGCACTGGTGGCGCTTCCGTCGCGACCCGAGAGACGCGACCATCGGAATACTGCTCGGCGCCGTCAATCTTGCCTATGTGGTTGCTGGGCTGTTGGGTGCTGCCAGAAAGCGCCTCGCCGGCGCCGGGCTCTTCATACTATGGATCGTACTGCGCTGCGCTTTCCTGGCGACGCTCGAGAACCCCGAGCCGCGCTACACCTTGGAATGCTTTCCGGTAGGATGCGTCTTCGCCGCCGCGAATGTCGCGACCAAGAAGCCTTCGCTGAATGCTGATCGCTGAGTGCTACTCCAGCGGCGGGTGATCGCTCATCCGGAAATTGGTGCGGAAGTGCTCTGACAGCAGGTGGATGGCGGAGCGATTGCTCTGGGGATCGGTCTGCGCCAGGTAACGCATGGCTTGCACCAGCACGCGCTGGCCTTCGACGTAGCGCATATCCGGCTTGCCTGTGCGTTGGATGCTCTTCGGTTTGGGGAGGACAGGGATCGTGAAGACTTTTGCCATGAGTCCGAGGGCCTCGAATTGCTACTGCACCATGAGCTGCAACGGCGTCGGTTTCGCCTGTGAGTATAGCTCCGCTTCTATTTGAGTACTACCTATTTCTGCGCGCTCCCGCACCGGGCAGGCTCAAAATGAGCCTTGCGGATTGATGCTCTTGGTTCGTCCAGTGGTCTTCAGCTTGAACACATCGTCGGGGATATTCTGGTTCAGCTTGATATTGCTGTACTTAGCCAGGCGGTAGTCGCCTTGCGGCTCGGTGAACTGCTGCTGCACGGAGACTCCGCGCGCGGGATCGATCCACAGCAGGATATGATCGAAGATGCCTTTGCCTTTGGCAGTCTTGGGCACCAGATTCAGCTTGGCGGCCTGGACTCCGCTCACCTGCTCGTATCCCTGAAAACTGACGTCAAAGGACTTGGCAAGATCGTGCCCTCGCCCCCCGAACCCCAGGACCAGAAAGCTCTCGACGTCGGCGCGGTTCTTGCCGACGTTGTACTTGGTAACTTGGTCGATCCTAGGCTCATACACCTGCACCGTGGGTTTCTGGTAAAGGACGTATTTCTGCGTCGGCCGGCTGATGTCGGCGGCCATCTCCGTGTCCTTGTCCACCTTGCGGAAATATACCTTGCCGGACTGCGTATCGGTTTCGTTGACCACCTTGGTGTACTGGTCCCAGACAAAATCGGCTTCGGCGGTTTTGAAGCTGGCAGCCACGGTATCCATCTGTTTCAAGACGTTTTCCAGATCGGCGGAAGAGGACGCGGCCTGAGGCGGCTCTGCCGCAAACCCGGCCGCCGTCAGCAGCAGCGCGCCGACCATCACCACCTTGGCCGCTTTCATCTCGATGATTTCCCAGGTGCCGGTCATTTCCGCAGCCAGACCTTGTAGGCCACTACCTGCCCCTTTTTGTCGTAGACCGGCTCATAGCGCGCGATCTCCACTTCGCCGGCAATGGGTTCGATCACCCGCTGCAAATAGGCCTGCACAGTGCCGGCGCCTTTGCCGGCAACTCCAGCAGAATCAACCTGGTAGACGTAGCCATCCCCGTCAGGAATCAGGACGACCCTGGTGGGATGCGCGATGCGCTCGATCGGTTTGTCCTTGAAGTTGATCTTGAGGGGTGCAAGAAAGATGAACAGCAGAATGAGCGTGACCATGATGTCATAGGGGATGCTGCCCCGGTCATAACTCCACCAGATAAAGCTCGAGATGGTTCGCCACACGCGCCCCATAGAGAGAGGCGTCCAGTGTAGTTCCCGCTGCCATGCTTGGCAATGCGGGTGGCCGCGGTAGAGAATGAAGTGCAGATTACCCATGATCCCGATCACCCGATGACCCGATCCTCAACTAGTTGGCTCCGGCGAGCTGCACTCTTGCTCCTGGCCCTGGTGGTTCTGCTGGTCGCACTCTTTCTATGGCGGCCGGCTCCGGGGCTGGCGGCCATCGCCACCGCCGCGCTGCGGCTCCGCGGCATCGAGAGCCGTTACGTACAACTCGGCCCCTACCGCATCCATTATTTTGCCGGCGGCGCAGGCGAACCGCTGGTGCTGGTCCACGGGTTGGGTGGGCGCGCGCTGGATTTCGCACCCATGATGCCGGCGCTCGCTCGCGACCATCGCGTCTTCGCGCTCGATCTCCTCGGCTATGACGGATCCGACCGTCCGGACGTCGACTACTCGGTTTCGCTCGAGACCGGAGTCCTGCGGCAGTTTCTCGACAGCCAAGGACTCACGAGCATCGATCTCGCGGGATGGTCCATGGGCGGCTGGATCACGATGCAGTTCGCCGCGCAGTCGCCGGAGCGCATCCGCCGACTGGTGCTGCTCGACAGCGCGGGAATGAAGTTCACGCCATCGTTCCAGCTTGCCCTGCTCGCGCCGCACACGATGAATGACATGCAGGAGTTGGAAAAATTGTTGACGCCCCGTCCGGGGCGCGTGCCCGCATTCATCCTCGGCGACTTCCTCCGCCAGAAGCTCAAGGAAGACTGGATGATCGAGCGCACCGTCGCCAACATGATCACGGGGCGTGAGGTCATGGACGGCAAGCTGGCGAGCGTCACCATGCCGGTGCTGATCGTGTGGGGCAAGCAGGATGTTTTGACGCCGCTATCAGCCGCCGAGGCCCTGCACCGGGAGATGCCGCAGTCTGAACTGGTTGTGCTCGATGGTTGCGGACACCTCGCACCCATCGAATGCCACGACCGCGTGCTAGCCGAGATGCAGCGCTTCCTCGCCTTGAAAATGGCCCGGTGACCCGATCACCCGATGACCCGATTCTTGGTGATCTTCTCCACCCCCAAATACGGCCTCAGCGCCTCCGGCACGATCACGGTCCCGTCCGCCTGCTGATAGTTTTCGACAATCGCCACCCACGTCCGCCCGATTGCTAGCGCCGATCCGTTCAGCGTGTGCACGAATTCGGTCTTGCCCTTGCCCTCAGGTTTGTAGCGGATGTTCGCCCGCCGCGCCTGGTAAGCCTCGAAGTTCGAACAAGAGGAGATCTCGCGGAACAACTGCTGCCCCGGCAGCCAGACTTCAATGTCATACGTCTTTGCCGACGAGAACCCCATGTCGCCCGTGCACAGCGCCATCACGCGATAGTGCAGTCCGAGCTTCTGCAGCACGGTCTCGGCGTTGTTCGTCAGCTTCTCCAGCTCGTCGTACGACTGCTCCGGCCGCGCGAACTTCACCAGTTCGACTTTCTGGAACTGGTGCTGGCGGATGATGCCGCGCACGTCTTTGCCGTACGAACCCGCCTCGCTGCGGAAGCACGGCGTGTAGGCGGTGAGCGAGATGGGCAGGCGCGACGCGTCCAGCACTTCGTCACGATAGAGATTCGTTACCGGCACTTCGGCGGTGGGGATCAGATACAGGTTCTTATCGCCGTGCGGCACTTTGAACAGGTCGGCTTCGAACTTGGGCAACTGACCGGTGCCGTACATCGACTCGGCATTCACCATGTACGGCGGCAGGACTTCGGTGTAGCCGTGCTCGCGCGTGTGCAGGTCGAGCATGAAGTTGGCCAGCGCGCGCTCCAGCTTCGCGCCCAGGTCCCAATAGACGGCAAAGCGCGCGCCCGTCAGCTTGGCGGCACGCTCCAGGTCGAGAATGCCCAGGGCCTCTCCGAGTTCCCAGTGCGGCTTGGGCGCGAAGTCGAATTTCGGAGGCCCGCCCCAGCGTCGGACCTCCTTGTTGTCCTCGGCGGTGCTGCCCACAGGCACACTCGCGTGCGGCAAGTTGGGAATTCCGAGCAGCAGCCCGCGCAGCTCCGCATCGAGCTGTTCCGCAGCTTTTTCATGCTCCTGGATCTGCTCGCGCAGGTTCTTCGTTTCCTCGATCAGTGCAGCCGCATCCTGCTTGTTCTTCTTGAGCTGCGCGATCTGTTCCGAAGCACGGTTGCGCTTGGCTTTCAGGTTCTCGGCTTCGGTGATGGCTTTGCGGCGGCGCGCGTCCAACTCGGCGAAGCGGCCGATGATTTCGCTGGGATCGAGTCCCCGCTGCCGCATCTGCTGTTCGATCAGAGGCAGGTTGTCACGAACGAAGGCAAGGTCGAGCATAGAAGCAGCTAATCTACCGGAACGAAGTCAGAAAAGAAATCGAGGCGGCGCCACTGGGATGAACGCTGTTCCCATCCGGGCACGACCGCCTACTGTCTGCGGACACGCACTTTAGGGTTTTGACCATGGCACGACGCGGATTGACAATCGTACTTGGGGAAGACCGAATGCCATATCGTCTCTGCCTATTGATTTTGCTCGTTAGCCTGGTACCTTCCGCTGGCTCTTGGCCAGGGTGTCACGTCCAGGCCGGATCCCGTCCAACTCTTCGACAAAGGCATGAACGCGCTCGTGGGCACGGGGCTGAGCAGCAATCCCATAGCTGCCGTGGACTATCTGCGCCGCTCGGCGGAGTTGGGCTACGCTCCCGCACAGGTGGTTCTGGGATCGCTCTACCAGGTCGGGCGAGTCGTGCCCCGTGAACCCAGCCAGGCATTCGACTGGTACAAGAAGGCCGCGCAACAGGACGATCCTCTGGCCGAGTGGCTCGCGGGCAGCTTGATCTTTTCCGGCGACGGCCCCATCCGCGATCTTAACGAGGCCGGCGCCTGGTTCCGGAAAGCCGCCAACCACGGCGATCCCTTCGGCCAGTATTTGCTCGGCATGGTCGAGCTGGAGCGCAACAACTATCGCCCGGCGGCTGATTGGTTTCGCAAAGCCGCAATGCAAGGCCTGCCGCAGGCACAGCAGCAGTTGGGCACATTGCTCCGGCAAGGCCAGGGCGTAAGCCAGGACAAATTCGAAGCCTACATCTGGCTACTGTTGAGCTTCGAAGCCGGCAATCAATCTGTTTCGACCGATCTGCAGAGTCTGGAAGCCGAACTAAGTGGCACCCAGGTAGAGCAAGCCAAGACCAAAGCTCGCAGCATCGGGATTCGCAGCGCGCTCGCCGATGGATGCTCTGGCTGGCGAGGCGAATTCCAGGCTATTCCCACCCCACCGCCGCCCGAGATGCAGCGGTACTGCCGCGAGTAGTAGTGAGCACCCGCCCGTACGCCGAATCGGCGTAAACCGTGTCCCAACCCTGCTGCAGGTTTGTATCAGGGCACGACTTTCAGTCGTGCCGAATAGGCGAAGAGAAAATCTGGGCTTTAGCCCCTGCCGCTCTTCTTTTTTGCCAAATAAGCAAAGCAGCATGGAAACTTCTCCGGCGAATCGACCAGTCCCGCCTTCACCGGGTTCTCGGCAATGTATTCCCGATGTTGCAAGAAGCTCTGTCTGTCTTCCACCCGCACTTCGGAAAAACCGCGCTGCCAGACCTCTCCACCATAACCACCCTCCTTCTTCAAGCGATAGGAGAATCCGCCCTTGATAAACTGCATCGCTTTTTCAATGCTCATGTCCCGACCGACGGTCAGCAAGAGATGCACATGATCGGGCATGACCACGAAGTCGTGCACCTGGAATTTTCGCGCGACCGCGTAGGAGCGCAACACGTCGACGAACAGCGTAGCGTTACGTTCCGACTGCAGTAAGGGGCGGCCCAAGCTGGTCTTCGTGGTGGCGAAAAATGTGCGCGCCGAACTGAGGATCTCGTCCGCACTGGCATTGCGGGCAGGTCTTGCCATGTTCAGGGGCTGAAGCCCGGCTCCTTTCTGCTGCTTAGCGGCACGGCTAAAGCCATGCCCTGATACAAAACTGGGCCGTTGGTCATAGCCACTTTTTTGTTGGGCAGGAGCTTACCCGCGCTATTGTTATTTGCAAGGAGAAGCATGGCTCTGGGCCGAATGCCTTCCGCCCAGCTGCTGTCGTACACTAACTCCGCCCCCATGAAAGAGGCCGCCCCGTGAGTCCGGTGCCGAACGTTCCCGACCTGCGGGTAAACATCGCCGGCATCGAGCTGAAGAACCCGGTCATCGCCGCCAGCGGCACGCTGGGTTATGGCGTGGAGTTCGAGGAGATCGTCAGCCTCGAGAAGCTGGGCGCGATCGTGGTCAAAGGCCTCTCGCGCGAGCCCATGCCCGGCAATCCTCCGCCGCGCGTCTTCGAGACTGCCGCCGGCATGCTGAATGCCATCGGCTTGCAGAACATCGGAGTGCGCGAGTTCGTTACTGACAAGCTGCCCCGCCTTTGCCGCCGCAAAGATGTCGTGGTCTTCGCCAACGTCTTCGGTTCGAGCATCGAGGATTATCTGCGGGTAATCGAGGTTCTCAACCATGGCGAGGGCATCGCCGCCTACGAGCTCAACGTCTCCTGTCCCAACACCGACGTGGGCGGTATCAGCTTTGGCAGCGATCCCGACGTCCTGCAGGAACTGCTGTACGCGGCGACGCGCTGGGCGGAGCGTCCCGCTGATCGTGAAGCTCTCGCCCAACGTGACCAGCATTCCGCAGATGGCGCAAGCGGCCGAGCGCGCCGGCGCCGACGCCATCTCGCTGGTCAATACCTTCGTGGCCATGGCCATCGACGCCGAAACCCGCAAGCCGCGCATCGCCAACCTTACCGCCGGGCTGTCCGGGCCTGCGATCAAGCCCATTGCGTTGCGCATGGTGTATGAGGCGGCACACGCGGTCTCGATTCCCGTGATCGGGATTGGGGGCATCACCACCGCCACCGACGTCGTCGAATATATGCTCGCCGGCGCCACCGCGGTCGAGATCGGCACTGCCAGCTTCTGGGACCCGGTAGCCACGGAGCGAATTGTGCAAGCCCTCACCAACTGGGCGATCGAGCACCGCATCGAAAAAATCACCGATTTGATCGGAGGCTTGCAAGTCTAGCCAAGCTCATGTGGGGCGGGCCTCCTCGCCCGCCAAGCGCCGTAGGCGCGACACACCTGGCTTCGCGTTCAGTTGGCGGGCGAGGGCGCCCGCCCCACATTGTCTGCTTCCTGCTTCCAGCTTCCTGCCCCGCCTCTATTTCAGCTTGAGCTCATCCGGCAGACGGTCCCTGATCTCTGGCGGCAGGCGGTCGGAGATCTGGCGGGCGCGGGTCCGCGCCGCGTCCAGCACGACCATGGGCACAGGGGTCACGATGGCGACAATTACCCACACCAGGGCGGAGAAGGCGAAGCCGGCGAGGGCGACGATCTCCAACAGCAGAGCGTGCTGCGGCGAGTAGCGGCGGATGACGATGAAGGCCAGCAGGAACAGGAACGCGGAGATAGTGGCGAGAACGATGAGCGAGATATCGATGGAGCGATGCAGGCGCTGGCGGGCGCGGCAGCGGGCGCAAGCGGCAAAGTGGGCCTCGTAGTCGCCGCGCATCTCCGGCGCCAGCCCGGAGATGTCGTAGCGCCAGCCGGCGAGGATGTCGCCGACCACGGGATCGACGCACTGTTCCTTCATGCTCGGTTACAGCCGGATGGCTTCCAGCGCCTGCCACTGCGACGCGAGCATCAACCGGTTTTGCAGCAGACTGCGGCGGGGAGCCAGCGCCCGTTCCGCGGTGTCGCGCGCGATCTCCGGGTGGTTGTTCTCCTCGGAAAGGTGCGCCAGCACCACGAATGCCGCGCCTCCATCATAGTCGCTCGAAAAGAATTCCGCGAGGGCGGCGTTGGAAAGATGGCCGACGCGGCTCATCACCCGTTGCTTTACCGACCAGGGATAGCGCCCGATGCGCAGCATCTCCAGGTCGTGGTTCGATTCGACCATCAGCACGTCGGAATCGCGGATATTGTCGCGCACGCTCGCCGGCATGTAGCCCAGGTCGGTGACGATGGCCAGCTTCAGCCCGTCCACGCGGAAGGCGAAGGCCACCGGATCGACAGCGTCGTGCGGAATGGTGAATGGCATCACCTGGATGTCGCCGATCTGGAAGCTGCGGCCGGAGCTGAACAGTTCCAGCCGAGTGAGATGAGTCTGCTTGGCTCCGCACTGCCGGCCCCAGGTGTCGTTGGTTGCACCCGTCATGTAGACGGGGATCTTCAGCTTGCGAGCCAGCACCGGCAGCCCGGCGACGTGGTCGGAGTGCTCGTGGGAGATGAGGATCGCGCTCAGTGTGTGGGGATCTTCGCCCACTGCCGCCATGCGCTTCAGCGTCTCGCGGCAGGAAAGGCCGGCATCCACCAGCAGGCGCGTGCTGGAGCTGGCCACGATGGCGCAGTTACCCTTGCTGCCGCTCGCCAGCACCGTCATCCTCACACACATGGGTGCGAGCATAGCGGTAAGCCGAGATTTGCGGGAGTGACTAGTGGGTTAATAAGGATCGGGAGATCGGGTCATCGGGTGATCGGGTTATCGACTGATAGTCGCATTAAGGTGATCCCCTCAGCTCGCGCACCATTTTCTCCAGAAACGCTCCCAGGTAGGCGCCGACCAACGCCGGCATGAACGCCAGCACTCCGGACAGCTCCCCGGTGCGCCGCCACAGCAGGTGCCCGAGCGGAAGGAACGCGCCGAACAGCAGGCCCCATCGCCAGGCTTGCCGCGGGCCAAAATAACCAATGACAGTGCAGAAGAAGAGGATGGCGATCAGCGAGGTCGAAGTATCGCGCAGCAGTAGATCGAGCGCGGTTGTGCCCGCTGCGAGCACGAGTGCGACGATCCACAGAGAGAACTCCCTGCGTGAAGAGATGGGTGCATGCATCTGGATAACTAACTCCTGCTCCCTGTCGCCGCCACCTGCCCCCACCGTGCTTGCCGCCTTGTCCCCCATCGATTTATATTCGGCCCTGCACAATTCATTCAACTCTGGGAGGCCGTCTCATGCGCACCCATGCGAGAGCTGCTCTGGTATCCATCCTATGCCTGCTCGGCAGCCTTGCGGCTGCACAGACTAAGCCGGTGGTCGTACTGATTGCCACCGGCGGCACCATCGCCATGAAAATCGACCCGGTCAAGCACGCGCCGGTGCCGGCCATCTCCGGCGAGGATCTGCTGGCCACAGTGCCGGAGGTCTCAAAGTATGCCACCGTCGAGGTCAAGAACGTTTCCAACGTGCCTTCGGATTATATGGATCCGGCCCGCTGGGCGGCGCTGACCCATGACGTGAACACGGCGCTGGCCCGACCGGAGGTGGTGGGGGTCATCGTCTCCCACGGCACGGACACTCTGGAGGAAACTGCCTATTGGCTCGACCTTACCGTCGATTCCGAGAAGCCCGTGGTCCTGATCGGCGCCCAGCGCAACGCCTCGGAATCGGATTTCGATGGCCCGCGCAATCTGCTGAACGCCGTCCGCATCGCGGTTGATCCGCAATCCAACGGTAAGGGCGCGATCCTGGCCATGAATAGCCAGATCAACGCCGCTCGCGAAGTCACCAAGACGCACACTTCCAGCGTGGAGACCTTCAAGTCGGGCGATTTCGGTTTCCTGGGCGAAGTGGATTTCGACCGCATCGTATATTGGCGTGCGCCGCTGCGCCGCCAGCACGTGCCGATTAAGACCGACAGCATGCCCTACGTGGAAATTGTTCCCATGTACGGCGGCGCCGATGGCTACCTCGTCAAATCGGCGCTGGAACACGGCGCCAAAGGCCTGGTGATCCAGGGCTTGGGCTGGGGCAATGTCAACAAGCCGATGTTTGCCGCCATCAAGGACGCGCTCTCCAGAGGCACGCCGGTGGTGATTACCTCGCGCGTTCCCAACGGCCGCGTGCTGCCCAACTACGGATGGGAGGGCGGGGGTAAGACCCTGGTCGATGCCGGCGCGGTGATGGGCGATGACCTGTCTCCGCAGAAAGCGCGCATCCTGCTGATGCTCTTGCTGCAGAACGGAGTTACTGGACAGAAGAACCTGCAGGCCGCGTTTGATCGCTAGGAGAACTCCGGATGTCGCTGGCGAAGACACTGGCGCAGGCATCGCCTGCCTCCTGCTCCCCGTTCCTAGTACTTGTAGAAACCTCTCCCGGTCTTCTTCCCCAGCCACCCGGCGTCAACCATCTTGATCAGCAGCGGGCAAGGGCGATACTTGGGATCGCCGAGGCCGTCGTGCATCACGCGCATGACGTCCAGGCAAACGTCCAGCCCGATGAAGTCGGCGAGAGTGAGCGGGCCCATGGGATGCGCCATGCCCAGCTTGAAGACTTCGTCCACCGCCTCGGCGGTGGCAACACCCTCCATCACCGCGTACATTGCCTCGTTCAACAACGGCATCAGTACACGGTTGGAGACAAATCCTGGGGAGTCATTCACCTCTACCGGCGTTTTGTCCAGCTTCTTGGCCAGCTCAAAGACGCTCTGGAAGGTCTCCTGCGAGGTGGCCAGCCCGCGGATCACTTCCACCAGCTTCATCATGGGCACGGGATTGAAAAAGTGCATGCCGATCACCTGCTGTGGACGCTTGGTGACGGCCCCCAACTTGGTGATGGAGATCGAAGACGTGTTCGACGCCAGGATTACTTCAGCATGGCAGAGCCGGTCGAGTTCCTGGAAGAGCTCGGCCTTGATCTTGAACTGCTCGGTGGCAGCCTCAACCACAAGGTCGCAGGTAGCCAGTGGGGCGCGGCCTATGACCGGAGTGATGCGCTGGAGCGTGGCTTCGCGCGCCTCGGCAGTGAGCTTGCCCTTCGCCACCTCGCGCTCCAGGTTCTTGCCGATGGTGCTCAAGGCGCGCTCGAGGAAAGTCTGCTCCACGTCTACCAGCATCACGCTGTATCCAGCCTTGGCAAAGACGTGGGCGATGCCGTTACCCATAGTGCCGGCGCCCACGACGCCAACGGTTTTAATTTCCATGATTGCCTCCGAAATTCCAAGAAAAATATGGAATGAAATGAAACGCGTCAGTCTAGCAGAAGGAAAGAGCCGCCTGCTGCGACCGAGTCAGTGAATAGCAAGTCGACTTGAGATCCTCCGCTTAATTCGGCAGGCGACGAATGCGACCAACGACCATTCCACCGCAGACGTTGTTATGAGCCACGCATTATCGAGCCATATGCCCCAACGAAAGTTCTTGATCGAGAACCCGGGGAGGAGATTGAGCGTGAACGCTCCGAGGGGATTGGTGAAATATAGAAGACCGAAGGACATGCGGTGGATGACATAGACTATCCACAGCGTACCGCCCAAAGCCGCGATTGCCGCTGCCCGCTTCATCTTGGGGTCTCTGATACGGAAATCCCATTATGACTGACTGGATTTTAAGCGTGGGGGCTTCCGCGAGGGGACTTCAATTCATTCTGACCAGCAGACAGGTAATGTTGTCATCGCCGCCGGCAGCGCGGGCAGCGGCGACCATGGCTTCGCAGGCCTGCTCCAGGTTGGCGGCCGAGGCGGTGATTTCCAGCAGGCGCGGCTCTTTGACCAGCTTGGTCAGTCCGTCGGTGGCCAGCAGGAAGGTATCTCCAGGAGAGACCTCAACGTCCTGCACGTCAGGCTCGGCATTTTCCTCCGAGCCGAGAGCGCGAGTGATGATGTTCTGAATTGAGGAGCGCTCCGCTTCTTCCACGGTCATAAGACCGCGGCGCACGTGCTCCATAACCAGGGAGTGGTCGGTGGTGAGCTGGCGGATTTTGCCGTCACGCAGCAGGTAGGCGCGGCTGTCGCCGACGTGCGCGATCGACGCCTTGCCGTTACGCGCCAGCAGCGCCACGATGGTCGATCCCATGCCCTGCCGTTCCGGGTGCTCCAGAGCCTCATGGAAGATGCGCAGACCGGCGGCCTGCACCGCGCTGGCCAGCGCGTTGGCTTGGGGAGAAATGTCATCGAAGTTCTCGCCGATCAGCGGGTAATTGCCCTCGGCGGAATAGCGGCGAAAGTACTCCAGGACAGTCTCGACACCCAACTGGCTGGCCACCTCGCCGGCAGCCTGCCCGCCCATGCCGTCGCACACCACGTAGATGCCCCAGTCGCTGTCGTAGCCGAAGCTATCTTCGTTGTTGCTGCGGACACAGCCGAGGTCCGTGCGGCCCGCGGCTTGGACTGTTGGACTCATGACTTTGACCGCAGGAGAGTGGTAAGTGAAAAGTGATAAGTGGTAAGTGGAAGGTCGTGCCAACTCCCGCTTACCACTTACCACTTCCCACTTGTCACTCTCCTCCTAAGCACTGACTCCTCGCTCTACGGATGTTTCTTCCCCGCCACATCCAATCGCACCTCGGCACGCTTCAGAGCGTTCAAAGCGCGGTCGTAATCGGTGTTCGGATCCTGGCCCTTCAGCAGGGTTTCCGCGCGCTGCTTGGCCTCTTGGGCCCGGCTCACATCGATTTCTTCCGGACGTTCCGCCGCCTCGGCCAGAATCGTAACCTTATCGGGCAGGACCTCAGCGAACCCCCATGCCACCGACAGATAGTGCGGCTGCCCGCCTTTACGATAGACGATTTCGCCGACGGAAAGTTCGGTAATCAGCGGGGCGTGTCCGGGGAGTATACCCAGATAGCCCTTCTTGCCGGGGATCTGGACTTCCTCCGCCGTATCGCTCACCACCTGCTTTTCCGGGGTGACGATCTCGAGTTGGAATGCCTCAGCCATCTTTCTTAACGGGTGCCCTACCCTTGGCCGCTTTTGCCAAGGGTGGGGATTTCCCTACGCCGCCGCCGAGCTCTTCATCTTCTCTGCTCGTTGCAGCACCTCGTCGATGGTGCCAACCATATAAAACGCCTGCTCCGGGATGTCGTCGTGCTTGCCTTCGACGATCTCGCGGAATCCCTTCACCGTATCGGCAACCTTCACGAAGCGTCCCGGCGTGCCGGTGAACTGCTCGGCCACGTGGAAAGGCTGCGAGAGGAAGCGCTGGATCTTGCGCGCGCGGGCAACGGTGAGCTTGTCGTCTTCGCTCAACTCATCGATGCCGAGAATGGCGATGATGTCCTGCAGGTCCTTGTAGCGCTGCAAGACCCTCTTCACGCCCTGGGCGACGTCGTAGTGGTCCTGGCCAACGATGCGCGGGTCGAGAATGCGCGAGGTCGAAGCCAGGGGGTCCACCGCCGGATAGATACCGATCTCGGTCAGCGCACGCGAGAGCACCGTGGTTGCGTCCAGGTGCGCGAACGTGGTTGCGGGTGCAGGATCGGTAAGGTCGTCGGCGGGCACATAGATGGCCTGCACCGAAGTCACCGAACCTTTTCTTGTGGACGTGATGCGCTCCTGCAGCTCGCCCATCTCGGTGGCCAGGTTCGGCTGGTAGCCGACGGCGGAAGGCATGCGCCCCAGCAGCGCCGAAACTTCCGAGCCCGCCTGCGTGAAGCGGAAGATGTTGTCGATGAACAACAGCGTGTCTGTGCCCTCGACGTCGCGGAAGTATTCGGCGACGGTCAGCGCCGTGAGCGCGACACGCAGGCGCGCACCCGGAGGCTCGGTCATCTGTCCGTAGATCAGCGCCGCTTTCGATTCCTCGGGCTTGCCAGGCTTAATCACGCCCGACTCGGTCATCTCCAGCCACAGGTCGTTGCCCTCGCGGGTGCGCTCGCCCACGCCGGCGAACACGGAGAATCCGCCGTGCTGCTTGGCAACGTTGTTGATCAGCTCCATGATGACGACGGTCTTGCCCACGCCGGCGCCGCCGAACAGCCCGATCTTGCCGCCCTTCAGGAAGGGCTGGATCAGGTCGATGACCTTCACCCCGGTCTCGAACATTTCCGCCGTGGTGGACTGCTCGTCGAAGGCCGGCGCCAGGCGGTGGATGGGATGCCGGCCGGCACAGTTCAGGAGCGGCCCCAGTTCATCCACCGGCTTGCCGATGACGTTGATCACGCGGCCCAGGGTGCAGCGCCCCACGGGCACGGTGATGGGTCCGTCCTGGTCGATGGCTTTCATGCCGCGCACCATGCCTTCGGTGGGCTGCATCGCGATGCAACGCACGCGGCCTTCGCCCAGGTGCTGCTGCACCTCCAGGATCACATCGACGGGCTGGGGCACCTCGAAGCCTTCGCTCACCACGCGAATCGCTTCGTAAATGGGAGGCAGCTCCGTCTCGGCAAACTGCACGTCCACGGCAGGACCGGCGACTTGGATTACACGACCAACATTTTCAGGCATATGAATTCCGTCCTAAGCCCCAATTTCCCGGCACTCGACCTGGATTTGTAATTTGCAATTGGTAATTCGTAATTTGCCTCGCTTCGGCGCTGGCAAGGAACCGCGCGGAAATTACCAAATTACAAATTACCAATTACAAATCTGCCCTCACTGCGCCGCCGCCGCTCCACTGACCACCTCGATGATCTCCTTGGTAATCTTCGCCTGGCGGACGCGGTTCATCGCCAGCGTCAGCGAGTCAATCATGTCACTGGCATTGTTGGTCGCGGAATCCATCGCGGTCATGCGGGCGGCGTGCTCTGCCGCGATCGATTCCAAAAGCGCGCGGAAGATTTGTAACGCCACATACTTCGGCAGCAGACCATTGAACAGCTCTTCGGGCGACTGCTCATAGATGTAATCCACCGGCGCGGTGGCGAACTGAGCTGCCCGCTTGTCGATTTCGCGCGTCTCGGCTTCGGCGGTGCTCACGCCGGCGGTACGCGCCGCTTCACCAGCACGCTTGCGCTGCTCGTCCGTCATCGCCTCGGCCAGCAGGACCTCCTCCCGACCGATCTCCTTGATCGGCAGGATTTGCTCGACCACCAGCCGCTGCGAGATCACCGACTTGAACTCGTTGAACGCGACGTACACGGCATCGATTTCGCCCTTGGTGTAGCGCTCGATCACGCGCTCGGCAATCTCCTGCGCGTCCTCGTGGCTGAGCTTGCCGAAGATGCCAATCTTCTCGCCCACGATCTCGACGGGCCCGGTGCGCCCGTCGCCGGAGGACTTTTCCGTCAAGTAAGGGTAGCGGCGCTTCAAAAAGTCGCGGCCCTTGCGCCCGATGGTCTCGATGTCCACATTCTTGCCCGGCTTGCCGGCCAGGAAACTCAGCGTGGTCTTGAGGATGTTGGTGTTGAAGGCGCCGGCCAGGCCGCGGTCGCCGGTGACCACCAGCATCAGGATGTTGTTCTCCTCGCGCCGCGCCAGCAGCGGATGCCGCGGCTCGCCCGTCTCGGGATCGTAGATTTCGGCGCGCGTCACCAGCGATTGCAGCACGTTGGTGAGCATGCGCGCAAAGGGACGCGCCGCCAGCGCGCGCTCCTGCGCCCGCCGCAGGCGCGCCGCCGAGACCATCTTCATGGCCTTGGTGATCTGCCGCGTGTTGCGCACGCTGCGGATCCGGCGGCGGATGTCGAGAATATTAGGCATTCTTCCGAGTCCCGAGTACCGAGTATCGAGTACCGAGTGCCACCTTAGGCTGTCGCCTTCGCCGGCTGCTGCTTATCCGCCGTGAAGCGCTCCTTGAACTCGCCGATCAGCTTCTTCATCCCGGCCTTGAGTGGGTCATCAAGCGTCTTCTTCTGCATGATCTCGTCCAGCAGCCCGGGATTCATAGTGTCAGCGTACTCGTAAAGCCCCTTTTCGAAGCCGCGGATCTCCTCGACCCCCAGGTCATCGACAAAACCGTTGGTGCCGGCGAAGATCATCAAGATCTGCTTGGAGAACGGCAGCGGCGAATACTGGTCCTGCTTGAGCAGCTCGGTCAGGCGCTGGCCGCGGGCGAGTTGCGCCTGCGTAGCCTTGTCGAGGTCGCTCCCGAACTGCGCGAAGGCTGCCAGCTCGCGGTATTGCGCCAGTTCCAGCTTGAGCGTGCCCGCCACCTGCCGCATGGCCTTGATCTGCGCGTTGCCGCCCACGCGGCTCACCGACAACCCCACGTTCACCGCCGGGCGGATGCCGCTGTTGAACAGGTCGGTCTCGAGATAAATCTGCCCGTCGGTGATGGAGATTACGTTGGTCGGAATGTATGCCGAAACGTCGCCCGCCTGGGTCTCGATGATGGGCAGCGCGGTAAGCGAGCCCCCGCCCTTGGCGTCGCTCATCTTCGAGGCGCGCTCCAGCAGGCGCGAGTGCAGATAGAAGACGTCGCCTGGATACGCCTCGCGTCCCGGAGGCCGCCGCAGCAGCAGCGAGATTTCGCGATACGACGCCGCGTGCTTGGAGAGATCGTCGTAGACGCAGAGCGCGTGCCCGCCGTTGTCGCGGAAGAACTCACCGATCGCGCATGCCGAGTAGGGCGCGATGTACTGCATGGGCGCGGGTTCCGAGGCCGACGCCGCCACCACGATGGTGTAGTCCATAGCGCCGTAGTCGGTAAGGATCTTCACCACCTGCGCAATCGACGACCGCTTCTGCCCGATGGCGTTGTAAATACAGATCAGGTTGTTGCCCTTGTTGTTGATGATGGCATCGATGGCAACGGCGGTCTTGCCGGTCTGGCGGTCGCCGATGATCAGCTCGCGCTGCCCGCGGCCGATGGGGATCATGCTGTCGATGGCCTTCAGGCCGGTGGCCATGGGCTCGCGCACCGGCTGGCGGTCGATGACGCCCGGCGCGATGCGCTCGATGTTGTAGAACTTCTCGGTCGCGATGGGGCCCTTGTCGTCGATGGGCTGCCCCAGCGCGTTCACCACGCGCCCCACCATGGCTTCACCCACGGGCACGCTCATGATGCGGCCGGTGCGACGCACTTCGTCGCCTTCCTTGATCTCGGTGTACTCGCCCAGCAGCACCGCGCCGACCTGGTCTTCTTCCAGGTTCATGGCGATGCCCGCCACGTCGTGCGGAAACTCGATCAGCTCGCCGGACATGACTTTGTCCATGCCGTAGATGCGCGCGATGCCATCGCCCAGGCTGATGACCGTGCCCACCTCGTCGACCGCGATCTTGGATTCGTAGTTCTCGATCTGCTCGCGAATGATTTTTGTGATTTCGTCTGCTTTGATGCCAGCCATAATGAACCAGCCTTTAGCTCTTAGCTCTTGGCTCTTGGCTGTTGGCTACGCTCATCTCCTGTCTGAGCCAAAAGCCGAATGCCAATTAGCCAACAGCATTCATCCTGCCGCCAACTCCTGCTTCAGCTTCTCCAACTGCCCGCGGATCGAGCCGTCGTAGATCGTGCTTCCAACCTTCACCACCGCCCCGCCCAGTACCTTGGCGTCAGTTTCATAACGAGCGCGGACTTTCTTGCCGGTGAGTTCGCCGACGCGCGCTTCCAGAGCCTTTTTCTCCGCAGCGCTCAGCTCACGCGCGCTGGTGACCTCGGCGTCGGCCATCCCCAGGCGCTCGTTGAGGTCGAGCTCGAACTGGCGCGCGATCTCCGGCAACGCCGCTACCCGCCGGTGATCGATCAGCACGGCGATGAAGTTGCGCAGCAGGCGCGAAGCGCCGATGCGGGCGATAATCTCATCCAGCACCGCGCGCTTTTGTCGCGCCTCGACCGATGGGTTTTCCCATACCGTGCGCAGCGCCGGCACCGACTCTACGATCTTGACGAACGCCTCGAGCTCGTCCTCCGCTTTGCGCGGGATCGAGTTTTTTCTCGATCACCACATCGGCGAAGGCACGCGCGTATCGGCTGAAGACGGACATGCGTTATTTGCCGTTCTTTCCTAATTGATCGACGAACGCCCGCACCAGCTCCTGGTCGGTCGTGGCGTTGATCTGGATGCGCTTCTCGGCCAGCGCCACCGCCAACTCGCTCACATAAGCGCGCAGCTCGGTTCGTGCCTGGCGGGCCGCGGCAGCAATCTCCTGCTCCGCCGTTTCCACGATCTTGCGCTTGTCTTCCTCGGCGGCGGCGTGGATACGCGCTGCTTCCTTTTGTGCTTCAGCCTCGGCGGCCGAGGCCATGGCGGCGATCTCGCTATCGATCTTCGCCAGGCGGCTCTCGATGTCGCTCAGCCGGCGCTGGGCTTCCTCGCTGGCCTTGCGGCTTTCCGCGATCTGTTCCTGGATGCCTTCGGTGCGCGTACGGAACGCGGCTGGCAGCTTCGATTTCAGGATCACCGCCAGCAGCACCGCGATGATGGCGAAATTGAGCGCGACGAACACCCAGTAGGCCGCGAAGGGCGACAAGCCGGTGAGGTGCGCCAGCCAGCGCACCGTGGCCGAGTGTTTGAACTCTTCCGTCGAATCTTCTCCAGCAGCCTCGCGGGATGCTTCGTCCAGCTCCGCTTCCGGCCCGGTTTCCGCTTCCGTGCCCTGCGCCGCCTGCTGCGTCTTCTGCTGTTCCGGCTTATGCTTCTGCGGCAGCTGGCTGCTGCTGGCTGCGGGCCGCACCACTGAGAAGTGTGATGAGGAGCAGTGCCAGCAAAAATCGTGGAGCGCGCCGCAACGTCATGACTGCCGGCCGCCTGCGACCGGAGACTCGGCTGCCAGCGCCGGCTTGAGAATGGTGCGGATAATCTGCGTGGCAAGGCCCTCGCTTTCGCTCTGCAGGCCCAACTTGGCCTTCTCTACGTCTTGCGCGAAGGCAGCTCGCTCCGCCTTGACGCGTGCCTGCGCTGCGGCTCGGGCCTCGGCCGCCGCCTCGGCGCGAGCCTGCATTAATTGCTGGCGGCGCGCCTCCTGCTTCTTGAAGATGGCCAGGCGCGCCTCGCGCAGGCGCTGCTCGTATTCGGCGGTGCGCGCCTCCGCGGCGGCGATATCCGCCTTGGCCTTCCCTATCGCGCCTTCGGTACGTGCCCGCCGTTCATCCAGCACCGCCGCCAGCCGGTTGTGCACAATCAGCTTGTAAGAGAAAAACAGAATGAGGAAAACCACCACCGTGGGGATGGCCGCGAGCAGGAGTTCGCCTAGCTGCCGAAGAATCTCATCCATGGAATCGTTACGATCAGCCCCTGGGTAATCAGAAAGTTTACGATGGCGTCGGACCCATCAAACTACCATCCCCTGTCAGTTTGTGTCAACGCGGGAGCGGCCGGATTGGCGCGAGTTTTCATGCAGTTAGCGAACATAGGGAGGCATCGCTGTGGTCCCAAGAATGTACCTCTGGCCGGGCCAGTGCAAAATTGGGACAGCGACCCTCGGCCGACTTGACTTTGCCCGCAGGAGGTTTACGATATAAATACCTCCGATCCGATTCTGGATCGAATGGGCTGGAGGCCAAGGAAAAGTCACCGCTTCTTGGCAGCCGGCCCATTTGCTTTTGCGGCAGTACTCAGTACGCGGTACTCAGTACTCAGTTTTCGCCGGTGCCTGCCGCCCGCTTCACCGAATCCTCGCTACCCACGCACGAACGCTTTCACCTTCCTCAACACCGACTGCGGAACCTGCGCGTCCAGGTCGACGAATCCGTCCCGATACTCGCGTGAAAACACGCGCGCGCTGCCTTCAAGCAACGACAACGCCTTCCCTTCCCGCTGCGGCACCCGCAACTTCACGCGGCTGAGGGCATCTTCCTGCAGCATCCCGTCGATCCGGTCGAGCAAGGTCGAAATCCCGATCCCCTTCGCTGCCGATACATGCACCGTTTTGGCATCGTCCTCGAGCGCGTCCCGGCGCGCGGCCGGCAGCAAGTCGACCTTGTTCATTACCCGCAACCGCGGCTTGTCCTGCGATTCCAGCTCGCGCAGCACCTTCTCGACCTGCGCATTCTGTTCCGCCACAACCGGGCTGGTCACATCCGAGACTTCGAGAAGCAGCGCCGCGCGCTGCACTTCTTCCAGCGTCGCGCGGAAGGCGGTCACCAGGGTGTGCGGCAGGTTGCGGATAAATCCTACGGTGTCGGAGAGCAGGATCTTGCGCCGCGACGGCAACTGTGCGGCGCGGATGGTGGGGTCGAGCGTGGCGAACAGGCGCGGCGATTCCAGCACGCTGGCCTGCGTGAGCGCATTGAAGAGCGTCGATTTGCCGGCATTGGTGTAGCCGACGAGGGCAACGGTTGCCACCGGCACAGACTCGCGCCGCTGTCGCTGCTGCGCCCGGGTGCGGCGGACGTTTTCCACCTGCTGCTGGATATAGCGGATACGCCGTGCAATCTTGCGGCGGTCGGTCTCGAGCTGGGTTTCACCCGGACCGCGCGTGCCGATGGGTCCGCGGCCGCCGCCCGCCGTGCCCGTGATCTGCGACATCGCGATGCCCCGCCCGGTCAGACGCGGCAGCAAGTATTCCAGTTGCGCCAGCTCCACCTGCAACTGCCCTTCGCGGGTGCGGGCGTGGCGCGCGAAGATGTCCAGGATGAGCTGGGTGCGGTCGATGACCCGCACCCCGGCCGCGTCTTCGATATTGCGCTGCTGGGACGGCGAGAGATCGTGGTCGAAGATGATGAGCTCGGCGCGCGCGGAGGCCGCCGCCCCGGCAATCTCCTCCAGCTTGCCGCGCCCGATCAAGGTTGCGGGATCGGGCTTCGCCCGCGATTGAATGAAGTCTCCGGCCACCTCGGCGCCGGCGCTGGTGGCCAGCTCGCGCAGCTCCGCCATTGACTCCTGGGCGCTGAACTCCGCACTGGCATCTTCATCGGCGCGAGCCAGGCTGCTCTCCCGCGCCATGCGGGGGACGCTCACCGGATTCGACGCTTTCCAAGGTTTGCGCTTCGGCCGGTAATCGAGGCCAACCAGGAAAACGCGCTCCCTCTCTTCGCGAGAAGCGCCGGAGTCTCCAACCGACCGGACTTTGCCGTGGCGTTGTGGCGTAGGTATTTCCCTGCCCTGGGGGCGGCTTGCGCGGGAACCGCCGATCGTCTACCCCTCCGTGCCGGACGGAGTGACCGCAGCGCCGGAGACAACCTGCGGCCCCGCGGCGGCGGGCTTGCTCTCCAGGTGAGCGGATCGTTCCACCGCATGCGCCGGTCGCGGCGTAACCAGGGTAGAGATGGCGTGCTTGAAAATCAGTTGCTCCTGGTTGTTGGTCTCGAGCACCACGGAATACTTGTCGAAGGAGCGGATGCGTCCCGTGAGCTTCACGCCGCTCAGCAGATAGATGGTGATCGCGCTCTTGTCCTTACGGGCATTGTTGAGGAAGGAATCTTGAATGTTCTGTGCCGGCTTATCCATCGCCGATCTCCCTGGCTGCTAAAAATGTGGCGCCCGTCCAAAAAGAGGGGGACTCGGTTTGCCGCAAGCGTGCTTGGCTTGCAGGGCGGCCGACCGCCGGGCGGGACCCACAGGTACGATACGGCTGGACTCATCGTTTTGCAACCCAACAACGGTCCGATTTCGCTGCTCGGCGACCGTCTCCGGTTTGGTTGACAGCCGCCCGACTGCATGCAACCATCCTCTGGCGTAAGGAGAGAAGATGCTCGTCAGCCTGGCCCTGAACATCCCTTTCCATCCTCCCAGCGACTTCGGCAGCAACTACGAGATCATCCTGCGGTGGATCCACTTCGCCGCGGCCATCACCTGGATCGGGCTGCTCTATTTCTTCAATCTCGTCAACATGCCGCTGCAGAAGCAGATTGACGCCCCCACCAAGGCGAAGGTGAATCCCCCGCTGCTATCGCTGGCGATGTGGTGGTTTCGCTGGGGCGCGGTGGTAACGGTGCTGGCCGGGCTGGCCTTCTGGTCGCGGATCACAGTTCTGGATGGCCACAATCATGGCTACAACCCCGGCCGCGTCTTCGGCAGCTTCTTCCTGGTGTGGACGCTGGCTTTCGTTCTCGAGCAAGGCGTGCTCATGGCCGGCAAAGGCCCGCTGAATAAAGGAGCGGTGTTGGCCGTGATTTTTGCGGTGATCCTCTGCGCCGCGGCGGTGATCTTCCTTGAGTGGAATTCGCAGATTGAGAACAATCGCGTGCTCTCGATTGGGGTGGGCGGAGGGCTGGGCTGGTTCATGATGCTGAATGTGTGGGGCATCGTGTGGCGGGCCAACAAACGCCTCATCGCCTGGACGCGGGAGACCGCCGCGGCCGGTCCCATGCCCGAGAAGCTCGTCCGCATGATGCGCCAGGCCTTCATCGCGTCGCGGGCCAACTTCTTCGTTTCTTTTCCCATGCTGTTCTTCATGGGCGCTTCCAGCCACTATCCATTGTTCGGGCGATAACCGCAAAGTGAAAAACACAAAGGGGACGCCGGGGACGGAGAGGCCTCGGAGCTGGGATTTCTTTTTCTAGGCGTTGCGGCGCAGCAGGCGCAGGCGCACCCCGGGTGGTAGGGTCTCGCAGGCAGTCCGCAGCACAAGGCGCGGGGCGCGGTCGCGGATGCGAAGCAGATAAGGGACGGTCGTTTTGCGGTCGGCCTTGGCGGCTTCGCGCAGCAGCCATCCCAGGCCCTTCTGGACCATGTCATCCTGATCGGCGAGCAGCGCCTCGGATACGCGGACAATTTGCGGAAACAACATCTGCCGGCGCGCGCTATGGACGAGAGAAACGGCCGCCGCGCGCCTGCGCCAGCGATTCCGCGACTTGGTCCAGCGCAGAGAGTAGCGGGCGCGCTTGGGTTCGGCGACGATCATGGGTCCTATCAGGTAGTACACGAGAGCGTCGTGGTCGGCCCAACTGGTGACGCGGTCCAGCCAGCTCTCGAACATTGTGAACTCGCGCTCGCCGAATTGGCCGACCGACTTCTCCAGCAGCATCACGGCGAAATTCTTTTCTTCGAGTACCTCGCCGGTGAAGAGTTTGTCGGCCACTCGCAAGAGAGTTTCCATGCCGTCGGTTGCCTGGATCTCGCGGCTGGTGTGACGCGCGAAGCGGCGCAGAGCAGCCGTGTACCATCCGTGCGAGCGGACTTCTTCTTTGAAGAACCACTGCACGCCCCTGGCGTGTTCAGGCGAGCCGCCGCGGCGCAGATCGTCGCGGATGCGGCGGACCCAGGAGTTGGTGCGATTAGGCATACTAGGCCGATGCGTCCGGTTGCTGCCGACTTCGCCGGTTCGACAATCCGGTCGTAAATCCACAGCAGCAGCGCGGTGGCCACGCCGACGCCGGTTACGACCCACCAGATTCTCTGCGGCTGGTGCTGCACCTCGCCGAAGTGATGGAGCAGCAGTCCCGCGAACCATCCGCCAATGATGGAACCGATGCCGATGGGCAGGAAGGCAAAGCCCATGTAGGTGCCCTGCTGTCCGGCGGGCGCCAGGCGGGAGATGTACTCGTAATAGCGCGGCGACTGGATGATCTCGCCCAGTGCCACACCAACCAGGGCCAGAACGGCGGTCACCACGCTGGGGCGCGCGGCGATGATGAGCCACGCCACCGCGGTCACCAGCGTTCCCAGCGTGATCGCGCGGAAAGACGGGATCTTGCGGGTGAGAGCATTCACCGCTACCGTCAGCGTAATCACAATCAAAGGATCGGCGATGAGGATCATCTCCGTGTTCGCCCGGGCATCCACGTAGTCATGGATATAGATCGGCAAAATCAGGTACTGCTGCCAGAAGACGATCCAATAACCGACGAAGATCAGCAGGAAGGCCACGAAGCGCACATTGCCGAGGACGGTGAGGAAGTTGCGCGCGACTTGGCCGAGGCTCGTGGCTTGCGGTTCGCCGGAGCGGCGAGGCTCGCGGAAGAAGATAAGCACGGCGATGAACATCAGGAAAACGCTGACCGCGGCCAGGCGGAAGACGTTCTCTACGCGCATCCGCTGGTGCACCCAGCCGGCGAGAAACGGCCCCAGGGTGCTACCGATGTTGACCATGGTGTAGTAGATCGAGTATCCGAGGGAGCGCACGTTCTCGTGGGACGAGCGCGCTGTGGTGCCAACCACGCTCGGCTTCACCAGCGCCACTCCGAGAGCGGGAAGAAAGAGGATGACGCCAACCATCAGCCCGAGGGGAACTGCGCTGCGCACCGGCGCGAGCCACGACGCTCCGATGGAGCCGATCAGAAAATAAGAGCAGCTCAGGATGAAGTACGCCAGCGAAAGCGCGCGGCGAAAACCAATGCGGTCGGCGAGTGCGCCGCCAAAGATGGCCATCACCCACACGGCCCCGCCAAAAATGCCGCTGAGACTGGCTGCTTCCGCGGTAGGAAATTTCAACGCCTCGTGCAGGTAGCGGGCAAGAGCGGCGAACACCGCGTAGTACGAGAGGCGCTCGAAAATCTCGCTGCTGTTGGCGACCCAGAAGGGACGCTCGAAGCCGGTCCGTATCTCGCGCAAGCGCTCGGCCAAGCTCAAGATGTTCTCCTGGTCCGCAATCGGTCTGCAACTTCGGTCGCCGTGAGGCCGGCGATGCGAATCACTTTGTTTCGGCTGGTTTCGCCGGCGGCTATGGTAATGGAGGAACGCGGCACTTTCAAAAATCCTGCCAGAAACTCGATGCAGGCATCGTTGGCGCGGCCCTCGACTGGAGGCGCGGTCAAGGAAATCTTGAGCGCATCGCCGATTTCGCCCAGGACGGCGTTTTTACGGGCGCGCGGCTGTACGCGGATGGCGAAGGTCACACCGTTGGGCGTGTCGCGGATGGCAATCACTTCGGCGGCCTTGGGCCGAAAATCGCCGTGCCCACGCGCACGCAGGTTGAGCCTTCCTCGATGGCGATTTCGAAATCGTGCGACATGCCCATGGAGAGTATGTCTATGCACACTGCGGGCAAATGGCGAGCGGCAATCTGATCGCCCAATTCGCGCAGCAAGCGGAAATACGGCCGTGCCGCTTCGGGATCTTCCGTGAACGGCGGGATGGTCATCAGGCCGCGGAAATCGAGATGCTCGAGCCTCGGGCCCGAAGCAAGCAGCTTTCCGAGTTCGGGCGAATCCGGCGCCAGGCCGCTCTTGGCGGACTCGCCTCCAACGTTGATCTCGATCAAAACGAGCAAACGCTTGCCGATCTTTTCAGTGGCCGCATTGAGCTTCTCGGCCAGGTGAAGCGAGTCCACGGAATCGACACCCGTGAAGATCTGCGCGGCCTTGGCGGCCTTGTTGGATTGCAAGTGGCCGATCAGATGAAACTCGATCCCTTGCAGATCGGCAAGCTGGGGCGCCTTCTCCGCGAACTCCTGCACGCGGTTTTCTCCGAACAGCCGATGGCCGGCAGCATGAGCTTCGCGGATGGTCGCGGGCGGGAAGGTCTTCGTCACCGCCATCAGCGCGACATCTTCCGGGCGGCGGCCGGCGCGGTGGGCAGCATCGGCGATGCGCTGGCGAACGCGGGCGAGATTGTCGGCAATGCTCACCGCCAACAAACCTACCACGGAGACACTGAGACACGGAGAAATGCAGGTTTCTTTCCTCGGTGTCTCCGTGTCTCCGTGGTAGGTGTTACTCGGTCACATGATCGCTGTCGGCGGCGCGGGTTCGTCGGGACTGCCGGCGCTGGCGAGCGGCAATTTGACCATGACCGCGATCAGCGCAGCCAGCCCGACCAGGCCGGAGATCCAGGCATTTCCCGGCGTAAGCTGGAACAACTGGGCGGCGCCGCCGTGCGATAGTTTCTGCGCGATGATGGCCGCGATCACGATGCCGCACAGCGCCTCGCCGGCGATCAGGCCGGAGGCGGTGAGCACGCCGGCATTGTCCACGCGGGCTTTCTGCGCGTCGTTCAAGCCGCGGCGGTCGCGGAGCGAATCAGTAATCCAGCGAATGACTCCGCCGAGGAAGATGGCGAAAGTCGTCTCCAGCGGCAGGTACATGCCGACGGCGAACAGCATGGGGCTGCGCACCTGCACCAGGATGGCCGCGAATCCCAGAAAGATGCCGACCACCACCAGCGGCCACGCCATATTGCCGCCGACGATGCCCTGCGCCAGCATGGCCATCAGGCCGGCTTGCGGCGCCGACAACGCGGCGCTGCCGAAGGTGTAGGCCTTGTGCAGCATCATGAGCGGGAAGAACAGCACCAGGCTGGCCACCACGATGCCGAGCAGGTCGCCGATCTGCATCTTGGCCGGCGTTCCGCCGAGGATGTGGCCGACTTTCAAATCCTGCAACATTTCTCCGGCAACCGCCGACGAGACGCACACCACCGCGGCCACGCCAAGTACGGCGGCCACGCCGCTCGGCCCTTTGACGCCCATCGCTACCATCAACAGCGCGGACACCACCAGCGTGCACAGCGTCAGGCCGGAAACCGGATTGTTCGAGGAGCCGATCATCCCGCACAGGTTGCCGGAGACCGCGGCGAAGAAGAATCCCAGGATGATCATCACGATGGCTGCGACCAACGCCCCAGGCAGCGTGCCCGAGAAGTAAAAATAGAGCGCGATCATGCACAGGAACATTGCCGCCACGCCGCCGAAGACGAATTTCGCGTTGAGGTCGCGCTCGGTGCGGTCGGTGACGGCCTGATGCGCGGTGGCGGATTTCTTGAGGTCGTGGATAGCGCGCTTCATGCCGGCCCCGAGCTGGGCGCGCATGCGAAACAGGGTGAAGCCGGCGCCCACCAGCATCCCGCCTACGGCGATGGGCCGCACGATCGAATACCACATGCTGAAGGCCAGCCCGCTCCAGTTCATGGTGGTTCCGGGCGGAAGATTGGCCTGGATGCCGGGGCCGAGGAAGTACACGAGAAGCGGAACGAGCAGTCCCCAGGCCAGCACTCCGCCGGCGAAGTTGAGCGCAGCCAGGCGAGGCCCGATGATGTAGCCGACTCCGAGATAAGCCGGGCTGATGGCCGGGCTGGTGAAGGTAGTCAGGCCGCCGGTCGCGACCATGGGCGCGCTGGCGCTGCGTCCGATGCGCAGGCCGCGGACCATGGCCGGAATCTGCACCAGCACGGTGCGCGTGTACCAGAACAGATTGATCTGCGAGAGGAAGTACATGACGGCGCCGAATCCCATGTTGGCGAACAGGATTTTGGCGGCGCGCGCTCCTTGCTGTCCGGCCTTGTGAATTTCAGACGCGGCGACCGATTCCGGGTACGGCAGCTCGGGGTCTTCGACCATCACACGGCGCAGCAGGGTCACGAACAGGATGCCAAGCGTTCCGCCCACCGCCATCAGCGCCACCGACGGCCAGTAGGCGTGTTCCATGTCAAATGCCGGCCAGACTCCCGCCAGCACGAACGCCGGAATGGTGAACACCGCGCCCGCCGCCACCGATTCGCCAATCGAGCCGATGGTGCGGGTGATGTTCTCCTCCAATATGGAGCCCTTAAACAGCCGCAGGAGCGACATCCCGATTACAGCCGCGGGATAAGTGGCGGCAATGGTCATTCCCGCCTTCAAGCCCAGATAGGCATTGGCAAAGCCCAGAATCGCCGTCAGGGGCAGTCCAATAAGGACGGCTCGCAGCGTGAACTCCTTCATCTGCATCTGCGGCGGGACGAAGGGTTGAAATTTCTTGGGGGCTTCCTTCGGGGGAGCCGTGGTTTGAGGGCTCATGAACTCCTCGATTTCACGAATTGTAAGATGTGTGCCAAAGGCGCTAGCGGCTGGCTGATTTTACAAGGAAATCGACTGGCTACGAGTTGGTTTAGGGGTAACTCGCCGACCAGACCGGATTTTTATCCTTCAATACCTCCAGACGGCGCATTGCTTCCCGGGTTCCTACCTCGTTATACTTAAGCAGGTTGCTGGTGTTCCCGGTAGTTCGACCGGGCACACTGGACGAGGAGAGCCGTCTTCAGCAGTAGTGACCTAAGCCGGGCCAGGGGCCAGGAATCTACCACCGACGCGCGCAGCGGGCGTGTAGGGTCGCTGTTGAACGCGGCTGCGCAGAGTTTGTTTGCCGCGCTGTTGCCCGCCGATTGCCAGCTTTGCCAGGCTCCCCTGACCAGCATCTCGCGCCTTCCTGTTTGTGATGCTTGTCTGAATGCGATGGAGCCCATTCGCGGGCGTCTGTGTTCCCTCTGCGGAGAACGGATCTCCACGCCTCATGGCGATGCACTCTGCGGCGAGTGCCGCACGAGTCCGCCGACATTCACCCGGGCTATGGCTTATGGCAGCTACGACGGCGGCCTGCGCGAGCTGATCCACCTTTTGAAATATGACCGGGTGCGTCCTGCGGCAGGCGTGCTGGGACGAATGCTGGCAGAGGTTGTCGAAGGCTTCGGCAGCGAGCTGCTATCGGCAGTCGTTGTCCCGGTACCGCTGCACAGCGGCAAGCTGCGCCAGCGCGGCTTCAACCAGGCGGAAGAGATTGCGCGCGCAGCGTTGAAGAACCTGAACCGCAGCGGGTTCGTGCTGGCTGCGGGCGTGCTGCAGCGCCGGCATGCCACCGACAGCCAGACCGGGCTAAGCGACCATCAGAGGCAGCAGAACGTGCGTGGCGCTTTTGTGGTGTCCCAGGCCGCGAAGATCGAAGGCCAAGACGTGCTCCTGGTGGATGACGTCTTCACCACTGGAGCAACGGTAAGCGAGTGCGCGCGAGTTCTGCGAAGAGCCGGGGCGGATCGCGTCTTCGTGGCCACGGTGGCGCGGGTGCTCAAGGCGGAAGCAACTTGGGCAATCACGGAAGAGGCCGACGAACCAAGGGCTCTCAAGGCATATGCATAGGCACGAACTCAACCCGGGACGCATGGGCGGCTTGCAGCCGGTGGCTCTGCACGAAGCCGGCAATGGTCACAACCCGATGCACGCTCCCGTGCTGGTGCTGAACGCTTCCTACGAGCCCATCAACGTGTGCGCGGCGCGGCGCGCCATCGTGCTGGTGCTCAAGGGCGTGGCCATGACCGAGGAGGAGAATGGACACTATCTGCACTCGGCACGTCTGGCGATCCGCCTGCCCTCGGTGATCCGGCTGCTGGAATACCGCCGCATTCCCCACCAGACCCGCGCTCTCTCGCGCAAGAACCTGCTGCTGCGCGACCGCAACAGTTGCCAGTACTGCGGCGAGGTTCTGCCCTCCAGCGAGTTGACGCTCGATCACGTGGTGCCGCGCTCCCGCGGCGGCCTTTCCACCTGGGAGAACCTGGTGGCGTGCTGCCATGCCTGCAACCGCCAGAAGGGCGACCGCCTGCTGGGCGAAGCCGGCATGAAGCTGCTGCGTGAGCCGCGGGCGTTCAATCTCCACACCAGCCGCCACATCATGCGCCTGATCGGGCGCTCCGACGCCAAGTGGCGGAAGTACCTCTTCTACTAATTTTACTAACCCCGGCGGTTAATCCTGAGGGCTACTGCAGCGGGCTAGCGCCTCTGGTTAGCATGTCGGGAGACTTGCGATTGCCCATTTCCGGGTGCAAGCTCCGGTAACGCGCCGAGCTCTCCCCGCGCCGGCGGCTGTCCATTCAAGGAGGATCCCTAAATGAAGAAGCTTCTCGTGTGTTTGGGGCTGCTGTTGCTGGTGCCGGGTCTGGCGCTGGCACAGGGCACGTCGTTTTACCACGTCGAATACTTCGCCAACAACCCTGGTCCGGCTTCGGGCGCGCCTGACCAGGTGATCCGGATCATCAATACCGGTACACTCGGCACGCCGCTCACCAGCCCGGTGGGCGACATCTGCGCCAACATTTACGTCTTCGACAACAACCAGGAGATGGTCGCCTGCTGCGCCGAGCAGATTACGCCGGACGAGCTGGATTCGGCGGCGGTCGGCGCTCAGTTGACTGCCAACCCGCTGACCTCGGTGGTTCCCGCCTCGGGAGTGGTGAAGATCATCACTACAGTTGTGCTGCCGGGAGGCTGCAACCCAACCAACCTTCCAGGTGCCGCCGACTCCAGCGTGACGGCAACTCACCTGCAGGTCACTGGTGGGAGGACCTTCGTAACCGAAACGCAATCGGCAGGGTCGCTTCTCAGCCCCGCCGAGGCTTTCTTCCTGCAGCAGGCTTGCTCGTTCACGCTGTATCTGGGCAGCGGCAAGGGTACCTGCAGCAGCAGCGTGCCAGGCCACTGAGTCCGTATTATTCCTGCAGTATTGCTTTCGTGTGCCAGGCGGGCAACTGCCTGGCACGCGTTTTTTTATGGAGCACTCAGCGCCACCCTGCTCCGACGCCAAGTGGCGGAAGTACCTGTTTTACTAGCCCGGACGGCTAAGCCCGAGGACTACTACAGCCGACTAGCAACTCTGGTTAGCATGTCCGGAGACTTGCCATCGCACACTTCAAGGTGCAAGCTCCGGTAACGCGCCGAGCTCTCCCCGCGCCGGCGGCTATACATTCAAGGAGGATCCCTAAATGAAGAAGTTACTCGTGTGTTTGGGGCTGCTGTTGCTGGTGCCGGGTCTGGCATTGGCACAGGCTGATCCCTTTGGCTACTACGTCGGCTACTACGCCAACAACCCTGGTCCGGCTTCGGGCGCGGCTGACCAAGTGGTCCGGATCATCAATACCGGTACACTCGGCACGCCGCTCACTAGCCCGGCCGTTGGCGACATCTGCGCCAACATCTATGTGTTCGACAACAACCAGGAGATGATCGCCTGCTGCGCCGAGAGAATCACCCCAGACGAACTTGATTCGGCCGCAGTCGGCACTCAGTTAACCGCGAACCCGCTCACTTCGGTGGTTCCCGCGGCGGGCGTGTTCAAGATCCTTACCACTACTGTGCCGGCCGGAGGCTGCAGCCCAACGGCCGTTACAGGAGTTTTGGCCGATGCGAGTGTGTTTTCCACGCACTTGCAAGTGTCCGGTGGGAGGACGTTCGTGACGGAGACGTTCAACATAGGGTCACCGCTCAGCGCTGCCGAATTCACCTTCCTGCAGCAGGCTTGCTCGTTTACGCTCTATCTTGGAAGCGGCAAGGGCACTTGCAGCAGCAGCGTACCGGGCCACTGAGCTTTAGACCTGTATTTTTAACGCACCGATTTTGCGTGCCAGGCGAGCAATTGCTTGGCACGCTTTTTTGTTAGCACTCCAGCCGATGCTAAAAACGGAGCGCTGAAAACTAAGGGCGGCCACCAGCCTTCTCCTGCCAACCTTAGGCATCGCCATTCCCACGATTAGCCGGTTCGTGCCTGCCGCCGGGTTGGCGTATTCCTGACGGCGTGTTTTCAGCATGATAGCGGCGGCAACATGGCAGGGTAACTGCAAATCCCATCCGCTGCGCCACCCTGCAAGTAGAACCCAAAGAGAGCAGAATAAAAATGGCAGAAAACGTAATGGAGCAGATCGTCGCGGAATTGCGGCGTTCGGGACGAGACCACTATCCCCAGCGCGGTGAGTTGCGCAATGTGAGAATCGTCGGCCACACCCCCAAGAACGACCACTACATCTACGACATCGTGCTGGATTTCGCCGATGGCAACGAACGCCTGGCGTCCAAAGTGTATCGTCCGACCAAGTGTGGCACGCAGGGAGTGCGCGAGCGGGCTCGCAATGAAGCCGCAAACCTGACGCTCGTCTACCACATTTTTCAGAAGCGGAAGCTGGAAGGCGTGCCGCGTCCTCTGGGCGACTTCACCGAGCAGGGGGCAGTGGTGGCGGAGAGATTCAACGGCCTGCCCTTGCAGTCCCTCATCATGAAGGCGGCACTGCTGCCGGGCTATGCCGATCGCGGAACGCTGGCGGTGGCGGCGGAGAAATCCGGGGAGTGGTTGCGCGGCTTCCATCGCGCCACGGCGGAGATGCCCGCAGCCTTCGATGCCGACGAGCTTTTGTCTGAGTTAGAGCAACTGTGCGAGAAGTGTCGCGGGCAAGGCCTGGACGAAGCGGCTATTCGCACCATTCTTTCCGGCGCACGCGCATCGCTGGCGCACACCCACAAGACCTTGCCCTGCTCCGCGGTGCTGAACGATTTCACTCCTTTGAACGTGATTGTCGGCGAGCAGAGCGTCGGGATCTGTGACTACGGCCGCATGGTGGCCCATGGCAGATCGTTCCACGATGTAGCCATGTTCCTGGCCGCGGTGGAAGCGCTGGAGAAGTATCCCTTCTGCAATCGCAACCTCTCCACCCAGGTGCAGGAACTGTTCCTGGGAGGCTATGGCCTGGAACCGGAGCAAGAGGCCATGGTGCGGGTAATGAAGATGAAGGCCCTGCTGGGAATGTTCGCCCAGGGACGCGGCGTGCCCGATAGCGCCATGCGCAAGAAAGTCATGTGGGCAACGGTGATGAAGCGCTTCATCCAGCAAGCCGCCCAGCGCGCGCTGGTCCCGGCGGCGTAGGAGAGTACCGAGTACCGAGTTGCGAGTTGCGAGTACCGAGTAGGAGCAGCAACTCGCTTTCAGGTGTTCCGCTATGCCTATTTGCCTATCCCGTGCGAAGCTCATTGCTTCGCTTTTTTAACTCGGTACTCGGTACTCGCAACTCGGTACTCATTTTGGCGGCGGCTGTCCATTCTGTCCGCCTTTGTCCTGTGGAGGCGCCTTGGGCAGTTCCTGCCCTTCGTAGGTGATGCGCACCTTGGAGCCGAAGCGCTTGTAGTTCTCGTACTTGATGGTCTCGCGGATGCGCACATCGCCGGTCGAAAAGTGCAGCGTGTCGTCGGCGCGGGTGTAGGTGGGAAACCAGTACTGGCCATCTACCTGCTCCCGCCAGGTAGTAAACGCGGGGAACAGATTCTCCTGTCCGGCTTTGACTTTCTTGGTCCCCTTGGCGCCGCCGGCGCGAAATTCGGGCACGGTGCGGCCCTTGGTCTTGACGATCTGGAAATCGTGGTCGTCCACCCAAAGGCGGCCATCGAAGTAACGCTTCCCCGGCTGGATCTGCTTGGGATGCACGTCGAAGACGTAGGTGGTCAGTTCGTCCTCCTGTTGCCGGCCGGCATAGTTGACGTCGTAGAGCGGAATCTCGGCGCTGGTAAGCACGAACGGCAGCACGTTGCGAATGTCTTCAAAGTCCTCGCGCGACATGGATACCAGTTGCAGCGAGCTCTGCGGGGCAAAGACCACGTTCTCGACGCGGCGGCCCTGATCGTCGAACAGCACATCCCAGGTCTGCTCGAAGCGGCCGCCATCTTCCGGAGTCTCGATCTTGATCGACTGGCGATAGGTGTAGTTGTCGCGCGCTTCCTTGAACTGAGCTTCCTTGGCGGCGAAGCGCTGGATGATCTCCTGCGGAGAGATGCCAGTGGGCGGCGCCGAGTCGAGCGCGCCTTCGCCCTTCTGGGCGACTGCCGGCAAGTTGAACAGCACCAGAGCGAGAACGGGGAGCAGCGTTTTCAGGTGGCGCATAGAGGAATTTTCAGGAATCTCCAGGTTAGATGGCGAAATTCGGCTCTCCGTTGCAGCAGCCGTAATTTACCCCCTCAATATTAGCAGTCCGGCGAGTGCGGGGGATGCCTTGCCAGGCCCAGCCGCGGAGCGCAAGTCCCGCTAGGCAAGACTGAAATCTCATGCACGGTTGGCCGCTGAAAGATGCGCCCCGCCCAGCAGCAAGAGTCCCGAGATAAACGCCCAGAACATCAGCGTCACCGAGATGGAGAACGGGCCATAGACCTCGGCGAAGTTCAGCCGCGGCAGCAACCAGATATAAAGATACTTCGCGGCTTCCCAGACCAGTCCCACGACGATGGCCGCCGGCAGCACCGCGCCCGCGGGGGTTTTGCCGTTAGGCAGCACCCAGTAAATAAGGAAGAAGATCACGATCGTGGTGACCAGGGCGCAGACCTTCATGATCACGAAGGTCGAGATGCGTACCGGCAGGATGACTTGTCCGTGGGTCAGCCACATCAGCAACGAGCGATGCCCGGCGCTGAGACCGATGGAGAGCAGCGCCAGGCAGCCACAGCTTAGGGCCAGCCCCAGCGACACCAGAAGGTTTCCCAGATAGCTGCGGTTGTTGGCAAAGCCCCAGATTCGGTTGAGGGCTACTTCCAGCGGCAGAAAGACGCCGGTAGAGGTGATGAGCAGAATCACCAGCGAAGCGATAGCCGCGCGCTGCCGGGCATCGATCAGCGCAGTGAGATTGCGGACGATGAATTCCTGGCCGGCAGGAAGGTAGTCGCGCAGCAGAGCAATCACCACTTCGTACATGGGCTTGGAATGGAAGACCCGGCGGATCAGGGTCATCAGCAGGACCATGAAGGGGAAGAACGAAAGAATGGCGTTGGCGGCCACAGAAAAGGCGAAGGTGTGGACGTCGGTGCGCATCAGGTATCCCGCCGTCAGCACCAGGCGCTTGGCGAAGGACACCGGACGTGCCGGCGCGATCGTGCCGACCTTATTCTGCGGAGAGGAAACTACCTCGGCGCGATCGCTGGGCATAAGATCTCAATCGTATCAGCAGGCGGTGGAGCCCGGCTGGCCCTGCTGCACCAATTTCAGGGCATTTCAATCCAGAATCGCAGATAACCATCCCGGCTAACCCAGGCGTCGCCCAAAACGATACCGGGTCGAGGTTATCTCTTGCCAAGAGCGTAAGTTCCTGAATATCATTGCCCTCGGGACATTCCCGCAAAGGGAACCCAGTTCGATAGCAGCAGCACTTTGGGTTGATTGTCTTGTACTTCGCAGTTGAAGTTTACGCCGGCAGATCCGGGTTGCTGAAGGCGGCGCGTGGATGGATGCAGACCACCTCGTCTCCTTGCAGCCCGTTTTCGTTGCGCGCAAGCTGGAAGGCAAAGCAGCAACCCCTTCTCTTCCCGTCAGACCTCGTTGATCACGCATTATGGGCAACCCAGGCGCCGGTCCGCGCGGTCGGCGGAAAGAGTTCCATAACAGAGCTGAGGCGAAAGGAGCTGCTTCGTGAGAGAGAGGGGTACAGTGAAGTGGTTTAACGGCGCGAAAGGGTATGGATTTATTCAACGGTCCACCGGCGAGGACGTGTTTGTCCATTTCTCCGCCATCCAGGAGAACGGATACCGCACGCTCAACGAAGGTGAGACCGTGGAGTTCGACCTGCTGAAGGGCCCCAAGGGTTTCCAGGCGGCGAACGTAGTCCGCGTGTAGGTAATCGCTGATCGCGGACCGAGGGACTCCCCCCGCCGATCCGCTTCTCAAGTACCCCTCCCGGCGCGATTGGGAGGGGATTTTTTATTGGTACCGAGTAGCGAGTAGCGAGTACCGAGTACCAAGCTTGGCTCAGCTTGGATTCGTTGCTCGTCCCCTCGGCACCGCTACATAGCAGCTTTCATGTGTGATCAGTGATCAACATCCGGGAGCGAGTTCCTCGTCCCCCTCACTCGGTACTCGGTACTCGCAACTCGGTACTTCTTCTCAGCGCCCAATCTGCATGTTCCGCCACCACCGGATCGGGATCCTGACTTAACTGCTTCAGCAGCGGCACGAACCCACTCTCGCCGCTGTTGCCCATGGCCACCACCGCGTTGCGTCGCAATCCCGAGCGCTTAGCGCGCCGGATC
The DNA here is from genome assembly GCA_963733935.1 of uncultured Acidobacteriota bacterium. GTDB lineage: Bacteria > Acidobacteriota > Terriglobia > Terriglobales > Acidobacteriaceae > JAHFUA01. The sequence goes on from CAVTEQ010000015.1 coordinate 114,094, forward strand.
GGAGAGCCGCGGAAGGCGGAGCGGAACTCATCTTCAGAGAGATTAGCCAGCCAGGCCAGCGCGGGATTGAAGCGCTGCGGAAGTGGTTGGAATTCCGCGATCGAAGATGCCGGCGCTTTGCGATTCCAAGGGCAAACGTCCTGGCAGATGTCGCAGCCGAAGACGTGGGTTCCCATGCCTGCGCGCAGCTCTTCCGTGATAGTCCCACGCTTCTCGATGGTGAGATACGAGATGCAGCGCGTGGCGTCCAACTCATGGGGACCAACGAATGCCTGGGTAGGACAGGCATCGAGGCAACGGGTGCAGGAGCCGCAGCGGTCCGGGGCAGGCAGATCCGGCGTGAGTTCAAGCGAGGTCAGAATCACGCCCAGGAACAGCCAGGAGCCCGTGCGCTGATTGATCAGGCAAGTATTCTTCCCAATCCAGCCTATGCCGGCGTAGGCGGCAAAGACGCGCTCGACTATGGGGCCGGTGTCAACGTAGCAGCGAGTTTCAAGGGTCGGATCGGCGGCATGCTGGCGCAGCCGGGCTTCTACGCGTCGCAACCGTTCCATGACTACTTGATGGTAATCAGCCGCGCCCCAGGCATAGCGTGAGACCCATCCGCGTTGTGGATCCCCGCATTCCGCCGTACAAGGCTGCGCGGTGTTGTAGTTCAGCCCGCAGACAATGACCGAGCGTGCCCAGGGAGCGACGGGCTCGAGCGAGGCGCGCTTGAGGCGTCCTTGATCGTCGCGTGCCTTCAGGTAGTCCATCTCGCCCGCATGGCCACGGGCAATCCAGTCTGGGAAGAACTGCAGTTCGCGCGACTTTTCGAGCCGCGCCGGGGCAATGCCCGCGAGGTCGAAGCCGGCTTCAGCGCAGGCTTGCTTGATCAGGATATCGAGTTGGCCGGTGGCGCAGGGCATGGAATGTTCGGGCCCCCTTGCAAAGACGGCCAAGGGCGCCGATGGTAATTTATTATCCGCTGTCAGCAGCCCTTGCCTCCCCCCAGCGTAGAACGCCCGTCTCCAACAGCGTTCTGGCGGGAGCGCTCGTAGCCGACGGCGGCGTAGTAGACTGCCCACTCGAAGAACTGGTCGAGGAGTTGCAGCATCTCCAACTCGCCGAAGACCTCGCTGGGCCGCTCGATGGCGGCTTCGCGGTTGAGGAAGTCGAACAGATTGTCCTTCACCAGCAGGATGGCCCAGATGAGCTGGCTGAGCAGTACGCCCTGGCGGCACCGCAGAGCGCCGATCTCCAGGTAGCGCTGCTCGACTTCGGACTCCTTCTTGCTAATCAACCACTGCCCAAGGTGGTGATAGATCTCGTAGACTCGCTGCCGCAGGTCATCGGGCGGGACCTTGTCGATGTAGTTTCTGGTCTTCTCCGATTGCTGAGTCCTTTCCAGAAGAGCCGCCGCCAAGCCATCGGAATGGGTCTCGATCAGCCGAACGAGCCGTTGCGCAGCCAGCATGAGAAGCCTCCTTACTTGTCCACCAAGAGAGGCTAAGACAGGGGCGGGCGGAGGGTCAACGTTAGCTAGTTCTCCAATGGGAGCTCCAGGTTCGAACCTTCCCACGCTCTGTTTATCTGATGCATACTGGCAACCCGTGATCCACTTCAAATCATCTGCACGGTTTCTGATTCTGGCGGCAGCTCTCTGCCCACCATCGGCGGCGCAGCCGGAAGACCCATTTTCCGCCGCCGATGCCGCCATCCAGCAAGCCATTGCCGAACACCAGATTCCCGGCGCGGTGCTGCTGGTAGGACACGCGGGCAAGATTGTTCATCTCCGTGCTTTTGGGCTAAGAGTGCTTGAACCGCGCCCCGAGCCGATGACGCTGGACACCATCTTCGATATCGCATCGCTGACCAAGCCCTTCACCGCGACCTGTGTGATGCGCCTGGTGGAACGCGGCCAGGTGCGCCTGAACGATCCTGTCGCGCGCTATCTTCCTGAGTTTGCCCGCAACGGCAAGCAGGAGATCACCGTCCGGCAGTTGCTTACGCATTTCTCCGGACTCCCCCCCGACCTCGATCTGAAGTCGCCCTGGAACGGCCGCGAGCAGGCGCTGCAGCTTGCCTACGACACTCCCCCGGCGATCCCTCCAGGCTCAGGATTCCTCTACAGCGACGTCAATTACATCGTGCTGGGCGAGCTGGTGGCGCGCGTCTCCGGCATGCCGCTCGACCGCTACGCAACCGAGCACATCTTCGCTCCTCTGACGATGGTCACCACCCGCTTCAATCCCCCGGAGGATTGGCATCCGCGGATCGCGCCCACGGAAAATAACGAGCATGGCAGTCTGCTGCGCGGTGTGGTCGATGATCCCAGCGCGCGGCGCATGGGCGGAGTTGCTGGGCACGCCGGCATGTTCTCCACCTCCGACGATCTGGCGCGCTTCGCGCAGGCGATGCTCGACCACGACAGCCGTCTGCTCTCGCCGGCGTCCATCGACAAGATGACCACGCCCCAGCAACCGGCTGACTCCACGGTGCTGCGCGGGCTGGGGTGGGACATCGATTCTCCGTTCTCCACCAACCGTGGTGAGCTGTTGCCGGTCGGGTCGTACGGCCACACCGGCTTCACCGGGACTTCGATCTGGATCGATCCTGTCACTCAGACCTACATCATTTTGCTCTCGAATGCGATCCATCCCAGCGGAAGCAACCATGCCATGGTTTCCCTGCGCACACGCGTGGCCAGTGCCGTCGCGGCCGGATTGGACCTTCACGCCAGCAAGAAAGATGAACAGCACTGGGCGGCGATCACCGGTTACAACGAGACCATGGCGGGCGCGCGCCGCTTGCAGGATCGTAATGGCACGGTACTCACCGGCATTGACGTGTTGGAATCGCAAGGCTTCGATCCGCTGCGTCACGGGCGGGGCACGACGCGCATTGGCCTGCTGACGAACCAGACTGGCGTGGACTCCCAGGGCCGCCGCACCATCGACGTGCTGGCGCGGGCCCCGGGTGTCTCGCTGGCCGCGATCTTCAGTCCCGAGCACGGCGCGACGGGGACGCTCGACACCACGGAGATCGCCAACGCGCGCGACGCCGCGACCGGCGTTCCCATCTACAGCGTCTATGGCGCTACCGATGCGCAGCGCCGTCCGCCGCGCGAGGTTCTGAAGCAACTCGATGCCGTGGTGATCGATCTGCAGGACGCCGGCGCGCCCTTCTTCAGCTACGAAGCCACTATGGGTTACTTCTTGGAAGCGGCGGCGCAAGCCGGAATCGAGGTTTTTGTGCTCGATCGCCCCAACCCCATCACCGGCTCATTTGTGCAGGGACCGTTGGTGGCCCATCCGCCGGGCAGCTTCAAAGGTTATTTCCCGCTGCCGGTGCGCCATGCCATGACATTGGGCGAACTGGCCAATCTGTTCAACGCCGAACGGGGAATCCACGCACCTTTGACGGTGGTGGCCATGCAAGGCTGGCAGCGCGGCGATTGGTACGACGCGACCGCTCTTTCGTGGGTGAATCCCTCACCAAACTTGCGCAGCTTGAATGAGGCCACCCTATATCCGGGAGTGGCGCTGGTGGAGGACACGAACGTTTCCGTGGGCCGAGGCACGGACACGCCTTTCGAGCTGCTGGGCTCTCCCTGGATCGACGCCCGCCGGCTGGCCGATTATCTGAACCGCCGCCAGATCGCTGGCGGCCGCTTCGTGCCGGTGCACTTCACTCCGGCCTCCGGACCGTATGCCGGCCAACTATGCAGGGGCGTCAATCTCCTGGTTACGAGCCGCAACCAGTTAGATTCGCCGCAACTGGGCGTTGAGCTGGCGGCGGCGCTCTATCGGCTTTATCCCAGGGATTTCAAGATCGAGCGCGTGAACGACATCCTGGGAAATAAGGCAGTTCTGGATGCGATCGTCCAAGGCGGAGATCCACGCCGCATCGCCGAAGACTGGCGCGAGCCGCTGGAGAGTCTTTGAGCGACTCGCCTCGAAATATCTTCTGTATTGAGCCAGCCTTGATTCATCGAATCATTCGGGCCGTTGTTTAAATGGCTCAATGACCAAATGGCCCAATGACTCAATGGCTCCAGGGCATCCTGAAACTTCCCCTGGGGCATGGGTTGATATATCGTATTCCGGCAGGAGGCCAAGATGCGTTTCCTCCCAGCCGTCGTGCTCTGCGCCACATTGGCAATGGCCCAGGCGGCTCCCCCAGCGGCAGAGTCTTCATCTCCAAAAGACGCGCCGGAAGCTCCTCTCCGCGTGACCGTGCCCGCCGGGACCAGGATTCCGCTGGCGCTCAAGCATGCCATCAGCACCAAGAGCGTGCGTCCGGGGGACCCCGTGTACCTGCAGACCACCTTCCCGGTCGCCGAGAACAACCGCATTCTGATCCCTGCCGGAACCTACGTGCAGGGCGTGGTGGACAACGTCAAGCGCCCAGGCCGCGTATCCGGCCGCGCGGAATTGCTGATGCACTTCACCACCCTCATCTTCCCCAACGGCTACACGGTTACCTACCCGGCGCGGTCGAAGGCGTTCCCGGCGCCGAGAACTCCAAGGTGAAAGACAAAGAAGGCACCATTCAAGCCGAGAGCCAGAAAGGCAAAGACGTTGGCACCGTGGCCAAGACCACCGGAGCGGGAGCCGCGGTGGGGGCGATGTCGGCCGGCGGGAAGGGCGCGGGCATCGGCGCCGGCGCTGGCGGCGCGGTGGGGCTGGCCACAATTCTGCTCTCGCGTGGCCAGGATGTCCGCATGGAAGCCGGAACCACCGTAGAGATGGAACTGCAACGTCCACTGACCCTGGAAGAAGCGCGCCTTACCACCACCAACCGCGATCTCGTCCCCGTCAGCCGCGGAGAGCGGCTCGAACATCCCATGAACCCGCCGCCGGGCGACGCGCTAGGGGCCCGTGCCAAGGGCCATTCGGGAACGTCGAAACGACTACCTGTCCGAGCGTGAAGGCTCGGCGCATATCATTGACGCGCAACCTGCCGGCATGGTTCGCGACGGAGGCTGCTGCCGTGAACCGCGTTTTTCGCAGTCTTCCTGCCGAGCCATGCCTGCTGCGACTTTCCGTTTCCGCTCGAGATCGGAGCAACTGGAGCACAGATCTCTATCCCGCGCCTGCCTCGCGCCCCCAGGCCGTGGACCCTTCGCGCAGCCACCCCGCCATGCAAGACCAGGAATGGAAGAAAAGCTGGAGAGAGCGTAACTCCGCTCGACTCGCCGAAGTTGGCCGACACGCTGCACAAGCTCCGCTCGAGCCGGGAGACGCTACTCTGGCGAATTAGAAAAAGGAGACGCACGGAACTGGCCGCGTGTGGCCGAGCGAGCTCAAAGGCTTGCGATGGCGGCAGATCGTGACGCAGCGACGCGCTGTCGCTGGAGCTGGCGAAGAAGGCCAGACCAGGTCGAGAAGCTCTCCAAGCGAATCAGGGACCGAATCAAGCACGGCTACTGATCTCGTCGCGGCGGGCAAAAAGAGGGCGTCCCCGCAGGGACGCCCATTAGAAACAGACTTCAAGTTAGAAGTTAACGTGGATCGAGAACTGGGCCTGCCGCGGGATGTCGGCGCCGCCCGGGTCGCCGAGCCCGTTGAAGAGGCCGTTGAGTTCGAGTTGGTAGCTGACCCTGCCGTGCTTCAGGTCGGCCAGCGTCAAGACCTGGCCATTGCTTCCGAAGTAATGGCCGGTAGTAACGTCCAGACCCGCGCCACCTGGGCAGCCAGCGGCCGGTGTGAAGATGCCACCGGAGGTGGTGCCGCACGGCGTACAGTCCAGACAAGATGTCGGCGCCATTGAACAGCCAGAAGTTGGTGTGGTTAGCGAAGTTGAAGAGATCGGCACGCAACTCCACGACAATACCCTCGCGCACCGGGATGCGGAAGGACCGGCGCAGGGAGATATCTCCGCGGATAAACGGGTCGCCCACACCCTGGTTACGACCGACGTTGCCGCTGATGTACTTGAAGTCCACCGGCTGGCCGCTGAACATGTCGATCGGACCAGCTGCGCTTGCACCAGCGGGAGCGGCGAAGGTGTTCGGCGTGCAAGTGGGGCAAATGGCAGTGCCCGGACTGGCGCCATTGCCGGAAATCAGCATGTTAGCACCCCGTTCCGGCAATACCTGCCGTTGACAACGACCCATCCGCCAAGACATTGGGAGCTTGAGTCGACTCAGCACCAAACCCGAGGAAAGTGCTCGCCGGAAAAAATACCGTCGCCGGTGGAGATGGGGTAAGGCCGGCCGGACTGGGCGGTACCGATGAGCGAGAACGCCCAATTATTCAGCACTTCGACTCAGGAACCTGCTGCCGTGGAACCTGTTGTCAGTATCCACGGTGATTCTGAAGTTGCCGAGGTGCCGAGCATCCTCCTCCGCAGGCCCGCGGGTCGACTGTCTGCACATTAAACGGGTTGAAAGGCTCCGATACCCCATAGAAGCCCTCGGTGGAGGAGAACAGGTGCGACCAGGCGTAGTTTCCGGCGAATTGCAGGTGATTGGCGTAGCGCTTTTCCACGCTGACCAACAAGCCGTTATACGCCGAGTTGCGGTTGCTGAAATTGGTGCGTTCCGCAGCGAACCTCGGGTCTGGCCTTGGGCCGGTGTAAAAGTACCCGGGGTGTGCCGGATCCGGCAGAATGGCCGGGTAGTTGGTGTCGAACTCCCCGAATTGACCGAAGCCGAATGAACCCATGTAGCCGACACTCATCACCATACTGTTGCTCAACTCACGTTGCCATGTGAGCTGGACGTTGCGGGTTTCGGGGTTGCGTATGTTGGATGAAATGGGCCGGATTCGACCGCAGGAGGGTGGGCACGGCGGAACGAACGGCGCAATCACGCAGGCGAGGGGAAATTCGGAAAGGACGCAAAGAGTGCGGCCACGGCTGCCGGACTGGGGCTGGTGTCGCCAATCCGAGGAGCTAACTGTCCTCAGGTTAATGCCATCGAAGTTCAGCGATCCAGTGCGATGTTGTTGTAAGCCAACTGGGTGATCTCAGAAAATGCCGCGCTGATCACGGACTTGTCGTGTCCGCCAAAGAGCTTGCCCAGCAAGCCCAGAGTCAAACCTCGGGCTCCAGGCAAAACCCAGCCTGGGCTGGAAATTGTTCTTGTCGCTCCCGCAGGCAGGGATGATGCCATTCGCCTGGAAGCAGCCGTTGGCGAAGCTTCCGTTGAACGGGTATGCGGCCGCCGCGGAAGGCACCGGCCTCATAGTCCTATCGCACGCCGTAGTTCATGGTCAAATTTGGTTTGAGCTTCCAACTGTCCTGTACGTAACCAGGCATAAATGTTGTCCTTGGAGACATTAACGCTGGGCCGATGCCGAACTGTGAAGTTGTGTTGGTGCGGCATGCACCCGCCGATGGCGCGGTCATCGGATAGGCACAATTCAGGTTGATCCCATTCTCCGAAGAAGATATTGCGGGAACACGGCGTTCCAGGGGATGTAGTCCATCTTCACGCCAGCTTTGAGGGTGTGGGCGCCACGAGTCCAGGTAAGGCTATCGCTTCCCGTATACCGGTTCTGCAAGCCTCCCTGGGGGGCAGCGAAGTCGGCGCCAAAATATGCGTCGCTCGTTAGCTGTCCGGGAAGAGTGGTGTTTGCCGGCGTCTGTGGCCCGAGGAAGCGGTGCCAGACCACGCGCGCTTCATTGACCATGTGCGGTGTGAGGGTAGAGGTGACACCAGGTTCATGGTGTGGTCGTGACCCACGTCGCCGACCAGTCCATTCGGGAAGGTGGCAGCCGGCGTCTGAACCAGTTGATTCGATATCCTAAGTCGGTTGACGCTGAACCTCCCAGTGAAGTGGTTCTTGCTGTTGATCTGGTGATCGATTTTAGCCGCCCATTGCAGTTCGTCATCACCCTGGGTTACGGTCTGGTTGACCGGAGGGGGGAGAGGCAAGGGAACTCCCGCCGAGACCTTCTCATAGCTGAGGAACCAAAACGTCTTGTCTTTGATGAAGGGTCCGCCAAGCGTGAATCCGGTCTCGTGCTTGAAGTAAGGAGGAGGAGAGAAGTCGCCACCCAACTTGGTGAAGTACGGGACTCCCTCCATGTTGGTTCCACGGAAATAGATGTGGAAATCGCCATGGATGCTGTTGGTTCCGGACTTGGTGACCACGTTCAGGATGAGCCCGCCTGCCTGGCCATACTCGGCGTTGTAGTTGTTGGTCAGGACTTGGAACTCCTTTACTTCCTCGACGCTTGCGCCCAAGGCGGTGCGGCCGACGGTGGTGATGTCATTCATGTTGCCGCCGTCCACGTTGTACTGGTTGCTGCGGTTGTTGAACTGGCCGGGTCCCACCAGATCGGCGCTGTCACCGGTGAAATCGGTACGCACGCCGGGGGCCCCAGTGGCTAGCGTGGCGTAGTCGTTCATGTTCCCGACCGAGCCGGGAGCGGTGCCGGAAAGAGCAGGGAGACGCGCTATGTCGGTATTGTTAAGGACCGTCGATCCCTCAGTCTTGGTGCTCTCCACCAGAGGAGCTTCCCCGGTGACTTCGATAACCTGGGTTGCGCCTCCGACCTTGAGCCGGAAATTTACGTCGCGGGTGTCGCCGACCTGCAGCATTACCGCTTTGGTTTCAGCGATAGCGAAGTTAGGCGCTTCCACGCGAACGTCGTAGGTGCCGCTGGGCAGGGCCGGGACGGTGTAGAGACCGTCCGACGTGGTTGTCGTCCGCTGCTCGATGCCGGTGGCCACGTTGCGGGCCACAACGGTAGCGCCTACAACAATGGCGTCTTGGGGATCGACAACCCGTCCCCTGATCGTAGCCGTGGTCTGCGCGTACGCAGAGGCCAAGGACAGCAGAACACATGCGATGGTCAGCAATACCAGGAACCGCTTCGACATAAACTCCTCCACGGTGAAAACGCTTGAAATCAGGGAACCCGGAACCAAACCTGCGCAAGGTCAACCAAAAACGCTTGCACTAAGACCCTGCCGGCCCACCTTGGGAATGGCCTGCACTGTGCAACTTGTGTGCCAATGATAAGTAGCTAATATTCAATAACTTAGAATCGCAAACACGGGATTATTACAAGATTTGGAATATCTATGAGTGATCCCATTATGGTTTTCTGGACTTAACCGCTCGCTGCAAGCCTGGGAGAAGCAGACCTTTTGCTAGAATCACGCCCGGTAAGCGATGGCAATCCGCACCATCTTCAGCATGGCCGAAGACTGCGCCCGGGGAGAGCGCCTGGGGTGGACGGAGTTCGTCCGCGACTACGCGGCGATGGCCCGCCGCCTCCTGGGACAGTACTTTCCGGTCTTAATCCCAGACGTTGACCATCACGTAGCCGCCGTTTTCCGCCGAGCCGACGCCCACGACGCGGCATGGTTCTCCGGGCTGAAGTTCACCAACGAGCGGGAATTCATGATGGCGTTCCGCGACCTGGTTTTCGCCTACGGACGCGAGCAGGCACGTGTGCCGGCGCCGCAGATAACCCTCGACGAGGTGCGGGCCGCTATGAAAGACCTCAACGTCCTGGAACGCGAACTCTTGTGGTTGGTCATCAAAGGCTACGATGCTCAACGGATCGCGGCCATGATGATGAATGCCGCCGCCACCGCCGAGGCCGTCCAACGGCTCGCCGGCGAACGCCTGGCTGCGCTCCTCTCCGGAACCCCGCCCCAGGTCCTTGCCGACTATGCGCGGGTGCTGATGGAGCTGGCCGAGCAGTCGAAGACCGATCAGTGTCTGGCGCTCAAGACCTTCAACAACCTGGTGAACGGCCAGATCTCCTGGCGGGAGCGGGAACTGGCGGAAGAGCACATGGGCAAGTGCTTCTACTGCATCGATCGCTTCACGGCCTTTCAGGAGATGATCCGCCTGCGGAAGGATGTGCCGCAGTTGCCTGCCACTGATGTCGAAGCGATCCTGGGGCAGCTAGCGTGCGGCGCGGGAAAGCCCCGTGGCGTGCTCTCGCGGCTTTTCGCCGGCCGTTGAAAAATATAAAAAGCGCCACCGATCAGCACGGACAGTCACGGATCCAGCAAAGAGACCCAAAGACTATCCGTGATCATGCATGCAAATTCGTGGCCGGCCTCGGGCGGCAACTAAGGATGATAGATGGCCAAACTCTGGGTGACGGCCAAAACACTCTCCACACTGCGTTTGGCGGCTTTCTTGCCGAAGCTGGCGGGCACGAAAATGATGTCGTCCGGCCTGAGATCAACGTCGGGCTGCTTGGTGGAAAGCATCTTTCGCAGCGGAAGCTGCAACTCTTCCCGCCCAGTGCCTGTGGCACGGAGCAGCTTGGCGCTGTTCATCGCGGCCACGGGAGTAGGGCCGCCCACCAAGGCGATCGCCTGCATCACGGTCATCTTCTCGTTGTTATCCATGACCAGCCCGCTGGGCCGTTGTACTTCGCCGACCACATACACCAGGCCGGCGCGGTTGACCACGATGGTGTCCCCCGGGAGCACCTCGATGTTGTCCTCGGGAGATTTCGCCAGGTCGGTGGGAAGATTGACCTTCGCCGGGTCATCCGGATGTTCGCGATGGGTGATGGTGGCAGTCTTGCCGGCGCGCGCTGAAGGTCCGCCGGCAGCCGCCAGCAGCTCCAGCAATCGCCGTGAACCGAGGACAGGATAGATCCCCGGCCGCGCTACTTCGCCGGTGACCGTGGCCGACTGATTCACGAAGTCTTTGAGAAACATAGTGACATGCGGATTCTTGACGAATTCGCCTTCGCGCAGGCGATTTTCAACCACCGTCTGGGACTGGTCGAGCGTTAAGCCCGCGAGCTGGACATAGCCGATCAAGGGCAGGTAAACGTCGCCGCTGTTGTTGACGCGGACATCCTGCTGCAGCTCAGGCACGCCATAAACGCTGACGTTCAGCAGATCGCCGCCGCTGATCCGCATCTGGCCGGTGGAAGTCGTCCGCGGCTGCGCCGCCGACTCGGCGGGTGCTGCCGCCTCTTTCGCCGCTGCGCTACTGAAAGCGGCAGGCGGGGCGGCAGGTTGCGCCACGTCATTCTGCGCCGGCGCGCCGGCTACCTGCGCCGCCGCAGGCACGGCCACACTCTGCGCCATGGTTTGCCGATCGATTGAATAAACCAGGGAAACAACCAGGAGAATAAAGCAGACGAGTCTTCCGCGTGTCATATTGCGTGAAGTCTAGCACGCGGGAAGATTCTCCCCGGCTGCCTCAAAAGGTTCGCGTTTCAAGGCGCCGCGCATTCGATCTCCCGCCCGATGCGGAGAAAAACGCGGCCCGGTGATTAGCCGAGCCGCGCAGGTTCCGAGCGGGAGCAGGAAGGCTCACTTACTGCGCTGGGAGCACCTCGCAGGTAGTGAGATCGTAGCGGTGGTTGGTTGGGGCGGTGTCATTGATTGCGACGGCCGTCCCGGAGGTCGGAGTGGTGCTGTTCTGGCGCTGCACCCACCCAGTGAAGGTGTTGGTGTCTTGATGAATCATGGTTTGGTTCGAGCCCATGGTGCGGCTGCTGCCGCCTTGGGAATCGGTGCCGACTCCCAGCACCCAGGAATTGTTACGCGTGGTAGTGAGGGAAGCGCTCTGGGCTCCGGTAGTGCCGCTGGCGCTGCCGGTGCCGCCGATGGCGCCCGAGCCGCCGGTTCCCGTGGTATCCACACCGCTGAAGGTCACCACCGTGATGCTGGCGGCGGTCGACATGGAGAAGTTGGCGCGCACCGTGGCATTGGTCACGATACTGGCCGAGAAGGCGCGCCAGATTTCCGCCGTGCCGCGCTGCGTGTTGGTGCGGCGTACCAGCGTCCAGGTCAGGCCTCCGCCGGTGACGCTGCTCACCGTGGTACCCGAAGTCAGGCCGTTAGCCGAGATCATGGCCACCAACAGTTCGTTCGTCTTCGTGGTAGTGAAGGCGGCCGAAGTGACGCTGGTCAGGACGCCCGTGCTGTCGGTGGAAGCCGTCTTGTCGATGGCCAGTTGCGCCGTGGAGGTGTAGTTCACGCCGGTGACATTGGCGTTATTCACCGTTACTGCGCGGTTGACGGGTGTGAAGATGTATCCCGTCTTGCTGGGCGTGACGGTGTACGAGCCGTTCGTCAGGCCGGTGAAGGTGAAGGTCCCGGTCGCGCTGGCGGTAGTGGTCGCGCTCTTCGCGCCGCTCAGGGTGACGGTGGCAGCGTTGCCGCCGGTGCCACTGATGGTGCCCGAAATACTAAATGTCGTCACGGTGGCGAAGTTCACGTTCGCAACGCTGGCGTTGTTGACCGTAACCGCCGTGCTCGCCGGGGTGAAGCTGAAGCCGGACTTGCTGGGCGTTACGGTGTAAGAACCGTTCGTCAGGTTGCTGAAGGTGTAGGTCCCGGTGGCGCTGGCGGTGGTGGTTGCGCTGGCCGCGCCGCTCAGCGTCACGGTGGCTGCGTTGCCGCCGGTGCCGCTGATGGTGCCGGAGATGGTGTAGGTGACGGTGCTGAAGTTGGCCGTAGCGTTGGCGTTGTTGATGGTGACCGCGGTGCTCGCCGGAGTGAAGGTGAATCCCGTCTTGCTGGGCGTCACCGTGTAGCTCCCGTTGGTCAGGTTGCTGAACGTGTAAGTTCCGGTGGCGCTGGCCGTGGTGGTCGCACTCGCCGCGCCGCTCAGCGTCACGGTGGCTGCGTTGCCGCCGGTGCCGCTGATGGTGCCCGAGATGGTGTAGGTAACCGTGGCGAAGTTCACGTTGGCGACGTTAGCGTTGTTCACCGTAACCGCCGTGCTCGCCGGGGTGAAGGTGAATCCCGTCTTGCTGGGCGTCACCGTGTAGCTCCCGTTGGTCAGGTTGCTGAACGTGTAAGTTCCGGTGGCGCTGGCCGTGGTGGTCGCACTCGCCGCGCCGCTCAGGGTCACGGTGGCAGCGTTGCCGCCGGTGCCGCTGATGGTGCCGGAGATGGTGTAGGTGACGGTGCTGAAGTTCACGCCAGTGACATTGGCGTTGTTGACCGTAACCGCGGCGCTCGCCGGAGTGAAGGTGAATCCAGACTTGCTGGGCGTTACCGTGTACGAGCCGTTGGCCAGATTGCTGAAGGTGTAGGTCCCGGTCGCGCTGGCGGTAACGGTTGCGCTGGCTGCGCCGCTCAAGCGTCACCGTGGCGCCATTGCCACCGGTGCCGCTGATCGTGCCAGAAATACTGTAGATCGCGGTGCTGGCGGCGCTGAAGTTCACACCCGTGACGCTGGCATTGCTGACGTTAACCGCCGTGCTCGCCGGGGTGAAGGTAAATCCCGACTTGCTGGGGGTTACCGTGTAGCTCCCGTTGTTCAGGTTGCTGAAGGTGTAGTTGCCAGAAGCGTCGGCGGTGACGGTCCCGGCGGAGGTCCCGCTCAAGTTGACGGTTGCTCCGCTGCCGCCGCTGCCGCTGATCGTGCCGGAAATGCTGTAGGTGACCGTGCTGAAGTTGAGGCCCGTTACGCTGGCATTGTTGATGGTAGCCACCTGGCTCGCCGGGGTGAGGCTGAACCCCGAGTTGCTGGGCGTTACGATGTACGCCCCGTTGGCCAGATTGCCGAAGCTGTAGTTGCCGGAAGCGTCGGCTGTGGCCGTTGCGGAAGAGGTTCCGCTCAAGCTCACGGTTGCGCCGGCGCCGCCGGGGCCGATGATCGTTCCAGAAATGCCGAAGCTCGTCGCTGTCGCCAACACCACGTCTACGTAGTAATTGGTAGACAGATAGGTGCCAGTCGGGAAGGCGCTGTCGCCATACAGGAAAACCCCATTGGGGTTCGCTCCATCCTGTGGCGCGTGCAAGGGGACGTTATCAAAGGGCGCCGAGCCGAGGTACCCCTGGTCGTAGGCATAGTTGCCGGCGTCGGTGTGATACGAGACCACATAGGCGGTGTTAGGCGAAATGGAAACAGGTGTAGCCAGGCTCTGCTGCTGCCAGCCGGAGTCGGTCTCGTTGCTGAAGATTGTGGTCGCCAGCAGCGTGCCGTCGTTCGTCCACAGGTTGCCGATGTGCGTGCCGGTATTGGTGCTGCCCTTATAGAAGCGGAGAGCAGTGATGGTTCCCGCAACGTCGCTGGTGAAGCGCACTCCGAGCTCGACAGGATTGGGATCGTTGGCCGCCTGCGTACCGGGAGTCACAGAATTGCTCCACAGGCTGCAAGGACAGCTCTGGACCGCATTGAAGTTGACGGCGGCCAAATTGGCGCCGTTGATGGTGACCACCTGGCTGGCGGGCGTGAAGGTAGATCCGGTCTTGCTCGGGATGATCGAGTACGTCCCGCTCGGCAGTCCGTTCAACGAGTAGTTGCCGTAGTTGTCCGGCGTGGCGCTGACCATGACCGGCCCGACGGCCGTGACCGTTGCGCCCGCGCCCGCGACCGCGGGAGTGATTGACCCCGAAACGCTGAACAGCGGGCTGCCACCGTAGGTCGCCTTGTAGCTGCCGGCGGCGGCCGCGAACATGGCGTACTGCACGCCTTTGATGGTCTGAAGTTGGTACGTGACAGGACTGCTGCCCGCCACGAGGCTGCTCAATCCCAACGAACCAAAGTTGGCCGGCAGCATAGCTTGCAAATTGTTGGCGTTGGCGCCGACGGTGACCGTGAAGCTGAGGACATTCCCGCTCCAGGAGAACGAACTGAACGAAGATCCGTTACGCCCGTCCAGCCACTGCAGCATCTGCAGCGAGGTGACGATGGGCACTCCGCGAGCTTGCGCGGCGGCCACGATCTCATTGGCTCCCGGGCCGGGATAGGTGTCGCCATCATTGTGCATGTTGGCGGTGAACACGCCGTAGTACCCGGTTCCGCTCAGCGCGTTATCCAGCAGGGTGTTGATGTGCAGGGGATAACTCTGGCCGGACTCGTCCGTCATCTGGGTCGTGGCCTGGTAGACGTTGATCAGGTTGCCGTTGCGGTCCGCAAATCGCATGGGCATGCCAGAACCGGTGAACAGTCCCGGCCGATCGTTGATCCAACTGGCAGGCCAGTAATAGAAAGTGGTGTCGAAGCGGATGCCGTGCTTGAGCTCAATGGTCGGCTGTGAATCATAGTCGCTCCAGGAGACGCAATGCATGCGATGCGTCTGCTGCGCCGGCGCGCTGGGAAACTGCGAGGCGAAGGACGTCAGAAAGTTCGTGTACGTCGTATCGAGTGCAGTGGTCGTCCAATCCTGGCAATCCGAGGCGGAGTCGACGTGGACTCCGAATTCAAAGCCTTGCGCGATATAAGCAGCCACCTGCGCATTCGTCAGCGGGTTGGTGGCGATGATGTTGGGAAATAAATAAGACGTGCCGCGAACGCATTCCCAGTTCGCGACGTTACAGCCCGAAGGACTGTCGGCCAGAAAATCCTGGAAACGCTGGTCGGTGGAGCTGCCGCTGTAATAGGAACCGTGATCGTCGCCGGTCATGACCACGGCGGCTTTCAATCCCTTGGGCAAATACCAGAAGCGCGGAAGCGGCTTCTTGCCCGAGTTCATCTGCAGCATCAGATTGGCCAGCAGGCGCTGCTGTTCGTCGGCCTGGGGAATTTCGATGTTGTTAAAATCAACCCAATCGGGTTCGGGATCGAAGGAAGCGGCGCCGTAGTACAAGTTATAAGAGCGGATCGGAGGTGCATTGGCCGCATCGCGCGCCTGGCCACTCCAGGCTGGATTGCCCTCGCGCGTGTAAACCACCGAGCGCGCCAGGTCGTAAGCGAAGGCCGCTGCTTGGCCGGAGCCGACGCGGTTCAAAGTCACCGCCGGATTGCCGGTCGGAGTGCTGGCGTTCGAGTACAGGGTGGCGTAGTTGGTGGCGCCGTTCACCGTGTACAGCTCTGCCGGTCCGTGAAACTGGATGGTCTGTCCCACCAGTCCGGCGCCGGGTCCCCCAGCCGTGTTCAGCAGCACATAGCCATTGCTCAGCGCGGAGCCGGTGTCGACCAGCCCGAGCACCCCCGCCAGCAGCGCATTAGGGATGCATGGCGATCAGGTTCCCGCCGCCGTTGACCCAGGTGCTGAACATCGTGGCTTGCGACGAGGTCAGGGACATGTCGCCCAGGACCACAACGTCATAGGCCGCTAACGTCGAGGCCGTGACCGTCGAGACATCGGCGCTGTCTAACTCGTTGAGCCCTTCGGTGCGAAGAATCTCCGGCAAGTACGTTGTGTAAGGATTCGATGAGCTGGTGACGACCAAAATCGGGTTCGCAGCCGCCGCTTGCGTCGGCGCGACCAGCGCCAACACACCGACCGCGACCAGAGAGAGAAAGAGCCTATGCATCCACGGAGTGACTTTCATGTCACTACTGGGTGTGCATCTCTTGTGCCATGCTCGGGCTGGAGAGGCCTCGCTTACAGGCCGCTATGTCCTTTCGTATCAGTCGTTGACTGCCGTCAAAGGGAAGAAAATTTTTACGCCGGACGAGGTTGCAAAACTTTGCGGACGGCGGCAAGCGAACTTACCGCGAAATCGATCACTATCTGGAGTGGACTTTGACAGGTGCGCAAGTGCGCCACGGGCGGCTTATTGCAGCCGCGATGACGATGGCGCGAGCGCGCTCATCGCAGGAGCAGAGGAACAGGAAACTCAGCAACTCGCGGCTCGAAACGGTTG
This sequence comes from uncultured Acidobacteriota bacterium, assembly GCA_963733935.1. GTDB lineage: Bacteria > Acidobacteriota > Terriglobia > Terriglobales > Acidobacteriaceae > JAHFUA01. The sequence goes on from CAVTEQ010000015.1 coordinate 130,565, forward strand.
TACGAGTCGACGGTGCAGAAAAGGTTAGTGTTCTTGGTATTCGAATTCCCGGTTCATCGTGTACACCAGATGGACGGGTGCTCCGCCGACTTTCTCCTCGAAGGCGGTATCGACGATTTGGATGCGGCCATGGTGCTTTTCGGCCAGTCTCTCCGCCTCTTCCTTGGTGTCGGCGTCTCCGCGGAAATCGCGCCAGCCCCCGGCCGCGCCGGCAGGATCGAATGCGAATACAAGAAAACGTTTGAGCGCCATAACTCCCTCGCGATGGTTCGAAACGTGTAGCAGCGGATTGTACCAGAGGCCGCGGACGTCGGCGAGGATTTGTCGGCTGCGTGCTCCCCGGCCAGCTTGCTGAACCCTCTTCCTGGCGGTACCATGGCCACGCTTGCATGGAGAGAAGAATGCCTGACTATCACGGGCTGGAAAGTCAACTGGCCGAAGCTCTCGGCCTCAGCCGCCGCCCCGTGGCCGTGACCTTTGCCCGCAGTGCGCCGGCAGGGGTGCGCAGGTTTACCGGAGCGGAACCGGCCGGCTGCAGCTTCTGGCGGCTGGCGGAGCGTGGCGACGTCTTCTATACCGAGCCTGGCGATCATTACAACTGCGCCGTGGGCTGCTTCACTCACAGCATCGCGCTGCCCGCCGAGCGCGCTTCCGAGATGGATAAGACCCTCGCTTTCATGATGCAGCTCGGCTACATCAAGCAGGAAGATCTCGCCCACATCGCGCAGTTGCGCGAGTCGCCGCGGTTCATCATCTACGCTCCGCTCGGCCAAGCGCCGGTTGCGCCGGACGTGGTGTTGTTCGCGGGCAAAGCGTCCGTCATGATGCTGTTGAACGAAGCCGCGCTACGCGCGGGCGTGGGGACACAGTCGGCGAGCCTCGGCCGGCCTACGTGTATGGCGCTGCCTGCGGCGCTCGATGGCGGAGTCGCCCTGAGCACTGGTTGCGTGGGCAATCGCATTTATACGGGGATCGGCGACGACGAGTTGTATGTCGCGGTGCGCGGCGCCGATGTCGAACGCGTAGCCGCCGAAGCCCAGACCATTGCCAACGCCAACGCGCGGCTGGCGGAATATCATCGCGCCCGGCGTCAGGAATTATCCACAACGTAGCAGGTGCGGTCGCGCGGAATTCCACCGCCTTCCCGCAGAATTAACGATAGCAGCAATCATCGGTTTGCAGAATGGGGGGCTGTCCGCTTCCGGCGGAGAGCCAGAATCCGATTGAAAACACAACAAGAACGGCGCCAAGGACCGCCGCGTCTGCTTCACGATTGGTGCAGGTTACCTTGAGGTTACCTAAGTTATATTTACAAGTGACAGGGCCCCGACCTAGACTCGCGCCCGTAGTTAGGCAGTTCTGGGGGAGGGCTGCCGTGGGCGTCCTGAATGAAAGTTCAGGGCGCTTTTAATTTGCATTGAGCAATCGGCGAATCAAGCAGTCGCAGCTCAGGAGGCAGGCTCGCAGGCGATTTTCTGGTCTTCCTGCGTGCCGCTTCCTGCGTCCTGCTTGCTGCCTTGCGACTTCCACGACTCTTGTGCATCGAATGATAAGTGGTACGATATTGCGCAGTTCGGCACGGCGCGATTCGCCTCGAATAGCGCGGAGGAAAAATGGCAGCAAACGGGATTTTGGAGTTGACCGACGAGAGCTTTGATCGTGACGTGCTCAAGTCGGAGCAGCCGGTGATGGTGGATTTCTGGGCGGCCTGGTGCGGCCCGTGCAAAGCGCTGGCGCCGATTGTGGAGGAAGTAGCCACCGCCTATGGCGGCAAGGTCAAGGTCGCAAAGATGGACGTGGACCGCAACGTGGCCACGCCGCAGCGTTACGGTATCCGCGGCATTCCCACCCTGCTGATCTTCAAGGACGGCAAGGTGCAGGAACAGATCGTGGGCTACGTCCCCAAAGAGACCATTCAGAAGGCGCTCGACAAGCACGTCTCCGGCTGAACGCCGCGCGCGTATTGGGTTTGAAGCCCGGTGAAAAACCGGGCTTTTTCTTTTCTCCATGGCTCCCGGCAGAATCTAAGCATACGGAAGTTGCTAAATTTCCCAGGCCTGCTGGCCGGCTTGTCCGCGGGATATCGATATGCAAGCTCGGGGCTCGCGTCGAAATGCGATGGTGTGTCTGCTGATTGTGCTTCTGGCCGCACCGCGTCCGACGGCGGCATATTCCGTCCTTTCCCACGAGACCATCATTGACGCGGCGTGGAAGACGGACCTCCGCCCGCTTCTGCTCAAGCGCTTTCCCAACGCGACCGATGACGACTTGCGTAAAGCCCACGGCTACGCCTATGGCGGCGCCATCATTCAGGACCTCGGCTACTATCCGCACGGCAGCAAGCTCTTCAGCGATTTGACGCATTATGTGCGCAGCGGCGACTTCATCCAGGCGCTGCTGCGGGATGCGCAGGATCTCAACGAGTACGCCTTCGCCCTCGGTGCGCTGGCCCACTACGCCGCCGACAATCAGGGGCATCGTCTGGCGGTGAATCTGGCCGTTCCGCTGCTTTATCCCAAGCTCAAGAAGAAGTACGGCGACGTGGTGACGTACGAAGAAGACCCCGCGGCGCACCTGAAGACGGAATTCGGATTCGACGTGCTGGGGGTTGCCAAAGGCCACTTCGCACCGGACGCCTACCGCGACTTCATCGGATTCGAGGTCGCGCAGCCACTCCTCGACCGCGCCTTTCGCGAGACCTATGGGCTGGAAGTGGCTTCCGTGCTCGACCACGAGGGTAGCGCCATCGGCTCGTACCGCCACGCCATCAGTTCCACGATTCCCAAAGCGACCCGGGTCGCCTGGGCGCTCAAGAAAAGCGAGATTGAGCGCGATATTCCCGGCATGACTCGCAAACGGTTTCTCTATAACATCTCGCGCGCCAGCTACGAGAAGAATTGGGGAAAGGACTATCGCGGGCCCACCGCGGGCGAAAAATTCCTCGCCTTCTTGTTTCGGCTGATTCCGAAGATTGGGCCGCTCAAAGCCCTGGCTTTGCGCACCCCAACGCCGCAGGCGGAACAACTGTTCGAGCGCAGCTTCAACGCAACCCTGGCCCAATATCGCGGCCTTCTGGCGGATTACGATCACGGGCGGCTGAACTTGATCAACGACAATTTCGATGTGGGCGCGGTAACGGCGCCCGGACAGTACCGCCTCAGTGACAACGCCTACGCCGCGCTGCTGGACAAACTCTCACGGCAGAATTTCGCAGGAATGTCTGCCGAACTGCGATCGGAGATCTTGCGTTTCTACAGCGACCCGGCAGCGCCCTATGCCACCCGGAAAGACCGCAAAGCGTGGGCTCGAGTCCAGGATGAACTGCAGCGTCTGCGGGCGATGCCGACCGAGAGCGGCGCCGCCGAAGCTCCGTAGCTGGCGGTCTTTGGCCGAAGACGGTCACCTATCCTCAGGACAATCCCGTTAGTTCATGGGCGAACGGCACAGGACGTGTCTTTCTAAACAGTGGTATCAACGGGACTATGCGTCGTTTCACCCTGTTATGCCTGCTGCTTTTGCCGGCTGGATTGCTGGCTCAGCAGCCCGGCGAGCGCATCCTCGCCTTCCACAGTGGCATCACCATCAACGCAAACAGTTGGATGGTGGTAACCGAGACCATTGCCGTAAATGCCGCCGGCCGCCGCATTAGGCATGGCATCTACCGCGACTTCCCCACCCGCTACAAGGACCGCCTGGGCAATGACGTAGTGGTGGATTTCGACGTAGTGGCAGTGGAACGCGACGGGCAGCCTGAGAGCTGGCATACGGCGCCGCAACCGAACGGCGTGCGCGTGTACTTCGGCGATAAGAACACTATTCTCCCTGTCGGCCGCCATGAATACGCCTTCACCTATCAGACGCGGCGGCAGCTCGGATACTTTGCCGATCACGACGAGCTCTACTGGAACGTGACCGGCAACGGCTGGATCTTTCCCATTGACGAAGCTACGGCGACGGTGACGCTGCCGGCCAACGTCCCGCAAAGCGCGATCGCGCTCACCGGCTACACCGGACGCCAAGGCTCGCGGGAGCAGACACTTCGCGGCGCCACGGAACCCGGTCCGCAAGCGACCTTCGAAGTTACGCGCCCGTTGGATGCCGGCGAAGGGCTGACTATCGTGGTCGGCTGGCCCAAGGGTTTCGTCGCCGAGCCGACCGCCTCCGAGCGCCTCGGCTACATGCTGCACGACAACCGCAATTTGCTGGTCGGAGGAGCGGGCACGCTGCTGCTGCTGGCCTACTACCTGATCGTCTGGTTCCGAGTGGGCCGCGACCCGCAGCAGGCATCATCATGCCGCGCTACGAGCCGCCGGCAGGATTGTCGCCGGCGGCCATGCGCTACCTGGTCAAGATGGGCTTCGACAACAAGGTTGCGGCGGCGGCCATGCTCGACATGGCAGTGAAGAAGTACGTCACCATCGGTAAGAGCGATGCGGTCTACACGCTGACTCGCGCCGACGGCGAAAAAATCGTCCTTAGCGAGGATGAACGTCTTCTGGCCGATGAACTTCTCGGCTCCGACAAGACGCCTGGAACTCAGTCCGGCGCACCACACGCGGGTGCAGGGCGCAATCAACGGCCTGAAGAATTCGCTCAAGACCAGCGAAGAGAAAATCTACTTCGTTACCAACAGCCGCTACCTGATTCCAGGCGCGATTTTTTCCGGGCTGCTGGTTGGGGCGTCGGTGGTGTTAGCGCCGTCAAAGGGCCAGATGGCAGCCGCAGGCTTCATGTCGGTCTGGCTCACAGGTTGGACCTTCGGCGTAGTCATGCTGCTGCTGATGGTGGTGGCTTCCTGGAAAGCTGCCCTCTCGGGCCAAGGCGGAAACGCGGCTAAGGGAGGAGCGGTCTTTCTGACGCTCTTCTCGCTGCCATTTCTTGCCGGAGAAGCCTTCGGCATCTTCATGTTGACCAAGTTTTCCGGGCTAAGCACCATCGGGCTGCTGGCGGCGGTTGTATTTCTTAACTTGCTTTTCCATTACCTGCTGAAAGCCCCAACCCACGCCGGCAGAGTGCTGCTCGACCAGGTGGAAGGCTTCAAGATATTCCTGGGCACGGTGGATAAAGACCGGCTCGCGACGCTGGCTGCCACCGAACAGACTCCCGCGGTTTTTGAAAAATATCTTCCCTACGCGGTTGCTCTGGGAGTCGAGCAAGCCTGGGCGTCTCGCTTCGCCGATGTGCTGGAACGCGCCAAGTATTCGCCGACGTGGTGCTCCGATGGATCGTGGACCGGCATGAATGTGGGAACCATGGCCTCATCGCTCGGCAACTCCATGAGCACCGCGATTGCGTCGTCCTCCAGTTCGCCCGGCAGCAGCTCAGGATTAGGTGGCGGAGGCTCTTCTGGCGGCGGAGGTGGTGGAGGCGGCGGTGGAGGGTGGTAGTTTCAAGTTTCGGGTTTCAAGTTTCAAGTTGTGCGGCCCACGCCTTCTCGTCTTGAAACGCGAAAACTTGAAACTCGAAACTCGAAACTCAGTATTTCCTCAACACTCCAATCACTCTCCCCTGCACCTGCACGGCGGCGGCCGGAACCATGACCGGCGGCATGGCGGCATTCGAGGGCTGCAGGCGCACCTGGTCGCCTTCTTTGTAGATACGCTTGAGGGTGGATTCCGTGCCGTCGACCAGCGCCACCACGATCTCGCCATTGCGCACCGCGGCGGTTTTTTCGACGAGGATGTAATCGCCGTCGAGGATGGCTTCATCCTGCATGGACTCGCCCTTTACCTGAAGCACGAACACGTCGCTCGAAGAGCGCGTGAAGTCGGCGAAGGAGATGGTCTCCGGATTCTGCAGCGCCTCCACCGGACGCCCGGCGGCGATGCGCCCCAGGAGCGGCAACTCGGTAGCCACGCCCGCAGCCACAGCCATCGACCGTTTCAGCGCGCCCCGCGGCGGCAGCACGTCGATGGAGCGGCTGCGGTTGTAGTCGCGCTTGAGCAGGCCCTTTCGCTCCAGGTTGGTGACGTGCTTGTGAACCGTGGCGAGCGAGCTCAGGTTGGTGCCGGCGCCGATCTCTTCGAACGACGGCGAGTAGCCGTGCTCGGCCACGAATCGTGCAATGAAGTCGTAAATTTCGCGCTGTCGCTTAGTGATGGCCATATCGCCCAGAAGTATGGGCGAATATTAGGCGAAATGTCAAGAACTACTCCGCTTCCTTGACCACCTCGCGGACGGCAATGACCAACTGGCGGATGGCAATCCAATGTTCCCAACTGTGCGCTTCGCCGGAAGCGTAAGAATTGCGCACTGGCTGGACTTCAGGCTCGGTCTCAATGCGTTTGGGAAGTGTAGCTTCGCGGCCCATGTATCTGTTCCCCCTGTGGCTAATCCGTATGAGGTCAGCTTACGATGCTGGCCACGCCGACACAAGTTACATGACTGTGAATAATTCGAATCGAATGCATTGATAGATGGAGTGCGCGACTAGTGCGCCGGCGCTCGCATGCCGGGCAGAATCTCGTCCACGGCACTGATGGCCACATCGAGTTCTTCATCTTTGTTATAGAAATGGGGCGCGAAGCCAACGCCCGCGCTCGGCCGCCAGTCGACCAGGATGTTGCGCTTGATCAGCTCGGCCGCTACCTGCTGCGAGTGGGCATCTCGATGGAGACGGTGCCGCCGCGGCGCGCGGGATCGCGCGGCGTGTTGACTCTCCAGCCGCGCTCATCGGCCAGAGCGATCAGCTTCGCCGTCTGGCGCATCGACTTCTCGCGAATACGCTCCACTCCCACCTCGCGGATAATCTTCACTCCCGGACGCGCGGCATAGAGCGCCGGCACGTGCAGCGTGCCGTTCATGTTCACCTGGCGGCGATCAGCAGAACGGCCACGAGCGCGGCCGCCATGCCGGCGCTTTGCGTTCCGGAGAGGCGCTCCTTCAGCACCAGCCGCGCAAGGATCACCGTGCTGGCAGGATAAAGAGACGACAGCACCGCCGCCACATCCAGCCGTCCGCGCTGTGCCGCGGCGACGTACAGCGCATTGGCGCCCGAATCCAGAATGCCCGCAATCAGGATGTAGGGCAGCGCAACCCGGCCGGGTTTCCAGTGGCCGCGGCTTGTCAGGATGATCGTCGTCATGAGAAGCAGCGACGCGCTACGCGCCGCGACCAGCGGCCAGAACACCGACGCCGAGCCCGCCAGCTTGATGAAGAGAAGGAAACCGCTGAAGCCGATCCCGGCCAGCACTGCCAGTCCCAACCCTCTGCTCGAGCCGCCACCGGCGCCGCGTTGCATGCTGATCAGCCAGATGCTCACCAAGGCGAGCGCGAATCCCGCCAGTTGCAACACGTGCGGCGCGCCTTCCGTCCACAGGCTAAAAAGCAACGGAAGGACGGCGGTGATTACCGAAGCAAGAGGCGCGTTCAGACCCATCTTGCCGATGGCCAGCGCCTTGTAGAACGCTGCCAAACCGATGCCGCCGACAAGTCCAGCAACGGCTCCCCACAGCAGCGCAGATCTGGGCGGTATCGTCTCGCCGAACACGACCGCCAGCGACAGCATGAATGCCAGGCCCACCGCATGCGCCAGCGCCACAACGCCGAAGACGTTGGCGGTCTTCGCGGCAAGGCCGCCGCTGAAATCCGCCGCGCCCCACGAGACGGCGGCAGCGAGGCTCAGGCCGGGAGAAGCCAGATTTGGCATGCGTCATTTTCGCACAAGCCTCGTTCTTGCCAGCAAGTAGGCCACGCTCAGCCCCACGATGTACGGCGGCGGGCAAAGCTGAGGATGACCGCTGGTCCAGCGATCCGCACCGCGGCGCCTGAGCCCAGCAGCAGCCCGGTGCCGATGGAGCCTCCTACGCCGACCATGGCCATCTGTCCGGCGGTGAGCTGGCGGCGCAGGCCGGCGTCAGGGACGGCAGAGCCGGCAGTCCGATCGGCTAAAAGCATCAGTTTCTTCGGAGGTGCTGGCCAACTTCCCTGCTTTGCCGTGGCGCCCGGCGCAACATACAATACCAACACTTACCAGCGCCAAGCGTCTGCCGCCAACCATGCCTTCTGAGCTCGCCAAACATCTGGACCGCGCCGAAAAGGCCATCGCCAAGGGCAAGCCTGACCTCGCCCTCGAAGAGTACCAGGTGGTGCTGCACGAGGACCCGCAGAACGACAAGGTCCGCGAGTCGATGGCCGATCTCTACGTCACGCTGAACCGTCCGGCGGAAGCGGCGGCCCTGCTGAGCCCTGTTTTCGACCGCCTGGCCTCGATCGGCGACGTGGCGCGCGCCATCATCGTCTTCAAGAAGATCGCGCGCCTGGGAAGGCCGGAAGTCGAGCAGTGGTTCCGCTTCGGCCAACTGGTGGAAAAATCCAACCGCCGCGAGGCACTCGAAGCCTACGAGGTCGCACTCAGCGAGCTGACCCAGTCGGGCCGCAGGCTGGAAGCGCGGGCGGCGATTGAGCGCATCGTGGCGCTCGAGCCCACCGAACAGAACTACCATCGCGAAGGCGATCTGGCGCTCGAGTTGGGCGACAACAAGGCTGCGTCGGCTGCCTTCTTCCAGGCCGGACGTTCTCGCTCGGCAAGCCGGGCGTGACGGCACGCTGTGGTTCCAGCAGGCGTATGCCGCCGATCCTGAGAATCTGCCCGCCGCGCTGGCCTTCGGACGCGTCGTGCTCGACCGCGGCGATGCTGCTCGCGCCATCGCCATCCTGGAGCGCTTCGCCTCGGTGGCCGCCAGCAACCTCGAACTGGGCGAGATCTACGGCCGCGCGCTGTTGGCGGCGAGCAGGCCCAAGGAGGCGGAGCCTTTCATCTGGCCGCTCTACCAGCGCGATCCCACGCAGGTGGCCCACGTCGAGCAACTGCTGCGAGGCTTCCTCAAGAACCAGGCCAACGTATCGGCGCTGGCGCTGGCTCGCAAGTGGGAAGCCGCCGAGCACAAGCTGGGACGACGCCGCGAGTTCGCCAAGACCCTGAAGGACGTCGCCGACCAGTGCCCGCTGGATCTCGAGTTCCTGGAGTATCTGGTCCAGGTCTTCAACAACGCCAGCCGCGAGCACGATTACTGCAAGACCCTGCTGAAGCTCTTCGACCTCTATTACGCTGCCCGCAACTACTTCAAGGCCGGCGATGCCCTGGACCGCGCCGCCGAAGTCGATCCCTACGAACCTGGCCACCAGCAACGGCTGGAGCGGCTGCGCGGCAAGATCGACAGCAACCTGTTCAACGCCATCGCCAACCGCTTCCAGCGGGCCGCTTCCATGCGCCAGCCCGAATCGCCCTCGGCGCAGGATGATCCTCAGACTACGGTGCTGGAGGACCTGCTGCTGCAATCGGAGATCTTCCTGCAGTATTCCATGCGCTCCAAGGCGCTGGAGCGCCTGCAGCGCGTCAGCAAGCTCTTCCCTTACGAAGAGGACAAGAACCAGAAAGTCCAGCAGTTGTACCTCTCGGCCGGATTCACGCCCGATTATCAGGACGTTCCGCGTCCCGCGGGAGTGCCGGCGCGGAGCCGAGCTCCGTCGGCTGCGCCGCCGATGGCGCAGGCGGCCGCCGACGAAGAGTCGGTGGACAACATCTCGCGCGTCACCGAGATCACCCGCAACATCTATCGCCAGGCGAACGTCAAGAACGTGCTCTTCACCGCCGTCAACGAAGTCGGGCGGCACTGGCAGGTGAGCCGCTGCATCGCCGGACTCTGCTCGCCCGGCAAACCGCCTTCGGCCGCTCTGGAGTATTGCGCGCCCAACGTGAAGCAGTCGGAGGTGATGGCCATCGTCAAGCTGATCGCCGCGGTGCTTCCGCTCGCCGAGCAACGCGGCATGGTTTCGCTCACCGACGCCGTTTCCAGTCCCGAACTGGCGGCGATTCCGGAAGTCGTCTCGGCGCTGGACATTCGCTCGCTGCTCGCGGTTCCGCTCGTCGACGGAGAGCGCATCGCAGGAATCCTGCTGCTGGAGCAGTGCGGCGCGCAGCGGCGCTGGCGCCAGGCCGACATCGTGGTGCTCAAGACCATCGCCGACCAGGTGGTGCAGGCGCTGCAGAACGTGCGTCTGCGCAGCCTGGTCCGCAACCTCGCAGTCACCGACGAGCGCTCCGGCCTGCTGAAGCGCTCTTCCTATCTCGACGTGCTGCTCTCGGAAGCGCGCCGCGCGCAGCAGCAGAAATCCGCGCTGACGGTGATGCTCTTCTCCTTCGGCAAGGCGTCTGTGCTGGTCAAAGAGTGCGGCGAGGCCGCGGTGAAGGACATGATGCTGCAGGTCGGGCAGATCCTCGCCGCGAACATGCGCCAGACCGATATGGGCGTGCGCTACGACCTCACCAGCGTGGCGCTGATCCTCGCCGACACCAACTCGAAGAACGCGTTCTTCGTGGTGGACAAGATGCGCAAGGCGCTGGCCGCCGTGAAAATTCCCGGCACTGACCGCGAACTAACTTTGACCACGGGAATCGCCGAGGCCGCCATTCAGCACAGCTTTGATCCGGTGGATATCGTCACCGAAGTCATCAATCGCGTGGAAGCGGCGCTGGAGATCGCCAAAGCCGAGGGCGGCAACAAGGCGCATTCCATCACGCCCAATCTGCAGCCAACCCTGGCGTAAGATGCGGCTCCTGAGACGGTGGCTCTCCTGGGCTGTCCCCAACTACGGGAGTTTACCGCAAGGTTTAATCCCTGCAATTCTAACAACCCCTAACCCGAAGGACAGCGCCAGGGTGCTTCGGGAGGACAGGGCGGCGCGTAGGACGAAAACGCCCTGGGACTGAGCGGGCTGGCGCGCATGCGGGCGGGTGGAGTGCAAAGAAACTCCCCCCGCCATTTCAGTGCGCCGTCTGGTTCTGCACAAACTCTATTGTTTGCTGGATTTCCGATTGAATCTGCGAATCGGAGATGTTCTGTCGCAGGTAAGTGAGCAGGAAAATGGTCACCTTGGGCTTCTTGTCTACCTCAACTTCTATTAGCTCAGGTCGTGAGAATGAATCCCGAATAACTGGCAGGATATCCCTGATCCTATCGGCGTTCTTCATATCCGAATCGTCCATTACTTTTAAAAGGGCGACGGATATGGCATCGCCCATCAAAGGAAGGCGCTTCTGGCTCCAGCTACGGATAACTCGGCGCCCTCCGCGGTTTAACTTGAGCTCGGAGCTGACAAGGTTAAGCGAATAGGGGTCGTCCACGGATTGAGCTCCCACCAGCACAACCAGTACCAAAGATGCTGCAAGAACATGCAAAGCAAGCCTCTTCATTCTAATCCTGTAGGCTGCCTTTTTCTGCCGAACAAGCCGGTATTACTTAGACTTTTTCACATCCGATCCGTTCGTAACGCTGCCGTGGCCCGGTGCTGTTGAGCTAAATGACCAGTTGTTTGTTCGAACCGTATATCGAGCACCGTTCAGAAGCACCGAGATAGGCTGCGTAAACGTGTCAGTAAACACAGCATTCGTACATGCTCCGAACGGCGCATCTAGGAACTGTCCGCTCGCATTCGTGAATTGTGTGCTTCCTGGATAGCTCTGGTGCCAGATATCGACCCAATTTGGTTCAGGGTTTCCAACGAGATCGCCGTCCCAATACTCATTCAGTATTTGTTCTTGGGGCCTCATGCTGGCGGACTGGAGGGGAGCGTTGTTCTGATCCAGCACCTGATAATTTATCTGGATGGCTATGCCATACCAAATGGCAGGGCAGCCCTGCAGCCAGCTGTTAGATATTATCTGCGAAGAGGTTGCCTTAAGGCTGGTCGGCACCTGCACAGCCTTCCTCTGCTGCACCTGCTGACTGTAAAGATCTGATGGGTGGCCGTGCGATGGTACAGTTTGGAACGAGTAGGGCCACGGCAAGGAACAAACGGGACTGCCTCCCAAGAAGCATGGCGATGGTGAAATCGATCCTTGACCGTCATCTTTCGAAACGCGTCAGTGATGACCGTCACATGGCAACTGTGACGAAGCCAGCGGGCGTCTGATACAAGGCGGTTTTCGCCAGGTGAGTTTGCTATCCTTATGCATCGGCTTCGGCGACGTACTCTCTGCTTCCCATCTCCGCGAGCCAGTAGACACCGAACGCCACGCCGAATCCCACAAACCACGAGTAGTCGTAGAGCACGTGCAGCGACGGCACCACCAGCCCGATCCAGGCGGCGGCACAGCCCAGCAGCGTGGCCGCGACGCCGCGCCAGTTCCATCCGCCGTAAACGCCGTCTTCGAGATAGAGATCCTGAACCTCGAGCCGCCGGCGGCGCACCAGCCAGTAGTCGGCGATGAGCACGCCCGCAATCGATCCCAGCCCGCCGGAGTAGCCGAGCAGCCACTTGAAGATGTAGCCCGAGGGATCGGCCAGCAGCTTCCAGGGCTGCATCACGATGCCGATCAGGCCGGTCAGCAGGCCGCCGCGGCGGAAGGTGATGAAGCGCGGGAAGGCGTTGGCGAAATCGTTGGCCGGCGAAACCACGTTGGCCGCGATGTTGACCGAGAGCGTCGCCACCACCACGGTGAACATCGAGACCGCCACGATCCACGGCTGGGTGAACCTTCCCACCAGCTCGACCGGGTCCCAGATGGCTTTGCCATAAATGATGGCGCTGGCGCTGGTGATGATCACGCCCATGGCGGCGAAGACGGTCATCGTCGTCGGCAGCGCCACCACCTGCCCGACGGCCTGCTCGCGCTGGCTGCGGCCGAAGCGCGTGAAGTCCGGCATGTTCAGCGACAAGGTCGCCCAGAAGCCGATCATGGCCGTCAGCGACGGCACGAACACCGGCCAGAACTCGCGCCAGGTGGCGAACCTGCCCTTCTGCGCCAGGATAGGCCCGAGCCCGTGCGCTTGCCCCAGCGCCCACCACACCAGCAGCGCCGTCATGACGAGCACGAACGGCGCCGCCCAGTTCTCCACTTTCCGCAGCAGGTCCATGCCGCGGTAGATAACGACGATGTTCAGCGCCCAGAAGATCAGGAAAGCAATCCACTCGCTGGGCGTGTGTCCGCCGAAGTTGCCGGGGATGGCGGTCTCCCAGCCGGGCCACAGCGAGCGAAAGAAGACGTGCAGCGCCTGCCCGCCGATCCACGCCTGGATGCCGAACCATCCGCATGCCACCAGCGCACGCATCAGCGCCGGAAGATTCGACCCGCGCGTGCCGTACGCCGCCCGCGCAAACACCGGGAACGGAATTCCGTATTTCGTGCCCGGGTGCGAGTTGAGCAGGATCGGAACCAGCACGATGGTGTTGCCGAGCAGAATCGTAAGCAGCGCCTGCTTCCAGCTCATCCCCGCGCCGATCAGCCCCGAGGCCAGCATGTACGTCGGGAATGCAGTGGGCCATCGAGACCCACAACGCGGCAAAGTTGTACGTGCCCCACGTGCGCCGCGAAGGGTCGGTGGGCGCGAGGTCCGGGTTATAGAGCGGACTTCGACTCGACGGCGCGAGTTCGTGCGAATCAGCCATGTTTACTGGGACGACAGTACCACCGCCGGGAGATCTTCAGGGCACAGCTTAAAATCCCGGGGCATAGGCGACTTCTTTGAGGATGATGGGGCGCAGTCTCGGCTTGATGGAGTCGGCCAGAACCAAATCTATGCGGCAAACAAACAAGCGTTCGAGAAGCAGCTTGACATCCATGTAGGCGTCAAAGGACTTGTGGTCAAATTCAACCACGAAATCGAGATCACTCGCCGCTCCCGCCTCGCCCCTCGCCGCCGAGCCAAACAACCCCAGCCGCTTCACCCCCAGGCGGCGCAACGCTTCATGGTTCTCCTCGATTTTCTTGAAGACTTCTTCGGGTGCTTTCATCAGACAGTCATTCTGTCATTTATGTCGAAGAACTGGCAACCTGTGGCCCGGAAGTGGCTTCTAGTTCCCGGTCTTTGGCTGCTGAGCGAAGATGCCGCCTGATCGTTCTGGTCCTCCGGGTCTGACATCTTAGGGAAATCCAACGTTGATACATCTAATCCCAGACGTGCACCCACGTCTGGCGCACCCGGCTATGTTTTTGGAGGCTTCAAAAACTCCAGCATATTGTTGATGGCAGCGATGACTTCCCCCTTGTTGGGTCCCTGAATCGCGGGCTTGAGATTCCCGAGTGCCATGTGTACCCATTCGCGCTGGCTTTTACGCTTAACGTCCGACCAGACTCCATAGGCAACACCGACAATGCCAACAATCAAGCTAACCCAATTAATCATCTGTCTCTACACTCCCTTTGTGGCGCTAAGAATTGCGAGAACCCGTACCTCAGGGTGTCAATCTACGGGAGGTGCAGGATAGCAGAACACTTGTGCAGGAAGATCCGTATCATGGCCCAGTGGTCGGCAATCTCGACAATGGCGGCCATGAACGTCGCAAGACCCAGGGCGAGTTTCACTAACTTGCCGAAAAGTGAGTCTTCGGCTTTCCGCGCATCGAATCCGGCAGCACCGAGCAGCTTGAACGGCAGCCGCAAGAACCACACGAGGGGCATTTGCAACCAGTAGAATGGGTTGAAACTCTTGCGGAGCAGTCTCGCACAGTTAGTTTCATAAGCCCCGATCGCACGATCTGTACTATCGAAAACCACCTGCGGACTAATCTGAAACTGGTAGAGTGCGAAGATGTTCCCAATGACATCAACGGCCTGCGCGTATTCACCGGGTCTGACAGGCTGGTAGGCGACAACGTGGGGAATGCTCAACAAGTTGAGCGACAGCACCACGTCTTCCATCACGCCGTTCATCTCGTGCCGCGCCTTCTGCGCTTTGTCGTTCATTCGGGGCGGTGCTCCACCAGACATCCAGCCCGCTAGCTGAATATTGTCAAAGTAGTCGAACGCCAGCACACGGAATCGGCGCAACAGTGCAAGCCTTCGCCTGCATTCCCAGTACAACATGGACGGAATTCTAGCAGGCGGGGCCAGCTAAGCCTGCTTCCCGTGGTCTGCCGAGCCTCTGGTACTCGTAGGAAAGACTTCCCCATCAGGCCCGCAATTTTCGCAGCTCGTTCAGCATGCTCTCGCGCAGGATGTGATTGGCTCGGGTTTGATATCCCTTGCCGGGTTTCTTCCGCCGAGCCACTCACTATTTCGGCTTGCACCGTCGCTTGTCCCAATGTGCGAATCCCAGGACCTTCTTGATGTGCAAGCAGTATTGACCCTCGCGGCGGTCCTTCGTGACTTTGTGGATTAGCACCGTGACCTCGGGACCCGGGGGATTCATCCCATTGCGGAGCCGTAGCTCAAAGGGCAGTGAGACTTTCTCTAGGGAGAGTCTGATTAAGTTCTCCCTTTCCACAGCGAGTAAGGGTAGAGTCGCGCCAGATGAACCAGAGGACACTGGCGATGATGACTGGGTTTGAGGGGTACGCGAAGCAGACGCGGCGGGCTGTGTTTTTGGAAGAGATGGAGCAGGTGGTGCCGTGGGGCGAGTTGTGCGCACTGATCGAGCCCCATTATCCCAAGTCTGGCAACGGGCGGCCACATCGGGGTGGAACGGATGCTGCGGATTTACTTTCTGCAGCAGTGGTTCAATCTGTCGGATCCGGGGGTGGAAGAAGCGCTGTATGACTCGCCGCTGATGCGGCAGTTTGTGGGGATTGATCTGGGGCGCGAGCCGGTACCGGATGAGACCACGGTGTGCAAGTTCCGCCATCTGCTGGAGGAGCACGATTTGGGTGGCGAGATGCTGGAGACGGTGAACCTGCACTTGCAAGAAAAAGGAGTGCGGATCACCACCGGCACGATCGTGGATGCGACCATCATTCATGCGCCCAGCTCGACCAAGAACCACGACCAGCAGCGCGATCCGGAGATGCATCAGACGAAGAAGGGCAAGGACTGGTATTTCGGCATGAAGGCACACGTGGGTGTGGACAGCAAGAACAAGATCATCCACTCGGCGGTAGTGACGCCGGCCAACGTGGCCGATTCGGCAGTGCTGCCAGAGTTGCTGCACGGAGAAGAAACACGAGTATGGGGTGACGGCGCCTATCAGGGGCAGAAGGAGATCATTCATCAAAGCGCCCCGCGAGCCCGCGACTGCACCCAGCGGCGCTGCCGCTACAAAGACCACATTGATGAAGTAGAGCGGGCGAAGAACCGGACCAAGTCTCGGGTGCGCAGCCGAGTGGAGCACGTGTTCGGGGTCATGAAGCTGAAGTTCGGGTTCGTGAAGGTGCGCTACCGAGGCCTGAAGAAGAACGCCAATCGCCTGTTCGCCACCTGCGCCCTGGTGAACCTGTTCGTAGCTCGCAAGCAACTACTCCGCCTGGCGACGGGTTAAAGCTTGTATCCATCGCCATCGAGTCGCCGAGAGTAACAAAAGACCGCCCCCAGGAACGGCGCACAACGTACCGAATGGCAATGGGATGACGCGTTATCTCAATGGCAGCGCTTATTCAGAGTTTCCCTAGGTGATTGGTCCAATATGGCTTGATCTGGCGGTACTCGATCTTCTTGGTCCCCGCGGCGATCTGAGCCAACCACTGGCGTCTGATTGTCGTCGTTATTCGACCTGACTTGTTGCGCATCGCTGCCAATCGTACTTCAGCCGTCCCTGACGGGACTTATCTTTCTTGTTGACCCCACCCGGCACTTACGAGGCTGTTACGAAACTCTTCCGCCCGCTTCGCGGGCTTGCGTTCCATCCCACTTTTGCCCCACAGCTTGCGCTGTGGGCTACGTTCTAGCGCGCGTTTCACGCGCTTTTCGCGCCCGCTGTTCCACTCCCGGTTTGCCACCTTGAGTTTCGTAACAGTACTCTTACGTGCCGAGCTAAATTCGGTCGCGCTTCGTGGCGCTTGTCCTGCACTTGGAACAGTGCAACCGATGGCTGTGCAAAAGATTTCACACCCGCCCTGCACAAAGACACGCACATTGCCGATAACAATCTTATATTCAATGTCTTGTGTTGTGCTTACTTTGGTAACCAGAATGCCTTTAGGCCCGATGTTACCGGGGATGACCCTTGCATAGCCTTCTCAGAGCTGCCCAAACGCTGATTTTCGGAGGCTGCCTCCATCGCAAGATGGGATGGCCGATCTGGCTGGGTGGACAAAGCTATCAAGTTTGCCTGGACTGCGGCATCAAGCGGCTGTTCAATGAAACGACGCTGCGCGGATACGGCCCTTACAGCTACCAGATTCATGACGTGCTCGGTCGCCAAGGCGAGGCAAGCAGCAAGCACCAAGTGGCGTAGTTCCTACGAACAGCGGCCTACGGTTCTTTACTTCGCCGGCAGGGCGAGCTCTTCGACCGCCGCGCCCTTCTTGGCGACGTAGAAGGCGAGGGCCTTAACGGGCGCGCTGGCGCTGGCGTTCTTCACGTTATGCACCTGGCCGGGCCCAGTGGTGAACGCCTCGCCGGCCTTGAGAGTTTTAGAGGGCTTGCCCTGAACCTCCAGGGTGACCGAGCCATCCAGGATATAAACGATCTCATTGCCGGACTGGGTGTGCTTGCCGCTCTCTTTTCCGGGGGGCACTTCCCGCAGCACCAGGATGGCTTCCATTCCCTTGGCGCCCGCCAGCTCCGTCCGTTGTAGTACGGTGCCGCTCTTCAACCCTTCCTGGGCGCTCAGCATACGGCTGCCGAGCAAGCCCAGCACCGCCCCTACTGCCAATGTGATCGCGAGCAAATAATAGATGCGCTTCATGGAGGCTCCTTTTCTGAATGCGCGCGAATACTATCACAGGTCGTAGACCGGACCTCGACACTCCTTTCCAACCCTACTTTTCCTGCAGCTCCGGCACGTGGGCCATGAGGTCAAGGAAGACGCGCCGGAACTGCTCAAAGAGTTGTTCGAACTGGCCGACTTCATCGTCCGAGCTGACGCGTATTTCCGTTTCGTAGTCTCCGCCCACGACGCGCGTAGCCACCATAATGATGTGGTCCAGGCGGCGGAATACCAGACGATTGAGCAGCGCGAGCACCAGAAAGATGCCGAGCGCGAGAGCTACGACCGTCACCAGCACAAGGATGTTGCGCGTGCGGACCATCGCCCGGTAGAAGGCCGAAATGTCCCGTACACGAACATGGCGCCTACGGTGTTGCCGGCGGCGTCATGGATGGGAAAGATGCCGCGGACGAAGACGGAATCTCCGTCATGGAACCGCTCCAACACGCCGCCGCGGGCGGGTACTGAGGCCAAATCTCCGTGGAATTGAATGATCTTGTCGGTGGGCGTGGTTTTGTCCGCCACTACGAAGTTGGGATTGTCATCCCAGTTATCGCGGCGCTTCCAGACCGCGCTGGAATCGGCCAGAACTGGCGGTCGACAAATTTCTTGCTGAGCAGAAGTCCGTAGTTGTCTCCGGTCTGGCTTTTCATTTGTTGAATGAACTGGCCGATTCTTCGCCGAACTCGACATAGCCGGCCAGTCGCCGCGCCCATCGTCAACCGGCCGCAGGATTCTACCGCAAACCCGGCCTTGGCCAGCTCGTTCCCACCACCAGGGCTGGGTGCGCGCGACTTGTTTGTCCATGAAGCGGTTGAGGTGGTCGCCGAACTTCGTGGGGTTGTGGAGACGAAGGAAGACGGCCATGTCCGGCTCGGGAGTGTGGAACATCCAGTTGGTAATGCCTTGGCTCTTCAGCTTGGGATACAGCGGCGCCGTCAACTCCATCAGGCGGCTGCGATCGCGGGCGGCAGGGCATCGCGAACTTGCGGGTTCGCGATCAGCGTCTCACTGACGGCCGTCATTTTGCTGATCTCTCGGGTTTCCAGGATGGTGAACAGCTTTTGTGCGCCCGTGACCGACTCTTCCGCCAGGGCCCGTGAGTTACGCGCGAAGCTGTAGTACATCAGCGCCAGGATGCCGCCAACGCCCACTACCAGGCAGCCGACCAAAGCGGCCAGAACCTTGGTTCGAATCAAGTTCCATTTCATGCGAGCTCCTTACGCGTCGATGTTCAGCACTTCTTTGACAGCCTGCCTGAGCCTGGCGATCGCATCCGGGTCATCCGGAGAGGTGGGAGAGATCAGCGCCAGGGTTCGGCCGGAGCGCAGTCCGATTTTGCCCTTCACTGCCATCGCGTCCAGGCGTCGGTTGATTTGTTTTCGAAATATTGAGGTGAGGGCACAAGGCAGGCTCCTCCGATTGCTCGCGTCAGCGGTCCTTTATTGTGAGCAGAGTTCGGGAGTTCCGCAGCAAGAGCCCCGGCACGGGCAGCACTATCTCTGTTCCGTATGGGGAGCGGTTCGTTCCGGGCTGATGGGCGCTACTGGAACTCGGGCCTTACTGGATGATCGACGATGATTGCGCGGCCGTTAGTGAGGGCTTTGAC
Organism: uncultured Acidobacteriota bacterium; assembly: GCA_963733935.1. Lineage (GTDB taxonomy): Bacteria > Acidobacteriota > Terriglobia > Terriglobales > Acidobacteriaceae > JAHFUA01. The sequence goes on from CAVTEQ010000015.1 coordinate 149,756, forward strand.
CGAATGGCGGACGCCAGCCGGCACAATGGCGACCATCCCCGGCCTGGCGATCTGGGCGACGCCGTCGATGGTCACCTCAAGTTCGCCTTCGATGACTTCGTAGACTTCCTCCTGCGGATGGAAATGCTCGTGGATGGATGCGCCGCGAACGAAATCGTAGTGCGCGAAGGTCATGCTGGGTGTGTGGAAGTAGCGTCCATGCCAGCCGGGCAGGCGCTCTGTAACGCGGAGGCTGCCGATGTCCACAAAGGGCATGAGCGGATTCTACCTCGGCCCGATAACCCACATCTGCCAAAGGCGGGCAGATGTGGAACACCGTCGAACCGTCGTCCTTACTTCCCGTTCTTGCGCTTGATCTCGATGTTGAGGCGCTTGATCTTCTGATTGAGCGTGGAGAGTGGGATGTGGAATCGTTCGGCGGCTTCGGTCTGGTTCCAGTGGCAGCGCTCCAGCATGCTGACGATGATGCGGCGCTCGCAGTCTTCGACGATATCGAACAGGCTGCTGTCCGGGCCGGACTCGAAGACGCGCGCGGCGGCGTCGCGTCCGGTCACGCTCGAGGGTAGCAGGTCGGCGCCGATCGCCGGCCCGGCGGAGAGCACCACGGCGCGCTCGACTACGTTCTCCAATTCGCGCACGTTGCCCGGCCAGTCGTAATCCATGAGCGGACGCAGGGCGTCGGTGGAGACTCGTTTCGGCTCCTGGCCGTTCTCCGCGCAGAAGCGCTCCAGGAAGTGCTCGACCAGCAGCGGGATGTCCTCGCGGCGGTTGCGCAGCGGCGGCAGCTCCAGGGTGATGACATTCAAGCGATAGAAAAGGTCTTCACGGAAGCGGCCTTCCTGCACCATCTTCTTTAGGTCGACGTTGGTGGCGGCGATGACCCGCACGTCCACCTGCACTTCGTGCACCCCGCCCAGGTGCATGAACTTGCGGTCCTGCAGCACGCGCAGGATCTTGGCCTGGGTGTCGAGGCTCATGGTGCCGATTTCGTCGAGGAAGAGCGTGCCCCGGTCGGCTACTTCGAACAGACCTTTCTTGGAGGCGACCGCGCTGGTGAAAGCGCCCTTGACGTGGCCGAAGAGCGTTGATTCCAGCAGGTCGGCAGGCATGGACCCGGCGTTGACCGGCACGAACGGCCGGTCTTTGCGCGGGGAGTTCATGTGGATGGCCTTGGCGATCAGCTCTTTGCCGGTGCCGCTTTCCCCTTGAATGAGGATGGTCGAGCGGCTGGGCGCCACCTGGCCCACCAGGTCCAGAATGCGCAGCATGGGCTCGCTTTTGCCCACGATGTTCTCGAAGTTGTAGCGCTGCTTGAGGGCGCGCTTGAGCTGGATGTTCTCTTCTTCCACGCGGCGGCGGGCGACGGCGGCGCGCACATCGGCCAGCAACTTCTCGTTGTCCCAGGGCTTCTGGATGAAATTGGTGGCGCCGGACTGCATGGCGTTGACGGCGTTCTCGACCGTGCCGTAGGCGGTGATCATGATGACGGCAAGCTGCGGGTCGCGCTCACGGATGTCGGCCAGCACTTCCATGCCATTGCGGCCGGGCAGCGCCAGATCGAGCAACACCAGGTCGAAGGGCTGGCCGGCGATACGCGCCAGGCCGTCTTCGCCGCTCTCGGCGGTGTCGACGCGGTAGCCTTCGAACTCGAGCAGGGTCTGGAGAGATTCGCGGATCTCCGTCTCGTCGTCCACGATCAGAATCGAGGCAGCAGATGCGCCTTCCTGATTCACGGGTACGCGTTGGAGCACTGCGGAATGAGCCATTAGGAATACTCTTTCGCCCGCTTCGCGGGCTGCGGTCTGATTCCACTTCCCCCACGGCTTGCGCCGTGGGCTACGTTCTCACGCGCGCTTCGCGCGCTAAATGCGGCCTTCATGCCGAGACCGCCTTCCTCACCCGTGGGAATTCCAGGTGAAAAGTAGTTCCGGTCCCAGGCTGGCTTTCCACGCGGATCTTGCCCGCGTGCTCCTGGATGATGCCGTAGGTCACGGACAAGCCCAGCCCGGTACCGCGGCTCTGGCCTTCGCGGGGCGCGTTCTTGGTGGTGAAGAACGGGTCGTAGATGCGGTTGATGTGCTCGGCCGCAATGCCTGAGCCAGTATCGGAGACGGTCACGTTGACGCCGGTGCCGTTGCCGGTCGCGACCATCAGGCGCCCGCCGGTGGGCATGGCGTCCTTGGCGTTCAGGAACAGGTTCAGAAAGACCTGCTGCAAGCGCCCAGCGTTCCCCTGGACGGGCGGCAGGCTGGCCGTGAACTCCTGCTTCACCTCGATGCGCGAGGTTTTGAACTGGTGCTCGAGCAGGGTGAGCGTGTCGTGAATGATCTTGTTGATGTCGATCTCCCCGAACTCGGCGCCGCTGGTGCGGGAGAAGTTCAGCAGGTTGTTGACAATCTCGGAGGCGCGAAACGTCTGGCGCGTGATCTTCTCCATCAGCGCCGACTTCTTCTCATCGCCGGTGAGCTGCTTGGCGAGCATCTGCGCGTAGGAGGAGATTACCGCCAGCGGAGTGTTGACCTCGTGGGCCACGCCCGCCGCCAGCAGGCCGATGGAGGACATCTTGTCAGCCTGCGAGAGTTGCGCTTCGAGCGCCACCCGCTCGGTGATGTCGTCCAGAATGATGAGCCGCCCGATCACGTGGAAATGCCGGGTCACCAGCGGCGCGATGGCGATGTTGGTGACGCGCGTCTCCCCGGCAGGCGTCTCCAAACGAAACTTATAGAGGTTGTGAATGCCGGAGGTCTGCCGCACGCGGTAGAAGTTTTCCACGAAGGCCGCCGGGAAGATTTCGCCCAGCGCGCGTCCCAGCACCTGGGAGCGCTGCCTGGCGTACATCACTTCCATCTGCGAGTTCCAGGATTCGATGCGGTCTTCCAGATCCACCGCCAGCACGCCCACGTTGATGGATTCCACGATGTTCTCGTTGAAGTCCTTCAGACGTTCGTACTCCAGCACCTTCTGCTCGAGCGAAGCATAGAGGCGAGCGTTCTGCATGGCGATGCCGATATAGCCGGCCAAGGTCTCGAGCAGTTCGACGTCTTCGCTGGAGAGGAAGTCGCCCTCGATGGTCTTGCCCAGCCCGAGCACGGCGATGGTGCGGTGCTGTACCGTGCACGGAATGTAGTAATTGAGGTCGAGGCGGGCGATGGCCTGCTGCGCCGCCGGCGACTCGTGCAGCGCCTGGTGCGTGTTTTCGTAGAACAGGTGGCTGGCCTGGAACGGCGGCTTCTTCAGAAAGCCGAGATCGAGCACGCCGCTATCGGAAATGCCGAACGACTTCGCCAGGATGAAATGCTCGGGCTGTTCCGGGTTGGCGAGGAAGACGGCGATGCGGTCCACCAGCAGCGTACGCGAGAGGCGGTCGATGACCGCGCTGAGCATCTTGTCGAGGTCGGTCTCGGAGCTGAGATCGCGGCCGAACTCGATCAGGGTGCGCCGGTAGTCGTAACGCTTGCGATAGAAAACGCGGTCAAGGCGCTCCTGGATCCAGTTCTTCAGGGGTTCGAACAGGAGCGCGGCCACGATCATGGCCACTACCAGCCCGGCCGGACCAGCGCCGGGCATGCGGGTGTGTACGATTTCCGCCGCCACGCCCACGGCGCCGAAATAGAGACCCAGAACTGCCGCCGCGGCCAGCGTGTAGGCCATACCGCGCTTGAAGATGATGTCCACGTCCATCAGCCGGTAGCGCACGATGGCGTAGCCGAACGTGAGCGGCAGGAACACCAGCGAGAACGCCGAGACCGTCATCAGCCCGTTGGGCAGAGCGCCGAAGAGAAATGGCACCACGTAGAACAGGGTGAACGGCGTGATGGCCAGGATGGTGCCACGCGTCACCCACTTCAATTGCTGGCGCAGGATGGGAGTGTGCGCCCGCCGGTAGGTGTTCCAGAAAACCAACGCCGCCACGGCGAACAACGCGGCCAGATAGAACATCTCAACCCGATCGAGATGCCAGCGCAGCAGCTCGGTGGCAGCGCGCGTCCGGAGCACCCACACGTGGACCGCCAGCAGCAGTAGCCCGGGGACGTAAACCAGCGGCACTACGGAGCGATGCTTACAGACGAATTCCTTGGGCTCCGGGAAGGTCAGGGCGAAGTGCAGGAACAACGCCGGCTGCAGCAGCCAGGCCACCACGTTCGCCCAGTAGATGCTCTGGTCGAACACGCTCCAGTTCCCCACATAATGGAAGGAGTAGAAAACGAAGGAGACCAGGCAAAAGACGTAAAAATGGGTGGACTTAGGGGCGCTCCAGCGTCGCAGCAGAACATACAGGCCAATGCCAAGATAGATCAGGGCGATAAGGCGCAGGCCGACGTAGAGCGATTTGTCCGCCGGCACCAGGATGATGGGCACATTGAGCGGGACTTCGTTGCGCACCAGGGAATAAGTAGCGCTGGTCCAGACGCCCACGCGGAAGCTGCGCGCCGTCAACTGCGGAACGGTGTTGATGGTCTGGTTATTGATGGCGACCAGTTCGTCGCCCTGCTTGATGCCCGCTTTCTCTCCCGGACCGTTCGGCAGGACCCGCTGGGCACGCAACCATCCTTCGTCCTCCACCCACCAGACGCCGTCGTAAGGAACCTGGGACTGCACCTCCTTGCGGAAGTTCAGCACCGCGCAGATGACCGCCGTGAGGGTCAAAAAGCCGAGCAGCACGGCAGAAAAGCGGATTTGGAACTCGCGCTTCATGAGCGGTTGCGGCGGTCGCACCCTCCGACTTTCATGCCCGGATATTTGATCCGGCTGCAACTTCGGTTCCAGGACAGTGCTCGTCAAGATGGACCTAACCTTATCGCCTGCTAAAAGATACAGAATTATAGTCCGGTTTTGGACGGTGGGCTACGGATTTTGGAATCCACCTACTAATAAATGGATTGTGCTTCTAGATTCGGGGGAAGCTTGGAGGCGGGCGAAAAACGGGGGAGCCGAAGCTCCCCGCAGGTTTAAACAGAAGCGACAGAGGCGATGTCAGTCAATTAGACGGCTGCTGCCATTGCCGTGGTTGCCTAGGACAGGCGCTTTGTGAGCAGGGTTTGGAAGAACCGCCGGCTCCCTGTAGTCTAACCAGTGCGTGGCGGTGCTTGCCGCCGGGGAGACGCATGGGATCTTGGTGGTTCGAGGTCCTCGCGAACCATTTTCGTCAGTGGGGCTACTGGACGGTTCCAGCGGTGTTGCTGCTGGAGAACGCCGGCGTGCCCGTGCCCGGCGAGACCGTGCTGCTGTTCGCGAGCTTCCTCGCCTATGACGAGGGTGACCTGCGCTTGCCGTATCTGATCCTGCTGGGAATCGCAGCTTGCACGGTGGGTGACAACCTGGGTTACCTGATCGGCCGCCGCGGGGGACGGCCGCTGCTCGACCGCTATCAACACATCTTTCGCATCCGTGATCGCACCATCCGCCGGGGAGAACGCCTGTTCGAGCGCCACGGCCACATCGCCATCTTCTTCGCCCGCTTTATTTTTGGATTGCGCATCATCGCCGGGCCGCTGGCCGGTGTGCTGCGCATGCCCTGGCGGCAGTTCGTGCTCTTCAATTTTATGGGAGCCGCGGTGTGGGTGACCGCGGTCTCCCTGGCCGGTTTCTTCTTCGGCAGCGAATGGGACACCCTGGTGCACGTGATGGGACGGGTGAATCTCATCATCGTGATTGTGGCGCTCGCGGTGGGGGTGTTCGTCTGGCACCGCTATCGAGCCCGCATCATGGACCAGCGGGGCTGAGAGCCAAGCAACATAACTGCAACCCCGGCGGCAAATTTCGAATCCATAACCCGTGCCCAGTCTCAACAAGAAGGAGCAAATTGCAATGCCAAGAGCTGCGTTGAGGTGCTTGCTTATCGTCACAATACTTGCGCTGCCGGCCATGGCTCTGGAACACGCGACGGAAGGGGTCGTCACCCGCGTGGATTCGGCGGCCAAGAAGATTGCCGTCAAGACTGCCGACGGTGCAGAAGAGATATTCAAGTTCACCGGGAAGACAGCCGTGCATGCGGCCAAGGGAGCGAAGACGGGCGCAGTGGACACCTATCTCGCCGGCAAGGAGGGAACCCACGTCGTCGTCCACTACACGGAGGAAGCCGGAGAAAAGACGGCAGTTGCCGTCGACGATTTCGGCAAGGACACCGTCAAGGTGGGAAAAGGGACAGTCACGGGTCTAGATAAGGCTGGCCACACGGTGACCGTGAAGACCGAAGAAGGCACCGAGGAGACCTTCCACCTCGCTAAAGACGCCACCGTCGACACCGAACACGGAGTGGTAAAGGGCACCGAATACACCGCCAAGAAGGGCGAGAAGGTCACGGTGCATTACAGCGAAGAAGCCGGCAAGAAGGTTGTCCACTTGATCAAGCACCTGTGATCAGTCGGTTGGCGGCGGAGTTTTTCGCGCGCCTGGCCGCCGGGCCGGAAGTCCCATCCTTCCGGCCCGCAGCAGTGGGTGATCAGCGCGCTGGATAGAGACCCTTCATCATCGCCGGTACTCGTGACGCTCAACGCGAGGCCCAGGCCTCGGCGTCCACGGGCGCGCATACGGATGATAGTAATAGCCGCGATTCGCCCAGCCTCGGACCCAGGGAGTGTGGTCAAAGACAATGGCATGCTCCCGCCACCCAAAGTAGGGATGCCCCCATCCCCAGGGAGCAAAGGCTGGCCCAATAACGATCGCGGGGCCGAAGCGAAGCGCGCTGCCCACAAAGAACCCCGGTCGCGGCGGCCCGAATACGAGTAGTGGATCATAGGTTGGAACGTAGACGTAAGCCGGGTTTACCGGCAGGACTTCAAGATAACCGCCCGAGTCCACGACGGTTTCGTACGGGTTGGTCTGCAGATAATGGTACTGGTACGCTTCCCGGCGCAGTCGCTGGACCGCGTCCATCACCTCCGGGCGCTCGGTTAGAACTGCATTACCCAGTTCCTGTGTCCACCCAGGATCCTGCGCCATCATGTTGAGCACCGACGGGAACGGCACCAACGCTATCACGGCGGGATTCCATTGCAGATTGTCCTCACGGATTTCTTCCGCCAGCCTGTCTCCCTTCTCGTAGCTGTGTTGGTTTGCCCACGCAGCAGCCTCGGGAATTTGGTCCGAATAGCTTGCCGCGGCAAGCACCTGCGCCAGCAGCGGATCTGGATACAAAGCGATTCTGGAAACGAGGTGATCCAACTGGCTTGCTGAAAGCGGCGGACCCGGCGGTGGCGGAGGCATCGTCTGGCTCACACCAGGCGGAGGAGGTGGAGGCGGCGGCGTGTACTCCTGAGCCGCTGCTGGAAAAGCGAAGGCCACGACCACCAAAAACGTCATCGCAAGCGCAAATCCAAAGCGCGCAGAGCGCGCACACAGAATGTTCCTCATCGTGGTTCTCTCTTTCTAATCGCAGGCCCGGAAGGCCTGCCAACGTAACATAGCGTTGAGATTTTCCTATTTGTACTCTTAGATGTAAAAACACAGGTTCGGGCTGTTTGTTTCCCCGCGCGCTACGGGATTCGGTGCAGTGTCTTTAAGTAACGAGGCTTCACGACAGCGAGATCAGCGGCGAGCGGGCGCGGAAGCGTGGCAGAAACGGACGCGATGTGATCTGTCCCTCGAAGCTCTTATCCCAGCGGCCGGGGACCTGCTGCTTGCAATTGGGACAGCCGCCCTCCGCTGTGAGATGGTATCCGCGGATGAAATAACCGAAGCGCTCGACCAGCAGCGTCTTGCAGTTCGGGCAAAATGTATTTTCTGCATCCCCGACCTGGCCCGGCAGATTCCCAGCATAGATGAAATGCAGTCCCGCCTCGCGGCCGATGGCGGCGGCGCGCAGCAGCGTTTCGGGCGGCGTGTCTTCCGGATCGGTCATCTTGTAGTCCTGGTGAAATGCGGTGACGTGCCAGGGAATATCGCGCGAGACGCCGGCCAGGAATTCTGCCATCCGCTTGAGCTCGTCATCGGAATCGTTGAAGCCGGGGATGAGCAGGGTCACGATCTCCACCCAGATTCCCATCTCGTGCAGACTGCGGATGGTTTCGAGAATCGGCTCGATGCGCCCGCCGAGTTGGCGATAATGGCGGTCGTCGAAGCTCTTCAGGTCCACCTTATATAAGTCCACCCACGGGCGGAGATATTCCAGCACTTGCGGAGTGCCGTTGCCGTTGGAGACGAACCCGGTCTCCAGGCCCGCGGCTCTCGCTTCCTTGAAGATCGCTACCGCCCACTCGCTGGTGATCAACGGCTCGTTGTAGGTGCTGACCAGCACTCTGGCGCCCAGGCTGAGAGCTTCCTCGACCAGCGCCTCCGGCGTGACCGACAGCGGCGGCGAAACAGCATCTGGGGTCACGCAGGGCCTGCGAAGTCACCCAGTTCTGGCAGTAGGAGCAGTGCAGGTCGCAGCCCAGCATACCGAAGCTATAGGCCAGCGCGCCGGGATGCGCGTGGAAGAACGGTTTCTTCTCGATGGGATCGCATTGCACGCCGCCGACGTAGCCCCAGGGAACGTAAAGCTTTCCGCTCTGGTTGTAGCGGACCTTGCACACTCCCGCCTGGCCCTCGGAGATCGGGCATTGATGTCCGCAGGAGTAGCAGCGCAGGCGGTTGCGGTCGAGCTTTTCATAGAGCTCAGGCGCCGCTTCGCGGACTTTCTGGTCTAGAATTTGTTTCAGAGTAGCCATACAAACAAGGAACTCACTGATTTCAATGTTACTCCTATTGAGTTCAGGAGCGCGCGCGGAGCGCCGCAGTAAGCGCGCCTTCTGGTTGATCAGCATTCCGCTGCTTGTCTTTGCCGGTGCCGCTGCGGCGTTCTTTTATCGCGAAATCAAGAAGCATAGAACCAACCCGGACAATGCGGATCCGCTGTTGTCACTGCGCGGCTCCGGAAAGCGACTTTGGGCCCAAGAGCACGCCGATGACTGCGTCCGTCGTCTTCGCGAAGGCTGAGTAATGACTCGTATTTCATCCGTTGGGATCGAGCGCGGGCAGTCACCCCAGCCCGCCAAAGCTTGGTTTGTTGGGGACGCCGGCGCCTGGCTACGCTTCTTCCTCGCTCTCGGCGGGCTGGCGCTCGCCTTTGCCGCCGCGCTCTTTTCGACGGTGACGCGCGAATCGGGAAATTTGCTGGCCACGGCGGTGCTGGCCTCGCTGGCCCTGATTCTTGCCGGCTTGGTCGCAGTGACCACCGTTCCTTACCTGGCGCGGCGAGTTGCGGTGCCGCGGGTACGTGATGCTCTCGACTACGACGTCACGCGCGAAGGGCTGGTCTATTCCGTTTTTGTCCTGGTGATCGGAGTCGCAGCGCTCACCAGCGGCAACAATCTGTTATTCATCGTGGTGTCGGCGATGCTGGCGGCCATTGTGGTCTCCGGGGTCGCGTCGGCGGGCGTGTTGCGCGGGCTGGAGCTGGAGGTTTCCGTTCCAGCGCACGTTTTCGCAGGCACGACCGCCATCGCGCGCCTCACGTTGCACAATCGACGCCGACGCGCGCCGTCGTTCTCCGTCAGTGTGGTTCCACCGCGTCTGAGGACGGCGGGCAAGCGCTGGAGGTGGGAGCGTTCGAGCTTTGGTTTGCCAATCAGCGCGCCGCCGGAGCGCCAATGGTTCCATCTGCCGGACTTGCAGTTACGCGCCGGACGCGAAGTTGCCACGCCGCCGGCCATCTTCAGCACTCCGGTTTATTTTCCCTACATTGCCGCCCGGACCGCCGCCACCACCGATGTGGAACTGCGCTTCGAGCGCCGCGGCCGCTATCAGCAGGAGAGCTTCGGCATCGCTACCCGCTTCCCGTTCTCTTTTTTGGTGAAGACGCGGCGAATCGCGCTGGCGCGCGAGATCATCGTTTATCCGCCGGTCGAGCCGCCGGACGAGATGTTCGAAATTCTGCCCATGATTACCGGTGAGTTCGAGGCTTTCGTGCGCGGCCGCGGGCACGACCTTTACCGCATCCGCGATCACATGCCGGAGGATTCGGCGCGCTACGTGGATTGGAAAGCCAGCGCCAAAGCGATGTCTCTGAAGGTGCGCGAGTTCACGCGCGAGGACGAACGCAAGCTGCGCATTGTCTTCGATAATCCCCCGCCGGGTGTTGTTCCGGAAGCGGCCTACGAGAAGGCGGTGGCGCTGGCCGCGTCCCTGGGCTGGCACTTTGCCGAGGAGCCCACCGAACTCTCCTTCGCCGCGCCGGACTACAACGGCGCCGACGATATCTACGAATTTCTTCGCTACTTGGCGCTGGTCGAGCCGCGCGCCGGGGAATCGGTGCTCGACCATCTCCTGCTGACCGATGACTACAACGTCATCCTGACGGCGCGTCCGCAGGGGACGATTCCTACGCGATTGTGGACGTGTTCGTATTTCGTTTTTATGCGATAGCCACAGAGGAACAGAGACACGGAGAAATGACTTTCAATATCTCTGTGCCTCCGTGCCTCTGTGGCAGATCGGCACCCTTGTACCCGGATTGGAACCGGGGTAGGATTTCGACACGGCGCGTCCAACTCATCGATCAACTATTCCAACCCGATCAGAGAGAGGGGAAGTCATGAAGCGGTCAGCAGCGAGCGTCATTTTACTGGCGATGGTTTTGTGTGCAGGGTTGCACGCGGACGAGTATGAGCACCATCGGAGAAGCTACATACCCGCGGGCACAACGATCGAAGTGCGCATCATCGAGAGCCTGACCAGCGAGAAGGCCCAGGTGGGCGATGTTTTCCACGCCACCCTGACCGAGCCGCTGGTGATCGAGGGGCGGGAGATGTATCCCAAGGGCGCCGACGTGGTAGGACGCATTACCGAAGCGCACGCTTCCGGACGGCTGAGCGATCCCGGCGTGCTGGCGCTCGAGATAACGGCGATCAGCTACGGCGGACGCACCACCCCAGTGCGGGTGGAGCCGTACACGCTCCGGGGTGAGTCGCACACCAAGAGCAACGTCGGCAAAATCGGCGGAGGAGCCGCTCTGGGCGCGGTGATCGGCGCCATCGCCGGCGGCGGCAAGGGAGCGGCTGTGGGCACGGTTGTCGGCGCCGGCGCGGGGACCGGAGTGGCCGCCGCCAGCGGGAAGAAAGATGCGACGATCGAATCGGAAGCTGTGTTGTCCTTCGTGGTGGCCGCCGAGCCGCCACCGGCAGCGAGCGCTCCGCCTCCACCCGCGGCAGCGCCGCCACCGCCACCGCCACCTCCTCCAAACGCTCCGCCGGCGCCCGAGATGGGCGAAGGCCGCGGCGACGCTCCCTATCCCAGCCAGCCTGGCGATCCCAATGCGCCGCGGTTCAGCCTGCGCGATCAGCGGCTGATTCGCAACTGCTTCTCCGAGCACGCCGCCGACTTCCCGCCGGAGATGACCCGCCGTCGAGAGACGCAGGACAATCAACTGCAACCCGGCCAGATCCTGCCGCCTGGGCTCGAGAAGAGGGTGCGGCCGCTGCCCGACGTCTGCGAGAACCAGTTGGCGCCGCTACCGGGCGACCTGGAGCGCGTGGTCTATCATCGGTGGGTGATGCTGCTGGACGCGCAAAGCCGCGTTCTCGACAGCTTCGACCTCGACAAGTAGTATCATGTCCCCCTGCGGGTGGGCAGGGAGCGGGGTCGCGAGGGTGCCTGAAAGCGGTTTTTATCATCTGTGTTCCGAGGTGGCCGGAGTTGAAAAGCCACGCCGGCAAGGCCAGGAGGTGTCCTGATGGCGACCATCTATGACCTGGTCAAGGACCACGTAGCTCACACCATCACTGCCGACCAGACCGTGCTCGAGGCTTCGCGGCACATGGTGACGAACAACATCGGCGCGGTTCCAGTGCTGCGCGATGGCGAACTGGTCGGCATCTTCTCCGAGCGCGACATCATGAACCGGGTGGTGGCCGAAGGGCGCGACCCGGCGCACACCCGCGTGGCCGAGGTCATGACCGCCAATCCTCTGACCGTGGACGTCCACGACAGCATCGAGCATTGCTTGGTGCTGATGAAGCAGCACGGCTTCCGCCATTTGCCGATTGTTGATGGCAAGAAGCTGAAGGGGATCGTCTCGCTGCGCGACATTCTGCTCCGCGACCTCACCGAAAAGGACGAAGAGGTGCGGATGATGCGCGCCTACATTCACCAGAGCTAGACCAACTTCTCCGCCTTCTCCACGTCCGAGACTCCCAGCACGATCAGCGCGCGTTGCTCGCCTTTCACGATCGAGCCGTAGGCATAGAGGATGTTGACGCCCGCATCGGCAAGTTTGCGCGTCACCTTGCCCAACGCGCCGGGCTTGTCGCCGACTCGCACCGCAATGGCCTCTTCCTCGCGATAGGACAATTGCAGCGTCTCCAACACCTTCTTGGCGGCGGGCAGGGGAGTCGCCACCAGGCGCAGGCCGCCAGTTCGGTCAGGCGCGGCCAGGATGGCGGTGATGTTCACCGCTTTGCTGGCCAGCTCCGAGCAGATGGTAGCCAGGGTGCCGGGCTCATGTTCGGCCTGGATCAACAGTTGAGTGATGCGCGCCATATTTGTCTCCACACCGCCGGGAAGAACCGGCCTGAACTAGGAGGACCCGCGCGGGCGCAGGATCGCCGCCAGAGCCTCCGCGATCGCTGACCGGGGGCTGGCAGGCGAAATCCGAACAGACCACCGCAACCGCTTTGCCTGACCTTACGTCGGGCAACTGCGGAATCGTCTCGGCCAGTGCCGGCGGCAGGTTCTGCGGGAGAGCCTCGTTCTCTCCCGGGATCCGCACCACCGACTTGCCCAGCGCGAAAGGCGCAACCGCGGCCGCGTGCAGCTTGTCCGCCTGCTCACCGCTGCCGACGATCACGACTTGCGTGTGCGGCGTGCTGAACAGCGAGGCGGCAATGCCGTAAGTGCCGGCGAAGATCCCGTACTGCTCCGCCATGCCGGCGAAGACTTCGAGCGTACGCTGCGCTTTCTCGCGGTAGCTTTCGTCATGAGTATAGGCATGGAGGCGCAGCAGCGCGATGGCGGCAGCCGAGTTGCCGGCCGGCGTGGGCGAATCCTGGAAGGGCTTGCGATGGGCGGAAAGCGCTCCGATCTCTGAAGTAGTGGGTGCCCCACATCTGCCATCCTTTGGCAGATGTGGGTTCTTCACGGTTTCTACGTCGAAGAACCCGCCGCCGGCCTCGTCATAGAAGCGTTCGATCATGGCATCGCCGATGCGGCGGGCGAAGGTAAAGTAGCTGAGCGCGGCCGTGGCTTCATAGGCGTCGAGACAAGCGATGGTGGTAAAGGCATAGTCATCCAGCAGGCCGGGAACGTCGCGATGCTTCGCCGCCGGGTCCGAGTAGGCGACAACGTGCTTGAGCCCGGACTCAGGCTTCCATGCCTCCGCCAGAATGCGGTCCAGAGAGCGCAGTGCAAAGTGGCGGGCGTCGTCGAGCGCGAGCACGCGCGCGGCATCGAGATAAGCGGAAACGCACAGCGCGTTCCAGTTGACGTACACCGTCTTGTCCACGTACGGAGTTGGACGCTTCAGGCGCGCGGCCAGCAGCTTTTGCCTGGCGGAATCGAGCAGGGTGCGCACGCGCTCGGCCGAGATACCCATGCGGACGGCGATCTCCTCCACCGTAGCCCGCACATGCAGCACGTTCTTCTCCGGGTTGTGGTGCATCTCGCCGATCTCGCCGATGTCGTAGAAGTAACTGGCGGCCTTCAGTTCGTCCTCGGCGAGCACGGCGCGGGCTTCTTCGAGTGTCCAGGTGAAGTAGTCGCCGTCATCCTCCATGCCGATGTCGGCATCCTGCGAGGCGTAGAAGCCGCCGCGCTCGCGGTCGCTGAGGACTTCATCCATCCAGCGAATGATGTCGCGCGCCACCTCGGCGAAGAACGGCTCGCCGAGCGCCTGGAAGGCGTGCACGTAGTTCTTCAGCAGCTCCGAGTTGTCGTAGGACATTTTCTCGAAGTGCGGCACCACCCAGCGCTCGTCCACCGAGTAGCGATGGAAGCCGCCGGCAAGCTGGTCGTAGACGCCGCCGCGCGCCATGTGGGTGAGCGTGGTCTCGATGACCGTCTTGAGATGCGATTCGCCGGTGCGCGCGTAGCGGTCGATCACCAGGTCAAGGATCGCCGGATGCGGGAACTTGGGCGCGGTGCCGAAACCGCCGTGCTCCACGTCGAACAGCCGCGTGGCCGAATGCACGATGCTCTCCGCGATCTTGGGAGAAACCGCCGCCGAACGCCCAGTGAACGACTCGGCTTGCGAGAGCGCGTTCATCACCATGTCGGCCTGCTGGCGGACTTCGCCGTGCTTTTCGTGGAAGGCGCCGGCAATGGCTTGCAGCACGCGCTTGAAGCCGGGACGCCCGAGGCGGTCGTCAGGCGGAAAGTAGGTGCCGCCGTAAAACGGCTTGCCGTCGGGCGTGAGGAAGGCGGTGAGCGGCCAGCCGCCCTGCCCGCTGAGCGCGGAAACGGCAGCCTGATAGCGGCTGTCGATGTCCGGGCGCTCGTCGCGGTCCACCTTCACCGCGATGAAGTTCTCGTTGACGATGCGCGCCACTTCGGGATCGTCGTAGGACTCGTGGTCCATCACATGACACCAGTGGCACCACACCGCGCCGATGTCCAGCAGGATGGGCTTGTTCTCGCGCTGCGCTGCGGCGAAGGCCTCCTCGCCCCACTCGTGCCAGTGGATGGGCTGGTGCATGGCCGAGCGCAGATACGCCGAAGCTGCTTGCGCGAGCGTGTTGGTGGCCATAGGCGGACAAGTCTACAGGAACAGGGCGCTTGCTGTTTCAGGGTGAACTGCTAGACGGCGCGCAGATTACCTGTGATATGGCGATTTCACAACTGTTATCCAGCCAACTGGCTAGAATGTGGCTGCGTCTATGGGCCGATATGACTGGTATCGCAATGAGGAATGGGATGCCGCGACCGAGGTTCGTTTCTTCGAGAAACTCCGTCGTGCCAGAGACAAGGCTCAGCCATTGAGGATCCAGGCAGGGTATCTGGTAAAGCGACACCCGAGACCGCATTGGCTCTTCTCGATAAATACTTCGCTCTGGGTGACCATTTCGATAAGGCGCAGGCGTGCCTGGATCAAGCAGAGGCATATCTCACGTTGGGCGCACAGGAAGAAGCACTTCAATCTCTCAGGAACGCGCTGCAACGTGAACGCGAGTTTCCTAGCGTCAAGACTCAAGCGTGGAGCCGCTACGCACTGTTCGTCGCTCAGGAAAGGCTAGACCACCTTTACGACGACGCGTTGCAAGTCCTCCGAGAAAACACACGCCAATCGCATTCTTTTCCGGTTGATGGTTTTCGCTGGAACGCTGCGTGTGCCCTTATTGCGGATGCTCAAGGCCTACGCCAGGACGCGGCAGAGTGTGCCGCCAAAGCCCTGCAATTCGCGGAGATGCCCCACTCTGGGTTTCGCTATCATCCCAACGTCGGTCTCGTCGGATCGCAGTACGACAGGCTCAAGGACAAACTGCGCCGCTTTGTCCGAAGTGATTGCCGATAACACGCTCTCATTAACTACCCGCTCACCAGTTTCTTCGCCACCGCGCAGTACAGCTCCACGGCTTCGTGCAATTGTCGCTTCTCCAGGCGTTCGCGTTCGGTGTGCGCCACGTGGATGGAGCCGGGCCCGAGCAGCACGGGTTCTCCCCAGTTTGAGAGACCTGGGATGTCTGTAGTAAATGCGGCGACCATGGTGGGGATTCCGTCCACGGTGCGCAGGCGCATGAATGGAATTTCCAGCACAAAGTTCACTTCGGCGCGGTTGCCGACGGCGTCAACAATGCGCCGCTTCAGGTCATCTGAGGGGCCGACCAAGCGATAGAGCAGATGGGCGCGCGCGAAGTCGGGCACGACGTTGGGCGCCTGACCGCCTTCGATGATGCCGATGTTCAGCGTGGAAGGTCCAACGTCGGGATTGGTAGGCAGCTCCATTGACCGCAGGCGCTGCAGGGCGTCCAGCAGCTTGTCGATGGCGGACTCGCCCAGTTCGGGATAAGCGGAGTGCGCCATGCGTCCGCGGGCGACCAGTTCGACTCGCAGCGTGCCCTTGGAGGCAATGGCGACGCGGTTCTCGGTGGGCTCGCCGTTGATCAGGAAGCGCGAACCCGGTGCGTGCTTATTGGCGACCGCTGCGCCCTGGCTGTCTCGCTCTTCGCCGACCAGGAACAGCAGCGCCGGCGCAAGCGCTCCACTTTGTCGGAGCCGTTCGGCAGCGGCAATTTGCGCGGCGATGATGCCCTTGGCATCGCAGGAGCCGCGGCCGTAGATGTTGTCGCTATCTTCCGATGATGGGATAAACGGCGGAACGGTATCCATGTGCGTCGAGAAGACGATGCTCGGGCTTGCGTCCGGGAACGGTGGCGTAGACGTTGAAGCGTTCGGGGGCTGACTTCCATCCGGCTGGCGGAGTAGCCGAGCGACGTCAAGTGTGAGAGCAGGAACTCGCCGACGGCGCGCTCGTTACCGCTGATGGATTCGATGTCCACCAGCCGGCGGGTGAGGGAGACCGCATCCATGGGGCAGAGGATATCAGCCCATAAAAATCCCCACCCGAGCAAAACTGGCTCGGGTGGGGCACCCCTCAAGCGTAAACGACACAACCTGCGCTACTCGACCTTCATTCCCTCTTTCTCGATCATCTTGCGCTGCTCGGCCGTCCAGTTGCCGGACATATCGCCGTGCTGGATCAACAGCTTCTTCTGCTCCCACATGGCTTTGGTGGTGTTGATCTCTTTGACGTTGGCCTGGCGGCCGGAGAGGTCCCATTCGCCGATACCTTTGTCGTGGTACTTGAACACAACGTTATCGACGTAAGTGATTTTGTTCCCCCACAGGTCCATGGCCGGGACGGGGTGCGCCCCACTCTTCTTCACCGCCTTCTCCTCCAGGATCCCCGGGATGGTGAGCGTGTAGGTGTCTCCCGATTCGCTGAACTGGATCGGCACCACTTTCACTTGCTCGATCTTGGGCGGGTTCCAGGCGAACATGAAGGCCAGCATCTGCTTGAACGCCTCCTGTTGTTCGGGCGTGTCTTTCTCGTCGAAGTAGACGGTGCCTTGACGCTGTAGATTAGCCTGAAGGGCAGATCATGGCCGAAACGTCAAATGCGGAACTGAAGTCCTTCTTTCTGGACGGCGCCGCGGGCAAGCTGGAAGCCCTGCTGAACACGGGCTCGCCCGGCGCTACGCACGCCGCGCTGGTTTGCCATCCGCACCCGCTGTTCGGCGGCACCATGCACAACAAAGTCGTCTTTCACGCCATGAAGGCGCTGCGCAGCTTCGGCTTCCCGGTGCTGCGGTTCAACTTCCGCGGCGCCGGCCGCAGCGAGGGAGCGCATGACCAGGGCCGCGGCGAAGTCGACGACGTCCGCGCGGCGCTCGATTGGCTGGAGCGCGAGTTCCATCTGCCCATCGTGTTTGCCGGGTTTTCATTTGGAGCGTCGGTGGGATTGCGCGCTTGTTGTCCGGATGTGCGCGTCGCGGCGCTGATCGCCCTGGGAATGCCGGCGGTCGGTCCAGGCCGCATTTACAACTATCGCTTTCTCGAAAGCTGCGTCAAACCTAAGCTTTTCGTCAGCGGAACGCACGATGAGTTTGGTCCGCCGGGTGTGCTGGAGGCCCTGTTCGGGCGCGCCGCCGAGCCCAAGCGGCTGGTGCGCGTCGAAGGCGATCATTATTTCGCCGGCCACCTCGAGGAATTGCGGCAAGTGATCGCGGAGTGGGTACAAAAGACGGTGGTCGACAGTTGAGTCGTTGCAGGTAAATTTTTGTAAACACCGGGCTGGTGATACCAAGGCGGGCCGCCACAGGTCTAAGATATAGAGAGTTGGCGGCCAGCCAAAGAGCTGCCGGGGTAATCCAAGTAGAATCTTAGGCCTAGGCGTGGGATGACGCGACTCACGTAAACCGGAGTAAGCGATTCAGCATGAACAAACGATTGTGGATCATTCTTGGGATTGTGTTGTTGGCCGTCATCGTGGGTGGGACAATGTTGCGCCGCTCGCGCGCGGAAGCAGCCCAGAGCAAGAAAGCCGACGCTGCGGCCAATCAGCGCGCTATCCCAGTGGTCGCGGCGGCAGTATCCACGCGCGACATGCCCGTATATCTGCGCGGACTGGGTTCGGTTATCGCCTTCAACACCGTTACCGTCAAGTCGCGAGTCGACGGCGAACTGGTGAAGGTGAACTTCAAGGAAGGCCAGGAGGTCAAGGCCGGAGAGCTGTTGGCGCAGATCGATCCGCGGCCGTACCAGGTCATGTTGCACCAGGCCGAGGCGACCCAGGCGAAGGACGAAGCGCAGCTCGTGGACGCTCAAATAAATCTCGATCGCTACACCGACCTCTATAAGCAGGGCGTAATTCCCAAGCAGCAACTGGACACGCAGAGTTCTCTGGTGCAGCAGCTTAAGGGCGCAGTGGGGGCGGATAAGGCGCAGGTAGAGAACGCCCGGCTGCAGCTCGTGTACAGCCGCATTACCTCCCCTATCGGCGGGCGCGTCGGCCTGCGCCTGGTGGATGCGGGCAACATTGTGCACGCCACCGACGCCAACGGCATGCTGGTGATCACCCAGATGCAGCCCATCGCCGTGGTGTTCACGCTTCCGGAGGATTACGTGCCGGCGGTCCTGCAGCACATGCGCAAAGGGGATCTGCAGGTAGCCGCCTACAGCCGCGACGATAAGACCCAGCTCGCCACCGGCAAGCTGCTGACGCTCGACAACGTGATTGACCCCACCACCGGGACAGATAAGCTGAAGGCGGTATTCGATAACAAGGAGCGGCTGCTGTGGCCGAACCAATTCGTCAATATGCGCCTGCTGCTGGACGTGAAGAAGAATGCCACCACGGTTCCGGTTGCCGCTTTGCAGACCGGCAACCAGGGACAATTCGTGTTCGTGGTGAAGCCGGACAAGACGGTGGAAGTCCGGCAAGTGAAGGTGGGCTTCACGGAAGCCAATACCGCCTCCGTTGACCAGGGCCTGAACGTGGGTGAGCTCGTGGTCACCGATGGCCAGGACAAGCTCCAGCCCAGCAGCCGGGTGGAAGTCCAGCAGCAGGGCAACGGTCCCAATCGGCAGGCCTCGGGCGCCTCCGCCCCAATTGGTTCATGAATCCGTCACGGATATTCATTCTTCGGCCCGTAGCCACCTCGCTGCTGATGGTGGGCGTGCTGCTGGTCGGCATAGTTGCGTACCGGCAACTGCCTGTCTCGGCCTTGCCGCAGGTGGACTACCCCACCATTCAGATTCTCACGTTCTATCCCGGCGGCAGCCCGGATGTGATGGCCTCTTCGGTCACCACGCCGCTGGAGCGCCAGTTCGGGCAATTGCCCGGCCTGAACCAGATGACTTCCACGAGCTCCAGCGGGAGTTCGATCATCGTTCTGCAGTTCAACCTCAACGAGAGCATCGACATCGCCGAGCAGGAGGTGCAGGCGGCCATCAATGCGGCTTCCACCTATTTGCCGAAGGACCTGCCCAATCCGCCCATTTACAGCAAGACCAATCCTGCCGATGCTCCGGTGCTTACGCTGGCCGTCAGCTCGGACACCATCCCGCTCTCCAAAGTCGAAGACCTCACCGACACGGTGCTGGCGCAGAAGATCTCGCAGATCTCCGGCGTAGGGCTGGTTTCGATCAGCGGCGGACAGAAGCCAGCGGTGCGGGTGCAGGCGAATCCCACCGCCCTGGCCTCGTATGGCCTGGGCCTCGAGGATTTGCGTACCGTGCTGGGCCAGGCCAACGTGGACCAGGCCAAAGGCAGCATCGAGGGGCAACGGCTCTCTTACACCATCGGCGCGGACGACCAGTTGCTCTCTTCCAGCGGCTACCAGGCGGTGATCGTCGCATATCGCAACGGCTCGCCGGTGCGCTTGTCCGACGTCGCCCGCGTGGTCGATAGCGCGGAGAACGTCCAGCAAGCGGCGTGGATGAACACTTCGCCGGCGGTGATCGTCAACATCCAGCGCCAGCCCGGCGCCAACACCATCACCGTGGTGGACCGCATCCAGAAAGTGCTGCCGCAGTTGCAGGCGGCGCTGCCCTCGGCGGTGAAGGTCACCGTCCTCGCCGACCGCACCGAGACCATCCGCGCCTCGGTCGCGGACGTGAAGTTCGAGCTGATGATGACCATCGCCCTGGTGGTGATGGTGATCTTCCTGTTCCTGCGGACGCTCTCCGCCACCGTGATCCCCTCGATCGCCGTGCCGCTCTCCATCGTCGGCACTTTCGGGATCATGTACCTGCTGGGCTACAGCCTCGACAACCTCTCGATGATGGCGCTGACCATTTCCACCGGCTTCGTGGTGGATGACGCCATCGTGATGATCGAGAACATCTCGCGCTATATCGAGGACGGTGAGGCGCCGCTGCAGGCCGCGCTCAAAGGCTCGGCGCAGATTGGTTTTACGATCGTTTCGCTGACCGTCTCCCTCATCGCCGTGCTTATTCCTCTGCTCTTCATGGGCGACGTGGTGGGAAGGCTCTTCCGCGAGTTCGCCGTCACCCTGGCCACCACCATTCTGGTTTCGGCATTCGTCTCGCTGACGCTCACGCCGATGATGTGCGCCAAGCTGCTGAAACATCAGAAGCCGGAAGAGCAAACCAGGCTCTATCGCTGGTCCGAGCGCGTCTTCGAGCGGGTGATCGACCGCTACTCGGTCACGCTGCGGTGGGTGCTCAAGCATCAGCGCGCGACCCTGCTGGTCACCGTGGGCACGCTGCTGCTGACGCTGTTCCTCTACGTGGTCGTGCCCAAGGGCTTCTTCCCGGTGCAGGACACGGGCGCGATTCTGGGCATCTCAGAAGCTGCGCAGACCATTTCCTTCACCGCCATGGCGGAACGGCAGCAGGAGTTGGCCAAGATCATCATCCAGGACCCGGATGTGGCCAACGTTTCGTCGTTCATCGGCGTGGATGGCATTAACAGCACCATCAACAGCGGGCGCATCCAGATCAACCTGAAGCCGCGTGACGACCGCAAGGTTGTTGCTACCGACATCATCCGCCGCCTGCAACCCAAGCTGGAGCAGGTGCAGGGCATCACGCTCTACCTGCAACCCATCCAGGACCTCACGGTGGAAGACCGCGTGAGCCGCACCCAGTACCAGTACACCATCGAGGACGCCGACGCGAAGGAACTGGGCGTCTGGACGCCCAAACTGGTGGACAAGCTGCGCACCCGTCCCGAATTGCTGGATGTGGCCAGCGACCAGCAGAACGGCGGATTGCAGGTTGCGCTCAGCATCGACCGCGACACTGCCTCACGGCTTGGCGTCCTGACGCAGACCATCGACGACACGCTCTATGACGCCTTTGGCCAGCGCCAGGTCTCGACCATGTTCACGCAGTTAAACCAGTACCACGTGGTGCTGGAAGTGGATCCCCGATTCCAGCGCAACCCCGACTCGCTGAAAGATATCTACGTACGCTCTTCGACCGGGGCGAGCGTGCCGCTGAGCGCCTTCACTCGCGTCGAGCGCACCAAGACGCCGCTCGCCGTCACACACCAGGGGCAGTTTCCAGCGTCCACGCTGTCGTTCAATCTCGCTCCCGGGGTCTCGCTGGGCCACGCCGTCAAAGCCATTCAGCAGGCGGAAAAGGACATCGGCCTACCCGCCAGCATCCACAGCAGCTTCCAGGGAACGGCCGCGGCCTTCCAGAACTCGCTTTCCAGCGAGCCGGTGCTGATTCTGGCGGCCATCGTCACCGTTTACATCGTGCTCGGGGTCTTATACGAGAGCTACATCCACCCCATCACCATTCTCTCGACGCTGCCTTCGGCCGGCGTAGGAGCGCTGCTGGCGCTGCTGCTGTTCCGCATGGACTTCGGGGTGGTCGCTCTCATTGGCTTGGTGCTGCTGATCGGCATCGTGAAGAAGAACGCCATCATGATGATCGACTTCGCGCTCGACGCCGAACGCAAGCAAGGCATGCGGCCCGAGGAGGCTATCTTCCAGGCTTGCCTGCTGCGCTTCCGGCCGATCATGATGACGACTTTCGCCGCCTTGTTCGGCGGATTGCCGCTGGCGCTGGGGCGCGGCACCGGCTCAGAGCTGCGGCATCCGTTAGGCGTCACCATCGTCGGCGGACTGCTCGTCAGCCAACTGCTTACGCTCTACACCACCCCGGTGGTGTACCTGTGGTTCGACCGGCTGGCGACGCGCCTGTCGCGCTACAGCATCGGCAACACCATCGACCTGGAAGAGAAGGTCGAGGCGGACTGAGATGAACATCTCGGCGCCCTTCATCCGCCGGCCGATTGGGACCTCGCTGCTGGCGATCGCCGTGTTGCTGGCAGGCGCCGTGGCCTACTTCTTTCTGCCGGTTTCTCCCCTGCCGGAGGTTGAGTTCCCCACCATCTCGGTCGGCGCAGGTCTGCCAGGAGCGAGTCCGGAGACCATGGCTTCCGCAGTGGCTACGCCGCTGGAGCGGCAATTCGGCAGGATCGCCGGCATTACCGAGATGACCTCGTCGAGCCAGCTCGGTTCCACGTCCATCACCTTGCAGTTCGATCTGAGCCGCAATATCGATGCTGCCGCGCGCGACGTGCAGGCGGCCATCAACGCTTCTGCCGGACAGCTTCCCGCCAACCTGCCCAACGCGCCCACCTACCGCAAGATCAATCCCGCGGATGCGCCCATCATGATCCTGGCGCTCACTTCGGACACCATTCCCGTGCAGGCGCATGTACGACGCCTCTGACACCATCCTGGCGCAGAAAATTTCCCAGGTCGATGGGGTGGGCCAGGTAATCACCGGCGGCGGCGCCAAGCCCGCCGTGCGGGTGCAGGTCAATCCCACGCAGCTTTTTAATTACGGTATCGGGCTCGACGATGTCCGCACCGCGCTCGCCCGCGCCAACGCCAACTCTCCCAAGGGCCAGTTTTCGGACAACCAGGATACGTTCCTCATTTACGCCAGCGACCAACTGCTGGACGCTGAGAAGTACAAGCCGCTGATCGTTGCTTATCGCAATGGCGCGGCCGTGCGACTGTCCGACGTGGCCAATGTTTTCAGCTCGGTGGAAGACGTCCGCAACGCCGGCCTCTCCAACGGCAAGCCGGCGGTGGCCATCATCATTTTTCGCCAGCCCGGCGCCAACATCATCGGCGTGGTGGACCATATTCGCGAGCAGATGCCGCAGTTCCAGTCCTCAATTCCCGGCGGCATGCACCTCTCCGTGGTAACCGACCGCACCGGCACCATTCGCTCCTCGGTCGCGGACATCGAAGTGACGCTGCTGATCGCCATCCTCCTCGTGGTGCTGGTGATTTTTCTTTTCTTGCGCGACCTGCGCTCCACCCTGATTCCCGGCATGGCCGTGCCGCTCTCGCTGGTGGGAACGCTGGCCATCATGTACCTGCTGCATTACAGCATCGACAACTTGTCGCTGATGGCGCTCACCATCTCCACCGGCTTCGTGGTGGACGATGCCATCGTGGTCATCGAGAACATCGCCCGCTACATCGAAGCCGGCGAGCAACCGGTGCGGGCGGCGCTCAAGGGCGCGAGCGAAATCGGCTTCACCGTGCTCTCCATGAGCACCTCGCTGGTGGCGGTTTTTATTCCCATCCTGCTCATGGGAGGGATCGTCGGCCGCCTGTTCCGCGAGTTCGCCGTGGTTCTCAGCGTGGCCATCGGCATGTCGCTGCTGGTGTCGCTGACCACCACTCCCATGCTGTGCGCCAAGTTCCTCGAGCCCATGAGCGAGCGCAAGCACGGGCGCTTCTACCGCCTCAGCGAACGCGCCTTCAATGGCATGCTGGAAACCTACAGTGTGGGTCTGAAGTGGGTACTGCGGCATTCGGCGCTGACGCTGGCCATCTTGCTGGGCACCGTCAGCCTGGCGGTCTACCTCTACATCGTCACACCCAAAGGATTTTTCCCGACGCAGGATACAGGGCGGCTGATGGGAGCGATCCAGGCCGACCAGGACAT
Organism: uncultured Acidobacteriota bacterium; assembly: GCA_963733935.1. Lineage (GTDB taxonomy): Bacteria > Acidobacteriota > Terriglobia > Terriglobales > Acidobacteriaceae > JAHFUA01. The sequence goes on from CAVTEQ010000015.1 coordinate 173,612, forward strand.
CGCCTTTCCCGCTCTCCGCTCCATCATGACTCAGTACAGCAACATCGTGATGGCCGACCCGGCGGTGGACAACGTAGTTGCCTTCACCGGGGGCGGCGGCGCGCGCAACACCGGCCGTTTTTTCGTCCAGCTCAAACCGATATCGGTGCGGAAGATGACCGCCGATCAGGTAATTGGACGCCTGCGACGGAAGCTGGCGGCGGTTCCTGGAGCGACGCTATACCTGCAGGCGGTGCAGGACGTCCGCGTCGGCGGCCGCCTCACCAACGCGCTCTATCAGTACACCCTCATGGACGAGAACCTGGAGGAGCTGAACGCCTGGGGACCGCGCCTGCTGCAGACCATGCGGAAAAATCCGCAACTGCGCGACGTTTCCGCCGACCAGCAAACCAAAGGCTTGGAACTGAACGTGGCGATCGACCGCGATACCGCCGGCCGCCTCGGCATCCAGGCTGCGCAGATCGACGACGCGCTCTACAGCGCCTTCGGACAGCGCCAGGTTTCCACCATGTATCGCCAGATGAACCAATACCACGTAGTGCTGGAGGTGGCGCCCGAATTTCAGGACAATCCGGACGCGCTCAAGCAGATCTACGTTCACTCTTCCACCGGCCAACTGGTTCCGCTCAGCGCCTTCACGCACTACGTGCGCGACAATACCTCGCTCGCCGTGCCTCACCAGGGACAGTTCCCTGCCATCACCATCTCTTTCAACCTGGCGCCGGGCGTGTCTCTGGGCGACGCCGTGAAAATGATCCAGAAGTCGGAAATGGACATGCGCTTTCCTGCCGGCATCCACGCCAGCTTTTCCGGAACGGCTGCGGCTTTCCAGGATTCACTCAAGAACATGCCCGTGCTCATTCTGGCGGCGCTGGTGGCGGTCTACATCGTGCTGGGCATGCTGTATGAGAGTTACATCCACCCCATCACGATTCTCTCCACGCTGCCCTCGGCGGGCGTGGGCGCGCTGCTGGCGCTGCTGCTGTTCAATACCGACCTGACCATCATTGCGCTCATCGGCATCATCCTGCTGATTGGCATCGTGAAGAAGAACGCCATCATGATGATCGACTTCGCGCTCGACGCCGAGCGCAAACACGGCATGGACCCGGCCGAGGCCATCTACCAGGCTTCCATTCTGCGCTTTCGCCCCATCATGATGACCACCATGGCAGCCATGTTCGGCGCTCTGCCGCTGGCGGTCGGGCGGCGGCACCGGCGCCGAGCTGCGCCGTCCGCTGGGCCTGACCATCGTCGGCGGGCTCATCGTCAGCCAGATGCTCACCCTGTTCACCACGCCCGTGGTTTACCTCTATATGGACCGCTTCCGCCTGCGCGTCAGCCACGTGAAAAACCGCATCCGCAATGGCGTCGCCGGCAGCCCCGAACACGAGGCGCTGAGATAAGTTGGGAAATCCAGAGGGTCCCCAGCAAACCCGGTTTTGGTTTGCTGGGGTGGTCAGCCGGTTTTGCCAAGGGTGGGGATTTTTGTTGATCCGCGTGTGCCGTTACTGTTGCTCGTATGCTCGCTTCAACGCCGCGATGTCAATCTTCTTCATCTTGAGCATGGCTTCCATGACCCGTTTCGATTTCCGAGGATCGCGGTCACTCAACATCTCACCCAGCGCCGTGGGAACGATCTGCCAGGACAGGCCATATTTATCTTTCAGCCAGCCGCATTGCGACACTTCTCCACCGGCCGTGAGTTTTCCCCAATACTCGTCGACTTCCTGCTGCGTCTTGCAGTCGACAGAAAACGAAATGGCCTCGGTGAACTTGAAGAGCGGGCCGCCGTTTAATGCGATGAATTCCCGCCCATCGAGCTCGAACGCCACGGTCATCACGCTGGCTTTCGGCCCGGGGCCGCCTTCTCCGTAGCGGGTTATGGTCATGATCTTCGAGTTCTTGAAGATCGAGACATAAAACTTGCGGCTTCCTCGGCCTGGTTATCGAACCACAGGAATGGAGTGATTTTCGGCATAGGGGCTTACTCTATCGAAATTTCCGCCTGGACGGTGGTCCTCTTACTCATTACTCATCAGGGTGCCCCACCCGAGCCGGTTTTGCTCGGGTGGGAACCTCAAAATCCTCACCCTACGAAAACCGCGTAGGGTGGGGCACCCGCCGCGTCCGAGCAACGATGCCGTCCTACGCCACCTTCTCTGGGACATCCGCCATTGCCGGCAGCTCCACGCGGAAGGTTGATCCTTGTCCGGGCTCGCTGGTGAAGCTGATGTTGCCGTGCTGGCTGAGCACGATCTTCTGCGCTCCGGAGAGGCCCAGGCCCGTGCCCGTCGGTTTAGTGGTGTAGTAAGGCAGGAAGATTTTCTTCTGCGCTTCGGGTGAGATGCCGCGGCCGGTATCGCGCACCCAGGCGGTCACGGTGCCGGCGTTTTCTTCGCAGTGCACGGTCAGCGTGCCGCCATCGGGCATGGCCTGGATGGCGTTGATGATCAGGTTGGTGAACACGCGGCGCAGGTCGGCGGCATTGGCCAGCACCGGCGCGACCGGGCTCAACTCCCGCACCACGGTGATGGCTTTCAGGCTGCGCCACAGCGGGCGGGCCAGCTCCAGGGCTTCTTCCAGCAACTGGCGCACGTCGACCGGAACCTGCTCGCCGGTGCCGCCGCGGATGTACTCGCGCAGACGGCCAATGATCTCCGACCCGCGCCGCACCGCGTTGAAGACCATCTTTAGCACCTGCTTGCGGTCTTCCGGACTCTGCTCGGTGCGGATCTCCAGCACGCCGGCGGCCTGCGAGATGGTGTCCAGCACGTTGTTGAAGTCGTGGGCGATGCCCGCCGCCATCTGCCCGACGGCCAGGTGGCGCGCGCTGTCGGCGATGCGCTGCTGGAGCTGGGTGAGCTCGGTGATGTCGCGCACCATCACCAGCGCGCCGATGATCTCGCCCTCGGCCCCGCGCATGGGGCTGGCCGAGACGACCGTTTCCATTCGGTTATGCTCCGGCGGAGGCAGGAAGACTCGGCGTTCGTTGAGCACGGCCTCACCGCGCAAAGCGCGCGTGACGGCGAGCGAGGCAAAGTCCACCGGGCGGTTGTCGTCGGACTGCACCGCCATCAGACGCACCAGCCGCGCCACGGGATAGTCCATCAGGTCCTCGCGGCGCAGGCCGGTGAAGGCCAGGGCCGCGCTGTTTACCTCGACGAGGTGTCCCTCGGGATCGAAGATGAACACCGCTTCCGGCATGCTTTCGAGTAGAGTTGAGAGCTCGATCAGGCGCTCCTGGCCGAGGCGCTGCGACTTGCGCCGCGACTCCATCACGTAAATCAGGCTGGCGGCCACCAGCGGGAACACCGCCCAGTTGCTCAGGCTATGGATCTCCTCGGGCACCGAGCCTTGCACGCGCATCAGCAGGATCGCGCCACCAGTGCAGACAGCGGTGCAGAAGATCGCCGGTCCGCGGCCGAAGTAGGCGTCCGTAGCGAATACCGCGGGCAGCAGCAGGATGGGCAGGAATCCTACGAAGGGCTGGAGCGCGCCCACTACCGCCAGCGCCAGCCAGCTCACCGCCAGCGTGGCCAAATACAGCACCAGCTTCCGCCTTGGTTTCTGGAAGTACACTTGTCGGTTATCGTTCGCTGCGGCTCGGCTAGAGTCCCTGCTCTTGCGCAGAAACCGCCTTTTCCCCTGCCTTGAGCAATTCGTTCACAATGGTGACCAGCTCTTCCGGATTCACCGGCTTCTCCAGGTACAGGTCGGCCAGCGGCTCCGCTGCCTGAAAGGCCTCGGCGACGTACCCCGACACGACCACCACGGGCAGCGAAGAATGGCTCTTGGCGGCCGCGACCACGGCGCGACCGTCGCTATCGCCGAGGCGCCAGTCGGTCACCACCGCGTCAAACGTGGAGTGTTCGAGCTTGCTGATGGCGTCGCGAGCCGAGGTCGAGGCGGTCACGGTGTGGCCGGCTTGCTCCAGGATTGCGCACTTGAGCGTGACGACGTTGGGCTCGTCATCCACGCAAAGTATGTTTGCCATACCGGGTCCTTACCGCGCGAGCGAGTGAGCCGGGGGGCCGGCCGCCCTTTGTGGGCGGCTGCGGGGGGAGAACACCCGCTATTTAATTCGCGCCCCTGCGCATTGTCAATGAATAGGATGCGAAAAATGGGGTGGGAGGTGTTGCGGAGGTTGGCTCTTTGCGGAAACTACCCCACCCTTGGCAAAGGCGGCCAACCACCCCAGCAAACCAAAACCGGGTTTGCCGGGGACCCCGGCCAAGGGTAGGGCACCCAGTTAGCTACCCAACCTTCTCTCCGATGCTCTTGGCCTGGGTAAACAGCAGCAGGTAGTCGGGGCCGCCGGCCTTGGAGTCCGTCCCCGACATATTGAAGCCGCCGAAGGGATGCGCTCCCACCATCGCCCCCGTGCACTTGCGGTTGACGTACAGGTTGCCGACGTGGAACTCGTCCATGGCGCGCTTCTTCTTGTCGGGCGAGCTGGTATACACCGCGCCGGTGAGGCCGAACTCAGTATCGTTGGCGATCTCGAGCGCGTGGTCGAAGTTGCGCGCCTTGATCACCGCCAGCACCGGCCCGAAGATCTCCTCCTGCTCGAGCTTGGACTTTGCCGGTATGTCGGCGATGACCGTGGGCTCGACGAAGTAGCCGTCTTTGCCCGCGACGCGCTTGCCGCCGGTAATCAGCCGTCCGTCCTTCTTGCCCTGTTCGATGTAGCCGAGGATAGACTTCATCGAGCCTTCGTTGATCACCGCGGCCATCCCTGGGTTCTCGGTGGGATCGTCGAGCTTGATCTTCTCGACGCGCGCTTTCAGCAGGTCGAGAAATTTGTCATAGATCTTCTCGTCGAGGATCAGGCGCGAGCACGCCGAGCATTTTTGTCCCTGGAAGCCGAAGGCCGAGGCCGCCACGCCTTCGACGGCGGACTCGATGTTGGCGTCGGCGTCGACGATGATGGCGTCCTTGCCGCCCATCTCGAGTACGGTGCGCTTGATCCATATCTGCCCCGACTGCTGTGTTGCTGCGACCTGGTTGATCCGCAAGCCAACTTCTTTCGAGCCGGTGAAGGCGATGTAGCGCGTCTTGGGATGTGAGACCAACGCGTCGCCGAAGGTCGCGCCTGCGCCGGGACAGAAATTCACCACCCCCGGCGGCATGCCGGCTTCTTCCAGCAGCGAGAAGAAATACGCCGCGATGGCCGGCGAATCGCTCGACGGCTTCAGGATGACGGTGTTGCCGGCAACGATGGAAGCGGTCGTCATGCCCGCCATGATGGCGCCGGGGAAATTCCACGGCGGCACCACCACGCCCACGCCCAGCGGAATGTAGCGCAGGTGGTCGCGCTCGCCCGGCAACTGTAGGGGAGGCTCGGCCTTGGCAAGGCGCAGCGCCTCGCGCGCGTAGAACTCGAGGAAGTCGATGGTCTCGGCCGTATCGGCGTCGGCTTCGGCGTAGTTCTTGCTGACTTCGAAGATCATCCACGCGGAGAACTCGTGCTTGCGCTTGCGGATCAGCTCGGCCGTCCGCAATAGTAGACCGGCGCGCTCTTCCGCCGAAGTGCGGCTCCAAGTCTCAAACGCCTTCAGCGCCGCCTGCATAGCGGGCTCGACCTCGGCTGCTCCCGCTTTCTGGAACAGGCCCACGAGCTGCGATGGGGTTGCGGGATTGATGGAGCGCAATTTGTCCTTGGTCTTGAGCGCGCTTGCCGCCGATCACCAGCTCATACTCGCGGCCCAGCTCGCCGCGCACCTTCTCGATGGCGGCGCGCATCGCCTTCTTGTTTTCTTCCTTGGTAAAGTCGGTGGCTGGCTCGTTGCGGAATGGGCCAACACTCTTTGCCGACGCGACCGGTGGCGCTTCTACTGTCGCCATGAAAGCCTCCTAGAATGAGAGCGGAATCAAGGTTTCCAGAGGAGTAATTCTAACACTCGGCGCTGCTTTCGCAGGCAGGGCTTGCGTTCACGGGGCTGGTCAGTTCAGGAAATACATGCGGTAGAGCGTGTCGCGCTGCGCCGGGCGGAAGCCGGCGTCGCGGATGATGTGCCGCAGTTCCTCTTCCGTGGTGCAGTTGGAGACGCCGGCGGCCTTCACCACGTTTTCTTCCAGCATCACCGAGCCAACGTCGTTGCCGCCGAAGCGCAGCCCGAGCTGCAGGACCTTTAGCCCTTGCGTCACCCAGCTCGCCTGGACGTTGCTGATATTGGTGAGAAACAGGCGCGCGATGGCCAGCGTCTTCAAATATTCGACCGAGGTGACTTCGTCCCAGCCGCGCCCGCCGAGCGCGGTGTTGTTCGGCTGGAAGGTCCAGGGGATGAAGGCGGTGAAGCCGCCGGTTTCTTCCTGCAGGTTGTAGACGTGCTGAAAATGATTGACCCGGTGCTCCAGCTTCTCGCCGCAGCCGAACATCATGGTGGCGGTGGTGCGCATGCCGAGCTGGTGCGCGGTGCGGTGGACGCGCAGCCAGTCTTCGGTGAGGCACTTCAGGCGGGCGACCTTGTAGCGGACTTCGTCGTCGAGGATTTCGGCGCCGCCGCCGGGGATGGAGTCGAGGCCGGCATCGCGCAGGCGGGCGATGGTGTCGCGCAGCGAGAGCCCGCTCATCTCGGCGAAGAATAATATCTCCGAAGCCGAGAAGCAGTGCAGGTGCACGCGCGGGAAGCGCTGCTTGATGCCGCGCATGAGCTTCTCGTACCACTCGAACGGCAGGTCGGGATTGAGACCGCCCTGCATCAGCACGCCGGTTCCGCCGAGATCTACCGTCTCGCGGATTTTGTCGTAGATGATCTCGTTGTCGAGCACGTATCCCTTGGCGCGCCCGGGGCCTTTTACCGGGGCATAGAAAGCGCAGAAGGTGCAGTACTCGGTGCAGAGGTTGGTGTAGTTGATGTTGCGGTCGATGACGTAGGTGACCACGCCCTCGGGATGCAGCTTCTTGCGCACGCGCGTCGGCCGCCATGCCGATGCCGATCAGGTCATCGGAGCGGAAGAGGTCGAGCGCTTCTTGGCGGGTCAGGGACATGCGAACCTACGATTCTAATTGCGGCGCCAGTCTGTGCCAACCCGCCCAGACACGTGATCTCTCACGAGGCATGCTTTGGAGTTCGTTCTTGTTAGGACTCTGATTGTACTTTTGGCCAGAACTCGGCCGAGGTCACGACCGGGATAATCTCGAAGTTCACGAGATCCTCCCAGCGGCTGATCCACGGATTCAGCGATTCTGGATGCGGAGCTTCCATGAGCTGGAAACAGCGATCGCCCGGCGCATCCATCCAACTCGCGTGGTAGGTGACGCCCTCGGGCAGCATGCGGCCCTGGCGCTGGAATCGCTCGCCGACCGGGGCAGCCCCGTGTTTGAAGCGCTCAATCACCATGAACAGCATGAAGCGGAGTCTATCGGAACCCTCAGGGGAGAACTGACACAAAAAAAGTGGCCCTCTACGGGGCCACTCATAAAGAGGCAAGGGAGGGGAAGTCAGGAAAGGCGATGCCGGATGCCATCTCGCGCTACTGCCGCGAGACGCTCAGATCGGACGTGTTGAACATCAAAGTAGAGGGTTGCAGTCACTTTGTTGGTACGGCCTCTTTTGATGCGGTTAGAACTGCACTTGGGAGGCCAAAAATGTGGCGCTTCGCTGGCCTTTGTGCGCCTAACCCGAAAGTTATTGCAGGCACGAGATTAAGGCTTCAGAGGACCGCAATTTTCACAGTAGGGTCGAAACGGGGCCGGCCTAAGGCGGGAACGATACGGTATCGGGATACCACTTCTAAGCAGAGCGCTGCTTAGATTGGTTCTGCTCCTCTTCCATTGCCTTTAGCTTGTTGAGGAGGGCTTTGTAGCTGATCTTGAGGATCTTGGCGGCTTGGCGTCGGTTCCAGCGAGTTTGGTTCAGGACGCGCTCGATGGCCTCGCGTTCGGCTTGCATCGCGGCGCGTTTGCCGATCTCGAGCACTGACAGCGTCTCAGAATTCCCGTCGCCGTTGGGGAGGTAGGCGGGCGCGGCCGGAACGGCAGCCGCTTCCGGCGCTGGCTGGGTTGACCGCGGCGAAGAGACCGACGACATGATCGGCTTGTGGGTGGCAAGCTCGCGGATGATCTGCGCCTCGTTGCCCACAATCACATAGCGCTTGGCCAGATTTTCCAGCTCGCGGATGTTTCCCGGCCACGTGTACTCCATCATGCGGCTCACGGCGTAGTCGCTGAAGGGGGGCGGCTGCTTGCTATACGCGTCACTGTATTTGCGAAGAAAGAAATCGAGGAACACCGGGATCTCTTCGCGGCGCTCGCGGAGCGGCGGAATGTGGACGGTGACCACATTCAGCCGATAGAACGAGATCTTCGCGAAAATGCCCTTCCTCGACCGCTCTCTCAATCGGCTTGTTAGTCGCGGCCAGCACGCGGACATCAACCGCAACATCTCGCTTTCCGCCCAGGCGTGCAAACTCGCCGTCCTGCAGCACGTGCAGCAGCTTGGCCTGAAGCGCGGGATGCATCTCGCTGATTTCATCCAGGAAGATGGTTCCGTAGTTGGCCTGATCGAACTTGCCCAGCTTCTGGCGGTTGGCGCCGGTGAAGGCGCCGGGCTCATATCCGAAAAGTTCGCTCTCCAGCAGCTCGTGCGGAATGGCGGCGCAGTTCACCTTGACGAAGGGCTTGTCGCGGCGCGAGGAGTTGCTATAGATCATGCGCGCCACCACCTCTTTGCCGGTGCCACTTTCGCCGCGGATGAGCACGGTGGCGGTGGTGTCGGCCACCTGCTCAACCGTCATCTTCACTTCTTCCATGCGCGGGCTGGTGCCGAACAACATGGCAAAGTCGCTTTGCCGGCGCACTTGCTCGCGTAACCGCGTGACCTCGGTGACCAGGCGCTGCTTGTCCAGCACCTTGGCGATGCGGATCTCCAGTTCCTTGGGCTCGAAGGGCTTGGCGATGTAATCGTCGGCGCCCAGCTTGGAGGCGCGGAAAATGGTGTCCGGATCGTTCTGCCCGGAAAGGATGATGACGGCAACGTCGGGCTTGATTTGCTTGATGCGCTCCAGCGTGGCGATGCCGTTCATCCCCGGCATCGCCATATCCAGCAATACCAGGTTAGGGTCGCAGGTCCGAAAGATGCCCATGGCTTCTTCGCCGCTGGCGGAGGCGGTCACCTCGAACTGATGTTTGGAGAGATAGGAACTCAGGTACTTGACCATCGTCGGGTCGTCATCGACAATCAGCACCCTGGTGCGACTGGCCTGGTTTTGGCTCGGAACCATCCCGGGTGTATCCCCCACCATTCCCAACAGTGGCAACTCAGCGGCCAAACCGCGGTAAATTACGGCGCAGCAACTGAGTCGGCAATCTTGTTGCTTAATAAGGACCGAAAACCACCAACTAATCCGCAATCAGGAGATTAGACCAATGCCGCCCCCAGCGGCCGGTTTGGGCATCCGGCCTGATTTAAGTGCATATGAAATTGGGGGGCTATTTGGGAACCCATATATTGTACGCCAATGCTCAAAAGCGGCACCAAGAATATCAACCCTCAGGCAGAAACTGCCGCTTTTTCCTGCCGGACATGCAGGGGCAAGGTGAAACGGAAGGTGCTGCCTTTTCCGGGCGTACTGGCTACGGTGATCGAACCCTCGTGCGCCTCAACAATACGCTTCGCAATGGCCAGTCCCAGGCCGGAGCCTTCGCGCTGGCGATGCTGCGCCTGGCGGCTGACTTGGGAGAACTCGTCGAAAATATATTCCCGGTCCGTGGGAGAGATCCCGATGCCGGTGTCGCAAACTGAGACCTCCAGCATACTATCCCGCTGGCGAACAGCGACCTTGATGTGCCCGCCGGCGGGAGTGAACTTGAGCCCATTGCCGATCAGGTTGATGAGCACCTGCTGAATGCGCTCCGCGTCCAACAGCAGGCGGGGCAGCCGGGCTGGCAATTCCAGCGCCAGGTGAATCTGACGGCGGCGCGCGTCGGACTGCATCAGCGCCACCACCCCGCTCACCACCTGCCGCAGGTCCTGGCGGGCAAACTCCATTTGCATTTTGCCGGATTGAATCTGATTCAGGTCAAGCATCGAGTTGACCAGCCGGATGAGGCGCTTGCAGGCGGCCACCGATTCGGAAAAGGTAGTTCTCTCTTCCTCGCTGAGCCGGTCACCCAGGCTCTCGGCCAGCATGGAGTTGTATCCCAGGATAACGCTCAGCGGGGTGCGCAGCTCGTGGGTGGCGACGCTCAGGAAGCGCGATTTCAGCAGGTCCAGTTCGCGGAGCTTGGCGTTGGCGGCGGTGATTTCGTCATTCTGTTGCTTCAATTCAGCCACCAGCAGCGCGTTCTGCACCGCCAACGCCGTCTGTCCCGCCAATGATTGCAGGAAGCGCTGGGCGGCGGCATGGAATTCGAAGCGCTCGGAACCGTGATCGGTACAAAGCACACAAGCCAGTTGCCCGTTCGATACGCCGGGAACGAAAGCATAGGAGCCTATTCCGGCGCCTTTGGCCCAACTCGCAGCGGCAATCAACCCATCCTTGGTTGGCTGCGCCGCAGCGACGGCGTCCTGCGAGACGATACTGTGCCCCGCCGACAAGAGCGCGATTACGTTGGGATCCAGCAGCAACTGCCGGAGTTCTTCACTGCAGCCTGCGGGCGTGCGATCGCGTTGGAAGGCGACCAGGCACGCATTGCGCACGCCCAACACATTGCGCACGGCTTCGCCCACCTCGCCGGCGATGGTTTCCACATTGAGCGAGCTGGTGATGGCCTGGCTGACGCGATACAGAGTGTCGATCTCTGAGAGCCGCTTGCGCTCGAGCGACCGCCGTACTGCCTGCTTCAGGTCGTCGACCTCCGTGGGTTTGAGCAGGTACTCGTAGGCGCCGAGCTTGACCGCCTCGATGGCTGATTCGACCGAACCGTAGCCGGTAATCATCACCGTCACCGTGGCCGGCGAACGTTGGCGTACCCCCGCAAGCACCGCGAGACCATCCACACCCGGCATACTGAGGTCGGTCAGAATCAGGTCGTAGTAACGCTCCTCAATGGCTCGGAGCGCGGCAGCGCCGTCGGGGACGGCATCGACCTCATAGCCTTCCTGGCGCAAGATCGCGCTCGTGGTCAACAGTACGTTGGCCTCGTCGTCCACGACCAGGATTCTGGGCTTTTGCGTTTCCATCAGGGGTATGTGCGGCCTTGGGATGGCACACCCGGGCGGCCAAGGTCAAAGCGTTAGATGCGAACTTGCCGCTCGGCGTTTTCTCGGATGGTGGCGGACGTGGCAACGCCAAGGCTAAGCCTTGGCGTGTTTTATGCCCGTCAGGATTTCCTGGCCGCCTTGCCGGTTCAGGCGGTGCGCAGCTTGCCCGGCATGAAATGGTAAGGCGGCCAAGGGCCGCTGATGGCCAATTCGACATCCTTCAACTGCCGGGCAGCGGTGCTGTAACGGCTCTGGTACTTCTGCACCGAATTGCCGTCGATGAGATGAGCGATGTCGATGAGCATGCCGCCGGAATCCACTTTCTTGCAGCAGACATCCTCTTCCAGAGGATTGAACAGCTTGTGCACCTGCACGGACAGCGCGCGGGCCCGGGTTTGTCGCTCGCGCTGCTTGGCGGCCTTTTCTCGCAGCTTGGTCAGGTACTCACTGCCGGCGGTGAGAGGAAGCTCGAACGTCCAGCAAGGCCTCGCGGAGCGACCCATCCTTGACGAGCAGCTTGAGATGCATTTCCGCCTTGCCCCGCAGACGCGACACGGTAGCCAGGAAGGCGCGGCGGTTGGCGCGGACGGCGCGGCGCAGCGCTTCATCGGTGTCGAACACGGTACCGAAGCGGAACGGCAGCACGGTGGTGTTGCGGAAGCACTCGCTCACGATGCGGGCGTGGTCGAGAATGGCGCGCTGGTCCAGCGGACCGCCGCGCTCGTATTCGCTGACGATGACCGCGAAGTCACCGCTGGGATAGCCGAATACCGGCTTTCCGTTGACGCCGCTTAGATTCTCGAGGGCAAAGGGACGGCGCGCGCGCGTCCCGTTCTGAAAAGCCTGCTGTTCCGTGATGCAGTATGCGTACCACGCCATGTCAGTAGCTCCGAATGGGGACCGGCGCGCAACGACACCGCACCGGGCATCTAAAGTACATAACGGGCCGACTAAATTAGAAGAGACGGGCTAGCTGGGACGACGAGAAACCCGGGGCCTGGGTTCTTTCCGAGTTCCATCCTTATCCTAGCCTAGTTTGATAGGCAATAGCAACTGTTTTGGGGCACGGGTTAGTAACAGGGATTCAAGCTTGTCACTACTGAGAAGAGCAGTGGCACGGGGAACCCTTCACGCCTTGGCCTTAGCCGCGCCGTATAGGTAATGGTCGACATTCTTGGAACACAGCGTCTAGCCGACGAAACGGCACCACAAGCTGTTTCCTCAAGACGCCACCAGTTCCGGGGCAGAATTCTTTTGGCCGTTGGCGGCGCGGGCCTGCAGCGCCATGGTCACCACTCGGAACATATCGTCGGCGGGGGCTGGTTTGCCGGTCCAGATCTCGAACTGCCGGGCGCCTTGCTGGACGAACATCTCGGCCCCGGTGATGACGTGCATCCCTTTGGCTCGAGCCATCTTTACCAAGCGGGTTTCCGCAGGGGTATAGACCATTTCGAACAGAACGCGGGCGTTCAACTCTTTCTCACCCAGCGGCGACACCTTGCCGCCATTCATGCCCACCGGGGTGGCGTTGACGATAACGTCAAACTCCAGATCCCGCATCTGGGTGCGGTTGAGGAATTTGGCGCGCGCCTGCCGGGCCAGCTTTTGTCCGACCGAGGCGGTGCGGTTCATGATGAAAACCTCGGCCCCGCGCTCTTTCAAGCCGAACACGGCGGCGCGGGCTGCGCCTCCTGCCCCCACCACCAACACTTTGGCGTTTGCCAGGTGCAGACGCTGCTCCAGCGGACGCACCACGCCGGCAACATCGGTGTTATAGCCATAGAGTTTGCCGTCCTGCGCGCGGATGACCGTATTGCAGGCGCCGATCTTCTCGCTAACCGTATCTGTATTGTCGAGGTATTGCAGGATCGCCTGCTTGTAGGGCATGGTGACGCTAAGCCCGTGCAGGGGAATATCGCGAACGCAGGCCATCAGGTCGGCAATCGTGGTGGCATGCAGGGCCAGATAGACGCCGTTCACATTCTCGCGACGGAGGGCGGTGTTCATCATCAGCGGCGAAAGAGAATGCGCCACCGGGTCGCCGGCCACGCCGTAGACCTTGGTGGCGGCGTCTACTTGCTCGAGGCGATAAGTCTCGCGCAGGGTGCGGGCGGCGATCTGGCCTGGAGCCGTCTCCTCTCCCGGGTTGGCCGAGCCAAAGGTGAAGACACTGCCGGCGCGCACGCACAAGACCCGGCTGATGATGCCTTGCTCCCCCATGCACAAACCGATCATGGAATGTTTTTCGCTTTCCCGTTCGAGAAACTTCATCATCACTACGTTGTCGTAGAGCGAGCCGGCAGTGCTGACCACCTTGTAATAGTCGGCCGGGAAGGCGGCCATTTTCTGGAATGTCTCCTGCAACTTGCGGGTAGCGCGGAAATCATGGAAAGAAAGAATGCTGGCCGCGGCGGCACGCAAGCGGTCTAAGTCTTTCGATTTCAGGGCGCTTACACTCTCGAACTCCAAGTCAATGAACTGGCATCCGCAGGCGGCGGCCTTAACCAGAATGTCAACCTGGGCAGCCAGCGATCCGCGAAACTTACCTCCGCCCGCTGCCCGCCGGCAGGTGGCAACCAGCAGGGCTTCGGGGTGGTAATCGACGAAACGGCGTAGCTTTTGGAACACCGGAGCGTGTTGCTTCAAGTAGTCTAACCTTAACTCTATGAAAGGGTTATCCCGAACAGTCGCCTCCGCCTTCTCGACCAGTTCGACCGCCGTCGGGGCCTGCAGGGCCACGCAAATCCGCGGAAGATGCAGTGGTAGCAAGCGCGGTATATAGGGGTGGCCGGCCATAGCGGAAAGCGCGTCATCTTACATTCGCACAACAAATGATGCAATAAGCCTTTCGGCACCTTCTCCGGGGGTGCTCGAAAGGTCATGTTCGAAAAACCGGCAGGTCGGGTAACAGAGGTTACCTTGACCCCCTCGGTAACCATTGCTAGTTTCGATGCAGACAGAGTTGGGCGCGAGGGTGCGTCTTGGGCGCATGGCTTGTGGCGGAATCAAGCACCCGCGTCCGGTTGGGAAATCGGGGAGGAACTATGAAAGCTAGCGTAATGCTGCTGATGCTGGCGATGGCGACAGCCGCCGTTGCTCAGCAGGAGCAAACTCCAAAGGCGCAGGCTCCAGACGTCTCGGCAACCAATGTGGTCGCTCGGCAGCAAGCGCCAACCTACACGGATGTGAATTGCGCCGGCTTCATCACCAATCAGCCCTTGCAGACGCGTGGATACGTCGCCGGCGGGTGGGGCACGCCCCATGTGGTCCGGTTCTCCCAGCGCGACTACGTCTACCTGCAGGGCACAACCTTCTCGGTTGGCGCCCGGTACTCGATCATTCGCCAGGAGCGCGACCCCAACCTCTATGAAACCTTTCGTGGACAGCATGCCATTCTGCGGCAACTAGGCCGCAATTATGCCGATGTCGGCCGGGTGCGTGTAATTTCCATCCGCGACAACGTGGCCATCTCCGAGGTGGAGTTTAGCTGCACGGACGTCATGGAAGGGGACGCGGCCATCCCCTTTGTCGAAAGACAGACCCCTTCGCTGTACGGCAAGATCGTTTTCGACCGTTTCGCGCCGGCCAACGGAAAGCTCACCGGCAGAATCGTCCTGGCGAAGGACTTTGACAGCATGGCTTCCATGGGACGGAAGGTCTATCTGAATGTCGGCTCCAACCAGGGAGTTAAGGTCGGCGACTACTTCCGAGCCGTGCGCACCTACCATAGCTATCGCGACGATGAGGTCGAGAATCTCTCGTTCAAAGCTTCCGCTTATGACGACATGCAAATCCCGGCAGGCGTGTTTCCTTACAGCCGCCTGCGCGAATTCCCGCGCATGAGCCTGGGAGAAATGGTGGTGCTGGCCGTGAGCCCGACCAGCGCGACAGCCATGGTCACGCTGGCGTTCCAAGATATCCATCTCGGCGACGGGGTGGAACTGGAGGATGTTCGTCCGGTGACGGGAGAAGCCGAACCCTTGGCCTCGCCTCTGCCGCAGGACGCCAAAGAGGCGGCACAGCAACCCGCGGCAGCGCCACAGCCACCGGTAATTGCGTGTTCGGCCGAGCCCGCGGAAGTGCACGCCGGCGAAAGCTCGACCATCACGTGTGATGCTTCGAGCGGAGACCAACGCCCGCTGTCATTCACCTTCAAGGCTCCCAATGGACGGCTGGTGCAACGGGAGAACAGCGCGGTCCTCGATACTCGTGACCTGGCCGCCGGGCCGGTGGAAGTGCAGGCCACGGTGAGCGACGACCGCGATCTGAGCGCAACGGCGAGAACCACCGTCAGCGTGGACGCACCTCGGGCCGCCTTGGCGCCTGCGAAACTGAACTATGTTTCCTTTAAGCGCAACAGCGCCCGCGTGGACAACGCCGGCAAGGCCGTCCTGGATGGTGTAGCGCTGCGCCTCGAGCGCGATACCGGCAGCTCGCTGGTCGTGCTCGGTCTGGTGGAGTCGGGTGAAAACAAAGAGCTCGCTCAGCGGCGGGCGGCGAGCACGGCGGCCTACCTTACCCAGGAAAAAGGCATCGACCAGAAACGCCTGCAACTGCAGAATGGCGGGGAATACGGCGACAAGGCCGAGTTGTGGATGGTTCCGCCGGGAACCAAGCTCCAGGACGCGGATCTGAGGCACTAAGATTCCTAGATCGTCAAAAGGCCAGCGGAATAACCGCTGGCCTTTTGTTTTTGCTATCGATATCGATCGGGCAGAGGCCGGAGTTCCCGATGTACACTTTCAACCGCTGCGAGGCCAAATATTAATTCCGGTCCGGAACAAGGTGATGCGCCAACAATCCGCGGCGAGGAGAAAGAGGCTGTTGCACGGCGCGGCGCTTGCCCTGCTGCTCGCCGGGACGGGATTTCGTTTTTCGCGCGGAATGCCTCGACCCCAGGCGAAGCCGGCAGTGCCGCCGGCTGCTTTTCTTCCGGTCCAATCCAAGAATGCCCAGGATCTGGGCGCCGGAAAGTTGCTGGTGGCGAGCCGGGAGCTCGGCGACCCGAATTTCGCTGAAACGGTTGTCTTGCTGGTTCACTACGATGCCGAAGGGGCGGTCGGACTGATTCTCAACCGGCGCACGGATGTCCCGCTCTCCCGTGTATTCGAAGGGCTCAAGGCGGCGAAGGACCGTTCCGACCCGG
Source organism: uncultured Acidobacteriota bacterium (assembly GCA_963733935.1). Taxonomy (GTDB): domain Bacteria; phylum Acidobacteriota; class Terriglobia; order Terriglobales; family Acidobacteriaceae; genus JAHFUA01. The sequence continues at coordinate 189,908 of CAVTEQ010000015.1, forward strand.
TCTATCTGGGAGGTCCGGTCGGAGCCCCCGCGGCGTTTGCGTTGCTCAAGTCGCCGGCCAAGCTCGAAGGGGCGGAGCGCATTTTCGGTGAGGTCTACCTGATTTCCTCAAAAGCCCTCTTCGAACAGACCATCGCGACTCGGCCCGATCCCGGCGCTTTCCATGTTTATCTGGGCTACGCCGGATGGTCTAGCGATCAACTGCGCACGGAAGTAGAACTGGGCGCGTGGTTCATTTTCCCGGCGAATGCGGCAACGGTTTTTAATTCGGATCCGGATTCCCTGTGGCCGCAGATGATCCGGAAAACCGAGCTCAAGCTCGCCGGAACCGAGCCTGCCGACACAGCACAGCGCCATGCAGCGGCTCTCATTTCCCTGCCGGCACGAACCCTTCCTCGTGAAACACTTCGGCGGTGAAGGCTTCGATCACCGCCCCGCGCTCCCAGGCATCGGGGGGCAGTCCAGCTTTGTGGCAGGTTTCCGCCAGGAAGGTGGGCGCGTCCCAGCCGAATTCCAGCGCGACCTGGGGCAGCAGCAGCCCGCGCCGCGAGCCCAGGGTGACGACCAATCCATGGCGTCCGGCTTCGATATCCTCCGCCGCAATGGGCAGAATCGGTGACAGCACACTGATTTCGATCTTGAGCCGCGCGGCTTCTTCCGCCGTAACCGGCGGGAAGCGCGTGTCGTTGAAGGCGGCGGCGACTGCCGTTTCTGCTACCGTCCGATGAAGCGCCTTCACCGGATAAACATATCCGACACATCCGCGCAGGTTGCCGTCCAGGTGCAGAGTAGTGAAAGCGCCGCGGGGCTCGAGCAGACGCGGAGAAGCAGGATTCAGTTCCAGCTTGTGCCCGGCGAGAGCCGCATCAATGGCTTGGTGCGCCAGACGCAGCAACTCCGTCCGTTCTTCGGGCGAAAGCGGCGGCGGCTCTGCCGTCTCGGTGGCCGGCGAGTTCTCAGGTTGCGGCGACATTGTTTTTCCTGCGCCGGCTCAGGACAAACGCGCGCCGGCGGCGCTTGACCGCGCTGCGGTCGATGCGCGACCAGAAGGCGGCGAAGTAATCCACCGCCGAGACCACCGATACTGCCACCATGAACCAGATGGAAAGGTGCGCGATTATGTCAATGGGCAGGATGAAATTGGGGGTGATGTTCCAGTACATCCACTTGTGATCGAGAATCACCGCCACCACGCTTACCATCTGCACGCAGGTCTTGAACTTTCCCAGGTCACTGGCCTCGATGGTGAAGCCTTCGTTGGCGGCGATGGAACGCAAGCCGCTTACCAAAAACTCGCGCCCCACGATCACCACGGCAATCCAGGCCGGCACGACGCGTGGATTGAACTGAACCAGGGCAATGAAAGAGGCGGCGATCATCAGCTTGTCGGCCAGCGGGTCGAGCAGCATGCCGAGCGTGGTGATCTGCCCACGGCGCCGCGCCAGATAGCCGTCGAAGGTGTCGGTGAGCGAAGCGGCAATGAACAGCAGCGAGGTCAGCAGCTCCCGCTGCCCGTGCACGCTGGAAAGGTGCTGCGTCCTCAGCATCCACATCAGCAGGGGGATGCTGGCGATGCGGCTCAGCGTAATGTAGTTGGGCAAATTCACGGGGCATCCGCCAGACACACGAGAACGGTGTGCCTTCGGGCGGGCATCGGGACGGTTGATTATCCCGCACGGCGGAGAGAGAAGCAATGATGGAGGAGAATTGGTAGCGGGCCTTCCGACCAGCCAACCACCCGCGCTTTGGACTCGAGGACTTTCCAGAGTGCATTCTTTGTCCCGAGAGAGTTGGCCGTAAACCGGGTGCAATCCCGCGGAGACCCCTGGAGTAGAATCGGCCCTGCTTTCATCCAGATGGCAATCATCCGGGGAGTAATGAATGAAAACACCTGCATTATTTGACTTAACTGGCCGGGTAGCTGTCGTGACCGGCGGTAATGGCGGAATTGGCCGCAGCATTGCGCTGGGATTGGCCGAAGCCGGGGCTGCCGTCGCAGTGTTTGGACGCAACGACGAAAAGAACCAACGGGTGCTTTCCGAATTGAAAGTAATCGGTGTTCCATCGGTTGCGGTGAGGGTTGATGTGACCGATCGCGCCGCATTGGAGCCCGCCCTTAACAGGGTCGAGAGCGAGCTCGGTGGCATCGGCATCCTGGTAAATAACGCAGGCAACGTGTCGCTGAGCGGTGGGGTGTTGCAGGAAACATCTGAAGATTGGGACAACGTCATCGAGACGCAACTCAATGCAGTTTTCCTGCTTTCGAAGCTCGCTGCCAGATCGATGCTGAGTCGTAAAGGTGGGAAGATTATTAACCTTGGCAGTATGTACTCGTTCTTTGGGTCCGGGCTCGTCCCCTCGTACAGCGCGGCGAAAGGAGCGATCATCCAACTGACCAAGTCAATGGCCATTGAACTCGCCCCGCACAACATTCAAGTCAATGCGATCGCGCCAGGGTGGATTGAAACGGACATGACGGCGCCTGTACGTACCATGCCCATGAACGACGAAATTCTTGCGCGGACCCCGGCCGGCCGATGGGGCCAACCGGAGGAAGTTGCCGGAACGGCTGTGTACTTGGCCTCGCGGGCTTCGGACTTCGTTACCGGTACTACGATTCGTGTCGATGGCGGTTATGCGATCCGATGACATTCCGAACGTAACTCAGACTGAAACGACAGGCATCCACCCCGTTTCCTAGCCGGGCTTGTGCTAGCATCTCGGGTCGCATCCTGCTTCCCAAGGAATCCTCATGCGGAAGACCTCCATATCGCTAACGGTTGTTGTGTTTGTGGTGGCATCGATGTTCGATCTACACGCCGCCAGCCTGGCGGGCGTGACCCTCCCGGACACGGTACAGGCGGGGGGCACGACGCTGGCGCTCAATGGCCTGGGATTGCGAAAGAAGTTCGTGGTGAAGGTCTACGTCGTGGGACTCTACCTGGAGCAGAAGTCGTCGGATGCTGGCGCCATCCTCAAGGCCGACGCGCCCAAGCGGATCGTTATGCACTTCGTGCACGACGCCAGCAAGAACCAGATGGCGGATGCCTTCGACGAGTCGTTCAACAACAATGCGCCGGACGCCAAAAAGACCATGAAGGCCGAGATCGACCGGTTCCTCGCCGCGCTAGAGCCCGTCAAGGAGGGCGACCAACTGGTCTTCACTTACCTCCCAGGCACGGGCACGACCCTCGCTATCAACGGCAAGGACAAGCTGACCATTGCCGCTCCAGCCTTCGGCCCAGTGCTCTTCTCAGTGTGGCTCGGGCCGAAGCCACCCAATGCCGACCTGAAAAAGGGGATACTCGGGCAGTAGAAAACATCCTTAGGTGCCGCTACGAAGGAATTTCCGGCTACTTGGCGGATGTTCCACGAGTCTTAGCTCCAGCATAGAACTTGCGGAGCTTCCGCGCACGCTCCTTGGCAGGGAGGCGCGATAAATGGCGATCGAGAGCCTCGACCACGCGCTCGGCGGCTTCCTCAATTCTCGTCAGCCTCGGTCGGTTTCTTAGGTGGCAGCGCGGCCATGCGACCCTACGCGTAAATCCCGCGCTGCCTGATTGTGAACGCCACGCGATCAATCGCCAGCATGTACGCCGCAATGCGATTGTTTACGCTGTGGGTTTCGGCATAGCGCACCACATCCTCGAATGAAGACCGCATGATGTGCTCGAGCTGCTCGTTCACCACCGATTCCTTCCAGAAGTAGCCTTGCCGGTCCTGCACCCACTCGAAGTAGCTGGCGGTGACGCCGCCGGCGTTGGCCAGAATGTCGGGGATGACGAACACTTTCTTCTCTGTCAGGATGTCATCGGCGGCGGAAGTGGTGGGGCCGTTCGCGCCCTCGCACAGGATCCTGGCCTGCACCTTGTAGGCGTTCTGGGTGGTGATGACGTTCTCGGTGGCGGCGGGAATCAGGACGTCGCAATCGGTGACCAGCAGGTCGGCGGGATCGTGCGCCTCTGCTCCGGCGAAACCATGGATGGTGCCTTGGCGCCGGCGATGCTCCAGGAGGGCATCCACGTCGATGCCATTCTTGTTGTAGAGTCCGCCGTCGACCTCGGCGATGCCGATGATCTTGTATCCCTGCTCGTGCATCAGGTGCGCGGCATTGGAGCCGACATTGCCGAATCCCTGCATGACCACGCGGGTCTCGTCGCGATTCATCCCCAGCTTCTTGAGAGCTTCGTCGCAGGCCACCATCAGGCCGCGACCGGTGGCCTCGCGGCGGCCGCGAGAGCCGCCCATGTTGAGCGGCTTGCCGGTGACCACGGCGGTCACCGTCTGCCGCATGTGCATGGAGTAGGTATCCATCATCCACGCCATGATCTGCTCGTTGGTGTTCACGTCGGGCGCGGGAACATCCTTCTCCGGGCCGATGAACTCCATGAGCTCCGCCGTGTACCGCCGGGTGATGCGCTCCAGTTCGCCCATGGAGAGCTTGTGCGGGTCGCAGACGACACCGCCCTTGGCGCCGCCGAACGGGATGTTGACCACGGCGCACTTCCAGGTCATCCAACTGGCCAGCGCGCGCACTTCGTCGAGCGTGAGGTCGGGCGAGTAGCGGACGCCGCCCTTGGAGGGGCCGCGCGCGATCGAGTGCTGCACGCGGTACCCGGTAAACACCTCCAGGGTGCCGTTGTCCATGGCCACGGGGATGTGCACGATGAGCTCGCGGGTGGGATAGCGCAGGATCTTCCACAGGCCCTCGTCGAGGTTCAGCTTGCGGGCGGCCAGGTCAAAGCGCGCGGCTTGCGATTCCCAGGGATTGGACTCCTTCTCCAGCGCGGTCGTGCTCATAGGCAGGCTCCGATGCAAGACGTAAAAAAAGGGCCACAGGATGTGCCCTGGCTCCGTTCGGCGAGAGACAAGTATAGGTAGGCGGCACGGCGGAAGGCAAGCTGCGGATTCCTGCCCGTTATCCCTTGAATCTTATGACCCTTGGACAGGGGCAAACCGGCCGCAAATTTCCTTGCCGAGGGCCGAAAACCGCGCCAGGACCTGGAAATCGGCCAGCAAAAATTCCTGGCGATTTTCACACGCCTTTAACCTTTCTTTGACAAAGTGCTGCGACTCTCGCACGCACTCATCCCCAGCAGGGAGAATTGCGATGAAAGCTCGTTTCTTGCTGGCCGTCCTCTTCTGTTCGTTGGTCTTAGCTCTGGTTTCCTGCAGCGGAAGCAAGGGCGCTTCCAGCAGCAGCGTGAAGCTGCAAGGCGCGGGTGCGTCTTTTCCGGCGCCGCTTTACAACAAATGGTTCAAGAGCTACAGCGGCGCGCATCCCGACGTGCTGGTCGACTACCAATCGGTGGGCAGCGGCACCGGCATCAAGAGCGTGATCGACCACACCGTGGATTTCGGCGCCAGCGACGCTGCCATGAAGCCCGAAGACATGGCGCGCGTCGAGGGCGGAGTGCAGTTGTTTCCCATGACCGCCGGCAGCATCGTGATCGCCTACAACTTGAAAGGCGTCACCGACTTGAAGCTGCCACGGAAGGCTTATGCCGGCATATTTCTGGGCACGGTGAAGCGCTGGAACGATCCTGTGATCGCCAAGGCGAATCCCGGCACCAGCCTTCCCGACCTGCCCATCAACGTGGTGGTGCGCGCCGACAGCAGCGGCACCAGCTTCGTGTTTTCCAAGCATCTGAGCGCGATCAGCGATGACTTCAAGAACAGCGTGGGTGTGAACACCATGCCCAACTGGCCGGCGGGTACCCGCTCCAAGGGCAATGAGGGAGTGACCGCCAGCATCATGACCACGCCGGGAGCGATCGGCTACATCGAGTACGGCTACGCCAAGAGCCAGAATGTGCCCATGGCGATTCTGGAGAACAAGTCCGGCAAGTTCGTGGCGCCCGGCACTGCCTCGGGACAAGCGGCGCTGGCTTCGGCCGAGCTGCCCAGCGATCTGATCGTGTGGGCTTCGGATCCGGACAACGCCGAAGCGTACCCGATCGTGACCTATACCTGGTTGATTTGTTATCGCAAGTATCCGGATGCCAAGAAGCGCGCAGCGGTGCAGAACCTCGTCAAGTATGGGCTGACGGACGGACAAAAAGATGCGGAGGCCCTGGGATACATTCCGCTGCCCGGTACGGTCGTCGCCAAGGCGACGGCTGCGGTAGACAACATCACTTCCAATTGACCGCGGAGGATTACGACTCTATGGCGAGCACCACAGAGGCACCCCGGTTGGTCGCGGGCGGTGTCTTCGCGGCCCGCGCCGGCGAGGTGACGCAGGCGCCGTCGCGCACCCAGGTGGTGTTCAACAAGATATTCCAGCGAATCTGTCTGGCGTTTGCCGGCGTGACCATCCTGCTGCTCACCTTCATCGTGTTGCGCATCGCCGTGGCCGCGATTCCCGCCGCGCGACAATACGGCCTGGGCTTTATTTCCGGCCGCGTCTGGGATCCCAACACCCAGCGCTTCGGCATTCTCGCCGAGATCTGGGGAACACTGTTTACCTCGGTGCTGGCGCTGATCGTGGGAACCGCATTCGGGACTGCCGCCGCCATCTTCCTGAGCGAAGGCTTCCTGGGACAGGCAGTGTTCGCCGTGCTGCGGCGGTTTCGACTGCATCTCCACCCTTTCTGGGGCAAGTTCCCGGATCAACTGGAGAACTTGCTCAAGAACCTGATCGAGCTGCTGGCGGCGATTCCCAGCGTGGTGTACGGCCTGTGGGGATTGTTCGTGGTGATCCCGCTGATCCGTCCGGCGTGCAACTGGCTGCATTTGAAGATGGGGTGGGTGCCGCTGTTTTCCACCGACCTCAGCGGTCCGGGCGTGCTTCCGGCGGTGTTGGTGCTGTCCATAATGATTCTTCCGACCATCACTGCCATCAGCCGCGGTGCGCTGGCCTCGGTGCCGCCGAAACTGCGCATGGCGGCTTATGGGTTGGGAGCAACGCGCTGGGAGGCGATCCTGGCGGTCATCCTTCCCACGGCTGCGCGCGGCATCTTCGCCGGCGTGGTGCTGGCTTTCGGACGCGCTCTCGGCGAAACCATGGCTTTGGCGATGCTGGTGGGCAACGCCAACCAGATCAGCGTCTCGCTGTTCTCGCCCGCGAATACCCTGGCCGCTTTGCTTGCCAACAACTTTCCCGAAGCTGGCCCCAAAGAGGTCAGCGTGCTCATGTATGCCGCTTTGGTGCTGTTGGGGATCACTCTGGTTGTGAACATCCTGGGCTCTTTCATTCTGCAGAGGGCGACGCTAAGTCATGTCGAATAGCACAGAACTCGAAACCGCGAACGTCAAGCGCGACGCGGACGTTATCGATCCTTTTGCGGGGATCGACTTCTCGGAACTGGACCGCTCGTTGCGGCGTCCGCGGACGTTCATCGATTTCTTCCTGAGCGGGCTGGTCGCGCTCATGACCATTCTGGCGCTGATCCCGCTGTTCTCGGTCGTGTGGAAGCTGGTGTCGCGCGGCGGCAGCCAAGCTCAGCCTGGTGGCGCTCACGACGCTGCCCCCGGCGCCTCTGGAGCAAGGCGGCGGATTCGGTAACGCCATCATGGGGACGCTGATCATTGTGGGCGTCGCAGTCCTGGTAAGCGTTCCGATCGGGGTGCTGACGGCTATCTATCTGGCGCAGGCGCGGCAGAGCCGGTTCGCAGATAGCGTGCGCTTTGGCGCCAAGGTGCTCACCGGATTCCCCTCCATTCTCGCGGGCGTATTCGCCTACGGCGCCATCGTGATGGCTACCGGCGGATATTCCGCCCTGGCGGGAGCGGTGGCGCTTTCGGTGCTCATGATACCGATCATCGTGCTCACGGCCGAGGACGCGATCCGCATGGTTCCGTCGCGCATGAAAGAAGCGGCCATTGGCATGGGCGCCACCAACACGCAGACAGTGTGGATGGTGCTGTTGCCCACCGCCATTCCCGGGATTTTGACTGGGAGTCATGCTGGCGGTGGCTCGCGCCGCCGGCGAGACCGCTCCCCTCATCTTTACCGCATTGTTTAGTAACTACTGGCTCTGGTCGAATGGCCGCGCGGACCTGATGCAGCCGACGGCCTCGCTCGCCGTGCTCATCTACAACTTTGCCGGCATGCCCTTCCAGAACCAGGTCGACCTGGCGTGGGCCGCTGCCCTGGTGCTGGTGCTGCTGGTGCTTGCAGCCAACCTGATTGGGCAGAGCCTCTCCAGCCGTCAAATTCAGCAACCTTAGGAGACACGAGTTATGGCCACTGGTCCACTTCCGCAGCCCAGCGAGTCCCCGCATTCTCCTGCCGCCTCGCCCGAGGAGGTGGTGATCGATTGCCACATCAAGGACCTTCACTACGGCAGCTTCAAGGCGGTTCGGGACACTGCGATCCCGGTGAAGAAGAACTCGATCACCGCCTTCATCGGGCCGTCGGGTTGCGGGAAGAGCACGGTGCTGCGCTGCCTGAATCGGATGAATGACCTGGTTCGCGGCTTCCGCTTCCAGGGGCACGTCCGCTACCGCGGGCGCGACATCTACGATGCCGCCATCGATCCCGTCGCCGTGCGCCGCTTCATCGGCATGGTGTTCCAGCAGCCCAATCCGTTTGCCACCAGCATCTTCAATAACGTCGCATTTGGATTGCGGCTGAACGGCTACAAGGGCGACAAGGCAGCAAAGGTTGAAAAGGCCCTGCGCGCTTCCGCCCTCTGGGACGAAGTAAAAGACAAGCTGCAGAAGAGCGGGCTGTCGCTCTCCGGCGGCCAGCAGCAGCGCTTGTGCATCGCACGCGCGATCGCCACCGAGCCCGAAGTGTTGCTCATGGACGAGCCCTGCTCGGCGCTCGACCCCATCGCCACTCGCAAGATCGAAGAGCTGATGCTCGAACTTCGCAAGAAGTTCACCATCGCCATCGTTACCCACAACTTGCAGCAGGCGCAGCGCGTGGCCGACTACACCGGCTTTCTCTACGTGGATACCACCCAGGGCGGGCGGACGGGCTATCTGGTGGAGTTCGGCGATTCCCAACAGATCTTCCATGCGCCCAAGCACCAGTACACCCAGGAATACATTCGCGGCGAATTCAGCTAGAGGGTGGAGGCGCGGATTATGGGAAGCAAAGCTATGAGGTTGCTGATTGCGCTGGTTCTCTCCGGCGCGCTGGTCGGCTGCTCCGCCAGCAGCGGCGGCACGAAGCCCAAGCCGGTGGTGCCTGCCGGCGGAGTGCTGCTTCAGGGCGCCGGAGCTACGTTTCCTTCCGTCCTCTACCAGAAGTGGTTTGCGAATTATCAGAAGGAACATCCGACGACGGTGATCAGCTACGACGCCGTGGGAAGCGGCGAAGGCATCCATCGCTTCCTGGGCAAGGGCATCAAGGACGAGGATAGGGTCGATTTCGGCGCCAGCGACGCCGCCATGCGTGACGAGGACATGGCAAAAGTTCCCACCGGAGCAGTTCTGCTGCCGGTTACGGCTGGCGAGGTCGCCTTGGCCTACAACCTGCCGGACCTGCATACCGACCTCAAGCTGTCGCGGCAGGCCTACAGCGGCATCTTCCTCGGACAAATCAAGAATTGGGACGATCCTCGCATCGCCAGGACCAATCCCGGCGTCAAGCTGCCGCACCTCACCATCACCACCGTGGTGCGCCAGGACGGCAGCGGCACCACCTTCGCCTTCACCAAGCACCTCGACGCCATCAGCGACACGTTCCGCTCGCAGTTCGGGCCGGCGACGTTGATCAACTGGCCCGGCAATGCCATGCGCGCCAGCGGTAATGAAGGTGTGGCCGGCCGCATCAAGCAGTCACTCGGCTCCATCGGATATGTGGGCCGCGAGTTTGCCCGCAAGGTGGGTCTCCCGATGGCCTTGCTGGAGAATCGCGAAGGGCGATTCGTAGCGCCTACAGAGAAAGCCGGCACCGCCGCACTGGCCGACGCCGAGCTGCCGGACAATCTGCGCGCCTACGTGCCTGATCCTGCCGGTGCGGATTCCTATCCCATCGTGACCCTTACCTGGATCCTCCTCTACCAGAGAAATCCGGATGCGGAGAAGGCGAAAGCTTTGCACGCTCTGTTTCGCTGGTGTCTGACAGATGGGCAGAAGTACGCGCCAGAGTTGGGGTATCTGCCGCTGCCTCCCAACGTCGCCATGAAATCGCTGGCGCGGCTCGACGTGATCTTGCCGCCAGCAGACTAGCGTCGCTTACCGTAAATCCTTGAAGGCGGGGCTTGTCTGGTAGCGCTCCGGGAAATGTGTCGCGTAACGCGACAGCCCCGGACAGATCAGGTGATGTGAGGACCCAAACCCCGATGCCTTCATCTCCTGCTTAGCCTGCTCCGCCGTCCAGCCTTGCTCCGCCATGCGAAAGGCGGCAATCATCATACCGGACCGGTCATCACCCAGGCGGCAGTGGAGGAACACCTTCTTCTCCGGGTTCTCCCGCAGCAGGCTCAGAAAACGGGCAAAAATCTCGTCTTTCGGGAACGGGCAATGCCACGGCATGGGCACATATTCCATGCCCAGGCTGTTCACCAGCTGACGTTCGTGCTCGCGGGAACCACGCAGATCTACCACAATGCCGATACCCATTTTTGCGAGTGAACGGAACCCTTCCTCCGAGGGCTGCCCGCCCCGATACAGCCTGGGAGTGACCTCGATGAGTTGCGGTACGCCTTGGAGCGTCAGCTTGAATGGAAGGTTTCTTCAGCGGGCCGCTGAGGGCGGGTTTGCAAATCTGCTTGGGCGGTGACTCGCGACGTCGGCGACAGGAGCGAGGCGATGATGATGATGACACCAAGCTGCCACGTCGTGGATCGCTTCAACCGAAGGAGAGTATGCAACTAGATCGCGCGCCCCAATTTCATCGCTGATTTTCCTGGGGCTGGAGCCGGGCTAGCTCCTTCCGATAGAGCGCATTCTGCGGAAATTCGTCGGCTAACCCGGTAAGCAAGTGGCGGGCAGTTTCGCGGTCATGATCGCGCAGGGCCGCGACTGCCAGCAGCAGGCGGGCGTAGGGAGCGAGGTAGTGTCCTTTTTCCGCGGTGAGGCGCAGCTTGGCGATGCCTTCCTGCTTATCGGTCTCGGCTCCTCCCAGGCGCAGCAGCCAGCGGACGGGCGCGGAGTTATTGCCGAGCAGATAGTTCTCAACCCCCACCGCCAGATACGCGTCATAGCACGATGGATCGAGCGCGAGTAGTTTCTCGGCGAGCGCCCGCCCAGCCTTCATGTAGCTGAGCCCCGCCAGGTTGCGTTTCTCGATCATGGCCGCGTAATCGCCCCGCAGGCCGTTGGCCAGCACTTGCGCGAGAAGCGCATTGCGGTCCTGCGGCGACCCGGAAAGAATACGTCCGGAAATTTGGTCGCTCCTGGCAAGCTCCCGGTCGAAGGCCGCCCGCGCCTGCGGATCGGGCACCTGTTTTTCCCGTTTCGCGAAGCGGTGGTCGTCGGTGAACAGCTCGGACTCCAGGATATGCAGGCGGGCAAACTCCGCGAACAAATAAGCCGCGGCGTTCGATGCCGGGCCCAGAGCATCGTCGGGATGGCTCGCCTCCCACACCTGGAAGGTATTGTGGGCGCCGTCAAAATCCAGGTTGTACATCTGGTGGAAGCCGGTCTCGAGCCCGACAGGCGACCCAATGGCATCGGCGGCCTTCGCGGGTGCCGCCAGTGTGACGACGCACACGAGCAGCGCGCACACTGCCCAGTAATCCCTTGCCAAGAGCTGTCGTATTCCCAAAGTTTTCCCCACTTCGATTGGCGGGCAAGTATTCTACTTAGATGCGCCCGAAGGGCCCGGCCGTTCTCTGCTTTCCATAAATTATCTAGGAAACCGGCACAGCCATGTTCTGCCGGGACTCAACCCGGGGCTTGCTGAGCGCGTTCATCGCAGCTTGGACCCCGCCCGGCCGGTGAGGCACCCCAGCGTCCCCCAACCCCATCTCCACTCCAGCCAGCGTGCCCATCAGCATCAGCTCGTTAAGGTCGCCGAGATGGCCGATGCGGAAGATCTTCCCCTTGAGCTTGCCCAGGCCGGTGCCGAGTGACAAATCATACCTCTCAAGGGTGATGTTGCGGAAGTGGTCAGCATCGTGGCCTTCCGGCATCAGCACCGCCGTGAGCGAGCTGGAGTATTCCCTGGGATCGAGCGCCAGCACTTGCAATCCCCAGGCTTCGACGGCCGCTCGCGTAGCGGCGGCAAGCCGCCGGTGCCGGGCAAACACATTCTCCAGCCCCTCTTCGTGCAGCATCGCGATGGCCTCGCGCAATCCGTAAAGCAGGTTAGTGGCAGGCGTGTAGGGAAAGAAGCCGGCGGGATTCGACTTCAGCATATCTTCCCAATCCCAGTAGGAGCGCTTCATGCGGCTGGTCTTCGATGCGGCCAGCGCCCTCTCCGATGCCGCATTGAAGCCCAAGCCGGGCGGCAGCATCAGCCCTTTTTGCGAGCCGGCGACGGTGACGTCCACTCCCCACTCATCCTGCTTGTAATCCATGCAGGCGAGCGAGGAAACCGTGTCCACCAGAAATAGCGCGGGATGGCGCGCGGCGTCGATGGCCTTGCGGATCTCCGCGATGCGGCTGGTCACACCGGTCGAAGTCTCGTTATGGACCACAGCCACGGCCTTGATGGCGTGCTCGCGGTCGGCGGCCAGCCGGGCTTCCACCTGGGCCGGATCCACACCGTGACGCCAGTCGCCGGGAACAAACTCAGCGTCCAGCCCCAGCTTCCTGGCCATCGCCTGCCACAGCACGGCGAATTGGCCGGTCTCGAACATCAACACCTTATCGCCGGGTGAAAGCGTGTTAACCAGTGCGGCTTCCCAGGCGCCAGTGCCGGATGAGGGAAAAATAATCACCGGTCCGGAGGTCTTGAAGATCGAGCGCGCCCCTTCGAGCACGTCCTTCCCGAGTTGCGCAAACTCCGGCCCGCGATGATCGATGGTAGGGCGGTCAATCGCGCGCAGAACCCGGTCGGGCACATTGGTGGGGCCGGGAATCTGAAGGAAATGACGGCCGGGGCGACGTGACATGGCTTCCTCCCGATTGCGCGCCGTGAGGCTGCGCGAAAACCTTGATCGGTTACATGATTGGATGCACGGGCCGGCTGATTATATCCATCCATTGCGCAACGAAAACGGCGGGATCGCAGCAGACCTATTAAGAAATCCTTTCTCTGTGCCTCCGTGTCTCTGTGGCGGATTTTTTCCGAGTCAGGGCTTACCACCAACGCTGCGATTGCGCTGGTAGACGGTTTCGAGAACCTCGGCTGTTTGCTGGGCCAAGGGGCCGATCTCGAACAACCGGTGGGCTCGTTCTCGGGCACGTCCTGACATGCTGGCGGACAGGGCTTTGTCCGTCAATATTCTGACTACCGCCTCCGCCCATGCGGCGGGATCGTCAGGCGGAAGCAGGATGCCGGCGCCATCGCGGCCCACGCACTCCGGGATGCCGTCAACATCGGAAGCCACCACCGGCAGGCCGCTGGCCATGGACTCGATCAACACGCTGACGAAAGCGCCGCGCCGGCTGGGATGAGCAAAGCAATCCATGGCGGCCAGAACGTCGGGCATGTCCGCACGGTAGCCCGCCCAAATTACGTCTTTTTCTAATCCCAAATCGTGGACGAGCTTCTGCAGATCCGCATGGTAGCTTTCGTCTGCCTGGTAAAGCGTTGCTCCCACCAACAGGAAGCGGGCGGCAGGAATTTGATTCTTGACCCGAGCGGCCATTTGCAGGAATACATCCTGACCCTTCATGGAGGTAATGCGTGCGGCCATGCCCACGAGGGGAGTGTCCGGGCCCACTCCCAACTCTTGGCGCACGCGCTCCCTGTTCCCGCTGCAAAAATGAGACAAGTCCCGCCCATCAGGAATCGTCCAAAGCCGGTCCGCGAATTGGGCCGGGGACACCTGGCCGCAGGTCTCCAGGCTATCGCGAACAGCTTGCGATATGCAGATAACGCCATCGTATTTGCGAAAGCTGGAGGCCACTGGCCGAGTGATCATGTTGCGCACGTGAACCACAATTGGAATCCCGGCAGCCGCGCAAGCCGCGGAGACAAACGGCGCGAGAAAATGCAGGTTCACATGGACAAGATCAATCCTGCACTTGTAAAGCAAGTTCACGAGTCTGGAGAGGGAAAGCAGGCGGCGAAGTCTCCAGGGGCGGGCGTCGCCGATCTCAAGCTGGATGCGGTCGACCGCGAATCCCTGCTTGCGCAGAAGCGTGTCGAGCGGGCCCGGCGCCTCGACCAGGCAGTACGGCCTCCACGTGGAGTCCAGCCGCGGGATCACCGGCAACAGCGACATCTCGCCGCCGTACGCGCAACGGCTGGGGTTCGTAACAAACAGGATGTGTTTTTCTGAGGACTTCATCACCGCGGCTAGGCGTCCTGCTGGTAGAAGAATGGTGTGTCCTCACCATCCAGGAAAACCGGATGGTAAGTGGGTTTGCCGATCACCTCGCGGGCCAGCGCTACGCTCCATTTCCCATTGCGGCTGATCACGCCTACGCCGTGCCAGGGTAGCAGGCTCTGTCCGCGGTTCACCATCCAGATTGCCAGGCGCCGCGGGCGGCACTGGGTAGTGGCATGAATCGCGTCCGGGAAGTGGAGCGGCCGCGGATCGCAAGCGTGCAGCAGCGCGTCGCGCGAGTAGTAGCGCAGCATGGCCACGTGTACGTGACGTTCAAGATCGCCATACTCGGGTGGAAGAGCGCCGCTCGACCCGCACTCCAGCACTTTCGAAGCCTCGTGCAGCGGCAGGCGGCGAAGGTTCATCATCCCCAATGTTTTGCTGAACCGGTCCTTCCATTCTTCCGTATGTCGTGAGCGGCGCCACCAATGCAAGGCCGCGGTCTCGAGAAGCGTTTCGGGGTCGCGGGCATCGCGGACGCACGGCCTCTGCAGCACCTCAAAATCGTGCAGATGGATGAACCCCGGCGCATCGAACGCCTGCACCAGACGGGCAAAGTAAGTCTCGTAGCTGCGGACTTCCTCCAGGCTCACGCCAAACACGCCGGCGATATAGGAGCCGTCGTGGATGAGGTGAATTTCCAGGCCGGGAGAATATATGGACTTGGCTTTCAGATTGAGCTGGTGCAGTCGCATCAGCGCTGCAAGTTCAGCAAGATCAGGCAACCGGCGGGAGCCAACCTTGGCCGGGTTCGGAGCCTTGAAGGGAAAAGCCATCAGCGTGAGCTGCACCGGCTTTCCGGCCTCTACACATCGATCGATTGTGCGCAGCAGGTCGGGCAGGCAGGTGCCGAATTGCATGTCCTCGAGGCTGCCTTTGCGCACCCCGCTCGAGGTCAACAGCGCCAGCAACTCCTCCGCGGTGCGGACGCGCGGGCAGACTCTTGGCTCGGGAGCCCGGTTGCGGGAGACATCCGTCAGGCCGCGCAGCATGGCCTTGTCCAGCCAGGGCCCCTGGAGCGTGGCACGAGCAAGAGCCAACTGCATGGCAGACCTCTATCTGCGCCTGGAATTGGGCGAGAGATGACTGCGGGTAATCCGGTGAACAAGTGCAAGCGGATGCCACTCGCCATCGCAACCAACCATCGTCTGCTGGACTTGATGATGTTGAAAAGCAATGTTCTTAGTGCATAACCCAGGTGCGAAAACCACAAACAGCCGCGATCCGCTGACCGCTCGGTCAGCCTCCGGAAGTGAAAGGATTTGCGGCTTTCGTGCGAAACCAGTTGCAGCTCGCTTAGGGGTTGACGGTGTCCGCATCTGCCCGCTCCAGACAAGCGCAGCTTGCCTGGGAACAGAAATCTGTGCGCTCCCCACGATGTTACGAAGGACCAGCGGTCTTGCTTACTGAGGTGCCAGCGTGATGGAAGTCCCCCCGATTATGTGACAATGAACACATCAAAAGGATGACCGCTAGTGGAGGATAGGGGCGCTTTGGGAGCCGTCGAAGCGAGGGAAATTCCTGCGCCGGACAAGGGGTGGCAGATCGTGAGCTGTCCAGGAGAAGCATGCAGCCGGGGCTGAACAGAAAAATCACCGTGGGCTTCGCTCTGCCGGTTGTCATCATTCTGGTAATGGCGTTCCTCTCTTATCAGCGCACGCACGAACTAGCGGTTGCCCGCCAGTGCGTTGCGCATAGCAACCAGGTCCTGACCGAACTGGAAGGCGCGGTGTCTGCGATAACGGAAGCCGAAACCGGGGTCCGTGGGTTTCTGCTGACCGGGGATGAGGCCTACCTGCAGTCGTGGCGAAGCGGGGCGCTGGAGGCGCCGCAACATCTGGATCGTCTCCGTGAGTTAACCGCCGATGATCCTGGGCAGCAAGCTCGCGTGACAGAGCTCGAACTTGCGAGCCGCGAAAAACTGGCTTGGGTGGCGCGGACGGTGGAGGTCTATAAGAGCCAGGGCCCGCAGGCGGCCAAGGCGATCGTGATGACCGGCAACGGGCGAGTGCAGATGGACCACATTCGCCAGCTCGCCTCCGCGCTGGAAGCGGAAGAGAACCATGTGCTTCAGGCGCAGACTGAGAGAGCCGAACTCAAGACGCGGCGCGCCACCACCTATCTCCGCATCCTGGCAGCCGTGGTTGTGTTTGTCCTCGGTCTGGCTTTTTACCGCGTCAAGACCGATATGCGGGAAGTCGCGCGTGTGCAGCGGGAACTGGCCGAGAGCCAGAATAAGTTGCATGACCTGCTGCTCCGAGAGCAGGAACTCTCGCGCAGCGACCCGCTCACCCAGGTTGCGAACCGGCGGGCCTTCTTCGAAGCGGTGGAGATCGAGAGCCGGCGCGCGCGCCGTTACCATCGGCCCCTCAGCATCGCCTATGTGGACGTGGACAATTTCAAGAACTTCAACGACACCCTCGGCCATGCGGCCGGCGACACCTTGCTGGTCACGGTCGCCTACATCATGCAGCGCAGTGTCCGCGCCGGCTCGTGCGTGGCCCGCTTCGGCGGCGACGAGTTCGCCCTCATGATCCCGGATGTCGCAGCCACGGAAGTCGAGCTTACCCTGCACCGCATACGCCGCCTGTTGTTGGAGGAGATGCAGAGCAGGGGCTGGCCGGTCACCTTCAGCATTGGCGCCGCCGTGTTCAGCGAACCCCCGGAGTCAGGGGACCACATGGTCCAGCTCGCGGACCAGGAAATGTACGCCGTCAAGAACCGATCCAAGAACGATGTTTCCGTGATCACGGTTCAGAGCAAGGTGGAGCGACAGCCTGCTGACGCGGTTGTGAAGGGCGTCTGACCTATCCCCTAGCTTGGCCTTACTTCTGACGGCGGCGGCGTGGGCTGCGGAGGCGTGCCGTGCGCGGCGGCGGTTGCGGCGGCGGCTTCGGCCAGGATGCGGTGGTGCACGGTGAACAGCGCCAGCTCCAGGCGGTCGGAGACGCCGATCTTGTCGTACACGTTGCGCAGGTAGTTCTTGATCACCTGTTCGGTGGTGCCGAGCTGCTTGGCGATCTCTTTGTTCTTGAACCCCTGGACGATAAGCGCGACGATGCGCAGCTCCTTGGGCGTGAGGCGGTCGCGCACGCGGGCGCCGACGAAGTCGTTTTCGCTGACGATCTCGCTGGGGGCGCGCATGTCCTGCACCCAGTTCTCGCCGCCGGCGACTTTGTGGACGCAGTCCACCAGGGCCTGGCCGCCGATATTGCGGTACACCATGCCGTGCATGCCGGCGCCGAGATAGCGGGCGGGCTGCTCGCCGTTTTCGGCGATCACCACCAGGCGGGTCTTGCTGCGCAGCGCCTGCGCGGTCACGGCCTTCAGGTCGGGCTGCAGGGCCGCGGCAAAGATCAGCAGGTTAGGGCGGAACTTCTCCAGCGCCATCATCATCTGTTCGGCCGTGTGGGCTTGCGCCATGACGCGCACTTCATCTTCTACCGCCAGGACCTTGGCCGCTCCGGCGCGGAAGATAGCCTGGTTGTCCGCCAAAATAATCTTAAGCATGCTACTCCGTGCTGTTACGGATGAACCGATATTGGTCGATTACACAAGCCATCCCGCGCAGCTTCTCGCGCGCGGCTTGCTTGCTCCTGGGGCCCCGGCTATTGGATTCGGCGCGCACCACGCGTCCGTCGCAACGGATCTTGACGCCGTGGGCGGTGCCCAACACTTGCCCCGGCAAAATGATGTCGAAGCTGATCTTCGCGCCCACCTTCAGGGATTTTTCCGCGCGAACATACACGCCGGCGGCGCTGACGTTGGCCGTCGTCGCGCGGTGCTTGCGCGCAGACTGTTCCTCGGAGATGGTGATGGGCAACTGCAAGGGGAAACGTTTTCCGGTGCGCACGTCTGGCGTCGTAGCGCGTGGGCCAGCGGTCCGCACCGATTTGGCCGCCGTGGTCATGAGGCTTTGCGGGGAATCCAATGCAAGATCGTTTTATATCACGAAAATAGCGGGTGCGACAGTAGATGCATCCTTTACAACAATGTCCGTTAGGACGGTAACGGACCTGATTACCCCTAGAGAGTTCTAAGGCGGGAAAAGGCGCTCCGCCTGCGCTGGCGGGCTATCGCCGGGTAAACATGCCGGCCAGGCCGTAGCCCAGCAGCAATCCGAGGAAGGCGGCGGCCCCGGCAGCCGGCAGCAGGTATTCGCGGGCGGTGCGGCGGATGTCCAGGCTCTCGCGCAGGCTGGATTTCAGCTCGACCACGGTATTGTGCAGTTGCCGCCGCTGATCGGCGGCGCGCTCTTCCAGTACTTCGACGGGCATGGAACTGGTCATAGTTGTGTCCTTGCTTCGTTTTCGAGCCAGATTTTGTCCATTTTGAGCACGTGCAGGGTGCGTGCCGGAGCGACCCCTTCAGCTTTGATCTCGCGATAGGCCAGGAAACCGATACCCCCGGCCGTCATGCAGTAAAACCCACCTACCACGAGCGCTGCCCAGCCCCACCCGATAGCGTGCGCGATGGCCGCCACCAAGGCGAAGCTGAGCAGGATAAAGCCCAGAAATCCAATCGTGGCCGCCACCAGGAACATTGGGAAGGCGACACTCCAAACCGAAAACTTCTGCTTCATCTCGCCCATCAGCATCTGCAAGCGCGTTTCGAGGAAGTCTTTGAGTTCGTCCTTGGCTTCGTTGATGACGCCGGCAATCGTCTTTCCATTTCCGTTAAGCACGATTCGGCCTCCAGATCCGCAGCGCGATGCCGAAGGCGAATGCAGCCGCGAAGGCGGCCGCGATGATCCCCACCGGGTTCTCGCGGGCCAGGCGTTCCGCGCGGTTGCGGGCAATGTGCGCACGCTCCTCGGGCCGCGCGCGATCGCGGATCACCTCCAGCCCATCGCGTATTTCGCTCCTGATTTGTTCAGCGGCCTGCTGAGCGCGACGCGGCGCTTCGCGCACACGGTTGACAGCCTGGCCCAGTGTGTTACCCACCTGCGCCGCCGTCTGGTTCCATTGGGGATTGAGAGCGCGGGTCTCGCCAATGGGGAACTCGCGTTCAGGATCGAAGGCTTCTTGTAGGCGGGCCATAGCAATTGTTCCGTCCTTCTAAGGTTGGATGGGAGCAGGGCGGAAGGTGTTGGTAGGGTGGAAAGAAAAGAAAAGAAAGAAAATAGGAGTGTCATCCTGAGCGAGCGCGCCTGCTTCTTGGCGCGCGAGTCGAAGGACCCCTAACTGAGCGAAATTTTATGGGTAGGGGTCCTTCGACTCCGCTTCGGCTTCGCCTGCGCTCCGCTCAGGATGACAATCTTTAGAACGCTCCGCCGCCTCCGCCGCCGAAGCCGCCGCCGGAAAAGCCTCCGCCGCTGGAGAAACCGCCGCCCGTCCAGCCGGAGCCGGTCGAACTGGAGCGCGGCGCCGAGACGAACACATCGTGCGCCTGGCTGGACATGTAGCTCATGTTGTTGGTGAACAGGATGGGATTGAACGCGTATCCCATGGGCGTGGGGCCGGCGTACCAGCTCGGCGGGTTCTGGATGATCCCGGCAAACGCCTGCGCCCAGCGATGCTCCACGCCCAGCGCCATCGCGTATGGCAGAAACTTTTCGAAGGTATCCGGCGGCATCTGCTTGAGGCGGTCTTTGTCCACGCGGTTCATGAACTCCTCAAAGCCCAGGATTTGCACGTAGGTACGCGCGCCCTTCAGGCTCTTGGCGGTCATTTGCCGGCCGAACAAATAGACGATCACCGCGGAGACGAGGACCGCAGCCACAGTCCACCCGCCCGACTGCAGCAGCGGAAAGTGGCCGAAGTGGTTGAGCAGCAGCAGCACCACGGCCATGGCCACCACCGTGCCGATCAGATAGGCGTGCGCCGAGTCGGGATCCACCGTGTACAGGTCTTTCTGCTTGAGCTCGTAGAGGATGTCTTCTTTGACAGCGGGAATGGCGGTATAGAAGTGGTTCTTCAGCGTGGAGAGCCGGGTGCTCTCACCGCCGCCGGCGTAAAGGTTCTCCAGCATCACCTGCTCGTGCGCGGCCAGTTTCTTCCACTCCAAGCGCGGCTTGAGCAGGTGGAAGATGAAGTCGCGGCCGCTGAAGAGGAAATGCTGCTCCTGTACTTCCTCGATCTTGAGATAGCCTTTGACCGCGAGATCCACCAGCGTACAGGTAATGTCCCGCGGGTGGACGCCGTCGTCCACCAGCGCGCCGCACTCGGCCGGGGTCATGTCTTTGGGAGGCTCGTACATGGGCGCTACCGACATGCCGGGGTCGGGATCGCGGCCCACGGTGTACCACAGCAAGAACATCACCAGGAACACGATCACCGGCAGCAGCACCACGGGATTGCTCTGGACGAACCACCAGGTGCGCGTCAGCTCGCTGGGTTCGCGCAGGATGCCCTTGGGGATGAAAACGTCCGCCGTGAGGCCGGCGCGCATGGGCAGGGGGTTGGTGGTCTCGAAGCTGGCGGCTGCGTCGCGGACCTCGGACATAACCTCCTGCTGGCGCGAGCCGTAGATGCCGGTGAAGCCCTGCGCGCGCAGTTGCCCGGCGGCGTTCGGCGGAAACATGATCAGCGCGGTGGCATGATCGATGGACACCGGCCAGTCGTTGCCGGTGACGTTCCAGTAGAACTCGTCGTGGTCGGGGAAAAAGCGCGTGCCGTTCTTAACCTCGTAATTGATCTCGATGGTTTTGTCGGTGTCCACGGCGCCGGGGACGTAGATCTTGATCTGGCGAGAGTCGCCCTGGCGATGCAGGTCGTACTTGAGCGCGTTGCCGCTGTCAGCGTCCTTTACGCCGACAACGTTCAGAAACAGCGTGAAGTTCGAGCCGCGCGGGCCGGGATACTCAATGGGAATGGTGCGATAGATGCCGTTGTACTGGCCGGTGAAGACCGCCGTGATGCGCTCGGTGACGAAGGCGGAGCCGTCCGGGTGAACGTCGATGGTGGCCTGAAAGTTAGCGATTCGCCAACTGCGCGCCGCGGCGGGAATAGCGAGCGCTGGCAGCAGCGCGGCGACGAGCGCCAGACCGAGTATCCAGCGAACAACTCTGGCGCAGTGCGGCATGGTTCAGAACTTTACGGCTACGTTCTCGCGGTCGGCCGGCGCGTCCACCTGGAAGAACTGTTTTTGCTGGAAGCCGAACATGTTGGCGAGAATGTTGGTAGGGAAACTCTGGATGCGGGTGTTCAGGTCGCGCACCACGGCGTTGTAGTAGCGGCGCGCGTTCTGGATGGAATCCTCCATCTGGTTCAGCGAGCCCTGCAACTGGGTGAACTCCTGCGACGCCTGCAGTTGCGGATAATTCTCCGCCACGGCGAACAGCCCGCGCAGCGCCTGGGTGAGCATTCCTTCCGCCTGGCCGGCTTGTGCCGGCCCGCTGGCCCCCATGGCCATGGAACGCGCCTTGGCCACGTTCTCGAACACGCCCTTTTCGTGCGCGGCGTAGCCCTTGACCGTCTCGACCAGGTTGGGGATCAGGTCATGACGCCGCTTGAGCTGCACGTCGATATCGGACCAGGCCGACTCGGCACGCACCCGCAACTGCACCAGGCCGTTGTACATCAGCCCGATGATCACGACGAGGGCCACAACCACGAGCAGCACGATCAGCCCTGGACCCATGGTTCCTCCACAATGCGCATCTCGCGGAAGCTAACACAGGCGTAGCAGGGGCGCAACTCGGGGCAGACAGCAAGACAATTCATCCTGT
The DNA here is from genome assembly GCA_963733935.1 of uncultured Acidobacteriota bacterium. Lineage (GTDB taxonomy): Bacteria > Acidobacteriota > Terriglobia > Terriglobales > Acidobacteriaceae > JAHFUA01. The sequence goes on from CAVTEQ010000015.1 coordinate 211,915, forward strand.
CGCGGATCGTTGTCAGCTCCGGATAACGCGCAATCCAAGGTGCTTTTCAAGAGCGGGACCGGTTCAGGCTACCCTCCCACTTCACTTTGCCTCGCAGCCGGCGGATCGAGGTTTGCGAGTGCGTCTTCACCGGCAACCGCAGGCCCTCCTCGACAGTAGCCTTCTTGGTAGCGGCTCCACTGTGGCGCATTGCCTGGCGCATCAGGTGATCATCGATATCGATAGTGGTTCGCATCTCAACCTGGGCTGTCTGTAGAAATAAGATCGAGAATCCCCTTGGGACCGCCAATGCGGGCGCGAAGCTGTGGGCGGTCGCCGACGCTGATCGGCAGAGTAACGCCAACGGCGCGCAAGGTCTTCTGCACTTGCTCCGGATCAGGACTGGAGATTTCGAATTGCAATAGGCTGCAGCCAGTCGGAGCGTCATCGGCAGCGTGCACCGAATCCGGGCTCCATTCGATCAGAATCGGCAGCAGGCCACTTGCGTCGTCTGTCAATCGCAGCAACGTCCAGCGCAAGGTGCGGCCATCAGGACGCTGCCGCGAGCTCTCGCGCGGCCCATCGCAAGAAATACCGGATTGGCGGAGACGTTCGGCGAGTGATGCGAGATCGCCTGGATGGGACATCCAACCTACCAGGCGGGGCTCGGAGAGATTGGGCAGATCGCGAAACCAGGCGAGCGTCTGCTGCGCAGGGTCGGGCGCAAGGATTTCCAGATAACAGCGTGGTCCCAGAGACAGCAGCGCATTGTGAGTGCCGCGTCCGGGATGCACGCCGCCCAGAGCCGCGCGTATGCCGGAGCGCTCCTCCACCCATCGAATCCCGAACGCGAGATCGCTGGCGCCCAGGATCAGATGGTCGAGAGAGGCCGGGATCGCGCTCACGTCGTTGTTTAGGCGGACACTTTACCTTGCGCCGTCAGCACCGGGCGCGGCTTCTCCTCGAAGATGTCATAGACATAATCGTGGGCGGCCAAGGCAGCCTTGCTGAGTTTTCCGGCCTGGACACGCTTGGCGGCCTCCTCGCGCGAAAGGTCGAAGATCGCGTCGAGCAGTTGCGCGCCCTCCTGCGGATTCGCCTGTCCCACCACGAAGAGCACGCGCGCGCTGTGCTGAATGTAATGCGGCGAAAGCAGTTGCCGCTTCAGCAGGTTCATGATGATCGGCGCTTTGCTGCGATCAAAGCGGCCGGGATCGCCGCGGCGGTCCAGTTCGGCAAAGAACTCCGCGGTCCACTCGTTGTGGTAGTCCCAGACTTTGTCGAACAGCTCGCGGGTGAAGCGCGTGCCGGCTTTGATGGGCTCTGCGTTCTTCCCAATCACGACCCCATCCTCCGTGAGCAGCGAGCGCTGCAGGTAGCCGTCTTTGGTGATGGCGGCCTGGTGATGAGCCAGGGTCCACAGCCACGAAACATTGATGCGGTACGTGGCGAGGTCGTTCATGAAGCGCAGCTTGAGCTCGTAGTCGTCGATGGCGGCGGCGAAGTTTCCGTTAAGGATCTGGAAACCGTAGTTCGCCGCCATATAGAAGGAGTGCTGGATGTGCTCGATGGTGATGTCGCCTTTGGGCACGCTGTAAATGTCGTCCCAAAGTTTTTGCGTGAAGATTTTCTCCGGGGCGTCCAGCGAGTCTTTGGTGATGACCAAGGGTGTGATCTTGCCTTGTGCATTCAGCAGGCCGCGGGTTTGCAGGAGTTGTCGCTCTGCGTCGCTGAGGCCGCTGGGGACCGTGGGCACAGGTTTGCCTTTGACGTCCGTGGTCGCCAGCGGCGCATCGAGGACTTTCTGCAAATCGCTCACGGCTGCCCGCAGCGGCGCATTGCCGGCCGCGACGTAAGCCGGTTCGGGGCTTGCGACCCAGCTCTGCCGATAAGCGTCGTAAAGTTTCCCTTTGACCTTGCCGGAGAGGATGTCGTCGAGCACAACCTGCTGGCCGGCGGGCAGCGCCGCGTCGGGCACAAACATCAAGCCGAGAATGCGCTCGCGCAGCTTGTCGACCACCATGGCCCGCAGTGCGAGAGGGTTGTAGCGCGAGCGGCCATAGGCATCGCTCGTCTGATAGATCATGACCGCGGCCATTCCGCCAATGGGTGCGCCATGGCTGAGTTCGCCGTTCTTCATGCCCGCCATCAGCATCATCAGCGCGTTGTAGCGCTGATAAGCGATCATGGTGGGGACGGCCATGCCGACGGTCTGCGGATCCGGGAAGACGCCTTGCGGATCGTCCTTCCACATCTCGATGATGCTGCCGGTGTAGTCCCAGCGGCCGACGTTGGTGCCGAGCAGCCGGCGTCGCAAGGCCCAGGCAATCGCCGCCAGGGAGCGGCCCGCATTGCCCTCCTCGTAGAGAATCTTGATCTTGATGGTGCCGACCGGTGCGCCGATCAGGCCCTCCAGGCGTGACAGGAGCTTCTCCACGATGAGGGCTTCCTGAGGCGTCTGAATCTTGGGGATGTAGTAGTACACGCCGGTGCCGGCGCGCTTGAGCGCGTCGAAGCCGTTGAAGGTCCACAGCACGGCGACGGCAATCAGCGCGGGGACAGGTTCGCCATCAACGGTGATGTAGTCGAGGCGGACGTGATTGCCCGGAGGCCGGCAGAAGCGGGTCGGCCACTCCGACGGCGGCTTGTTGATCTTGTACGTGCGCGCCTGCCCTTTCTTCACCACTTCATAGGCGCGGTTCGTCCAGCGGCCCTCCAGAATGTCTTTAGCGTTTTGCAGGGCGGCAAAGATTCCGATCGGCTGATCCTTGGATGTGCCCGAGGGCTGGAAGTGCGGCGGGGAGGCGTCTTCCCAGTCGGGCATGTTCATCGGCGCAGGACTGTTTAGCGCGTTGAACGCCATATCCAGCGGCGCCCAGGGTCCCGTGAGTTCCAATCCCGGATTGGTCAGGGGATGAGCATCTTTTGTGATATTCACTTCGTCGTTAAGCCGCCAGCGCAGCTTGCTCTCGCGGCCGAGAAAATTGTCGATCATGCCTTGCACGATCTGGCGGAACGTCCACGGCTGGCCGCTTACCGGATCTTCGAAAGCGTCATCCCACTTCGGCCAGGCATACTTCTTTCTTACCGGCGTGGGAGACTCGAGCAGCGCGCGGCGCGCGTTCAACGCGACGGCGATCTCGGGAGCTAACTCGCGGGTGAGGGTCTCGATTGTCTTTTCGACATTGACCTCTCGTCCGTTCACCCGCTTGGTGCCGAATAACTCTGGAAACTTCTGTAGGATGTCCTCACGTATCATGGCTGGTCCTCCTGCCTGCGCAGAGCGTACTAGGCGAAACTACCAACTATCGACCATTGCGGGCAAGGCCGTCAAGCCCGGAGGTCACCGCGGGTCGGTAGAGCGCTTGCGGATTACCGAGATTGAGGACTATCGCTCGGCCTGGGTTATCCGCCCCTCGGCGCCGGAAGGATGGAAAGCCTCCAGCTTAGCGAGCAGCCTGGGTATATCCGGCGCGTCGAGCACCAGGCCGCGGTTCGCCTCGCGGATGAATCCATCGGCAACGGCGCGCTCGAGCAGCGTCAGCATCGCGTCGTAGTAGCCATCTACGTTTAACAGGCCGCAAGGCTTTTGATGGATGCCAAGCTGCGTCCAGGTAACGGCCTCGAAGAATTCCTCGAAGGTCCCGTAGCCGCCGGGAAGAGCGATGAAGGCCGAGGCGAGATCGGCCATCAGCGTCTTCCGCTCGTGCATGGAGCGGACTACGTGCAGCTTGGTTAATCCGCTGTGGCCGATCTCGCGCGCCACCAGCGCGTCCGGGATTACGCCGATGACATCGCCGCCCGCCGCCAGAACCGCATCGGCCAGTACGCCCATCAGCCCGACTTTTCCTCCGCCGAAAACCACACCCAGGCCGCGTTCGGCGAGCGTGCGTCCGAGTTCGCGGGCGGCCGCGGCATAAGCGGGGTTCGCGCCAACGCTCGAACCGCAGAAGACGCAGATGCGTTGGAGAGTCGACATTCTCACGACCCGCTTGCTGCCAACGCCTGATTGATGTCGGCAAGAATGTCGTCCACGTGCTCAATGCCGATCGAGAGTCGCACCAGGCCGTCGCTGATCCCGAAAGCGCGGCGGCGGGCCGGCGGCACGTCGCGATGCGAGGCGGTTGCCGGATGCAGGGCGCTGCTGAAAACGTCGCCTAAGCTGGTAGAGCGCACGATCAGGCGCAGCGCGTCCATGAACTTGAATGCGCCTTCTTTAGTATTGTTTGCCAGTTCGATAGCGACCATCGCGCCGGCGTAATTGGGACGCAGGGTGCGTTCGAGCTTGCGGCGGGCATCGCCGGCAGCCAGCGTGGGATAGTGCACGCGCGCCACGCGACGATCCTGCGAGAGCTTTTCCGCGATAGTGCGGGCATTCGAGCATTGGCGATCGACGCGCAGAGCCAGCGTCTTCAGCCCACGCAGAATTTCGTGGGCGTCGTACGGGCTCATGATGCCTCCGGCCAGCTTCATGACGCTGCGCAGCAGGTTGTGCTGCGGTTCTTCCCGCGCTATCACGATGCCGCCCATCACGTCGCCGTGCCCTCCCAGGTATTTGGTGGCGCTGTGCACGACAACGTCGGCGCCGAGATCAAGCGGGCGGCAGAGGTACGGCGTGGCGAAAGTGTTGTCCACGATCAGCCGCGCGCCGACGGCGTGGGCAATCTCGGCACAACCCGCCAGGTCGCAAACCTTTAATAAAGGATTGGAAATGGTTTCCGCGATCATGATGCGCGGTGTGGCCTCGCGAGCTTTCTGCTCCAGCGCGTCGAGATCGGAATAATCGACCATGATGGTTTCCACCTTGAAGGCGGAGAAAACCGTGTTCAGCAGGCCGATGGTCGCGCCGTAGAGGTCCTGCGATGCCAGCACGGTGACGCCGGACGCGATGTCGCAGGCCAGCAGCGCGGCATGCAGCGCGGCCATGCCAGAACCAAAGGCGCTGGCGGCGAATCCGCCTTCGAGGGCGTGCATCGCGTTCTCCAGTGCGGTTAGCGTGGGGTTCGCGTAGCGGCTGTAAACGTACCCGGGGATCTCCCCACCAAAGACCTTGTCGATCTCGGCCATCGAGCCGTAGGTATAGGTGACCGACGCATAGATAGGCGTGGCGACCGGAGTCGCCGCCGGAACCTGACGCTCACCGGCGTGGACCAGTTGGGTAGCGATATCGAGTTTGCGGTCCATAGATATAGGCCTCCATCGGCGCCAGTGCGCGAAAAGTATGGGAGCGAAAGAAAGCAGCCTATCGAGCCATTGGGTAAGGGTCAAGCGACTACGCCTGTTGCCTGAACCCGTTCCGGGAAAGGCCCGCCCGATGGAAGTCCCGCATTTACAAAACTTTACCTTCCAAAGCGCAACATCGAGCCGGGGGAATGCGTTCAACTCAGTAAGCGACGCGCCCGAGATCCCGGGGGCACTGCGGGCAAAGACACTCCAGGGGTTTGCCGGGCGCGTCGTGTCCCCTAAGGAGAGGGAAGATAGTGATGAAGAAGAATGCAGTCCGATTTCTGATCGCCGCGGTAGCTCTCGCGATGTTGAGCCTGCCGGCGCTGGCCCAGGGCAGTTCTGCCACGCCTGCGGGCGAAGGCCAAGGCCAGCATCACGGCATGCCGAGCGTCGATGAGCGTGTGCAGCACATGACCAAAGCGCTCAATCTGAGCGACGATCAGCAGACCAAGATCAAGGCCATCCTGACCGACCAGCGCGATCAGATGATGTCGTTGAAGCAGGACACATCGACGGCGCCAACGGATCGCCGCGCGAAGTTCCACGAGATCCACCAGAACACGCAACAGAAGATCCGTGACGTCCTGACCGACGATCAGAAAACAAAGTTCGACCAGATGCAGGAACGCCACAAAGAACACATGATGAACAAAGGCGCTGGCGGCAGCACAGGGTCTTCCGAGAAGCAGTAGTCTGGCGTAAAAATGTAGGTGTGTCACGTCTCCACTTCCCACCTAGATGTAGAGACGCAGGTGTTCTGCGTCTCTACAAGCACGCTCCCATGACATCAAGGTATGCGGCAGGGCGGCTGGCGGCAGCGGCAATCCTCTGGATGATGGCGGCCGCAGCCTTTGCCGTCGAACCCGCCCACTACAGCCCTGACGCCGGTCCGAACAAAGTGCGGACGATAGACCAGCTCGTCCTGCACGATTCCGCGCGCCAGAAAGACGTTAAGGTAAAGATCTACTATCCTGACGGCGGGGGACCGTTCCCGGTCATCATCTTCTCCCACGGAGCATTTGGCTCGAAGGAGACGTACTGGGCGCTGGGAGAATATTGGGCGAGCTACGGCTATGTCAGCATTCATCCATCACACGACGATTCCCGCCAGGACAGCGGCTATCGCGGCGGGCTGATGCAGGTGCTGCGCGACTCCCGGCTGTGGGAAAGCCGGCCCAAGGACATCTCGTTTGTCATCGATTCGCTGGCGCAGATCGAAAAGCTTGCGCCCGAGCTGCGCGGCAAGCTCGACCTGAGCCGCATCGGCGTCGGCGGACATTCCTACGGCGCGTACACAGCGGAAGCGATCGGCGGCGCCACCGTCACTATGCCCGGCGAGAGCGCGCCCCGCAGCTTCGCCGACCCTCGCGTGAAGGCCGTGGTCATCATGTCGCCGCAGGGCGAAGGCGAGATGGGATTGACCGCCCACTCCTGGGACAATATGCGGCTGCCCACGCTGCTCCTGTACGGCTCGCTCGACTTCGGCACCCAGCGGCGCACTCCCACCTGGCGCAGCCAGCCGTTCTATAGAAGTCCTCCAGGCGATAAGTACGACGTAGAACTCAAGGGCGCCACCCACATGACCCTCGTGGGACCGTTCCGCAAGCCCGGCCACCAGAGCATGCTGTTCCAGTGCGCCAAGCTCGAGACCGTTGCCTTCTGGGACGCCTACCTGAAGGGCGATTCTGCCGCCAAGGCGTATCTGGCGTCCGATGCGCTGGCGCAATTCAGCCGCGGCGCGGCGCGCGTGGACAGGAAATAACCCGCAGCCCTGTGCTAATCTTTGCATGCCCTTTCCTGGCCGGGATGGCGGAACTGGCAGACGCAGCGGACTCAAAATCCGCCGGACTTCGGTCCTTGGGGGTTCGATTCCCCCTCCCGGCACCATACAAGGCAAGCCTGTTTACGTACCTCTCCCCAAAGAGGTGGTGCAGGTGCTGAAAACTGCAGACGACGGGGACCCGTGTTTTTTCTGGCCGGGGGTCGGAAATTAAAAACGGCGACTACGGAGTGGCAGGACCGCATGAAAAAGGTGGGAACAATCGCCGGCGTCACCGGGCGCGGCTTCGCCCATCGGCTCCGGGACACGTTCTCGGTGAGTTTGCTTGAGAAGGGCGTTCCGCACGAAACCGTGGCTGCGCTTCTCGGCAATACCGTGAAGGTCTGCGAGAAGCACTACGCGCCCTGGATCGAGTCGCGGCAGATCGCCTTGGAAGCGGCGGTCAGGCAGGCGTGGGATTAAGGTGGGCATCGGCCTTCTAGAGAATTGTCGTGGGCGCTGCCCTACGATGGGCCGCTGTTGGCATATTCAGGCAGTCTTGCGCCACTGCCGCATCCGCATCGCGCGTTCCCTTGCGATGAGTTCGTTCATGTCGTAGCCGTAGGGTCCGTAGCCGTGGAAGGCGTTCTCGTCGAACAGGCGCTTGATCCCGCATCTGAGGCACACCTGGTACGAGTGGTCTCCCTCCCGGACCGGCCAGCCCAAGTCCGTATGCCAGCAGCCGCGCAAAAGGAACGCCGCCACGCGGCCCACCCAGAAGACGAGCAGGCCAAGAGGCCGCGGCCGTCGCGAGCGGTTCTTCTTCTGGCTCGCGTTCGGCATCGCAGCCCCCTCGTCCATTAACAACGTACTGGTTTGATCATTAATTATTGGGCTCCATTTGCGGCAACAACCGGGGACGTTCTGGTCTGCTTCGGTCACCTTCCGCAAACTAGGCCAGCCAGCTTGCATCAGCACGTCGGCGTCGTTGGCCTGGTGCGGGTAGAAGCGGGTTGTTTCCACGTCGGCGGGCTGCACCTCGATGTCGCTCCGGCGGTTATAGGCCAGCCAGGTCGCTCGGGTGTTACGTTTCTTTGAATTTTCGTTGAACGTGTTCTCGGCTTCCAGTTGCCGCACGGTCGCAGCGTCCAGTTCCTGGGTCTTGCCCATCGCCTCGATTAGGATCTTGTCCTCGGGGACGCCATGCGCAACCAGGAAGGCCTTGACTACCGCCACGCGGCGTTCGCTGAGTTCCAGGTTGTACTTTTTGCTGCCGCGCGGATCGGCGTGCCCGCGCACCATGATCTTCGCGTCCGGTGTGCGCTCTGCGTAGATCGAAAAAACGCTCGCCACTTTCATCAGCCGCTCCTGCTCGCTGGCGACCAGTCCAGCGTCCGGATGTTTGCGATCCGGGTAGCCGGTGGGGAAGAACACGCTGAGGATGTAGGGCTCGATCATGCCCGTGATCTTCACCTGCGCGGTCTTGGAGTCGGAGCCGCCGCAGACGTTGGTAGCAGTCAGCGTGTAGCTCTTGCTCTCGCTGATGGGTCCGGTCACCTGATTGGGCTCTGGTGTCAGCTTTTCCTGGCCGCTGGCCGCGACCTTCCCGATCGGATCGAGTGAGATCGAGTCGGCGTTAGTCGAACGTCCATTGCAGCTCGGACGACTCCTGCGTCAGCACCTTGTTGCCAACCTTCAGGTAGCGAACCTCGGCAGGGGTAGTTTCCAGGGAAGAATGCACCACCGCATTGACATTCACCGTCGCGTCCTGTTTCACCAGTCCACCCGGGCCGGAGGCTTCGAACGTGTACGTGGTGGTTTGCCGGGGCGAGACCGGGACCTCTCCCGCCAACGCCGGCAGCGGCGTGGCGCCAGAGGCGTCCTTGATGCTGCTGTGCAGCGTGTCCACCGACGAGTAGGCGAGCTGCGAGGTCTCACTGCAGTTGATCTGCGATGGGGTGGCGGCGAACGTACCACTCACCGGAGCGACTGACACGGCGGTTTCGGTTAGTTTCTCCTCGAACCGGGGCCGAGGCTCCTTCATCGTGCTGTTGACCACCTGCGTCCGTTGCTTCCCGCTCGGGACGTGCAGGATGATTCGCTGGCCTGCAGCGACCTCGACAGGTCCGGACCAGATCGTGTTGCCGTACCGCGTGATCGTCACTTGATGCGTGCCGGGCGGGACCACCAGTTGCTGGAACCAGGCGATATGGTTGTTAAACATATCGACATGGCCGACATGATATTCGGGGTCGGTGCCGTTCAGTAACACCGCCGCGTGGGGTGGACCCTCAATCTGGATAAGACCATACTCGCCGGGTACCGCCGCTCCCACCGGCTTCAGCGAGAAACTCTGGATGTCGTTCCAGCCCGCGACGAACTTGACGTTGCGAATCTCCTCGGCATATCCATAGTTGTAAACCGAAATGACGTGCTCGCCAGGAGTGGTCTTCAAAATAACCTGTTTCCCTTCCTTAATTGCCTTTCCGTCAAGAAACACGTAAGCCTGAGGAGGATCCACTAACACCGGGACCTTCGCCTCCTGGGCAAAAGTAGCGGTCCCCAAAAGCATGACCCATGCAACCAAGATTGCCAGCTTACAATGCGACAACATCTTTTCCTCCCGCGCCTGTGGCGCAATTATTCGGTGCAGCGCCTTTCGTTCGGTCTTTACCCTGCTCACAACCTCCGGGGGCAGGCATCCTTTTCGACTTGGACAGCTGCTTCCATGTCGATGGATTGCATTTCGCGGGCCAGAATAGTGCGTCTTTGATGGAGAAGGTTTTACGGCTGCGAAGGATTTCTTGTGTCGGAGGTTTGGTGCCAACAGCTTGGCACTTGCAAAGATCTTGTCGCCGTTTGCGTCGATATACGGATAGAAATGACCCACTGATAGCGCCGCGGTTGCCTTCTCGACCATCCCCCGGGCGGTCCGGTTACGTCCAGTCACCATCTGCACGGGGCGGCACAATCACGTCTTCAAGGCAGCTACCCGATCCTGCCGCTACTGGTCTGCAGCAAAGTCTCGATTGCGTCCAAATCCTGGAGATCAAGCAACACCTAGACTAAAGCGGTTGCCAAATTGCTAGGCACTCTCTGAGTCAAGATGGAAATCCGCGACAAGGACGCTGAAGCTCGTTCCCGGCCTCGGGCAGCAGCCCTTGGGGGAGAATAATGGCCACAAATATTTCTGTCGGTACAGTGCGGGTGATCTGAGGCTATGGGTTTAGTCCACCAAGGCTGGGCAGCGGTCGTTCTCGTAACGCTCACACTGGTATTGCAGAGCGCGGGGATGGCCATTCTCATCCAGTGGTTAAAAGCTCACCTGGCCGAAGGCATTCACCGCCTCGACCGGCTGCGTACCGCTGTGCTCATGGTGCGGTTCACGAGTCTGCTTTTCTTCCTGCACATGTTGGAGATTCTGTTGTGGGCCGGGTTTTACCGTTGGAAGTGTCTTGCAACCTGGGAATCTGCTTTTTACTTCTCCGCAGCCAGTTATTCCACGGTCGGCTCTGGGGATGTTTTTCTCCAGCGGACGTGGCGAACGATGGGTCCGGTGGAAAGCGTCACAGGTGTGCTGATGTGCGGGCTCTCCGCGAGCTTCGTGTTTGCAATTGTGACCCGGCTGGTTGAGCGCACTGAACCGGAACTGGCTAACGCGATTGCAGATTCAGCCTCCACGCTCCCGCCCACCCAAACGGTTTGACCCGGCGGCGCCGACTGGGCCGGACAAGGACAAACAGAACTCAACATTTAGCGATGCTGTTGCCGCCTCAACAGTACAGGAAAGGTGACATCCCACCCTCTCTCCTTTTTGCCTGCCGGTTGGGCTCTTCAAGCGAAGGTAGCGCTGCCATCACAGTCGCATAGTTTCCGAAGAGCCGCTGCCCCTGCCGAAAACTCCTACGATTTCCAGCGCCATGAGTCCTCTCCGGATACAGCTCACATCGTTCCGTGGGCTGTCGGATGGCGACACGCGAACACGGCGCGAGCGCGCATTGCTGCGCGCTCGCAATTGGAAGGTAGCTAATGGAAGGAGAAGTGGAGGGATTTTGCGGTGAGGTGTGCGCTAAGAACTCCTTCGGAGGGATTCCGTTGTCCTTCGGGATCCCTCCGTCGGTGCGTTAGAGTTTCAATTCCCGGCGGCCTTTGCCATTCCAGAAGCCTCAGAGGATGTCGCCGCTATTGGGGTCAGCTTGAGATCCAGGGTGAGGGTAGCCTGGCTGCCGTCTGGAACAACGGCCGTCTTGAAGCCGTAGTAGCCCGTGCCGCCCCCGACGGTCGCCGGCGCCACACTGCGGGTCGCATTCGCGACCTGAGTTCCGGTGCAGGTCGCACCGGAATAGTCCGTACCGACCTTCGATGGCATTCTGCACTTCTCATCTTCAACCACCATGCTCGGCCAATTGTTTAACGCCAATGCGGCCAATAACTGCGGGAAGCCCTCCCGGCTGACGCTGGTTGTAGCCAAAAGTTGCATAGCCCCGTTCTGTGCCGCGGGCAGACTCGCGCCCGGAAACACCAGGGCGATTTCATGAGTAGCGGTGTGCACGACCGGCGGGCCATAGTCGCTTCCAGAGTAGCCTGTGGTCGGATTCATGGTTACGCTGCGCTCAGTACGAGTAAGAGTCAGGTCGCCGATAACTGCCAGCTTCCCGTCGCTGGTGATCGCGGAGCGCTTCGCCTTAAAACTGGCCTCCGAGTTGTTCGGCCCCAACCTCTCGTACGGCTTGATGTCAAAGCTGAAGAGCGGGTCGGCGGAATCGAAAACCACGTTACCGCTGACGCGAATCACACCGGCCTGCACTGATTGCGAACCCGATCCCCATGACAAGCGAACGATAGAATGTTCCGCATCGACCTTCCAGTTACCGCCCTGAGCATGGGCGGATATGGAGGCGATGCCAACTGCGATTGTCAGTGCCAGGAGCATCTGCCCCATATCACTGGTTACGGATTGAAGGATGCGAAGCGTGTGCGATCTCATTGCGATTCTCCTAATCACTTTTGCGGAAGTGACGGGCTTAACTAAGCGCAAACCTGTCGCCAAAAGGGGCGGTGTACATCCGATGCTGCCAAGTGCTTGTCGGGGTGGCCGTTAGGTCCGTCGTGAGGATGGAATCGAGCCGCGGTTGCTGCATCTTTGCCAGTCAACCGTTTGCCAAGTGACAGATCACCGTCGCGCGCTGAGTCCCCCTGGGCTATTGGGTCGACGTTATTCTTCTACGGTAGGGATTTTCCAACGAGACGAAATCGTACTTCCGAAGGGCTTCCAAATCTCGAACCTCCGCTAGCGCGATGACTTCATCAAGCAGCCTGTCGGCCTGCTCCCTGGGCATATTTCGGGTAGCAGCCCAGAACCTATGCGGCAGGAACCAGATCGGATCGGTTTTTGCTGCCTCGACCACAAAGACCTCGCGATTCTTGGTTGGATTGGCTGGTGAATGGCCCTATGGAATGGCGCAGATCATAAACGATGCTCCCGCCCCCGCAGAGTTTTCCTCCCAACAGGTGCGGCACTACACCATCCACCAGATCAAAAGAGCGCCCGCCCCAAAGCCGAAGATGAAGCCAGCGGCGAACATGACCAATACGGCAACTCCGCTAACGCCGTGCTCGGCTCGCTTTCTCGAAATCGTTTACGACCCAACCATTGGTGAGGCCTGCCTGAAGTTCGACCATATCCTGCGCCGCCTGCGCGGAATGTACCTTTCGATCACTCGCAAGGGTCACGTCAAGGAAGTGCTTCGCAACTGGCCCGTTAAGGACGTGCGGTTCATCTGCGTAACCGATGCGGGCCGGATCCTTGGCCTCGGCGATCTGGGAGCCAACGGAATGGGTATCCCCATTGGCAAACTGCAACTTTATACCGCGGCTGCGGGCGTCCCGCCGCAGGGGTTGTTGCCCATGTACCTCGATGCCGGCACCAATAATGAAGAGTATCTCAAAGATCCACTGTACGTCGGATTGCGTCAGCACCGTCCGCCTACCGAGCAACTTTACGCATTCGTGGACGAGTTTGTGGATGCGGTGCGGGAGGTGTTCCCGAACTGCTGTATCCACTTTGAGGACTGGACCGGCGCCGATGCGGTCGAGCTCCTTGCCCGTTATCGCAATAAGGTTTGCTGCTATAACGACGACATTCAGGGGACAGCAGGCGTAACGCTCGCGGGCCTGATCAATGCCCTGAAGATAACCGGCGGCCAACTGAAGGACCAACGAATCCTGTTCCTGGGCGCAGGCTCGGCCGCCATTGGTCTTGCCGACCTGATTGTCTCGGCGCTCGTCCAGCAAGGTGTTCCGCAGGACATCGCTCGCCAGCAGATTCGCATGTTCGATACCCATGGGCTCGTGGTTGCCGGCCGCTCAGGCTTGGCGAAGCACAAGCTGCCTTACGCGCACAGGTTGCCGCCCAGCAGACCGTTCAATCATCTCGACCTGGCGTCCGAACAGCCACAGATCGTAGCGGCTATCGAAGACTTCAAACCCACCATCCTCATCGGCGTGAGCACGGTCGGGAAACTATTCTCGCAGGAAATCGTCGAAGCGATGTCTCGCCTCAATTCGCGCCCGATTATCTTTGCCTTGTCGAACCCGATCGATAAACACGAGTGCCTGCCTCAGGATGCCTATGCCTGGTCCCAGGGCAAGGTGGTTTACGCTGGCGGCGTGCAATTTCCCCCGGTTCACCTTGGCGGTCGGACGTTCTTGCCTTCTCAAGCCAACAATCTCTATATCTTTCCGGCTGTCGGAATGGCTATTTACGCCACAAATGCCAAACGAGTGACGGACGAAATGTTCATCGAAGCAGCCCACGCCGTGGCCGATCAGGTCACTGCCGAACAGTTGAAGCTCGGTATGCTGTTTCCACCGCAGTCGAACATCCTGGAAACCGAGATCCAGACCGCTGCGCGCGTGGCGAAGCTTGTCTTCGATTCGGGACTGGCCCGGGTCGAACGTCCGAAGGACATGGTTGCTTTCATCCGTGAGCACGTCTACAGGCCGGAATACCCGGCGGTGGACACAGCCGGGAAGGTGAAAGCGATCAGGGCCACGGCTCCGGCTAAGAGCGCGTAAACATCAACCGACGATTGCGGGGCGCGGACCTCCTCAGGTTGAAGGAGGTTCATGCCTTGCATGACGTGAACATGTGTGCAGGCGAGCATGAGGTCCCGAGGACCAGGATCACGGTATGGCAGCAATCGAGGGACAAGGCAGCGGGAAGACGGCGTCCGAGAAGTCACCCACAGGTCCAGCAGTTAGCCATGGAGTGATGCTGGCGGTCTGTTGTTTCATCAGCTATTGGATAATCACAGACGTCCTGGCAGCTGCGCGATCTGTGTCCCGAGACGATGAATTTCTTGGTGGCATGTGGGCGGTGGTCGCAACGGTTTTTGTATTTCGGTACACCTACGAAGAGAGCGCGCGTGCAGCTTTATCGAGGATGTATGCAACGCTGGTCAGCTTCGCACTCTGCTTCGTTTATCTCTTGATCTTGCCATTTCGACCGCTGGGCCTGGCTGTACTGATTGCGATCGGCGCTATCGTCATGAGCCTGGTCGGACAGGCGGAAGACATCGTCACCACTGGCATCACCACAACGGTTGTGATGGTTGTTGCTGGGATGAGTCCGGAACACGCCTGGAAACAACCCATCCTGCGTTTGATCGACACTGTTGTTGGTACTGCCGTCGGAATCGTGGGCGCTCGCATCGGACTAGCGTTGACTGGCTCTAGTCAGCGTGAGGCACCGAGGAGGGCCGCATAAACACCGATGTCCATTCGCCAGATAAGTGGTTTTCCTTCGGGCTCGCCTTTGTTGGCGGCCTCGTCGACTCTGGCAGTCAGGCGACATGCCAATGGCTCTGAGATCGAGCGAAAATCTCCGAGGAGGAAGCTACGGATCAAGAAAATGCAGAGGGAAATCCAAGACCTAAGACACAAGTTGGCAACCCACGATCATCCGCATACGCACTGAGGGGACTGTCCGCCGAACCAGCAGCCGTGCCGCACGCCAACCACTCCGTCGGCCTCCGCACTGTCGCGGCACTAGAAGCGGCGAAGGGAATCCTTGTCTTGCTCCTCGGGTTTGGAGTGCTCGCGCTGATGCACAAGAACCTCGACGACGTTGCCGAGCGGCTCACGGAGATTCTTCG
Organism: uncultured Acidobacteriota bacterium; assembly: GCA_963733935.1. Taxonomy (GTDB): domain Bacteria; phylum Acidobacteriota; class Terriglobia; order Terriglobales; family Acidobacteriaceae; genus JAHFUA01. Next base: position 227,035 of record CAVTEQ010000015.1, read on the forward strand.
CGTCAACCCCGAAGGCAGGCTGTCGAACCTCTTCCTCCATGCGGCGAATCAGGCGACAGACAAGACTCTTTGGGTGCTGGCGATTGGCGCACTGGTCTATGCAACCGTGCGGTTCGTAGAGGCATTCGGGCTGTGGCGCGGGCGGGAATGGGCGCAATGGTTCGCCCTGCTGTCTGGCGCCCTGTACTTGCCGGGGGAGTTGTATTCGCTGTTGCGCCATCCACGCCCGCTCAAGTGGGCGGTTGTGGCGGCGAACGCCCTGATCGTCCTGTACATGCTCATCTTGCTCGTAAAGGCGCAGCGGCGGCCGGAAGGAGCAATCTGAACCGGAGGACAGGACAGCCTGTTAGCGACGTGAAACGTCTCTTTTCTCGAACTGCACAAGAATCCAGATAGATTACACTCGGGGTATCGAACCCATGCAAGAAGCGGCGAAAAATCTACTCCTGGTTCTCGTTGCGCTCTTCCCCATCGTGGATCCGCTCGGAGGCAGCCCCTTCTTTCTGGCGCTGACCAGGGAATACGCACCGGAAGCGCGAAAAGCATTGTCCTGGCGCATTGCCGTCAACAGTTTTTTCTTGCTGGTGGGGTCGTATTTTATCGGGACTTACGTGCTCGCCTTTTTTGGGATTTCGCTACCGGTGGTCCAGGTCGGCGGAGGCCTGATCGTCATTGCCACAGGATGGACGCTGCTGAAGCAGCGAGACGACGCAAAACATGACGCACAAAGAACCGTCCAGCCGCAGGAGACATTCCGCCAGGCATTCTATCCCTTGACACTACCACTTACCGTAGGCCCTGGATCAATCTCCGTGGCGATCACGCTGGGCGCGAACCTGGCTCACCATCACGCGTACCATCCTCTGACAATCCTGGCTGCACTCATCGGATTGGTGTTGATCGCGATCAGCATTTTGCTCTGCTATGCATTTGCCGACCGGTTGGAGCGAATCCTGGGTGCAACGGGGATGACGGTGATCACGCAATTGTCGTCCTTTTTCCTGGTTTGCATCGGTGTGCAAATCGCTTGGAACGGGATCAAGGCATTGCTGGAGTCATTGATGCTGCATACTGGCTGACCAATCGGCACTTTCCCTCTGGCGACGCAAGCCCGACATGAGTTAGCCGGCTCGCCGCGCTTAAGAGAGTTCTTCACGCTTTTCTCCTGGCTGGGACCTCAAGGGAGGCAACGAAAAAGCCAGAAATATCCCAACCAGCCTAACAGTACGATCACTAAGCTGACACAAATCACCAGAACCTCACCATGGTTCTCGCGATCTCTGTCTGGGTCAAGATAGCGAATAAGGACAGAAATCTCTCGGTCCGTAAGCTCTTCGATATTCCATTTCGGTGCGTTTTTTCTTGGCATGAGACGTTTCAAGACATTTCCAGTGCATGTGGAACCTCGCCGCCGGCTCCCGGTTCATACCTCTCGCTTCCAAGCGCCTGACGTTGAGCTGACGGCATGCCCAGACCCGCGTGGCAGTCGTACTGCCTCGGCCTCAATTGCCGTTTGGAAGCGAGCCGAGCGCGCGTGCTCTGCTAATCTGGTGTCCGGCCCATGGCGTGGATGATCTCGTCGTTCGCCTGGGTGTAATCCAGTTGTGACTGCAGAAGCAACGTCCGGGCGTCGAGTTCCTGGGCAGTTCCCATATCGGCCTGGGAGCTGAGAGCCGCTCCCCGCGCCAGTTCCTCATGCAGAACTCGATTGGATTCGCTACGCAGGGCCAGCAGTTCCTCGGATACCTTCCGCATTTGCTGGGTCCTTTCCAGCTTGTTGTATGCGGTCTGCACCGTCAGCTCGACCTCATCGGTAAGCCGGGCAAGATTTTCTTTCGCCTGTGAGAGCTGAGCTTCGCGCTCGCGGCGGAGCGCACGCTTGCGCCCCGAGTCGAAGAGGTCGTAGCCGAAGTGAACACCGAAACTGCCGAAATTGCGGGCCAGAAATGGAACGTTGTTTTGGTAGCTGTAACGAGCAAAGGCGTCCACATCCGGCACATAGAGGTCCGTTGTTGCCAGGCGAACCGCGGCCTTGGCTTTCTCCACTTCGTTTCGCGCCTCGCTGATCTCGGGATGGGATGCGAGCGCCTGAGCCACACACGTCTCGCGGGCGCAGGCTGGCTGCTCTTCCGCAGTATTGGCATCAAGATCCAGCGCGGTTGTGAGTGGCAGTCCCATGGCATCGTTGAGCTGCAGCTTAAGGTCGGAGAGCTGTAAGTCGGTCGTCAGCAGCTCCTGTTTTGCCTGCAGGAGTTGCGCCCGGCTTTCGATCAGGTTCTCTTCCAATATGCTGCCGTATTTCACCTGCTGGACACGTTCGCTTTGCAGGTCCTGCGACGCTTTGATTCTGGCTTCGGTGGCGGCACGATGGACTTGCGCGATCAAAACCTTGTAATAGAGCTGGTGAACCCTGAGGGCAACATCGTTCTGCGTTTGTTGTGCTTTCTGTCGTGAGGCCTTCAACTCCGCTTGCGAGATGTCATTCACTGGCCGGATTTTCAGCAGTGTGGTCAAAGGCTGTGTGAGCTGGGTTCCACTGGTCGTCAAGTTACGCCCACCCTGGTTAATGATCGAATTTGCAGCAGGAACAGGGCTGCCTGCGACCGTGCCGAGACTACCTGCACTGATTTCTACCAGCTGCGTGTCGGTCACATGTACGAAGTTGCTGTCATTTCGAATGGTGGGAAAATATTCACTTTTTGCGACATCTTTGGCGTGCTGCTTCTCCTCGACTTTGTACTGGGCGATGTGGACGTTGTGATTGTGCTGCAAGGCCAACTGCACGGCCTGCTGCAAGGTAATGTGGCGAGCGGCAGCAGCGCCGGGTTCCCCAGCAAAGACGAGGGCCGCGGAGAGCACGAGGGCGATTAGCAACAATTGTAATTTCCATTTCATGAGTGCCTCTCCTTAACCGGCTGCAGCGTGCTCAGTTCGCCGTAGTTCAATGGCGACTTGCGGAGCGCGGCGACCAAAAGAAGTGCGATGGCGCAAGTCCACGCGACCAACATGAACCCGTCAATGAGGCTCAAGGAATACGCTTGAAGGCGCAGCCGGGCCGCGATGAGATCGGCCGCTCGCGCGCCCGCCGCAGCCGCACCGGATGACTTGGCATAAACGCCGGCAGCCAAGGCGTGAAGATTACCGTCTGTAATCCAGCTTCCCCGGGTCACGTGCAGACCCAAAAGGTTCGAGTGCAGCTTCTCGCGCTCCGCGAGGAAGTGGGCCATGTATACGGCCCCGGCGGTCCCGCCAAATAAGCGAATGGTATGAAAGAACGCAGAGAATGTGAGGATCCACTGGGGTTTCATCAACCCGCCCGAGAAGACTCCCTGCAGGATGATGCATCCTACCAGCCCGATGAGAGAAAACGATTGTCCGACGCCGGTGAGCAGCTCGGTGCGATAGTAGTTTGGTGCTGCCCACGCACTCGTGTATTGAGCGCTCAGGACAGCCGCAGCGGCGGTGCACGTCAACCCGGCAGCGAAGAGCAGCCGAGGATCCAGGCCGCGTAGCAGCAGAAGCCCCCCTATAAACGCGACGGGCAGCAGGGGAACGGCGCTCCAGATGATGGCGGGGGCAATCTGGTCCGCTTCGAAACCATGGATGGCCAGCGACTGCGGAATCAGGATGATGGTCAAGGTGAGAGTAAACCGAAACCAGAAGAGCAGACTTCCCAGCAGTACAGTGTTCCGGTGCCAGAGATAAGGCAGCGCCACCAGTGGGTTGGGACCCAGTAGTCGCCGGATCAGCGCGCAGAGTGTTAAGAACGCGCCGGACCAAAACAAGGCGTTAAATACCCCGGAGCGCCACCAGTCGAGCCTCTGACCTTGCTCGATGGCAACCAACATCAAGGCCAATCCCGCGCTAAGGAAAAGGAATCCGACGAAGCTGGGTGCCGGGCCGCTCTTCTGTCGAAGCCGGAGCCCGAGGTATCCCGTAGTAGATACAGATCATCATCAATGGCGCGATGACGGCCGAATTCCAAAACATCCAATGCCAGGAAAGATGGTCGCGGTACCAGCCATAAAGAGATGGCGCCACATTGACTGCCCCATCTATGAACGTTGCATAGAACGCCATCGTGAGAGGTAGGACCCGCAAGGGACTGATGCGAAGCGCAAAAGTCAGGGTGAGCGGGTAGAAGGTGCCTGATGTCAGCCCGGCGATAATCAATGCCGCAAGCAGCAGACTATAACTGTGGATGAGCGGCAGGAAGGCGCAGGTCACGGTGAACACTCCAGCCGCCGACAGAAGCACGCGCCGTGGTCCGAGTAAACCTCCGACGTAGACACTAAACGGGCCGATAAACATCAGGCCGGCGTCAAAGGCGCTGCCGAGCCACGCACCTTGATCGTAACTGATACCGACGTGCCCCTTCAGATCTGCCATGCCCAGCGACAGCATGCGAGAGGTGAGCGTGACGAGGCCGGCGCCGATGAGGACGCCGACAATCCCTAATACCGGCTGGATGGAAAGCTCAGAGGGAATCGCCCCAGCCGTCGCATGTGCGATCTCGGCTGGCGTGAGGGGGCGGTTTATAGCGGTGGCGGCAGCCATGATCTACTCGGTTATCGTCTCGTCCGGACCGTAGCGATGACGGAAAGGCCCGGGCGCAAGCTAGCCGCAATGCTGGGATCGTCCAGCGCGATCTTCACGGGTATTCTTTGCACCACCTTCGTGTAATTGCCGGTGGCGTTGTCGGGGGGCAGGAGCGCAAATTGCGAACCGCTGGCGGGAGCGATCTCGATCACTTTGCCGTGAACGAGCTTTCCCGGATATGCGTCGATGCGGACCTCCGCCGTGTCGCCGACCTTCATGTTGGTAAGCTGTGTCTCGCGATAATTTGCCTGAACCCACTTGACGGTGCTGACAAACGGAATTACTTGGGTTCCGGGAGAGACCAACTGTCCGGGTCGAACCTGCCTCTCGCCCACGTTCCCGTCACCCGGCGCCTCGATCTTCGTGTAGCCGAGATTCACTTGCGCGACGGTGAGCCCGGCCTCTTTAGCATGGAGGTCGGCGATGAGCTGTAAGTCTTGCGACTCCAGGACGGCAAGCCCTCGGCGTTCGGCCACCACAGCTGATTCGCTGCTGGAGAGCATCGCTTTAGCTTGCTGCAGTGCAGCCTGGCGGCTGAGCAACTGCGCGCGTGAACGCTCTTCCTCGGCCACTGCTTGCTCAACTTTCTGCCGCGTCGTGGAGTTGGTCTCCATGAGACCTTCTTGCCGGTGACGTTCCGGAAGGGTGCGGCCCAGGTCGGCCTGGGCAGCCTCAATCCCCGCTTGCGCCGCCGAAATTTCCGCTTGCGCCTGCGCCACCCCTGCCAGCGCCCGGTCGATTTTGGCTTGCTGCAGTTGCTGTTGGCGCCGATTGTTCTCGATGGCAGCTTTCCCAGCTTCCACCGCCGCAGTGGACTGTGCTACCTGCGCCCGGTAATCGTCATCTTGCAACTCAACCAGGAGGTCACCCTTGTGCACCGCTTGGAAGTCGGAGACCTTTACATCCTTAACGATGCCGGCCACCTTGGTGCTCAGCGGCGTAAGATCGCCGCGAACGTAAGCATCGTCTGTGACCTGCTCGATTCGGCCACCCTCCCAGGAATTCCAGTTCCAAATGATTGTCATACAACGGCAGCGGCCAGCAGCACCACCAGCACCGGCGTTCCATACTTCTGCCATTTCGGCGGTTGCGCTGGAACGTGCTCAGGCTCAGCAGTTCGGGCGGGAACCGATGTAACCGCGACCGGTTTCTCCGGTCCTAGCGCAGAGGAACTCGCTGGCTCTGGAGCCACCTCCACCTCCCTATCAAAATGCGGCTAGGCGTCTGCCGCCATTTCGGGGCGCGCTACGCCACCCTCACCGCACACGGGTACTGCATTCCCCATGCCAGACCACATTCGCAGAACCCAAGCCGTTTCCCGCATATCGGTGGCCCTGGAAGCCCTGGTTTTGGGGGCGGCCTTTGTCTTGTGACGAAGTTTTGTCACATGCGAGAGTTGATCAGCGCAGATTGCCAACATCACGCAAAGTTCACGCATTAAGCCAAGAAGGACAATCGGTTGCACTGCCTTTTGTTCAGTGAGATTGGCGCATGCGTTGCGCGTGCTGGTGGGCAGGCTCGAAGACCTCGGGAGGTGGAGCTATAAATGCCCAGGGTAAGCTCGGGAGAGCTGCGCTTTTAGTCCTTTAGTCCTCTTAGACACGGATAATTAAATGGCATTTCCCGAGCGCCGTACCGCAAACATCCTGCTGACCATCCTATTCTTCGCTGCCGTCGGTGCAGCCGTGTACAGCGCTCGGAAGGTTATTTTACTGTTTGTCTTGGCAATACTGTTCACGTATCTGATTGATCCCGTGGTCAAGTTTCTGCAACGTCATTCCCTCTTCTTTAAGAATTTGAGAGGGCCTGCCGTGGTGGAAGTCTATCTCGCCTTCGTGATTCTGATCGCTCTTCTGGGTTACCGATTTGCGCCTGGTCTCGCCAGAAATACGGTTAAGCTGGTCGATGAGGTCCCGGTTTTGCTGGATGGCCTTGCGACCGGAGAAATCGCAACCGAGTTGGGAGGAAAATACGGTTGGAGCGATGAACAAGAATTCCGCCTGAAAGCATTTCTGGCGCGGCACAAGGTAGACGTCCAAGCCCTGGTGCGAGGCGCCGATCGCTATCTTTCCAATGCCGCACAGGTGCTCGGATGGATGGCTCTGATACCCATTCTAGCCATCTTTTTTTTGCGTGACGGTGACCACATTGCCGACACCCTCATCCGCATGTTTGCCCCCGCGACCAGTTTCCAGGAGATTCGGGCGGTCGCGGACGAATTGCATGTCATGCTCACCAGGTACATAAGGGGACAGGTAATTCTTTGCGGTCTCTCGTTCGTGTTCTACTCGGCAACCCTGCTTCTGTTGAACTTTCCGCACGCGATTGCACTGGGTTTGCTAGGAGGGGCATTGGAGTTCATACCGGTGGTGGGCTGGACGAGTACAGCAGCCGTGGTACTCACCGTCGGCATCGTCAATCACTCCCATTGGATTTGGCTGGCCGCACTGTTGGGCATCTGGAGGGTTGCTCAGGACTATTTTTTGACACCCCGGGTTATGGGGCGTCAGTTACAAATCCATCCCCTGGCGGCAATATTTGCCGTGCTGGTCGGCGCCGAGATCGGAGGGCTTGTGGGCATCTATCTTGCAGTGCCCTTCATGGCTGCCATGCGTGTGATCTGGCGCGTGCGTACCTCCGCAGGTCCGGAAGCTCAGCGGGCTAACGCTGCTGCCGCAATTGACGTCGCTTCAAGAGGCGCATCCCGCTTCGCAGAACCGCAAGAAACTTGAGCGTCTACCGTTTAGACCCATATGTCGTCGTTTCCCAACCCTCTTGACTTGCAAGCAGTCCTACCGCTGGACTTTGGCATGTAGATTGCTCTTCTCTCTGTCGGCAGACGATCTACTACATGAGAAGAGCATTCCAGTTCGCCCTCCTGTCGTTTTGCCTGGCAACTGCCTGGGGTCTGCCTACAGAGCGGCCAACTCCTGTCCCCCAGCCGACCTGGACCTTTACCATCGGCCCCGGCACCATCGTTGCGGTTCGAGCGCTGGACATTCCCTTTGTTGGCCGTAGCTATGTAGTGAGATACAAGACCGAGAGAGGCGAGCTTATTGAGATCCGGGATCGTAGGGAGCGCATTCCGGTCCTTCAGGGCATGCATGGTTTGCTAACCTACTCCACCAATCCCGAGATGATTCTCAACTTTAAAGTCGTGGAAAGCAAAGTGGCGCCCTGATTCGTGTAGCCAGGTAGCCGGTCGGGAGCCTCTATTGCATTCTAAGCTTCACTGGCGTAGCCAGCGCTCAGCATCTGCCAGATTCCGGAAGGGTTGCACCACGCACACATCTTCAACAAGTATCTGGAGCATTCGCATCATTCCATAAGCCATATCGGTGGATACAACAACCGCTATTCGACTCAGACGGTCGCTGCCAGAAAGAGAGCGCAACAGTTCCACAATTTCCTGAACCTCGGCCGAGGAAAGCCTTACCACTGCGCCACGAGCATCGATCAGCTCGCGATAGGGCGGCTCCGAGTCTTTTAAGTCTCGCAGCAAAGCGCGCACTTCCGCGAGCGTGATTATTCCTTCCGCGATCCTAGTTGCTTTAGTGCGCTCCAGGTCCCCAGAGTGGGCGAGATCCAGTGTGTTTGGGCGCAGAGCCCTTACCGGAATTTGTGTCTTTCCTTCTTTTAAAGCCTGAATCAGCCACTGGTTCACCAGGCCATTAGCGACGAACTCTGCCTCTTCTTTCATCATTGTGACGAGCAAGGCATCGGCGCTGTGATCTATCACTGTCACATCATTGATGTCGACAACCCGTCTTCGGTTACCAAGCCGATGGCGAGACTCCTCCCACACTCTCTGCAACTCCCCGAGCCACGGGCCAGCCAGTTTTCCAAAAAGCACTATCCTTTGCTCGGTTGGCGTGTCAACGATGGTGATCTTTAGCATGGCGCTTAAGCGAATGCCGAACGTTTGTACGGGCAATTTGATGCCCAAAGTTGCGGGGCGGAGGACAAGTACCGTAAGTTGCTGATCTGCCGACGCATGGCAAGCGGTTTGTCATACGCCAACTGAGGGAATAGAAAGGCAGTAGTTTGCCAGTTGCTAAAGAGGGCAGCGGCCCTGCTTATGTCATAAGGAGGGAGAGTTCCGGCTGGGTCGATGGCTTCGAGCCCGCGGGTGGAGGAGAAAAGTCGCGCCGGAACCGGAGAGCCTCCACGGCGACCTTCGTGGAATCCCATTGCTTGCCTCGTTCGGAATCACTAAACTGCGAACCTTACGTCTTAGAACCCATGGCGCTGCCGCCATCATGCTTTCCCCACTAGCCGTGCGACAGACTAAAAGACCCTTTCAGTTCGGTTTTGCAAACCAACCCTGGGTGTTACCGGTTGAGGTGTAGCGATAAATTTATCAAGCAGCTGCGTCAGTCGGCGTCTGGCACGAGCAAGCTGTGCTTTAACAGTTCCTAGAGGCAGCCCAAGCAGCTCTGCTGCCTGCTTCACGGAGAGACCATCCTTGTGGTGAAGCTGCAAAGCCGTCCGTTGCGACAAGGGAAGACTTTGGGCTAATTTAGCAACGAGTTCACAGAGCTGAGAGTTTTCAAGACTTTGTTCAGCTGTAGGTCTTGGGTCCGTTAGCAGTTCCGAGACGGTCCAGCGGCGGTCCTCTAGGTTCCAGTGATGGTCTTGCAAGTTCTGATCAAGCGAAAGACTCTTGCGTCGACGGCGCCGTAACTGAAGGCGCGCCGAGTTAATCACGATTGCCATGAGCCAGGACGACATCTGAGCGCGCCCCTCGAAGCGAGCCAGGCTCTTGAAGGCCGACAGGAGCGCATCTTGCACGGCATCATCCGCATCTTCCGGATTGTGTAGATGCCGCATTGCCATTTTCCGGAACCGCGGCAAGTTGCGCGACAGAACATCTTCGAATTCAGTCCGATGGTCTGGAGTCGCTGGACTACCGAGCTCTTGCCCGCCAGCGGCAGCCATCGAGGCAAGAAACTGTTCATTTAATGTGAAGCTCGGTGTTTCCATTGGTCGCGATCTCCATTCGTTGCTTAAGCTTCTACCATTGCAGATTTCGGCTTTCGCCCGAGCCAGCGGCGCGCATTGCCAGAGGCACCCTATCTATACGCAGCACGGAGCGATCTCTCTGGCTCGAGGCCATTACGCCCTCCAGCTCTCTTGTAAAGGTCATGCTTCCCTCCGGGCTGAAATCGACTCGGATGAAGTCCCCCAGTCGCACCTGGGCAGTCGCCACCAGGTTTGCCAGTGGGCCTACCAGATTCTTCTCGATGGCTCGCTTCAGGTGCCGAGCTCCATACTTCGCGTCGGTACCTTGTTTGAGCAGGAAGTCTTTGACGCTTTGCGTGCAATTAAAGAAGAACTTGTCCGCGCCGGCAACCGTCAGGATTCGCTGCTGCACCATTCCCAGCTCGATTTCCAAGATCTGCTCCAAGTGCTCCGGGCGTAGCGTCTTGAACACGAGTACTTTGTCAATTCGGTTCATGAACTCCGGCGTGAACTTGCGCCGCGCCGCCTCGACGGCAGTGCGCTCGATCTTCTCGTGAAAGCGCGCCTCAAAGACCGCGGGCTTCTGCGCAAAACCCAAGCCGCCGTGCGCCAGGTTGGACATCTCAGCAGCCCCGAGGTTCGACGTCATGACGATGATGCACCGCGATAGGTCAACCCGGCGGTTATCGCCCAGGGTAAGGGTCCCTTTGTCAAGAATTCCAAGCAGCAGTTGCCAGAGCGCTTCGGAGGCCTTTTCGATTTCGTCGAACAGCAGTATGGAAACCTTGAGCTTCTCCGTGTGCCACTGGTTGAGCGCTTCTTGCGTTAGCAACGGCGGGGTTTCACGGTGACCCAGGTATCCCGGCGGCGAACCAATGAGCTTGGCGATTTCATGCGAATGCTGGAACTCCGCGCAGTCGATCTTGATGCAGGATCGGATGTCACCGAAAAGCGCCTGCGCCATGGCCTCCACGACCCGCGTCTTGCCTGAGCCGGTCGGGCCCAGAAACAACAGATTGCCTATCGGACGGCCCGGCGGATTTAGTCCCGCCAGGAACGTCTGATAGATTTCCACCACGTCCGCAACGGCCTGGTCCTGGCCGACAATCTTCTGTCGGAGCGCGCTTTCAAATTCTGTCGCATCGTTGCTGCGACGCATGGGGTCGAGCGTGGTGACATTGCTTGTTCTCATACAGCCCACCTTCTGTACTGCAGTCTTGTGTAGTGCAGTTCTTGTACCAAATAAGTCGACCGGTCCGATTTCGCTGAAATTGAAAGAACAAAGAGACTTGCGGTCGAAAGTATGGCGATACAGGTTTGCTCGAGGTCAGTTACACAAGGGATGTCTACCTTTCGACTCGCCACCCGTTCGTCACTTGGCAATTAGAGACGGAGTGCCGACGATGACTCTGTTCTGACCTTCACGCCAAAACGCGTGGCTGGTTAACCGGATTGGTTCGTTGCGCCGGTCTTCAGATGGGCCTTTTCGACGCCGAAGAGGAAACCTGGGCAGCCGGGATGAGGAGAGGGTATGATTTCCGGCCACCCAGGCGCGCGCCTAAAAACGGTACACGATGCCGGCTGCGGGCTGTGCTGCATGCGTCCAGCTATCAGTTTTCAAGCTCCGGACACCGAAGTCCGGGTCTTTGTACACAAAACCTCGGTATTCAGCGCGCACAGAGAAGTGTCGTGTCAAGTCGTAATCCGCGCCGCCGCCATAGAGGAAGGCGCCTTTCCCCTCAGTAGCAGCTCCGGGCACGAATCCTCCACTGTTGCCGGTCGGATGAAAGATCAGGGCGCCGCCTCCACCGAGCACGTACGGACGGAACCTAGCGATGGAGAATGGAAGGTTCACAACCAAATCGCCAGATACCGTGTGCACGTCCGACTGGATTCTGGATTGTCCGAGACCGGAAAAATACCTTTGGGTATTTCGATCGAAACCATAGTTTCCCTCCGCAGATAGCCAGCGGTTGATGTGGTAGCGATATCCCGCAGTGAATCCCCCGGTGTTTGTCGTAGTCCGAGAGATTCCCCGGCCGCTGCTGTCCTTTGTAAAAAAGCCCGTTCCCTCAACACTCACTTCATTTCGGCTCTCTTGCGCCAATGCGGTAATTGTGAAGAGTAATATTGACGCAACACCTGCAAACAGATACCGGTTCATCATTTGTCTCCTTCTTGCAAGGTTTTTCGGCCTAATAACCGTCGCTCGACAAGTGATACCGCGGGTTCGACGGGTTGCCTGGCCTTCCCGCGATGCCACGTTGCCTCGAGCTAGGTCATCAAAGGCATTCACGGTTCCAATAGAGGAGGCGGCACGAGGAGAAGGCATCTCCTTTTCCAGGAGTCGGTTGTGCAGCTTCGACGATCCTCAGCGGACCGTCTGGCTTGGCTCGATCTCTGATCCCAAGCCAAGACTTTGACGAGTGATATTGTCTCCAGAAGCCCAGATTCCCCCCGGAGACGTTCGTGGTCATCTGCCATGCCCACGTGTCACTTGCCAAATTCTTGGCATTGGCAGCTTTATGGCAATTCGAGAAAGCATTGTTTTCCTATGACGTGACGCTCCTAAACACTTGTCATTACAGGATATGGTCCTGGTGGTGGCATCAGGCTTGGAGTGGAATCTTGAATGCCCTGACGAAAGTGCCTCGATTTAGCAGGCGACGTTAACCACGAACCTGGTAATCACGTCAGCAGCCCAAAGGGGGATCAATGGACAAGAAGAACGTGCTCCTTATCGCAGTGCTCGTTGCGGTGTCGGTGTTGGGTGCTAACCGAGTTCGCGCGCAAGAGTCTGCCTCGCAACCGATAAGGCAAGACAAGGGTTCCTCAGCATCCGGCAGAAGCGATGACTCTCAAGTACTTTCTGACGGGGACATCCAAATGCTGAGGAAGGACATAAGGTCCCAGAAAAAGCAAATTGTCGCAGCCAACATGGAGCTGACGGACGCCGAGGCCGAAAAGTTCTGGCCAGTCTACGATCGTTACACAGCAGATTTGGCCAAAATAAACGATACCAAGGCCGTACTGATCAAAGATTACCTTCAGAACTCCACCACCATGAACGGCGAGCAGGCTGAGAGCTACATCCGAAAGCGTGCGGCCGTTGAAGACTCTATTATGCAGTTGAGACTCAAGTATATCCCTGCGTTTCGCAGGGTGCTGTCAGGCAGACAAATGGCATTGTTCTTTCAGATCGACTGGCGGTTCGGTCTGCTGGTTGACTTGCAGTTGGCACAACTGCCGCTTATTAATCCTTAAGAGGCACAGAACGGGGCCACGTACCGACAAATGGGAGTTACGCTCTGTTGCCGAACGATATCTTCAATTCGATTAACGGTCTGGAGATCAGCGTTACTCATAGTCAAGAAGGCGCTCTCGTGCACTTGAACGGCCGTGTAAACATCGATTCCTCACCGGGCCTGCGTGATCGGCTTCTCGCCATCCTGCAAGGGGAGCGTCCCGAGGCCGTGACTGTCGACTTGTCGGAAGTCCCCTACATTGACCTTTCCGGCATTGCGACCCTCATCGAAGCACTCAAGGTCGCGCGCAATCACGAAACCACCCTGCACCTGGCAGGATTGCAGGAACGTCTGCTTCATGTCCTTGAGGTCACGGGCGTGTTGTCTCTGTTCGAAGCGAGTGGCCATGCAAGCCCTCCCTCTGCGTCGGGGGTAGTGTGATGGCAACCCTACTCGAAGGCGTCGGAAAAGAGGCTCTCCATGAGCTCGACTATGTCGGAACTCTAAATATTCAGTTGTGGACCACGCTGCGCGCCATGCGCACAGCCTTGCCCATTATCGGGAACCGCTACCGCTGGAAGGCCGCCGTGCGCCAGATGCTGGAGATTGGCGTGGACGCGCTGCCCATGGTGGGCCTGATGGCGATTTGTGCCGGATTTATTCTCGCCATGCAAGGGGCATCTGAATTACGTCGATTCGGAGCCATGCACTACGTCATCGATCTGGTTGCGGTAGGCTTCACGCGAGAACTCGGCCCGCTTCTTACCGCGATCGCCGTCAGCGGACGGTCGGGTTCGGCATTCGCGGCGGAGATCGGGACCATGGAGGTCACCGAGGAGATTGACGCGCTCCGGGTTATGGCCTTCGAACCTGTCGAGTTCATACTGGCACCCAAGTATCTAGCCGCGCTGATCTCCGTGCCCTGTCTCAGTATTATCTCGAACCTCTGCGGCATTCTTGCAGGCGGAGTGTTCATGTTCTTCAGCACTCATCTGGGGCTCATGGTCTATCTGAGGTACGTGCTGACTTCCATCGAGGCGCGGGACGTGATCAGCGGACTGATCAAGAGCCTGGCCTTTGCCACCATCATTGCTCATGTGGGCTGCCTGGAAGGATTTCGTGTCCGCGGAGGGCCCGATGCGGTGGGCCGCTCGACGACGACCGCGGTGGTGAAATCAACTTTCCTCGTCATCGTTGCTGATGCCGTCTTCACCGCCATTTTCTACTACACGGGGAAAATGTGATGCCATTCATTTCGATTCGCGATTTGGTCGTCGAATACGACGGACGGCGGGTGCTGGACGGGCTGAACCTGGACATCGAGCAAGGGGAAACGATGGTTCTGCTGGGCGGCAGTGGTTCCGGGAAGAGCACACTGTTGCGGCAGATCCTTGGGCTGGAGCGTCCGAAGTCGGGCAGTGTCTCTGTGAAAGGGATTGATATCACCCGCTGCTCGCAGGCCGAACTGAAGGCTGTCCGGCGCTCCATCGGAGTCGCTTTTCAAAGTGCAGCCTTGTTCAATTCGCTTACCTTGGAGGACAATGTCGCTCTCCCTTTGCGTGAGCACACTGCGCTCGCCCCGTCCATTATCGACCTGATGGTCTGGATGAGGCTGGCACAGGTGGGTCTGGAGGAATTCGGCAAATTACCCCCCCAGGAACTGTCGGGCGGCATGAAGAAGCGTGCAGCAGTCGCGCGTGCTCTAGCGCTTGATCCGGAGCTTCTGGTGTTCGATGAGCCTTCCGCCGGACTGGATCCTATTGTTGCGGCAGATCTGGACGAATTGATTCTGCTGCTTAAAGAGGCTCTCCAGATGACCGTTATCGTCGTCACTCATGAACTGCCCAGCGCCTTCCGCATCGCCGACCGGATTGCGATGCTCTACAACGGCACGTTTCTCGCGGTGGGAACCAAGGAAGAGATTCGCAAGAGCAACAATCCCCATGTCCGGCAGTTCCTCGATCGCATACCCGACAATATAGCGAAAACTCCTGCCGTGGCTGACTACTTCAAACGATACCTGCAGAATCAGGAGGCAAACCAGTGACAACGGAAGCAAAGGTTGGCGCCTTCGTCCTCGGCTGTTTCGCAATACTGGCATTTACTCTTGTCTACCTGTTCAACGCGCAGTTCAGCCGCGACACCGTACCCTATCGGACATATCTGCGGTATGCGGGCGGGCTTGAACCGGGAGCATCAGTCCTGTTCGGCGGCATCAATGTCGGCAAAGTCACGGCGGTCAGGCCCTGGTCATCGGACCCAACCAAGATAGAAATTCTGTTGGAGGTCAAACAGGGCACGCCCTTAAACGAGAAGTCCGTAGCCAAGCTGGGACTGGTTAGCATCATGAACAGCGCAGCCCTGTCGATCAGCACTGGCAGCAACGAGGCCAAGCGACTTGTGGCGGGGTCATCGATCACGTCACAGGAAGCCGCCAGCCTGGATGAGATTGCCGGCAAAATGGCCACCGTCGCGGATAACGCAGACTCCCTGATCACGCAGGCGAAGGGGGAGCTTGAAGGTATCAGTGGCGACGCGCGAAGTCTTCTGGCCAACCTAAACAACGTGACGGGCCCGCCCACCCAGCAAAAGGTTCAAACCATCCTGAACCAGGTAGACGGACTCCTCACCGACGAGCGCCCAAAGATCGATCGCCTTTCCGATCAACTGCTCGTGCTAAGCCAGCATGCTGATAGCACCATTGAGAACGTCAATGGGACGGTCACCGACCTTCGCGAGCCAATCCGTAAAGACTTGGCGGAATTGCAGACTACTTTGCAGGAAGCGAAGAGCTTGATGGCGAATATGCAGGTGCTGGTGCGAGCGAACGACTACAAGATCAATGACACGGTGGACAACCTGCGAGTGGCCACCGACAACCTGGACCAGTTGACGGATTCGCTGAAGCAGCGTCCGTGGAGCTTGATTCGCATCAAGCAACCCAAGGAGCGCAAGGTCCCGTAACGGGGGAGAGAGATATGCAAAAAACCCTGACAGCAATTCTTTTCACACTCGTGATTTCACTCTGCTTTGTGGGCTGCATGGGCAAGGTGAAGTATCCGACCTATTACACACTCAACCTCCCGCCGGCGCCCGATCCGCCAGTCCAGGAAAGCACCCACGCATCGCTGGCGATACGAGAATTCCGATCACCCGGTTATCTGCGGCAAGGAGCGATTGCTTACCGCACGTCACCCGAACAAATCGGCTTTTATGATTACCACCGCTGGGCGGTTGATCCACGTGAGTTCGTGACCAACGCGGTCGCCGATCGTTTGCGTGCCAGCAGCAACTTCACCCACGTACAAATCTACGACGGACACTCCGAGGTGGATTACATTCTTAGCGGTCGCCTTGAGAAGCTTGAGGAACTGGACTACGATGGCGGCGTCAAGGTCGGGGTTGCCATCTCCGCTCAGATGATAGACGTTCGCACGGGTGTCACGGTTTGGAGCAACGAAGTTTCGGAGGTCGGAACCGTGGTCCAGAAAAACGTGCCCGCAGTTGTATCCGAGATGAATCACACGATGGATCGCGCGATCGAGAAGCTGCTGACTCCGTCTCCTGCTTCCGTCACGGCCAAAGGAAAATAAAGCCAATGTTGTTTCGTGCACATGGCCGCGGTCGGCCGGCTCCTCCTTGGGCCGCTGTGCTGGTGCTCGCTATTCCTATCTCTCTGTCTGCAGAAAACGCGCGTTCTGCCGATTCAACCCTGCAGCCGGTTGTCGCGTCTGCGGCCGGTAGTTCCACCCCTTTGATCGTCGTTGGCTTCGTCGGCGGATTCGTTCGTCATGACGATCTTCGCCATTCCGAAGTGCAACTGGCGCAAAAGCTGCGTGCCGAGCACCCGGATCATCTCCGTATCGCTACCTTCGGAAACTGGCACCGGAAGGCGGCGCATCGGGACATTCTCCGGTGGCTGGACACTGACGAGGACGGGCGCCTTTCCGCGGCGGAGAAGCGTGGCGCGCGCATTGTCCTATTCGGGCACAGTTGGGGCGGGGCGGCCGTAATTTCTCTGGCCCGCCAGTTGCAACGGGAAGGCAGTCCGGTGCTGCTTACCGTTCAGGTCGATAGCATCGCTAAACCGGGGCAGGATGACCGGTTGGTTCCCGCGAACGTGGCCCGGGCGATCAACTTCTACCAGACTCGCGGCTTGCTCCATGGCCGTTCCAGGATCACGGCTGCCGACCCGGCGCAGACAGAGATCCTGGGCGATTTTTTCTTCGACTACCGGGAGACTCCGGCGGAATGCAGCCAGTATCCCTGGTTCACCCGGCATCTTTTCCGGGGGCACACCGCCATCGAGTGCGACCCGCAGGTTTGGTCTCAGATCGAGGGTTTGATTGACAAGTATTCGTTCACGGGACAGGCTGCTTCGGTGGCAGACGTCGAAGCCAATCGGTCGCAGTTACCATTCAAATGATGTCCTGCCAGCCGTTTGGCATTTGCTATGGCTTTGGCACTTCTCAGCTTGGCTGTAGGTTTCCATTTTCAGGCGCTTACGAATGGCCTCACGTTTGCACTTTCAGCTTTCGCCACCTGCGAGCAGCAAGAGCCACGACACGGCGCGACCAAATGAGAACCTCCACCGCTAGGACACAAGGAGCGTAAGAAATGACACCTGTCGTAGAAGCAGAAGAACCACTGGCCCTCTCGCTAAGCGCTTATGGGAAAGCGAGATCCACGATTCAAGGATCGCCCCTGAGCTCAGAGGAACTAAGGAAAACCGACGCTTACTGGCGGGCGTGCAAGTACCTGGCACTCGGTATGATTTATCTCCAACACAATCCCCTGTTGAAGGAACCTCTGAAGCCGGAACACATCAAGAACCGCCTGCTTGGACATTGGGGATCGAGCCCTGGCCTGGCTTTCATCTACACCCACCTGAACCGGTTGATCAAAAAGTTTGACCTGGACATGATCTTCATGGCGGGACCGGGGCATGGCGCACCCGGCGTCCTGGGTCCAGGATACCTCGAGGGGACGTACTCCGAGATCTATCCCGAAAAGAGCGAAGATGAACGTGGCCTGCACGAGTTCTTCAAACAATTCTCGTTTCCTGGCGGGATCGGCAGCCACTGCACACCGGAGACTCCCGGTTCCATCCATGAAGGGGGCGAATTAGGGTACGTGCTCTCTCATGCCTGCGGCGCTGCGTTCGACAACCCTGGCTTGATCGTGGCTGCCGTCGTCGGGGACGGCGAGTCTGAAACCGGACCGCTGGCGACTTCATGGCACATCAGCAAGTTCCTGAGCCCTATTCGCGATGGCGCGGTTCTGCCCATCCTTCACTTGAACGGCTACAAGATCAACAATCCAACTCTTCTGGCGCGCATTAGCCACGACGAGCTGGAGAACCTCATGCGAGGCTACGGTTGGACGCCTCACTTCGTGGAGGGGTCGGATCACGACAGCATGCACCAGGCGATGGCAGCCACGGTCGAACATTGCATCAAGGAAATTCGTGCCGTCCAGCAGGACTGCCGAAGCACTGGCGTGGCCAGCCGGCCTCGCTGGCCGATGATCGTGCTGCGCTCCCCGAAGGGCTGGGGCGCGCCGCGAAAAGTAGAAGGTCACTATCTTGAGGGATTCTGGCGGGCTCATCAGGTTCCCTTGACCGACGTCAAGAAGGACCCCGAACAACTGCGGATTCTCGAGCGGTGGATGCGCGAACTGAAGCCGGAGGAGTTGTTTGACCGCGACGGCAAGCTCGTGCCGGAGCTCAAGGAGCTAGCACCGACAGGGACACGCCGCATGAGCGCCAATCCCCATGCCAATGGTGGAACCATCAAAAAGAGTCTGTGTTTACCTGATTTCCGGGATTACGCCGTAAAAATCGATGAGCCCGGAGCTATCGAAGTCGAGAATGTCCCGCCTTTGGGGAACTTCCTGCGAGACGTGATGAAGTCGAACATGGACAACTTCCGCGTCTTCGGTCCGGACGAGACCACGTCGAACAAGCTGCAGGCTATCTACCAGGCCTCGAAGAAGTTCTGGATCGCCGATTACTTCGCCGAGGACACGGACGGCGGCGAACTGGCAACCGATGGACGCGTCGTCGAGATGCTCAGCGAGCACACCATGGAGGGCATGCTCGAAGGTTATCTGCTTACCGGACGGAATGGCTTCTTCTCATCCTATGAGGCCTTCGTCCACGTGATTGACTCCATGTTCAACCAGCACGCGAAGTGGCTGGAGATCTGCAGCCATCTGTCCTGGCGCCGAAACATAGCCTCGTTGAACCTGCTTATCACTTCTACGGTTTGGCGGCAGGACCACAATGGTTTCACTCACCAGGATCCCGGTTTTCTGGACGTTGTCCTTAACAAGAGCGCGGCTATCACTCGCATTTACCTCCCGCCCGACGTTAACTGCCTGCTGTCAGTGGCCGATCACTGCCTGAGGAGCGAGAACTACATTAATGTGATCGTGTCCGACAAGCAGTTGCATCTCCAGTACCTGAATATGGATGCCGCTATCACACACTGCACCAAGGGGATTGGCATTTGGGACTGGGCCAGCAACGACAAGGGTTGTGAACCCGATCTGGTCATGGCGTGCGCCGGCGACATTCCGACGCAGGAAGCACTGGCGGCAACGGCTCTGCTGCGAGAGGAGTTCCCGGACCTGAAGATCCGCTTCATCAACGTAGTGGACCTTTTCAAACTGCAGCCCAGCAAGGAACATCCGCACGGATTGACGGATGCAGATTTTGATTCTCTCTTCACGGTTGACAGACCCATAATCTTCAACTTCCACGGTTATCCCTGGCTAATTCATCGCTTGTCCTACGCTCGCAAGAACCAGAGCTTGCACGTACGCGGCTACAAGGAGAAAGGCAACATCAACACGCCGATGGAACTGGCGATAAACAATCAAATTGACCGCTTCAGCCTCGCGATGGACGCCATCGACCGCATCCCCAAACTGCAAAGAATCGGGGGCGAAGCCAAAGAGAAGTTCCGCAATCAGCAGATCGCCTGCCGGGCATACGCCCACGAGAATGGCATCGACAGCCCGGAGATTACCGGGTGGAGGTGGCCGCACCGGTCAGCCTAACTTTGATAGAGGTGGCTGGGTTCCAGCCGGCCACCTACGATCTGCTTCGTACGGAGTGGACCGCCAGCGAAGGCTGGCGCGAAAGGATATCGAATGAGCGTAATAACCGCGTCCCCCATTTCTCCGGTGCTGCAAACCATGGATCAGATCAGCATCAACACCATCCGCACACTCTCCATGGATGCGGTGCAGGCGGCCGATTCGGGGCATCCTGGAACTCCCATGGCGCTGGCGCCGGTGGCTTACTGCTTGTGGCAGCAGTTCCTTCGCTTCGATCCGCAAGATCCCGTATGGCCAAACCGCGATCGCTTCGTGCTGTCGAACGGGCACGCGTCCATGCTGCTCTATTCCCTGCTCCACTTGACCGAAGTGCGCGCCGTCAGCAAGGACTACGAAACTCTCGGCGAAGTGTCTGTGCCGCTGGAGGCCATCAAGGCGTTCCGGCAGCTCGATAGCCGCTGTCCCGGACATCCCGAGTACCGCTGGACGTCGGGGGTGGAGACCACCACGGGACCGCTCGGCCAGGGCGTCGCCACCAGCGTCGGCATGGCCATTGCCCGGCAGTGGCTGGCCGCGCGTTACAACCGCCCAGGCTTCGATGATCTGTTTGACTTCAACGTCTACGCGATTTGCGGAGATGGATGCATGATGGAAGGCATCTCCAACGAGGCTGCCTCCCTCGCCGGGCACCTGCAACTTTCCAATCTTTGCTGGATTTACGACAACAACCACATCACCATCGAAGGCAACACTTCCCTGACCTTCTCGGATGACGTTGCCACACGCTTCATCGGCTACGGCTGGAACGTGACGCGGGTCGGCGACGCAAATGACCTCGATATGCTGGCCCGCGCGTTCCGAACCTTCCAGGACACCAAGGATCGCCCGACGTTGATCATCGTGGACAGCCACATCGGATACGGCGCGCCCCACAAACAGGATACCAGCGCGGCCCATGGCGAACCCCTGGGCGAGGACGAGATCCGGCTCGCCAAGCGCAACTACGGCTGGCCGGAAGACAAGAAGTTCTACGTGCCTGACGGCGTCTACGATCACTTCCGTCAAGGTATTGGAAAGCGCGGCAAGCAACTGCGCGACGCCTGGTTCGCGCGAATCGGCGAGTATCGCAAGCAGTACCCTGAGCTCGGCGAAGAACTATTCCGCATGCAGCATCGCCAGCTCCCGGAAGGCTGGGACCGCGGCCTGCCCGAATTCCCCGCCGACTCGAAAGGGCTGGCGACCCGCGAATCCTCAGCCAAGGTACTGAACGCAGCCGCCAAGAATATTCCCTGGTTGATCGGAGGAGCTGCTGATCTCGCGCCCTCCACCAAGACCCGTTTGACGTTCGAGGGCGCCGGCGATTTCTCGGCGGAGAATTATGCCGGACGCAATTTCCACTTTGGAATCCGCGAACATTCCATGGGCGCCATACTGAACGGAATGAGTCTGGTGAAGCTCCGTCCCTTCGGCTCGGGATTCTTCATTTTCGTCGACTACATGCGAGGATCTCTCCGTTTGAGCGCCTTGATGGAGCTGCCGGTGATTTACGTTTTCACCCACGACTCCATTGGTCTTGGTGAGGATGGCCCCACCCATCAGCCCATCGAACAGCTTGCCCACATGCGTTCCATGCCCGGCTTGATTATGATCCGGCCCGCGGACGCGAATGAGGTGCGGGAGGCTTGGAAGGTCATACTGCAACTGCACCACGAGCCCGCAGTGCTGGTGCTCACTCGCCAGGCTGTGCCGACTATCGACCGGACGAAGTTCGCCCCCGCCTCGGGCCTGGCCCGCGGAGCCTACATTCTCGCCGATGCTCCGGGCGGTGACCCCTGAGGTCATCCTCATCGGTACCGGCAGCGAGGTTGCGCTCTGTCTCGAAGCCTACGAGCAATTGACCAAGGAGGGCGTGCGGGCGCGGGTAGTCAGTATGCCATCGTGGGAGCTGTTTGACGATCAGGACAAGAATTACCGGGACTCTGTTCTGCCTCCAAAAGTGAAGGCAAGAGTCTCGGTCGAGCAGGCTTCCGATTTCGGCTGGAGCAAATACACCGGCTCAGAAGGGCACAATGTATGTATCGAAACCTTCGGAGCATCGGCGCCTATTAAGCAGCTATTGAAAAAGTTCGGCTTCACCGTGGAGAACGTTGTAGCTGCGGCAAAGGACCAGATCGCGCGGCACGGGAGCACAAAATGAAGGTAGGCATCGGCGCCGATCACGGCGGATTCGAGATGAAAGAGCAACTCTCGAAGTTGCTGCTCGCGGAAGGACACGAAGTCGTTGATTTTGGCAACAAGGTAAACGACAGCAGCGACGACTATCCGGATTTCGCGATCCCGGTCGCCCGCGCTGTCGCCAGTGGCAAGGTGGAGCGTGGCATCCTGGTGTGCGGCAGCGGTGTGGGAGCTTCCGTTGCCGCCAACAAGATCGTCGGCGTCCGTGCAGCGCTCTGTCATGACCACTTTTCCGCCCGCCAGGGCGTGGAGGACGACAATATCAACGTACTTTGCTTTGGAGGCCGAACTACCGGCATCGCGGTGGCCTGGGACTGCACACAAAACTTCCTCAGCGCAAGGTTTAGCGGCGCAGACCGACATCGTCGCCGGCTGGCCAAGGTCGCTGAAGTCGAAAGTAAGCAGCTTGGCCCATGCGGGCCATACCTCGTTTCAACTATTGAGCCTGAATTAGGAGATAACAATGACGTTGCTTGAATCCCTGAAGAAATATACGACCGTTGTGGCGGATACCGGTGATATTGAGGCCATTGCCCAGCACCGGCCGCAGGACGCCACCACCAATCCTTCGCTGCTTTTTCACGCCGCCCAGATGCCGCACTATCGGCACCTAGTGGAAGAGGCTGCCGAACTAGCGCAGGAGGGCGGCGGCAGTCACGAAGAAATGGCGGCAGAGTTCATCGATCGGCTTTTCGTTCTGTTCGGAAGTGAAATTCTCAAAGTGGTTCCGGGCCGCGTGTCTACGGAAGTCGCTGCCAGCCTCAGCTTTGACACCACGGGCACCATCACGAAAGCCCGCAAGCTCATCTCGCTGTATGAGAAAAAAGGCGTGGCGCGCGAACGCATCCTGATCAAGATCGCCAGCACCTGGGAGGGTATTCGCGCAGCCGAGCTTCTTGAAAAAGAGGGCATCCACTGCAATCTGACACTGCTCTTCAGCTTCGCCCAGGCGGTCGCGTGCGCCGAAGCCGGAGTAACTTTGATCTCGCCTTTCGTCGGTCGTATCTACGATTGGTATAAGAAAGAGAACAAGGGCGCTGAGATTCCTCCGGACCAGGATCCTGGCGTCGCCTCCGTCACTCGCATTTACAACTATTACAAGAAATATGGTTACAAGACTCAGGTCATGGGCGCCAGCTTCCGGAATGTGAATCAGATTGTCCGCCTCGCCGGATGCGATTTGCTCACCATCAGTCCGGAGCTGCTTGAGCAGTTGGAGAAAACCGAGGGCACTCTGGATCGTAAGCTCGATCCGGCAACAGGCGAAGGCGGCCAAGGAAGATCGTCTGCACCTGGATGAGAAAACCTTCCGCTGGATGCACAACGAGGACGCCATGGCGACGGAGAAGCTGGCCGAGGGTATCCGGAAATTTAATAGCGACGCACGGCACTTGGAAGAGTACGCACTCTCCCAGGTTGCTGAAAAAGTCGGATGAATAAAAGAGGTCTACGAATGAGCGCGGCTCGCGCAGTACTTTGGGACATGGACGGAACGCTGATTGATTCAGAGGAGCAGCATTGGATCTCCTGGCGGAACACGCTGGCGAAGGAAGGAATTGTCATCACCCGTGAGCAGTTTCTCGCCACATTTGGCCAGCGCAACGATTCGATCATCCCCCAATTGCTTGGGGCCGCGGCGACTCCCGAGCGCATCGAGAGGATTTCAGAAGCTAAAGAGGAGCTGTATCGTCATCTAATTCGCAGGGACGGCATCTCACCTTTACCCGGAGTTGCAAGCTGGTTGCACCGGCTTCACAAGCAAGGATGGCTGCAGGCGATCGCCTCAGCGGCCCCGCGCGCGAACATCGATGCAGTGCTCGAGGCTTTGTCAGCTACTCACATTTTCCAAGGCGTCGTATCGGCCGAGGATGTGCAGAAAGGCAAACCGGATCCGGAAGTTTATCTGAAGGCTGCTTCCCGGGTCGAGGCATCGCCCGAGAACTGCATTGTGGTGGAAGACGCCGCTGCCGGGATCGAGGGCGCCCGCCGTGCAGGTATGCGGAGCATCGGCGTAAGTCACGACGGTCAGCATCTGCCCGCCGATGTAGTGGTGCAGTCTCTTGCTCTGCTGGATTCGGACGCCTTTGAAACTCTGCTGCAGACCGGTAACTGTCCCGCCAAGATTGGGTAGCTGCCTGGCCGGCACATCAGCACAACAGCAGCGGCGTTGCAGATCAGCGTGGAATGACTTGAATCTCCATCTCCAGTCCGCTGTTCAGCGTGATCTTCTGACGCCCGTGAAACGCCGTGGTTCCGAGGCCACCAGCGCCCCCAATGATAGATCCGATGCCAGCCCCTTTGCCGCCTCCGAAAATGCCGCCAAGCAATGCCCCAGCCCCCGCGCCAATGGCGGTGTGAGTAATACTAGTTCTACCTCTGCCGCCTGATTCGATCGCGCCTTCGACGTCGACTTTCTCGCCCGACGGCGCGTGGTAGAGCTGGACGATCTCAGCCTGGATGGGTGCGCGGCGTCCGTCGGTCAAAACCAACCGATCGAAGCGCAGCATCATGGTCGTGTGGCCCTCCAGTCTGCCCGACATGTCGATGCTGCTGATATGACCATAGACCCGGGCATTGCGATAGTCGCCTTGGCTGACGACGGTTGCGCTGAATGGATCGCCGACCTCGGAGTCGGTGCTGGTCAGTGTGTCATCGAGGCGAATGCGGAGTGCCAAGTCATCCGGCACAGTGAAGCTTTGGCACAACCCTGAAGTTGAAAAGGCAAGAAAAACGAATAGCGAGACGACCCCACAAATATGCGAAACGGTGCGCGCGTCTTTGCGTCGCAGCAAATGAGTCAACATTTAGCAGTCCTCCCAGTGGCGATCGGTGGTCTGGTCCGCTCCGCTCTGGTTGCACTCCAGATGCCAAGCTTCGCAGTTAGGTTAAAGTAACGAATGGCTGACAAACGACCGCCGTTTGAACGTGCCGACGCGCGGCGGCCCTTATTTCTGGCCGTATCGACGACGCAACGGTGACAATATCTTTGCCAGTGCCAAGATATTGACACCAAACCTGCCAGCGCTAATCGCGTCTCGGCTGTAAGACAAGCCGCGCCAAAAATATTATTCCGGCCCTTGAAATGCAGCCTTTCGGAGTGGAATACTCCGACTACCTGCATGGGTGCAGGAGGATTAGTGAGACAACTACAAATTTTGGGGTGGGGTCATCGGCTCTCGACGCCGCTAGTGCTGATCGCACTGTTCTGCGGATCCGGATGCGGCTCAGCGGGTTCTGCTCCGACTCAGCTTGCGGTTTCCAGCGGCACAGCGAGTCGGCAGGATCTCAGCTCCGATGGTCAAGCCTGGCTGCGCTCCGCCATTAGCCGTGGCAACTTCCCCGACTTGCGCTGGCCGGATTTCAGCGATTACAGCAATCATGTGAAGAAATTCTACGAGCTCAACGGGATTTCATTGTGGTGGGTTAAGGGAATGGAGCCGACCGCACAGGCGCGGCAGGTGATCGCGCTGTTGCTCAAAGCGGACCAAAAGGGGCTCTCCGCGGAGGACTACGACGGATCCCGGTGGAACGATCGGCTGGCAAAACTCAAACCTGCGACGCGAGAGCCGGCCGATGCGGACGTTATGAAATTTGACCTCGCGCTTACGGTTTGCGCGATGAGGTATATCTCCGACCTCCACATTGGAAAGGTAAATCCCCGGCACTTCGCCTTTGCTCTCGATAGTGAGTCCAGGAAATACGATCTTGCTGAATTTCTCAAGGACTATGTTGTTGATGCTGGCGACGTTGCTGGCGCGTTGGCCCAAGTGGAACCGCCCTATCCCGGTTACAAACGCACGATTCAAGCTCTGCAAACCTACATCGAGCTTGCGAAGAAAGATGATGGGGAGCAGCTTCCGCTCGGGATGAAAACCATTACACCCGGCGACGCTTATCCCGGCGTCCCGCGGCTCACGCGGCTGCTTCGGTTGGTTGGCGACCTTCCGGCTGACGTCAATGTTCCCGCTGATCAAACCGCTTACACAGGCGCTCTGGTGGACGCGGTAAAGAATTTTCAGCGCCGCCATGGGCGAGATCCGAACGGACGAATTGACACGCAAACTCTGGCTGACTTGAACGTGTCTCTGAGCCGTCGAGTTCGACAAATGCAACTCACCCTCGAGCGATGGCGGTGGATGCCGGAGGCATATCGAAAAGCGCCCATCGTGGCCAACATCCCCGAGTTTCGTCTCCGCGCCTATGACAAGGACTTCAACATCGGTGTGACCATGAATGTCGTGGTTGGCAAAGCATACGGTCATGGCACCCCGGTGTTCAGCGACACCTTGCAATACGTCGTCTTCCGGCCCTATTGGGAAGTGCCGTATTCGATTACCAGAGGGGAGATGATTCCGCACATTGTTCGCGACCCTGACTACTTGGCGAAGAAGGGATTAGAAGTCGTGGACAGCCGACAGAACGTGGTCTCGGCCGGTACGGTTACCAATGACGTGCTCAGCCAGCTCCGAGCCGGAAAGCTCTTTATCCGGCAAAAGCCGGGTCCAAAGAACGCACTGGGCCTCGCGAAATTCGTCTTCCCCAATAGCTACAACGTGTACATGCACGATACCCCGGCCCCAGAATTCTTCGCGAAGTCCCGGCGGGATTTCAGCCACGGCTGTATCCGGCTGCAAAAGCCCGCCGATCTGGCTGCCTGGGTCCTGCGCGACAATCCTGGCTGGACCCCGGAACGCATTCGCGCGGCCATGAACGGCAGCACGACCCAACAGGTGAACCTCGCGCACCCGATTCCGGTCTTGATCGTCTATGGCACCGTTGTCGTGCTGGAAGACGGACTCGTTCACTTCTACGACGACATCTATGGGCACGACGCCGCCTTGGAGAAGGTCCTCGCGAAGGGCTATCCGTATCCTTGGTGAGAGCTAATTACCAGCGGCGCACGCGTCCCACGTCAACGTGCACGAAGTCGGAGCTGCGATAGTAACCAACGCCGCCGCGATGCAGGCGCAGCGCGGCATCCCGCACAGTTGAGGTCGGAATCCCCGGCAAGCGAATGTCGATAGCCTCCGCCTGCATGTGAAGACTGTGGCGAGCCACGCCCGTATGCTCGCTGCGAGTGCGGAGGAATTCGTTGCTCCAGGGCGTGCGATATCCGCAGATCACGTCGATCTCGCCACCGGAATCGTTCAAAGACGCGGTAAGTTCGTGGAGCAGGTCAAACAGGTGGGGATCGAAATGATGTATCTCACCGGTGCGATGGTCGCGGAGATAATGGTCGAGCGCGTCTAAGGCCTCCGGCAAGTAGGTATCGCCGCGCCGATAAACGATGTCGAGCCGCTCGCGAGTGTGTGTGTGATAGAAACGGAGCCGGTAGTCGTGCGCGGACGGAGCGGCCGGCTCTGCCGCTTGCCCGAGCGGTACTGCCAGCACCAGCACCATCAGCCACAAGCTGCAGTGGCGGACTCCTGGCCTCATCGTTACAGACCGCAATCTCTCCCGCGAAGGGAGCAATGTGTCTAAAAGCATCTCTGATAGAAGCTTAACATAGCGCAAACCAGAGCTCCGAATCCGGAGATGAAAGGTGAGAGCGCCCACAGGCGCCTTTCACGGATCACGGCTGTCAGTAAGAAGGGGGAATTCAGGTTTTCCCTGATGGTGTTTCTTCTGTCTCCGGCCACGCCACCGCAAAAACCAAAGCCACCGCAATTCCGACCGACACCTCGGCGAAGCGATGAAACGCAACTTGCCATGGAGGAGCGTTCCGCGGCAGGAGCAACACAATCGCCAGCGTAACACCGCCGAACCGATAGGCACTTCGATCGAGGTGTGCTGCGGCGCAAAGCAGCCCCAGGACGAACACGCCGATCCCAAATACCAGCAGGGTGTGCCCAAAGTAGCTCGCTACAATCGCCCCAACTACGGCTCCCAATGCGGTTCCCATGAAACGCTGCCAGGAGACAGCGGCTGCGGCGCCCAGAGAAGATTGCGTGATCACGATCGTCGTAATCGGCGCCCAGTATGTTTCTGGCAACCTGAACAATCGCGCTACCAGCACTGAAGCCACAACCGCCATGGCAGTCCGGACGGAATGTACGACCACAGGCCGCCACTTCCGCGCGGACCCATGGCTCGCTAGCGTCAGCTCAGGCATCTCTGTTTTTCGCAGCTCTTGCAGCCATTTGTCTGTTGCTAAACCCTGCCGAGCAGGATCAGCACCAACAACGATGGAAGATAGATGATGGATGCCACCAGCAGGCAACGTGCAGCCGCGTTCGATCTGCGAAGCACGAATCGCACCCCGTAGTAGGAAAACCCCAAACTGAGGAGCAAGGCTACCACACAACAGGTGATACGCAGCTCGCCTGGCGGCGTTGACGCAAAACTGATTGCGACTAAAGCCAAAAGGGGCACTATGGTCTGCAGAGCCACAAAGCGAGCTCTCGGCTCGCCCCGGGGCAGCACAAGGTAGCCCGCACGCTCGTAGTCCTCGCGGTACATCCAGGCGATTGCCATGAAATGGGGAAACTGCCACAGGAACACAATGACGTAGAGGATCCAGGCTTCCACGGTTAGCCTGCCACCTGCTGCCGCTGCTCCGATCAGCGGAGGCATCGCGCCCGGAAGGGCCCCCACCAGCGTACAGAACGGCGTTTTTCGTTTGAGCGGTGTGTAGAGGAAGAGGTAGCTTACCAGCGTGGCGATGGCAAGGCCGCTGGCAAGGAAGTTCGCGGCCACGGCAAGGTAGACGGCGCCTGCCACTGAGAGAGCGATCCCGAACCAAAGAGCACTTGAAGGCTGCATCCGCCCGGCAGCCAGCGGCCGTCTCGCAGTCCGCCGCATCTGCGCATCAAAGCAGCGCTCGATATATTGATTCAGGGTGCCGGTCCCACTCGCCACCAATAACGTACCCAACAAAGTGTGCATCAATAGCGAGAACGGGAATTCGCGAAATCCTGTTGGCCGACCGAGACAAAAACCGGCAAAGGTTGCTATTGCGATCAGAAAATTGATTTCTGGCTTGGTGAGCGCCCAGTAGTCGGCCAATGCGGTGTATGCACGAGCCCCACGAGGATGCTGTGCTCCACCCGCCACTTCGGCCGGAGCGCTAATTCCAGCGATGGCGTCGGTTGCCATGCTTAAGCGACCTCCGCTTGAGAACCATTCAACGGCGCTGCGGACGCGCTTTGCGCCTGTCGCTCCAAGTGCGTGCCATGGGGAGAAAGTATTTTGACGGTTATGACGGCTGCCGGCAGCAAATAGGCAACCGTCACACTAACCCACATCAGTGCGCCTGCACATTGCTGATCTTGGAGAGGCGAAAGGTTGGAGAGCCGAGGTGCAGACAGATAGGACGGATACACAACACGGTCACAGAATACAAGAAACGCAGAAAGGATATCGCACGGTAACGTCGCAAAAAAAAGGTACACGGGCATGGACCACCGCGGCCGAGGGGGCACTTTCGTCGCCGGCTGAACCACGGGCCACCAGAACAGAAGGCCGGCCAACGTAAAGGACGCGTACTCAATGTCGTGCAACCAGTGGAACCGCATAGCCAGCCCGAACACCGCGGGCAGATGCCATCCAATGACGGTGGCTATGGCACAGAGCCAGCAAAACACTGGATGCGTAAGTACCCGTAAGAGCCATTGGGCCGCGGGATTGTGAAGAAATAAGTCCTGAACGCCGCGCCCAAACTTTGCCGGGAGGAGACCCCATAACAGTGCCTGGGCTGGCGTTCCCACTAAGAGCAACGGAGCAACCACCAGCATCAACACAAGATGATTGATCATGTGGATCGTAAGCAACTCGTGATCCAGTGCAGACAGGGGAGAGCCCAGGACGATCCAGAGAAAAGACAGCCCCCCAATAAAAGCGGCAAGCGGCCAAACAGAAATCGTGTTTGGAGGTGCGCTCCGAAGACGCATCCAACCGCGCAAGTATACCAACGCCATAAAAACCAAAGCAGACGTAAGCAGCACAGAAAGATGCCACGGCTGCAGGTGCAGATGGGCTCCCGACATGGCTGAACCTATTTGCGTGGCGAGACCTCGCTCGTATCGAGCGCGACGGCGCGGGAGGCATCGCGGGCAGGCGCCTGTCCCGCCGGATGCAGCGTCTTAAGGAATGCCACCAGCGCAGTCGTCTCCGCCGGACTCAGATTTTTTCCGTAGGCCGGCATGTTGCCTCCGCCCTGGATCACCTGGCGAATAAGCTGATCCTCGGTGAGGCGCAACGCTACTCGATCGAGCGCGGGCCCCCGCTTTCCGCCCTGCTCATCGAGCGAATGGCAGTTGTGACACTGCTTCGCCTGGAACACGAGTGCACCCCGGCGCTCGAGCGCAGTCCGGCCATCGAGATATTGGGTGGGGATCGGCAGGCTGCTCCACGCGTCCATCACGGGACTCCAGGGCGTATGCTCGCCTAAGTGCGTCAGAGTGCCGAGGGCAACTGCGATCATTAGGATAGTGAGCACGGCGATCGGCCTGCGCTTCCAGCTCTTCTCCCCTTCGCCTGCAACGAAGGGAAGTGCCAGCAGTACGATAATTGCAACGGCGGGGCCAATCAGCAGGATGGGCGTCTCAGCGGACGGCGGTAGGAAGGACAGCAGCGCGTACAGCCACAGGAAAAAGAAATCGGGATGCGGAGAGGTCTGAATGATTGTCGGGTCAGGCTGGCCGCCCGGGCCAAAGGGGCCGAATAACACCGCACAGACTGCGATCGCAAGAAGGACGAAGCCGGAGAACAGTACGTCCTTCCAAACCGCATACGGAACGAATGGAATGCCATCCTTGTGTGTCCGCTCGCGATACTCATCGAGGTACGTGGCGCGGCGCACGATACGTCCGGGCATGGGCCATTCGTTAATTCCCAGCTTCAACACCATCAGCAAATGCACGCCAACAAACGCAATCAGCAATCCCGGGATAACGAACACGTGCAGAGCGAAGAACCGCGAGAGGGTTGCGCCGGCGATGATCGGCCCGCCCAGCATCAGGCTGACAGCCCAGGGCCCGATGATTGGAACCCGGCTCGCAATCGACGCCCCAATGCCCAGCCCCCAGTAGGCATCCTGGTCGAATCGCAACACCTGGCCGGTAAATGCCATGCCCAGCGTCATCAAGAGAAGAAACACGCCTACAATCCAGGTGAGCTCTCTCGGAAACTTGTACGCTCCGAAGAGAAAGACCTGCACCATGTGGATCAGGACAATGGCAACCATGAAATTCGAGCCCCAGCCATGCAAAGCTCGAATGAACCAGCCCAGAGAAACAGCGTGATTGAGCACCTGCAGACTGCTCCACGCTTCTCCGGCGGATGGCACATAGATGAGCGCAAGCAGAATCCCGGTAACGACCTGCAGCATAAAGACCGTCAGTGCGGCGCTGCCGAACACATAAAACCAGCTCGAAGTTTCCCGCGGAACGGGGTGCTCGACAGTTTCGCGGATAGAC
This sequence comes from uncultured Acidobacteriota bacterium, assembly GCA_963733935.1. GTDB lineage: Bacteria > Acidobacteriota > Terriglobia > Terriglobales > Acidobacteriaceae > JAHFUA01. The sequence continues at coordinate 258,554 of CAVTEQ010000015.1, forward strand.
TTGCCAACCTGCAGCCTCTGGTCGAACCAGGCGCCAACTTCTTCGATTAGGCGCATATCGTTCTAGCTCCCGCCTTGTCTGCCACCGGCTGGCCGGGCGTCGGCAGTTCGCCGGCTTTGATAAAGAGGTTTCCTTCTTCAATCTTGTAGTGGTATTGAAACAGTCCGCGCTCCGGAGGCCCGGAGGCACGCGAGCCATCCTGGTAGTACGCGCCACCGTGGCAGGGGCACAGGAAAAGGTTCGACTCGGGAAACCAGCGGACCGGGCATCCCAGGTGCGCACAATTTATGGCAAAAACCTGGAAATTCTTGTCGTCCAGATTTCGAACCCAGCAGACGACATCCGCGGTTTGACCATCCCAGGGATTGACGACCGGATTGCGATAAGTAGCCAGACGAGTCTGGCCGGCGGGAAACTGCCCGAGACTACCGAGAGAGAGCCACGACTCATAACCCACCTTGCGTTCGCGGATGACAGGCGAAAAAAGATAACGCACGATCGGGACTCCCAGAGCCACGCCGACAAACGCGTTAAACAGCAACCCGATCTTCATCAGCAAGGCCCGTCTTGACATACTGTTTTCTTCACTCATTGAATTCCTCCCGCCGCCCGCTTCGAGGCCGAGCTCGGATACGGCTGGCCCGGAATCGCGAGCCGCTGCGAAGCCAGCCAGGCCACGACATCAGAGACTTCCTGCTCCGACAGGGGTCTACCCGGTATGTCACCACGCCAGTCCGGGGCCCCCTGCGCAGGCCGCCCAAGAATCACATTCAATCGGAGCTCCTGATCGCTCACCAGGGCGAGGTAAGATCCATCCACAATCGAGGTGGCTTTGCCTCCGCGGCCCTCCACGCCGTGGCAGGAGGCGCAGTACGTTCGATAGACCTCGGCGCCACGTTGCGGATCGCCGGCAGCTTGCGCCGTAAAGGACGGAGGGGTCACCCCGCGGAGAGCGTCGGGCTTTGCCCAGGACCGGATTCCACGCACCAGGGCATCGATCTGTTTATCGGTAAGCATCCCCCCGGCACTTTGAGCGAACGCCGGCATCGGAGTGCCGCGCACCCCGCCGGTGGCCGTGCGGCGAATCGTGGCATCGTCCACAATGGCGAGGAACACGGGATCGGCAAGCGCGATAGCCGCGCCTCCTCGTCCTTGGGCACCGTGACAGCCCGCGCAGTTTTCTGCGTACAAGGTGCCAAATTCCAAGACCTCGTTCGGCGCCACCGTCTCCGAGCCTTGCCGTGGCTGGCCGTGCGGAGAGCTGCAACCCGAGAGCAGCGTCATGCCAAGCACCGCGAACGCGCATAGATATCGAAGGGATCTCACGGACGTTTCTCTCCGCTTTCTCGTGGTGGCATTATCCCTGGAGCTTCAATTCCTGCGCGCATGGCAAAGGGCATATTCTCGCGCGTCGTCACACGCGACTGGCGTATGACGACGATGCCGGCGACAATGCCGAAGGCCACTTGCGACGCCGTAAACCAGAGCCAGTCAATGTGGCTCGCCAGCAAAGGATTCAGCAGGCCCATCATCGTGTACAGCAGTCCAGACCACAACACCGGGGCGATCAGGCCGCCGAGCACGATAGGCCGCCGCGCGAACATGGGAAGCATCGCGCCATAGAGCAATCCCACCAGCGTGGACACAAGACCGTGCAGAAACACTGCAATCACGAAGCTCTCCGCGTGAAATGAATTCAGTTGTGCCGGTGCGAGTTTCAGCGATTGTGCGTAGACAGCCGCGGCAAGCAGATTGATGGGATACCAGATGCTCCCGGCCTTTAGTACCCCGTAGGCACACGCCAACACAGCCATCGCTACGGCTCCGGCCCATCCGCCCTTCACACCTGCTGATATCGGATACGTGTGGACGGGAAGCCAGGCGCGCACCTGCTCCGGCGCAACCGCGACCGGAAAACGTTCGACCACGCTGCGCTTGGTGGTTACGCGAAGATCCTCCGGCACGATCGGCACCGCTACTTCATGCTCGTGAGGTAATACTTCCCGGAACCAGCCGACGCAACCCGCCACCGCCAGCACGGCGCCGAGTATGCTGACCGACACATCCGTAAGCAGGCCCGCAAACAGTAACGTAAATCCAAAAGCCAGCACGAGAGGCCACGCCGTCGGTGCGGGCACTTCGAGTTCGCCCGGAGTCCGGGGATTTTGGCCCATCTGTTGCGCGGATAGAGTCGTTGCCATTTCTTCTCCTCAGCGCCCAAGAACGTAAACAACGGTGAAAACTACGACCCACACGCTATCCACAAAATGCCAGTACAAAGAAAGCACCTCGACGCGAGCGGACTGATCCGGGCCGACACGGCCAGCCAGACCGAAGATGAGCACGATGCAGAGCATGACCAGGCCTGCAGTAACGTGAAAAGCGTGCAGTCCGACCAGCGAGTAGTAGGTTGTTCCAAAGAGGTTGGTGGAGATGGTCAGCCCGTGTTCGTAGATCAGCCGGTGCCATTCCCGGCCGGTGCCATACAGAAAGAGGCCGCCGAGAACGATTGTGAGCAGCCATAGAACCAGGAACGCGCCTCGCTTGCTACGCTCCAGAAACTTTCCCGCGAAGTGGATGGTGAGGCTGCTGGACAGCAGACAGATCGTGAAGAAAATGGGCACCTCAAGCACTTCGCGCGGAGTCGGTCCGGTGAGGCTCTTCCCCACATAGAAGAGATAGGCAACGACGAAAATCGTAAAGATGGCCGACTCGGCGATGATGAGACACGCCATGCCGACCTTGCCCCGATACGGAAGCGTCCAGGTTTCGGGCGTTGCGGGCAGCGGGGCCGTGATTGCGCTCATGGATTGATTCCTTCACTCATAGCGGCTGTCCGGATCTTCCGGATGTTTCAGGTCCCACAACGGCCGGCGGCTGGCGACTGTCGGGATAACAGCAAAGTTGTAGGCCGGGGGCGGCGAACTCACCGACCATTCGAGAGTCCATGCGTCCCAGGGATCATTCCCAGCTTTCGGTCCCTTGAAATATGAACGAACAAGGTTCCATACAAACACCAGGATGGCGATGCCCTGGATAAACGCGCCGATGGTGATGATCAAGTTCAGGGTGTCCCAACCACGGCCAGGCTCGTAGGTGTAGATGCGACGCGGCATGCCGAGCAGCCCGGGAATGTGCATCGTGTCAAATGTCATGTGAAAGCCGAACAGGAACAGCCAGAAATGCAGTTTGCCCAGGGTTTCGCTCAGCATTTTTCCGGTGATTTTCGGGTACCAGTAATAAAATGCGGCAAAGAGGGCAAACAGAATTCCGCCCACGATCACATAGTGAAAGTGCGCCACGACAAAGTACGAGAGGCTGAGCTGCCAATCAAAGGGCGCTGAGGCCAGCATGATACCGGTGAGGCCGGCGATCAAAAACTGAAACAGAAACCCGATGCAGAACAGCATCGGCGTCTTGAACTGGATCTTCCCACCCCACATGGTGCCGAGCCAGTTGAAGATTTTGATTCCCGTCGGAATACCTACAACCATCGACGTGATCGTGAAAAAGCTGTTGGCGTAGGAGCTCATCCCAATCGTAAACATGTGGTGCGCCCACACGCTCATGCTCACGAAGGCGATACAAACCGTGGCCCCGACCATGACCGGATAACCGAAAATCGGTTTTCGGGAAAATACCGGAACGATTTCTGACATGAAAGCGAAGCAAGGAATAATCAGGATGTACACCTCCGGATGCCCGAATATCCAGAAGAAATGCATCCAGAGTGAGGCTGACCCGCCCGCCTGGGTATCGAAAAAGTGGCCGCCCAAGTACCGATCTATTAGCAACATGATCTGCGCCGCCGATAGAGGCGTAATCGCGATCAGAACCATTCCGGACATCACCAGGTTGAGCCACGCCAGCAGAGGCATGCGGCCGAGGTGCATACCGGGGCATCGCATGCAAAGAATGGTGGCAATGATGTTGATGGCGGAAGCGATAGTGCCAAAGCCCGCCACCAACACCGCAATGGTCCAGTAGTCCGAGCTGTGGCCGGGCGCAAACGCCCGCGCGGTCAGGGGAGCGTATGCCCACCATCCAACGTCCGGTGCGTTGCCGGCGCCGTACAGCCCGCTTCCACCCAGAAAGCTGAAGTACAGCAAAACCCCGCCCAGCGCTGTCAGCCAGAAACCGAACGCATTCAACCGTGGAAACGCCATGTCCCGCGCTCCGATCATCAGGGGGACCAGATAGTTCGCAAACCCGAACAGGACGGGAATGGCCACGAAGAAAATCATGGTCGTGCCATGCATGGTGAACATGCGGTTGAAGACCTGCGGCGAAACAAAGTCGTTGTGCGGACGCATCAACTGAATGCGGATGATGGTCGCTTCGAGTCCGCCGATGACGAGGAAGATCAGAGCGTAAAGAATGTAAAGAATGCCCAGCCGCTTGTGATCAACCGTGGTCACCCACTGGTGGAGCGTCTCGACCCATGGCCGTCCGCCAACCTGCACGTTTGGAATGGCCATTGCATCCGATGACATAGCTGGCTCCCAATCCTTCGGCTACCGAAGCGTCTCCAGATAACGCACGAGTGCGTCCAGATCCGCGTCGTTTAGTTTCATGGCCGGCATCAGCGACCCGGGTTTAATGGCGTCCGGGTTCTGGACCCACAGACGCAGTTTTTCCGTCGTATTCTCGGCAGCGCCCGACGCGATGGTGCGACGGCTCATCAAGTGCGTAAGATCCGGACCGAAGCGCCCGGTCGCGGGCGTGCCGCTGATCGCGTGACAGTTGATGCATGCGGTCGTTTCGAACACGCGCCTGCCGGCGATCGCCTTTTCGTCCTGAGCCGCGGGCTGCTGCTGGGCGCGAACCCACGCGTCAAAATCTTCCCGGCTGTCCACCGACACGCGCAGAAGCATCTTGGCGTGCTGCGTCCCGCAATACTGCGCGCACTGGCCGAGAAAAATGCCCGTACGGTGCGGGTCCATCCACATGCTGTTCGGATGGTTCGGAATCAAGTCAGTCTTGCCCGCAAGCTGCGGGATCCAGAAACTATGGTCGGTGTCGGCGGAAAGCAACTTCAAGAATGTGGGCGTAGGCCGTGCGGGGTCGCTCACCGGAATGTGCAGCTCGTTGGCGGTGACGATCCCGAGCTTTGGATAGCGAAACTCCCACCAGAACTGGTGCCCGATGGCGGTGACCTCTACGGCCGTCGCAGGCATTGGAGCATCCTGGACCGCGTGGATGACCCGGGCCGTCGCCAGAAACAACACGACCACAATCAGGACAGGAATGACCGTCCAGGCCAGTTCAATCTGTGTGCTCCCGTACACCTGGGCTGGCTCGCGGTCAGCATTCACCGCCGTGGCACGGAACTTCACCACGGAGTAGACCAGCAAAGTAAAGACGACGACGAAGATGATTCCCGTGATGGCAAGCACAAACATAGACAAATCAAAAATCGACTTGGCCGGCGTGGACTCGGGCGCGAAGATATTCGTGAGGCCCGTTGAAGGAGCCTTGGACTCGGCGGCCATCACCGCAGGCACGGACCAGAACAAGAACGCGATTATCTGAAGCGCGCTCACTGGGTTCGAGTTTTTTTTGCGCCGCATTTGCATTGAGTCAATGCTCCTGTCGCCCTGCCGAGCGTCAGATTCTCGTGCCGCTCCTCCGAGGTCGAAGTAAGACCACGATCGATCTCGGAGCCACTGCGTATTTCGTCCGCCCTAGAGGCAGACCGCGGTCCGAGAAATCGTCGGGACTCGGCAAAGCCGTATCCACGATTCTCCGCCACTCCTGCGCTGTACCTTCCTGGACTTGAAACTCCAACTCTTCCCAGTACGCATTAATCATCACGTAGATGTCATCGTCGCCCTGGGAAGCGCCGTGCAGGCAGAACGCCAGGCTGCGAGAGTCGTGGGAGAAATCGACCGTCGGACCGGCGCCGTACCAGGAGACATCCTCCCGCCAGAACCTGCTGCGGCCCAGAGCAGGGTGAGTTTTTCGAAACGCAATCATGTTCTTGAAGAACCGAAATATGTCCTGATTCGCCCGGAGTTGCTTCCAGTCAAGCCATCCAGTTTCGTTGTCCTGGTTATAGGGATTGTTGTTGCCGAACTGCGTGTTCAGGAATTCATCCCCAGTTCGAAACATTGGGGTCCCGTTCGACAGCAGCAGCAAGCAGCAGAAATTCTTAACCTGCTTCCGGCGCAGCGACTGCACCTCCGATAGCACGACTTCGTCCCCTTCGTACCCGCAGTTCCAACTGTAGTTGTCGTCCATGCCATCCTGGTTGTTGTGACCATTGGCCCAGTTTCGCTTGCGGTCGTAGGAGACAAGATCGTAAAGAGTGAAGCCGTCGTGGGAAGTTACATAGTTCACGCTCTGGTAGGCGTGATAAGCATCGGCGCGAGTATCAGGAAAGAGGTCATCGCTGCCATAGATGCGCTGCATCAGGTCCGGAACCATCCCTGGGTCGCTCTTAACGAAACGGCGAATATCGTCGCGAAACCGTCCGTTCCACTGCAGCCAGGTCAGGCCTGGGAATCCGCTGCCGAGCTGATAAGCGCCTGTGTCCCAAGGTTCCGCGATCAGACGTAACCGGCTCAACTCCGGATCAGCGGCAATTTCACTGAAGATGGGAGCGTCACCCCAGTTGAGAGATCCATCCGCGTTGCGACTAAAAACTGACGCCAGATCAAAGCGGAATCCGTCGATGTGCATCTCTTGTTTCCAATAACGCAAGCTGTCCATCACCATCTTGCGCACGTGCGGCTGGCCGAAGTTCAAAGTATTGCCCGTGCCGGAATAATTGGCGTAAGGGCTTGCCGGATCGGAGGACAGCATGTAGTAACCAGCGCTGTCGAACCCCTTGAAGCTGTAGATCGGCCCCCTTTGGTCGCCTTCGCAGGTGTGGTTGTACACGACATCGAGCACCACGCCGATGTCAGCCTGATGCAAGGCTTTCACCATGTGTCGAAATTCAAGATGCTGCTCATCATCGTCACGGGTACTCGCGTACTGCGCATGGGGTGCGAAGAAGTTCAAGGGCATGTATCCCCAGTAGTCGCCTTCCTGCGGATCGCGCTGAAAGATCGGCATCAGTTCGACAACCGTTACCCCGAGCTCCTTCAGATATGGGATCTTTTCCACCAGCCCGGCATAGGTGCCGGCGCGAGATGGATCTACGCCAGAGTTGGGGTTCTTGGTGAAGCCCTTCACGTGAAGTTCGTAGATGATTGCATCAGACTCGTGATGCGGTGACCGATCTCCGGTCCAGTCAAAACTCGGCCGGTGACCGGCAAGCACTCCTAAAGGCGCCCGGCCTGCATTTGGTCCCTCCTGCATCGCCAGTTTGCGATCAAAGCCGGGTGGGAAGAAAACGCATTTCGCATAGGGGTCGAGCAGAACCTTCTGCGGGTCGAAGCTGTGAAGGTAAGAAGAAGTCTCTCCCGACACGGAGTATGCGTAGTAACAAGCCTCACCAATCTCCGTGAGCGGGATCCTGCAGTGCCATATCCGCCCTGACTTGTTACGCAGAAAATCGAAGCGGAATGTCAGGAGAGGGTTCACCAAATCGGCGGAAGAATAGAGCAATAGAGTGACACTCTCCGCATGTTCCGAGTGAACGGCAAAGTTGAAAGCCTGCTCCTCTTCGATCCACGTGACGCCCAGCGGCAATGGACTGCCCTCAGCCTGCGTCCATGTCGGGCGTTTCGCCGGTGGGGCCGCCGCAGGCTGGGTTGCGTCGTCGGGACCGCCCGCGCCGGCAAGCGCCGTGTGGGCGGAATTGGTCATGCTGCCTCGCTGTAATCGGTCATTTTCGGCAATTACACTTTTTCCGACCACACCCCACCGACCCCCGCGCGGCATCCAGTCGCCGTTTGGCGGGAATCTGCATTTGCCATTCCAAGTCTGGTAAGCATCGGGCTGGCACGTGCCCCCGGTGGATCAATCAGTTAGTCACGAGCCCCGCCTTCAGGCAATGACCGGAGTTTGTCAGATGCCAATTGCTCGCCACGGAGCCAATTTCTTGACAGGCAGAGACCATCATTCCTCCAGGAACAGGTCGGTGAATTCAGAAATCGGCGATTCTCACAAGAGCCTTCATTTTGTGTTCCTGGCCAGGCGCCAAGTCCACGGCAAAATCGGAGACGTTGCTGGCCTCGATACAGATCATCTGCATCCATTCGTCACCCGCCAAGTCTGAGAAGGAATGTGCCTTCTGCGCCCATGGATTCCACACCACGGTCGTGAGGGAATTCTCTTTCGTAACGCGGGTGCGACGATGTAAGACAGGATCTTCCAGTTCGATTGCATCCCCGGTGTTCAGGTAGACGCGATCGGTTTCCGAGACGATCACGATCTCGCCGTGCTGCATCTTCTTCCGATTCGCGTCGGTCTTGTCGAGATAATGAACCGCGTCCAGGCCCCGCAGTCGCGTGTTCTTGATATTCCCCACTCTGTAGTACGCATGCAGGGCTTCCTCAAAGCGCAGCGGTGTTCCCCCAGTATTCGTTACCACAAGCTCGAGGCTTAGCTCTGAACCGAACGTGGCACGATGGACCAGACGAAATTCGGCGGGCCACCATTTCTTCGTATCTTCATTGCTCTCGGTGAACATGCTGACTGTGACCGCACCTCCGGCCTGCGCTATCGACTCAAGCTGCCACGCCTTGGTGCGTACGAACCCGTGCGCTGGCGCTTGGGGATCGTCCGCCTTGCCTCCAAACCAGGGGAAACAGACCGGTATGCCTCCGCGAATTGCGTGGCCGTCTTCCCATCGCGCCTGGGAGCTGAGAAAAATCACTTCCTCTCTTCCCGCCGGCTTCCAGGAGGTGACGTGCGCGCCGTGGAGGTACATCTCCCCTGCAGCTTCGGAAGAGGTGATGCGTACCTTGGGCAGTCCGCCGTTTCCTTCGACGAGCTGGGCCGTGCCTGGAATTTCAAACCGAAGATCCGACTCTGCAATTGCATTTTCCATGCGCATCTACCTCTGAAGTTAAACCGTACCGGCCGCCGCACGATCGGCGAAAAGTACGGCTTGGTCCTGGCAAATCCGGCCGGCCGGAATCGAGCGATCGGCGTGGCGGAGGCGAGCCAGCATGCCGGCTTTCTCACTCCCCGTCGCCAGCCACAGGATGCGGCGGGCGCGATTGATGATTGGATATGTCAATGTCATTCGCCGCCTTCCCTGGTAGACGCCGGTCACGGCGACATCCGTGTCGGTGACGTTGAGTACCGGATCTCCAGGCACTAAAGAGGCAGTGTGTCCGTCTGGCCCAAGGCCGAGGTGGACCAGGTCCAGCGTCGGCGGCGAACCAGCGATCTCGCGAAGAGTCAAAGCATACTTCCTGGCCGCGGTTTCCAAATCCGACGATTCCACTGGCATGGCATGGATCTGCTCGGGGCGAATCGGCGAATGATCAAGCAGGCTTTCTCGAAGGTGAGTGAGATTTCTATCCGGATGCCCCGCCGGCGCTACGCGTTCGTCCACTTGCACTACGTGTACGCGCTCCCACGGGAGTTCTTCGCTGGCCAGCGCGCGCAGCATGATCCAGGGAGTATGGCCACCGCTGACGGCCATAACGAACTGCCCCCGCGCAGCGACCGCGGCACTGGCTTCCACGGCAATGAGTTTCGCGGCCGCTCGGGCGGTAGCTTCGTCATCGGCAAACACTTCGATCTTCATCCCGCCCTCTGTGCTTCGGAACAGCTCAAGCGGCCTGGCCGTCAGCTAGTGTCTGGTGAAGTGCCGGCTCATGCCAGTCTCCGGCCGGTGCCACTACCTCGGCCTGGGTCGGGCCCCAGGTCTTCGGCTCGTATGGGTAAACGCGTGTGGCCCTTTGCAGCACCGGGTCGACGATCCGCCACGCTTCTTCTACATAGTCCTCTCGTGCAAACAGCGTGGCGTCTCCTGCCAAAGCGTCTCCCAGCACCTTTTCATAAGCATCCATATCAGATGCTTGGGGCTGGCGACTGGCCAGCATTTCTGCTGACTGGCCGATCATCCCCTCGCCGGGGGACATCACAGTCATGCCCATGGCAATCTCGACATCCGGGTTGATGCGCAACCGGACATGGTTCTCGCCGCAATTCCCGCCACAAACCACGTTAGGAGGTTTACGGAATCGACCAATGACCTCCGTACACGTCACCGGCAGACACTTGCCCGCCCGAATATAGAAAGGAACGCCTTGCCAGCGCCAGGTGTTCACCTCGAGCCGTATGGCAGCAAAGGTCTCCACCTGCGAGTCGGGTGCAACGCCGTGCTCATCGCGGTAGCCGCGGAACTGCCCCCGGACAACATCCGTATCCCTGAGCGAAGGAATGGCTTTCAGTACTTTGACTTTCTCATCACGGAGGGATTCGCTGTCCATCCGGACGGGCGGCTCCATCGCCAGGTTGCAGAGCACTTGGAAAAGGTGGTTCTGAACGACATCTCGGATCGTACCGGTTTGATCGTAGAACGCGCCTCGGCCCTGGACACCGAAGTCCTCCGCCATCGTGATCTGCACGCTCTCGATGTAGGTGCGGTTCCAAAACGCCTCCATGAACGTGTTGGCGAAGCGGAAGACGATCAAATTGTTCACCGGCTTCTTCCCGAGATAGTGGTCGATGCGGAAAATTGATGATTCGTCGAATACACTGAGGAGGACGCGATTCAGGTGCTGCGCCGATGCCAGATCGTGACCGAAGGGCTTTTCGACGATCAGGCGAGCGCCCTTCGCATTCCCGGACTTCACGAGCTGTTCGACAACAGTCTCGAACAGCAGAGGCGGAATGGCGAGGTAATGTGCCGGCCGCTGCGCGTCCTTCAGTTCCTTGCGAAGCGCCTGGAATGTGGCAGGGTCGCTGTAGTCCCCATCCACATACCGCAGAAGTCCGGAGAGCTTCTCGAACGCAGCCGCATCGACTCCGCCGTGTTTTTCGAGGCTATCGTGCGCGCGGGCGCGGAACTGGTCGAGGTTCCAGCCGGCTTTGGCAACGCCGACGACTGGAATATTAAGGTGACCACGCTTCAACATTGCCTGCAGCGCAGGAAAGATCTTCTTGTAGGCCAGGTCGCCGGTTGCGCCGAAGAAGACCAGGGCGTCGGAATGGGAATCAGTCACAATCATCTCCTTAAGCCACTTTGGGCTTACCGCCGGATTTTTCCAGGTGTCCGCCGAACTCGTATCGCATTGCCGACAACAGCTTGTTGGCGAAATCAGCCTCACCCCGCGAGCTGAATCGCTCGTAAAGCGCGGTGGTCAGGACCGGCGCCGGCACCGCTTCGTCGATCGCCGCTTTGATCGTCCAACGCCCCTCGCCGGAGTCGGAGACCCGGCCGGCAAACTTCGCAAGCTCAGGGTCCTGCATCAGAGCATCGGCGGTCAGGTCCAGCAACCAGGAGGCGATCACGCTTCCCCGGCGCCACACCTCGGTGACATCACGCAGGTTCAGGTCGTACTGGTAGTGCTCGGGATCGCGCAACGGCGTGGTTTCAGCGTCCGCGGCGCCGCCGGCCTGCTTGCCGACGTTGGCGCCGCGCAGGATACCCAGGCCCTCGGCGTATGCCGCCATGATTCCGTACTCGATTCCGTTGTGGACCATCTTGACGAAGTGGCCGCCGCCGTTTGGTCCGCAGTGCAGGTAACCCTGCTCGGCGGTGCCGCCGATCTTTTCCCGCCCGGGCGTGCGCGGAATGTCGCCCATTCCGGGGGCGAGTGCAGCAAAAATTGGATCGAGGCGCTTGATGACCTCGGGCTCGCCGCCAATCATCATGCAGTAACCGCGCTCCAGACCGTACACCCCTCCGCTGGTGCCCACATCCACATAGTGGATCTTCCGCGGAGCCAGTTCTTTGGCGCGCCGGATGTCATCCACGTAATACGAATTGCCGCCGTCGATGAGGATGTCCCCTGCCTCGAGATGGGGCAGAAGATCGGCAATGGTGTTGTCAACGACTGCGGCCGGCACCATCAGCCAGACCGCTCGCGGCTTTTCGAGTTTCTTCACGAATTCCGCCAGCGAAGCAGCACCCTCCGCCTTCTCTTTCACCAACTCATTCACTGCTTTTTGCGACATGTCGAACACCACACACTTGTGGCCATTCTTCATGAGCCGTCGCACCATGTTGGCGCCCATTCTTCCTAGACCGATCATTCCAAGTTGCATACCTATCTCCTCAGTGAAAACAGATTGTTAAGTGACCAAGGCGCCCTTGCCCTGTGCGATGCTGGCACGCAGCCGGTTCATCGCCGCGGCCACGCCAGCCTTATCGCCAAAAATCGACGAGCCTGCGACGAAGACGTCGGCGCCCGCCGCGGCAGCCAACGGGGCAGTTGCTTCGTCGATGCCCCCGTCTACCTCTACTTCACATCCAGAATTGATGTGCTCGACCATCTGACGGACGCGTTCGATCTTTGGCAGTGTGCTGTGGAGGAAATGCTGGTGTCCAAAGCCAGGATTGACGGTCATAACCAGCACCTGATCCAGATCCGGCAGGATCTCTTCCAGCACGGCGGCCGGCGTTGCAGGATTGATGACCACCCCCGCGCGCTTTCCGAGGTCCTTGATCCGCCAAACCGTGCGGTGCAAATTGTTGTTACCCTCCCAGTGAACAAGAAACGAGTCAGAGCCGGCCTCGACAAATTCTTCCAGGAAAAAATCCGGGTCCGAAATCATCAGGTGGGTCTCGAGAGGAAGACGAGTGACGCGCCGGAGCGACTGCACAACTGGCGCCCCCATCGAGAGGTTGGGCACAAAGTGCCCATCCATCACGTCGACGTGGATTCGGTTGGCCCCAGCCCTCTCGGCCTCGGCCACCTGATCACCCAGGCGAGCGAAGTCGGCTGCCAGGATCGACGGGGCTAGCTTCACACTGTATGTTTCCATGGTGCTCGTCTCTTCCTTCCTTATGCAGGCACGAACTTCTCGCGGGTCTCGAAAATCTCCACGAACTCCTGATAGCGACGGGCAATCTCGGCTACTGCGGCCTCCCGCGTTATCTTCTTCGCGCGCCAGTCAACCAGCGGATCCCAGAAGCTGGTCCGGCCGACGGCGAAACCAATAAAGCCCGGAACCGCGGCTGCGGTCGTGAGCCATTCGCGGACTTTTCTGTCGTCCTCACCGCGGCCCAGGATGATGCAGCCAACCGCGTTGCGGCCTCCGCGGCGAGCGGCAGCCACAATCCTCTCGCAATCTTCGTGCCGATCGAGCCCTTCGATTTTCCATACGTCCGGCTCGACCTGCGCGTCCTGAAGTTCCTGGATGGCCTGCGCCATCAGCCGGGGACGAAGTTCCAGATCATAGGCCTTCTTGTCTCCTTTGAAGCTGATCAAGCTGGGCCTTCTCCGCCGGGACCAACAGTTCGAACATGAAACGGCTGCGGCTCTTGTTGCTGTGCAGATATTCCGACAGACGCTTCAGCCGAGCCGATTGCCGGCGGTTAAGACTCTGATCTCCTTCCGGGTTGTAGCGGACGAGGACCTTGCAGAAGGTCGGGTGAAAGGCTTCAATGTGTTTGGCGAAGTCTTCTCCGTATTCGAAATCGAACTCATCCTGCCCACTCTTCTCTGCTGGGCAAGCGGTTGCGTAGCCCTCAGCGGCTGCATCACGCAGAATCGCGGCGCCGAACTGCTCGTCGACCAGAATTCCGGCCTTATCTTTGGGCACGCCGCCTTGGACGGCAGCCTTGAAGGCGTCGTAGATTACCCGCTTGGCGGCAGCGATCTCCGCCGTCTGTTGCGGACTCAACGCACCGTCCCATCCGAACATCTTCTTCTGGAACGAGCCCCGATGGTCAAAGGGCAGAACATACAGCGGTTTATCAAAGCCGAGAGTCGTCATACGGGCTCCTTGGATTTCCGGTAATACCTGATCAGGTTGTTGGTTGAACTGTCATGCGCGAGCTGCGGTTCTGCTTGGCTCTCAAGTTCTGGAATGATGCGCTGCGCTAGCACCTTACCCAGCTCGACGCCCCACTGGTCGAACGAATCGATGTTCCAGATCACGCCCTGGGTGAAGACGAAGTGTTCGTACAGGGCCACCAACTTGCCCAGGGTTTCCGGTGTCAGCCGTTCTGCCAGGATCGTGTTCGACGGCCGATTGCCCTCGAATACCCGGTGAGGAACCAGCCATTTCGGAGTGCCTTCGGCCTCGACCTGCTCAGGAGTTTTGCCGAACGCCAGCGCCTCGGTCTGCGCGCAGACGTTGGCGATCAACATGTCGTGGTGGCGGCCAAGGGGATTGAGAGGCCGCGCAAAAGCGATGAAGTCGCACGGTATGAGCCTGGTTCCCTGATGAATCAATTGGTAGAACGAGTGCTGGCCGTTGGTTCCCGGTTCGCCCCAGTAAATCGGGCCGGTGTCGTGGGCTACTTTCTTGCCGTCGAGGGTGACATGCTTGCCGTTGCTCTCCATCGTCAGTTGCTGGAGGTAGGCCGGGAACCGCTTCAGGTATTGTTCGTAGGGCAAAACCGCCACGGTCTGCGCCCCAAAGAAATCGTTGTACCAGACTCCCAGCAGACCCATGAGCACCGGCAGGTTGCGCTCGAAGGGAGCGGTGCGGAAATGCTCGTCCATCTCGTGGAAACCGTTCAACATGGCGCGGAAATTGTCTGGGCCAATAGCGACCATCGTCGAGAGGCCGATGGCTGAGTCCATCGAGTAGCGGCCGCCGACCCAGTCCCAGAACTCGAACATGTTCGCGGTATCGATGCCGAACTTCGCGACCTCCGACGCATTCGTCGAAACCGCCACAAAGTGTTTAGCCACTGACTTTTCGTCACCCCCCAATCCGGCCATTGACCAGGCACGGGCGGTTTGGGCATTCGTCATCGTCTCCAAGGTCGTGAATGTTTTCGAGGAGATGATGAACAGCGTCTCCGCGGGATCGAGATCGCGGACAGCCTCCGCGAAATCCGTACCGTCGATGTTCGATACGAAGCGAAACGTCATCGTCCGGTCGGAGTAGTGCTTCAGAGCCTCGTATGCCATAACCGGCCCGAGGTCGGAACCACCGATGCCGACGTTAATCACGTTGCGAATGCGCTTGCCGGTGTGGCCCTTCCACTCACCGCTGCGCACCCGGTTGGAGAAATCAGCCATCTGGTCGAGCACCGCATGGACCTTGGGCACGACGTTCTCGCCATCCACAATCACGGACGCGTCTCGCGGCGCGCGCAGCGCGGTGTGCAAGACCGCTCGCTTTTCCGTGAGGTTGATTTTCTCCCCGCGAAACATGGCCTCAATCCGTTCTTGCAGGCGGGATTCCTCGGCCAGCCGGAAGAGCAATTTGAGGGTTTCATCCGTGATGCGATTCTTGGAGTAGTCGAGGTAAAGGCCCACGGCCTCAACCGTCAGGCGCTCGCCGCGTTTTGGATCTTCTGCAAAAAGCTGCCGCAGATGTAATTCCCCGACCTTCTTGTAGTGGGCTCTGAGTTCCTTCCAGGCCTGGCGTTTGACGGCCGGGCGCCGGGTGATTGCTTCCACGCGTGCTGCCATATCCCTTGTCCTTTCGTGTCTTCCGGTTGTTTCCTAACCGAGTGCGGAGTCTGGCGAGTTCTCCAGCCCGCAGGCGGCCGCTCCGGCCAACCCGGCCGGAGTGACGACAACGTTGATCGGGATGCGCCCCATGAGTTCCGCAAAACGTCCTTTGCGCTTGAAATGCTGCATAAAAACCGGCTCCTTAATCACCTGCAGGGTGTGCACAGCAACCCCACCTGCCAGATAGACGCCGCCCGTTGCCAGGAACTTCACTGCGAGATTGCCCGCCTCGCTACCCAAGATCGAAACAAAGAGGTCGATAGTCGCCGCGCATAACTTGCTCGGGTTAGTGGGATCGAGGGCTTGATTGATAATCGCAACCGAGGGATCGCCGGCCGAATCGATCTGCTTGGCTACCTCCGGCTTTTCCGGCAGATGCTCGACGTCACGAAGAAACCGATAGATGTGCGGAATCCCGATTCCAGAACAGACGTGCTCGAAGCTGACATGATCGAACAGTTTGAGCATGTATTCGAGCAGCCGGATCTGCCTCTCATCCGTAGGGGCAAAGTCTGAATGACCGCCCTCGGAGCTGTGAGCCAGGTAACGGGATCCATCCCACGTAAGGAAGGACTCGCCCAGGCCAGTACCCGGCGCTATAACAGCGATGGCCCCTCCGGGAACAGGCTCTCCGGTATTAATGGTCTGTACGTCGCTGGGGCGCAAAATAGGAACTGCGCGGGCGATCGCCTCCAGATCGTTAATGAGATGTACCGACTTGAGGTTGAGGTTCAGTTCCTGGGCGAGTGAGGTATCTTCAATCACCCATGGCAAGTTAGTAGTCTTTACGTGCCCGTCGATCACCGGCCCAGCCACCGCGAAGCAAGCTCGATCGACGGGCTTTTTCGTCTTCGCCAGGAATTCCTTAACGATGGCCTGGAGGCTGGGATAGTCGGCGCTATGCACCCTCTCTTGCACAAGTGGTGCGTGGGGACCAGCTTCGCTCGAGAAGATCGCCAAGTCCGTTTTCGTACCGCCAATGTCTCCTGCAATCAGCATCGCTAATCCTCCGGTTCGGGTCTTCTAAACGTTTGCGTACCGTTGGCTGTTCGGCTTCGATCCGCTCAGAGCATAGAACAGGATGTACAGGTAGCAGATCACGGGCAACACGAACGCGTGGTGCAGCCCAACATGGTCAGCAATTACGCCCTGGATCACGGGCAGGATTGCGCCGCCCACGATGGCCATATTAAGGATGCCGGATCCGTTGCCCGTCAGGGGACCGAGTTCTGCGACTCCCAAGCTGAAGATGGTGGGGAACATGATCGAGTTGAATAAACCGACGGCGAGAATCGTCCACATCGCGGTGTGTCCGCCCAGGAGCATGGACGCCACGACCAGCGACCCCGCGACAATCGCGCACAGAGCAAGCAGATGTCCTGGCTTGAACCGCCGTAAAAGTGGCGCGCCGAGAAAGCGTCCGATCATGGCGCCGCCCCAATAGAACGAAACCAAGCCTGCCGCCGTCTTGGCGGAGAGGCCCGCAATCGCCGGGTAATCCGAAATAGTTAACCAGAAAGCTACCGATGGAGACCTCCGCGCCTACGTAGGCGAAAATCCCGACCGCACCCAAGAGGAGATTGGGATGCTTCCAGATTGAATCATTAATTTTTTGACCAGAGCGGGAGGACGCGGCTTCGATTTTTGGCAGTTTGAAAGTGCCGATCACAACCGCCAGCAACACTAGCGCAACGGCGATCACGGTGTACGGCATCTTGACCGAGGCTGCCGTTTGTACTCGGTAGGCTTGCAGAGCTTGCGGCGCGAGTTGCCTCAGCTGTTCGATGGCGAGCGGCGCGGCGCTTAGGATCAACAGGCCGCCGATTCTTGGCGCAACGGTCGTACCCAACGAGTTGAAGGCCTGCGTCAGGTCGAGGCGGCTTGACGCAGTTTGAGGCTTGCCCAAGAGAGTCACATAAGGATTGGCGGCGACCTGGAGACCGGTGATTCCCGCGGCGAGAATGAGGAGCGCCGTCAAAAACAGTGGATAAGAAGCCACGGAAGCTGCGGGCACGAAGAGACCCGCCCCGACCGCCATCGTCAGCAGGCCTACAACCATGGTCCGCTGATACCCAGCCCAATTCACAAATCTCGACCACGGCAGCGAGAACAGAAAGTATGCCGAAAAGAACGCAAACTGGACCAGCATCACTCGCGCGTAACTAAGGTCGAAGATCGATTTCAGGTGGGGCACCAGAATGTCGTTCAGGCAGGTCAAAAATCCCCACATGAAGAACAACGTGGTGACGACGGCCAGAGGGCGTGAATAATCTGGCATTGCTGACACCGCCGGAATATTCTGCGCCGGAGCGGAGCTACCGGTAATTTCTTGAGCTGCCATCTTTGCTTACCCTCACAAACCCGGGCGGCTGTCTCTCCAAGCTAACCGGCTACTGCTGCCCAAAATCGCTCGCCGAACCCGTGCCTCCGGAGAACTGCACCTAGAACCAGGTTTCGGCCTGCACTCCGTAGGTCAGGCCATTCGTTCTATTCAGATACGGCACCGCACCCACAAAGCCGCGAAGCCCATCCGACCAGTTTGCATACGTCAGGAAAGCGCGCAGTACCGGCCGGCTGAAAAACTTGCGGCCTGCTCCAATTTGCGGCGCTATCGTGAATTTGCGCAGCCAGCCGTCGTACTGACCGCTCTGGCTGTGGGTGTGGTCGAATCCTCCCTCGAACGCAAGAGAGAGATGCTCGGTGAAAAAGATTTCTGGTCTCGCACCAAAAGACACCCACTGACTCCAGCCGTGCTGCGGATTACCGTCCCTGGTCCGCTGGTACACGAAAATTGGCATGATGGCGAACCTGTCGTTCGGCTGAAAAAGCACCTGCTCGGTGACTAGAAGCCTGGCCGCGCTGTGAAGAAACGGCGTTGGGTCATCGATCGACGTACTGAAATCGCTGGCCGCTCCAGTTCCGTACTGGATGGAAAACGCGTGATAGCCACCATGCCACTCCAGGCGCTGATGGCGCAGCCCGACCGCGTATCCATCCGTTGTTGGAATCACTGTGCCGGTCGCCGTCTCGCCCCCTTTCGAGGTTGCAAAATCGAACCACCCGGCCCAGAGACCCGCAGGCCCCTTCAGGTCGTAGAAGCGCACGTCGATGTTGCTCTTCGTAAGATAGCCGTTTTCGGTGACGATGTCGGGCCGAGCGCCGGACAGGAACGCCAGAGCCATCTTGCCGAAGTGAAGGTCGAGGTCCTCAACGCCTCCGCCGTAACCGCTCATGTCCAGCGGGTAGAAATCGTCGATGTCAATGTGCTGGCGGCGGTAGTATCTTTCGCCTGCCCAGAACTTGGCGCCCGGCTGGCTCTCAAGTACGTTGCCGACTTGAACGAAAGCTTCACGCAGCCGGAACTGGTCGTTACCGTTGCCCCCGGGGAAATTTGCATAGCTGGCAGAGTTCGTGGTGTTGCCCTCTACCATGAACTCCGTTTTCATCCATGCCTTGTCGGAACTGTGCTCTGGATTCAGCCAATTGTTGACAAAGATCAATTCCGCGTAGGTTTCCGCTTCATTCCCCAGTCGGTATTTCGCGCCGGCGTCAGGAGCCTGGAATGCGACCTGTTGCCCGCCTACGCTATTGAGACCGTAACCAGAGCGAAAATATCCGTGGAATTCAAAGGCGCCCACCTGTTCCTGCAGCTTAGCGATCTTTGTGTCAGCCTCTCGCAGGAGGTCATACGTAGGCTCCGAGGACAACTGGCCTTGAAAGTTCGCGCCGACCTGATTTGATTGCCCGAGGACCGCCCCCTTTGCTGCTTCTTGGGCCAGCTCTGCCGCCGAGACCGTTCCCTCTTTTGCTTTGCCGCCGGTCTCTTTCTCTTTGTCGATTTGCTGTTCCAGGGCAGCGATGCGTTGCTCGAGGTCGCGAGTGGTCTGGTCGTACTGCTGTTTCAGCTGCTGCAGCTGCTGTTGTAGTTGGTCAGCTTGTTGAGCATTGGCAACCACGCCCCCGAAAGTAATCATCGCGACACACCCCGCGAACGACCCAAGTGGCCGCTTCCAATGGCGGGGTAAGATGGCGTTCATCTAAGCTGTCTGCTCCGACCTGCCTAGTGTTTTTCGCTGTCGCGACCAGGCTGAATCATGACCGTGGCGCTTTTCTTCAAGCACTTGCGATTCCACTCCGAGACACCCTACGGTATAGCGGTGCTGCGTCTCCCAAGCAGAAGCAGGTAAAGGCCTGCTCCCGGGCCAACGGCTGCCGGATCTTTCGAACCTAGGCGCGTTTAGTGCCAAGAGTTTGGCAAATGACAGGTGCAAATCTTGGAGCCCGCAAACCAGGTGTGCCTATCCAGCGCGAAAGCGCTTTTGTCCACCAGTTCGACGATTTGGTTTTCGAAACGGCGGGCGAAGTGCTTCGATCCTCAGCGCCACGCTGAGTTGGCCGCCGCTGGCTATTTAACAATAGGGGGAACTCGTGCAGTTTGACAGCGCCGCTCGGGCTGCCCTTCCCGTATCAAGCATCCTGCTTGGATTCCTCTTCGCAGGCTTTTGGTGGACCCTGAACCGGGAACTTACCTTCAAGGTTGAAGACCGTCATTTCAAGTTAGGGATAGGGCTGCTGCTGGTCGCCATGGTCATGCTGGCACTATTCGGAGTTGTGCTGCCCCTGCGGGCACTGGCTTACGCAAATTTGGGATTTTTGCTGGACTATCGAGGGGTGGTTTTGGCGCTGATCACCGTGTTTGGATATATGTTGACCGACATGGGCCACTACGGCGTTTTCAAGCTCCCGAAATGCAGAACGAAACCCGAAAGAGTTTTCTTCGCCCTCACTCTGCTCACAGTCCTTGGACTCATCGTCAAATGGTATTTTTTCTGACCGCTGCGCCTCCAAGGGGGTCGCCGTGACCCGGAGGCCGCACGTCTTCCCGCTCGCAATTGTCATCGTTGTCACGCTCACACCTGCGCTCGCTGCTCAGAAAACTAATTTGAATCGCGCGCTTCTTGCGGCCGTGCTCATGGGCTTAAGCGCCGTTTGTGTGTCAGCGGCTGCCACGGAACAGAAGACCGATTCCGCGATACGCGGCGGTGGTGCCCAGCAGACGGGACAATATGCCGTAACGCCTGAACCGGAGGAACACGGTCCTTCGCAAAAGGCAGTGCAGAAGAGCCTCGGCGAAAGAGAGATGCGCCCCCGGTCGTCCGTTGTCAGAGCGGTTGATGGCAGTAATTGGGCAGGTGACGGGTGCTTCTAAACGGAAGGTTATAACTTAACCGACTGATTGGTTTCCGCCGAACGAAGGAGTGCCCGAATAATACGCACATCAGCAAAACCTTCTTCGCCAGAGGGCGATGGGTCTTGATTCTTGAGCAGGCAGTCCGAAAAATAGGACAGTTGTAGCGCGAACTGATCCTGCTCGGGGAAGACATGCTCCTTGGCTTGCCCATCAACGATGAGATAATGCTTGGACATGCCCGCCCGTTCATACGCGGGATCCGATCGCAAAACTCCTTTGCTTCCCACCACTTCATAGGCCGACACGCGTGCGGCCCCGAAACTACAGGTGAACGTTGCCAGCCGGCCACCGGAAAAGCGGAGTGTCGCACTGGTACTCTCCGCCACTTCGCGAAATTTCGGATCGTCTAGGCTCGCATTCATCGCAAATACTTCGTGGGGTTCCTCGCCAAACAGGTGGCGAGCGGCGTTGATGCAATAGATCCCAATGTCATACAGGGGGCCGCCGCCCAGGGCCTTCTGCAAGCGCACGTTTCCTTCTTTAACTTGAAAACTGAAGACTGAATTGAAGATGCGAGGATTGCCAATTTGGCCGGATGCCACAGTTCCAATGGCCGCCAGGTGCGATCGTGCAAATTGCATACGATAAGCGATCATCAGCTTGACCTGATTCTGGCGTGCTTCCCGAATCATCAAGTCACAGTCGGCTGCACTGACAGCCATGGGCTTCTCACACAACACGTGAATTCCCGCTTGCGCGGCAGCCACGGAGTACTCGCAGTGCATGCTATTGGGCAACGCGATATAGACAGCGTCGATTTCTCCACTGTGAAGACACTCCTCATACCGTTCGTATGAATATGTTCGTGGTACCTGATACCTCTCGCTTAGCTCCCTCAATTTGGCGGAATCGCCTGAGACCAGGGCTCGCAGCTCGGAGTTTTCCTGCGCATGCGCAAAAGCTGGAAGGACGGCTGCCTGCGCGATATGGCCGAGCCCCACGACCGCGTAACGGACTCTTCGATCAGTCTGATTCGCTGAAGCTGGCATTCACGAAGCCGCCTTGGTGACGCGGCTAGTGCGCAGATTCTCGATACTGACCGCGCGCTTCGTGCTTTCAGTCAGCTCGCGCAGCCATTCAAACGCGGACACCGCTAACATTTTGTCGGTGCAACGCCAGCGCCAGTTCCTATCGGCCCGACCGGGCACGTTCATCCGCGCTTCCCTGCCGAGGTTCAGGAGATCCTGCAACGGAGCAATGGCCAACGCGGCTACCGACGACCATGCCAGGCGCATCAGCGCCGGAGCCGCTTCGACGCTCTCCCCCGGCGTGCGTTTCAGGTAATTCCAGAAGTTCTGCCGCTGGTCGTCCGGCAATTCGTCGTACCATTCGCGAGTGGTCGGGATTGTCATGCGTACCGGTATACACGACCGTGTTGGTGAACAAAATTGTGCGGCAGATAGGGATTGTCGGCATGGCCGTCGAAGGCGAACTGCAGCACCCGGGTCCCGGGCACGTGAAATTGGTCACGCAGTGCCCGCACGTCGGGCGTAATCACACCCAGATCCTCGGCGATGAACGGCAGGCGGCCCAGCTCTTTTTGTACTGCTTGAAAGAAGCTAGCGCCCGGGCCCGGCACCCATTCTCCGGACTGAGCCGTTGCTGCCCCGGCAGGAACGTGCCACGCGGCCGCGAACCCGCGGAAGTGATCCAGGCGAATCACATCCACGTGAGCCAGCAGCGCACGCAGCCGGTCTATACACCACCGATAACCAGTCGAACGAAGGGCGTCCCAGTTGTAGACGGGATTGCCCCACAACTGTCCCTGCGCGCTGAAATAGTCGGGAGGAACCCCGGCGACGAAGCGCGGCCGACGCTGCTCATCCAGCAGAAATAACTCCGGGTTAGCCCAAACATCGCTGGAATCCGGGGAAACGAAAAAGGGCAGGTCGCCGATCAAGCCTACGCCTTTGGCATGGGCATACTCCTTGAGTTGATCACCCTGGCGGAACAGCAGGAATTGTGCAAAGCGAACCTGATCGATTTGACTCGCCAACTCCCGGCGCGCCTTGGCCAGAGCATCTGGTCTGCGCTGGACTAACTCTACCGGCCACTCGAGGTAATACGCACCGTCATACTTGGCTTTCAGCGCTCGGAATAGAGCATAGTCTTCCAGCCAATTTGCCTGCTGAGCGCAGAACTCCTCATAGGCAGGCTGCAAGTCTTTGCGCTCTCCTGCTTTGAAGTTTGCCCACGCCTTTTCAAACAGCCGGTGCTTGAATGGGATGACAGAGTCGTAGTCGACCACGTCGGCAGCAAAGTGATACTCACAATCGCCCGCCTGTAGCAGCCCGTCCGAGATCAGGGCCCCCGGACTGATCAGCAGGCCGTTGCCGGCAAAGGATGACAGGGATTGATACGGCGAGTTTCCGTAACCGGTCGGGCCAAGCGGCAGCGATTGCCACCATCGCTGGCCAGAATCATGCAGGCGATCAACCCACGAAAACGCCGACGGTCCCAGATCACCAATGCCATACGGCGAGGGCAGAGAGGTGACGTGCAGCAGCAAGCCGGAAGCGCGGTAGTCGGGCGGAAAGGGCGGAACACCCGTTGGCCCGCCGGTTGCGCTCATCACTTCGCTCCGGAGGAACCGAGTGCATTGCTCACCATCTCCTGGGCTTCGCTCAAGATCGCGTTCAGATGTGCCTGGCTCTTGAAGCTTTCAGCGTAGATCTTGTAGATGTCCTCCGTGCCCGAAGGCCGGGCCGCAAACCAGCCGCTCTTCGCCACGACTTTCAGTCCGCCGATGGGAGCATCATTGCCCGGCGCTTTGGTCAGCTTGGCGGTGATTGGCTCGCCCGCCAGATCCGACTCCTTTACCGCGTCAGGCGAGAGCTTTTGCAATCGCGATTTCTGCTCGGGGGTGGCAGGCGCATCGATGCGTGTGTAGTACGGAGTGCCGAACTCCGCCGTCAGTTCGCGATAGTGCTCGCCGGGATCTTTGGCCGTGCGGGCGGTGATTTCAGCCGCCAGCAGGTCCATGATTGGCCCGTCCTTGTCGGTGGTCCAAACCGTCCCGTCAAGGCGAAGGAAACTGGCGCCAGCGCTCTCTTCCCCGCCGAAACAGTACGAACCGTCAACCAGTCCTGGCACAAACCACTTAAAGCCCACTGGCACTTCGCGCAACTGGCGGCCTAGCTTTTGGACCACCCGATCGATCATGCTGCTGCTCACCAGGGTCTTTCCCACGGCTGCATCCTGACGCCACTGTGGGCGGTGCGTTAGCAAATACCGAATAGCCACCGCGAGGTAATGGTTCGGGTTCATCAAACCCGCCACTGGCGTGACGATCCCGTGGCGGTCCGCGTCCGTATCATTGGCGAAAGCCACCTGATATTTGTCTTTCAGCCCGACGAGCCGGGCCATCGCATACGGGCTGGAACAATCCATGCGAATCTTGCCGTCGTGATCGACCGTCATGAAAGAAAACGTCGGGTCGATCGTTGGATTTACGACGGCGATGTCCAGCCCGTAAATGGAGTTGATCGGCTCCCAATACGGCCGCGCGGCCCCGCCCAGGGGGTCCACGCCAAGCTTGAGTTTGGCGGCGCGAATCGCATCCATGTCGACGACGTTCTTGAGGTCGCGAACGTACGGCATGATGAAATCTTCCTGGTGGGTGGACGCGGCCTGGATGGCTTTGTTGAACGGAACTCGCTTGACCCCTGCATTCCCGGCTCGCAGCAGTTCGTTTGCCCGGGTTTCGACCCAGTGCGTCACGTCGGTATCGGCTGGGCCGCCGTTGGTGGGGTTGTACTTGAAGCCTCCATCCTCCGGCGGATTGTGCGATGGCGTAACCACGATGCCGTCAGCAAGGTGTTCTTTGCGGCCGCGGTTGTAAACCAGTATGGCTCGCGAGATGACGGGAGTCGGAGTCACCCCGTCTCCTTGCTGGATGATCGTCTCCACGTTGTTCGCCGCCAGCACCTCGAGTGCGGTGCGCTGTGCGGGCCCGGACACGGCGTGCGTGTCTTTCCCCATATAGAGTGGGCCATCCGTGCCCTGCTCACGCCGATAGTCGCAAATCGCCTGGGTAATGGCCAGGATGTGCGCTTCATTGAATGTGCCGTGCAGAGGCGAGCCGCGGTGTCCGCTGGTACCGAAGCTAACGAGCTGGTTGGGATCATTCACGTCGGGCCGCCGCTCAAAATATTCTTTCTCCAGGCGCGCCACGTCCACCAGCAGATCCTTGGGAGCAGGTTTGCCTGCGAGCGGGGAAACCGTCATTCCGCCAGTTTCAAGTGCGATTGACCGTGTTTCTAGAGTATTGGGCATGGTTCCACCTTCCAGATTTCAGAGGCGTATTGAGCAATGGTGCGGTCGCTCGAAAACTTCCCGGAGCTTGCTACATTGAGGATTGCTTTGTGCGCCCATGCGCCAGGATCGGCATACAGGGCGCCGAGCTGTTCCTGCGCATGGCAGTAGGAGGTCAGGTCCGCCAGGTGCATGTAGTAATCGCCTTGCGTCAGGAGGGTATCGCGCAACGGAGCGAACACTCCTGGTTCGTTTCGGCTGAAGTAGTCAGAGAAAATCAGGTCCAGAGCCGCTCGAGTCTTTGGCTCATTTTCATAGTGCCAGTAAGGACTGTACCAGGAGCGGCTATTCTCGACCTGCTGTACGGTGAGGCCGAACAGGAAAAAGTTCTCTTCCCCGGCCTCCTCGGCCATTTCGATGGTGGCGCCGTCGCGCGTTCCCACCGTTAAGGCTCCGTTCATCATGAACTTCATATTGCTCGTGCCGCTGGCTTCATAGCCGGCAGTCGAGATCTGGTTGGAGACATCGCTGGCCGGAATCAGCCGTTCGGCCAGCGAAACGTTGTACTCCGGCAAAAAGACAACCTTGATGCGGCCACGTACAGCAGGGTCATCGTCAATCGTGTCTGCCAGGTTGTTGATGAACTTTATGATCAGCTTGGCCAAGCGGTAAGCTGGCGCCGCTTTGCCGGCGAAAAAGAATGTGCGCGGCGCCATCTCCGTGTTCGGATTCTCCCGCAGTTGGTTATAAACCACCACGATTCGCAGCGCGTTGAGCAGTTGTCTTTTATATTCGTGGATGCGCTTGATATGGCAGTCGAAGATCGTATTCGGGTCCACGATCTGCCCCGACGTCGATTTGAGCCAATTGGCAAACCGGACTTTGGCCTCGTGCTTTGAGCTAAGAAACAATTCACGAGCGCTCTTGTCTTCGGCAAACGGCTTCAGTTGCTTGAGCTGGCTCAGGTCGGTGATCCAACCTTCGCCGATGACTTGCGTAATTGCACGGGCCGACGCGGGATTGGCTTCCAGCAACCAGCGCCGCGGCGTGACCCCGTTGGTTTTGTTGCTAAAACGCTCAGGATACATTTCGGCCAGGTCCTTGACCGTCATTGTCCGCAATAGCTTGGAGTGGATCGCAGCAACTCCATTGGTGCTGTGCGAGCCGACGATCGCGAGGTTGGCCATGCGGATCTTGCGCTGGCTGCCCTCTTCCACCAGGCTCACACGCTCGACACGCCCCTCGTCGCCCGGAAAGCGAGTACGGACTTCGTCGAGGAGCCGCCGGTTGATTTCGTAGATGATTTCCAGATGCCGCGGAAGAACCATCTCGAACGCCGCCACGGGCCATTTCTCGAGAGCCTCGGGTAGCAACGTGTGATTGGTATATGCAAGCGTCCTCTTCGTGAGGTCCCAGGCGTGGTCCCATCCCAGGCGCGCATCGTCCAGCAAAATTCGCATTAACTCAGCAACCGCCATGGAAGGATGCGTGTCATTGAGTTGGATGGCGACCTTCTCGGGCAGCTTGTCCCAATCCGCGTTGTGCCGCTGAAAGCGGCGCACCAGGTCGGCCAGTGAACACGCGACCAGGAAATACTCCTGCAGAAAGCGCAGTCCTTGCCCACGGCTTGTGGAATCGTCGGGATAGAGCACCCGCGTTAGGGATTCCGCCTCGAGAGTTTCCCCCAGCGCGCCCACGAAGTCGCCTTTGCCGAATTCCTCGAAATCGAAGGAATCCGGCGCCGCCGCGGCCCAGAGCCGAAGAGTGTTAATCGTCTTTCCCCCGTAACCCACGACCGGACGATCAAAGGGTATGCCGATCAGGCTCGACGGCCGGCCTGGGATCACTTGGAAGTCACCGCCCCGCAGTTGAAAGGTGCAGTTCATCTTGACTTCTACCTGCTCGTGCGGCCGAGCGATCTCCCAGGGATCGCTGTCGCGAAGCCAATTATCGGGGCTCTCCTTTTGCCAGCCATTCACGATGGTCTGCTTGAACATGCCGTACTCGTAGCGCAGACCGTAGCCGGTAGCTGGGAGCTGCATCGTGGCCATCGAGTCGAGGAAGCAGGCCGCGAGCCGGCCCAAGCCTCCATTCCCCAGGCCTGCATCTGGTTCCTGCTCGACCAGTTCAAGCCAATCGATTCCTTTTTGTTGAACCTGCATGCGCCAAAACGGGATCGAGCAAAAGGTTGGTAACGTTATTGGCCAACGAACGCCCGAGGAGAAACTCCAGAGAAAGGTAGTAAATACGTTTGGCATTTTGCTGTTCGTAGGTTTTCTTCGTCAGCACCCAGCGTTGCGCCAGGACGTCGCGTACGGAACGGGAGAACGCTTCAAAGCGCTCACGCGCGCTTGCCACCTTCGGATCGATCGCCCTGTCAAAAACCAGGTGCCGTTCGTAGAACGCGTTTTCCGTCCCGACAAACGGAATCGGGCCGCATCCGTACTGCTGGAGAAGTTCGGAAAATCTGGCTGAACTCGTTGTCGTGGGGGCTAAGGTTACGAACTTCGGCTGCACCACACTCTTTGTGCTCATTGGAGATCCTTGTAGTCTGTCTTAGATGAGGTCGGTTGCATTGAAGACCCAGAAACTAAGAAACTTCTCGCCGGCCAAACGGGTCGACTCACGCGGTTACGTGATGATCGTCATTCCAAAGCCGAATCACCGGCTGGGAAAGGTTGTGCTCGTAACCGAGCGCGCTCAGGCTCGCTGTGCTCAGCAGCAAATACTTGCCTGCACATCCCGAACCGACCGCTAGCCAGCAGGAAGCCAGAACCCGAAGAAAGTGGCCGCTGGAAAACAGCAGTACGTTTCCGGCAATTGTGCGGACCCGCTGGATCACCCGGTCCGCCCTCGCGCTTATTTGTGCCGGTGATTCGCCTCCCGGGCAGCCGTCGCGGAAGATTTGCCAGTCCGGACGTTCTCGAAGGATCTCGGCCAAGACCTTCCCCTCATATTGACCGTAGTTCCATTCCACCAAGTCAGGATCGGTTTCGGCCACGGATCCAAATCCGGCCAGTTCGCAGGTTCGTGCCGCGCGCTGCAATGGGCTGGTAAACACCTTGGCAAATTTCAGCCCCTTCAGCCGCTCCCCAAGCCTTTGGGCGTTGCGTTCGCCGTTGGCGGTCAGAGGCAAGTCGATAAGACCGGTATGTTGGCCCGAGAGAGTCCATGCCGTCTCACCGTGCCGCGCTAGATAAACCACTGGAAGAACTTCACTCATGCAGTCGCTCTCCTAACGCTTGATTTCGGTTGTCCGATCTGGTCATCCTGTGGAATCTAAGCATTCAACCTTCCAACGCACCCTGCTCACCCAGGAATCGAGCCGCATCGTCACGAGAGCTAGTTACAGGCTCCTACGGACGACAAACGTGTTCTCCGCGCATAGCGTGTCGAAACAGGTGGTGACAAGAGCTTGGCAAGTGACAGGTGAGGTCCCCGAGGTCTCCGACACCCTTTCGGGCGTTGCTTTCAGTCCGTTGTACCCACTGGAGCGGCTGCGCGCACGAGCTTCCAACATTCGGCTGCTATGGCCCAATCTTCCTCCGCCCGAATCACCAGGACGCGGACCTTGGAATCTGCGGCAGAAATATCCGCGTCGAGAGAAGGCCGTGCGTTCCTTTCTCGATCCAGTTTCACGCCCAGGAATTCCATTGTGCCGCAAGCCGCGGCTCGCACTTCGGGGGAGTTCTCGCCCACTCCCGCGGTAAACA
This sequence comes from uncultured Acidobacteriota bacterium, assembly GCA_963733935.1. Lineage (GTDB taxonomy): Bacteria > Acidobacteriota > Terriglobia > Terriglobales > Acidobacteriaceae > JAHFUA01. The sequence goes on from CAVTEQ010000015.1 coordinate 287,260, forward strand.
CCAGCGCATCAATTCCTCCCAGCACGGCGGCCATGCCACCTATCGCTGCCTGCAGACGGTGCACGTAGATGTCGAATGCCAGCTTCGCCCTCTCGTGACCTCGTTGAATGCCGGCGAGGATCTCGCGCATGTCACTCGAAAGGCCCGAGATACCGAGCAGGCCCGATTTCCGATTCAGCACATCGTCGATCTCCTGGCCATCCAGCCGGCCCTGGCGCATCAGGAAAGTCAGAATTCCGGGGTCCACAGAGCCCGAACGCGTCCCCATCATCAAACCCTCCAGCGGGGTGAATCCCATCGTGGTATCGAGACTACGGCCGTCCTGAACGGCCGTCACGGAGCACCCATTGCCCAGGTGGCAGCTCACCACTTTGAGTGACTTCGGGTTACCCAGCAACTGGGCGGCACGTCCGGCGCAGTACTGATGATTGATGCCGTGGAATCCGTAGCGGCGAATCCCGCTCTCGAACCACTCGTAGGGGCCAGGATAGACTGCCGCGGAGAGCGGCATCTGGCGATGAAAGCCGGTGTCGAAAACCGCCACCTGCGGAACCGTGGCCCGAAGATTCTGCACAATCTTCACGCCCTCTAGTTCGGCGCGAATGTGCAAGGGCGCAAACTCGGACGCGCTGGCAATCGCCGAGTACACCTCGGGCGTGATTACCACGGGATCCTCGAAATGCGGGCCACCATGGACCACGCGGTGTCCCACAGCATCGATGTCGGAAGCGGAAGCGATCACCTTCCCGGTCAACAGCGTTCTCAATAAATGCCGAATGGCCTGCTCGCGTGACGAGACCGTCAGTTGTTCTTCTTGGACAATCCCGTTTGAGTTCTTCACCGCAATCGTGGCAGTATCGCCACCCCACTCGATCTTCCCTTCCCACAGGCAGGCCGGCGGATGGTCCGGAAGAGTCTCGCCAATTTCGTACAGACAGGCTTTTTGGCTGCTGGAACCCGAGTTGAGCACGAGAATTTTCATGGTCGGACGGTCAGTTCAGGTCTCCCTTATCCTACTGCTACTGAGGCAACTGAGTTACCAATACGCACCGCTACTGAGCATGCACAATTAAAACCGGGCATGGGGCGCCGCACACCACTTGATACGCACTTGTAGACAGGTAGCGATCGGTAAATTTTTGGGTTGCAGGTACGGTAAACACCATCATGTCGGCGGCAGTGTGATCCGCTACCGCCAAGATGAGGTCACTACGCGTGCCGATCTCGGTTAACAATTGGGGAGGGCTGGTTAGTTGTTGCTCGAGAATAGTAGCCGTCGACTCAGGTTTGCACCATTCGACCTGGGACACCTGTGCGCGAACCAGTCCTGATCGGTCTTCCAGCACATCCACTGCACTCAGCCGAGAGCTGTACTTGCGGGCGAGCGAGAAAGCGTAGGATTCCGCCAGTTTGGAGTGGTTGGAAGTGTCGCTTGCCAACAAAATATTTTCAGGTCCAAATTGCTGCAATCGGGTCCGATCAGCGGAAGGCCCCACCGCGAAAACTGGACAAGAAGCGTGATCTACAATTATTTCGGCAACCGATCCGAGGACCAGCTTCCTCCAGCCAGTCCGCCCATGCGTGCCTACGACGATCAGACCAAGATCGAGGCGCTCGGTAAGTTGGGGCAGAATCGCCGCTAGATCTCCAACCTCGACCAGAACTTTGATTTCGACATTCTTCGCCAGCCCCTTGCTGCGGAGGTCCAACTCCATGTTTCGCAGGTCACGCCAGGCCGCGTCGCAGGCGGTATGAATTGCGCCCGGCTCCGCCACATTGTAGGGTGTCGGGTCGATACCATGGAAGAGGTGCAATTCTGCTTGGTATCGACTAGCGATTCCCAGCGCATAGACGAGGGCTCTTGTGGAACAGTCCGAGAAATCCGTGCACATGAGGACATTGCGAAGGGTTAGCAGATCCCCGGAGCCGGATGACAGTTCAGACATTCCCGTAAGTACGTTCGACTCCTGCATATTCCACCGGTTCGGAACCCCGTTGCGCCAACCGCCCTACTTGGCAACAATTTCGTATCGTGCGAGGGCCTGCTGGGCCCTTGCCGCCTCACCGCCGTACTTCGCTCCATTCACGGTGTAATCCTGGTGGTCGATCGTCAGAACCTTCTTCCCACGCGCCCATGAGAAAGGACTTGATTCTGGAACTCGCCATCGGCATGTTTACTCCCCGCACGTTGTGACTCCTCCCATCAATCCAACTCACCGTTTGGCTCCTGTGCAAACCGAAGCATCGCGGCGATCGTGGAAACAGTGGCACCCTCGTTCCTCTCTTCGTGACGCGGCAGCGTAGCCTGTGGCAGGGTTGACTGCTTGATCTTATTGGCTACATTGCGGGCCAAGTTATGAGTGGCTCGCAAGTTGCCTCCGAAAAACCGGACGTTGCCGTCGACGGACTGTTCCAGAATGACCTGGCCGTCTCGTGTACAGAGCTGGCTGCGCACGTTCAACTTGGTAGCCCCGCTCACGGTGGTAACGGCGCGCCGAGTCTCACTGCCTGGTGTGTACTTCTCTATTGTTGTTTTCAGAATCAGCAGGTCGGGAACGCCGCTAGCGCTACGATCACCGCTGCGAAGCACCTCTTTAAAGCGCTTCGTGGTGGGGAGCTCATGCAGCAAGTTCTCGTAGATAGCGATTCTGAAAGCGGGCTCAAGATTCACACCGCCAGGGCCAACTCTGTCCACCTGCACGCTCCACTGCGGAGCACCGGAGATGTTGCGCTCGGAAGAGGACGGCGCCGTGGTCTGGCCAGGTAGCTGGGGCAGCCATGTAAGGAGGATCATCAGGACCACGCTGGCAAGGGCCCCAGAGCAGACTCTTTTATTTGCTTTCATTCTCGGCCTCCGGAGTGCTTTGTTTCGCGGGTTGATCCTCTGCCTGGGTGACATGTGCACCCTTGGCCACCAGTTCATCTCTGAGGACCTGCCCCTGCCCTTTGTCTAACTGGAAAATGGCTCCGTGAAATCCGCCATTGGTGTCCAGATATTCCAGGGTAAGAGTGTCGTACTTCTTGTGCGAGAAGAGGCCAACTACTCGTCCACCCCCAAACGGAACTGCGGTCCTGGCCACTGCCATCGACGTGCCGCCGACCTGCTTGTCGTCCTCGGCAAGAAAGATGTTCTGGATGGAATCTATACTTACCTGAACGGCAGGGCCTTCGCCCTTCTGGAATTGCAGGGCATTTTGTTGAATTGAAAGGTTGCCGGTGGCGTTGTTCGAGATACCTTCGAGACCCAACACATGGGTGACGCGCATCGTAGAACCGGCGGCCGAACTTTCTGCTCCGGGGGGATTTTGCGCAATCAGGGCCATGCTGAACCAAACCGACAGCATCAGACACGCTAGTGTCCGACCAATCAGGAAGTGAGCATCCGGCGTTCGTTCCGACGGAGCAGGGCTGCTATTCATGTTTTCTCTCCAAGGCCGACTCCTCCGGGATCTCTTCCATTGTCGAGGGGCCCAACCAAGTTCGTACCTGATGCTTCAAGCATTTAAGGTTCCATATCCCCAGGGAGTGCACCAGGCGGGAGAGCAGCCCAACGTGAGCGGCTTAGTGGAGCTAGCCACGACGGGACCGCAAACCGTCAAGGTCCCGACGCGACAATAATTTGGCAAGTGACAGGCACCCGAGGCAGCGCTAAGCATAATGGGACTCCAGGTAGCCGCGCCTGCTTACCTAAAAAGCCAACACCCCGCTGCTTTCACCGATTACTTGGACTGCTTGGCCTCGGTAGCCGGCTTTCGGCTCACGATCGGCACTTCGAACGACTGCCCCAATAGGTCGTTGTACGTAATCGTCTTCTTCCCGACCAGAACCAGAACTTCGCGTCCGGCAGCATAGTTCACGGTGTTCATGCCGAGCGGTGGCGTGTATAGCACCACGTAGAGGGTGTCGCCGACTCTCAGTGAGACGTCGTAGCTGGTGGCATCAGAACGGGCCTCGCCCGCAGACTGATGAGGTTTGACGGCAGTGATCGTGGCCACCTGGTACTTAGGGGCGGATTGACCAAAAGCCGAAACAGTCGATAGACACAGAAGGATCACGCTCACTACTTTCAGCATGCATTGCTCCTCTCCGCTGCGATTACAGTGCCCGTACTGCCACCACCTCATGACCGGGAGCCCACTCACGGTGGATCAAACAGTCTCACGATCCGAGCGAGGTCTTCTGCTTAGTAGTGCGGGCCCTTGTGCCGGGATTATATCCCTCCAGCCTGCCTCTTTCTGAGCATTCAAGATTCCGACCTGAGGCAGCACTGCCACGCACAGAATCCATTTGTCCGCAAAAGAAGGCTCATCCGTTTGGCAATTCTGTCTCACGTCTCCCATTTGGCATTGCGATTGCTGTTATGCGCTAAGCGAGGCGGCAGCCGGTAGGTGGCCAGACGAGCTCCGTAGCAAACCAGCGCGGAGCGCTTGGAAAGCGGCAAACACCCGCGGCAAGTTTACCGTCGTACGCATTTCTTGGCTGCGCCTCGCATGGTTCCACTTGGCATTCCTCTTACAGGAGCATTCGGCGCGGTTAGGAGAGCAAACATGGGTATGATTGCAGCAGCGGCCAAAGAACCTGACGGATGCATGATCTCCGCCATCATCAACCTGGTTTGCCCGCAGTGCGGCGGAGGCATGATGGAATTCCGGTGCCTGGGCAGGTGCAGTAGAGACTGGCGTCCAGAATGGGAGTGGGCAAGCCATGCAATTAGGATATCCAAAGCCCAACGCCACCAAAGGTTGCCGGGAGGCTCGAGACGCTGAATGATACCGACCGCGACAAAGCTAATTCCTGGCTGAGTGACGAGAGAAGCCCGGTCAAATCGGCCACACCATCGTCACCGGTAACCCCTCAATGACAGAGACTGTTGATAGCCCAGTTCCCAGCACGCGTTCTGATGTCCGCCTGCTGACCGCGCAGGACCTGTATCTTTTTAACGAAGGACGTCACTTTCGCGCCTACAACAAGCTGGGCGCTCACCTCGGAAATCAGGGCGACACGCCGGGAACGTATTTCAGCGTGTGGGCGCCGAACGCGCGAGAGGTCAGCGTAATCGGCAGCTTCAATCAGTGGGACGACCGCAAGCACCGATTAAGCCCTCGCGGGAATTCCGGGATTTGGGAGGGACTTGTCCCGGAAGCAAAAAAGGGGGACTTGTACAAGTTTCGCATCCACTCCCACTACCAGGACTATGTTGTCGACAAAGCGGATCCCTTTGGCGTGTGGCATGAGAAGCCGCCGAGCACGGCATCCGTGATCTGGGACCTGGATTATCAATGGTCCGATAAAGAGTGGATGGACAAGCGGCAGACCAGAAACTCTTTGTCGGCGCCGATTTCGATTTACGAAGTTCACCTGGGGTCGTGGAGACGCGTACCGGAGGAGAACAATCGGCCGCTAACCTATCGTGAACTGGCGTGCATATCTGCCCGAATATGCGCAGCACTTGGGCTTCACGCATGTGGAACTCTTGCCGGTCATGGAGCATCCCTTCTATGGCTCGTGGGGATACGAAACAACGGGCTACTTCGCACCGACATCACGATATGGCACCCCGCAGGATTTCATGTACCTGGTCGACTGCCTGCATCAGCATGGCATCGGAGTGATCCTCGACTGGGTGCCTTCGCACTTTCCTTCCGACGCTCACGGCCTGGCGTATTTTGACGGCACCCACCTGTTCGAGCATGCAGACCCGCGCCGGGGATTTCATCCGGATTGGAAAACCGACATCTTCAACTATGGTCGGAACGAGGTGCGCAGTTTTCTGATCTCCAGCGCGATGTTCTGGCTGGATCGATATCATGCCGATGGATTACGAGTAGACGCGGTGGCCTCCATGCTTTATCTGGACTATTCGCGCAAGCCGGGCGAGTGGCTTCCAAACCAATACGGAGGTCGCGAGAATCTGGAGGCCATTGATTTTCTGCGGCAGTTCAACCAGGAAGCGTATGCCGAGCATCCTGATATTCAGACTTTCGCGGAAGAGTCGACGGCATGGCCGATGGTGTCGCGGCCGCTCTATGTCGGTGGGCTGGGCTTTGGTCTGAAGTGGGATATGGGATGGATGCACGACACGCTGGAGTATTTCCAGCACGATCCTATCCATCGCAAGTATCACCACAACAAGCTGACCTTTCGAACGCTTTACCAGTTCACAGAAAACTTTGTGCTGCCGCTCTCGCACGACGAAGTCGTATATGGGAAGGGGTCGCTGATCGGAAAAATGCCGGGCGATGAATGGCAGAAGTTTGCCAACCTGCGATTGCTCTACGGGTACATGTACGCGCAGCCGGGAAAGAAGTTATTGTTCATGGGAGACGAGTTCGGACAGGTGCGAGAGTGGGCGCATGATAGCAGCCTGGAGTGGCATCTGTTGCAAGTATCCGGTCCACAGCGGATTGCAACGCTGGGTCGGGCAGTTGAACCAGGTTTATCGAGAATATCCGGCTCTGCACGAACTCGACAACGACCCGGCTGGTTTCGAGTGGATTGACTGCAACGACAATGAGAACAGCACGATTTCGCTGCTCCGGAAAGGAAAGTCTCCGCAGGACCGGGTTGTGGTGGTGTGCAACTTTACTCCGGTGCCGCGGTTGGGCTATCTGGTGGGAGTTCCCTCGGGAGGGTTCTGGAGAGAGTTGCTAAACAGTGATGCAAGGGAGTACGGAGGCAGTGGAATGGGAAACCTTGGAGGTGTACATGCGAAGCTGCGACCTGTCCATGGACGCCCTTACTCGCTTGAACTCACCTTGCCTCCGCTGGGCGCGCTTTTTCTCAAAGCCGAATAACTGGCATTGTACCGAGCGATGAGCTCGCCCCAAATTGTCTTTTTTCATGTACGCTTAGGCCGTCTTCTTAAGGAGGTCTTTATGACAGACTACACTCCGGCCCAGATCGCGCACCACGCTTCAACATGGTCAACCGTGTGGGGCGTCTTGCTGATTGTCTTCGGCATGCTGGCGGTCGGTTCGCCCTTTCTCGCCGCCGTGGCGGTCAGCGTGGTTCTGGCTTGGCTCATCATTTTGGCAGGCGTAGTCCACCTGATCCTCGCCTTTTCGGCCCACCGAGCTGGCAGCCTGATCTGGAAGCTGTTAGTCGGGCTCGCGTATGTGTTGTTCGGTGGATACCTGATCATGCATCCAGTGCTCGGTGTGACATCGCTTACTTTACTGCTGGCATCGCTCTTCCTGATTGAAGGCATCTTGAACATCGTTATGTTTTTCAAGATGCGCTCAGTGGGAGGATCAGGCTGGGTGCTGGTTGACGGGATCATTACCCTTCTGTTGGGGCTGATGATCTACCTCCAATGGCCGTCGAGTTCCGCCTGGGCGATAGGCACCTTGGTCGGCGTGAGCATGATCATCAGCGGCGTTACGCGGGTGATGCTGTCGTTGGCGGTGCGCAAGGCCACGGCTGCGGTGGCATAGTTACCGTTGTTCCAGTGAACCACCCTGACTGACAACTGCCACGGAGCCTCGTGACCGTTGTCCAGGCTGTCCTATGTCTGCAAACCGGAGAACGCAAATGCGCCTTGCGACAATAGCGCTGCTGTTCATGGGACTCAGATGGTCGAGCCGCGAGCCAGGCTGGAGCTAGTGCGCCTGAGCACGACCGCTGATTTCTCACGACGATCACCTGAGCCCGAGTAGATTGTTTCAAAAAGAGTTACTCGAACGTCAGCGTAACAGAGACAGGATAGTGGTCCGATGCCGAGACATAACTGTGAATTTTGGGCTGGACCAGCAGGTTGTTCAGGACCTTTCGGTCTAGTTCGACATTCCAGGCTTCACTGCGCGGATTTCGCACTCCGCCGGAGATCACGTTTGCGTAGGTTGTCGAGCTCAGCACCTGGCCCGTAGGATCGAGCGCCAGAACCGTGCGACCGGGAAATTGAGGGAACACAGGGACGTTCAAAGGCACGCGGTCGTAGAACAGTCCAAAACCGCCTTTCAGCAGAGTTTTCCCATCGCCGGTCAATGCGAGCGTGAAGCCAACCCGCGGAGCTGCGTGGGTCCCTCGGTTACCGAGTCGCGGTCGAACCGAAGCCCCAAGTCGACCGTCAGACGTGACCAGGCGCTCCATTGATCACCAACAAACCACGCAATCTCGTTTTGGCCGACCGAAAAGCTCGTGGGTGCGCCAAACTCGATTCGCTCCAACGCGTAGCCCGCCGTTCCAACAATGTCCACCGGCATGAACTCCTGACGCCCGTCGTAAGAACTGTGCGAGAAATCGAGCCCAGCCTTGAGCTGGTGGGTGCCGTAGAAATGCTTTGGACCTGGCTGATAGAGTTCCTGTCACTCGACCCGATCGGTTTGCCGACGCTGCCGGTCGAAGAACCCGCCTTCGGTTGTTTCCACCAGCAGCCGGTAGGGATCATTACTGTTCGGCAGCACGTCGGCGTCGAAGCGCTCATACGCCACCTGTGAACTCAGTAGCCCGCCGGAGTCCGTGACGTAACGATCCTGGATGGACACCTGGTACCCACGCTGGTGCAGGTCTGGCGTGGAGGGTTGCGGGGTGAACGTATTCAGCCCCAGATAATCGAGCTTTTGGGGAAACACGGCCAAGGAGAGCGTGGCCGTCTGCTTCGCGCTGATCTTCATATCCAACTGGCTGAAGGAATCGAAGCTCTCGAGCTTCATGTCCCGCTGCAAGGGCGGAAGGCTTTCTACTGGAGTGCGAACGAAGCGGTATTCGAGGGACTGGGTGAAGGCAATTTGGTCTTTCACCAGAGGCCCAGTAACCGTTAGCCGCGGGGTGAAGGCCTCTATTCCAACGATGCTGCCACCGCGGTCCCGAGCTCGCGGAAGCAGGTTTTGGACGGAAAGGTGAAGTTTCTCGAAAGTGCTGCTGCGGGTTTCGACACTCGAAATCGCTCCAGTGAACTTCCCATATTCAGGGTCGTAAGGGTTCGAAATCACCTGGACCGAGGAAACAACGTCGATCGGGAGGTTGATGGCCTCGCCGCCCGTGGCTGGGTCGGTGACGTTGGCCGAATTCACCAGCCACCCGCTTTGCGTGGAGCGGGCCCCCTTCATGTTGATCCGCCCATCTGGGCCACGGACAACTCCTGGGACCAGAGGCAGCAGACTCTCAAAGTGTTCGGTTAGGTTCGGAGCTGTTTCAACCGTCGATTGCTTGAGGGTTGTGGACTGCGCAGAATCCTCGGCGGAAGCAGCGTCATTCGCCGTGACCGTCACCGCGCTGGTCACAGCCACAATGCCTAATTCGAGCGGCGCTACCGATGTTCCGCCGGCTCTGACCTCGACCTCCAGGGTCGCGCTCAAACCAGTGGCACTCGCTTTGAGGCTGTAGTTCCCTGGCGGAACCGCGTCGAACACGTAGGCTCCCTGTGCGTCTGACTGAGTCTCTTCAACCACTGGTCCGCGAAGTTCGACGCGGGTACCTGGCAAGACGGAATGTCCCCCACCTTCATCTTTGGTGAAAACGTCTCCGCGGATCGAGCCAGTCGCCACCATTGCGTGTTGCGGAAAGCAGCGGATGACGATCAGCAAGACGGAGAAGGTGATGAACGTAATTTTTCGCATTGCTGTCCTTCTCCTCGGGAGACGAGAGTGCAGCGCGCCTTCCAAACAGGACCTAAGCTGTGCACCTGCGCAAGCTATTGAAGGATTAGATCTTGCGAGACCTACGCTGAACTTTCGAAGCCCGAATCGTCGCCTGCCAATCGGCTCAGCTTGGCACCTGTCGAAGTGTTGTCAGATTCGAGGAGCTGATAGGGCCTGGAAGCAACGCCGGAGAAATGGATCAAACCGTACTGAGCACGGTCAGGAGTTGGCACCAACACCCCGAGCAGATGGCTGCCGGCAGAAGTCATTGCACAGGGGATAGAGCATCCCGCACTTCAGAAAACGGTGGCCACTTGAGATTCTCCTTCGTGATCAATTCTCTTAGTTTGCCCACAGGAGTATGATTTCGCGCCATGGCTGCTGAGGGTGGAGGCTCCAAGCGGTTGCATGCTGGACAGAGTTTACGTTTGGGCTTTTGAATCTCCGCTGTGACCTGCCACATCGAACCCTGATTTAGGGTCGGCGCTGCCAAGTGTAAGCATGCGGTCGGTCGGCGTAACATGGCCAACTCCAGAATCTCGAGCATGAGTCTGGCGGGGACTCCGGACCTTCGGGTCATGATCGACTCGACCCCCGGCTTGATTCACACCAGCCTGCCTGACGGGTACCTCGATTTCTTCAATGAAACTTGGCTGAAGTATCTCGGTCGGTCGTTGGAGGATCTGCAGGGTTGGAAGTGGACAGCTGCAATTCATCCCGATGATGTCGAAGGAATCGTTGAAAAGTGGCGAGCGTCCTTGGCTAGTGGTGAGCCTTTCTTGCACGAGGCACGTGTCCGGCGAGCCGATGGTGAGTATCGCTGGATGCTGCACCACAAAATCGCCATTCGTGACGAGCATGAAAACATTATCAAATGGTACGGATCTAGCATCGATATCGAAGATCGCAAGCGCGCCGAAGAACAGCTCCGCCGTAGTTCCCATGAATTAGAAAGAAGCGAGTTCTATCTGGCAGAAGCGCAGCGCCTCGGCCATATGGGCAGCTGGGTTTTTGACCCTGCAAGGGGTTTCGAACACTGGTCACTTGGACTTTTTCGCATATATGGTCTTGATCCGGCCAAAGGAGCGCCTGGCGCTGAGGAATACCTGGCACTCGTCCATCCACAAGATCGCGAGTTCATGGCATCGCTGATGAAGCGAATGCTTATGGAAACTTCCGGATTTGATGTCACCAAGCGCATTGTGCGACCAGACGGTGAAGTTCGATACATCCGTTGCGTGGGCACTCCTGTCGTTGACAGCGGCACGCCCAAAAGCATCGGCGTTGGCATAGACGTCACGGAGCACGAACTCCTGACTCAGGAACTTCGACGCCGCGAAGCCTACCTGGCCGAAGCCCAAGGACTCAGCCAGACAGGCAGCTTCGGGTGGAAACCTGACAGTGGAGAGATTGTCTGGTCAGAGGAAACCTATCGCATCTTCGAGTACGACCGCGCGCTTAAGCCAACGATAGATTCAATAGTGCAGCGCGTCCATCCTGAGGACCAGGCCGACTTTCAGAAGGTCATCGATGGTGCCTCTAGGGGGACGACACATTTCGAGCATACCCATCGTTTGCTGCTGCCTGATGGGAGAGTCAAGCACGTCCACGCCCTAGCTCATGTAGTGCAGGATGCATCCGGCAATCGCGAGTTTGTCGGGGCGGTGACCGACATCACCGAGCGCAAGACGGCCGGGGAAGCCCTCCGGAGCAGTGAAGCGTACCTGGCGGAAGCACAGAGGCTGAGCCAGACGGGCAGTTGGGCATGGAGTCCAGAGCAGGATATCGGGTACTGGTCGGAGGAATGCTACCGTGTTCTGAGTTTCGATCCACAGGGTGGTTTGCCCCGATTCGAAGACTTCTTTCTGCGGATTCATCCCGACGACCAACCCGGTTTCAGGGAACTAATCCAGACGGCTATCCGCGAAAAGGCAGAGTGGGAGACGGACTACCGCATCGTGCATCTGGATGGCCGCGTCAGGGACATTCACGTCGTAGGTCATCCTGTTCTGAGCGCGTCCGGCCATCTCGTCGAATTTGTGGGCACCGTGATCGACGTCACTGAGCGTAAACGAGCCGAGGAGGAACTGCGCAGAAGTGAAATGGAGCTCCGGCAGATGTTGGACCTTGCTCCTCAGTTGGTTGCTGTATTCGGAACCCGTCGCGAACGTCCTTACGCCACTGTATTCGGAGCCGGTCTCGAACGTCTTTATGCCAACCGCATCCTGCTCGATTACCTGGGCGTTACTCTTGAAGAGTGGCTGCAGAGAGTTAATCGCGGTGAGTTCCTTCATCCTGATGACCGGGAACGGGCCGCCGGTCATTTTGATCGTGCTCTCTCTAGTGGCACTGCTTTCGAGTTGGAGATGCGACTGCGCCAAGGTGATGGAAGTTACCGCTGGTTTTTGGCCCGCTATAACCCATTGCGCGACGAACAGGGACAGATTACGCGTTGGTATGCTGCCGCGACCGACATTGATGACCGCAAGAGAGCTGAGGAGAGACTGCAACAGGAGAACGTCGCCCTCCGCGAAGAGATCGACAAGGCATCGATGTTCGAGGAAATTGTAGGAGCTTCGCCGGCGCTGAAAGCAGTTCTTTCTCAAGTCTGCAAGGTAGCGGCCACAGATTCCACGGTTCTCATCACCGGCGAAACGGGCACCGGCAAAGAACTGGTAGCCCGCGCCGTTCATAGACGGTCTCGGCGTTCCTCCCGTGCCTTCGTAAGTGTGAACTGCGCTGCCGTCCCGCGCGACTTGATTGCCTCGGAACTGTTCGGCCACGAGAAGGGCGCGTTTACCGGAGCGACCCAGCTGCGCTTGGGGCGGTTCGAATTGGCGGCAGGAGGCACTATCTTCCTCGATGAGGTTGGAGAGCTTCCTGTCGAGACACAGATCGCTCTGTTGCGCGTTCTTCAGGAACACGAATTTGAGCGCGTCGGCGGAAGTCGTTCGATCCAAACCGATGTTCGAGTGATTGCTGCCACTAACCGTGATTTGCAGGCCGCCATTGCCGCAGGAACCTTTCGTACCGACCTGTTCTATCGGCTCAACGTTTTTCCGGTTGAGGTTCCTCCTCTGCGCGAGCGAACCCAAGACATTCCCTTGCTGGTCGAGTACTTCATTGATCGTTACGCGAGACAGGCAGGTAAGACAATACTGCGCATCGACAAGAAGACCCTGGATCTGCTTCAGTCGTACTCTTGGCCGGGTAACATCCGCGAATTGCAAAACGTCATTCAGCGATCGGTCATTGTCTGTGAGACTGAGACCTTCTCGACAGATCCGAGTTGGCTTTCGCGGCAGCCCTCTACGACCGAGCCGACACTCCAGCTTGATCTTTCTCGAAGGCTTGCCACTCAGGAGAAAGAAATGATTGAGGCTGCGTTGCGTAAAAGCAGAGGAAGAGTATTCGGGCCGTCAGGCGCCGCCGCCAAGCTCGGCATGGCACGATCTACCCTGGAATCAAAGATCCGCGCGTTAAGGATTAATAAGAACCGCTTCAAGACCGCGGATCCCTCAAGTTAAGACTTCATCTTCAAAGAAATTTGTATAGAGTCTCGCCAATTGGCGAGAACTCGCCATTTCTCCGCCTCGTCAATTGTCGTCGTTTCAATAGCTTACGAATGGGACCAAAATTGCTTTTCGATAATGCGTCCGATTTGAGATGTAGGGACGAGGATTTCATGAGGTTGCAAATCGTATGGCGCAATTCGATTCCGTTGGCCAAGATCCAACAAACTGTACAGCGCGTAAGAACTGAGCAGTTCGGTGCTTTGTATGTCGTCATCAACCCGGATACCGCGCAGGAGTTCGAATTGATTCTGGGCAACGCTGCATGAGGCAACGCAGCCATAGCTGTGAACTGTTGTCCTTTCGAGGGGGAGATGCTGAGAATTCAGAGGTCAGCGAACGGAGAGGTGGTTTTCAAACTCAGCGGCCGCATAGACACGGAGAATATCTCCGACCTGGAAACATTGCTCGAAACAGAAACCAACGATCACCGCATAGTTTTGGACTTAAAAGACCTAACTCTCGTAAATCGAGATGCAGTCATTTTTCTCGGGTATTGCGAAGCAAACGATATCACGCTTAAGAATTGCCCGGCATACATTCGCGAGTGGATCAAGCGAGAGCGCAATGGAAGTTAGCGTTGCCGCTATCGTGGTACCTGGCAATAAAACGTGGAAACGAGTGATTTTTCGGGCAAGACACGATTAAGCGAGGAGGAACGCACAATGAGCGTAGCCGGATTTGGACTGACAACGGAGGCGCCTCTCCACAGCCTTCCACCGCAAGTGCAATCGGAAACGCCGTGGGAAACATCGCATCTCGAATCGGATTGCAAGGTGAAGAGTGCCCGGCTCAGACTGCTCCTCGCCATCATGAGCAGCATGGTTGCCACGGGGGAACTCAGCGATCTCCTGAGAGACGCGACAACCGGCGTCCGGCGCGTCATGCGATCAGATGCTGCCGTAATAGCGCTGCTGGATACGGAGACTCGCCGGCTGGGCGTGAATGCTTTCGACTTCTCGGGCGAAACCACGGCCGACGAGGAGGCACTGGAATCAGTGCAAGAGATATTTGGGGCACGTGTCTTCTCCACAACCAAGCGTAGCGAGAGCACCAACGATCTCCCCCAAATTGAAGAGGAGGCCGGTTCGCAATGGGCAGCGGCGGGCTTCCGCAATAGCTGCGTCCTGCCCCTCGCCACCCGGGATCAAATCCTGGGTATTCTCGCCCTCGGCAAGCGCGATGGGATTGGCTACACACAGGACGAAGTCGATTTCCTGAGGCAAGTGTCCAGCCAGGTCGCGATTGCCGTGGAGAGGTCGCTTGTACAAAGCGAACTGCAAAGGCTCAGGAAAAGTGCTGGCGAGGAGAGGATTTACCTCGAAGATGAAATCTCTAGCGAGCTGAACTTCGAGGAGATCGTGGGAAGAAGCTCCGCCCTGCAGCGCGTGCTTCGGCAAGTTGAGGTGGTGGCGCCGACCGATTCCGGGGTGTTGATCCAAGGGGAAACGGGTACGGGAAAAGAACTCATCGCCCGCGCCATTCACAATCTGAGCCCCCGCCGCGATCGGCCGTTCGTCAAGCTGAACTGTGCCGCCATTCCTTCGGGCTTGCTGGAGAGCGAGCTCTTTGGGCACGAGAAGGGTGCGTTCACAGGTGCCATCATGCGCAAGGCCGGCCGCTTCGAGGTGGCCGACAAGGGAACCCTGTTTCTGGATGAAGTGGGCGACATCCCACTCGACTTGCAGCCCAAATTGTTGCGGGTGTTGCAGGAACACGAATTTGAACGCTTGGGCAGCACACGCACGCAGCAGGTCGACGTACGTGTGATCGCGGCCACCCACCGGGACTTGAAGCAGATGGTCGAAGACGGCCAGTTCCGAAGTGACTTGTACTACCGCTTGCACGTCTTCCCGCTGTGCGTGCCTCCTTTGCGCGACCGGCGCGAAGACATCCCCATCCTGGTGCGGCATTACGTGGACAAGTACGCCCGGCGAATGAATCGGCGGATCGAAACCGTTCCCTCCCAGGCCATGGAGGTCTTTGCCAGCTATTCGTGGCCCGGCAATGTGCGCGAACTGCAGAACTTCATCGAGCGCGCGGTGATTCTGTCGCCTAGCAGTGTCCTCCGGCCTCCGCTGGCGGAACTGAAACCAACCACCGTTGAGGAACCCAGTTCGAAGCTGAGCACTCTGGAAGAGGCCGAACGCGAACATGTCGTGCGGGCCCTCCGCGAATCCAACTGGGTGATCGGGGGAACCAAAGGCGCCGCGGCACGGCTGGGAATGAAGCGGACGACCTTGGCGTATCGCATCCGCAAGCTGAATATCCCGTGCCGTCCGCTGTGATGTCATGGGTCACATGCGCGAGGAGCGCAGTTATCGATGCTGGCGCCCGACAGTGGAGCCCTTGTCATGAGCCCACGCATCCAGCACGGTTCTAAGCGGTTACGGTTACCGTCCCCCTACCCCCCCTGGGTGGTGCCCTCGTTTGGAATCAACACTTTGCGGTATATCCCCCGGGGAAATACAGGCGTTCACAGGACTTACAGTCAAAATCTTGAGCGGCAGGAACTTAGACGAGCCGCAACAACCGGGTTGTCAAAGAGCGCAGGCTGTCGTTCTATATCTAAAAGATAATATACAGACACTCACAATACCACATTTACGGAACTCGCGTCAAGCGGAAAGAGGGAAATACGCGCTGCGGGGATCGCAAGGCTGCAAGCAATGCGAGCGTCGTGCCGTCGGATGTTTAGAACTGAAGCTTCAGGGCCAGTTGGATCGAGCGCGGTCCGCCGATCTGATAAAGCGGGTTGAACCCGCCGCCGGATTCACCAAGCAAGTTTCAATGCAAATTGAAGCTGGCGGGAGGATGTCGAGGTGCTGGTAATCAGGCCCGCGGTCGTTACCGCGGCTCCGTTGGCACTAAATAAGTTGTTGTTGGTGACGGGGGGCGAGAAATTCGTGTGATTCAGCACATTGAAGAATTCCGCCCGGAACTGAATGTTGAAGCTGTCCGAAATCCGGTTAATGTGATTGTTCTTGAACAGGGATAGATCGAGGTTCGAGAGGCCAGGCCCAATCAAGCTGTTTCGGCCCGCGTTTCCCATTCGGGTGGCGGGGGTGGGGAACGAGAAGCATTGTGTCTTGATGTAATTCACCGGATTGCCGGGATTCACGGCCGACTCGCAACCTGGCCCCAATATCCGGTCAGGGAAGTCAAACGGATACGCGGTCTGCAAGCCGAGAGGATCACCTCCGATCTTAGGCGTAAACGGCAGGCCGCTGCTGACCTGGTAAATCCCGCCAATTTGCCACCCGCCCACGAGCCAGCGCACGCCGCCCTCGTCATGGGGGCCGGGAACCTGCCAGATTGCGTTGAACACGCCATTGTGGCGGATATCGAAGTCTGACAGTCCGCGGTTCACCCTCGTATCGAACCAGGGCAGGTTCTGTATGGAATTGAGGAACTGGTCTCCGACGACAGAGGCGGAACTGGTATCGATGCTTTTGGCCCAAGTGTACGAGGCGCCGAACTGGAGGCTTTTCGTCATGTGCCGAATGACGTGGGTCTGCAGTGCGTCATAGAAGCTGCTGCCGTTCCATAGAAGCCCGGTGATCTGCCCAGCGTTGGGATTGACGCGCGCACCGCTCCCTGCAGGAGTCGGCCAGAAGTATTCAGCCGAAGTGTAGGAGGTTGGTAGAACGATGTTCATATCCTGAATCTGGAATGGCTGATGCACTCCGTGAGAACCGACGTATGCGACCGTTGCGACCAGATTGCTTCCGAATTGTTGCTGGATATTAAAGTTCCAGTTCATCACGTAATTGCGCTTGGGATGTGAATCAATGTACTGGTACTTCAGTTGAGTTGGAGTCAGCAGCGTGAACGCGGTGGCAGGAAAGCTTCCTTCCGGTAGTCCTGACGAGATGGTGGCGCGCTGGAAGAAGGGGGCATCGCTGTAAGCGCTGACGCCGAATTCATAGGTAAGCGGTAGAACGTCGTAGATGCCGAAAGCACTTCGAACAACAGTGCGGCCTGAATGAAAAGGGTCCCACGAGAATCCAATTCGCGGCTCGAAATTTCGATACGTTGGGTTATAGAAAAGCGGAGAGCCCAGATGCGGTGTAGCGTCGGTGAGGTTGAGCAGATTCGTCAGCCGGCCGTTCACTTCTGTTGGGACTGTTGCCATCTCATATCGCAGCCCAAAATTCCCAGTGAAATTCGAGGCCAGATGAGCATCGTCCTCGAAGTACGTTCCGACTATGGTTTGACGCATGTCGACTGGCGCGATTTTCCCGGTGAGTGCTGCGCTCAATGAGGCCGGCTGGTCGGTCAGAAAATTCGCCAGCGACGTGAAGTTAAAGATTCCATTCGGCGCTGACGTGCCAAGCTCATTGTCCTGCAGGCGCTCGACATTGGCGCCGAACTTAAAGGAGTGAACTCCCTTGGTCCAGAACAGATCCTCGTAGGTCTGGATTGAATTGAAGCCGTAGTTGACCTCTCCGCCCGCGCCGGGTCCGCCCGTGTAACTGGAAAGCCCAGTTACCCCAATAAATCCGACAGGGCTGCCGGGCACAAATCCGTTGCTGGGATCGCCTGCAAAAGGGAGCAGCGTCTCTATTGGCTTCATTACATCGGCGCGCACGCGGCTGAACCCCACCCGAAAGGTGCTCACGAATGCCGGACTGAAAGTTTTGGTGTATTCCGCTGTTGCAAGCTGACGCCGGACTAGTGTGCCTGACACGACCGTTTGGAAGAGGTCGGGTGAGGTGAGCGTACTGTCGTCGAACATGTACGTTCCGTGCACCAGATCAGCAGGAGAAAACTCATGATCAATTCGGGTGGTGAAGAAGTTCTGGTTCCCAATCTGCTGGGTTATCGAGGTGAACGTCCCGGTGTCACCCTTGATGTTGCTCGTTGGCAGGGGATAAAGTGCCAGATAAGGTTCCACGAGGGGGCTGACAGTCACAGTTCCGGCGACGAGCTGGCCGTTGCGTGCCGCCCGGGTCGGCACGACTGCACGCTGAGTGACACTCTGGTCCTGCCGAAGCCCCTCGTAATCTGCGAAGAAGAAGGTGCGATCTTTCTTTATTGGTCCGCCCAGGGCAGCTCCGAATTGGTTGCGCCGAAATGGCGGAATTGTGGCCGGATCGAAATAATTCCGCGCGTCCAGCGCGCTGTTGCGCAGAAATTCATAGACGGACCCGTGCAGCGTATTTGTGCCCTGCCGGGTAACGGCATTGATTACCCCACCGGAAGTTTTGCCGTAATCCGCCTGGGCATTTGCGGTGACCACTGAGAACTCCTGGATGGCATCAACTCCCAAGTCATTGCCGAGCGCGCTGCCTGGGCCCCCATTCGAGTAATCATTGATGCTTATTCCATCAATGCGGTAATTGTTCTGCTGCGGGCGCCCTCCGGAAACTGTCATCTGCGTTCCCAGCCCGCGATTTCCCCGAGTGAGGAGGTTAGTGGGTGCGGCCTGGGTGGAAATCTGAGCAACGCCCGGCTCCAGAGCAGCCAGTTGAGTCCAGTCGCGGGCATTGAGTGGCAATTCACGAACCGTCTGGCCGTTCACAACCGCGCTTAGGGTCGCGTTGTTCGTTTCCACCGCCGGTGCCTCGCCTTGCACCTGAACACTCTGGTTGGCGGCGCCAATCGCCATGGTCAGATTCACTTCAACGTCTGCGCCAACCGTGAGTGTGAGGCCGGTGCGAACCTCCGATTTGAAATCCTTCGCTGAGGCCGTAACGGCGTAAGGCCCGGGCAACAGATTCGGCGCGCTGTAAAAGCCTGATTTGTTTGTGACCAGCTCCCTCGTGAAACCGTTCGCCGTATTCTTGATGGTCACCTGGGCGCCGACAATGACTGCATCCGTGCTGTCAGTGATTGTCCCGGCAATGCGTGCGCCGGCGACCTGCGCATACAGTGGAACTGCCACCAAGCCGAATAGCGCGACGGAAAGAAGGCCAATGGCTGCGCGCGACGACAGCCTCAACGCCGCGTACGTCTTTCGATCCACTTTGTTGCCCCCCTGACCAGCGTGGGAATTATGACTGAGAAGCAACGGCACCCAAGGTACACCTGCGCTAGCGATTGTCAACTTTTGGTGAGCCAAGGGGTCACGGGATGCGGGCTGGACTACAATGTGGTGTTTCTCGCATGGGGAAAGCGCAAACAAAGGCGGTCGTCTGGCTGGCCCTCCTGTTGGCGTCCAGCGCTTGCGCTTTTGCCTTAGATCCCTCACTCGATGTCAGCCAGTACGCGCACACCGCGTGGAAAATTCGCGAAGGTTTCACCAAGGGCACCATCTTTTCGATGGCGCAGACGCCTGATGGTTATCTGTGGCTGGGCACGGAATTCGGATTGCTCCGCTTCGATGGTGTCCAAGCCATCCCGTGGCAGCCGGCAAACGGTGAGCAACTCCCCAGCAATTACATCCGAGCCCTGTTGGTTGCGCGCGACAGTACTCTTTGGGTTGGTACGATGAAAGGGCTTGCCAGTTGGAAGGACGGCAAGCTCACCGGATATCCAGAAGTTGCCGGGCACGCCGTCGGACCGCTCCTGGAGGATGGGAACGGGACCGTTTGGGTGGCCGTTCAGGAGCCCGGCAGGCTCTGTGCCATCCGAGTCGCCAAGATGCAGTGCTACGGAGACGGGAATTTCGGCGGGTCCGTATCTGCCTTGTACGAGGACCACAAAGGCAATCTGTGGGTCTCGGCTGAAACGGGTCTTTGGCGATGGGCGCCAGGTCCTCCAGAGCACTACCGGTTTCTCAATGGTCCAGTTGAGGCCAAGGCACTCGTCGAAGGCGACAACGACGCACTCTTGATAGCAACCGGTATATCCAGCGTCGGGAGTCCGGCTAGTGGTTCGATCGCAGGGCTGAAACAGCTTGTGGGTGGGAAAATTCGTGACTACGCACTTCCGGGGATCGCCGGGCAGTTCAAGTCCACTTACCTCTTCCGGAGCAGGGACGGCAGTCTGTGGGTTGGCACCGTGCAAGGTTTGTTGCACCTGCATCAAGGCAGGGTCGATAGGTTCGACGGTCTGTCTGGCGATGTCATTACCGGCATTTTTGAAGATCGCGAAGGCAATGTTTGGGTCAGCACCCAAGACGGGCTCGATCGGTTTCGTGAATTCGCGGTGCCGACAATTTCGGTAAACCAGGGTCTTTCGAATTCCGCAGTCTACGTGCTGGAAGCGACCCCGGATGGAAGTATTTGGACTGCCACGGCGGATGGGTTGAATCGATGGGAGAACGGGCACATCACCGTTTACGGCACAGGGAACGCCCAGGACCGAATCGCTCGAACAGGTGAGCGACAGGTGAATATCAGCGCGACGGTAACGGAAATCCCGAATAGCGGACTATCAGGCACTGCTCGATCACTGGGGCTGGACGACCGCGAACGACTGTGGGTTGGAACTCCTGACGGTGTGTTCTACTTCGAACATGGCCGATTTACCCGGCTTCGCGGCGTTCCGGGCGGAAGCATATTTGCCATCGCGGGGGATCGCCAGGGGAAGATTTGGATCAGCAACTCCGACGAGGGCCTTTTCTACTTGACGCAGGGTGCCGTTCATCGAATTCCATGGCCCCAGTTAGGACACAAGCGTGGCGCGGTGGCTTTGCTGCCCGATCGGTTGCAGGGCGGCCTATGGCTCGGATTTTTTGACGGTGGAATAGCTTACCTGAGGGATGGCCAGATCCGCTCTTCCTACAATGTCGCTGACGGGCTGGGCAATGGCTCAGTGAGCGACCTTCAACTTGGTTCGGACGGTGCTGTGTGGGCAGCGACGGAGGGCGGTTTAAGCCGCGTGAAAGGCGGCCGCATCACAACACTGACCCGCAAGAATGGACTGCCCTGCGATGCCGTTCAATGGGTCATGGAAGACGACGATCATTCGTTCTGGTTGAACCTGCCCTGCGGCCTGGTGCGAATTGCGCGTTCCGAGTTGGACGCCTGGGTGAGTGATTCGAAGCGGAGCGTCCAGACCACGGTTTTCGACAGCTCCGACGGAGTCAGGAGTCGTGCCTTTGCTGGCCGCTACAGCCGAAAGGTGACCAAGTCGCTAGATGGGAAAATATGGTTCTCACCCCTGGACGGGGTCAGCGTCATCGATCCGCGTCATCTGCCTGTTAACAAGCTGCCGCCGCCGGTGCACATCGAGCAAATCACCGCCGACGGCAAGACCTACGGTGTTTCTCACGGATTACGCCTGCCGGCGCGGGTGCGCGATCTCGCTATCGATTACACGGCGCTGAGCCTTGCCGTGCCCGAGAAGGTGCATTTTCGATTCAAGCTCGACGGGCAGGACAAGGACTGGAGAGAAGTTATCAACCAGCGCCGCGTGGAGTACTCGAATCTATCGCCGGGAAATTACCGCTTCCGCGTCATCGCCTGCAACAACGGCGGGGTGTGGAACGAGCAAGGCGCGACGCTGGATTTCGCGATTGCGCCCGCGTACTACCAGACGAACTGGTTCCGCGCGTCTGTGCGTGCCGCGTTCCTGGCGCTGCTCTGGACGCTTCATCGACTCCGGCTGCGTCAACAGGCGTACCAGTTCAACATGCGTCTGGAAGAGCGCGTCAGCGAGCGAACACGCATCGCGCGCGACCTGCACGATACCCTGCTGCAAAGTTTTCACGGGCTGTTGCTGCGCTTTCAGGCGGTTTGCAACCTGCTCCCGGAGCGTCCGGCCGAAGCCAAAGAAAGGCTGGAGAGCGCGATCGATCAGGCGGCGGAAGCGATCACCGAGGGCCGGGATGCGGTACAGGGGTTGCGCTCATCCACGGTCGAGACCAACGATCTTGCCGTGGCCATAAGGACTCTCGGAGAAGAACTCGCGGCCGATGAAAGCAACCAGAGCTCTCCCGCCTTTCAGGTGCAGGTGGAAGGCACGCCGCGGAATCTGCATCCGATCCTGCGAGACGAAGTCTACCGGCTGGCCGGCGAGGCGCTGCGCAATGCCTTCCGGCACGCCCAGGCGCGGAAGATCGAAGTCGAAATCCGCTATGACGAAAAGCAGTTCAGGCTGCGCGTCCGGGATGATGGAAGGGGCATTGACCCGAAGGTCGTGGGTGGAGACGGGCGCGAGGGACACTACGGCTTGCGTGGCATGCGCGAACGCGCCAAACTGGCGGGCGGTAAGCTGACGGTGTGGAGTGAGCTCGATGCTGGTACGGAGGTTGAATTGACCATTCCCGCCTCGATTGCTTACGCGACATCTCCCGCTGGCCGCCGTTCCTGGTTGTCCGGGAAAGGGACAGAGATGAAGTCATGAGTGCCGGTCGCAGCTCGATTCGGATTCTGGCGGTCGACGACCATGCCCTCATCCGCCAAGGGATCGCTGGGCTGGTCGCTGATCAATCGGACATGAGTTTGGTCGGCGAAGCCTCGAATGGGCGCGAAGCCATCCAGCAGTTTCGTGCGCACCGTCCGGATGTCACCCTGATGGACTTGCAGATGCCGGAAATGAACGGCCTCGATGCGATCATCGCGATTCGCGGCGAATTTCCCGAGGCGCGAATCATCGTGCTGACCACGTATACCGGCGACGTCCAGGTTCTGCGCGCCCTCAAAGCGGGCGCTTGGGCTTACCTGCTGAAAAATCTCTTGCACAAGGAACTGCTGGAAACGATCCGCGCCGTCCATGCCGGGAAAAAGGCTCTGGCCCCTGAGGCCTCCCACCAGCTTGCCGAGCATGCCACCGACGACGCCCTGACGCCGGCGGAGATCAGCGTTCTGCGTCTGATTGCCGAGGGGAATGGCAACAAACAGATTGCTGACCAGCTCTCGGTCACCGAAGAAACCGTCAAGGGCCGGGTGAAGAGCATCCTTTCCAAATTGGGCGCCAACGACCGCACCCACGCCGCCATGATCGGGCTGAAGCGCGGCATCATCGAATTCTAGGTACTCTAAAGGGTTGACTGCCCCACCCTTTTGGGGCTTCCGATCGCATCAGGAAATCTCCTACCCTAGACAAGGGTTTTTTTGTGCGACGGCTATTCTCCACATTCGCCCACGGTTTGCCTGGCGCCGGCCTTCTGCTCATGCGCCTGGTTACCGGCATTGCATTAATTGACCATGGGGTCACAAGACTGTGGGGCGGGCCTCCAATCGAACTAGCCATACTGTGCGTGCTCGCGACTGGTGCGGGAATACTTCTGCTCGCAGGTTTATGGACCCCCATTGCGGGAACACTGGTGGCGGCCATTGGCCTGTGGAAAACCTTCTCGCACACTGGAGATCCGTTGATTTACATCCTGTTGGGAACCCTCGGTGCCGCCCTGGCACTGCTCGGACCGGGCGCCTGGTCAGTCGATGCTCGCCTTTTTGGATGGAAGCGGGTCGACCTTCGAGATCGAAAGAGTTAGATCTCGCACTCCTTATGAGTTAGTCCTGACACCCTTAAGAGGGTATTCCTTGGCTCAAGAGAGGTCGCCAGGCTTCCCGATATAGTCGGCACCACGACTCTATCTGGGGTTGTCCGTCCGCGAAATTGGTTCCACAATGCGGGCCATGAACGGAGGACTTATGGCACTGGAAATCGTATGGCGGAATCCTCTTCCGTTGGCCAAGGCTGAGCACAAGCTGCAGCGAATCCGAAAGGACCAGTTCGGCGCGGTGTATGCGGTCACTGACCTGGATCTCATGCAAGAGTTCGAGCTGATTCCGGGCAACGTCGCCTGAACGCGGTGGCAACGGTTGTTGTAGCCAGGATCACTTGAAACTGAAATTCTCGGATGAAGCAATGAAAACGGCAACCAAAGACGGCAATCGCAGACGACGGACGGTTCGGTACACGCAGCAGTTCATGATAGCTGCGTTCAGTTCTGCGATTGCGATGCGCTACTGCCTGGGGGCGCAGCGGGACGAGAAGAACGGATTCCCCTTCACCGCGGCGATGGGATGGCGCAAGGCTGCCGAGTTGCTTGCCCCTATTACTTCGATGTCCGACCGGTGCTGGCTCGAGTGGGAGCGGATCATGCGCCTGCCACGGTATCTAGCGGGTCCCATCGGTTGTGAATCGACTGATTTTTCTTGCAGAGTACAGCCAAATAAGTAGGAGGAATGCACAATGAGCGTCGCTGGGTTTGGACTGACACCGCAGGCTTTCATGAGCCCTCTACCGCAGGTGCAATTGGAGCAACCGTTGGAGACGTCGCGCCGCGAATCCGAGCTCGACGTAACGAATGCCCGGCTCAGGCTGCTCCTCGACCTGACAAAGAGCATGGTTGCCACCGTGGAGCTTAACAACGTCCTGAGAAAAGTGACGGTCGGCGCCCGGCGGGTCATGCGATCAGATGTTGCCGTTGTGGCCCTGCTGGATTCAGAGACTGGCCGGTTGCACGCCAGCGCTTTCGACTTCTCAGAGGGCACGATGCTTGACGACGAAGCCGTGAACTCATCGGTGGAGATACAGGGCGCTCGTGTCTTCTCCACGGGCAAGCCCTGGGCGGGCCACGCCGGCGACCTTGTTCAGATCGGTGTGGAGGCTGATCCGAAATGGGCCGCGGCAGGTTTCCGCAATAGCTGCGTCCTGCCCCTCGCCACCCGGGATCAAGTTCTGGGCATTCTGGCACTCAGTAAGCGCGAGAGAACCGGCTACACCCAGGACGAAGTCGATTTCCTTGCGCAGGTATCGAGTCAGGCAGCGATTGCTGTAGAGAACGCGCTGGTCCACGGCGAACTGCGAAAACTGAAGGACAATGTTGGCGAGGAGAGGGTTTACCTCGAGGATGAAATCCGCAGCGAGCTGAACTTTGAGGAAATCGTGGGCAGAAGCGCGGCCCTGCAGCGCGTGCTGCGGCAGGTCGAGGTGGTGGCGCCGACCGATTCCGGGGTGTTGGTCCAAGGGGAAACGGGTGTGGGAAAAGAGCTCGTCGCCCGCGCCATTCACAATCTGAGCGCCCGACGCGACCGGCCGTTCGTCAAGCTGAACTGTGCCGCCATCCCCTCGGGTCTGCTGGAGAGCGAGCTCTTTGGGCACGAAAAGGGTGCCTTTACCGGCGCCATCATGCGCAAGGCCGGCCGCTTCGAGGTGGCCGACAAGGGAACCCTGTTTCTGGATGAAGTGGGCGACATCCCCCTCGAATTGCAGCCCAAATTGTTGCGGGTGTTGCAGGAACACGAATTTGAACGCCTGGGCAGCACACGCACGCAGCAGGTGGACGTACGTGTGATCGCGGCCACCCACCGGGACTTGAAGCAGATGGTCGAAGACGGCCAGTTCAGAAGTGACTTGTACTACCGCTTGCACGTCTTCCCGCTGTGCGTGCCTCCTTTGCGCGACCGGCGCGAAGACATCCCCATCCTGGTGCGGCATTACGTGGACAAGTACGCCCGGCGAATGAATCGGCGGATCGAAACCGTTCCATCCCAGGCCATGGAGGTCTTTGCCAGCTATTCGTGGCCCGGCAATGTGCGCGAATTGCAAAACTTCATTGAGCGCGCGGTGATTCTATCCCCAGGGACTGTCCTCCGGGCTCCGCTGGCGGAACTGAAACAAGCAACCGTTCAGGAACCCAGTTCGAAGCTGAGCACTCTGGAAGAGGCCGAACGCGAACATGTCGTGCGGGCCCTGCGCGAATCCAACTGGGTGATCGGGGGTCCCAGAGGTGCCGCGGCACGGCTGGGAATGAAACGGACGACCTTGGCGTATCGCATACGCAAGCTGAATATCCCGTGCCGTCCGCTGTGATGTCACAGGGAACCGGCAACACGGAGTTCAGGGTGCAAGCAAGTTTAGCTCGCAGGAGAAAGATATGTGGATGAGGTCATGCGCTCGTTGTAAAGCATTCTTGCACAAGCTCCAGTTGTGCGAGTCCGTGCGCTGTCAATGCGGATGGATATGGTAGGACTATGCGCGAAGTGCATTCACCCTAACAGCAAGCACACGCCGTGGTTGGCGGCGCCGAGGAGGAGGAGGCAATGAATACTGACTATGTTTTCTTGTGTGGCGCGATGTGGGCGCAATACGAGTCCGAAGATGCCGGATGGGAACTGGTTCGGGCGCTACACTCCGACAACCCTGAGGTGGTCTTGCTCGCCAGCGCTATTCTCGACAAGACGATTGCCTCTGCCTAGCATGTCCCAGCAGCCCCGAATGTGAAAGCGTCCCTACGGTAGTTCGTCGAAGTTGGAAAGCTGTCCCGACGCGCCGTCCTTGTACAGAACACAGATTGTTGCGCCGCGCGCGATCAGAGCGGCCCGCGCATAACCGATAAAGAGCCCATGCTCAACAATGCCCGGAATCTTCTCCAACTCGGAAGCCAGCTCCGCGGGTCGTTCGATCTCCCGGAACCGGCAGTCCAGAATGTAGTTCTGCTGATCGGTCAAGTACGGCCGATTCCGCAACTCTCGATCCATACGCTGCACGGGGCTTGCGCCTAAGGATTCGATTCGATCCATCACCCACGGCATTGCGAATGGGATGACCTCCAATGGGACGGGAAACGCGCCGAGTTGTTCCACAGGCTTGGAGGAATCTGCGATCACCAAAAAGTAGTTTGCCGCAGCAGCAATTACCTTCTCCCGTAAATGTGCGCCACCTCCGCCCTTGATCAGGCTCAGGCCGGGCCCGATCTCGTCGGCGCCATCGACGGCCAAATCGAGACGCAGGCCGCGTCGGACCTCGGTCAGCGGGATGCCGGCTTCTCTTGCCAGGGCCTCGGACTGTTTCGATGTAGCAATTGCCTCCACGTTCAATTCGCCACAGCGGACGCGCTCTCCCAGCAGATGAATGAAGCAGTGTGACGTGGTTCCGCTTCCCAGCCCAAGCTTCATACCTGACTTGACAAACTGTACAGCGGCCCTCGCTACAGCTTCTTTTTCGCCTTCCAATTGCTCTTTTGTTGTTTGGGCGCTCAAGCGGTCCTCTTAACTTGCCGTGGTGAGGCTAGAGTTAATGTTTGATGTTGCCAGAGGAGTTCAAAAACTAACTTCCGCCACGACCACAACACCTCCGACTGAACAGGTCTTCACACCAAGCGAACGTTGTGCTCCAAAGTCCTAATGACCGAGTCCATGCGGCCGGATAATACCTGCTTGGCCACGCTCAGTGTGAAGCCCTCTACTGTATGAAACGGCACATGCGATGGCATCGCAAGCGCTAACGGATCCACAACGGCATCCACGACGACCGGCCCGCCCTTGTGCGCAAGAGCCTCGGCAAGTGCGTCCCGCACGTCGCCAGGTTCCTCGACACGGATTCCCTTCGCGCCCATTGCCTCGGCGACCTTGGCGAAGTTGGGGTTCTTGAAGTCCACTCCGAAGGGGATGATGCCAGCCTCTTGCTGCTCGATCTTGACGAAGTCCAGTGAGTCGTTATTGAGGATGACCTGAACGACTGGCGTTCTTCGTTCCACTTGCGTCAAGAGATCGCCCAGAGCGAGCATCGTGTAGCCCCCGTCGCCGCAGAGGGCGATTGTTTGCCGGCCTGGATATGCCAACTGCGCACCAAAAGCATTGGGGGCGGCGTTAGCCATGGACGCCCATGAGAACGAGCCGAAAAGCCTGCGGTCCCTGCCGCCACTGATATGTCGCGCCAGCCATATGACAGCCGTTCCAGTGTCAGCAAAAAACAGCGCATCATCGGCAGCCAGATCGCTTAGTGTTTTGGCCAGGAATTCCGGACGGATAGGTTTGATCCCAGGACCTTTATCAACATAATGCTGCAAGAGATCGTGGAAAGAGTTCGTTTCTGCGATGTGCTTCTCGAGGAAGTGCCTGTCGGTTTTCTCCTGCACGCACTTGAGCAGCACAGTGAGTGTGGTCTTGATATCGCCGACAAGGCCAAGATCAACAGGCGTGCGGCGCCCAATATGCTTGGGGTTCTTGTCGATCTGGACTTTTTTTACTTTGTGGCCGGGGAGAAACTCCGAAAATGGAAAATCTGTGCCGAGCAGTAGCAGGAGCTCCGCCTCATTAATTGCGCCATAGGCTCCGCCGTAACCGATCAAGCCTGTCATCCCAACCGCGTTGGGATTGTCGTGTTCCAGCCACTGCTTGCCGCGGAACGCATACCCGACTGGTGCTTTTAATCTTTTTGCAAGTTCAATCACCTCATCATGGGCATACCTGCAGCCATCGCCGCCGAAGATTGCCACTGTTTTAGCGTCATCGATCATTTCCACAAGCCGATTCATATCCGCATCCGTGGGGCACAAGAGTGGCGTGGCCGGAATCGTTATCTGGGTCGAGCCGACTTCCACATCCGCGGACGCGACGTTGCCCGGGAGAGATATCACCGTGGGGCCCTTCTCCAGGAGCGCGGTGAGAATTGCGGTATTGAATACGGAACGAGCCTGCTCGGGATTGACGACCCGCGCTGTGTATAGAGAGGCAGTATCGAAGAACTTGTACGGGTTAAGTTCCTCAAGCGTGAAGGTGTCCAAGACGCTCGTTTCAACGTCGCCTGCAATGGCGATAATCGGCGCCCCTTCCTTGCGCGCATCCATCAATCCATTGAACAGGTGAACGACGCCAGGACCAGCGGTTCCGCAGACTGCCACCGGATTGCCTGTCAAGTAAGCTTCGGCAACAGCGGCAAAAACTCCATATTCTTCGTGACGGACGTGGATGAACTCAATCCTGCCGTTGCGGCGAAGAGCGTCGATAACAGGATTCAGAGCGTCCCCGACAATGCCATAACAGCGTTTGACACCGGCATTCACGAGCATCTCCCACAAGACATCCGCAACTTTTTTTGACATAGAATGCTCCTTTTCAAAACCTGAACTTTGCTTCTACTTCTTCGGAACATTTTCCGAAGCTGTCTTGCCATCATCGACCCTGTTAACGCCTAGATTCAATTGAGCCCGGCCATGGTTGTTCGGATCAGGTTCAGCAAGGGCGCAGGATAGATCCCAAACCAGATAAGGAGAGCCGCGAATACGGCGAGGGCGAAGGTGCCGCCCTGAGATACGATCGGAGTCGAAGCAGGGTGCTCTGCCGGGGCCGAGTACAGTGCCACAACGATGCGCAGGTAGTAGAAAAGGCCGGCCACACTGGTAACGACCAGGATAATGATCGCAGGCCAGGCGGCCACAGCGGCTCCTGCGCTGAGCACATAGAACTTGCCTAGAAACCCCATGGTTGCGGGAATCCCGGCGAGGGAGAGCAGCGCCGCGGTAAAGATGCCAGCGATCACGGGCCGCCGCCAGAAGAGGCCGCGATAATCCTCCAGATCGTCGGCATCCCGCTCGGAGCCGGAGAGCGCTGTCACCACTCCGAAGGCTGCAAGAATAGTCACCGTGTACGCTACCAGATAAAAGCTCACTGCCTCGATTGCCAGCGTTCCGCCCGCCAAAAACGCCACCAGTACGTATCCAAAGTGGGCGATCGAGGAGTAGGCCAGAATGCGCTTTACATTCGTCTGCTGCAGAGCGAGGAGATTGCCCGCGCACATTGAGGCAATCGCGATGATGGCGAAGACCCAGAACACAGCGCGGTACTGCAGCGCGCCCGCAACGTAGAAATAGCGCAGCAACAGCGCGACCATCGCGCTCTTGGAGGTGGTGGCTACGAACGCCGCGACTGGCGCCGGGGCGCCCTCGTAAACGTCTGGTGTCCACAGATGGAAAGGAACCACACCCAGCTTGAATCCGATGCCAGTGACCGTGAGCACGATCCCGGGCAGCAGAAGGCCGAGTCCGGACCCGCTGACCGTGAGCTCCCGTATGCGTGAGAACGCCATACTGCCGGCATCGGCATAGATGAGGGCCACGCCGAAGAGAAGGAATGCAGCGGAAGCCGAAGCCAGAATCAGATACTTGATTCCGGCTTCGAGCGGCTTTTTGAGGTCTGTCAGGTACGCAACCATGGCGTACAAGGAGACGCTCAGAATCTCGAGTCCGAGAAGGAATGAAACAAAGTGACTGCTCGCCACCAGGACCGCGCAACCCAGTGTCGCAAACAGGAGCAGGAGGTACAGCTCTTCGCGATGGACGTCACGGTGTTCGAAGTATGGATAAGAGAGCACTGCCACAGCCGCCGCGGACGCGGTGATTAAGCCGATGTAGAACAGGGCATACCGATCCACCAGCAGCAGCGACGTGACTTGCCGGGGAACAAGCGGCACGGCAGCCCAGATGGAGGCGAAAGCGGCACTTAGTCCGATGAGCGTCAGCCCCGCCACAAGCGCATGATTGCGTTTAGCGGCAATGGTGAGCATGACCACAACTGACGTGCCTGCGATCAGAAGCAAGGGAAGCAAGGCGAGGATGTCGGCAGCATTCATCACTTATCTCCGCAGGGCCGCTGTGGGCATCTGCGCCTGGTGTTGTAAGTTGTTCAGAGCCGGCCCAAAGGTGTTGAACACCGGCTGCGGATAGAACCCCAGCCACAACAGGCCCACGATCATGGTCGCCATCATGAGTCCCTCCCGCGGCGTCAGATCGAAGAACTTCCAACCCTGCGTGTTTGGGCCCTGGAAAGCGCGCTGCACCATGCGCAGCGCATAAAAAGTTGACGCGAGAACGCCAAGACTGGCAACCACCGTGATGGGGACGCTAATCCGGTAAGAGCCCAGCAGCACGAGAAACTCTCCGACGAAGTCGCCTAATCCCGGCAGGCCGAGCGAGGCCAGACTGAAGAAGAGCGCAGCTCCGCTCAAGCGCGGCGCGACAGTCCAGAGACCGCCCATCTTTTCCAGGTCGCGAGTGTGGATGCGTTCCTGCAAACCGCCCACCAGGATGAACAGTCCACCGGTGCTTAGCCCGTGGCAGATCATCGTCATAATCGCGCCCTGGAGCGCAAGCTGGTTCCAGGAGAAAATTCCGAGCAACACAAACCCGAGGTGACTCACACTCGTGTAGGCCACCAGGCGTTTGAGGTCGGTCTGCGAGAAAGCCATCACCGCGCCGTAAATGATCCCGATCACGGCCAGCACCAGAGCGACGGGAGTGAACTCATGAGCTGCGTGCGGAAACAGAGGAATGACGAAACGCAGCAGTCCATAGGCGCCGGTCTTTAACAGCAACCCAGCCAGAATCACGCTTCCGGCGGTCGGAGCCTCGGTGTGAGCATCGGGCAGCCAGGTATGCAGAGGCACGACCGGCAACTTCACCGCGAAGGCGACAAAGAACCCGAGCATGATCCACAGCTCGGCGCTGGAACTAAGCTGTGTGCCCAGTAGTTTCGAATATTCAAACGTGTAAACGCCGGTCGCCTGATGGTGGATAAAGTAGAGGGCCAGGATGGCGATCAGCATCAGCAGTCCGCTGCACTGGGTGAACAGGAAGAACTTCACGGCCGCATAAACGCGCCGCTCGTGGCCCCATATAACGATGAGAAAATACATGGGGATCAGCATCAGTTCCCAGGCGAAATAAAACAGGAACAAGTCGACCGCCAGGAACACTCCCACGATTCCCGCCAGAACCCACAGCAGGTTGAAGTGAAAGAAGCCGATTTGTTCGCGGATTTCCGTCCAGGAGGCCAGCACAGCCATGATGCCCAGGAAGCAAGTGAGCAGCAGCATCAGCAAGCTGAGGCCATCCACCGCAAGATGAAAGTGGATGCCAAAGCTCGGCACCCAATTCCAGTCCACTTCGGCGAGCCACAGCTTTGTGGTGCTTGAGGCCCTGCTGGCCCAGATACTCGCCGCCAGGACGAGGTCGAGCGCAATCGCGACCAGCGAGATCCATCGCGGCAGTTGCGGGCTCCAGCGTGCCGTGAGCCAGGCGAGAATGCCGCCCAGCAACAGAATGCCAATTAGCCAGATCAGGACCATAAAAACACCATCGCTATAAACAGCGCCGAGCCCGCGGCCATCCCGGCGGCGTACCAGCGGAGACGGCCCGTCTCGGTGTAGCTCAACCCGCGATACAACAGTTGCGCCACTCGCGCAACGCCGGTATAGAAGGCATCAACGAAATCACTCTTGTTGATTTGTGCTGCCCATATGAAGGGCTGCACAAAAGCTTTGTCGTAGATCCAGTCGAAGCCCCAGTCAGCCTCCCACC
Source organism: uncultured Acidobacteriota bacterium (assembly GCA_963733935.1). Classification (GTDB taxonomy): domain Bacteria; phylum Acidobacteriota; class Terriglobia; order Terriglobales; family Acidobacteriaceae; genus JAHFUA01. The sequence continues at coordinate 319,329 of CAVTEQ010000015.1, forward strand.
AGTCGTGCAGCGTGCGTCCGACGGGGTTGGCGACTAGAGCGTCCGCCAGACTTCGCCTCTGGAGGTGGAACAGATAGGCAAAGTAGAGGCCAATCAGGAACAGAAATGCGGCGATGGCCTCGGAGCGAATCTCTGTCAAGCCGCCGGTGTGAGCTTCGATGGTCTGCGGCAAAACCGAATGCAGGAAACCCAGCAATGGCTCTTTCAGGTATCCGCCCACGATCGACAGGAACGCCAGCACCACGAGAGGAACTGTCATGGCGTAGCCCGGCCGTTTGGTCACGGGTGTGCCAACCGGGCCGAAGAACACCCGGAAGATCAGCCGGAATGTGTACAGCGCCGTCATCAGTGCGCCGAGCATCGCCGCAATCCAGAGCCCCGGGTGTCCCTGTTGCGCCGACCATGTTTGCCAAATGATCAGATCTTTACTGAAAAAGCCCGCGGTAATGAACGGAAGGCCTGCGAGAGAACAACCGGCGATGAGGAAAGTCCAGAAAGTGACGGGCAGCTCTTTGCGCAGCCCGCCCATCCGGAAGATGCTGTGTTCGTCATGCAGCGCATTGATGATCACGCCAGCCCCTAAAAAGAGGAGGGCCTTGAAGAACGCATGGGTCATGAAGTGGAAAATGGCGGCTTGCCAAGCGCCAACGCCAAGCGCCAGAAACATGTAACCGATCTGGCTGACCGTAGAGTAGGCGAGCACGCGCTTGATGTCGTGCTGCGTAAGCGCGCTAAAGCCGGCGAGCAGCAACGTGGCCGCACCGACGATCGCTACGGCGAATTGGGCCGTTGGCGCCAGCGCAAACAGGACGTGCGTGCGCGCGATCAGATAAACGCCTGCGGTAACCATCGTAGCCGCGTGGAGGAGAGCGCTCGTCGGAGTAGGGCCGGCCATCGCATCCGGCAACCAAACCTGCAGCGGAAGCTGCGCTGATTTTCCGACCGCACCACCTAACAGCAGCAGCGCTGCTATCACCGCATAGCTGGATCCCACCGGCCACTGTTCGGAAGCGCGCTGCATGAGATCCTGAATCTGCAGCGTTCCCAGGCGCGTAAACAGCAGAAACAAGCCCAGCGACATCGCAGTATCGCCCACGCGGGTCACAATGAATGCCTTGCGCCCCGCTCTGCCGTTCGCAGGATCGCGGTACCAAAACCCGATCAGCAGATAACTGCACAACCCGACGCCTTCCCACCCGAGGTAGAGAAGTAGAAGGTTATCTGCCAGCAGCAGGGTAAGCATCGACGCGACGAACAGGTTCATGTAAGCGAAGAAGCGGCTGTAGCCCTCGTCTTCAATCATGAACTCAGCCGAGTAAACGTGAATCAGGAAGCCGACGAAAGTGACCACCAGCACCATCACGAGCGACAGCGCATCGAGATGCAGGCCAATCTGCGGCTCAAAGCCCGCCACGCTAATCCAGGTCCACAGGACGCTGTGTATAGGAATTGCCGGCGGGAGGAGCACTGAGAAAGCTGACCGCCACTAAGATCGTGACGAGGGCTGAGAGTCCGATCGATCCCACCCCTGCCACCGCTGCCGCCCGGCGCGAAAGACGCGAGCCAAACAGCACGAGTACCAGTGCACTCGCGAGAGGCAACGCCGGAATTAGCCACAACAGAGTGATCACTTTATCCCCGCATCTCGCTCAGAGCGTCCACATCCAAGGACTTGAACCGGCGATAGATTTGCAACACCAGCGCCAGTCCTACAGATACTTCAGCCGCTGCCATCGCCAGAATGAACAGAAACACGACCTGCCCGTCGGCCTGATGCCATCGCGACCCTGCCACCACAAATGCCAGGCCCGCCGCGTTGAGCATCACCTCGAGAGACATGAGGACGAAAATCAAATTACGGCGTACGAGCAGACTGGTCAGTCCCAGCGAGAACAAGATCCCCGCCAGCATCAGCCCGTCTCTCATGGGTATCTGCGTCATGTTGAATTTCCTTTTCTTCCGGTTTCTCGGCTTTGCGGAAGCCCACGTGGTAAGCGCCCACCAGTCCGGCCAGCAAGAGCATGGAGGCAAGCTCCACGCCAATCAGGTAAGGACCATACAGGGCCATCCCAACTTCCTTCGGTCCCACCGCTGCAGCGCCCAGGCTCGGAGTGCCGCCTCGCACCAGGTAAACGACCTCAACAATAAGGATGAAGGCCAGCAGGACAGGACCAATCCAAATCCCAGGCGTCAGCCACTGTTTCTCCATTTCGACTGCGTGTGCTCCCAGGTTGAGCATCATGACCACGAACACAAAGAGCACCATGATCGCGCCCGCGTAGACTATGACCTCGAGCGCTGCCACAAATGGCGCACCGAGCACGTAGAAGACCACCGCCACTCCAAGCAGCGACACGATCAGGTAGAGCAGGGCGTGCACCACGTTCAGACGTGTCAGCATGAGAACGGTCGCTATGACCGCTACGGCACCGGCGATGTAAAAGGCTGCTTCCATAAAGGTCTCACGGCAACAGAGAACGGACATCGACGGGCGGCGCTTCGTGCGCGGCTTCACCCTTAGCCTTGCCGCCGATCTGGACTCCCGCCACTCGCCAATAGTTGTAACCCGGGTGCTTGCCAGGACCATCGATCAGCAAATCTTCCTTCTCATAGACAAGATTGTTCCGGTGAAATTCGCCCATCTCGAAATCAGGAGTGAGTTGGATGGCGTAGGTAGGGCAAGCCTCTTCGCAATAACCGCAGAAGATGCAACGCGAGAAGTTGATGCGGAAGAAATCCGGGTAACGCCGCCCGGTTGCATCCTCGGTTGCCTGCAGCGCGATGCAATCAACCGGACACGCGACCGCGCAGAGATTGCAGGCCACGCAACGCTCGCCTCCATCGGGATCGCGCGACAGAATGATCCGGCCACGATAGCGCGGCGCGAGGTACGGCTTTTCCTCCGGGTATTGAACCGTGACCCGCTTCTGGAAAGAATGCAGAAACACGTACCAGATTGTCCTGAGTATGCTGAGCATCTTCTAACTCCACGCGAGCACTACCGCACCGGTCACCAGCAGGTTGGCCAGGGCCAGAGGCAACATCACCTTCCAACCAAAAGACATAAGCTGATCGAATCGCGGACGCGGAAGCGACGCCCGCAGCAGAACAAAGAACGAAATGAAGAAAAACGTCTTAATCAGGAACCAGACCACCCCGGGCAGAACGGGACCAAGCCAGCCTCCAAAAAAAAGAACTGCAATCATGCCTGAGATCAAAGTGACTCCCATGTACTCTCCGACGAAAAACATGCCAAACTTCATCCCCGAATACTCGGAGTGATAACCGGCGACCAGTTCGCTTTCGGCTTCGGGCAAATCGAACGGGATGCGGCGCGTTTCGGCCAAGCCCGCGATCAGAAATAAGACAAAACCAGGGAACTGCGGAATCACGAACCACACTTTCTTCTGCGCTTCGACGATCGCTGGCAGGCTGAAGGATCCAGCCAGCAATACCACGCCCATCAGAGAGAGGCCCATGAAGACTTCGTAGCTGAGCATCTGCGCCGCGGCCCGCAAGCCGCCGACCAGCGCGTACTTGTTGTCGGAGGACCATCCAGCAAGCACAATGCTGTAAACGCCCAGCGACGACATGGCGAGAAAAAACAGCAGGCCAATGTTCAGGTCGCTCACAATAATCCCGGGCGCGACCGGGAGCACGGCGAAGGACATCAGCACCGTCACGAAGACGATGGCCGGAGCAACAATGAAGACAGGCTTGTCCGCGAAGGGAGGAATCCAATCTTCCTTCATAAACATTTTGATCGCATCAGCCACCACCTGAAGCAAACCGAAAGGCCCGGTGCGGTTCGGTCCGTAACGGTCCTGCCAGAGTGCGAGCAAACGTCGCTCAACCCAGATCAGGAAGGCCGCGATACTCAGCGCTGCGATGACGACTCCGAGGATCGCAAGGATCGGGTGTGGGCTCGTCATTTCGGCCTCGCGATCTTTCCCCAGGCGGGCAGTGTGATTCCGGCCAGGGGAGGCACTCCAGCAGATAGCGCGGCAACACCCCGCGGGAGATCCGGGCGGATGTGCACAGGCAGGCGAAAGATTCCGCCGGCACAGTTCACTTCGACTTCCTCACCCTCCGTCAGATCGCCGGCATTCATGGAGACGTGCGGCTTGGTCACGAGCTGGGCAATGCCAGCCGCCGAACGACTTAGCTCATCGGAGCCGAAGAGGTGATACATGGGCACCAGCAGCCACTCACCCTCCCGCGGCTCAAATGGGGAAGGAATGGCGCTGAAGTAACGCTGGCCGTTGGCCGGTGCGGGGTCGAGGATGCGTACGCCGGCGTCGCCACCACGCAAGGGACCGCCGGGCTCTGTCTGATAGGTGTTTGTCGCCTGAATGGAGTTCCAACTGGGGGCCCAGAAAAACGGAATCAGGGCCGCGGGCGGCTGGTCCGGCGTACCTTCCATGGAGAACGACAGGGGAGAATCGGGATCGTCGGGTGGCTTGGGCTCAGAGATATTGATGTTCACGAGCATGGCCGTGCGCCCGCTCTCGCGGAGCGGCGAGCGCGGGATTTTTGCCCCGGCAATGCGAAACGCGGCCGAGGGTGCGGCATCACGTACCGCCGCAAGTTCGGGCAAGTCCGCGGACATTGCCGCAAGCACGTCGTCCAGGTCATGCCAAGCATCCGGCTTCAACCAGCGCCAACTTGCCGCGACGTCATTCTGTGGGACGAATACCTGAAAGAATCTCTGGGCGCGCCCTTCGCTGCTGATGAACGTGCCGTCGGATTCGGCAAAGGTTGCGGCTGGAAGAACCAGCTCAGCCTTCTCGGTCGTCGGATTGGCAAGACTATCGAGGACGATTACGTGCGCTGCGGCCTCGATAAAGGAATTTACCTCTGCGGCGGGCGCGCGGCGGTAGAGATCATTTTCCAGGACGATGACGGTATCGGCATTCCCATCCCTGACTTCCTGAAACGCGGCGCTCAACGGCCTTCCACCCGTGAGTGCGGCGCCGATGGTGTTGCATTCGGGCGCCGTAAAGCTGAGCGCGGCCCGCGCCGCCATTGCCACATTCGCGGCCGCTTCAATGACAGCCTCGCTGGCGCAGCTCGTGCCGGAGATCACCAGCGGCCTTTTGGCAGCTTTCAGCGCGCGGGCGATCTCACCCGCCAGCGGCAAGTCTTGCGCCGCCGGTGCGCGTGAATCGAGAGCATGCGCCACGGCAAATCCCAGGCGAGCCAGGTCGTCAGGAGCGGCGTGAAACGTGGCCGTGGCGATGTCGTCGAGGCGAGTGGCGTACGGTGTCGCAATGTAGAGCGGGCCCTTAGCGCCCTGCATAGCGTCGCGTACACCATGATCCATCCACAACGGGATTTTCAGCTTCCTGGCAATCTCCATGGGCTGCTGGCGCACCGACCGGCGCACCGACAGAGCCATCCTGGGGGCGACATTGGTTATGTCCTCGCCCAGAATGAAAACGGCATCGCACTCCTCGATCTCGCGCAGCGTGGGCGTCCGCATGGGACCGCGCCGCAGGATCGCGAGCATCCGTCCAACCAGCCTCGCCTCATCATCTGCCATGCCACAGTGGAAGCGGTCCGCGCCCACCAGAGTGCGCAAGGCAAAGTTCGCTTCCAGCGACGCGCGCGGTGAGCCAATCGCGATCACCTTGCCGTTCCCGAGCCTTTCCTTCAGATGTCGCTGAGCCAGCGCGGCGGAAATGGGCTGGCCTCCCAATACGGGCTGTCTGAAACGCCGTTCGCTGTTGACGAACTCGTAGCCAAACCTTCCACGGTCACACAGGAAGTAGCCGTTCACCTCGTGGTTGTAGCGGTTGACGATGCGTCGCAAGGTCCCGTAACGCTCGCCGGCATCGGTGTTGCAGCCGAGAGCGCAGTGCATGCAAACCGAGGGAGCGAACTGCTGGTCCCACTTGCGAGCGTAATGGTGCTTCAGGGTCTTGTCGGTGAACACTCCGGTAGGACAAATTTCGACCAGGTTGCCGCTGAATTCATTCTCCAGCACGCCATCTTCGTGCCGCCCGAAAAAGACCTGGTTCCGCGAGGCGAATGCGTTCAAATCGTCGCCGCCCGCATAGTCGCGATAGTAGCGCACGCAGCGATAGCACTGGATGCACCGGTTCATCTCGTGATTCACCAGCGGCCCCAGGTTCTGATTGCGAAAGGTGCGCTTGTCGAACTCGTAACGGCGGTAATCGTGACCGGCCATCACCGTCATGTCCTGCAGGTGACATTCGCCGCCCTCGTCGCAGACCGGGCAATCATGCGGATGGTTCAGCATGAGTCCCTCGATGATGCCGGCGCGGAAGGCAACCACCTCCGGATCGGCGACGGAGATTCGCGTGCCTTCCGCCGCCGGCGTCATGCAGGACATCACGATCTTTCCCTGCGCGTCGTGCTCGTCCCTGAACTGCTTGACGGCACACTGCCGGCAGGCGCCCACCGAACCCAGCGCCGGATGCCAGCAGAAGTACGGCACCTTGACCCCCTGCGAAAGACACCCGTGGAGCAGGTTCTCATCCGGGTTCATCTGGTACGGTTTGTTGTCAACGTAGACGGTCGCCATAGCTATTTCCAGGGGCAGCGGTGCTCGCTGATGTGCCGCTCGAAATCATCGCGAAAGTATTTCACCGCGCTCTGCAGGGGCTCCGCGGCCCCGGGCGCCAGCGCGCAGAAGGTGTTGCCGGGGTTCCACATCCTGGCTAGAAATGCCAGTTTGTCGAGGTCGCCGGGCTGGCCGCCGCCCTCCTCCATGCGCAGCAGAATCCGCTCTGCCCATCCCAACCCGCTCCAGCAGGGCGTGCACCAGCCGCAGGATTCCTGCGCGAAGAAGTGGGTCACGTTCCACGTCATGCCGACCGGACAGGTGTGGTCATCGAGCACGATCATGGTGCCGGTGCCCATGCGGCTACCCACCTTCTCCATGGCGCTGAAATCCATGGGCGTGTCCAGGTGCTGTTCGACGATGAAGTCGGTCGAAACACCGCCCGGCATCAATCCACGAAATTTAACTCCGTCGCGCATTCCTCCGGCATGGTCCTCGAGAATCTCGCGCACGGTGGTTCCCATGGGCAGCTCCCACAGGCCTGGACGTTTTACTTTTCCGCTCGCTCCGAACAGCTTCGTACCGGCGTCCTTGGTCCGGCCCAAACCGCGGAACCACGCCGCGCCGTTGTTGATGATGTGGGGCACACAGGAAAGCGTCTCGACGTTATTGACCACCGAGGGTTTGCCGAACAGGCCCACAACCGGCGGAAACGGCGGCTTCGATCTCGGGTTGGCGCGCTTGCCTTCGAGCGCGTTCAGCAGCCCGGTCTCCTCTCCGCACATGTAGCGGCCGCCGCTGAGGTGCAGATAGAGCTCCAGGCTGTAGCCGGAACCGAAAATGTTCTTGCCCAGGTAATGGCGTTCATAGGCCTCGGCGATGGCGCGCGACAGCCGTTCCGCCGCCAGCGTGTATTCTCCGCGTAGAAAGATGTACGCGACGTCAGCTTCGATGGCGAATCCGGCAACCATCGCGCCTTCCAAGAGCTGGTGCGGATCGCGCTCCATCAATAACCGGTCTTTGAATGTGCCGGGCTCCATTTCGTCGGCGTTGACCAACAGGTAAGTGGGACTGGGAGCATCTTTGCCAAGCGGCACGAAAGACCATTTCAAGCCGGTTTGAAAACCGGCGCCGCCCCGGCCACGCAGATTGGCGTTCTTCACTTCCTCGGTGACCGCTTTCGGCGTCATGCCCCCGTTCAGGACCTTGCGTATCGCCCGGTAACCGCCAGCCTGCTCATAGGCGCGCAAGTCCAGGGCAGACCCGTCGGAACGCATCCTTTCTGTCAGCGGTTTTTCGCCCTGGCCGGTCATTTGTATTGCTCGAGTGCGGAATCGACTTTCTGTGGATCCAGATCGGCGTGCAGATCGCCGCCCACCATCATGGCCGGGGCATGATCGCAGCATCCGAGACACACGTTCGGCAGCAGCGTGAAGCGATTGTCGGGCGTCGTCTCGCCAAGTTCGATACCCAGGCGCTCGCGGAGATGCTTGCGCACGCGGTCGTAGCCCATGATCCAGCAGCTCACGCTGTCGCAGACCATGATCACGTGCCGCCCCACGGGCTTGCGAAAGATGAGGTTGTAGAAGGTGGCTACGCTATCCACGTCCGTGGGAGACATGCCGAGATGTCCGGCAATGTCACGAACACTTTCATCAGAAACCCAGCCACGGTGCCGCTGGACGATCTTGAGCGCGTCAATGCACAGCGCTGCGCGCGTGGGATAGTGCGCCGCTTCGGCCTCGATCTCGTTAATCTCTTCCGCGGTCAACATCACTCATTCCTCACCGGTCTACGTCTGCCAATACGAAATCCAAGCTTCCGAGAATCACAACCAAATCCGGAATCATCAGGCCCCGAGACAGCAAGGGCAGGGTTTGCATGTGAGCAAAGGAAGGTGTCCGTATGCGCGTGCGATAGGAAACCGTGCTGCCGTCGCTCACCAGGTAGTAACCGTTGTTTCCCTTGGTAGCTTCAATCGCGCCCAGTGCTTCTCCCGCCGGCATCACCGGCCCCCACGTCACTCCCAAGAAGTGAGTGATCAGGGTTTCGATGTCGTGCATGGTGCGGTCCTTCACCGGAGGAGTGGCCAAAGGGTGATCCGATTTATACGGGCCCTCGGGCATGTTGTTGAGGCATTGCTCGATGATGCGCAGGCTCTGACGCATCTCCTCGATCCGTACCGCGGCACGGTCATAGCAATCGCCCGCATGGCCGGTGGGAATGTCGAACTCGAACTGGTCGTATCCGCAGTAGGGCTGCCGCTTGCGGAAGTCCCACTCCAGTCCACAGGCGCGAAGGTTGGGACCGGTGACGCCCCACTCGATAGCCTCATCCACCGTGAGGCTGCCGATGCCCTTCGTGCGCGCCTTGAAAATCAGGTTTCGCATCACGGTGCGGTCATACTCGACCAGGCGGGGAGGCAGGTACTTGATGAAGTCGCGGAACATCTTCTCCCAGCCTCTGGGCAAATCGGCAGCAACGCCGCCGATGCGAAACCATGCCGGATGCATGCGCGCGCCCGTGATCGCCTCGATGATGCCGAAGGCGCGCTCGCGGTCGTTGAAGGTGAAGAAGACCGGCGACATCTGCCCGAGGTCCTGGGCAAACGTGCCATACCACACAAGGTGGCTGATAATGCGGAACAGCTCCGCCAGCATCACGCGAATGACCTGGGCGCGAGGTGGTACCTTGATGCCGGCCAGCAACTCCACCGCCGTCAGGTAAGCCAGGTTGTTCATCACGCCGCCCAGGTAGTCCACCCGATCGGTGTAGGGGATGTAGGTGTGCCAGGACTGGCGTTCGCCCATCTTTTCGGCTCCGCGATGGTGGAAGCCGATTTGGGGAATGGCGTCGATGATCTCTTCGCCATCAAGCTGCAGCGCGACGCGTAAGACACCATGCGTGCCCGGGTGCTGGGGGCCCACGTTGAGAAACATGAAGTCCGAGCCGTCGCGTTCGCGACTCATGCCCCATTGCTCGGGACGGAAGCGCAGCGCCTCCTGCTCGGCACGTTCTTTGTCCGGAGGTAACTGATACGGCCCCATCTCCGTAGCGCGTGCCGGGTGCTCTTTGCGAAGCGGGTGACCCACCCAAGTGTCCGGCATCAGGATGCGCTCGAGATGCGGGTGACCGTCAAAGACGATCCCAAACATGTCCCACACTTCGCGCTCGTACCAATTGGCGGCAGGCCAGACGTTTGTGCAACTCGGTAGCGAAAGCCGGTCGCTCGCGAGGCCGACCTTGATGCGCAGATATTCGTTTCGGTTGAAAGAGAGGAGATGATATACGACCGTGAAATCGCTAGGCGGCCGGCCATCGCGATGTACCCTCATGCGCTCATCAATGGCGGAGAGGTCATAGAGCATCTTGTAGGGCTGGTCTATCTCCTCTTTGAGAAAGCGGAGGAGACCGAGCACCTGATCTTTCGCCACCCAAACGGTGGGTATGCGATCGTGGGTCTCCTCAGGCACGGCGGCAGGGCCAAGGCGGTCGCTGATTTCCTGCGCGATGGTTGGGGCGGCGATCATACGTCGTCGGGCTCCCTCAGCGTGGTGGCCTTCTGGCGCGACGGCCGCATCAGGTCCCGCATGGATGGAAGAGGCGCCCGAACGGTCTCTTGCGAGCCCACTACCCAGCTCAGCGGACGCTGTTCGGTTCCCACAGCTTTCTGCAACAACAGCAGTCCTTCGAGAAAAGCTTCAGGACGCGGCGGGCAGCCGGGCACATAGACATCTACGGGAAGAAATTTGTCCACGCCCTGAACCACGCTGTAAATGTCGTACATGCCTCCCGAATTCGCGCAGGAGCCCATCGAAATCACCCAGCGCGGCTCCATCATCTGCTCGTAAAGCCGCTGAACGATGGGCGCCATCTTGATGAACACAGTCCCGGCAACCACCATGAGATCCGCTTCGCGGGGCGTACCGCGAATCACTTCAGCGCCAAAGCGCGAGACGTCAAACTTGCTGGTGATGCTGGTGGCCATCTCCACGTAACAGCAGGAGAGCCCGAAGTTGAAGGGCCACACGGAATTCTTGCGACCCCACTTGACCAGATCCTCCAGCCGCGAGAGGACTATGCTGCGGCGCACGGTTTGTTCCAATGGCTCAGGGTCGGGGCTTGCAACGAGCCCTGTAACGTCCGGCTTGGTCAGTGACCACTGCATCAGATGCTCACCTTCGAACGGTGCGGTTTCCGCGCCCAGTCCAGCGCGCCGACCTTCCAGAGATAAATGAGGGCCGCGACCAGCACCCCAACGAACAGCAGAACCTCGCAATAACCGGCCCAACCTAGCTCGCGAGCCGCTCCGGCCCAGGCGAACAGGAAGACCGCTTCCAAATCGAAAACGACGAAGAACATAGCAACCAGGTAATAACGCACCGAGAAACGCACGCGCGCCGAGCCTTCCGAAACGATGCCGCCTTCATAGGGCTCACCGGTAGCGGGTTCGGAATGTCTTGGCCCCAACAGGTAAGAAACAAAGAGAACTGCCGCGACCAGAAAAACCACGAACGCGAAGTATGCAACCAGTGGCCACAACATAAGGACAGACGCTCCTTCGACCCCTTACCCCTCGATGTTTGAAAGCTCTTACCCCGGGAAATTTCCAGCGATGTAGTGCTCCAGTTGCTTAATGGTCTCTTCCTGTTCTGTGATGATCCACTTCACCAGGTCGCCAATCGAGACCACACCCAGTAGCAGTTCGCCCTCCACAACGGGCAGATGGCGTACGTGGTGATTCGTCATGATCGTCATGCACTCATCCAGCCTCTGATGCCGAGTCACGTGGATCACCGGGCTTGTCATGATCTCTTTCACTGGAGTTTCCTTCGAGGACCTTCCCTTGAGGACGACCTTGCGAGCGTAGTCGCGCTCTGAAAACATGCCCACAAGTTTGCCTTCGGAAATCACCAGCAGCGCCCCCACTTCCTTCTCGGCCATCTTTTCTAGTGCTTCATAGATCGATTGATCCGGTGGAACCGACCAGATTTCCCCACCCTTGTGCTTCAAAATGGAGGCTACGGTGTCACCGCGTCTCATGTTCATCTCCTGCCAGCCCAGAAGAATCTCGACAATTCCCCATGCCCTCAACTTCGGGGGAATGTGACCATGCCGCGAGCGCGGACAGGCTGGCGGCTGCCCCCCACGCCACGCGTACTGCAACCGGGATGCCAGGAGGATGGACTTGAAACGGAACTGGCAAACCCCTTCCCCATGAGCAAAGACGGCGGCTTTGGATCCGAACCGGCACACGTCTCCAACTGACAGGTTGTCGTCACTTGCCAAACGATTTGTCATCCAGCGTTTTGGGAGCGTGTGAGCCGGCGCGCCCTGCACGCCTAAGGCAAATTCGCGCGAGAGACAATGGTCCTTGAAATGCTTCAACGTGGGAGTGAACGCCATGCGCCGAGTCGAAGCCGGGCGCCTGGCCGGCAACGCGAAGCAACTATGAGCGACGATTCAAGACGGCCAATATTGGTATTGCTTACCAGTCACTGGGTCAGCATGTTAGGCGTCGCGCTGGTGACGACCGCCGGTTTTTCCTGGCTGTTCGTTTTGCCAATCCAGCTTCGAGGCCACGCCAGCAACCCCTACATCGGCATAGTGGTCTTTATCTTCATCCCGGTTATTTTCATCTTAGGCCTCGTATTGATCGCGCTCGGAGTCTTGCTGGCGCGGCGGCGCATCGAAACCGCCGAGCAGGCGCTGTTGGCGGCCGCCGACCGGCGAACCGTGATTCGAAGGCTTGCGATTTTCTTCGCCGTGACCACCGCAATAAACATCGTGATTGGGACGCAGGGTACCTACCGTGCTGTTCAGCATATGGAAACACCCCAGTTCTGCGGGCAGAGCTGTCACGTCATGAAACCAGAGTTCATCGCCCATGAGAACTCGCCGCACGCGCGCGTGGAGTGCGTGGATTGCCACGTTGCCCCGGGTGCGGTTGGCTGGGTGGAAAGCAAGAAGGCCGGTACCCGGCAGTTGATGGACGTAGTCTTCCACCGCGTCCACTACCCGATTGAATCGGCCATGGAAAGCAATCGCCTGGTCCCCTCCCGCGACACTTGCGAACAGTGCCACTGGCCACAAAAGTTTGACGCCGTAAAGCTGCGGGTGATTTTCCACTTCCAAGACGACGCGGCCAACACCCAGACGCAGACGGTTTTGATGATGCTCACCGGCGGAGGCGATCTTGGCGGCATTCACGGGAAACATGTCGGTCCCGGAGTTGAAATCCGTTACGCCGCCGCCGATCCCAAACGTCAGACTATTCCCTGGGTGGAGTACAGGAGATCAGAGCACTGGCGAGATCCGGACATTTCTCGCGGATGGCTCAACCGCTCAGTCTGTCGCGAATCTGCCCCGCCATCAGATGCAGTGTGTCGACTGCCATAACCGTCCGACCCACACGTTTGAGCTTCCGGAGCGTGCCGTGGACGGAGCGATGGGGCTGGGACGTATTTCCCCGACGCTACCCTTCATCAAAAAGAAAGCCATCGAATTGCTCAAGGCGAAGTATTCGAGCAACGAAGAGGCCTCGCGTAGTATCCCGGCAACATTGGCCAGTTTCTATCAGCAGACCGATCCGGCGACCTCATCGCAGCGCGCCAGGGACATCGCCGACGCCGGCCAGGAGATCGCTGCAATCTACAACCGGAACGTGTTTCCCGATCTCAAGGTCACCTGGGGCACATACCCAAACAATCTCGGACATGCCGACTTCCCGGGGTGCTTTCGCTGCCACGATGGATCGCACTCCACATCCGACCAGAAGATGACCATCACGCAAGACTGCAACACCTGCCACGTGCCCCTGGCGATTGAGGAAGCAAGCCCCGCGCTATTGAAGACGCTAGGACTCGCAGAGCGCATCGCCGGCCTGCAAAAACGTTGAGGAATAAAGACCGCAGGCTTACTGCGAAGTACGCCCGATTCGCATCGTACCCGTTGACATAACTGCTGTGACCTAGAGCGAGCCTAACCGGTTCGAGCGGGTAAACATGACCCTCTGCGTACTGAGCGGGGCGAATCGCCCCGTTTTCTAATGTGGGCGCAAGACCTTGGACGGTCCATGCAGGCAGCTCGAAATTTGTTGATATAATCGAACGATGGAGTCTGGTTTCGCCGGCTCGTTCTTTTTAATATTGGCATGCAGCATCGCAGCTTTTACGGCGCAGAGGTTCTGATAGTCAGTGGCACCGCTTGAAGAAAGTGCGTCCAAGCGCACGCGTGGCCAGGTAGCTCAGATGGTAGAGCGCAGCCCTGAAAAGGCTGGCGTCGGCGGTTCGATTCCGTCCCTGGCCACCATGATTTTCAAGCATTTGCGGGATCTGATTTTCCTGCCTTGGCTGCGTTTGGCTGCAATTCCTCAGTTCACCATCTGGCTCAAACCGCTGAGCCGAGCGACTACTTTGCGCTGCGATTCGGGCACGAACTGCTGGTAGATGTCCAGCGTCGTACTCGCTCGCGAGTGCGGCATCTGGGCCTGCGCGTTCTTCACGTCGGCACCTGCCAGTTTCAGCCAAGTCGCGTGCGAGGTCCGCAAACAGCGCCAGTTAACCCACGGCATTCCCAGCTTCCGTCCGGCGGGCTTGCGTGCAACAAGTACACCAAAGATTCTAGGCCGCGAAATGCAGGACCCACGGCAGTCCGACCATAAGCAACACCAGGACAAAAATCGTGCCCATGATGAAGCCCAGGCGCCAGAAATCCCTCGTCGGGATGTAGCCGCTGGCATACCAGATTGGTGAGGGGCCGGTGGCGTAGGGACTTATCACGCCCAAAAGCCCCAGTGAATACACGCGCATCAGCGTGACCGCTCGGATCGGGAGCATTCGCCAAGCGGGCAGTCGTACGGTCGGCAAACCATTTGAGTAGGCATCTGGAAGGCGAAGAGTGGAAGAGTTTGTTGCAAAGCTGCGTCCCCGATGCAATTATGTTTAAACGGACTTTCCCAGACAAGCTGCGCTTGTCCAGCCCAGTGGGCGTCGGTTGCTGGAGGCGTTCGCTCGGAATCAGTCCGAGATGGCTTGCCACCCCAATCGCGTTACCTGATACGCGACAATCTTCCAGTTGCCCTCTTGCTTCACCCAAACCACCGTTCTGCGAAGGTCGCCAGTGAACGGCTTCCCGCTGACCGTTCCTTTATAGGAAATCAGAAAAGCAACGACCGCTGTATCTCCATGGACATGTATTTTCCTCTCTCGTACCTCATTCAATTCGTACGTGAGAGAGCCTGACTTGAGATCCGCGATCTCCTCAGCCTTCGTGAACAGCTCACCGTTGCCGTGGACTATCGTGGCATCGTCGGCGTAGTGCTTCTCGAAATAGCTGGTATCGGCTTTCAACTGCGCCTGTATCATCTGGTCTGACAGCGCAGAGATTTGTTGCTCGGCGCTCCCGCCTTGACCTAACGCGAGCGGAACAGCCAACAAGCAGACGGTGACCAGTGCCAAAGCATTGAGATTCACTTTTCTCATGGTGGGACTCCTTCAGCTGGCTTACGCGACCCCCAGAGTCGGATGTGTCGCCCGGGCGGATGCCCAGCCGGCCAACCTTCTCCGACTGGTTAGAACAGTGCTCTCGATAACAGGTACGCGACTGTCGTCGAAACACCAACACCAATCAACCCCGGAACCATGAAGCTGTGGTTCAGCAGATACTTGCCGATGTGTGTGGTGCCCGTGCGATCCATGTTGATAGCCGCAAGATCACTGGGATAGAAGCAAAAGAAGAAGTACGCATAGCTTGCAGGCATCAAGCCCAGCATCAGCGTCGTTGGCAAGTTTAGGGCCACGCCGAATGGAATCATGACGGTAAGAGTAGCGGCCTGGCTCTTCACAAACGCGGAAACGCAGAACATTGCGATTGCGAACGTCCACGGATGCGCCTGGACCATTGACCTCATCTTCGCGACCAGAAACAGCTGATTTCCCGTGACGAACGTATCGCTCATCCACGCAATGCCAAAGATCGAGACGACTGCAATCATGCCGGCATTGAACACGGTTGAGCCGGCAATGTCCTTCGCTTTCACATTCGTCACGAACAAGATGAACGCGCCGAATGCCAGCATCACGATCTGTACCACCGTCGTCAGCGGTACGGTTGACTTGCCCACCACAGGCAGCAGGCCGAGATGGAAGAAGTCCTTATCGAGCGCCAGCAGTATGATGGCGACCACGCCGGCGAAAAACAGAAACACGGACAGCTTCGCTTTTGGCGGCAACTGCTTGTTCAACGTGGTCACCGATACATCGAGTGATTTCCGGAACGCGGGGTCTTCCAGCCGCTTCAAAAACTCGGGATCGTTATCAAGATCCTTGCCCCGGTTCACGCTCCACAATGCGGAGACCAGAACGCCGATCAAACCAGCAGGCATCGTGATTTTCAGAATGTCCAGCAATCCGACCGGGTGATTCGTCTTGGCGGCGAATGCCAGAAACGTGGTTACTGCTGCCGCCACGGGGCTGGCGGTGATTCCCATTTGCGCCGCAACGCTGGAGATCGCCATTGGCCGTTCCGGCCGAATACGGGTCCGCAGTGCTACGTCGGCAATGACGGGGAATAGCGCGTACACGGCGTGACCCGTTCCCACGCATACCGTCAAGAAGAACGAGCAAAATGGAGCAAGCAGCGTGACGTGCTTGGGGTGGGCGCGAAGGAGTTTCTCGGTCAATTGGACGAGAAAGTCGAGGCCGCCAGCCACTTGCAGAGTCGCAGACGCGGTGACGACGGCGAGAATGATCAGCATAACCGCAATCGGCGGTTCCGATGGCGGCATCCGAAATCCAAGCACGAGCACGGCGACACCCAGCCCGCCAATCAGGCCAAGAGCCACACCGCCGCGTCGCACGCCCAGGAGGATCGCAGCGAGAACCAGGAAGAACTGAGTCCAGAACATCGACGCGCTGGGACCCGGGTGCGCGTGAGCTCGCGACGTCACAAACCAGATCACTGCTATTAATGCGGGTAGCAATAGCCACAGCGCGAATTTCCAACGTGGTTTTTGTGGCGGCGCCGTCGGCGCGGGTGCAGGCGCACGCTCCGCTACTGCGGCAGCACTACCGGGCGCACCGCCAGGTTCGGCAAGTTCCGTGGTTGGCGATGAAACAGCGGAAGATGAAGACGTGTCCGCGCGATCATTCTGCGGCGATGGTGGAGAGCTGGATGCCTTGTCGGACATGCTAGTAGCTCCGGTCCTGAATTTGACTAAGACCCTAGTCGTGCTTGGAGTGCGGGTCAGTGATGGGGGTCACAAGCGACTTGAGAAATCCGACTGTATTCAGCGCATCCGCCATTGCGACCAGGGTTGCGAACTACACCAGAACGCCCCACGCCTGCTTGTTCGCCGCGATGTCATTCCAGGTGATCACCTTGGTCAGCAGCATCAGTGAAATCACGCTGATATCCGCTGGATCACCCCTCCCTTGCCGGCCGCATCACGCCCCTCGAACACCACCACGATCCTGGCGCCGGTGGCCTTGACCCACTCCTGCATCTCGACCAGCTCCGTCTGGAGCTTGCGCAGTTCGCGGCCGTGTTCCTTGCCGTTGAGCTTTTTCTTGCCGTTCACAGCGGGGCCGGCCAGTTGGCTCTTCCGTGCCATAAACCTCCTGTTGGGAGTGATCACGGGGGATCGATGTGTCGAGTCATCTCTGACTTAAACCCAGATCGTGCAGGCGCTCCTTGATCTCCTTCAAGGCGCGTTCTTCCGGTTCGCCGGCAGGTTGTAGACCCTTATGCGTGACCCTAATTCGCAGCATCCCCTCTTCCTGGAATTGCCTTTTGGCGTCGTAAACGACCTCCGAGGGAAACGGAATGACCTCCACTGAGCAGGACTCGCCGATCTGGGGCAAGATCGTCTCCACCAGCTTCTCTAAGGCCACGTAGCCGAGTACATAATCCCGGCCAGGGTGTTGTTCATGGCTGGGCTTGATACCGTACACGTCGATATCAAACCCAGCCTGAATCCTCTTCGTGGTTCCGTGCGTTCGTTCCTCCTGAAGTATGTAGTAGGGCAGCACCTGGTAGAAGGCATCGTGCTGCTTAATCAGTTCGTGGATATTGTCTGACACGTTCGAAGCGCCTCCTTGACGCCACACGGTTCGCGAGCGAGTTGCCGCTTTCGGCCTTCTGGACGGGGCGAACTGCGATGCAACAGCAATTCAGCCAGCCGACGGATGGCTCTGTCATGGTCGTCCAAAGCCGCTACAAGCTCCTCATGAGCTTCCAAGTTGCGCCTGTTGCGCCATTCCAGATGGCAAGCGAACAGGTACAAAGGGGTAGGTCGCACCCTCATAGAGACACCTGCGATTTAGTTCCCGAGAGATGGGCGAGGCGCTTCTGTGAAAGGTGCAATTGCAGGCGTTCGCACACTGACCGGGCGTACACATTGTCGGCAACAAACTCACTCCCCATGCGGCCCAGCCACAACAACACCTCTTCGCCGAGCGAGTCGATAAAGGTCACCTCAGAAAGATCCACAACGATCGTGGGCGGGACCTGGTAGCGAGCCAGGGTCATTCTTGCATCTTCGGCGTAGGGGCCCACCAGCCGACCTTGGAGCCGTACGAACAGCGTGCCATTTCCATCGTGATTAAATTCAACTCGCAGCATTCTAGTCTCTCTCGGAAGGGGGTTGCCTTCCATGCTTTACCTG
Source organism: uncultured Acidobacteriota bacterium (assembly GCA_963733935.1). GTDB lineage: Bacteria > Acidobacteriota > Terriglobia > Terriglobales > Acidobacteriaceae > JAHFUA01. Next base: position 337,520 of record CAVTEQ010000015.1, read on the forward strand.
GGGTTGCGCAAACCGCGTGCCAACAACCTGGAAATGCAAATAATTGAAAATACAGGGGATCCCACATTTCACAATGCGTTCCCGCCTGCCCTGCCGCGGTCACTGCCTGCATCCGGGCACTCCATTCTTCAAGTACGAGTGTCTCTCAGACGGGAGGGGTGCGGCAGAACTGCTGCCCCGCCACACCCCCGGCGGGAGGCCCCCAAGGCGATTCAGACTTCCTTCAGGCGACTCGCAATCCCGCAGTTTGCCTCAGGAGGCCAGGGCGACCTGAAACCAAGTCGCCTGGCTTGCAAATGTGTGATCAGAACGTGACTACCAGGCCCGCCGACGGCACTGCGGCGTGGGTGTACTTATCGAGTTTGAGCTGGTTGGTGCCGAAGTCAGGAACCTTGTAGACGAATCCCCGATACTGCGCGCGGATGGCGACATGTCTGACCAGCGGATAATCACCTCCGCCGCCGTATACGAACGCACCTCGGGTTTGCCGGTCGATGCCACCGCTGTCATGTGGATCAAAGACCATGGCACCGCCTCCGGCGAGAACAAATGGTCTGAACCTCTGCAAAGTAGGTAGCTTCACGACCGCCGCTCCTGTGACCGCATGCACGTTCGTACCAACATAAGCCGTGCCGCTGGTGCTAAGGAATTTCTGACTGTTGCGGAAGTAGTCGTAGTCGCCTTCGACCGCTAGCCACCTCTTCAGATTGAAACGGAATCCGGCCATGACTCCGCCCGAATATGTTGGCTTGCTGGTGATTCCGTTCGCCGTGGTCTCGTTCGGGAAAAAGCCTGATCCCTGGATGGTGAACTCGTGCCTAACTTCCTGCGCGCACGCCCCGAAGCCCAGCAGAAGGATGATGGCTGCTATCTTGGCTAGCTTGTTCATGTCTCACCTCTAAATTTTTGTGACTGCCCGCTGGGAAGAAAGGCAACTTCGTCTCCAAAGTGCAGGTGGGGCGTCAAGTCTTTGCGCTGTAGCTACTTAGAATTCCGATAGGAGCAAGCGTTATGGGCCGGCGCTGCCCGTCGGCTGTCAGCGCGACCTAATGCGGTCAGTCCGAGTAATCGGCGCGAGTGATGTTCAGGCGGCGCATTTTGTTCTGCAGCGTCGTACGTTTCAAGCCGAGGCGTTCTGCCGCGCCGCCCGCGCCGGCAAGCTTGCCAGAAGCAGCCTTCAGCGCATCGATGATGGCCTGCCGCTCGGCGTCGTGAAATGTGGATACCGAGCCAGTCCGAGGCGCTCGCATCGTGCTCTTCAGCTCTGCAAGCGGGACATTCAACTCGCTGCCCTGGGTGAGAATGACGGCCCGCTCAATGAAGTTCTCCAATTCGCGAATGTTCCCGGGCCAGGCGGCGCCGATTAGGGCCTCCATTGCGTGCTTCGGGATCGTCTTGATCTGTTTCTGCATTCGGCGAGCCAGACGCGAAACAAAATAATGAACCAGAAGGGGGATATCGCCTGAGCGCTCGCGAAGGGGCGGGATCTCAATCGGGAAGACGTTCAGTCGATAGAACAGATCCTCCCGAAACTGCCCGTTACGGATCATTGCGGAGATATCGCGATGAGTTGCCGCGATGATGCGGACGTCCACGTGGGTGGTCTTCGTGCTACCCAGGCGCTCGAACTCCTGTTCCTGAAGGGCGCGAAGCAATTTCGGTTGGAGTTCGAGGCTGATGTCGCCGATCTCATCCAGGAACAGCGTCCCGTGATCGGCCAGCTCGAAGCGGCCCTTTTTCTGCATCAATGCCCCGGTGAAGGCGCCCCTTTCGTGGCCGAAGAGTTCGCTCTCGAGAAGGCCGGAAGGAATCGCGGCGCAATTCACTTTGACAAACGTCCGATCCCGCCGCGGGCTGTTGCTGTGGATCGCCCGAGCGATCAATTCCTTTCCAGTTCCGGTTTCACCATGCAACAGGACGGTGGAGCTGGTCGGGGCAACGATGGAGATCTGCTCCAGCACTGCCCGCAACGCCGCGCTTTTCCCGACAATGTCCTCGAAGTTGTATTCCGAACGGATCTCGGATTCGAGGTACAGGCGCTCTTCTTCCAAGCGATCCCTTGCCGCCGTGACCCGTCCGTACGCGATGGCATTCTCGACCGCAAGGGCAATCTGTGTACTGATCTGCGACAGAAGGTCCAGGTCCTCCTGCCCAAAGCTATTTGGCCGCCGGCTGCCCATCGTGATCACGCCCAAAGGTCCGGTTGCAGTTGTCAGCGGGGCCAAGGCCATGGCGGCGATCGATTCAGCTTTCAGAGTCTCAGCGATAGGTGACGGCAGCTTCTCAATGTCTGCCGTCGACAAGAGTTCAGGCTTGTGGGCACGCAGCTTCTCGTGCTCAATGTTGCTGAGTTCGTGGACTGCGACGTCGCTCAACAATCCTTTACTGGCGGGAAAATCCAAGACAGAAAGCTCAAGCCGGTTCGATTGTTTGTCGATGAGCCAGAATCCGGCGAAGTCGTTTTGGAAATACCGCCGGATGGACGCCGATGCGGACCGGAACAATTCGTTAATGTCCAGCTTTGAGACAACGTGGTTGTTGATTTCCAGCAGCAGCCTGAGGCGATCCCGCTCCTTTACCACTTGTCGCTGGTAAAGCTCTGCGGTATCTCTTGCCAGCGCGCACTCCAGCGCGACCGCAACGTGCGACGCCAGAGTACCCAGCAGTTCGACGTCTTCGGGAAGAAATTCCTGCCCCCGATCTTTTGTTACGGCAAGGATTCCGTATCGCTGATGGGACGTAGAGACGGGCAAGAGATAGGTAGCTCTGCCGACAGACTCGGGCGCAAATGGAGCCAGCTCAGGATGGTTCAGCATCTCCTGCGATACGTCCGGGAGGAAAACCGGCTTTTGTTCCTCGAGCACTCGGGCCACGGCGCTAACGCGCGAAATCTTGGTGCCAATGCCGATCGGGGGCGCGTCCGCTTCTCGATCGAATTCCAACACGTGCAGGCTTTCTTCGTCCTTGTTCAGGACGTAGAGAAAGGCTCCGTGAAAGCTACAACTACTGGACAGAATGCCGCGCATGCTGTGCAGCATGGCCTTTACCGTGGGCTGATCGGCGACAGCGCTGGACATGTCCAGCAAAGTTCGATATCGAGCTCCGTTAGTCGTTATCACGTCAGGAACCAGGTGCTCATAAGAGTACGCTGCCGAACTCGATTCCGCTAGTTATCAACCGCACTGAATACACCGCCGTGCGCGGCCCTAATTCAGTTACAAGCGGCCGCATAACCATACGACTCAATAATCGCCTGGCTGCGAATAACATCCAGGTACTGAAGTGCAGTGCAGTAAGCGGCTCCCACTGCATGTTCGCTGATCCCGAGCAGCGAGGCGGCTTCCCGCGAATGGCGGTTTCCGATCCCGCACAAGACGAGCACGAAGCGACAAATCGTGTCGAGTCTAACTCGAATCAAATCGGACTCCCGTACCAGAAATTCAAGCATCTCTACTGGTAGAGCTGCGTGCTCCCCGTAAACACAATCACAACGGTCGTACACCGAAGAAAGCTGGGCAATCCGCACTCGCTGGACATCCAGGGCGGAGCAGATTGTGGCCTCCCGCGGCCATGGCCAAAGCCATACCTGATCCTTGCCATTCTCCCCCTCTGTGAGGGTGCTGGCGTCAATCACACAGGCCGTCGCCACCATTTCATCCCCAGCCAGAAATCCGGCAAGCCACGCCAACTCTTCGCGATGTTCGGTAAAAGCGGCGCGAACCTCATCCGCGGTTGCTAGCCCGGAAGCAGTTGGGCGGATCGCGCTGGTGAGTGTCGTGGTTGCCATTTCAACTCTCCGCCGTGTGTTCAGGCACGACTTGTGCCAAATCGGTGAGCTGCAGGAATCCCACGACACTTGCAGCTATTTCCGAGCTCTAAGCGCTACGCGCTCAACGATCTGTCGTTGCTCCGCGAGGAATTGCGATCTGGGCGTTTAAGTGTGGTCGGGCCTCACGCATCGCGGCCACCTCTGCCCTTGGCAGGGCACTGCCCAAATGTGGGCAGTGAACATTGGCAGCAACCCACCCTTGGCAGCTTTAGATTCAACAATTTGCCACGGGCACTCGTTGGCACCTCATCTGCAAGATATGAGAACCGTTCGAGCGCAGTTTTTGGTTGAGGTTCCCGCCATGATAAGCAAGCGTGCTCTTTGGGTTCTCTTGATGTTTGCCGTTGCATACCCAGCTACGGTGCTGGCGCAACGGTCACCGATACCTTCAACCGCTTCCACCCCGCCACTGCTTACGTTGGACGATGCGGTATCGCTCGCGCTCAGCAATAACAGGCTGGTAAAGAACTTTACGCTGGAGGCACAGAAGTTTGATTTTCGGGTGAGCACAGCTCGTAGCCGGCGGCTGCCGCAATTTCAATTCGCCGTCCTGGGCGGCGAGTTAATGCACTCGTTTGACTTCACGTTTCCTGCCGGCTCGTTCGGCGCGGATGCGACTGGGCGCCCTATTCCCTCGACCGAATCAAAGATTCGTAATCCCGCGCGATTCACGACCTACACCACGGGCGCTTTCGACCAACCGATTACCCAGCAGTACAAGATCGGCCTCGGAATTCGTGCGACCGAGATTGGGCGCCAAATAGCTCGGGAAGACGTTCGCGCTGAGCGCGAGAAAATCGCTGCCGAGGTTCGAACCGCATACTTCGATCTTGTCGCGACCCAAGCCGGCGTAGAAGCGGCGCGCGAAGCGGTAACGACCCTGGAAGAGGCGCAGCGAATCACGACCCGATACATCGGAGAAAAGACAGTACTCCGAGGAGATGCACTGGAGGTCGATGCACGCCTCGCAAAAGGGCGGTATGAGTTGTCGGTCGCGGAGAACGGTCTCGCAACCCAGCGCGAGCACTTGAACCAACTGCTGGGCCGCGATCTGGGCACCCAGTTTCGAGTTGATTCGATGCCCGAGGAGGACGCACCCCATCTGACCATCGATGCCGCACGAGACAAGGCTTCGCAGAACCGGCCCGAAGTTCGTCAAGCCTTTCTCAAGGAGAAGCAAGCGGAATTAGACCGCCGGATCGCCAAAGCAGAATATATTCCTGACCTCAGCTTGTCAGTGAGATACCAGGGACTCAATAACGTCCGGATACTTCCGGAGAACGTCGCCACTGCCGGCTTCTATTTAACGTGGGAACCATTCGATTGGGGACGCCGCCGCAACAACGTAGCCGAAAAGGCCAAGACGGTCGAACAGGCGCGCAACGGGTTGCGCGAAACAGAGTCGCAGATCGCGGTTGAAGTCGGAGCCAAGTACCGCAAATTGCAGGAGGCCGCCCTTCTTCTCAAGGCAGCGCGAACCGGACACGAAGCGGCCACGGAGCAATTTCGCGTTACCAGCAATAAGTACAAAGAAGAGGCCGCGCTCATAAAGGATTTGCTACAGGCACAAGCGCGAAGCACCGAGACGGAATTTCAGTACCAGCAGGCGCTTTCGTCCTATTGGAGCACGCTCGCTGACTTGCACCGGGCGATGGGAGATGAATGAGATGAAAAACGTACTCACAATGCTGTTGCTGGCGCTCGTGATAGCGGGCTGTCACTCCAGCAAACCGATCCAGCAAGCCCCCCAAGCAGTACAGACGCAGCGCCTAGAGGCCAATCCCGCTAACACTAGCGGTGGGTTACGGTTCTCGGCGGTGGTGGCGCCCGATGCGGAAGTCCCGTTGTCCTTCAGGATCCCCGGATACGTCATTGCATTGAAGCAAGTGCGCGGTCAGGATGGCAGGATGCGCGACCTCGCGGAAGGTGATCGAGTCAGCAAGGGCGCGGTGCTCGTTCGTATCCGCGCGGCGGAATACGAGGACAAAGTGCGACAAGCGACCTCGCAGGCCGGGGCGGTTGACGCCGTCATGCAGAAGGCGAAGCTTGACTTCGATCGCGCTACGCGCCTCTATAGCACTCAGAGCATCACTAAACCGGACTTCGATGCCGCTAAAGCACAATACGACTCGGCAGAGAGCCAGCTGCGGGCAGCGCGTGCACAGACGAGCGAGGCCGAGATCGCGCTGCACGACACATCCGTCGTGGCGCCCTTTGAGGGCGACATCGTAAAGAAGTCGGTGGAGCTGGGGGCGTTCGTCGGTCCCGGGGTTCCGGCATTCGCGCTCGCCAAAACTGACCTGGTAAAGATCGTAGTCGGCGTCCCTGACACGGTTGTACGGTCCATCAAACTGGGCCAACCCGTTGAGGTTGCCATCGATGCCTTCCCCACGCGCGTCTTTAACGCACGAATCAGCCGCATGTCGTCGGCAGCCGATGCGATTACGCGCAACTTTGACGTCGAGGTCGCGATACCCAACCGCGATCACTTGCTGAAGGTGGGGATGATCGGTTCTCTGCAGCTTGCCGGTGGCGAAAACGAACCGCGGCCCTCGTCTCTGCAGGTTCCGCTTTCGGCGATGGTACAGGCGAAGGACGGCAAGTATGGCGTGTATGTGATCTCAAACTCGGGCGCCGGGAAAGTAGCAAGCCTCCGTAGCGTGGAGATCGGCGCGGTCAACGGAACCGACATAGCGGTAACAAGTGGGCTGGTCGAAGGCGACCAGATCATCACCACCGGAGCCAACCTGCTGAAAGATGGGCAGCGGGTGGAGGTCGTTCAATGAACGCTGAGGACCAGAACAACAGCCGTAATCCGGCGCGATTTTTTACGCACAACCGGCAGATTGCATGGGTCGCTTTGCTCGCAACGCTTGCCTGGGGCGTGTTCGGTTACATGAACATGCCCAAGCGGAAAGACCCGGATATACCCGTGCGCATCGCCCTTGCCATCACGCCGTGGCCTGGTATCTCGGCAGACAAGGTCGAGCAGTTGGTCACACGAAAGGTCGAGCAAGCCGCGACGGGGAACAGCAAGGTAGACCGTGTGGAGTCCACCACCCAGGACAATATCTCTGTCGTGCAAGTTAGATTGCTCGACAACATAAAGAACACGCAACAGGAATTTCAGGACATTGGGCAACGACTGAATCAGATCACTGACCTTCCGCAGGGCGCGGGGCCGATCACCTGGATCAGCGACTTCGGCGATACCGCGGCGCTGATGCTCACGGTTGCCAGTCCGACGGTCACAGACCTTGAAATCCAATTGCGCGCTCGCGGTGTGCGTGACGCCATTGAAAAAGCGCGCCAAGGCGATACGAAAGGACGCGCAACCGCTCTCTTTTGTTATCCGGCATCAGTCTCTCCCGCCGTTATTGAGAGACCTTTCAGATTATTCGCTGCACAGGCCCAGCGAGACGGCATAGCGCGAGATGTTCGTCCGGTATCGGTGGGAAGTTGCTCCGGGATAGATTTTGCGACTACGAAATCGGATGACGAATTCCGCGCTTATGCACAGCAATTCATTGAGAAGAGGCTCCAACAGTACGACTTACATCCCGACGCATGGGGACCGATCATCATTCGCGATCCCCAATCCACGAAGGCACGCATCGCGGCAGTAGCGAGCGATCGGTATTCATATCGGCAGCTTGATGACTTCACCGATCTGATCCAGCGCACCCTGCAACGTGTGCCCGAGGTAGCCAAGGTTCAGCGCGTGGGCGTTCTGCCGGAAGAGTTTTACCTGGAGTACTCCGATGCCCGGATGGCCGCGTTCAAGCTGCAGCCGACGAAAATCAAAGACGTTCTGAGCGCTCGCAATGTGACCGCTCCGGGCGGCATCGTCGAGACGCAATCGCGAAATGTCCTGGTTGACGCGACCGCCGAATTCAAAAGCACGAAAGACATTGGCAACGTCCTGGTCGGAGCCTCCTCCACGGGAGTGCCGGTCTATTTGCGCGATCTCGTGGACATATCGCGCGGATATCAGACACCCACACGGTACCTGAACTACATGGTCTCTCGCGAGGCGAACGGCGATTGGCATCGCAACCGTGCCATCACCCTGGCCGTGCAAATGCGATCCGGGGAACAGATAGCCAGATTCGGCGCCGCGGTGGACAAAGCGCTGGCCACCGTGCAACCAACGCTGCCTCCTGACCTTATTGTTGCGCGCACGTCGGACCAACCGAGGCAAGTGCACGAACTTGTCAGTCTCTTGATGTCCAGTCTCTATGAGGCCATTGTGCTCGTCGTGATCGTCGCGTTGGTCGGATTCTGGGACTGGCGCGCGGCCATGCTGATGGCTTGCTCGATTCCCCTGACGCTGGCGATGAGCTTCGGCATCATTCACGTTCTGAATATCGACATCCAACAGGTTTCCATCGCGACGCTGATCATCGCTCTTGGCTTGCTGGTGGACATGCCCGTTGTCGCCGGTGATGCCATTAAACGCGAACTGGGCTCCGGCTCGCCTCGCGACCTTGCATCATGGATTGGGCCGACGAAACTGGCGAAGGCGATTGTGTTTGCCACAATCACCAACATCGTCGCCTATCTCCCGTTCCTGCTGCTGACGGGCGACACCTACTTCTTCCTCTACAGCCTGCCGGTGGTGATGACCTGCACCCTTATCGCATCCGTCATTGTGTCTTTCACCTTCATGCCGTTGATCGCTTATTACTTGATCAAGCCGCCCAAGAAGCTGGAGCAGCCCATGTCCGAGCGGCGTAAGCACGGATTCCCGGGATTCTACTACCGGGTCGGTGACTTCGCCCTCAGACATCGTTGGGGCGTGTTCGCCGGCTCCCTTTCAATTCTCGTGCTGGGTGGTTTCTTGCTCACCAGGCTGCATTCGCAGTTCTTCCCCAAGGACCTCTCGTACCTGTCGTACGTGGACGTCTGGCTCCCGTCCGACGCCCCGCTCGGTGCGACGGATGCGGTTGCCGAGCGCGCAGAAACCGTCATTCGACAAGAGGCCGAACGGTTTGGCGAAGAACATCATCGGAAAGATGTTCTGAAGTCGCTGACCACATTTGTCGGTGGCGGCGGTCCCAGGTTCTGGTTTTCGGTCGACCCCGAGCGGCAACAACTGAATTATGCGCAGATCCTCGTCGAGGTTGCGGACAAGCACTTCACCAACGAATTCGTTGGGCCGCTGCAGACGGCCCTGAGCCGTGAAGTCCCGGGGGCCCGGGTGGATGTGCGGCAGCTCGAGACCGGCAAGCCGGTCGGCATTCCCGTCTCCATTCGAATTTCCGGCGCGGATATCGGCGTTCTGCACCAACTCTCCAGCGAACTTCAGGCAATCCTCAGCTCCCAGCGGAATGCGGCCCGGGTACGGGACGACTGGGGAGAGCCTGCGATGACCGTGCGACTGAAGGTTGACCCGGATCGCGCAAACATTTCGGGTGTCACCAACCTGGATGTTGCCCTCTCATCGGCCGCTAATCTGAGCGGGCTACAGGTCGCAACATACCGGGAGGCTGACAAACAAATCCCAATCGCTGTTCGCTTGCGAATGGAGGAGCGAGCCGGACTGTCTGACGTTCAGAATACCTACGTCTATTCCAACACCAGCAACCAGCGCGTACCTTTGCGGCAGGTATCGCAGGTCACGACTGACATGTCAGTCCCAAAGATCAAGCGCCGCAATCAGTTCCGCACGGTTACCGTCTCCGCTTTTCCGATTCCCGGCATTTTGCCTTCGCAAGTGCTTGAGCCCCTCATGCCGAAGATTAAGGACTTCCAGAAGAACCTACCGCCCGGATATTTTCTCGAGATCGGGGGCGAATACGACGAGCAGGTGAAAGGATTTAAGCAACTCAGCGTCGTAATGGCAATTTCAGTAATGCTCATCTATATCGCGCTGGTTGTGCAGTTCCGAAGTGCAGTCAAGCCATTCCTCGTGTTCGCGGCAATCCCATACGGAATGACAGGAGCCTTCGCAGGTCTAGTGATCATGCATCAACCCTTCGGATTTATGGGATTCTTGGGAGTCGCCAGCCTTGTCGGGGTGATCGTCAGCCATGTCATCGTGCTGTTCGACTTCATCGAGGAGGCGCACCACCGCGGAGAGCCATTGCGAGAAGCATTACTCGATGCCGGCATCGTGCGACTGCGGCCGGTGATGATCACGGTCGGCGCGACTGTGCTTGGGCTCATACCGCTGGCGATGCACGGCGGCCCACTCTGGGAGCCGCTCTGCTATGCCCAGATCGGCGGCCTCACCATCGCGACGTTCATCACGCTGCTGCTTGTGCCGGTGATGTATTCGATCTTTGTACTGGACCTGAAGCTGATCAAGTGGGAGGAACAGGGCGGGGTTCTCGCTCCGGCAGAACAGCCACAGACTGGCGCGCTGCCACCCTCTCCATTGGCTGGCGGCGCTCAAGGAGCGTAGATGCGACCAAAGGACGTATTGCGTGCGCTCGATATTTGTTTTGGAGGTGGCGAATGATGAGTACCAAGGCTGCAGCAACGTGGCCGGCACGGCAGGCATTGCCGGATGTTAAGAAACTCACCACCCAGTACGGATGTGGTCCAGTGCAGTTCTCCGGAACGGACGAAGCACTGTATGAACGGCACCTGCTCTTCGACAGTGGCGTCGATTTGGCGGCGGCGACGGCGCGGGACCGGTTCGAGGCGCTTGCCCGGTCAGTGCGGGACATTCTCTCTCAGCGATGGCTCTTAACAGAGAAAACCTACGAACAACAGAATCCTAAGCGGCTCTACTACCTCTCGATGGAGTATCTCCTCGGCCGCTCACTCGCAAACAACGTTACGAATCTTCTGCTCGCTCCGCTGACAGACCAGTTCATCCAGGAGAAGAAACTCGATCTTATCGAGATATTGGAGCAGGAGCCCGATGCAGGTCTGGGCAACGGCGGGCTTGGGCGTCTGGCTGCCTGCTTCATGGAATCCGCCGCGACCATGCAGCTCCCGGCCATGGGTTACGGACTGCGATATGAGTACGGCATCTTCCGGCAATCAATCCGCAACGGCTGGCAACAGGAAATGCCGGACAACTGGCTCCGTTCTCCCGATCCGTGGGAGGTCGCCCACCCTAACGAGAAGGTGGAAGTCAGCGTAGGTTGCTCGTTCGAGCTCAGCGGAGGCAGTCTGCGCCCCGTACCGGGGCGTCCCTCGACTCTGATCGGCATCCCATTTGACCGCCCGGTAATCGGGTACGGCGGCTCCACGATCAACACGCTTCGCCTCTGGGCCGCGGCGGCGCCGGACTACTTCAACTTTGAGGAATTCTCTCGGGGCGATTTTGTAGAGGCGTTTACTCAGACCCTCTCGGCTGAAACCCTAACCCGGGTCCTTTATCCCGATGATGCAACATTCATGGGGCAAGGGCTACGCCTTTTGCAGGAGTACTTTCTGGTTGCCTGCTCGCTGGCGGATGCGGTGCGCCGCTTCCAACACAGCAACTCCGATTGGCGCTTGTTTCCGGAGAAAGTGGCGATCCAGATGAACGATACGCATCCGGCTCTGGCTGTATCGGAGCTCATGCGAATTCTGGTTGACCAGGTGCACCTTGGATGGGACGAAGCCTGGCAGATCACACAGAACACGCTGGCGTATACGAATCATACCTTGTTGCCCGAAGCGCTGGAAAAATGGCCGGTGAAGTGGTTTGAAGAAATGCTGCCCAGGCAGCTCGAGATCATTTATGAAATCAATCGCCGTTTCCTGGGCGATGTTCGCGGCCGGTTTCCGGGCGATCAAGGCCGCATTCAGCGCGTGAGCCTGATCGAAGAAGGGGCTGGCGAGAAGATTCGCATGGCCAATCTGGCGGTTGTGGGTTCCCACAGTACCAACGGAGTAGCTGAGATTCACTCGAATCTGTTGCGCGAGACGACCCTCAAAGACCTGGCAGAGATCTTTCCTGAGCGTTTCAACAACAAGACGAACGGAGTCACGCCCCGGCGCTGGCTGCTCCTGTGCAATCCCGAGCTTTCCAGACTGATCACTGATGTGATTGGTGAGGGCTGGATCGGTGACCTAAGCCAGTTAAGCAACCTGAAAGCATTCACTGCCGACAGCGGCTTCCGTGACGACTTCCGGAAGGCCAAGGGCAACGCCAAGCGCCAATTTTGCGATTGGTTCAGGTGGTCGACGGGGCAGGTCCTTGATCCGGATACGATCTTCGATTGCCAGGTGAAGCGCATCCACGAGTACAAACGTCAGCTACTGAATGCGCTGAGGATCGTAGTGCTTTACAACCGGCTACGCGAGAACCCTGGGCTGGACATGCATCCACGGACGTTTCTCTTCGCCGGCAAGGCTGCCCCAGCATACCGGCTCGCCAAACTGATTATCAAGTTCATTAACAATCTGGCTGATACCATTGACAGCGACCCCGCAGTACGCGGGCGACTTAAGGTGGTATTCCTGCCGGAGTACTGCGTCTCGCTTGCAGAGCACCTGATCCCCGCCAGCAACGTCTCCAACCAGATTTCGACGGCAGGCTACGAAGCCAGCGGCACAAGCAACATGAAATTCATGATGAACGGCGCGTTGACGATCGGCACACGCGACGGCGCGACCATCGAGATGGCCCAGGAGGCGGGCGAGGAGAACTTCTTCCTCTTCGGTCTGACGGCGGAGCAGGTGGCCGGCAGCCGCGGGTGGTACAACCCGCACTGGCATTATGAAAATGAGCCCGAGACTCGCAACGCGTTGGACTTGATATCTTCCGACTATTTCAGTCGCTATGAACCGGGCGTCTTCGCCCCATTGCGCGACATGTTGCTCATGCACGATCACTACATGCACTTGGCGGACCTGAAGTCGTACCTTGACGCTGACGAGCGGCTGCGCGCGTTGTATGCCGATCCCGACGAGTGGGCGCGCAAGGCGATCTTGAATGTGGCGGGCTCGGGAAAGTTCTCCAGCGATCGCACCATCGCCGAATACGCAGCCGAAATCTGGAACGTGCAACCATGTTCAGTGGCAGAGAAGGCGTAATGGGGCGCATTGTTAGGCGTGAAACGCTACTCAAGGCTAGCAGAAGCTTCCCATCACGTATTTTCGTGACGATCATCACATCGTCCACCCGCGACATTGTGTTAGATGAAATCTGAAAGAAACAAACGATGGGACTGCTGCAAGGTGGGAGTTTGACATGCAGCGTTCAATCTGCTTGATCATCGAACTTCTGTGTGCGCGGAATTTGCTTCCTCGGAAACGTGTCAACTCGGTGCACCCTGTCGGCCTTAACTTGGTAGAGCGACTCCGCCAAGTAGGTCTCTGAGGGGCGGCGTTATCTAGCAGATTCGAGCAGTTCGCCGCCATTGGTCCCGCGGGGGCTATCACCCCTGCGGCAAATGCTCGAATCAGAGGAGGCTTGCCATGGCTTCCGCCACTCTACTATGCATCGACGACAGCCTACAGGTGTTGCAGCTTCGTAAGGCGGCTCTGGAGTCCTACGGTTATTGCGTCGAGATAGCGGCAAGCGGTGAGGCAGCCATCAAGATATTGCGGGAATCGCCAGTAGCTGCGGTTCTACTGGAGTACAAATTGGAGGGCATGGATGCGGAAGCCGTCGCCTACCACATCAAGCAACGCTTCCCCGATGTACCCGTCATTCTCGTTTCAGCTTACTCCGAGATACCAGAGCGAACCCTGTGGCTGGTGGACGACTACGTGATGAAAAGCGAAATGCCGGACGGGGTAGCCCGTGTGATCCAAAGAGCGTTGCACTCGGCAGGCACGCAAGAGACTTACAGACGCGCGGTGTCGATCAACCTCACCGACGTCCAATCGGCGTCTTTGCAGAATTGTTCAACTGGGCCAATAAGCGAAATTTATCGGAAAGCGAGGTAATTATGATTAAGTTCGCAGGGATACCTGTGACCAAACGCTCGCAGGATAACAGTCCAAAGGAAGTCAGTCGCCGCTCGATGCTGAAGACGGTCGCCATGAGTGCGCTGGCAGCGGGTGGAGGCTTGGCCCTCAACATGGCAGCTCCCGGCACGGCGGAGGCAATCGTTCGAAAACTTCCGGAAACGTGGGACGAAACATGGGATGTGATCGTGGTCGGTTCCGGCTTTGCGGGACTGGCCGCCGCCGCAGAAGCGGCTGGGGCCGGCGCCAAGGTTGTTATCCTCGAGAAAATGCCCACCTATGGCGGGAACTCCATCATCAATGGCGGCGAGTACAACGCCTGGGACGACGAGTTCCATCTGCGGCAGAAGCTGAACCTGGGTGACGACAGCATAGAGCTACATAGCAAGGACACGCTGAAGGGGGGCGACTATTACGGCTTCCCCGATCTAGTGAAGATCTTTACGGAACAGGCCGCGCCAACCTTGAACTGGATGATCGATGACGGCGGCTTGAAGCTGCGGGAAGTGGTGAACCGCACGGGCGGTCACTCGGCCTATCGCACGCATACCTGCGTGCAAGGCGTGGGCCGCGGTTACACCGAAGCTCTGAAGAAACTTGCGGAGGGCCGGGGAGCCAAGATCGTGTTGAACTCGCAAGTCTCCTGGATCTGGCGAGCCGATGCCGACCCGCAGAGCCCGGTGCTGGGAGTGGAGGTGAAGCGCGGGCGGCGGACCTTGAACCTGAAGTCCACGCGGGCGCTTGTGCTAGCCACCGGCGGATTTAGCGCTAACAAGGAGATGCGCCGGCTCTACAATCCCTCGATCATTCCCGATTTCAACACCACGAACCATCCGGGAGCTACGGGCGAGGTGCACCACTACGCTCAGGCCGTCGGCGCCGAAGCCATCCAGATGGCGTTCATTCAGCTTTATCCCTACGCCGAGCCGGAAACGGGCCTGCTGGATGCGCCGGCAGTGTATCCCTTCCGCGGGCCGGGATTTGGCATTGTTTATGTGAATAAAGCCGGTAAGCGGTTCGTAAACGAGATGGAGCGCAGAGACGTGGTTTCGCGCGCCGAGATAGCAACGGGCATGAAGCCGACCTTCACCATCTTCAATGAAAAGATGATTCTCAGAATGGGGACCAAGGAAGAGGTGGAGGCGGGTGTGGCGCGCGGACGTTTCGTGCGGGCGGATACGCTGGCGGAACTCGCGGGCAAGCTCGGCATCCCGGCCGACGCCCTGCAGGACACCATCGCCAAACACAACCAGTACATGAAGGATGGGAAGGATCCGGAGTTCAACCGGGCCTTTACCAAGGCCATGCTGCCGCTGGACGAGGGACCGTTCTATGGCATTGCGCAGTGGCCGGCGGTCCACTTCTGCATGGGCGGGCTGCGGATTAACGAGCAGGCGCAGGTACTGGACATCTGGATGAAGCCGATCCCGCGCTTGTATGCAGCCGGCGAGGTTTCCGGAGGAGTACACGGGGCCAACCGCCTGGGCGGCAACGCCACGGCGAGTTGCACGGTGTACGGCCGGATCGCGGGCGTGAACGCAGCCAAAGAAAAGCCGCTTGCGTAGTCGGCAGGGGGACCATTCCGATGAATGGTCCCTCATTCTAAATGGTGGCAGGAATGAGAACCGCAAGAATCGAGTTGACATCTCTGATCACGCTGGCGTTGCTGTGTCTGGTATTGAGGCCGGCAGCCTCGGCAAACCCGTCCAATTCGCAACCCCCCGCAGACGGCTGTGCGGCCTGCCACGCCGACTTTTCTTCCGTGCTGCCAAAAGGGCACGCCGCAGTCAATGGCACCGGTTTGGCTTCCTGCATTCCCTGTCACTCCTTAGGGCAGGTTGGAGAGGCGAAGAAGAACGGGTTCTCGACTCGCATTCACCTCACCCATGCTTCGCCGCAGCTTCATCTTGAATGCAATGCCTGCCATAGCTATGTGTCCGGAAAGAACTTCGGGCTGATCGGTCAAAGCATCTCCTGGGGAGCCCCGAAAGATGAGGACATGGCTATCATCAAGGAGGTGTTCGCCTCCTGGGTGAACTCCAACTATATGGATCATCTGCACACCCATGCCATGATCGACTGTGCCGGATGCCACGGGAAGGAAGTCCCGCTGCCGGATACCACGGTGGAGAACAGCCGATGCCTAGCCTGTCACGGTCCGCAGGATCAGCTTGCGGCCCGGAGCAAACCGAAAGACTTCCCGAAGCGCAATCCCCACGACTCCCACTTAGGCGAGATCGCCTGCACGGTGTGCCATCACGCGCACGCCGAATCCAAGGTGTATTGCGCTGATTGCCACCGCAACTTCGCGATGAAAATTCCCGGGGGTGGATAGCAAAGGAAAACCTCTGGAACGTGCAACCATGTTTAGTGCCAGGCAAGGCGTAGGGGAAGCACCGGTTCCAGTCCAGGCGACCGGCCGTAGCTTTCCAATAGGGGCTACGCTGGTGACCGGCGGCGCCAACTTCTCAATCTTCTCCCGGAGCGCAGGCAGCATCGAACTGCTGTTTTTCGATCGGGTGGAGGATGCTCGTCCTTCGCGTGTCATCCCCATCGACCCGGCAGCGAACCGGACCTACCATTATTGGCATGTGTTCGTTCCCGGCGTGCAAGCGGGGCAGATCTACGGATTCCGGGCCTACGGGCCGTTCGAACCGGATCGGGGGCTCAGATTCGATCCATCCAAGCTATTACTCGACCCATATGGCCGCGCCGTCGTGGTGCCGAAAAACTATAGCCGTGAGGCAGCCCGTCGCGAAGGCGACAACACCGCCACGGCCATGAAGAGCGTGGTCACGGACCCGCACGCGTATGACTGGGAGGGTGACGTTCCCCTGAAGCGGCCGTGGTCGCGCACCATCATTTACGAGATGCATGTGCGCGGTTTTACCGCACATCCCAGCTCCGGCCTGGCGGAATCGAAACGTGGGACATACGCCGGACTGGTCGAGAAGATTCCCTACCTTCAGCAACTGGGCATTACCGCGGTCGAACTGCTTCCCGTGTTTCAGTTCGATCCCCAGGATGCGCCCCCAGGCCGGACGAACTACTGGGGCTACTCACCGGTCTCATTTTTTGCACCGCACCAGGCATACAGCTCGCGTCCGGACGCGCTGGGAGCACTAGACGAATTTCGCGATATGGTGAAGGCGCTGCATCGGGCGGGTATTGAAGTCATTCTGGACGTCGTCTTCAATCACACGGCCGAAGGTGGACACGACGGGCCAACACAGTGCTTCCGCGGCCTGGACGATCCAACATACTACCTCCTGTGCGAAGACCGCTCACGTTACGCGAACTTTACCGGCACAGGAAACACGTTGAATGCGAACCATCCGGTTGTACGACGCATGATCGTGGATAGCCTCCGTTACTGGGTGAACGAAATGCATGTGGATGGCTTCCGCTTCGATCTTGCATCCATCCTCGCGCGCGATTCATACGGCGCCGTGATGTCGAATCCTCCGGTGGTTTGGGACATCGAGTCCGATCCGGCGCTAGCTGGCACCAAGATGATTGCGGAAGCATGGGATGCCGCAGGACTTTATCAGGTCGGCAGCTTCGTGGGGGACAGTTGGAAGGAGTGGAACGACCGATTTCGCGACGATGTGCGTGACTTTTTCCGGGGCGCGAATGATTCCGTTGCGCGCATGGCAGACCGTCTGCTCGGCAGCCCCAGCATTTATGGTCAGCGGGAGCGCGAGGCCGAGGAGAGCGTCAATTTCGTTGCGTGTCACGATGGCTTTACCCTCAACGACCTCGTCGCCTACGATCACAAGCACAACGAAGAAAATGGCGAAGACGACCGCGACGGCCGCGATGACAACCGAAGCTGGAACTGCGGCGTTGAAGGTCCGACGGACGATCCCGTAATCGAGAGACTTCGCAACCGGCAGGTGAAAAACTTTCTCACAGCCGTCACGTTGTCGGCAGGCGTGCCCATGTTTGTTATGGGGGATGAGGTGCGGCGCAGCCAGCGCGGCAACAACAACGCCTACTGCCAGGACAATGAGACGAGTTGGTTCGACTGGAACCTGCTGTCCAAACATGCCGATGTCCTCCGGTTCGTGAAGTTGCTGATCGAGCGCCGTGTGCTGCGAGACGTCGAACATGAACGCCGGCGGGTGAGTCTGAACCAGACTCTGCGCGAGGTAGAACATGGTTGGCACGGCGTGAAACTCAATCAGCCGGACTGGTCGCCTTTCTCGCATAGCATCGCATTCGGCGGAGAACTGAAGCGCGAAGGGGTGTTGGCGCACATCATCTTCAATGCGTATTGGGAGCCTCTTGAGTTCGAACTTCCGATATTCAAGGACGGTAAAGTGAACTGGTGCAGGTGGATCGATACTGCGCTGGATCCGCCGCACGAAATTTGCGAATGGAACAGAGTGGTACCGGTTCTGGGTGGGACCTATCGCGCTGGCGCGCGTTCCGTGGTGGTGCTAATCGCAAATATCTTGCCGCTGTCGGGGAGGTAGGCGGTTGGAAGCTCAAGTCCTGGCGATGCTCCGGGGAGAACTTGATGAGATCATTTTAGGAGCAGTTTTCCTGTTCATCGGATTGGCAGCTTGCGCGGTTGCTGCCATCGGCCGGCGGAGTGGGGCGCGCCTCTTGATCTGGTTCGGAATCTGGAGCGCGATGTACGGAGCGGCGCTGCTGACTCACTCGCGGGCTGTCGTTGCGGCTCTGCCGCACGCGCTGCAGATGAGCGTTCCCTATGCCAACACTGTGATCGCATACCTGTTCGTAGTTGTTGCCTCCTTCGCCTTCTTGGAACTAAGCCTAGGTGGATTTCGGCGCTTCATTGAAATCGTCATCATTGTCGCGGTGGTTATCGCTCTGGCTGGCATTGGATGGATCGTGTTCGGCAGCGGCTCACCCGACAAGTTCATCCTGTACAACAACCTTCTCACAATTTGCGGCCTTCTTGTCCTTGTGCCTGTCGTCGCTGTGAAGAAGCTGTCTGACAGGTTCTTGGTTCTGCTCAACCGCCGCGTTCTAGCCGTCGGCACTCTCACTTTCGCCATTGAGGCTCTATGGGCCAACCTGTCGCGCTTCCTGCATTACCAGACCCCGCGCCTCCTGGACCATCTGTCTTTTGCCGTGTTCCTGCTTTCGTTCGAGTACGTCGGCGTGCAAATCATCCTGGTCAGAGAGCGTCGCTTGCTATCGATTGAAAATGAACTCGAGGTTGCCCGGCAGTTGCAATTCTCGATCCTCCCCACCAGCGCTCCGCAGGTGCGCAACCTGCGGATTGCGGCCGCCTACCGTCCGATGACGGCCGTTGCCGGTGATTTCTATGACTTCATTCTCGTTGATCAGAAGAAGATTGGCTTCCTGGTGGCGGACGTTACCGGTCACGGTGTGCCAGCCGCACTGATCGCTTCCATGATCAAAGTGGCGATGCAATCCGTCGTACCCTGCGCGCATGACCCGCGAGAAGTGTTGCGTGGCTTGAACCGCATCCTTTTTAGTCAACTCCATGCTCAATTCGTCACTGCGGCCTATTTGTGGCTTGATACCGAGAATCGCAGGGCATTGTATTCAGCGGCGGGGCATCCGCCGCTTCTCCGCTGGCGAGAAGGTAAGCTGGACGCCATCGAAAGCAATGGTCTATTGTTTGGAGTCATCCCGGATCCCGACTATCCAGTTTGTGACCTGTCAATCCACTCTGGCGACCGTTTCCTGCTTTACACCGATGGCGTGATTGAACCCCAGAATGCCAGCGGTGATTTCTTTGGCGACAGCAAGCTTGAGCAAGTCGTTCGCAACAATCAGGCGCGCCCGCCGTCTGAGTTATCGGATCAACTGCTCTCTGAGATACGTCTTTGGCAACCTGCCTCGCTGGCTCAGCAAGACGACATCACGCTGATTGTCATCGACGCGCTTTAGCGGCAGATTGGGCTGGTTTTATAAGCTCTTCCTTTTCCACAGCGGGTAAAGGTAAAGTCGCGCCAGATGAGCCTAGGACCACGCCCAGGGCTGTGTAGTGTATGTTCGCTGGAGGTGCATTACAATGCAATCGATCAGTGAGAAGACACCGCGCGCACGTCAATCTCAGCAGCCGGAGCCGTGACCTCGCATCTGGCCCCGGAGAAGATCCGATGTCGATCAGGTCATGCGCCGTACATAGGACGCTATTGAGCAAATTCAAGCTGTACTACTACGCTTATGGCTTGCTGGTGGCAGTGCTTACGGTCGGTCTATCTGCCCAAGTTTCGCCTGCGGCATCCGATCTCCCGTCAAACCAGCAAGTAATCGCATTCCTGACGCAGTCGATCGAGTGGTATCGCCATCGCGCGATCGAGACGACAGATCGCGACCAACCCAGTCGATCGTTGCGTTCCTGGAAGACAATCGGCCGATTGCTGCGCAGATTGTCCAACTGTCGTTTGATTTTGCCAGAGCTGATGCGTCGATTGCGGCAGCCGCCCCGGCAGGCAACCAGAAAGGGAGCATTGAGACCGCGAGCGGCTCCTCGCCGGAGTTGGCGCAGTTCATTCAGTTGGAAAACAACACCGAACTGGCGGCCCGGCAAGCAAGCCAGCAAATCGAGGAAATCAAGAAAAAGCTTTTGACCGCGCGTGGGGCCGATCGTCGAAAGTTGCAGGTTGCCCTGGATGCAACGCAGAGCCGCTTGGACCTGCTACAGGCAGGATTAGCAAGTCTTCGGGAGCTGGTTGAATTCGTGCGAACGGCTGGAGGGCATGGTACCGGAGATTTGCCATCGCGTATCGAGGACCTCGCACGAACCGTTCCGGATGTGGCCAGCCCGTCGGCGATGCCAGCACCAATGCCAAATTCAGATCTGGCTTCAGTTATTAAACCGCAGGGTTCCGGCATTCTCGGCCTCAGCTCGGAAGTGTCAGGGCTTGGACGAAAACTCCGCATTCTCGACGATGAGATCCGCCAAACTGACAACCTGAGGCAATCTTCCCAAGGTCTCCGCAATCCGATGCTGGCTTACATCGACAAACGCTTCTCAACCACGGCAAACAGCGATCTTCAGGCGAGCGATCTCCAGGCATTGCAACAGCAGAAGGCACAACTTGACGCGCTCAGAGTCATGGTCAAGGCGCTGGCTCCGGCGATTGTGGCCCTGGACAAGCAGAACGTGCTGCTCGGTGCCTACACCTCGCACCTCAAGAGCTGGCGTGCCGCCGTCGTCAGCGAACATGACAAAGTGTGGAAAGTTCTCATTTTACGGCTGATCGGTGTTGCAGTGGCCGTTGGCGCGCTGGTAATTATCGGCACCCTTGCACGCAGAGCCACCCGGCGGCATGTACGAGACGCTGATCGCCGCCACATCATGCTGGTGATCCAGAGAGTTGTCCTTTGGTTCACCATCGTGGTGTTCACCGCGTTCGCCTTCGCGTCCGACTGGACCTCTTTGGCTACTTTCTTTGGGCTTGTGACGGCGGGTGTCGCGGTTGCGCTTCAGAGTGTCATTCTTTGCGCCGTCGGTTACTTCGTGCTGGTGGGAAAGCGCGGAATAAGACTAGGGGACCGAGTGCAGATTTCGGGCGTGACCGGCGACGTGATCGATATCGGCTGGCTGCAATTCCAGCTAAAAGAGATCGACACTAGAACCCAGCAGCCCACGGGTAACGTGGTTACGTTCTCGAATTCGCTTGTTTTGGCGTCGCCGGCTACTGGTCTGTCCAAGTTCAATGAGAACCTGAAGCGAGCACAGATGGAAGTTGCCGCAAAGGCATCGCAGCCATAGAAAACGCGTTCGTTTTCCGCTTTTGAGCTCTGCGGCGGGCGCGGAGGATGCACGCAGTCGGGGATCGGGACTGGGTTGACCCTCACTGCCTAGTGGTCACTACCGGGCATCCGGCACCGCACACCACCTCATAAGCCGTGGCCCAGGGCGCATGTGAGCTTGCCTCAACGTGCTTTGAGCGACGTAGCCCCATGATAATGAGATCAACTTTCAGCTTTTCGGCCTTTTCCAGAATCTTTTCACTTATCGGGCCGGCCGGGCAGAACTCGACCACGCATTCAGGTTTGACCTTCAGCGTGCCCTTCCGGCTGACGTCCTCAAGGGCCTGCAAGGCGGCAGTGTGAACCAAGCCTTTCGGATTGGGCGCTGTGGGAATAACATGGAGCAAGACCAGCTTGGCGCCGAACTGATTCGCATACGAAACCGCGTAAGGCAGGGCATGGAGAGAGGCCTCGCTGAAGTCTGTCGCAAAAAGGAAGGTACGATTGGGGACGATCTGGTCGGCGCGAGTCTCCTGGTATGAGCCGGGGCCGACGGTGAACACCATGCAATCAGCGTAACGAAAGATCTGTTCCGCAACTGACCCGAGGAGCAGTTTCCGCAGCCCGCGGCTACCACGCGCGCCGCTGACGGTAAGGTCCACTTGTTCTTGCCTGATGATTCGGTTCAACACTTCCCATACCGCACCCTGGCCGATAATGAACTCATGATGCAAGCCTGCCAGCGCTCCACTTTCAACCAGTCGAGTCTCTAACTGGTTGGCATCCCTCTTAGCTGCCTCGGTGGCCGCGTTGAGGGCATCTGCACCGGCGAGGTTGAAGCCCAAGGAGGAAACGACATGTGCAAAGTAGAGCTTGGCTCCGTAATGGCGCGCGATGGCGAGAGCGTGCCGCAGCGGTTTCTGAGATGCTTGCGAGAAATCAGTGGCCACCAGAACGGACTTCAAACGGGGGTCTACGGTTGATGCAATGGCGGACAAGCGGACCTCCCTCCTGCTCCAGGCTGCAATTTTCCTGACCCTGCGTGATACCGAGTCGTCGGGTGGGCGGGCGACGTTAATTGGCCACGTGCAGCAAGGAGGAGGGCTGCAGCCAAAAACATCGCACTCCTCGCCCCATCTTACTTCGCCCGACGACTCGGCATGCGCACATCAAATCACACCTTGCGCGGCCAGCTTCACTCGCCGTAAACCAGCACGATGCTCACGATGTCGGTTATTAACAATAGCAAAGCAGCTGCGATCAGCGTAAAGCCCGCAACAAGCTGTCCATCTACGCCATCCGCATGAAGAAAAGTGCCTATTACACACAGGATCGCAAAGATATTGATTGCCCCTAGCACCGTCCAGAAACGAGCTGTCGGCTTGTTGCTTTTCATTTTTCGCATTGCAGACCTCGAACACGCCGGCCAGAAGCTCTCGGCGGTTCTAGCCTTGATCAGTGCAATCGGTATACCACTACACTCGTTGCTAAGTACCAGTTCAGCCGCAGCGACTGGCACACTCGGCAGTTACGCCGTGCCCCTCCGAGGGCACTGCCCAAATGTGGGCGCCGATGCTGGACAAGAGAACATCAGCCTATTGGCAAGTCACGAGTTACGGCAACTCAAATGTGGCTATGTGAATGCGACGACATATTGCGGAAACAAACGCCCGGAATACGGCCCGGTCGTGAGAAGGGCCCGTTGGGAGCGGTGCAGATACAACGCATGTCTGGAAGGAGGACCCATGCGATACCCGAAGGCGCCAAGAACAGACCTGACTGCGCCGACTGGTAAATTCCGAGTCCTCGCGGTTGTCGTCGAAGAGGAGTCTGCGGACCTTTACACTCTCGGCGACTTTGGCTCGGTTGCCGCGGCAGAACAAGCTGCCATACAAAGAGCGGGCATCGGGAGCCCTGTGTACGTCTATGACGACAAGGCAGAGCTACTTGTGCGATATGGAAGCTGGCACTGAATGGAGGTAGTCATGAGAACAGCACTGATGCTGTTAATGTCCCTGTCACTGGCGACGACATGTTTGGGCCAGTCGTCTGCAGCAAAATGGAAAGTGGCGACCATTACGGAGGTAAAGCTGCATTCGCCCACGGCAGGAAACGACTCATCCACGGTTCAATATGAGGTTACTGCAAGGATCGAAAATACAGAGTACGTTGTGCTGTATGTTGCACCCGATGGCAGCCTTCCGGACACTGCTCGGTATCGTCTGGGGCAGGATGTTCCAGTGCTGGTCGGGACCGACACCATAAAGTACAACGACATGACGGGGACAACCCGTGAGGTTCCGATTCTTAGTCGTCGGAACATTCCCACCGTCACCACGGCGAAGAAGCCGGACGGCAAACGTTAGGCTGCTTTCGTCCCCTGACCGATGCAAAAGTGACGCACACTGGCCGGTTCCGGATCGTTAGCCGGACCGGGGAATTTGTAGCCGGCGCATTTTGTTTTGCAGCGTCGTACGTTTCAGACCAAGTCGCTCTGCCGCGCCGCCCGCACCGGCAAGTTTTCCTGAAGCAGCCCTCAGCGCATCGATGATGGCCTGCCGCTCGGCGTCGTGGAATGTGGATGCCGAGCCGGTCCGAGGCGTTCGCATCGGGCTCTTCAGTTCTGCAATCGGCACATTCAACTCGCCGCCCTGCGTGAGAATGACGGCGCGCTCGATGAAGTTTTCCAGTTCGCGCACATTGCCGGGCCACGAGGCTGTCGCCAAAGCTTCCATCGCGTGCTTGGGTATGGTCTTGATGTTCTTTTGCATCCGGCGCGCCAGGCGTGACACAAAATAATGGACGAGAAGTGGAACATCTCCGAATCATGGCAGGTCGCTTTTCTGCAGTGACATGAACGTGTATGTGATTCCGCAGTCTGCCCATATTCGGGCAATGACCTTTACTGGGCATGGGACGTCTCACGAATGCCGTGGCAGCGAAAGAAGGTGAACCACTTAGCAGAAACTCTGATTGGCAGGCAATCTGCAGTGTCTAGGGCGAGAATCACGATCGAGTCAGCTATGTTTAGGATCACGCACATCACGACCCAACGCTTCTCGCTCGCGGAAATCCTCCTGATGGTGGCAATGAATCAACTCGAAGCCAAGCGGAAGGTTGATCGAAGATGAATGACACTGACGCGCAAACCAAAGGCCGTTCTCCCGATGAGGTCTCTCCATCTGCAACTGCCCTGAAGGAGGCGCGAGCTGGCCGTGATTCGGAGGGTCTATGAGGTACATCGCAGCAGTGCTCGACTTCCTCTTCGGATGTCACCATAGCAACCTCAGCCGCGTGTTCACGATCGGCGGACGCTCCTATCGCGTATGCTGTGACTGCGGCGCCAATTTCAAGTACTCGCTCGACACCATGTCGCTCCAGCAGCGGGACTTCTCGTGCTCGGCGCCGGCACAGTCCCACGTCTTCCGTTTGAAGAACGCTCATTAAGCAAGGCGGAGCCATGCTGGGTGTAGAAGTTCACGATGCGTCGAACACGACGTGGCTGCGGGTCGAGGGCCGATTCGTGGGTGCGTTCGCTGAAGATACGAAAGCGATGGTGGTGCTGGGGGATTCGCACCCCGACGGCAGACCAGCGGTCAGGAAGCAAAGAGATTCTTATCGTCCAGTGGAGAGCGATTGAAATGGAACTGAATGCCATGACGGATCTGCAGGTAAAGAACATTCTGGTTCTTACAGATTTCTCGGCTTGCTCGCAAAAAGCGCTGGTGTACGCGGTTAACGTCGCTCGCACCTACAAGTCCAAGCTGACTCTTCTGCACATAGTTCCGCCCCAACTTCGGTTGCCGCAACTCCGCGCAGCATGGGGTGAAATGAAACAGCTCCAATTTGATCTCCTGGCGAAAGGAGTCCTGCGCGACATTCACCTCCAGTTGCTGGTGAAGCGGGGCAAGAACTGGAACGTGATTTCCAGGATTTTGAAGTTGCAGAGCACAGACCTGATCGTAATGGGCACCCACGGAAGGACGGGTTTGAAGAAGCTCATCCTGGGCTCGTTTGCGGAGGGCGTCTTCCGCCAGGCTCCGTGCCCGGTATTGACGGTGGGGCCGTCGATTCCTGATCAGGCAGTGACCGAATCCCCCCGACATATTCTGTTCCCAACGGATGGTTCCTATGCGGCGAGGTCCGCCGAGCCGTATGCTTATCAGCTGGGGCGGGACCCTGGAGTCCAACTCACGCTGTTAGGTGTGGTTCACACCGGCTTGCTTGCAAACGGCAAATCGGGCGGCGACGAGCGACTCAAACATGCCAAGGAACACCTGCAGGCTACCGGTCTGTATGCAGCATGGCGCCAGGGAGGTGTTACTCCGAGCGTGTTAGCGGAGATAGGCTCGAAGGTCAAGACCATTCTCCGCGTGGCGGATACGACGGACGCCGACCTCATCATTCTGGGAATCTCAGGAGAAGATAATGCTCCGGGAAGATTCGAATGGGCCGATGCCTACCAGGTTGTGTGTTCGGCGCATTGCCCGGTTTTGACGGTCCGTCACACCTTTCCAGATCCCTACTTCGAGCGGCTCCTACAGATGAAGCCTGTTCGTGTCGGCGGTAAACCAACAGCAGCAACACAACTGGAAGCGTGATCTAACAACGGATCCTTCTCATCAGCCTCTTGTTCGTTTCGTCCATCCAGCCCTACTTATTGGGCTGAGGCGGATAATTCTTGAACAGCTTGGCCATAGCCTTTTGCAGGTTCTTGTAATTCTTATCCGGGTCTTTCTTGAGGTCGATGGTCTTGCTGGCATCTCCGCGCCAGATCAGCTGCTTTTTTCCAGGGTCATACAGGTCCACCATCAACGTCCCGACGGAAATGGTAGAAGTCTCGCCCTGCACTGTACGGGAGCCCCAGCCTCCCCATCCACCCCAGCCGCCGAAGCCGTCGGCCCACAAGTTCACGCTCTTTTCCTCATGGATGCCAGCATGGTAGCCGACGTAAAGGTCCGCGCCCTTTTCGACCCTGGTGAGACCTTTTTGTGCGAGCTGTTCGTCGACTGCACGCTTAATGGACTGGTCGATCAACTGATCCGCCACCGCGCCGCCCGGGATGTCGACCCATTGGTAGGTTTTGTAGCTCGCAAAGTTGGCGCTTCGGTCATAGTTGTAGTGAACATCCTGGCCGTAGGCGCACACGACCATGAACAAAAGAGCTGGTAGGAATGTCAGTCGCTTCGTGAGTCTCATCGCAATTCCTTTCGAATAAGGGTCAAGTCTTGTGACAATCGGCATAAAACCATAGCTAACAAACTTGCGCGCCCGCAAAGGTCGCTGATAGGCCGGCACGCTTGGTGGCCAGCGGCAGATGTAGACGCTCGCAGAGGTGGAGGGAGTAAGAGGTTTCAGCAACGAACTTCGCCCCGATCAGTCGCATCCACGTGAGCGCCGTTTCTCCAGCGGAATCAACGTAGGTGATCTCCGAGATGTCGACCGTGAGCTCTGCCGGGGTCTTGCTTCGGGCGATCAACTGCTTTGCCGTTTCCGCAAAATGACTGACGAGTCTGCCCTCGATGATCATCGTGATCCCATCGCTAGCCTCGACAATTTCAATGCGAAACATCGCCACCTCTCCTGGACGGCCGTAGCGCCCACTGCGGGAGAATGCAGGTCTTTTGCCGAATCTGATCATGGCTAAATGCTTGATTAGCAGTCGCATCAGGAACTCAGAAGACGCAGTTGCCCGCCCAGATACGGTCACTGCCAGCATAGGGTCGTGAAACGGGTGTTCGGGCATCCGATCCGGCAACCTTTTCTTGCAGAACCGTGCATACGCGTTCGGCAACCGGCGTGCTTGTTACTTTGGCGGAAGCTGCTTTGGTCTTTTCGAGGAGGTCTTTCAACAATGAAACCGTTCAACCGCACTGCGCCGCTGCGCCCGCGAATGACTCACGACATAAGCGGCATAGGAGTTCAGGCAATGATCCGCAAATCTGCACTGCTCACGATCACGTTTGCGATGCTCGCGCTGTCCCCTCTCTGCCGCGCTCAAAATCAGGAGCCCAGCATGGCATCGGCCATCGAGGTAGTGAGGGCCGACATGGGGGCAGACAGAGCCAAAATCATCACCGAAGCGATGAACTTCAGCGACAAGGATGCTGCGGCATTCTGGCCGATTTACCGGAAATACGAGTACGAACGGTCCACGGTGGACGATCGCCGCGTGGCCGTCATCAAGGAGTACGCCGAAAAGTACTCGACCCTGACCGATGCCGATGCAAAATCGATGGCAGAACGAATGTTCGACTGCGACTCTCGCCTGGCAGCATTGAAGAAAAAGTATTTCACAAAGTTCAACACAGTGCTTCCAGCGTTTACGGTGACGAAGTTCTTTCAATTGGAGCATCGCATCGACTTGCTGGTGGATATGAAAGTGGAGTCCTCGCTTCCTCCGCTCACTCGACCACAGGACGCCGAGCAGGCGAAGTAGTGTAAGATTGAGCATTCAGCACTCAGGATTGCCTGACACTGGGCACTCGAAGCTGCTTACATCCTTTTGATCGATGTCGGACCCCGTTCCTGGCAACGAGGACAAAACAAAATGAGAGCACCTAATCATCTATCGATCTGCGCAGCCTTGGCTGTTCTCATCACACTCACTGCCGCTCCCAGCAGCGCAGCGGCGGAAGATCCCAAGGCAAATAGGGCATTCTCGAAGGAGTTCTTGCGCGCAATGATCGAGGAGAGGGACGCGATTCGCGAATGGCATAGCTCTCTCGCGAGTGCGATCGGGACTAAGTATGCGCTAACGCCGGAGGGGCTGGGGCCCTATCAGGCGCGGGCAATGACGAATCTACGGCTCGCGTTGGCAGCGGCAAAGACGGATGCGGATCAGGATGCAGCGCCGTTGATCCTGAATGAGTATCAGAAGATGGAGCAGGTGAGCGACAAGTACCTGGCGAAACGGGCCATATTGAGTTACATCGAACTCGGTGCGTTGAAGGATGACGAACTGGATCAGAGCGTTGTCGCTTGTGGGAAATCGCTAGCAGCGATGGCGGCAAGCGGGCAGTTTATGGATGATGAGGCGTGCCATTGATAAGAGGTGCAGGTCGTACCCCAAACGCCAGCCTGCGAGCCGGCTGAATCAGCCGCGAGCATCGACGTCAGCAAGCTGCAGGTTGATTTGCCCCCTGGCTGGCTGAATAATCAGCGCGGGCGATACTTAGCCGGCGCATCTTGTTCTGGAGCGTGGTTCTCTTAAGCCCGAGGATCTCTGCCGCTCCACCTTTGCCGGCTATCCTTCCAGACGCGCTTTGCAAAGCGTCAATGATCACCTGCCGCTCGGCTTGCCGGAATGACGATGCGGCTGGAACCACAGTGTAGCTTGCAAAGCTCTTCAGCTCTGTGCGTGGCACATTCAACTCGTCTCCTTGCGTGAGAATCACACAACGCTCAATAAAGTTCTCCAGCTCGCGGATGTTTCCCGGCCAATCGGCATTCACCAGAGCCTTCATGGCCGCTTTCGGGATAGACCGGATGCCTTTTTGCATTCGGCGGGAGAGGCGAGCCACAAAAAAATCGACCAGGAGTTCAATGTCTTCGCGCCTTTCGCGAAGCGGCGGGATTTCGATCGGAAACACATTCAGCCTATAAAAAAGGTCCTCGCGAAACTGACTATTGCGGATCATGGCGGGCAAATCGCGATGTGTGGCTGCAATCATGCGCACATCGACGTGGATGGTCCTGGCACTTCCCAGGCGCTCAAATTCCCGCTCCTGCACCGCCCGCAATAATTTCGGCTGCAGTTCCAGGGTGATGTCCCCGATCTCGTCGAGAAACAGCGAGCCCCTGTCTGCGAGTTCGAACCTGCCCTTTTTTTGCATCAGGGCGCCGGTGAACGCCCCCTTCTCGTGCCCGAACATTTCGCTCTCCAGCAGCCCCGAAGGAATAGCGGCGCAGTTCATGCGCACGAAGCTGCGCTCACGCCGGGAGCTAAGTTTGTGAATGGCGCGTGCAATCAACTCTTTGCCGGTTCCTGTCTCGCCGTGAAGCAGGACCGTGGAGTCGGTGGGCGCAACGATCCTTACTTGGTCCAGCACTCTTTGGAGGGCGGGGCTCTTGCCGACAATGTCCTCGAAGCAGTGCTCAGAGCTGATTTCAGAATCCAGGCAGAGCTGCCCGTGTTCGAGTTCGGTCACAGTGGGGAAGCTCGTTCCTGCGAGGCCTCCGGGGTTTGTGAATGCAACGACCGCGCCCATAATCTCCTCCTCCTGTTTTACTCGCCACGATTGTGCAACTCGAGTCCGTTTCGGACAACCCCAGATCAGGTAGGAAGGTCCTCTCTCTAGAGGGTCTGGAAGACTTGAGTGAGAAGCAAACAACGTCCAAAAGGGAGTTTCGAACTAAGACTTTCGGCTTGCCGGATCGATTCGCTTCCATCCGTACATTCGAGCATCGGCCGACCAAATGCCCGGTCCTAGCATGGCGAGTGCAGCCCCTATCGTTCCCACAAATACGTAAGTCCAAGGATCTGCGACTTTCCAGAGGATTTCGCAGGCTTGGATTCCCGCGACCAGCGTTCCGGCCAATGGCGTCCACAAACCAACGAACAGCAGTAGCCCGAGGCCGACCGCGAGCACGCACAGGACGGTCGCTTGGAAGGAAGGCTCGCTGTTCAGCTTCTCGACTGCGCGCCAGAGCAAAGCAATCCCAACCACCAGGCGCAACAGCAGAAGGCCGGCACCGGGCCAGCCTCGGGCGAATGTGGAGAACAAGCGACGCAAAAGAACTCTTTTCCTGTCTAGCACATTCAGCCTAGGGCAGTTTGAAACGTTGTGGGAACCCCAAGAAGAGCGTGATCTCCACTCTTTTGGGTGTCGTACGGGAGAGGCGTCGCTGGGGGGCGTCTATAGTTCGATAATACCGCGCTTCAAGCCGATCATGGCGGCGTGGGTCCGGTCATGGGCGCCCAACTTGGAAAGGATGTTCTTGACGCGCCACTTTACCGTGTCCTCAGTGATCGAAAGCTGGTCGGCGATCTGCTTGTTGGCATTGCCGGCTGCGATCAGCCGCAACACACTGATTTCTGCCGGTGTCAGGGCGTCATCGGTAGAGTGCTCGGCGAGTTGGTACGAGGCCTCCGGAGAAAGTGCCTTCTTTCCGGCATGGACGGCGCGGATGGTGGCCACTAGATCCTTATGATACGTATTCTTTAGAAGGTAACCCTGAGCCCCGCTTTTGAGAGCCCGGAGAATCTGAACATCTCCCGCGTAGGTGGTCAGCACGATAATTCTTGCATCGGGAAATTCGCCGCGAATCGCGATCAGCGCGTCCAGGCCGTTCATCTCCGGCATCTGCAAATCCATGATCGTGACGTCCGGGTGATGCGCACGAAATTGTTGGATCGCCTCACGGCCGGTCGAGGCTTCGGCGACTAAGGTCAGGTCCGGTTGGGTAGCAATAAGTATGGCAATACCTTGACGCACGACAGGATGATCATCAACCACAAGAATCCGGATTGAGGCTGCCTCAGAACTCACGGCTCGATCTTCTCTTTCATATCCGTGTCTTTCTTGGAAAGCTTTTGAAATAACCAGAAACGCCGAGGAGACTTAGTGTACGCCCTCGATGCAGGAATGCTTAGCTCAACCTCAGTACCGGAGTCCGCTTCGCTCCAGATCGCCAACTCACCGCCAACCAGCTTGGCGCGCTCGCGCATGCCGTGCAAGCCGTAGTGCCCCTCACGTCCGTCGCCGCTGAGAACTTCGCGATTAATGCCCCGTCCGTCGTCCCGGACGCGAACCGTGAAATCTCTCTCGTCGTAGCGGAGTTCCACTTCGATCTGACGCGCCTGCGCGTGCCGGAAGGCATTGCGCAGCGCCTCTGCCGCAAGTCGGTAGACCTCGTCCCGCAGGATCGGATGCAAATTCCGAGGTGTGCCTTCCACGACCACTTCGAATTTGGGTGGAGACTGGTTGGTCTCGGCAGAAGCGAGCTCTTCCCCAATCGCCCGAATGGCTACCCCAAGGTCATTCTTCTCGACCGTGGACATGCGCAACCCTTGCACGGCATCCCTGCCCTCGGTGATCGCTTGAGACGCCTGGTCGACGGCGGCTTCAAGGGTCTTGCGGGCATCGACCGGACTCTCCGGCAGCTTGTAAATAGCAGCTTGAATGCGTGGCAAGAGACCCTGAAAGCTCTGTAACAGGGTGTCGTGCAGGTCCCTTGCGATCCGTGTTCTCTCGCCGACGCGCGCCTCCAGCGTCATGTCGAACTGCTTATGCAAGTGCCGGACACGCAACTGGTAGGCTGCCCACAGCAATGCCAAAAATAGGGCCGCGCAGAGGGCGCGGAACCAGTTCATCTGGTAATACGTGGGAGCAACGGAGAAATCCAGCTTGGCGGCGGTTTCGTTCCAGACGCCGTCACTATTGGAGGCGATCACGCGAAAGGAATACTTCCCGGGAGGCAAGTCCGTGTAGAAAGCCTGCCGACGCGTACCGGCATCGTGCCAGTCACGGTCATACCTATCGAGCCGGTACCGGAACTTCACCCTCTGTGGGACCAGAAACGTTGGCGAAGTGTAATCAATCTGCAAGTCACGCGGCTTCGGTGGGAGCTTGAGGTTGTCGGTTGCTGCAAATTCCTTTCGGTCAACGATTAACGACTGAATGTATGTCACCGCAGGTAGTAGTGCTTTTTGCGTGAGTCTGGACGGGTCCACCATCTGCACGACAATTCCGTTGGCAAACCACACGCGCCCATCCCGAGAGTACGCCGCTGAGTTGAAATAAGGTGCGTTCGGCTGAGCTCCGTCTAACTGGTCGTAGACGCGGGTCTGAACGACCGCTTTCGGGTTGGACCACCATCGCTGGAGCTCGGAATCTGGCAACTCGACGATGCCGCAACCGGTATAGAGCCACCAGCGTTTCTCTTTGTCCTCAACGAAGGAAATGACCGAGTTGCAGGGCAGACCGTTTTCCGTCGTCATTCGCTGCAGTCTACCCTGCCGCAACCCGTTCAACCCGTCCTCTGACCCGGCAAGGACGGAGCCGTCTAGATTAGCGATAATCCGGCGGCTCAATGGAATGCCTCTTGGGTGTAGCGGAAACATCTCCAGAGCGCCGTGGCGGAACAGCGCAAGGTCTCCCTTTAGAGTTCCTATCCAAATTCCTCCCTGCGGGTCCGCAGCGAGGGTGTGCCCAGGCGGAACTTGCGAAGCAGGGAACTCTTCACGCACCTGAAAATCGCGGATGCGCACAAGTTTTGGCGGGTTGCTGGAGCACTCTGCCCAAATGTCCCCGTCGATGTCCTCGGTCATTCCAACCACCAGCCCCAGCGGCTTGTGATTTGGTTCGGGCAGGCGGCGGAAGCGCCCATTCTTGAACAAATACAGTCCGTCATCCACTCCCACCCACATGTTGCCGGCGCGGTCTTCCAGCATGGATGTGACTTGATGACCCGGAAGACCACTTCCTGCGCGAATGGAGGAGACGGCCCCGTTAGCGATGTGATCGAGGGAGCCGTCATTTGCAACCCAGATTGTGCCATCTCTGCTGGCCAGAACGCCTGCCGCTGCATCTTTCCCCAAGCCTTCCGATGCCGAGAAGGTTGTGACGCGTGGATCTCGGAAGCTGTCTATTCCATTCGTTGTCCCAGCCCACAGAATTCCTTCTCTGTCTTCAAAGAGAACGTGCACCGCATCGCTGGACAAGCCATCGGTTCGTCCGTAGTGATCCACTACGTTCCCATGGATGCGAAACAGGCCCTTGCCCTGAGTAGCGACCCAAAGGTTGCCGTCGTGATCGAAGGTCGTGGCGAAGACCTCCACCTTACTTCCATCGAAGTTAGACGTCACAAATGATTTGACGGCGCCTTCCTTCAGTCGTCCGAGTCCGAGCCCTGGCCCTTCTGCAAGTATGCCGACCCAGAGAGATCCATCGGGACCAAGTGCCAGGCTCACTATCCCGTGCTGTCCTACGTTGGACTTCAGCGCTTCGATGGGGTATATGTCTGAGACGCCTTCATGCCAGTGGACAAGGGCGGTCTGCCCTCCGAGCCAAAAACCGCCCTTCCCGTCTGCCAAGATCGAATCGATCGGGGTGATCGGTATTCCATCAGCCTTTCCGAAACACTTGACCGCGCGTTCGGTGACATGACAGAGGGGCGCGTCTACAGTATTGGCGGCTCGCACGACCCATAATGAGCCGTCAGGATCTTGGCTCATGCTTTGATACGACTGAATGCCTACCAACTCGAAATTAGAACTGACCACCCCACCTTTGAGGTGAACGATCTCACGGCTCCCTTCTGCCCAGAGCCCGCCTGCGTGATCGCCAAGTACGCTCATTACTCTCCGGATCGAACCACCCTGAGTAGGCAGAGACCAGGGAAGAAACCGAACACCGTCAAATCTGTACATCCATGGGGAAAAGGCTGCGAACCAAAGGAAACCGTCCGAGGTTTGCGCCGCCGCATGCATGCCAGTCGGCGCGGAGCCATCTTGCATCCGCCAAGTGGTGTGGATGTACTGGGTAAGGCTTTTGTTCGGATCGAGGGCGTGAGCCGGGCGTGCCAGGAACAATACGCACGCGAGACAGGACCCCACTAGGGCCGCGACGGTCATGCAGGCCGGAGCAAAGCGCAGCAGAAGCGGTCGGCGAGAAGCCATTTTTCTGGGCTGTTCGGCAATCGCACTCGAAAAATCGAGCAGCGCTCGACATCGGCCGTCTGTCGCCGTTTTCTCACCTGCAGTTCCGCCCGACATTGCGAAGCCTCCAGCACCAGCGCGAGCGAGGTCCGGCGGTTTTATGCGCTCTTGGATAGTTGACTCTGCACCCTTCCCGGGGAACTTGTCAATTCTGCTTTCACGGCGCAGCTGCGCATCCTATTGGGCCGCGTGCTAAAAAGTTCACCGCTGCCGCTGTTATTGCCTCACGCGGGTGTTTGCCTGCCGGAGTGTCACGCCCAGGCAATCAAAGACGAAGCGGAGACCGCTTTGATTAGCGGCCGTCGACCTCCGTACGACCGAAATCGATGTTGATGGGCGAACGCTGCTGATGATGTTCCGTCCCTGGCCACCATCTTTTGGTAGCGATTCTTCTTCAAATCCTGCCGGAACGCGAAAGACACGGAGGGACCCCTGCGCAGGGTCCCTCCGTCGTTGTTTCAACGTTTCTTCAGTTTCCCGCGACTTGCGCCGCGTTCAAACCTACTGCCGATCCAGAAGCGACCGGTGTCAGTTGGAGGTCGAAAGTAATCGTTGCCTGGCTGCCGTCAGGAATGGCGGCGGCTTCGAAGCCGTAGTAACCCTCGCCGATCACTGCGGTGGTTGGCGCCACACTGTTGGTCGCGGTGGTGATCACTTTGCCGGTGCAGGTCGCGCCGGAATAGTCTTCACCCACGGGCGAGGACGGCATCGCGCAGTTCTCGTCCTCTACGACGACGCTGGGACCATCGCGGCGCGCGAGTGTGTCAAGCAGCTCTGGGAAGCGCTCACGGCTGACCGTGGTTGCGGCCGAGAGCTCGAGCGTTCCGCCGTGCGCCGCGGACAGGTCCGCGGCCGGAAACACCAGCGTCACTTCCTGCGTGTCGGTGTGGGAAACCGGTTCGCCATACTGCGCGCCGTAGTAGCCTTCGTTCGCGTCCATCGTCGCGCTGCGCTCGACGCGAGTGAGCGACAGATCTCCTACCACCGCTATCTTTCCGTCAGCGGTCGTCTCAGACCGTTTTGACTTAAAGCTGATTTGGGAGTAATCCGTTCCGTGGCTCCTGTCGGGAGTCAATTCCAGGTTGACGGCCGGATCGGCGGGATCGTTCGCGCTGAAAGCGACGGCTCCGCTGACGCGCGTGATGCCGACCTCCACCGACTTCGAACCTGAGCCCAGCGACAAGCGCGCGGTGGAATGTCCTGCGTCGGCCTGCCAGACGTTGTCCTGAGCATGCGCCGGGGTGGAGGCGATGCACACGGCCAGCATCAGCAGTAGAAAAAATATGCCGACTCCGCTCGTTGTGAAATGAATGATGTGTTCTAGATGCGATCTCATTTTTTTCTCCTCTCTTCCAGATGTGTCGCCCGAGTGAAGTGCATGCGCGTTGCCACGTGGAGAGGAAATCTGCCGCCGGCGGCTAGGTGCTTGTTGCAACAATGTTTATCGCTGCTGCGCCACGTGAGCAGCCGGCTCGCGCCAGCGCTGTTGTCAGTCGAGAGTTCGACAGCGTGACGGACATCCGTCGCGCATCGTCCCTTGCGGATTCAGTTTTGCGATGGGAATTAGCAACTTTTTAACAAGCATGTTTGAAGCGACATCACCCCGCTGAGCATCGATTCATACAAGCGGGTTTATGCGCCCGCATTCCGGGCGCGGCTCGGTTCACGGGGGGCTTCTTGGGCCAATCGCTAAGCTTTGCTATTGCTGAAGAAGGGGCGGGGCATGACGCACGCCTTTCCGGCGAGAAATACCGGGCGCTGCTGGAGATCTCGCGAATCATCGCCTCCCACGAGAACCTGCCGGAGCTTTTTCGCGATCTTGCCGGCCGGCTCCATGGGCTGCTGAATTTTTGCTATCTCAGCGTTGTGTTGCATGATCCGGTGCGGAACGTGATGCGGCTGCGCACGCTCGAAACCAGCGCCCCAAAGCTGGAGCCGGGCGCTGAATTTGCCATGGACGATTCGTCCTCCGCCTGGGTCTGGGAGCACCAGGACCCTCTCATCATCGGCAACACGGAGCAGTATCCAGCGCTTCCCCGGTCGATGAAGCGTTTTCTGGCGCACGGTGTGCGCTCGGTCTGCAGCGTGCCCCTGACATCAGCGCGGCGGCGGCTCGGCGCGCTGAATTTCGGCGCGGCGCAGGCGAATGCCTATACACCGGCAGAGCTGGAAATCCCGCTGCTGGTCGCCGGCCAGGTCGCCATAGCCGTCGACAATGCACTTAACTATGAAGATGCCAGTGCGTTGCAGCAGCAAGTAGCGCGCGAGCGCGACCGGCTCCGACTGCTGCTGGAGGTGAACAACAGCGCCGTTTCCAACCTGGAATTTGAGGAGCTGTTCCCGTCCGTTTCCGAGACCCTGCGACAGGTGATGCAGTGCGACTCCGTCAACATATCGTTGCCCGACGCGGAGCGCGACGATTTCCAGGTCCACATGGTGGATTTTCCCGATGGCAAGGGGCTGATGCGCGAACAGCTCCGAATTCCGCGGCATGGTTCGGGCACCGGACGAGTGTTTGAGACTGGTAAGCCGCTGACCATGACAGCTCCGTTCCCGGAGTGGATCGACCCCCAGGTCAGGAGGATCAACGAAAGCGAAGGCGTCAAGGCCATCTGCTTGCTTCCTTTGATCAGCCGGGACCACGTCCGCGGCATCCTGCAATTGAATCGCCGGACGCCGAATCCGTTCACCGACGAGGAGGTGGAGTTCCTGGGGCCGATCGCCAGCCAGGTGGCGATCGCAGTCGGGAACGCGCTGGAGCATCGCAGGATCAGGGACGCGCAGAAGCGCTTGTCGGAGGAAAGCTTGTATCTGCGCGACGAGATCCGCCTGGAGCACGATTTTGAAGAGATCATCGGCGGCAGCCCCGGACTGCGAGCGGTGCTGAAGGAGGTGGAAACCGTCGCGCCCACCGATTCCACCGTTCTGATTGTCGGGGAGACGGGTACGGGAAAAGAGCTGGTTGCGCGGGCCATTCACAACCTGAGCACGCGGCGCGATCACATTCTCGTCAGGGTGAACTGCGCGGCCATTCCCATGGGCTTGCTGGAAAGCGAGCTCTTCGGCCACGAGAAGGGCGCGTTCACCGGGGCGATCGCGCAGAAGGTCGGACGCTTCGAGCTGGCCCACAAGGGCACGTTGTTCCTGGATGAAGTCGGCGACATTCCCCTGGACCTGCAGCCGAAGCTGCTGCGCGTCCTGCAGGAAAAAGAGTTTGAACGGTTGGGCAGCAATCGTACGCTGCGGGTGGATGTGCGCCTGATCGCCGCCACCAATCGCGACCTCGCGCAGATGGTCGCCGATAAGCAGTTTCGCAGCGACCTTTATTATCGGCTGAACATCTTCCCCGTCGGCATGCCGGCGTTGCGCGAGCGCCTCGGGGACATCCCCACCCTGGTGCGGCACTTCGTGGCCAAGTATTCCCGCGAGATGAACCGGAAGATTGAAGATATTCCGGAGGAAGCCATGGATGCGATCAGCCGCTACTTCTGGCCGGGCAATATCCGCGAGCTGCAAAACTTTATCGAGCGGGCGGTGATCCTCTCTCCGGGAAAGGTGTTGCGCGCGCCGCTGGCGGAACTGGAGCGTGCGACGGTGATCGCGTCCGCGAACGTCAACACGCTGGAGGACGCCGAGCGCAGCCACATCCGTAAGGCGCTCGAGGAAAGCAACTGGGTGGTTGGAGGACGCAGCGGCGCCGCCAAGCGCCTCGGACTCAAGCGAACCACTCTGATCTACAAGATGCAGAAGCTGGGAATCTCTCGCCCCAATGCTGCCGCAGCGCAGGGCGTAACAACGAACTAACAATTAGCGGCGGTTCTCGCTCGTCTGACTCCATGCGGAATACAATCTGATCGCGAGTCAATGGAGGCGGATGTGGCGACGGACAAACCTACGGCGGAACAGCCAGCGAAACACGCAGAAGCGGTCCAGCACCTCACCGAGGCCCACGGCATCCTGCAGAAGTTGCGGGAGCAAGCGGACAAGCACCCAGCACCGCGGGAGGCCGTCATCGAAGCCATCGATAAGTTGGAACGGGCTTTGGCCATTCTTTCCGTCAAGACCGGCGGGTGGTTGTAAATGACGGAGAAGTTCTCTTTTGGTGATTTGCGCGAGCTGTTCGCCAAAGCCAACGAAGAAAAATCCGGCGACCAGATGGCCGGCCTGGCAGCGCGATCGGAGCGCGAGCGCGTGGCGGCGAAGCAGCAGCTTGCCGACCTCAGCCTGGCCGAGATCGTCGACCAGCCGCTCATTGACGACAACGTCACCGAGTTGATCTTGCGGACGTTGGATCGGGAAGCGTTTCAGAGTCTGCGCAGCATGACGGTGGGCGAGCTGCGGGAGTATCTGCTGGATGATGCCACGGGCGATGCGGAATTGCGGCGGCTGCAATGGGCCATCATCCCGGAGATTGCAGCCGCGGTTGCCAAGATCATGAGCAACAAGGATCTGGTGCTGGTGGCCGCCAGGTTCCGCAACGTCACGCGCTGCCGCAACACCATGGGCGAGCCCGGCGTGCTGGGGATTCGTATCCAGCCGAATCACCCGGCAGACGATCTGGGCGGAATCGCTCTCGCAGCATTCGAAGGCCTGCTGTATGGCTGCGGCGACGCCGTCATCGGCGTGAATCCGGCGACGGATTCGGTGGAGACGGTGGGTTCAATTCTCGGCGCGCTCCAGCATCTAGTCGATACCTGGCAGATTCCGACCCAGACCTGCTGCCTCGCCCACATCGGAACCCAGCTTGCCGCTTTGGCGCGGGGAGCCCCTGTCGACCTCCTCTTCCAATCCGTTGCGGGAACTCAGGCCGCGAACAGCAGCTTCGGCATCACGCTGGCAATGCTTCGCGAAGGGCGGGAGCAGGTTCTCGAACATCATCGCCGGCGCGATGTCCCCTGGAAAGGCGACCATGTGATGTATTTCGAGACCGGCCAAGGAAGCGCGCTCTCCGCGGAAGCTCATCACGGAGTCGATCAGTTGACGATCGAGGCCCGTGCCTACGGTGTGGCCCGCGTGTTCGAGCCTTTTCTGGTAAACAGCGTGGTTGGATTCATCGGCCCGGAATACTTATACGACGAGCGCCAGATCATACGCGCCGGCCTCGAAGACCACTTCATGGGCAAGCTGCTTGGCCTGCCGATGGGCTGCGACGTCTGTTACACCAACCACGCGGCTGCCGACCAGAATTCAGCCGACAACCTGCTCCTCCTGCTCGGCGCGGCCGGATGCAATTACTTCATGGGCGTTCCCTGCGGCGACGACGTAATGCTGAATTATCAGTCCACCAGCTATCACGACGCCCTGGCGGTCAGGCGGCTCTTCCGCTTGCGTCCCGCGCCCGAATTTCTGGCCTGGCTGGAAAGCAAAGGAATCTACCGCGATGCTGAACCTGTTCTGCTGGACCAATCGGCCAGACGGCAATTGATGCAAGGCGTGGCGTCATCGCTCGAGGGCATGGCCTGAATGACCGACAAGCCCGACGATTCTTCCCTTCTACCGGATTTTCCCGAGATAGTGCGCCGGGTTCGAGCCCGCACGCCGGCGCGCCTTCTGGTGGGCCGCACTGGTGCCGCGTACCGCACCGGCACACAACTGGAACTCCGCCAGGCCCACGCGGCAGCGCGCGACGCGGTTCGAACCGAACTCGATCTCTCCGCCAACCTGGGCGATGACTTTGTAAAGCGCTGGCAGCTTCTGGAGGTGAGCGCGCAAGCGGCTTCGCGCGAGGAGTACTTGCTGCGCCCCGATCTCGGCCGGCACTTTGATGACAAGTCGCGCCAGGAGCTTTTGCGCTGTTCGCGAAGCAACACGCTTCAGATAGCAATTGGGGATGGGCTGTCCATCACGGCGATTGCAACGCAGGTACCGCCCTTGCTGCCTCTTTTGCACGAGGGCGCCAAGGTGCGCGAATGGAGCGTCGGTAGAATCTTGGTGATCCGCCATTGTCGGGTGGGAATTCTGAACGAAATTGGTGAGCTGCTTTCGCCGCAAGTCGCCGTACTGCTCATCGGTGAACGGCCGGGGCTTGCTACCGCCGAGAGCATGTCCGCCTACATGGCCTATCAGCCGAAATCGGCTCATACGGACGCGAATCGGAACCTGATTTCGAATATTCACTCGCGGGGCGTCCGACCCGAAGACGCGGCGCAGCGCATTCTCAACCTTGCAGAAGAGATGATGAAGCTGGGCGCCAGCGGATACCAGCTCAGAGAACAATTCTCGCTCGGCCCGGGCTCCCGATAACAATGCCCGCCGAACGATGGTTCGACCAAATTGGGAAACCTTCAACCAGCAGTTCCTGCCTCTTTAACTACGCGTTCACCTTGGCGTTGTTGCTCGCTGCTAGAATCGAAGTTTTGTGCAAGGAGCTCTCATGAGCGAGATACGCACCATCGGCATCTGCACCGGCGGCGGGGATTGTCCGGGGCTGAACGCGGTGATTCGGGCGGCGGTGAAGTGCGCGGTGCAGAAGTATCGGCTGGCGCGTGCTCGGCATCCACGACGGCTTTGATGGGCTGGTATGGCCGGAGAAGGCCGTGCCGTTGGATGCGCAGAGCGTCAGCGGCATCCTGCCGCGCGGCGGGACCATCCTCGGCACCACCAACCGCGGCAATCCTTTCGAATACAAGCTTTGCGAGGACGGAAAAGAAGTGGTGCGCGACCTCTCGCAGCGCGTGCTCGACAATGCGCGCGCGATGGGCCTGGATGCGCTGATCGTGGTGGGCGGCGATGGCACGCAAAAGATCGGGCTGGCGCTCCACCACCGGGGCTTGCCGGTGGTAGGAGTGCCCAAGACAATCGACAATGATCTCTCGGCGACGGAAGTAACCTTCGGCTTCGATACCGCCCTGCATTCTACGACTGACGCCATCGACAAGATTCACACCACGGCGGAGTCGCACCACCGCATCATGCTGGTGGAGGTAATGGGCCGCGACGTGGGATGGATCGCCCTCGAAAGCGCTCTGGCCGGCGGAGCGCACGTGGTGCTGATTCCCGAGATTGCCTTCAGCATCGAGCGCGTCTGCGATTTCGTGCGCCAGCGCGAGCAGCAGGGCAAGCGCTTCACCATCATCGTGGTGGCGGAAGGAGTGAAGCTGCCGCCCGAGCTGGCGGAAAAGCGCGAACAGGAACGCCGCCTGTCGCCGCGTGCGCACTCGGTGACGGGCGTGATTGCCGACGCCATCGGCCGCGCCACCAAGCGCGAGACCCGCGTCACCGTGCTGGGACACATCCAGCGCGGCGGCTCGCCTTCGCCCTTCGACCGCATTCTGAGCACCCGCTTCGGCGTGGCGGCGGTAGAGCTGATCGCCGCAGGCGGCTTCGGGAAGATGGTGTGCCTGCGCGGCGGGCGCGTGGAGGCAGTGGACATCGCCGAAGCCGTCGGCGCCATGAAGTGCATTGATCCCCAGGGCGAGCTGGTGCGCGTCGCCCGCGCCATAGGGATGGGCTTCGGAGACTAGTTTTTCGGTGCGACTCAGCGAGTGCTCGGCGACTGTGCGTCCTGCCCGTCTTCCGCGTGCAAACGCGCCAGGATGGCCAAAGCATCCGGGTAATTGGGATCGGAGCGGCGGCAACAGGTTCACGCGTCGTTCCAT
The DNA here is from genome assembly GCA_963733935.1 of uncultured Acidobacteriota bacterium. Lineage (GTDB taxonomy): Bacteria > Acidobacteriota > Terriglobia > Terriglobales > Acidobacteriaceae > JAHFUA01. The sequence continues at coordinate 379,173 of CAVTEQ010000015.1, forward strand.
GAGTCGAAGCAATTCCGCCGCTTTCTCTTCCTTGTTGAGCCTTGCGATAGCAACGGACCTGAAGGCTCCATACTCTCCAATATTCGGCTTGCAGTTCGCGCTGGCTCTGGCGCTTGTACTCCACGCTGTACCAGTCATGCGGACGGATGCGCTGCAGCCGCCACTCGTCGGCGCGCAGGCCTTCGAGGGCCATCTTTGCGACGGCCTCAGGATCGCCATTTTGAGCGAGCTCGTGTTCGGCGCGCTCGATAAGCGGGCTGGGATCGGGCAGTGGAGCAGGGCGCCGCGTGCGACGCGATCCAGGACAAGCAGAGAGGAATTTTTCCTGCTCGATCTGTTCCTTCGCGGAATCGTGGAATGTTGTCGAGGCATAAATCTCGGCCAGCGCGCGGTGGGCGGGAGCGAAATCCGGATTCTTGGCCAGAATTTCATTGAGGCGCTCGATGGCGGAGGGAGTGTTGCGACCTACCATGCTGCGAACGAACAGGTAACCGTACATCAGCTCGCCGGGATGTTCGAAAGTGAGCGCCTGGTATTCCTCCGTCAATTGCCGCAGGTGGCCCTCAATGCCGTACTGCTGGACGGCATCCTGATAGCGCTCGTGAACGAAAATATCTCCTAGGTTGCGGCTGCGGAGCGCTTGCAAGGGAGTAATGCTCTGCTCAAATGCCTCGGCGCTGGCGATGGGGAGAGTTGCTTTCTCCAGTTCGGCGCGAATGTTTGCCGCCGGTTCGCACAGGGCGGACTGGCCTGCCCAGGCGGCTGCTGAACCCAGAAGGGCGAATACCGCTATCCGAAAAAGCATTCCGTATTGTGGCACAGAAAAAGATTGCGGAGGCTCGACTGGCCCTCCGCAATCTCACGTCGATCGAGCTACAACGAGCGCAGGAAATTCAAGATGTCCTGCTGATCTTTGACCGACAACTGGTTGAAGTTTCGGATGACTCGGTTAGCTTCCGAGTCCTCACTGCGGTGCGCTTGAATGGCCTGCATCAGGTCGTTGGTGCGGCCATCGTGCAGGAAATACAGCCGCTGCCCCAGGCCCCATAGTGGAGCGGTGCGGAACTGCTCTGGACCCGCCGCCCCTTGACTTACTCCGTCGGCAAGACCATCGCCCATGGAATGCACCAGCAAGTCAGAGAACAGGTTGGCTTGCACCCCGGTCAGGGCATCCACGATTGTGGTGTTGGTGGTAAGGCTGGGCGTGTGACAGAGGGCGCAACCGACCGCACTGAACTTCGCCGCTCCATTGGTGGTGGAAGTGGTGGACGGCGCGGGGGACGGCTGATCCAGGAAGCGCATGAAGAAGGCAAACGCCGTGATGTCGGAATCGCTCAGGCTGTTGGCATCGTTGGAATCCCCGCCGGTCACATCCTCGGGCGTGGGGTTGAGCAGGCAAGAGGCGGGCGGATTGGCGCGCTCGTTGGGAAACATCTCATTGGTAACTCCCATCTCCACGTTGTAGGCTTCCCCCGCGAACAAGAGTAACGACTTGTTCTGCGCCTTCCAGCCGAAGCGGGTGATGGTACCGTCGTTGCCGCTGCGGTTGGGAAAGCCCAGAATGCCCAACGCCAGTTTGGCGGCGGCATTGGCAGCGGCGTTGTCCAGGATCGTTTGCTCGGAGATGTTCTCGATCAAGCCTGCCCCAAAGAGGGGAGTGGGAATGCGGAAGCTGGCGTTGTGCGAATCCACCGCAGCCGCAAAGTTGGGTTGAGACATGATGCAACTGCCGCCATCGTCCCGGCCCTGGATGGTGTAAAGGTCGTGGACGCCGCCATCGGGGCGGCGGCGGTTGGGCGAACCATCCGGGTTCAGTTGCCACTTGAAGCGCACCTCGCGCACCGGGCCGTTCATGGCGACGAAGGACGGCACGGTGTTGGCTGCGCCATGCGACTTTGCGAGCGCTACCTGGGGATTGGGGGTAGGACTGGTTCCTCCCTCCGCAGGTTGCGAATGGCAAAGCCCGCACGAATCGCCATTGAAGGTTGGACCAAGCCCATCAGGGACGCCGTGAGTGGAGTTGAAGCGCGCTTGACCATCGGTGAAAAACGCAGCCTGACCTGCGGTTAGTCCAGCGATGGGGTTACCGGCGCCGGGGGCTCCGGAACGCGGACCGGGATCACTCTGCGCGCAGGCCACGCCCGCTGACAAGCTAAGCGAAAGTACAACTAATATCGACATCGACCGTTTCGTCACTTCGCTTCTCCTATGTTGTCGTCGGCCTGAGTACGTCCTGTTTGTGGCAGTCGTACCAATTAGCGAGTTCATCCGAGAGCACGACCAATTCAGGAACATTCCTCATTAATGGGGCCTACGCCCCCCACATCGTTGTTAGGTAAAGCAGCGCTTCGCGGCACTGGGACGAGGTGGCACGACTTTTCTCGGCGCCAGAGCTGAGTCGTATGTTGGGGATTGCGCAAGTGTGAGGCTGGAGGACGAAATGGTGAAGATTCCGTAGGTGCAACAGTGGCGCGAAAAATATCGGGAGCTGAAGCGGTCGAAGGGACAATAGACCGGGCATTGGCCGGACGGGCATCCCCTCGCCCCAAACCGCATGTGACGCCGCTGATCAGGCTCGGATCAACTCCATGCTTTCACCGCAGCCACGGCGTAGCGTTCGCCGGCGATGTAGCGCTCCATCATCTTGGGATCGATGTTGAGCGACTCGCCGCGGCCGCCGCGGCTGCTGTACTGGCTGGAGTCATGCGGAGTGGCGTGCGTGAACAAACGAAATGCTCGTCCGCGGTTGATGAATCGTCCCTGTCCGGAGCGTTCCAGCTCTCGCGCTACCGCGAGGGTCAGATACTCGTCGGGATCGCCGGCTGAATCCTGGCCCTGATAGTAGGCGCCGAGGATTACTTCGTTTTCAGGGACACGTATCCTGTGCTTCTGGTGCAGACCCATTTCCCGGGTTGCCTTGGGAGTTGCCTTCAGGGAGTTGAGCAAACTTTTGCATGATTGATATCCACAATGCAACAAAATTTACAACTTAGATACAACATGTGGTGTGTACCAGTTTGGGCAGCCAATATATAGGGAAAATAAACAAAACAAATGACTAATTACAGGTAGTAAACCGGAGGATTTCGGCATGAAAACATAAGATCAGCGTGCGCGAGAGAAGTGAGTGGGAAGCAGGCGAGCCGAGTTCAGAATGAAGGTCATTTCGGAAGAGACGTGGATGAATGCGGCCAGCAGGGGATTAAGCAGGCCGATGGCGGCGAGCCCCACACCGATGGTGTCCACGGTCAGTGTGCCATAGAAGTTTTGCATGATCACCCTGCGGCACTGGCGCGCGATCCGAATCGTTTGCGTCACCTTGTAGAGATCATTGCCGATCAGCACAACATCAGCGCTCTCCCGTGCCACATCGGTTCCTGAACCCATTGCGATTCCCACGGTGGCCTGCGCCAGCGCGGGAGCGTCGTTAATCCCATCACCCACCATGGCCACGACGTGGCCTTGCCGGACCAGTTGCTGGACGTGTTGCGCCTTCTCCTGCGGCAGCAGTCCCGACAGGACGCGGTTGACCTTCAAGGCGTTGCCTACTTCGTTCGCCACGGGGGCGCTGTCACCCGTGAGCAGGGTAGTCTCGATGCCCATGGCATGAAGCGAACTGACCGCCTGCACGGCCTCTTGCCGCAACTGGTCGGCGATCGTGATGGAGCCCGCCAGCTTTCCGCCGCAGGCCACGAACGTCTCCGAGTGACCGTTGGCTTCCGAAACGGGGAACGACACGCCGCGCGCCTGCAACAGCGAACGACTGCCTACCACGATCTCGTCACCGTTCAGTGCGGCGACGATGCCTTTGCCGGGTTCATAGCTGAAGGCCTGCGGCGACGGGATTTGCAGATGCTGCGCCAGCGCGTGGCGCACGATGGCTTTGCCCAGCGGGTGCTCCGAGTGCAGCTCTGCAGTCGCTGCCGCCTGCAGCACAGCCGTGGCCGACCATCCGCCGGCCGGACGGATCTCGACTACCTCCGGCGCGCCATAGGTGACGGTCCCCGTCTTATCGAGCAGCACTGTAGTTACGGCTGCAAGCTTCTCCAGATAGATTCCGCCCTTGATGATGGCGCCCTGCTGCGCTGCCCTGCCGATGGCGCCGAGAATGGCGAGCGGCGTTCCCGCTGCAATGCCGCATGCGCCGGCGACGATGATGACTGAAATCGTCGAGCGCGCATTACGGGTGATAATGAAGGTCAGCAGCGCGGCGCCCAGGGCAAAGTACACCAGGTATCCGGCCAGCCGGTCGGCGGTCTTCTGGATGGGGGCGCGCGAGCGCTCGGCTTGTTCCACCGCTTCGATGATCTTGCCGAAGCTGGAGTCGCGTCCCAGCTTGTCCACTCTCACCTGTAACGCGCCCGACTGGTTGACGGTGCCGGCGTAAACCTCCTTGCCGGCGGACTTCTCTGCGGGCATCGATTCGCCGGTAATGGTTGATTCGTCGACGAAGGAGTTGCCACCGACTACGGCGCCGTCCGCCGGCAGGCGCTCGCCGGGACGTACCAGAACGATGTTGCCGGGGCGAATTGCGGAAATTGGCACCTGCTGGGTGCCGGACTCGCCGATGAGGGTAGCGTTCTGAGGCAACAGGTCGAGCAGATCGCCAATGGCCCGCCGCCCTCGGCTGACGGTGAGGCCTTCCAAAACTTCAGCGATCAAGACAAACAGCGTAATGATCAAGGCGGTAAAAAACTCTCTGGCTAGAAGCGCGGCCAGGAGCGCGATGGTCATGGAGAGCTCCATGGTCATGCGGCGCTCGAAGATGTTTTCGGCAGCTTCCTTGAAGATGGGATAGCCGCCGATGGCGGTGGCGGCTACTCCGATCACACTCCAGTGAGGCAAGGGTTCCCACAGGCGGAACCAAACCGCAGCCGCAGCCACGGCCACGAATGCAATGCGGACCAGGTCGGCCGGTTCGACGGCCGGCCCATGGGCCCGCCCGATGGAATCCTCATGCGAGGACGTAACTGGCTCGGCCTGAGAGCTTGCTTCGGGGGCGGCACCGGTCGAGGGTAGAGACATGCGTGAAAATTCTATACTATAGGGGGGTATAGTAGTGTCGATTTGTTCCGGGTGCCCGATTCGTGAAACGACGCAGGCATCGCCGAAAGCATACTCGCCTCTGCAAAGCGCTGCAGCTTGTCTTGTTCGCCCTTGGCTTTATCGCGCTGAGCCTTGCCGGTATTTACTTGGGGATGCACTACAAGCACTGACGCCGGCAGGTTTATTTCAGATAGCTGCGCAGGACTCCCACCAACTCCTCAGTCTCCGCCTCCGCCTTGAGGCCGCGCACGGAAGTAACGTGATGGCGGATGTGGTCTTCGAGCACCTCGACCATCAGGCTGTTCATGGCGCCGCGAGCCGCGGCGATGAGTTGCAGGACGTCGCCACAGGGGCGCTCGGCATCGAGCGCGCGTTCGAGCGCCTCGATTTGCCCGCGAACCCGGCGAACCCGCTTCGTCAACTTGTCCTTTCCGCGAATGGTGTGGGACATTTGCCCTAATATACCCCACCGGGGTAAATTAGATCGCTGGTCTGCGGGAATGCGCTCGATCGTAAAAATAGCGGCCTGCCTGTGCCTGCTGCTGACTGTCTGGTCGGCGGCAGCCGTGGTAGCGCATCATCACGCCAGCAATAGCGAGTCGCTGACCTGTCCGGTTTGCGTCGCGGCCCGCGCACCCGCCGCGGCCATCGCCCGCGCCGGCGGTCCCAAGCCGGTCTTCCTTTTTCTCTCTACCGTTCGGTCCGAACCTGTTTCTGCAAAATACCGCCTTGTCGTATTCGCGCTCAGCGTTCGTCCGCCTCCCGCAGCGTAGCTCCCGCCGATTGAAGTCCGATTTCTCTTTCTTCGCTGTTCTAACTTCCGATAGGAGGCGGCAATGCATTTATCGCGGCATTCGTTCAGGTATTGGTGCGTGTTGCTGGCGGTGGTGGCGCTGGCTGTGTCTCACCTTAACGCACAGGGAATGGGGACCTCGGGAGAGATTGACGGTACGGTTCTCGACCCATCAGGCGCGGCCGTCCCCCACGCGAGGGTAGAGATAAGCAATCCCGTCAGCGGGTTTGCGCGATCGACCACTTCGACTGGCTCCGGAGGTTTCACCTTCACCAACGTGCCGTTCAATCCCTACCATCTCACGGTTACGGCGCCGGGATTTGCCGGCTACTTTCAGGACGTCGAAGTTCGGTCCTTCGTCCCCATCAATGTTAAGGCCACGCTGACGGTTGCCACGGCCAGCACCTCGATCACCGTCGAGTCCAGCGCCGAGGACTTGTTGGAGAACACTCCGAGCTTCCACACCGACGTGGACCGCGGCTTGTTCGAAAAGCTTCCGCTGGAGAGTCAGTCGTCGTCGGTGAGTTCCCTGGTCACGCTGGCGACGCCGGGAATCGCCGCCGATTCCAACGGCTTGTTCCACGGGATAGGGGATCACGCCGAGAACTCGTTCGTGGTCGATGGCCAGCCCATCACCGACCAGCAGAGCAAGGTATTTTCCAACCAAATCCCGCTCGATTCGGTCGAGTCGATGGAGGTCTTTGCCGGCGCCCCCCCCGCCGAATTCGGCGACAAGACCAGCGTGGTGATCAACGTCACCACCCGCTCGGGGCAGGGCCTGACCACGCCCAAGGGAAGCGTCACCGCTTCCTACGGAAGCTTTGGCACCTCCAATGCCGGTTTCAATCTCGGTTACGGCGGCCAGAAGTGGGGGAATTTCATCTCCGTGAGCGGGCTGAACAGCGGGCGATTCCTCGACCCACCGGAGTTTACGGTGATGCACGCCAAGGGGAATGAACAGAACGCGTTTGACCGCGTGGACTATAAGCTTTCCGATGCGGATTCCGTTCACCTGAATCTGGGATTTACGCGCTCCTGGTTCCAGAACCCGAATTCGTTCGACAACCTCAACCTCGGGGTCATGGCCCCAACCGGAAACGCGCTGGGGATCACCGGCCTGGTTGGCCCCACCGACCAGCGTTCCCAGATCAAGACTTTCAACATCGCACCTTCCTGGACACGGTTGCTCAGCTCAACTGCCGTGTTTACCCTCGGCGCTTTCCTTCGACGCGATGAGTACAACTATTACCCGAGCAAGAACCCGTTTGCGGACCTCAGTCCGATACAACTGGAGACCGTCTCCCAGTATCGGACGTTGACCAACGCTGGCCTGCGCTCGGATATCTCCTACGTTAAGGGCATTCACAACCTGAAGGCGGGAGCCACCTATGAGCATACGTTCCTCAAGGAGAACGACAACCTCGGCATCGTTGACCCGACGTTTCTTCCCTCCTTGGGCTGCACGGACCCCATAACGGGCAGTCCCACCGGTCCTCCGTGCACCGACCTGGCGCCCTTCGACTTGACGAGACCGGGAGCAGGTTTATTCCGGTTCCGCGGGCACACGGACGTTAAGGAGCTCGCTCTTTATCTTCAGGACGCGATCACTAAGGGGAGCTGGTCCTTCAACCTCGGCTTGCGCGGCGATTTCTATAACGGCTTAACCACTCACAAGGAAGCTGAGCCGCGCCTCGGCGTCGCGTACAACATCAAAAGAACGAACACGGTTCTCCGCGTTTCCTATGCTCGCGTCCTGGAAACCCCCTTTAATGAGAACTTGGTGGTTTCGAGCGTCGGATGTAGCAGTGTTGTGTTAAATCCGCTCCTCGGCTGTTCTTCATCAGACTTGACTCCAGTGAGTCCCGGATGGCGCAACGAGTTCCACGCCGGTCTCGAACAAGCGTTTGGGAAGCATCTGGTCTTCTCTGGCGAGTACATTTGGAAGTACACGCATAACGGGTACGATTTCAGCATCCTCGGTAGCACGCCGATCTTCTTCCCGGTGGCGTGGACCAGATCCAAGATTCCCGGATTTGCCGGCCGCGTGAGCGTGCCGAACTATCACGGCTTTACTGCCCTCGTGGTCTTCTCCAGCGTGGCGGCGCGTTTCTTTACCCCACAGCTCAGCGGGGCCGGCGCTGTTCCCTCGGCTCCCTCAGGAGTTTTCCGCATCGACCACGACGAGAAATTCAACCAGACGACGCACCTGCAATACCAGCCCTGGCGGCGTGGTCCGTGGGTCGGCTTCAACTGGCGGTACGATAGTGGATTGGTGGCCGGGAGTGTCCCACTTGCGCCCGATGCTGCGAGTCCGGTGGACCTGAGCGTTCTGACTGCTGATCAGCAGTTCCAGGCAGGGCTGTTTTGTGGCAGCCTCCACGCAACGCCCATTGCACCTCTGCCAAACTCCTGTCCGAACTCCCAGTACGGTTCCACGCTTGTGACGATCCCTGCAGCCGGAACGGACGACCCCGACCATAATCCGCCGCGCATCGCTCCTCGCCATCTCTTTGATCTTGCCATCGGGCACGACAACATCTTTGGTGGCGACCGCTATAAATGGAGCGCTCAGTTGACGGTCATCAACCTGACCGACAAGACGGCGCTATATAATTTCCTCTCAACTTTTAGCGGCACGCATTACGTAACGCCGCGCTCCGTGACCGCGCAGATCGGGTTTCATTTCTGAGAGAATTGCCTGTGGCCGGGAGGAGATTCGCGTTGCGCATCGCAGCACTGGGGATGGCGGTGGTGATCTGTTGCACGCTGCCGTCCCTGTGCTTCGCTCTGCCGGCCGGTGCATCCCCCGGTTGCCACGGCCATCACCGCCCTGCGCCACAGCCCGCTCATAGCTGCTGCTATGCCGCGCAGCAAATACCGGCGGTAGTGCCGGTCGCGCCTTCGCCAGTTGGATTGACTTGCATCAACCACTGGAGCAGTGCTCCCGAGACCAGTGGGCCTCGGGCTGGCATGGTCCGAGCGGTCGCTATCGGCAGCCCTTCCCCCCCGCTTCCCGCCGCTCTTCGCATCTAGACGTTCCCTTCTCGGCATGCAGCGCTTTGCAGCTCGCAGCCGCATTTTTTGGCGGAGGGAATGGAATGGTTGGGCGAAGAAATGTCTACGTGTCAGTGTTTGTGTTGGTTGCTGTTTTGCAGGGCTGGCCGCAGCAGTCCGCGGACCAGACATCTGTCAGCCAGGCTTCCGCGCAACCGCAGATGCCGGGAAGGCAGCATTCAGGCGATCACCGGAACATGCCAGGCATGAAACGCCATGTGCACGAGTTACCCAAGACTTTCGTGGAGGCAGTCGAGCAGCACGTAACTTCAGGCACCAGCGCGGAGCCGAACTCCACGCCCGTATCGATGCTCATGATCATGAAGGGGAAATGGATGCTGATGCTTCATGGGCAGGCGTTTCTGAACGTGCTCGAGCAGAGCGGGCCGCGCGGCTCGGACAAAGTGTTCTCCACAAACTGGATCATGCCGATGGCGCAGCGGTCCCTGGGGCCGGGTACCTTCACCGTGCGCACCATGCTGAGCTTGGAGCCGGCGACTGTATCGAAGCGCTTCTACCCTGAATTGTTCCAACAGGGAGAGACCGCCTTCGGCAGGCCGATTGCCGATGGCCAGCACCCACATGATTTCATCATGGAAGTGGCGGCGCTCTACGATTTGAAGCTCGGCGACAACGGGCTGCTCTCGCTCTACGCCGCCCCCATGGGCGACCCTGCAATCGGGCCAACGGCGTATCCGCACCGCGCTTCCGCTTCGGAGGATCCCATCGCCACGCTGGGGCATCATCTGGAAGACTCTACCCATGTCGCCGATGACGTCATAACCGCCGGGCTTACGTACAAAGTGGCGCGCGTTGAGGCCTCCGGCTTTCATGGGCGCGAGCCCGACGAATTCCGTTGGGACATTGACTCCGGCAAAGTCGATTCGTGGTCCATTCGCGCGACGGTGAACCCGGCGCAGAACTGGAGCGCGCAGTATTCCTTCGCGCACCTCACTAGTCCCGAAGTCCTGCACCCGCAAGAAGACCTTCAGCGGATGACTGCCTCGCTGATGTACAACCGTCCGTTTACGAGAGGCAATTGGGCGAGCACGCTGCTGTGGGGACGCAATCGAAGCCTGCAGAGCGGGCTGGCGTGGAACGGCTATCTGGCCGAATCAATTGTGCGTTTTGCGGAACGCAATTATGTTTGGGGACGCATAGAGAACGTCGATCGTACCAGCGAATTGCTGCTGCGCAATTTGCCCGAACCGCCAAACTTTCAGGAAAATATCATCGGCCGCGTTCAGGCCTATACCACGGGCTACGACCGCGACTTCGATTTGATACCGCACCTCGCGACTGCTCTTGGCGCGCAGTTCACCATTTACTCAACTGCGGAGAAGCTGCGGGAGCTGCATGGAAGCCATCCGGTGGGCGCTGTCGTCTTTCTTCGCGTGCGGCCGATGGGCGGTCGCCGATAGCGTGCAACTAGTGCAAAGCACTGCGAGCTTGATATCGCGGGGTGTAAGATCCCTGCCGATGAGAATGCGCGCTTTGGTGATCGGCGCATTGTGTCTCGCTACGGCGCTGCTTGTGGCAGAGGAGGGGTTTCTAGCACAGCCGCCCAAAGGCGCCTACAGCGTCGAATTCCTCCCGCTCGAAGTCGAGCGCCAGGATTCGCGCATGGCTTACCGAGACGTCAAGCCCGCCACGTCTCCGAACGGCAAAACCGTTCTCCTTCTGCACGGCAAGAACTTTTCCGGATTTTACTGGGAGCGCGTCATTGGCGTGCTGGCCGCGCGCGGCTATCGCATCGTAGCTCCCGACCAGGTTGGCTTTGGCGCATCCTCGCGCCCGAGCATCCATTACAGCTTCCACCAGATGGCGGCGAATACGAAGGAACTGCTCGATCACTTGGGCATCGCGCGCGTTGTGCTCGTCGGGCACTCGATGGGCGGGATGCTGGCTACGCGCTTCACGCTGCTTTATCCCGGAATGGTGGAGAAGCTGGTGCTCGAGGATCCCATCGGCCTTGAGGACTACCGCACCTTTGTTCCGTATGCCCCGCTCGAGGAACTTTATCGGAACGAGCTGAACTCCACGTACGTGAGTCTCCTGAACTATCAGAAAGGCTATTACACGAACTGGAAGCCCGAGTACGAAATCTACGTGCGCGATCAGGCGTGGGTGCTGGGGACGGGCGAGTATCCTCGCGATGCGCTGTCGGCAGCGCTTACTTCGGAAATGATCTACGAGCAGCCGGTGTGCTACGAGTTCTCGCGGATTGCGGCGCCGACCCTGCTCATCATCGGTCACGAAGACCGCACTGTGCCCGGCAAGGCGCGTCTTTCGCCGGAGATGAAAGCCATCGCCGGCGACTATCCCAAGCTGGGGAAGAAAACGCAGGAGATGATCCGGGGATCGAAGCTGGTCGAAGTGCAGGGCGCCGGGCACATCCCGCACATCGAGCAACCCGAGGCTTTCGATAAGGCGCTGCTGGGATTCCTGGCGGAATAACATCGAGCGCCAAAAGTCGCTCCCAGCGGGCGTTTACAAAACAATTTCTTCACAAACTCCTTGACAGCTTCTCGCGTGAGACATAGACTCCGCGCGCTTCTTGGGGTGCCCATGCAGAGAATCTTCCCCTGGCGGTCCGGAGGTTCGCGTTTCCGTGGCCCCGCTCTGCTGGCGTCTCTCACCTGTCTCTCAACACAACAGCTCGATAACCTGTGGAGGTTAACCCGCAACATCGGCATTCCATAGTCGCAACTGTTTTTTCACCGGCCCCCGCTGCCCGTTGCGGGGGCCGTTTCCCACCGGGGGATTCGGCCAAGATCCGCGCCCAGAGGGTGCTTACAGTGGGTTACTCGATTAGAGATCTGCTTGACAGTTGGTCGCGTTCCCCCTTAGACTCCGCGCCGCTCTGCGGGGGCCCGTGCAGAGATCTCTCTCAGAAGGAGAAACCATGATGTTCTCGCTCGTACTTAGCAGACTGCTCCCGGCGATGGCAACGAGCCTCCGCCGGCTACCTTTCCTCTTAGGGTTTACCTGCATAATCCTTGGGGGGAGCACCCTTGTGTGCGCCGACGATCATCACCGGCAGCACGATGGGCCAGGTTATGTCGACCAGTTCGAAGTCCTTTCGACCTACGACGCCTATGGTGGCGCGTCGTTCGGCAACGTTGGACCGTACACGGTCATCGTCGCCATCGCCCATGAAAAAGTCGATCCCGACCATCCCGCCAACGCCGGCATTGTCGATATCAAGCGGGCCCCGCGGGACGCGCACGGCCTGGTCGATTACAGCGAAGACGTCGTGATTCTTCGCCCCAAGTCGGCGGCCAATGCCAAACGCGCGCTTTTCTATGACGTGGTGAATCGCGGCAATAAACTTGCCAGCGGGACATTCAACGGCGCTGGCGGCACCTTCGCCGCGGGACAGCAGGGCAATGCTCTGCTGCTGCGCCTGGGCTACACGGTCGTGTGGAGCGGATGGCAAGGCAATGTGCTGCAAACTGGCCAAGGCGACACTTCTGCGTTGGGCACGAACTTTCCCGTAGCCACCCATCATGATGGCTCACCCATTAATGGAGAAGCGCGCGAGGAGTTCATCCTCGATTCGCTCGACCCCTCGAACGGTCCTGGCCTGTCGAACGGCGTGGCGACGGTCGGACTGGTAAATCCGCCGGCGACGCTCGATAAATCCGGAGTCACCTTCAACTACCGGCAGACCTGGCTGATCGCTCCGGGCGTGGAGGACTACAATTCTCCGTCCACGCCGGTGCCTGCAGCAAGCTGGTCCTACGTCAATAGCACCCTTCCTGGATACGGGCCCGTGACCTCAGTGCAATTCACCCCGCCGGCGGGCACGGACCTGGGCACGATCTATACCTTCATCTACAGCGCGACGGCACCGAAAGTAATGGGACTAGGCTTTTCCGGGCTGCGCGACCTGATCACCTTCCTCAACCACGATCGCACCGATCACCAGGGCAACCCCAACCCGGTTTGGGATCTGCGCATGGCTCCCTGCGAGCGGCACGACTGCGATCGTGACAGCGTCTTTGAAGTCCGAATGATGGAGGGAATTTCGCAATCCGGACGATTCACCCGCGATTTTCTCTACCAGGGATTCAACAACGACGCGCGGGGTGACGACGCTTCCCGCCACCACGATGACTTGGTAGACGATGGCCGCGGTGACGACCATAATCCCAGCAGTCACGCGGTGTTCAACGGGATGTTCCCCATCATTCCCGGCTCGCGAAAGACCTTCACCAACTTCCGCTGGTCGCAACCCGGGCGCTGGTCAAAACAGCACGAGGATCACTGGCAGCCGGGAGATCAGTTCCCCTTCGCCTATCAAGTGACTTACGATCCGCTCTCAGGCAGGAGAGATGGCGTTATGAAGAAGTGCCTCGAGACCGATACCTGCCCGAAGATCATTCACTTGATCGGCGGCTATGAGACCTGGGGAGCGCGTGATTCGCTCGTCAGCACCGACTCCTTCGGCCACGACATTGGCCTTCCGGGCAACGTCAGGGAATTCGTGGTCCCGGATGCGAACCATGGCGGCGGAGGTGGAGTCGCTACTATTCCCCCTCACAATGCCACCTGCCTGTACCCCACCAGCGCCGTAGTCGAAAGCACCATCGACCGCGCGCTGGCGCCGGTGCTGGAGGATTGGGTAGGCAAAGGCGTTACTCCGCCAGATTCTCTGTATCCCTCTCACGCAAACCACCTGCTGGCGAACCCGGCGGACCAGAGCGCGGTCGGCTTCCCAGACCTCAGCTCGATCGGCGTTACTTATCCCGCCGGCTTGTTTAACCCGCTGGTGGTCACCAAGTACAAAAGCACGATCCCGTTCCCCAATCTCGCGGAGAACTATACCGTCCTGGTCTCCAAGACCGACTCGGATGGTAACGAGCTTGCCGGAGTTCGGGTTCCTGAGCTGGTGGCTCCGCTGGCTACGTACACCAGTTGGAACATGCGGGCGCCCAATCATGCGCCCGGCGACGCGTGCCCCTCGTCAGGCTCCACGTTCGTCTTTGCCCCGACTAAGGCCGCCCGGTTGGCCTCCGGCGACCCGCGCCCCTCGCTTGAGGAGCGCTACTCGAGCAAAGCGGACTACGTAAGTAAGGTGCAGGCCGCAGCGCAGGCGCTCGTGCAGCAGCGCTTGCTCCTGCAAGAAGACGTACAGGTCTACGTCAACGCGGCACAGTCGCAGACCGTCCTGCCCTAGGCGGCCTCGCTTAAGCCGGAAATTGCCGGCGGGCGTTCACAAGCTGCGCCCGTCGGCAATTTTTTTGGTGAAGAATCGCTCGTGTTGCCCCGCGAGATACCCGAGGCCGTCGCTCGCGCCGGATGCGAATCCCAGATGCTGGCTCTAGAAGAGAAACCTGGGCTGTTTTGGATGTGAATTTGGATTTTCGGCTTAAAGTCAGGGGTATTCGCCCACTTCTTTGCAATCTTTTTTTGCAGCGCGTCAACGGATGCGCTGGAACCAAGTTCGACTCACCACAAATCCTGCGAAAGCCACAGAGGCACGGAGACGCGGAGATAAAAGATCAAGGACCTCCGTGACTCTGTGCCTCTGTGGCTAAGGGCCAGCCAGCGGCGAACTGGGTTATAGTGTTCTGTAACCCAGTGAGCAGTTCCCAATCACAACTCAAAATCTGCGCCGCGGCCTGCCTGCTGAGCTTGCTGCTGGTCGCAGGCTGCGGCAAAGAAGTTGGCAAGCCCAAGGAGTACGCGTACGTCTCGGCGCAGGAGGCCTTCCTGCGCGACCAGCTCTCCACCGTCTTTAAAAAGGTCGGCAAGGTCCAGAATGGCGACCGCGTCGAGGTGCTGGAAAAATCCCGGCGCTTCGTCCGGGTGCGCAACCAGGCCAACGAAATGGGCTGGATCGAGCAGCGCTATCTGGCCGGCCCAGACGTCTTCGAGCAGTTCCAGAAGCTGGCTGCTGAGCACACCGCTGATCCGGTGCAGGCGCCCGGCACCGCGCGCTTTGCCACCAATCTCCACGTTACTCCCGAACGCGAGAGCGAACACCTCTACCAGTTAAAAGAAGGGACCAAGCTGGAACTGCTGCAGCGCGCAAGCTCGGAGAAGCCTGTGCCCGAGCGCGCCGCGCAAACCAAGCCCGTGGTGGCCAAGAAGGGCAAGGACAAAGGCAAGGAAAAGGACGAAGGCTCGTCAAAGCCGATGGAAGACTGGTGGCTGGTGCGCTTGTCCGCGCCGCCCGGCACTTCCGCTCCGCCGCGGGTGGGATGGGTGCTGGCGCGAATGGTGGACGTCGATGTGCCCATCGAGATCGGGCAGTACGCGGAAGGCCAGCGCATCATCGCCTTCTTCGTGCTCAACCAGGTGGCCGATCTCGACAAGCAGATTCCCCAGTATGTAGTGGCAGCCAACGAGCCGCATGATGGCGCGCCCTTCGACTTCAACCAGATCCGCGTCTTCACCTGGAACTTGAAAAAGCACCGCTACGAAACCGCGTACCGTGAGCACAAAGTGCAGGGGGTGCTCCCCATTCGTGTTGGGCAGCAGGAATTCGACAAAGAAGGCAAGCTGCCGATCTTCCTCGTGCGCGTGAAGGACGATTCCGGCAACGTCGATGTTCGAACCTACAAGCTGAACGGCGTGATGGTGCGCCGCGTCCTCCCGCCGGGCCAGGAGAAGCCGGTGGTGAAGGCTGCGCCCACGCGTCGGCGGCGACGTTGAGCAGGAGTACCGAGTTGCGAGTACCGAGTACCGAGTAAAACCAGGTGCTCCACTCCGCAGGAACCAGGCCATACCGATTGTCCGGTACTGCTGCTCGCCAACAGACGACCACACCGTCGAGTTCTCGAAAACTCGGTACTCGCAACTCGGTACTCGGTACTACGAATAGAATTCCGCAATACTCTCCACCACGTAGCGCTGCTCGTCGCCAGTAAGTTCGGGAAACATGGGCAGCGCCAGCACTTCACCCGCGGCGCGCTCCGATTCCGGCAGGTCTCCCGTCTTATAACCCAGGTACGAGAAGCACTTCTGCAGATGCAGCGGCAACGGATAATAGACCTGGGTGCCGATGCGGCGCGTGGCGAGGAATTCGCGCAGTTGGTCGCGGCGGCTGGCGCGGATGACGTACTGGTGAAAGATGTGATGTGCCTGGGGTGTGGTCTCCAGGAGGCGGACCGGAGCCGGCGACGCGGAGCGCTCTGCCACGAGTCCGGCGCGCGCGAACAAGCGGTCGTATTCGGCGGCGCGTTCGCGGCGCTGGGCGTTCCAGCGCTCCACATGCCCCAGCTTCACTCGCAGCACGGCCGCCTGCAGCGCGTCGAGACGGCTGTTGGCGCCGATCTCATCGTGGACATAGCGGTCGCGTGAGCCCAGATTACGCAAGCGCCGCAGGTGATCGGCGCGCTGGGCGTCGGCGACGGCCACGCAGCCGGCATCGCCGAAGGCCCCAAGGTTTTTCGTGGGATAAAAGCTGAAAGCGGCGGCCGTCCCGAGGGTCCCGGCGCGCCGCCCGCGCCACGACGCCCCAAAGGCCTGTGCGGCGTCTTCAACGATTGCCAGCCCGTGCTCGGTGGCGATGCGCCAGAAGGCATCCATGTCCGCGCACTGGCCGTAAAGGTGCACGGGCAGCAGGGCCCGCAAACGCGCAGGCCGCGACCGGCTGAGCCGCTCGTGGACCCGCGCCGCATCGAGATTCAGCGTGCACGGATCTACGTCCATCAGCACCGGACGCGCGCCGGCGCGCACAATGGCGGAGGCGGAGGAAAAAAAACTGAACGCGGTGGTGATGACCTCATCGCCAGGCCCGACGCCGGAAGCCGCCAGCGCCAGCCACAATGCGTCCGTGCCCGAGGCGCAGCCCACCACGAACGGCGTGCCGAGAAATGCGGCGGCTTCGCGCTCGAACGCCTCTACTTCATCGCTCAGAATGAATTGCTGCGAGTCCGCAACCCGCTCCAGGGCCCGCTGGATCTCGTGGCGAATCTCGGCATACTGCCGCTTGAGGTCGAGCAGCGGCACTTCTCGAAGCGCTGCGCCTTGGATGGCGGATTCCTGCACGCAGGCGAAAATTGTAGCATTGGCTTCGAGACGCGGCAGAGGCGGCGCCGCCGCATCGTTGGCGAGGCAGGAACTCCACTCCGCGATCGAACGGCGCAGGCTGTCCACGGCAAATCCACGGTAAAAGTGGGGATACTCCGCCAGCGTGCGGCCGGACCGCGCTAGCAGCGAGCGCGCCCCAGTCATGTTCCCCGTCGAATGGTGATGCAAGCCGACGGCAACCTGGATCACCGCCTGCAGGAAGGCTCTCTCCTCGCCCTGCAACTCGCGCCACACGTCTTCCAGCGCTTCATGGGCGTCGAAGAAGCGGCCCGCATTGAATAGCTCGATGCCTTCCTGGAGTTTGCCGGCGTCCACAGGGCCCTTCTGACAGAGGAGCAGTCACCAGGTGTGGATCAGAAGCCCAGGGTCTCGTCGGCGGACGGGCCGTAGATCGACGGCACCGGCAGGCCGTTCATACGCAGATATACGCCAAGCTGCGCGCGGTGATGCACGATGTGGTTGATGAACATCTGCCGGTAAGCCAGAAAGCGCGTGCCTTCGAAGATGGTCTTGCCGCCGAAACTGAGCTTCCAGTTCTGCTTCCAGGCGTCGTCGGGCGTGGCGGCAAGCGCGCTGCGTACCTTGGCTACCCCGTCATCGAAGAACTTCACCAGCTCCGCCGCCGACTGCGGCTG
Organism: uncultured Acidobacteriota bacterium; assembly: GCA_963733935.1. Lineage (GTDB taxonomy): Bacteria > Acidobacteriota > Terriglobia > Terriglobales > Acidobacteriaceae > JAHFUA01. The sequence goes on from CAVTEQ010000015.1 coordinate 396,744, forward strand.
CGGCGGCCGGTAACTCCCCGTGGCAAAGTCCAGCCCGGGAGCCGTCAAAACGGTCAATCCGAAGCCGGCGAGCTGGGCCACATGCGGCGCCAGCTTGCCCAGCGGCATCGACTTGGGATGCGGGACAAAGTCGGGCTTGTCGACGGGCACGCGCTCCAGCGTGGTGCGCGTCTTCTTCATCTCTTCATCAAACTCGGGCAGCAGGAATTCGCTGATAGGCATGTCTCCTCCATTTCGCGGAGAAGCATTATCGCATGGCCATCCGCTCCCCTTCTCCCCGCAGCCCGAAAGCCCGGCGCAGCCAAGGCGACACAGCTCTGGATAAAAGATAGAATATGGCCCCCATGGGTACGCCTGACGCCGCAAGCGGCCGCCAAGGAGGAGTATGAATTTCAATCTCGATGCCATGACGCAGACCGTCACCACCCTGGTGACCACCGTCGGCTTGAAAATTCTCGGGCGCGATCGCCATCTGGATCGTGGGCCGCTGGCTGATCGCTCTTTTCATCCGCTTGATCGAGGGCGCCCTGACCCGGCAGAAGATCGATCCCACCCTGATCCGCTACATCCACTCGGCGGTGGCGGCGCTGCTGAATATCGTGCTGGTGGTGGCGATCCTCGGGTTCTTCGGCGTCGAGACCACTAGCTTCGCCGCGCTGCTGGCGGCGGCGGGCATCGCCATCGGCATGGCGTGGTCGGAATTTCGCCGGTGGCGTGTTCCTGGTGGTCCTGCAGCCGTTCAAGGTCGGAGATTTCGTGACGGTCGCGGGCATCACCGGCACGGTCGCGCCATCGGCCTGTTCGCCACGCTCAACACGCCCGACAACGTCAAGACGATCGTCGGCAACGGCAAGATCTATGGCGATACCATCCAGAACTTTTCCGCCAACCCCTACCGCCGCGTCGAGCTGACGGCACAGTTGGCGCATGACGTGGACCCCGAAGCTGCGGTTGGTCTGCTGAAACCGGCGCTGGCCAAGGTGCCGAACGTGCTCGCCGACCCCGCGCCCGACGTCGAGATCCTGACATTCAACCTTGCGGGCCCGGTGCTGGCCGTGCGCCCCGACTGTCCAACAACCAGCACTACTGGCAGGTCTATTTCGACATCTAACAAGCTGATCCGCGAGCTGTTTCGCGCGCCGGCTCCCGGTCCCCGAGCAGCACTATTCGGTGCGCGGAGGAGAAGAACTTAGGCTGGCAAAGTCGGCGTAAGGGCGGCAATCCGATTCAGCTTTTCGCGCTCACAGAGACGTCCGAATAAGCGCTGCTGGCAAACGCGCCGGAGGCGCATTCTCGACCCTTGAGTACAGCCGAAACCGAGAGTCCCGCCAGAACGTTTCGACTACCAGTTGGACCTGTAGCGCCGCCATCTCTGCGGCTGTCGCGTGAGCGTCTCGTCCAGCCGAGACTGGAGAACGAACGATCGACTGGTGTGCATATCTGGCGCACGCGAGTTCCCCGTACTCGTTCTTGCTGGAGGCGAAGACGACCTCCTCCCAGTACTCGCTACCAACGAAGGACGCGCGTGCCATTGTGGAGTACGTAGAGGATGTGCGGCGAAACCTTGCAACACTGCCGAAACTGAGCTTCCTTCTGCTTGTCGGGCCAGACCCCTGCGAGGACCCTCGAAAAGAAGCATACGACGCCTGGAACATCGAGGCGACGTTGCCAGTGAGATTCTGGACGTGCTCAAGAGTTCGAACCTGCGGGAGTCCATACCCGCGCCAGTTCCACCTCAGCGGTCTTGCCCAAGCCATTCTTGGCGCGCCTTACGTGAATACCGAGCGGGTTCTCAGGGCGAATTGCAGATGAGTACCTGAACCAACAGACCGCCTGACGACATTCGTCAGGTCAATGCTGGTCTGCCGTCCCCGCGGATGACAACTGGATGTCGCTGCACACAGCCCCGAACCCACCGACTCATCCCGCAAACATGGCTGACGCTGCGTGCGCGGCCTGCCATGGCAACCAAAGGAGGTGTGAGGCCGATTCATAAGACTAGCTCTAAATTCCTCTTGACAGCCTTATTCCATATGACATAGCATATATTCATATATTGTCTACGAGTAATTGTAACTCCTTATGGCTCAAGATTTTCCATATAACCCCTTTGGTTTCATGGTCCCCGAGTCGGGATATCCCGTAAGCTGATGATTCCAATAGAGGGGACCCCGGGGGGTGGTCATAACGTCCGAGTAAACAGCGGACGAGGCGCTTCTGCTGTACTGGAAGCTCGTGGCTGTAGCGCCGGCATCTTGCCGGCTGTCCTGAGGGCGTCCCGCCCTCAGCGTGGGCGAGACGCCCACGCGACAGCCGCCGGGACGGCGGCGTTACGTCGTGTTCCCCCGAAACTGCTCCGCTGTGATTAAATAGACTTCTTGCGCATGAACCTCCAGGACATCCAATCAGCCCTACGCGAACAGCGGTTCGACGCCTGGCTTTTCTACGACCACCACCATCGCGATCCCATCGCCTATCGCGTGCTCGGACTGCCGGAAAGCCTGTTCGTGACCCGGCGCTGGTATTACCTGATCCCGGCGCAGGGCGAGCCGGCGAAGCTGGTGCATCGCATCGAAGCCGGGCACCTCGACTCGCTTCCCGGACGCAAAGTCGAATACTCCTCATGGAAGGAGCAGCAGGACGGCCTGCGCTCGATGGTCGCGCCCTATCGCACCCTTGCGATGGAGTACTCGCCCAACAACCAGATTCCCTACATCGGCCTGGTGGATGCGGGCACCATCGAGCTGGTGCGCGGCTTCGGCAAGGAGATCGTCAGCTCGGGCGACCTGGTCTCGCGCTTCGAAGCCACCTGGAGCGAGGAGCAGGTGCAGCTCGCACTTCGCCGCGCGCGACGTGATCGATCGCATCACCGAAGAAGCCTTCCGCGAGATCGGACGCCGCGTGCGCAATGGCAAAGGCGCGAACGAGTTTGCCATCCAGCAGTGGATCGACGAAGCCTTCCGCCGCGAAGGCCTGACCAACGAGAACGATCCGCCCATCGTCGCCGTGAACTCGAACAGCGGCAACCCACACTACTCGCCGAGCGCGGAAACTTCACAGCCGATCCGCGAAGGCGATTTCGTGCTGCTCGACATCTGGGGGAAGCTGCAGACGCCGGGCGCGGTCTATTACGACATCACCTGGACCGGGTTCGTGGGCAAGGCGCCCAGCGACCGCATCCGGCAGATCTTCGAGGTCGTCTCCGCGGCGCGCGACATGGGCGTCAAGACGGTGCAGAACGCTATGGTCATGGGACGCCCCATTGCCGGATGGCAGGTGGATGAAGCCACGCGCGAGCACATCACCCGCGCCGGTTACGGACAGTACTTCATCCATCGCACCGGGCATTCCATCGCCACCTCGGTGCACGGCAACGGTCCCAACATGGACAATCTGGAGACCCGCGACGAGCGCACCATCCTGCCCAACACCTGCTTCTCCATCGAGCCCGGCATCTATCTGCCCGAGTTCGGCGTGCGCAGCGAGGTGGACGTGCTGGTGCGGCAGGACTCCGCCGAAGTCACGGGCCGAATCCAGCGGGAGATCGTGATCATCTGATGGCAAAGGAAAACACCAACGTGGCCGAATCTGCCGGCGCGAAGAGCGCAGCCCCGGCGCCACCTCTCACCATGATGTCGTTGGCAGCGCCCGCGCTGGGCTGGCTGATTCCCGGCGCCGGCCACTTCATCCAGAAGCGCTGGGGACGCGGCCTGCTGCTGATGCTCTCGGTGGTCGCGATGTTCGTGCTGGGCGTGCTGATGGAGGGCAAAATCTACGCCTTCAACACCGGCGACATCCTGGACATGCTGGGATTCGTGGGCGACCTGGGCGCGGGCGGCGCTCTACATCGCGGCCCGCATCGGCGGCTACGGCCTCGGCGCCATTAATCTCGCCACCGCCGATTACGGCACTAAGTACATCATCGTCTCCGGGCTGCTCAACATCATCAGCGCGGTGGATGCCTACGACATCGCCATGGGAAAAAAGCAATGACCCTCTCCCACTTCTCCGCCGCCCTGGTCTTCGCGTTCTTCGCCTCCATCGTCTTCGGCATCACCCAGCGCAACGACCAGCGCGAGATGATCAAGTACGGCGCCAAGTGCTTCGTATTTTTCGTCGTGGGGACAATCGCCGCGGGGTGGGTGATGTGGATCTTGAGGCATTGAGTAATTGGGTAATTGGGTAATTGGAGCGGTCGCGGGTTTTCAATTACCCAATTACGAAATTGCGCAATTACCCAATCCCCCTCACCCTTCCCACACGAACGCATCAAAAAGCCGCGCGACGTGAAAGCCCAGCTTCTTATAGAGGTCGACGGCGCGGGTGTTGGCTTCCGTCACCGTGAGCGATAGCGAGCGGAAGCGGCGGCGGCGCAGCTCTTCCGCCGAGGCCAGCAGCAGGCGCTCCCCGAGGCCGCGCCCGCGTTGCTCAGGAACCACGCATACCTGGGTGACGTGGCCGACGTCGTCCTTCACGCGCGAGCACAGAATCAGCGCCACCATGGTCTTCGAAGGTTTGTGGATGGCCACCAGCGACGAATCATTGTCGAAGGCGCCGCAGCCGGGAAAGCGGATGATGTTGTTCAGGAAGCGCTGCGAGCCGCTGACGGTGCGGTACTGGTCGTTGATCTGGGAGTCCACGTGGTTGCGATAGGCAGCCGTAATCACCGTGGCGGCCGCGCCGAAGTCGCTTTCTCCCCAGCGCCGCACCTGGATGTCCGCCGGCATTGGCGGCGCCACCGCCGGCTCGCGTTCTCCGTTCAGCGGCCACACCATGAAGAGCCGCCGGTGCCGGTGAAAACCTTCGTCGAGGAAAGGACGGGCTACAGCGTCGGCGGGATGCATCAGCAATTGCGCCTCGACGCGGTGGATGCCTGGCGAGTGCTGCAGCGTCTCAATCACGTGGGTCAGCAGTTGCTCTTCGAGCGCGTGCGCCTGCTGGCCGCCATCGCGCCAGCCGTTCTCCACGTACAGGTCGCCGATCACTCCCTTGCTGCCCTCGTAAACGAAGAAGGCGTAGCCGCAGACTTTGCCTTTCGATACTGCCGCGTAGCCTGGCAGAATCTTGGCTTCCACGTAGCGCAGGATCATCTCCGCCGAGCCGCGATAATCCCAGGCGAGCGCCTGCCCCCACTGCTGCGATTCCTGCTCCAGCAGCGGACGCAAGTCCACCGACCCGAAGTGTCTGAGATCGACAATGTCCATAGCGGGCGTGAATGCCGAAGTATGGCGCAATTCCGCCGGAAACACGAGTCTATACCGAGTACCGAGTTGCGAGTACCGAGTACCGAGTAACAGGTATCCAAGAAGGAATTCCGAGCGACGGCGTTCTTGAACGTGGCACACCAGCCTGGGAGATGGATCGTGACTCCGGGCAACGAGAACCCGATACTCGCAACTCGGTACTCGGTACTCGGTACTAGTGATGATGCTCCATCGGCATGGGTGGTGGCGTCGAGACCCAGAAGAACTCCAGCCTTTGTGGTGCGAAACCGCCGAGATGGGAGACGCGTCTTGGCCGCGCGAGTTTAGTCAGTTCATCGCTGTACGCTTCGGGCACGACGACGAGGTGATCCTGCGCCGAGAATCTCGCCGCGCTCATATCGCGGGATAGGCCGGTCGCGGTAGAACGCCAAACCGTACTCGATCTCGCGTGAAGCCTTGAATACTGTGACTTCGACCGGTCGGGTTTCTATCTGCGCGATCGCACGCGCGACCGGCCGAGCGGAGAGCGCATTGTCGATGGCCGGAGCGCCGATCCGGAGCAGGAAGGCCAGTCCCACGATGACCGGCGTGAGCACCACCAGCCGCAACGCGGCCGCTCCTTTGCGCGATAAGACGCTAAGCGTCCCTATGAACACAGCTAAGCCGATACCGAGCGCCAGCCAGCGCGCCTCGGTGGGGACGCTATGCCGATACACCAGGAGGTTGGGATAGAGCAGCGCCAGTGCAAGCAACGCTCCCGAAAGCACAGCCTGAGTGATGATCACCGGCCAACTTAGTTTCTCTCGCCGAGCGACCCAGATCGCGGCGAGGATGGTGCTCGGCGGAATCGCCGGCAGAATGTATCCCGGTAACTTCGATGCGGAGATCGAAAAGAACACCACCACGACTACCGTCCAGATCAGCAAGAACTTCGGCAGGGTGCGTTCAGGTGCAGAGGGTGCCCCACCCAAGTCTCTCTTGCTTGGGTGGGCGTTTGCTGCTGCTCCCTCCATTCCTTGATCGTCTCCACCCAGCCCGCGACCACCAACGCGGTCCAGGGCATCGCGCCCAGCAGCAATACCGGGATGAAATACCAGAACGGTTGCCGGTGGTGATACATGTTGGTGGCAAAGCGTTCGAGATTGTGCTGGAGGAGGAACTCGCGCAGAAACTGCGGATTTCGCAACTGAACCGCGACATACCAGGGGAGCGACACGGCAAGAAACAGCACGATGCCGGGCAACCACAGCGTGCGCAAAATCAGCCGCGCGTCGCGCTCGGCCAGCGCGAATATCCCGATGACCAGCGCCGCCAGCAGCGGCGCTACCGGCCCCTTGGCCAGCATGCCCAGCGCCGTGAAGAAATAGAACAGCAGCAGCCACAGCCTGCGATCAACCGCGTACCAGACGAACCACAGCAGCATGCCAACGACGAACGCCGCCGCCAGCAGCATGTCCGTGCCGGCGCCGCGCGCGAACGCGATCACGCCAGCCGACGCGGCGGTCATCAACGCGCCATTGAGCTGCGCTCCTGGTCGAAAGCGCCGCAGGAAGAAGTAGATCACTGCGATCACGAAGGTGGCTGCGGTCGCCGAGGGCAAACGCGCAGCCCAATCGCTCACGCCGAGCGCCCAGTACGTCTCCATGGCGCGCCAATAGTAGAGCGGGCGGTTTTTCCAGCCAAGGTTTGCCGTACAGCGTGGGCGTGACCAGATCGTGGCGCGCCAGCATCTCGCGCGCGATTTGCGCATACCTGGGCTCGTCGGCGCCGACCAGCCCGAAGGCTGACAGGCCGAAATAAAAGAGGAATGCGCAGAATCCTGCGATCGTGACCAGCTCGATCACCATGGTCCTGCGCTGGGACATTGGAGGGAGTGTAACAGCCAGCGTGGACTATGCCATCACTCGGCGGAAGCTGCATGAGCCGCCCGACCGTGCGCAAGCCGGAGCCGCACCTGCGCCAACACGCGTTCGACGGCCACGGGCAGCGGCCCATCGAGAGAACACCCGCTGGCGTTGTGGTGGCCGCCGCCACCAAACATTTCGGCGATGGCGGCCACGTTCACCGCACCTTTGCTGCGGAGGCTCACGCGGTAGCGCTTGTCCGGCAACTCGCGGAAGAACGCCGCCACCTGCGCCCCGGCAATCGAGATGGCGTAATTGACCAGACCTTCAGCATCTTCATCGAAGGCGCCACTGTAGTCGATCTGCGCTCGCGAGATGTGCATCCACACCAGGCTGCCTTCGCGCTGCAGGGTAGAGAGCGCCGCGCCCAGCAGCCGCATCTTGGAGGTGGGATTGGCGAAGTACACGTCCTGCGCGCACCGCACCGGGTCGGCGCCGCAGCGCACCAGGTCAGCCGCAAGCTCGAAAGTGCGGTTGGTGGTGCCGGCGAAGCGAAACGAGCCGCTATCGGTCATGACGGCGGTGTACAGACAGGTCGCAATTTCCTTGCTGATCGTGACTCCGGCTCCGCGGCCGAGATGGTAGATCATCTCCGCGGTCGCGCAGGCCTCGGGATCGATCCAGTTGATATTGCCGAAGGGTTTGCCGCTCAGGTGATGATCGATGTTGACGATGAACTTGGATCCCAGCCCTTCCAGGCCGGTGCGCGCGAGGCTGTCGCACTCCAGCAGGATCGCGGCTTCGTAGTGGCCATTGACCAGGCTAGCCTGGAAAACGTGGTCGGCGCCGGGAAGTGCGCGGTAGATGTAGGGGATGCGGTCGCTCATCACCACATCGGCTTGCTTTCCCAGGCTGCGCAGGATCTCGGCGCAAGCCAGCGCTGACCCGACGGCGTCACCGTCGGGCCGGGCGTGCGAGGTCAGCACGAAGCGTTCTCTCGCCGCGATCGACTGCAACACGTGCTTCAACATGGCCCTGAGTTCCCCGGGTCAGCGCTTCCGCTTCTTGACTCGATCCAGCAGTTGATCAATGCGCGTCCCGTACTGCTCCGATTCGTCAAGCACGAAATGCAATTCCGGCGGGTGCCGCAGTTGCAGGCCCTCCGCCAGTTCGTGCCGAATAAACCCCTTCGCCGACTCGATCCCCGTCATCGTCTCCCGCGCCTGCTGGTCGTCGCCGGCGACGGCCACGAACACCCGCGCGGAGCGGCCGTCCGGCGCTAACTGCACCTCGCTGATGGTGGCCAAGCCGATGCGCGGGTCGGCCAGCTCGCCCTCGAGAATGGCGCCAATCTCGTCGCGCAGCGCCTCTGCCAGACGCTGCATGTGATACTCCCGCGCGCGGCGCTCCGGCATTTGCTTCACTCCCGGAAAAACTGAAGAGAATAACAGACGCGAAGAGTGCGGAGAAGTTACTTCGGTTACAGGCAGATCGTTTCGAAACCGTTCGGGCAGACTCTTGCCGCTGCTAGCGACTGCTAGCTAGAGATTTCAGACAACAGTACCGCCACTTGTTTGTTTTCAGTGACCTGTGCTGTTACACAGGGCGAATCAGGCAGGCACCAACGTAACATCGACGGCCAATGCACAGAGCCATAACATCGTTGCTGCTACCTGAAAAAAACGATCGTCGATAAGGTCTCGCATGAAGCACGCCGAACAGCTCTTTTGTGCCTCGAGCACATTGCCTGGTTACAAGTCGTCGGTTCGAGCAATACCACTCGCCGTTGTGATTGTGCTGCTCGTGTCGGCATGTCCGAGCTCGCGGGCGGCGAATTGTCCGATGAGCGCGTCACTCAACGTCAAAAGGTACATGCCGGACCCGCCGATCGCCGGCGACCTGAACGCCGACATGAAAAGCGATGTCCATGCCGGCGAGAAATATGACAAGGCGGTACAGGAGCTGCTCCAGCAAGAGAAGTTTGCCGAGCTGGATGCGTTGGCCGCTTCAGCGCGAGCCAACAAGAGCAGATTCTCGGGAGGAAGCTGGAAGCTGTACGGCTTGTACAACGCTCTGCGTGGTACCTCGTTCACGGCCTGCGGCAAGGCGACGGAAGCCGAATGGCAGGCGCACCTGGAAAAGCTGAAGCGATGGACTTCCCTGCGGCCGCAATCGATTACGGCGCGGGTAGCTCTGGCGGAGGCGTATGTGGGCTACGCGTGGTACATCCGTGGCGATCGTTTCGCGGACGTCGTCGCGGATAAGGCCTGGAAACCATTCAAGGAAAATATTCAATTGGCCAAGGACACTTTGGATGATGCATCCGCTCTTCCGGAGAAATGCCCGCACTGGTATCTGGTAATGCAACAGGTGGGACGCGCCCAGGGCTGGGGCCTGGAAGAACTCACCGCTTTGCTCAACCAGGCCGTTTCTTTCGAGCCTCTCTATTACTACTACTATCGCGAGCATGCATTCACCTTGCAGCCTCGCTGGTATGGAACGGAAGGCGATGCGGAAAGATTCGCCGAGCAAACCTCCGCTCGCATCGGCGGCAAGCAGGGCGCCATTGTGTACTTCGAAATCGCCGTCACTCTCAATTGCACGGGTTGCAGCGAGACCAAGGCCCAGTTCTCACGGATGTCCTGGGAGAAGATCCAGCAGGGGTACGCCGCGGAGGAGGAACTCTACGGGACCTCGATACGCAAGTTGAACGATTTTGCTCACCTCGCCATTCGGGCCGAAGACCGGCCCGTGGCGCTGAAGCTTTTCGTGCGCATTGGCGATAACTGGGACAAGACCACGTGGACCGCGTATTCCTACTTTGATTCGTCCAGGCAGTGGGCCTGGGCGATCCCGGAGGACCTCGACAAGCTCTCGCAGGCCAGCTACGCCGGCCGTCAAACTCGCGAAGGCGACCAGTACTACCGCCAGGTGGAGAGCGACTTCACCAAGCGATACGCCGCTGAGCTAAAGCAGTGTACCGAAACCGAAAAGGACGACTCGCAGCCATTTTCGGTCATCCTCCGCCTGGGAAGGGACGGTGCCGCCCAGGAGATGAAGGCGTGGCCACCCACCAGGCTGAGCGCCTGCTTCATGCCGAAAATCACCAAGGCCCGCTTTAAAGCACCGCCGCAACCGTCGTACCCGGTGGCGCTCGGCATTGAAACGCGCCCACGCGCCATGTCCTGGGGGGTAACGTCGGAGCTTCCGGATCCAGGGGAGTAAGGAATTATGGACAAAGCATCAGCACCGCGCCCGGCCATCGCAGCTTGCCAGCGGCTCATTCGAAAAAAAGGCTTCTTCGCGCTACCGTTGCTTATCGCGAGTTGTTGCGCACTTTGTGCCGCGCCATCCGGTCCGGCCAGCAGTCCGCAAAACGCGGCCACCAGGGAGCCCGGGGTTGATCCGGCGATCTCGGCCGGCCTCGACGCGGATGCCAAGAGTGATGTTCAGGCCACGGCCAAGTATGCGGCCGCGATCCGGGCGCTGTTCAAGCAAGCAAAGTTCAAACAGTTGGAAGCAATTGCGGCTTCCGCGCGCTCGGAGAAAAGCAGGTTTGCGGGCGGAACGTGGAAGCTTTACGCCTTTTACCGGGCGCTCCAGCAGCCTGCCGAGGGGCGAGAAGCGCCGGATCAGGCATGGGAGATGCATCTTGAAAGGCTCAGCATGTGGGCGGCGTCGGATCGCAGTTCGGCCACCGCACGAATCGCGCTGGCCGAGGCGAATCTCAAGTACGCCGAGCGGATCCGCATTGATGCCAACAACACGCCCAGTAACGCTCCGCACCGCAGTACCGACGATGATCCCTGGGAAGTAATCAACCAGAGCACGCATGTAACAGAAGTGGCACTGAAGGAAGCCGCCGACCTCGGCGCGAAGGACCCACACTGGTATTTTGTTGAACAGGAACTCAAGCATGGCGGAGACAAGGAACTGCTCGATAAGGCGATCGCTCTTGAGCCAAGCTATTACGCGAACTATCGCCTGCATGCACTGTTCCTCCATCCGAAATGGGACGGCCAGGAAGGAGCTCCAGAGAAGTTCGCGGATGAAATCTCGGCCCAAATCGGCGGCAAAGAGGGCCTGGTAGCATACTTCGAGGTTGCCGAAACGCTCAGCTGCGGCCCGAGCTCCATCACGAAACCGAAGCTGTCATGGGAAAAGATACAGCTCGGTTATGCCGCGCTGGAGGAGCTCTATGGCAGCTCGATGATCAAGTTGAATCAATATGCCTGCCTCGCCGTTCTTCAAAGCGATATGACTCTGGCGCAGCAACTATTCGCGCGCATTGGAGACAACTGGGACGAGCACACGTGGAGATCGCGAAACTACTTTGAATCCTCCCGGGCCTTAACCATGGCGCCGGCGGAAATTCGGACGCTGCGGGCGGCTACCGACAGCAACATGGCGACGCCGGAAGGCGGCCAGTATTTTCAGCAGATCAGCGCCGAGTTCAAACAAAAGCAGCGCTGGAATTTCATGGACTGCGCCCGTCCGATGGGCCAAAATCTCGGCGGCAGTTTTGACCTGTTTCTTAAGTTCGCTCCCGATGGAACGCTCCAGGAAGTCAAAGCCTGGCCGCAGACGAAGTTCAGCGCCTGCATCATTCCCAAAGTCAGCGGCAGCTTCACACCGCCGCCGCGGCCCGAGTACTGGGTCAAATTTAGTATGTATTTGCCCTAGTGCCGCAGATCGATTCGCAGTTTCAGCGGCTAGAGAAATTCCACGAATGAATCCGTGATCTCCGCGCCGGTGCGGGACGCAATGCGTCCGGCTTCGCGCTCCACATTCTGCATCAAGCCCTGGAGATAATCCTGGGAGCTGGAAATCGAAACCACGCCGATGGTGGCGCGCTGCCAGAGATCGGTGGCCTCCAGTTCGGCGACGGACACGTTGAATTTGTTCCGCAGCTTGTCCTTCATGCTGCGCAATACCTGACGTTTGTCTTTGAGCGATTGTGCGCCTTCGATGCGCAGTTCGAGGGTAAGGAAGGCAATGGGCATAAAAACAGTTTCGAGTTTCTAGTTTCCATTCTCGACAGAACCACCATCGCTAGAAACTTGAAACCCGAAACTCGAAACTACGCCGGCACTTCTGCCGCAATGCGCTCGGTGACGAACGCTTCGATCACGTCGCCAACCTTGACGTCGCCGTAATTGGCGATGGAGATGCCGCACTCCAAGCCGTTGTGCACTTCTGCGACATCTTCCTTGAAGCGTCGCAGGGACGCTATCTTGCCCTTGAAGACCTGCACATTGTCGCGCAGGAGCCGCACTTCGGAGTCGCGCTTGATGGTGCCATCCTGCACATAGCAGCCGGCAACCATGCCGACTTTGGGGATGCGGAAGGTATCGCGCACTTCGGCGCGGCCCAAATACGTCTCTTTGATGGTCGGCTCGAGCATGCCGGCCATCGCTTTCTTCATTTCGTCTTGCAGCTCGTAGATGATGGAGTGCATGCGGATCTCGACGTTTTCCTGCTCCGCAATCTCCTGGGCCTTTCGCTCCGGACGAACGTTGAAGCCGATGATGACGGCGTCCGAGGCCGAAGCCAGCAGCACGTCGGTTTCGGTGATGGCGCCCACGCTGGCGTGCAGCACCTTGATCTTCACCTTGTCATTGGACAGCTTGGCCAGCATGTCGGCCAGCACTTCCACCGAGCCCTGCACGTCGCCCTTGAGGATGATAGGCAGTTCCTTGACGCCCGCCGCCTTCACTTGCTCCGCCAGGCCTTCCAGCGACACGCGCGTGCTCTTGGCCAGTTGCGCCTCGCGGGCCTTCTGCTCGCGGTATTGAGCGACTTCGCGCGCCTTGTCGCGCTCCGCCACCGCCACCATCTGATCGCCGGCCTGCGGCAGGCCCTCCAGGCCCAGCACCTCGACTGGAGTCGAAGGCGGCGCCGCTTCCAGGACGTTGCCGCGATCGTCGAACATGGCGCGTACCCGTCCGAAGACGTTGCCGATGACGAAATAATCGCTGATGTGCAGCGTGCCGTTCTGCACCAGCACCGTGGCCACGTTGCCGCGGCCGCGGTCCAGCTTGGCCTCGACCACCACGCCGGTTGCGGGGCGGTCGGGATTCGCCTTCAGATCCTGCAGGTCGGCCACCAGGCAAATCATTTCCAGCAGCAGGTTCAGGTTCGTCTGCTGCTTGGCGGAAACCTCCACGAAAACCGTCTGCCCGCCCCAGTCTTCCGGCATCAGGCCGCGGTCGGCGAGCTGCTTCTTGACGCGCTCGGGCATGGCTTCGGGCTTATCGATCTTGTTCAGCGCCACGATGATGGGCACTTTGGCGGCGTTGGCGTGGTCGATGGCCTCGAGCGTCTGCGGCATGACGCCGTCGTCGGCAGCGACCACCAGCACCACGATGTCCGTCACCTTGGCGCCACGGGCGCGCATGCGGGTAAACGCTTCGTGGCCGGGCGTATCCAGGAACACGATCTCGCGCCCAAACGCCGGCGACTGCGAATCGACGATCTGCACCTTGTAGGCGCCGATGTGCTGCGTGATTCCGCCCGCCTCGCCTTCGGCCACGTTGGTCTTGCGGATGGCATCCAGCAGCTTGGTCTTGCCATGGTCGACGTGACCCATGATGGTGACCACCGGCGGACGCGTCACGTCCTGCCCCGCCGCTTCTTCGCCGCTGGGCAGGACTCCGGCGGCTTCCTTGGCGGAGGCTTCCTCGAAGGTAATGACCTGCGCGTCAGCGCCGAACTGCCGCGCCATGTCGCGCGCCAGCTCGGCATCGAGCGTCTGGTTGACGGTGGCCATCACGCCACGTGCCAGCAGGCGCGCGATCACATCCTTGGCTCGCACCCCGATCTTCTCCGCCAAGTCCTTCACGCTGACGCCTTCGGTTATGGTGATGTTGCGCGTGATGGGCAGCGGCTCCGCCGAAAGATCCATGCCGCGTGGCGGCGGCACGAAGCCCTTCATCGGGCCTTCTTTAATGCCTCGGGGAACGTAACGCTGTCCGGGACGGCGCGCCGGGGCTGGGCGTCCCGCAGGGCGCGCGGAAGGCGGCGGCAAGCCCGGTCCTACTCCCAGCGGACGAGCGCCCGCCGGCGACTGCCGCGTGGGATGCATGGGACGGCGTTCACCAGGCCGCAACGGCGGACGCGCCCCAGGCGCTCCTGCCGGCCGCGGGCGCTGGAAGATGGGCTGTCCAGGAACTGGCCGTCCGGGCGCGGGGCGTCCTTGCGGTCCTTGCGCGGTGGGATGCTGCGGCCGTGCTGCCTGCGGTGGCGCAAGGTAAACCGGTCGCGGGCCAGTCTGCGGCATGATCACTCGGCGCGCCGGATGCACAGGTCCTGCCGCCGGGGGTACCGGTCTTGCAGTCTGTGCCGGCGGCGGTGGCGGAGAAACTCTAACGGGCGCTGGAGGAGCCATAATTTGAGGTGGAGCTGGCGGACGCACGGGCGGAGGCGTCACCACAACTTCGGGTACGGGCGGGGCAATCGATGCGGCTTCCTGCGGCGGAGCCACGGCTGCCACGGTTGGCGGCTCGGCCGGCTCCACCGGTGGAACCGTCGGGGTTGTGATCACCGGACGCCGCACTGGCGGTGGAGGCGGAAGTATCGTGCTCGCCGCGGGCTTGGCGGCGAGCGGCGGAGGCTGTGCTGGCGCTGGCGGACGCGGCGGCACTGCGGCTGCCGGACGCGACGGCGCTTCGGGAATCCGCATTGCCGGAGGCGCCGGAGATGTCTTCTGCTGGATCGCTTTCAGCACGTCCCCTGGTTTCGAGATATGTGACAGATCGAACTTGGGCTTGATCTCGTCTGGCCCAGGCCGTCCTGCGCGCGCTTCTTTCGCGGCAGGCGTTTCCCGGTGCGCGGTGAAGTGCTGCCGCACTTTTTCCGCTTCATCTACTTCGATGGAACTGGAATGAGTCTTCTTCTCGGCGACACCAATGGTAGGCAGGAGATCGAGGATTTCCTTGCTTTTGACCTCCAATTCCCTGGCCAAATCGTTGATTCGAATCTTCGGTTGCATCCGCCCTTGTATTTCTCCGAATTTCCGTTAAGTCTTCATCGCAGCCTCACGGTATTTCGGGTTGGTAGTAATTGGATGTTGGTGCGGCCCACAGGTCGCACAGTCAATACATTCAGGCCGGTGTTACTTTTCCGGCTCCGATTCTTCCGATTTCGACTCTTCCGCGCCGTCCGTCGCTTCCGGGAGCGGCGCAGCCGGTTCCGGCGACCGCTCGGCCGCATGGACCTCTGCCTCATCCGCCGCAGGAGCGTTCTCGACTCCTTCAAGCGCCGCGGCCTCAAGCGCCTGGCCGGTGGCTTCGGCCTCTTCGACTTCCGGAGTGTCCGTCTCCGGCTCGCCCAAGGGCGCGGTTTCCGCCTCTGGCGCAGGCTCTTCGGTCGCGACATCGCCTGTAACATCGGCGGCCGTAACATCGGCGGCGGCAACCTCGGCCGACTCGGCCGGTGCTTCTCCCGCCTCTAAGCTGGAAAAGTAATTATTCACTGCAATGCTGATTTTTTCCACCGTCTTGGGGCCGATGCCGGGGATGGCTTCCAACTGCTCGGGAGTCATATCGGCCAGCGATTCGACCGTGGTCACGCCCGCCTCGGTGAGCTTCTCCAGCAGCCCATCACCCAAGCCCTCGACGCGCTCCAGCGGCGTGTTGGAGGAGCCGACCAGCGCCTGCATCTGCTGCTCGACCTCCTGCCGCTTCTCTTCCTCGCTCTTGATGTCGATCTTCCAGCCCAGCAGCTTGGCCGCCAGCCGCACGTTCTGCCCCTTTTTGCCGATGGCGAGCGAGAGCTGGCTGTCGTCCACGATCACTTCCAGGTGCTTGTCCCCGGATTCCAGCACCGAAACCCTCGACACCTTGGCTGGCTGCAAGGCCTTCTCAGCGAAGCTGACGGGATCGTCATGCCACTCGATGATGTCGATCTTCTCTCCGCGCAGTTCGCGGATGATCGACTGCACGCGCATGCCCTTCATGCCCACGCAGGCGCCCACCGAGTCCACGTCCTTGTCCTTGGACATGACGGCGATCTTGGTGCGCTCGCCGGCCTCGCGCGCAATGGCGCGGATTACCACCGTGCCGTCGTAGATCTCCGGGACCTCGGTCTGGAACAAGTGTTGCACCAATTCTGGTGCAGCCCGCGAAACCACGACCTGCGGGCCTTTCGAAGACTTCTCCACCCGCCCGATCACTACCTTCAAACGCTCGCCCACCGCGAACGACTCCAGCCGCGACTGCTCCTTGCGCGGCATGCGGGCTTCCGTCTTGCCGACCTCGAAGATCACGTCCGGGCCTTCGGTGCGCTTCACGGTGGCGGTGACAATTTCGCCCACGCGCCCGATGTACTCGTTGTAGACGGTGTCGCGCTCGGCTTCGCGGACCTTCTGGAAAATCACCTGCTTGGCCAGTTGCGCGGCGATCCGCCCCAGCACCTCGGTCGCCTTGTAGAAGCGTACCTCGCCGCCCGCTTCGACCGCGGGATCGATCTTTTTCGCCTCATCCAGCGCAATCTGCAGGTTCGGATCCTCGATCTGCTCCGGCGTCTCCACCACGGTCTTCACCGCAAAGGCCTTGATTGCGCCGGATTCCTTGTCCAGCTCGGCGCGCAGGTTCTCCTGGCTCTTGTAATACTTGCGCGTGGCCACCACGATGGCATCTTCCACCGCGTTGACCACGATCTGCGGATCAATGCCCTTTTCCCGGCTCAGGCCTTCAATCGTCTGGTAAAGCAAACTCGCCATGATCGGTTTTCCTGCTCCTTACTTCAGTTCCGGCACCAGGTTGGCCTTCTCGACGTTCGAGAACGCAATCTCCAACCGCCGCGCCGGCTGCTCCGGTTTTCCGCGCTTGGCCTTGCCGGCGCTCATCGCCAGCACCAGCGTCGCGTCCTGAAAGCTTTCGAGCCGGCCTTCAAAGAACCGGTTGCCTTCGATCGGCTCACGGGTGGTGAGCTTCACCCGGCTGCCGACGAAGCGCGCAAAATCTTCCGGCCGAACCAGCTTGCGGTCGAGACCCGGTGACGAAACCTCCAGCGTGTACGACGCGCCCGGAACAGCATCCTCTACGTCCAGGATCGTCCCCACTTCGCGGCTGACCGCCTCACAATCGGCATGGGTCACGCCGCCCGGTTTGTCGATGAACAGCCGCAGCATGCGCGCCTTGCCGCCCGCGCCGCGGAACTCCAACTCCACCAATTCCAGCCCGCTCGAGGCCGTTACCCGCTCCGCAATCTCGCGCACATGCTCCAAATCGATCGCCATGCCGGCCAAGCCCATGCCCACCCAAAAATAAAGTGGGCTCTCGCCCACTGATGTGCTTCGCCACAACAGCTTAACAAACTATGATACGCCCGGATTCCCGAAAAGACAAACGCCCGGGCTCTTGTAGAATAGTCATCACGAGATACGCATGATTCACTTCCCCGTTCCCGAAGCGCTGACCTTTGACGACGTGTTGCTGCTGCCCGCGCGCTCCGACGTGGTCCCTGCCGCCGTCAATACGCAGACCCGGCTAACGCGCAACATCACGCTCAACATCCCGATCCTCAGCGCGGCCATGGACACGGTGACCGAATCGCGCCTGGCGATTGCGCTGGCGCAGCAGGGCGGCATGGGCATTATCCATCGCAATCTTTCGGTCGAAGCCCAGGCAGGCGAGGTAGACAAGGTGAAGCGCTCGGAGAGCGGCATGATCGTGGACCCGGTGACCATGTCGCCCGAGGCCAAGATCTCCGAGGCGCTCGAGGTCATGCGACGCTACAAGATCTCCGGCGTTCCCGTCACCCAGGGCACGAAGCTGGTTGGCATCCTTACGAACCGCGACCTTCGCTTCGAAACTCGCACCGATCGGCCCATCAAGGACGTGATGACCAAGGAAAACCTCATCACGGTCCCCGTCGGAACCACGCTCGAGGACGCGGAGAAGATCCTGCACCAGCATCGCGTGGAGAAGCTACTGGTGGTAAACGACAAGTACGAGCTCAAGGGACTGATCACCGTCAAGGACATCCAGAAGAAGCTCAAGTATCCCAACGCCGCCAAGGACGAGCACGGACGCCTGCGCGTGGGCGCGGCCGTCGGCGCAACCGGCGATTATCTGGAGCGCGCACAGGAGCTGGTCCGGGCCAAGGTGGACGTGCTGGCCATCGACAGCGCGCACGGCCACACCATGCGCGTCATCGAAGCGCTGAAGTGCGTGAAGTCGCGCTTTCCCGAGATCGAAGTGCTCGCCGGCAACGTGGGCACGTTCGATGGCGCCTGCGAACTGGTGCGCAGCGGGGCCGACGCGGTGAAGGTCGGCATTGGTCCCGGCTCCATCTGCACCACGCGCGTGGTCACCGGCGCCGGCGTGCCGCAGATCACCGCTATCGCCGAGGCTTATCGCGCTTCCAAAGATGCCGGCGTGCCGATCATCGCTGACGGCGGCATCAAGTACTCGGGCGACGTTACCAAGGCCCTGGCAGCGGGCGCCGGCGTGGTCATGATCGGGTCGCTGTTCGCCGGCACCGAGGAAAGCCCGGGGGAAACCATCCTCTACCAGGGGCGGTCATTCAAGTCCTATCGCGGCATGGGATCGCTGGCCGCGATGGGCGCCGGCTCCAGCGACCGTTACTCGCAGAGCCTGGAGAGCGGCGACGCTTCCACCGCGCTGCTCGACGAAACCGATGGCAACCGCCTCGCCAAGCTGGTTCCGGAAGGCATCGAAGGGCGCGTACCGTACAAGGGCACGCTGGCCGCCGTGGTCTACCAACTCGTCGGCGGACTGCGCTCCGGGATGGGCTACTGCGGCGCACCAACTATCTCCGAACTGCAGCAGAAGTCGCGCTTCGTGCGCATCAGCGGCGCCGGATTGCGCGAGAGCCACGTGCACGATGTGATCATCACCCGCGAGGCTCCCAACTACCGCGTCGAATGAGTACCGTGCCCGAAACCGTGAACCGACGCGAGGCGGCGCAGCCCGCCTCGCATGCATCTGTGCTAACCATGCTCTGGGTATGGGTACCAGCCGTGGCGTGGATGGGAATGGTGTTGCTCGCCTCCACCGACCCATTTTCTGCGAAAAATACCGCCGTGGTTCTGCGCATCGTGCTCAACTGGAGCTTCGGCAGCGTGGACCCTCACACCTTCAATCTGGTGCACTTCCTGGTCCGCAAGTCCGCCCACTTTACCGAATATGCCATCCTGAGCGCGCTCTGGTTCCGCGCGCTGCGCGTGCACCTGAACAGCCTGTGGCGGATACGCTGGGCGCTGTTAGGACTGGTAATCAGTCTCTCGGTCGCCATCGTCGACGAGTGGCACCAGAGCCTGGTCCCTTCCGCACCAGCAGCGCCCGCGATGTACTGCTGGACATTGCCGGCGCCATGTTCGCCCAATTTTTAATCTGGTACGCGCTGCGCCACCGTGAATTGGCGGCAGCAGAAACCTAGCTTGCCGGTTACATCTCCAGACAAAAAAAACCGCACCCGAAACGGATGCGGTTTCGCAATCAACTCTGCGCAGCAGCCTGCGCCTCCAGCGACCTATTCCTTTTCCTTGGCTTCCCTCGCCGCTGGACGCTTCGGCAGCGCCTTCCGCCTTTTCGGCTTCGGCCTGCTTGGCTTCTTCTTCCATCTGCTTGCGCGTGGCTTCGGCTTTCTTGGCGCGGGCTTCGGCGCGCTTCTCGCGCTTCTCCTGGATGACCTTCTCGCTGCCCAACAGCTCGACGAAGGCCTTCTCGGCGCCATCGCCGCGCCGAAAAGCCGTGCGGACGATGCGCAGATAGCCGCCTTCGCGGTCGCCAAAGCGGGGCGCGATCTCCCACAGCCTGCGGACCGCGTCCTGGGTCATGAGAAAGGCGCCAGCCTGCCGGCGTGCCGACAGGTCGCCACGCTTCCCCAGCGTGATCATCTTCTCCACGTGCGGCCGCATGGCCTTAGCTTTGGTCACCGTGGTCTCGATGCGCTCTTCCAGGAAGATCGAAGTCACGAGGTTACGCAGCAACGCCCGCCGGTGTGCGGTGTTGCGTCCGAGTTTCCATCCTGCTTTGAGATGACGCATGTCTAGTTCCTATCAGTATTGCCCCTCGCGGAACGAGGAGTATCCCAGGGTGGAGACCGGCGGCGGCTGAGGACCGGGCACGGCGTTGCCGTGCTCGTCGATCTTCATGCCCAGGCTCAAGCCCATCGAAGCCAGGATTTCCTTGATCTCGTTCAGCGACTTGCGGCCGAAGTTCTTGGTCTTCAGCATCTCCGCTTCGGTCTTCTGCACCAGCTCGCCGATGGTCTGGATGTTGGCGTTCTTCAGGCAGTTGTAGCTGCGCACCGACAGTTCCAGTTCCTCGACGGAGCGGTTCAGGTTCTCGTTGCGGATCTCCGGCTTGCGCTCTTCCGAGATCTCGGGCTCGATCTCCTCTTCGAAGTTGATGAAGATGTTCATGTGGTCCTTCAGCAACTTCGCTCCCAGCCCAATGGCGTCGGCCGGACGCACGGAGCCGTTGGTCCACACTTCCAAGGTGAGCTTGTCGTAGTCGGTGATTTGGCCGAGGCGCGCCGCTTCCACCACGTAGTTGCACTTGCGCACCGGCGAGTGCACGGAATCGATGGGGATGAAGCCGATGCCCAGGTCTTCGTCGAAGTTCTTGTCGGCGGAGACGTAGCCGCGCCCGCGCTTCAGGCGCATCTCCATGTCGAGCTTGCCGCCCTCGCTCACGGTGGCGATGTACACGTCCTTGTCCAGGATCTCGACGTCGCTATCGGCCTCGATCAATCCCGAGGTAATCACGCCCGGCTGATCGGCGCGCAGGTAGATGGCCTTCGGCCCGTCGCCGTTCAGCTTGAAGGGAATCTGCTTCAAGTTAAGGATGATGTCGGTGGCGTCCTCGACCACGCCCTGAATGGACTGGAACTCGTGCAGCACGCCCTCGATCTTTACCGCCGTGATGGCGGCGCCTTCGATGGAAGACAGCAGCACGCGCCGCAGCGCGTTGCCGATGGTGGTGCCGAATCCGCGTTCGAACGGCTGTGCCTGGAAGCGGCCGAACCGCTCGGTCAGCGTTTCGGTCTCGGCGGCCAGTCGTTTAGGTTTTTGAAAGCCTTTCCAAAGCATTGCATTTTTCCTTTCGGCCCTGTGGCTCAAGGCGCATCCCGCCGGCCCATCGACGGGTGTTGCGCGGCCAAGGCTGCTCGGGCTCGAAAAGCTGGGCCGGTAAAAAACCAGTTTTCAGTAGTCAGTCGCCAGTTGTCAGTTCAAACCGACTCTCGTGGCTACTTATTTTGAATACAGTTCGACGATCAACTGCTCATTGATCGGCAGGTTGATGTCCTCGCGCTTGGGCAAAGCCAGCACGCGTCCTTTGAAGTTGGCGCGATCGACTTCCAGCCAGGGCGCGACGCTCAAGTGGCTGGTCTGCTCCCGCAGGCCCTCCATCACGGCAAGCTTGCGGCTGTGCTCGCGCAACCCAAGCTCTTCTCCCGGCGCCACCTGGTACGACGGAATATTCACCTTCCTGCCGTTTACCTCGATGTGGCCGTGGCGCACCAGTTGCCGCGCTTGCCGCCGCGAGGTCGCGAGACCCAGACGGTAGACAACGTTGTCCAGCCGGCGCTCGAGCTGCTGCAGCAGCAATTCGCCGGTGACGCCGGGCTTGCGCGCGGCCCGCTCGAAGTAGTTCCGGAACTGCTTCTCGAGGCTGAAGTAGATGCGCTTGGTCTTCTGCTTCTCGCGCAATTGCAGGCCGTATCCGACGATCTTCGCTTTGCGGTCTTTGCCGTGCTGCCCGGGCGCGAAGTTGCGCTTCTCGATCGGGCACTTCTCAGAAAAGCACTTTGCCCCCTTGAGGAACAACTTCATTCCTTCACGGCGGCAAAGGCGGCATACTGCTCCGGTATAGCGTGCCAATTCTTTATCCTCCAAAATTTCTGGGCCGATCGGTTTACAGGCGTTGGCAGCCCTTCTTCCCGATCCAGCAATTTGTAATTGAGTAATTTGTAATTGGTGATTTGCTGAAAATTACAAATCACCAATCACAAATTACAAATTCCTACACTCGCCGTCTTTTCGGCGGCCGGCACCCGTTGTGCGGGATAGGCGTGACGTCGCGAATCTGCCTCACCTCGATGCCCGCAGCGGCGAGGGCGCGGATAGCCGACTCGCGGCCGGATCCCGGTCCGCTCACGCGCACTTCAACCGATCGCAGCCCGTGCTCGCGCGCCATGTTGGCGGCGTTCATGGCGGCCTGCTGCGCGGCAAACGGCGTCCCCTTGCGGCTGCCGCGGAATCCCAGCGAGCCCGAGCTCTTCCACGACAGCACCCGCCCCTCGGTGTCGGTGATGGTCACAATGGTGTTGTTGAAGGACGCCTGAATGTGCGCCACTCCAAACGGAACGTTCTTGCGTTCCTTGCGCTTGAACTGCTTGCGCTTGCCTTTTTTCGCCGGCGCCTCGGTGCTGCCGGCGGCTCCTGCTGCGGGTGTCTTCGCCATGTGTATTCCAGTCGACTACGTTTTGGCCGCGGACTTCTTCTTCTGTGCCACCGTGCCCCGGCGCGGCCCTTTGCGGGTACGCGCATTGGTATGCGTGCGCTGGCCGCGGACCGGCAAGCCGCGGCGATGACGATGCCCGCGGTAAGAGCCGATCTCGATCAGCCGCTTGATGTGCATCTGCGTGTCTTTGCGCAGGTCGCCCTCGACGCCACCCTCGCTCTCGATGATCTGGCGAATGCGGTTGACTTCTTCGTCGTTGAGGTCCTGCACCTTCTTCACGGGCTCCACGCTCGCCTGCGCCACGATGCGGCGGGCGCGCGGCTGGCCGATGCCGTAGATATAGGTCAGCGCGATTTCAATGTGCTTCTGGCGCGGCAGATCCACGCCGGCAATGCGTGCCATGGTTAACCTCTGCTTCGATGTACCGCCGGCATCTTGCCGGCTGTCTTGCGGGCCCACACCAGGCCTGCCGCCGAGACGGCGGCGCTACCCTTGCCTCTGTTTGTGCTTCGAGTTCTCGCAGATCACCCGCACCACCCCGCGGCGGCGGATGACCTTGCACTTATCGCAAATCTTTTTGACCGATGCGCGTACTTTCATAAGAAACCAGTCGCCAGTAGCCGGTTGTCAGTTGTCAGTTCCAAAACCGGTTATTTATACCGATAAACGATCCGCCCGCGCGTCAGATCATAGGGCGACAGCTCCACCGCGACCTTGTCGCCCGGCAGGATGCGGATGAAATTCTTGCGCATCCTTCCCGAGACGTGCGCGAGCACCTGATGCTTGCCATTTTCCAGTTCCACCCGGAACAAGGCGTTGGGCAACGGCTCGATCACCGTCGCCATGACCTCAATCGCGTCTTCTTTACTCATCTAACTCCGGTCGGCTGGATGCCGATTTGATGCTTGATAACGCTACAAAGAACCAAGGCCCTATTCCGTCAAGATCAGCGGCCCGTTCTTGGTGACGGCAACACAGTGCTCGAAATGCGCGCTGAAGCTGCCGTCCTCGGTGACCGCCGTCCAGTTGTCCTCGAGCACGCGAGCGCCCGGTTTGCCGATGTTGACCATGGGCTCGATGGCCAGCACCATGCCTTCGCGCAGCCGCGCTCCGTGCCCGCGCATGCCGAAGTTCGGCACCTGCGGATCTTCGTGCAGCTTGGTCCCGATGCCGTGACCAACGAACTCCCGCACCACGCTAAAGCCGTGCGCCTCAACCCACTCCTGCACCGCGGCGCCAACGTCGCCCACCGCGTTGCCGATGCGAACTTTCTCGATGCCCTTGTACAGCGACTCTTCCGTCACCTTCAGCAGCTTCTCGACTTCCGGCTGAAGGCTGTCGCCGACCGCCACCGTGATGGCCGCATCACCGTAATAGCCATCCATCACCACGCCGCAATCGATGGAAACGATGTCCCCATCCTTCAGCACGCGGCGCTCCGAGGGGATCCCGTGCACAATCTCCTGGTTCACCGACGTGCACAACACACAGGGATAATCGTAATACCCCTTGAAGGCGGGCTTGGCGCCCAGCTCTTCGATCTTCCGCACCGCCGCCAGTTCCAGGTCCATGGTGGTGATGCCCGGCTTCACCATGGCCCGCACCGTGTCCAGCACCTGGCGCACGACGTGGCCGCTCTGGCGCATCTTCTCCAGCTCGGTGGCTGATTTACACACGATCGCCATTTTCGATCGCCCGAAACGCCTCCGCCGTAACCTGCTCCGGAGCCTGGTCGCCATCGACTTCATGCAGCCGCCCCTGGCGACGGTAATAGTCGATCAACGGCAGCGTCTGGCGCTCGTAGGCCTTAAGGCGTTCGGCGATAACTTCCTCGGAATCGTCCTTGCGCGTCACCAGCTTGGAGCCATCGACATCGCAGGTATCGGCGACGCGGGGAGGCTGGAAGTGAACGTTGTAGATCCTTCCACAGGTGGGACAAGTACGGCGCCCCGTCAGGCGGCGCAGCAGTTGATTATAGCCAACCCGGATGTTCACCACAACCGGCGGCGTGCTACAGCGCTTCTCGAAGAACTCGCCCTGGAGCAGAGTATCCAGCCATTCGGCCTGAGCAACCGTGCGCGGAAACCCGTCCAGGATGAAACCCGGCTCGCAGTCGGCATCCCGCAGCCGCTCTGCCACCATGTCGCAGACCAACTGATCGGGGACCAGCTCCCCTTTATCCATGAATGCCTTGGCCTTCTTGCCCAGCTCGGTGCCGCGGGCCACGTTGTCGCGCAGCAGGTCGCCGGTAGAAATCTGCGGCACACCGTAGCGCTGCATGATCAGCTTGGCCTGGGTGCCCTTGCCCGCTCCCGGCGCTCCCAGCAGAATCACCGGACCAATCTTGGTCTTCACGGCCGTGGTGGCAACTTTCTTATCCATTACCAAGCTCTTCTTCCCCGGATTCTGCCGCTGCGGGGCGTAAAGCCGTCATAGTGGCGCATGATGAGCTGCGCCTCGACCTGCTGCACCGTATCCATGGCTACGCCGACGACGATCAGCAGCGATGTGCCGCCAAAGTAAAAAGTCACGCCTAACCCGTTAGTCATCCATGCCGGCAGCCTTTCGAAAAACGTTCCCAGCGCGCCCGGCAGATGATTCAGGTGGATGCCCGCGATCATCCACTCGGGGATGAACGAGATCAGGATCAGGTACAACGCGCCCACCAGGGTGATGCGCGTCAGGATGTCATTGATGTGGTCGGCGGTGCGTTTGCCCGGACGGATGCCAGGGATGAATCCGCCGTACTTGCGCATGTTGTCCGCTACTTCGCTCGGGTTGAAGATGATGGACACGTAGAAGTACGCGAAGAAGATGATCCCCACCGCATACAGGAAGGTGTAGAGAGGCTCGCCCCATCCCAGCGCTCGGAGCAAGGGCCCGAAGAAGCGGTTGTCGCGAAAGGCAAACAGCGCCGTCTGCGGGAAGGTCAAGATCGACGAGGCAAAGATGATCGGCATCACGCCGCCGGAGTTCACCCGCATCGGCAGGTGGGTGGATTGGCCGCCCATCACCTTGCGCCCGACCACGCGCTTGGCATACTGCACCGGGATGCGGCGCTCGCTTCGCTCCACGTAGACGATGAAGGCCACGATTGCGACCATCAACGCCACCAGCAGCACGATAGCCAGTGCCGTGAATGATCCCCAGGCATCCGTGCGGGCCTTGTCCGCCAGTTCGGCGACACCGCGCGGCAGGCCGACGACGATCCCGGTAAAGATGAGCAACGACATGCCGTTGCCCACGCCGCGGTCGGTGATCTCCTCGCCCAGCCACATCACGAAGATGCTGCCGGCGGTCAGCGTGATCACCGTCAAAATGATGAACGCAGGCCCAGGATTGGTGACAAACGCAGCCCCGCCCGAGGTGGACTTCTGCAGCGTCATGGCGATGCCGAGCGACTGCATGGCCGACAGCGCCACCGTCAGGTATCGCGTCCACTGCGTGATCTTCTTGCGTCCCAGCTCGCCTTCCTTCTGCAGCTTGGCCAGCGGCTCATATACGACCGTCAGCAACTGCAGAATGATGGACGCCGTAATGTACGGCATGATGCCCAGCGCGAAGATGGTGAGCCGGCGCAACTGGCCGCCGCTGAACAGGTCGATGAACCCGAGGAACGTGCCGCGGTTCTGCTCGAAGAACTGCTGCAGCAGGTCAGCGTTAATGCCCGGGGTGGGAATGTGGCCGCCCAGGCGGTACACCGCCAGCAGACCTAGCGTGAACAGGACCCGTTTGCGCAGGTCGGGAATGCGGAAGATGTTGGTGAACTTCTCTAACATGTCGGTCCTGCCCTAGGTCCCTCGCTCTGCTCGGGATTTCGCCGGCGGGCTCCCGCTTCGCTCACGCCCGCCAAGCGGCTCAACATTACGCCACTACCTCTGCCTTGCCCCCGGCTTTGCCGATCTTCTCCTGGGCCGACTTGGAAAACTTGTGGGCCTGCACGGTAATGGCGGTCTTGAGCTCGCCATCGCCGAGAATCTTGACCAGGTCGCGCTTGCCCGCCAGGCCGGCCTTGCGCAGCAGTTCCAGCGTCACCGTGGATTCGCCCAGGGCGGCGATGCGGTCCAGGTTCACTACCGCATATTCCTGCTTGAAGATGTTGGTGAAGCCGCGCTTGGGCAGGCGGCGGTGCAAAGGCATCTGTCCGCCTTCAAAGCCGCGCATCATGCGCGAACCCGAGCGCGAACGCTGTCCTTTGTGGCCGCGGGTCGAGGTCTTGCCCATGCCGGAACCCATGCCCCGGCCCACACGCTTGCGCTTTTCCGACGCCCGCTTCGGTGCTCGAATAGTCGATAGATTCATGTCAGTTATCCGTCGCTCATTGCCCGTTCAAAATCGCGACCAGGTGCGGCACCTTGGCCACCATGCCGCGGATGGACGGCGTGTCCTCGCGCTCGATCACCTGGTTGAGCCGGGTAAAGCCCAGGCCTTTCACCACCAGCTTGTGCTTGGTGGGCGTGGCGATAGCCGAGCGCACCCACTGCAAGCGGAGCATTTTCTTCGCCGCCATGGCTTACAACTCCTCCTGGGTCTTGCCGCGCATCGCGGCCACTTCCTTGCGGTCGCGCAATTTAATGAGCGCGTTGAAGGTGGCTTTGATGACGTTGTGCGGGTTGGTGGTGCCGATCGACTTGGTCAGCACGTTCTGGATACCCGCCGAGGTCATCACCGCGCGCACCGCGCCCCCGGCGATCACGCCGGTGCCTTCCGGCGCCGGCTTCAGCAGCACCATCCCCGAGCCGAACCGGCCCAGCACCGCGTGCGGGATGGTGGTTTGCCTGAGGTTCACCCGCACCAGGTTCTTCTTGGCCGATTCGATGCCTTTGCGGATCGCCTGCGGCACTTCCTTGGCTTTGCCGGAACCGTATCCCACCACCGCCGCGCTGGGATCGCCCACCACCACCAGCGCGGCGAAGGACAGGTTCTTGCCGCCCTTGACCACCTTGGTCACGCGGTTGATGGAGACCACCTGGTCCTTCAACTGGTACTGTCCGGCGTCGAGTCTCTTTTTCGTTATTGGCATTCTCGCTCTCTAAAACTTCAGTCCTGCCTCGCGCGCGGCGTCCGCCAGCGCTTTAACCCGGCCGTGATAGAGGTATCCACCGCGGTCGAAGACCACCTTGCTCACGCCCTTTTCCTTGGCGCGCTGGGCGAGGATTTTGCCGACGTCCTTGGCCACGGCCACGTTGCCGCCAGTCTTCTTCTTGGCTCCGGCTGCCGGTTTGCCGGAGCCTTCGCGAGAGTTGGCCGCGGCTACCGTCTTGCCCTCCCGGTCGTCGATCAATTGCGCGTAGATGTGGTTCAGCGAGCGGTACACGTTCAGCCGGGGACGCTCAGGGGTTCCATAAAGCTTGCGGCGAATGCGCTTGTGCACCCGCTGCCGGACTTCGTTCTTGGCGATTTGGGGAATCATTTTTTAGTACCTAGTATCGAGTACCAAGTACCAAGCGAGTACCAGCCAAGCGCGTCGCACTTGGTACTTGGTACTCAGCACTTGGTACTATTTGGCTCCCGTCTTTCCAACCTTCTTCTTCAATCTCTCGCCGGCGTAGCGGACACCCTTATTCTTGTAGGGATCCGGCGGACGCAGGCTGCGCATGTCGGCCGCCACCTGTCCGACCTTCTGCCGATCGATGCCGCTGACGGTCAGGCGCGTCAGCTTCTGATCGACCGCTACCTGAACGCCTTCCGGCAACGGAAACTCGATGGGATGCGAGTATCCCAGGCTGAACACCACGGTGCTCTTGCCCTTCAGTTCGGCGCGGTAGCCGATGCCCACGATCTCCAGTTCCCGGTTCCAGCCCTTGGTTACGCCCTCGACGGCGTTGTTCAGCAGGGCTCGCGCCAGGCCGTGCACGGCGGCGTGCTGATCGTCCTGGCGTGAGGCCAGCACGTGGCCGTCCTGGCGCTCGATAGTGATGCCCTCGGGCAAATGCGTCTGGACGGTTCCCTTCGGCCCTTTCACGGCCACCGTGTTTCCCGTGACCGTGACTTCGACTCCCTTGGGAAGCTCAATCGGCTTTCTTCCAATTCGCGACATAAATCACCAGACTTCGCACAGCAGTTCTCCGCCCACGCCTTCCTTGCGCGCCTGGCGGCCGGTCATCACGCCTTTGGGCGTGGTCAGGATGTTGATGCCCATGCCGCCCAGCACCCGCGGAATCTTGTCGTGCCCGACGTACACGCGACAGCCTGGGCGCGACACCCGAGCCACGTTGGAGATGATGGCTTCGTCGTCCGGCCCGTATTTCAGGTACACGCGCACCAGCTTGTGCCCCTGCTCTTCCGTCGCCTTATAGTTGGCAATGTAGCCCTCTTCTTTCAGGATGCGGGCCAGCTCCAGCTTCAGCTTGGAGGCAGGCACATCCACCTTCTGGTGCTTGGCGCTAATGGCGTTGCGAATGCGCGTCAGAAAATCCGCCACCGGATCGGTCAAACTCATCGTTCACTTCTCCAGGTTCTAATTTCCAGTTTCAACTTCTGCCCTTTACCAGGAAGACTTGGATACGCCGGGAAGCTCCCCGCGCAGCGCCAGCCCGCGAAAACACAGCCGGCACATGCCGAACTTGCGCAGATACCCCCGCGGACGCCCACAGATCTTGCAGCGGTTGTGCCGCCGCGTGGTGAACTTCGGTTTCTCCCGCTCTTGGACGGGAAGCAAGGCGTTTTTCTGCCGCGCCTGCTGCAACTCATACTCGATCTTCGCGTCCTTTACTCTCTTTGCAGTCGTTGCCATGTTTTCCTTTTGTCCAATGAATCAATGTTCCCTAGGCCCGGAACGGCATGCCCATGTGCTTCAGCAAAGCGCGCGCTTCCGGATCGCTCTTGGCGGTGGTCACGATCGTGATGTTCATGCCCTTCTGCTTGTCCACCTTGGCGTAGTCGATCTCCGGGAAGACCAACTGGTCTTTCAGCCCGAGGGTGTAATTGCCGCGCCCATCGAAGGACTTGGTGGAGACGCCGCGAAAGTCGCGCACGCGCGGCATGGCCACGTTCACCAGCCGGTCCAGAAACTCGTACATGCGGTGGCCGCGCAGGGTCACCATGGCGCCGATCGGCATTCCCTCCCGCACCTTGAAAGCCGCAATCGACTTCTTGGCGCGGGTGATTACCGGCTTCTGCCCCGTAATAGCGCCCAGTTCGTTCACTGCAGGGTCGAGGATCTTGGCGTTCTGCGTTGCCTCGCCCACGCCCATGTTGATGACGATCTTGTGGAGGCGCGGCACGGCGTTGGGGTTCTTGAGCTCGAACTCCTTCATCAGCGCGGGAGCAACTTCTTTGTCGAACTTGTCCTTCAGACGCGGCGTCGTCTTGGCCGAGGCGCGCGGACGCTCCGGCGCCGCCTTCGGCTCGGGCTCCGCCGCGGCTTCTTTCTTCTTTGGTTTATCTGGTTTCGCCATTTCGTTTCTCTTTTTTCTTGTGCCGCCCCTGAAGGGGCTCAATCTCTTGCTTTCATCTACCCGGCACTTACGTGCCGGGCTACATTCGGTCGCCCCTGCGGGGCTGGTTCTTCGCTCGTCGCTCGCGACTTACGACTTACGACTCGCGACTACTTGTCCAGCATCGTGCCGCACTTCTTGCAGACGCGCACTTTGCGATCTCCGTGGGTCTCATGTCCGACGCGCACCGGCCCGCAAGTCGGGCACACCAGCTTGACGTTGGAGAGCGAGATTCGACTCTCCTGCTCGGCCACCCCGCCCTTGACCTGCTTGGAGGGATTGGGCCGCACGTTCTTCTTGACCACCGCCACGTGCTCCACCAGCACCCGGTCGTCATTGGGGAAGACGCGCAGCACGCGGCCTTCCTTGCCCTTATCACGCCCGGTGATCACCCGCACCGTATCGTTGCGCCGGATATCGACGCGCTTGTGTCCGTGTGCCGCTGCCTGTGGCATCTCTACAGAACCTCCGGGGCCAGTGAAACGATCTTCAAGAACTTCTTCTCGCGCAGCTCGCGCGCCACCGGCCCGAATACGCGCGTGCCGATGGGCTCACCGTCGTTGTTGATCAGCACCGCCGCATTAGCGTCAAAGCGGATATAGGTGCCATCGCGGCGCCGGTGCTCTTTGCGGGTGCGCACCACCACCGCCCGCACCACCTTGCCCTTCTGCACCTGGCCGTCGGGCAGCGCTTCCTTGACGGCAGCCGTGATCACGTCGCCCAAACCCGCCCGCAGCCCGGTGTGCCCGCCCAGCGGCAGGATCATCTGCAGCTTGCGCGCGCCGGAGTTGTCCGCCACCTCCAGCATGCTTCGCATCATCACTGCCATAAGTTTCTCCGTTTTGGGTGCCCCACCCCGAGCCGGTTCTGCTCGGGTGGGGAGTTAATCCCTCACCCCGTTAGCTGGCCTTCGGCTCTTCCGCCACCTGCACCAACTTGGCGCGCTGGATCACCTGCTTCAGGCGCCAGCGCTTCAGCCGCGACATCGGCCGCGTTTCTTCCACCATCACCACGTCGCCCACCCGCGCGGTGTTGTTCTCGTCGTGGGCATAGAATTTCTTCGACCGCGAGATCACCCGGCGGTAGAGCTTGTGCGACTTCTGCCGCGTCACCTCGACCACGATGGTCTTGGCCATCTTGGTGGAGACCACGTAGCCGATCTTGGTGTTGCGCCGCGACTGGGTTGGTGTCGTTTCTGCCATGATTTATTTCTTCTCCGTGGACGCCTTCTCCAGCTCGCGCTGGCGGGCGATGGTTTTCACTCGCGCGATGTCCCGGCGCAAGCCGCGGATCTTCTTCAGGCTCTCCGTCTGTCCCATGCGCATCTGGAACTTCAGGCGGAAGAGCTGGTCGCCGAGCTCGCGTTCCTGGTGCTCCAGCTCGGCGTCGGTGAGGTTCCGGATTTTTTCCGCTTCCATAGTCCTCTACGCCCCGTGCCGCGAGACAAAACGCGTCCTGAGCGGCAGCTTGTGCGACGCCAGACGCATGGCCTCGGCCGCGTCCTGAGGCGATACGCCTTCCATCTCGAACAGGATCTTCCCCGGACGCACCACCGCGACCCAGTGATCGGGCGCGCCCTTGCCTTTGCCCATACGGGTTTCAGCCGGCTTCTTGGTGACCGGCTTATCCGGAAACAGGCGCAGCCAGATCTTGCCGCCGCGCTTGACGAAGCGCGTCATGGCCACGCGGCTGGCTTCGATCTGCCGGTCGGTGATCCAGCCCGGCTCGAGCACCTTCAGCCCGTAATCGCCGTAGGAGAGCTCGGAGCCACGCCACGCTTTGCCGCGCATGCGCCCGCGCTGCTGCTTGCGGTACTTAACCTTTTTCGGCATCAACATAAAATCAGCCCATGTCAGTTCAGTTGCCAGTTAGAATGCACCCGCGCCAACGCCTTGCTCGTCCCGCTTCTTCGCCGGCAGGATCTCGCCGCGATAGATCCAGCACTTCACGCCGATCACGCCATACGTGGTCTTGGCCTCGGCGAATCCGTAATCGATGTCGGCCCGCAGAGTATGCAGCGGCAGCCGCCCCTGCAGGTACCACTCCGAGCGCGCGATCTCGTTGCCGTTCAGCCGGCCGCTGACCCGCACCTTGATGCCCTTGCAGCCGAAGCGCAGCGCCGAATCCACCGCCTTGCGCATGGCGCGGCGGAAGCCCACGCGCTTCTCCAGTTGCAGCGCGATCGACTCGCCCACCAGTTGCGCATCCAGTTCCGGCTTGTGCACTTCCTGGATGTCGATGAAGACGTCGCGGTTGGTGCGCTTCTGCACTTCCTGCTTCAGCTTGTCGATCTCCGCGCCCTTGCGTCCGATGATGATCCCCGGCCGCGCCGTGCGGATAATGACGCGCAGCTTATTACCCGGCCGTTCGATCTCGATCGAGCTTACGCCCGCCGACTTGAGCTTTTCCTTCAGCTCATTCTTCAGCTTGACGTCTTCCAGCACGGTCTTGTCGTAGTCGCGCTCCAGATACCAGCGCGATTTCCACGGCTTGGTGTAGCCCAAGCGAAATCCGTACGGATGTACTTTTTGCCCCATTCTGTCCTCTTCTTATTTCTTCGCGCTTGCCATTTTCTTCTTCGCCGGACGCGCCACCTTCTTCTTGGCGGCCGCCCGCGGCTTCGGACGAGCCTTCGGCTCTGCTTGTTCTTCTTCACCGACCACGGTTGCGGCGCTCGCGCCATTCTGCTTGCCGCGTTCCGCCAGCACGATCTCCAAATGCGACATGCGGCGCACATAACGATAGGCGCGTCCCATGGGCGCCGGGCGGATGCGCTTCATCCGCGGCCCGTCGTTGGCGACAGCATTCTTGACGTAGAGGCTGTCCACGTCCACGTCGAGCCCCTTTTCGCCGCTCAGAAAATTCGCGTTCTCCACCGCCGAGCGCAGCAGCTTAAACACATCCGGGGCAATCCCTTTCTTGGTGAAGGTCAGGATGTTCAGCGCGTCTTCCACCCGCCGCCCCTTGATGGTGTCCAGCACCAGGCGCGCCTTCTGCGGCGAAATGCGGACATACTTTGTCTGCGCTCTAAACTCCATACTCGCCTCTCAATTATCCCTTCCCACCTGCCGGCGCTCCGCCCGCAGGCGCTGCCGGAGCCGCGCCACCCGCCGGGGCTGCCGGAGCAATGGCTCCCGGACCGCCGGGGATTCCTGCCGGCTTGGCCGATACTTCGGTAGCCGCCTTCATCGAGTGTCCCTTGAAGATGCGGGTAGGGCTGAACTCGCCCAGCTTGTGCCCCACCATGTTCTCGGTGAGGTACACCGGGATGAATTTCTTGCCGTTGTGCACGGCGATGGTGTGCCCCACCATTTCCGGGTGAACGGTAGAGCGCCGCGACCAGGTGCGAAGCACCTTCTTCTCGTTGCGCCGGTTCAGTTCCTCAACCTTTACCATCAAGTGCGTGTCCACGAACGCGCCTTTTTTTGTCGATCTTGCCATATCCCTCTTACCGCCCTCGGTTCACAATGAACCGGTCAGTGCGCTTGTTGTTGCGCGTCTTGTAGCCGCGTGTGGGCTGTCCCCAGGGAGTGACCGGATGCCGCCCGCCCGAGGTCTTGCCTTCGCCGCCGCCATGGGGATGGTCCACCGGGTTCATGGAGACGCCGCGGTTGTGCGGACGCTTGCCGATCCAGCGTTTGCGTCCCGCCTTGCCCACGGTGACGTTCTCGTGGTCCAGGTTTCCGACTTGGCCGATCGTCGCCATGCAATCCAGCAGCACTTTGCGCGTCTCACCCGAGGGCAGCTTCACCAGCGCGTAATCGCCTTCCTTGGCCACCAACTGCGCCGAGCCTCCGGCCGAGCGCACCATCTGCGCGCCCTTTCCAGGACGCAGCTCCAGATTGTGGACCGTAGTACCGGGCGGAATGTTCCTCAGCGGCAGGGCGTTGCCCACCAGGATGTCCGCCTCGGGACCGCTTACCACCTTCTGCCCCACCTTCAGCCCCGAAGGCTGCAGGATGTAGCGCTTCTCGCCGTCCGCATACGCCAGCAGAGCAATGCGGGCCGAGCGGTTGGGATCGTACTCAACCGAAACCACCGTGGCCGGCACGCCCTTCTTGTCGCGCTTGAAGTCGATCAGGCGCAGCTTGCGTTTGTGGCCGCCGCCCCGGAACCAGCTCGTAATGTCCCCGGAGTTGCGCCGTCCGCCGGTGCCCTTCCTGGTCTCGGTCAGCGGCTTGTGCGGACTCGCGGTGGTCAGCTCTTCATTGACCAGCGCAGTCTGGAAGCGCAAGGTTGAAGTCGTCGGTCTGTAAGTTTTGATCGCCATAAAAATTCCCTGTTGGTTCCGCTGACTACTGACTCCCGACTACTGACTCCTGGCTAAAGGTTCTGCGCGTACTCCGGCATCTTCTCCCCGGATTTCAGCCGCACGTATGCCTTCTTCCAATCTGGACGATAGCCGGCAAAGCGGCCACGCCGCCGTTCTTTTCCGGGGAAGTTCGCGGTGCGCACCGTGTCCACCTTAACTTTGAAAATCGACTGCACCGCTTCCCGGACCTCGGTCTTGGTCGCCCGGGCCGCAACTTCGAAGACCAGCGTGCGCTGCAGCTCCTTAATTCCCAGGCCTTTCTCAGTGATGATGGGGCGGCGAATAATCTGGTAGGCCGACTTCATTACGCCACCTCCGCTTTCTTCCTGCCAGCCGAAGCCTTGAGCGTCTCCTGCAGCTTTTCCAGCGCCGGCCGCGAAAAGATGGCTGCGTCATAGCGCAACAGGTGATACGGATGCACCTGATTGCCGCGCACCAGCTCCACACCATCGAGATTGCGCGCGCTCAGCTCCAGGTTGCGGTTCTCGACCTTGGCCGCTTCCACCAGCAATGCCGTCTTCTCGACCTTCAACCCGTCCAGCGCTTTGCGAAACGCCTGGGTCTTGGGTTCCGTGAGTTCGAAGCTCTCGACCACGGTCAGCTTGCCATCGGCAAACTTGGCCGCCAGCGCCGAACGCAACGCACCGAGCAGCTTCTTGCGCGGGAAAGCGTAATCATACGAGCGCGGCTGCGGCCCATGCACCGTACCGCCGTGCCGCCACAGCGGGGACCGGATCGAGCCCACGCGCGCCCGGCCGGTGCCTTTCTGCTTCCACAGCTTTTTGCCCGATCCGGAAACCAGCTTGCGGTTCTTGGTGGCGTGCGTTCCGGCGCGCTGCGCCGCGCGATAGTGCTTCACCGCCTCCCACAGCAGGTCTTCGTTGATCCCGCCGAAAACTTCGTCGGCCAGGGCCAGCGTGCCCACCTTTTTCCCGCTCAGATCGACAACGTCGATGTTCGCCATATCTCTATCCCTTTTTGCTCTTGCGCTTCGACGCCTTCAACGGGTCGATCGTGGCTTCTCCGCCGAATCCGCGGCGCTCGCGCGGCGGATTGCCAGCTCGGTTGATGACCAGGTATCCGCCGTTCGGCCCCGGCACCGCGCCTTCGACCATCAGCAGGTTGTCATCGAGATCGATGCCGACGACTTTCAAATTGCGCGTGGTCACCCGCGCGTTGCCCATGTGCCCGGACATGCGCATGCCCTTGAACACGCGCGAGGGAAACGCCGACGAACCGATCGAGCCGGTGATCTGGAACATCGATCCGTGCGACTTCGGCCCGCCCGCAAAATGGTGCCGCTTCACCACGCCGGCGAAACCGCGCCCTTTGCTGGTTCCGATGACGTCCACATATTTCTCGCCCTGGAAGATGTCCACCAGCACCTTGTCGCCAACCTTCGCCGCCGCGCCGTCGCCCGCCCCGTCCGAGATGATGCCCACCTCGCGCAGGAAGCGTACCGGCGGCAGGTTGTGCTTCGCCAGATGGCCGCGCTCGGGCTGCGACAGCCGCGACTCCTTGACGAACTCGATGAGCCCGATCTGTACCGCGTCGTAGCCTTCCTTGGCCTGCGACTTCTTCTGCGTGATGACGCACGGCCCCGCCTGCAGCACGGTGATGGGGTGCACATCGCCCTTGTCATCGAAGAGCTGCGTCATGCCGACCTTTTTGCCCAAAATTCCGTTGACCGCCATAAATTCGTTTCTCCCTCATCATGCCGAAAAGCCGCTCTTGGCTATTGGCTTTTGGCCAGCCAGAGCATCGGCACTGTAGGTGGTCTCGCTCTTGCCGTGGCTCAGGTTTATGCCAAAAGCCAACAGCCAAGAGCCAAAAGCCTATTTATGTTCCTTCCCAAACGCCTTGATCTCTACGTCCACGCCGGCGGGCAGGTCGAGCTTCATCAGCGCGTCCACCGTCTGCTGCGTGGGCTCGAGAATATCCAGCAGGCGCTTGTGAGTGCGAATCTCGAACTGCTCCCGCGACTTCTTGTCCACGTGCGGCGACCGCAGCACACAATACTTGTTCTTGACCGTGGGCAGCGGGATGGGCCCGGCGACCTGCGCGCCGGTGCGCTTGGCCGTGTCCACGATCTCGCCGGTCGACTGATCGAGCACGCGATAGTCGTAGGCTTTCAGCCGAATCCGAATTCTATCTTTTCCATTCACGTTCGGTTCCTCAAAGAGCTGGCGGCTGACTGCATGCCGCATGTTGTAGCGCCGGCATCTTGCCGGCTGTGGTGGCGGCGTCTCGCCGCCACATTGCTTACTCCAGTATCTCCGTGATCGTTCCCGCGCCCACGGTGTGGCCGCCCTCACGGATGGCGAACCGCAATCCCTTCTCCATCGCCACCGGGGTGATCAACTGGATCGCCAGGTTCACGTTGTCACCCGGCATCACCATCTCTGTCCCCTCGGGCAGCTCCGTCGTCCCCGTCACGTCCGTGGTGCGGAAGTAGAACTGCGGCCGGTAGCCTTTGAAGAACGGCGTGTGCCGTCCGCCTTCTTCCTTCGACAGCACGTACAGCTCGCCGCGGAACTTGGTGTGCGGCGTGATCGATCCCGGCTTGGCGATCACCATGCCGCGCTCCACGTCTTCCTTGGGAATGCCGCGCAGCAGCAGGCCGGCGTTGTCGCCCGCCATGCCTTCATCGAGCTGCTTCTTGAACATCTCGACCCCGGTGATCACCGTCTTGCGCGTCTCGCGGAAGCCGACAATCTCCATTTCCTCGCCCACCTTCGCCTTGCCGCGCTCGATGCGGCCCGTGACCACCGTGCCGCGCCCGGAGATCGAGAAGATGTCTTCGATCGGCATCAGGAAGGGCTTATCGACTTCGCGCGCCGGCAGCGGCACGTACTTGTCGACCGCGTCCATCAGCTCGTCAATCGACTTCTCCCACTTGGCCTCGCCGTTCAGCGCGCCCAGCGCCGAGCCGCGAATCACCGGAACATCGTCGCCCGGGAACTGATAACCCTTCAGCAGCTCGCGGACTTCGAGTTCAACCAGGTCGAGCAGCTCGGGATCGTCCACTGCATCGCACTTGTTCAGAAACACGACGATGCACGGCACACCCACTTGCCGCGCCAGGAGCACGTGTTCGCGCGTCTGCGGCATGGGGCCGTCGGTGGCCGCGACCACCAGAATCGCGCCATCCATCTGCGCCGCGCCGGTGATCATGTTCTTAATGTAGTCGGCGTGGCCCGGGCAATCGACGTGCGCATAGTGCCGCGCCTTGGTCTCGTACTCGACGTGCGCGGTGGCGATGGTGATGCCGCGCGCCTTCTCCTCGGGCGCATTGTCGATCGAATCGAAGGAGCGGAACTTCACCTTGGGGTTGTTCTTCCCCAGCACTTTGGTGATGGCCGCCGTCAGCGTGGTCTTGCCGTGATCGATGTGCCCGATCGTCCCCACGTTCACGTGCGGCTTGGTGCGATCAAATTTCTCTTTGGCCATTGCTTGCTCCGTCAGTCAGGGGCGAGTGCCCCTCGTAAACAATCCTTATTTATCTGCTCACCGTTTTCCCTTGTACTCGGGCGATGATCTCCTCCGCCACCGAGCGCGGCACTTCTTCGTAGCGCGCGAAGTGCATCGAGTACGTGGCGCGGCCCTGGGTGCGGGAGCGCATGTCGGTGGCGTAGCCGAACATCTCCGACAACGGCACGTGCGAGCGGATCACCTGCGAGCCGGCGCGATGCTCCATGCCTTCGACCCGTCCGCGGCGCGAGTTCAGGTCACCGATGATGTCGCCCATGTACTCTTCGGGGACGACCACCTCAACCGACATCAT
This sequence comes from uncultured Acidobacteriota bacterium, assembly GCA_963733935.1. GTDB lineage: Bacteria > Acidobacteriota > Terriglobia > Terriglobales > Acidobacteriaceae > JAHFUA01. Next base: position 434,764 of record CAVTEQ010000015.1, read on the forward strand.
GGGCTCGAGCAGCACCGGTGAAGCCTTGCGGGCGGCTTCCTTGAAGGCCATTGAACCGGCGATCTTGAACGCGATCTCGCTCGAATCCACCTCGTGATAGCTGCCGTCGTAGAGCGTGGCCTTAACGTCCACCATCTCGTAGCCTGCGAGGACCCCGCCTTCCATGGCCTCGCGAATACCTTCGCCGACCGGCTTGATGTATTCCTTGGGAACAGCGCCGCCGGTGATGTCGTCCACGAATTCATAGCCCTTGGCCGGGTTGGGCTCGATGCGGATCTTGACGTGCCCGTACTGCCCGCGGCCGCCGGTCTGGCGGATGAACTTGCCCTCCGCTTCGCTCGCCTTGCGGATGGTCTCGCGATACGCGACCTGCGGCTTGCCGACGTTAGCCTGCACGCTGAACTCGCGCATCATGCGGTCGACGATGATCTCGAGATGCAGCTCGCCCATGCCGCTGATGATGGTCTGGCCGCTATCGGGATCGGTGTGGACTTTGAACGTCGGGATCTTCGTTGGCGAGCTTCGAGAGCGCTACGCCCATCTTCTCCTGGTCGCCCTTGGTCTTGGGCTCGACCGCCACCGAGATCACCGGCGCCGGGAATTCGATGGTCTCGAGCACAATCGGATGTTTCTCTTCGCAGATGGTGTCGCCGGTCGAAATATTCTTGAGGCCAACGCAGGCGCAGATGTCGCCGGCGTAGATCTCGCTGATCTCCTCGCGCTTGTTGGCGTGCATCTTCAGCAAGCGCCCGATGCGCTCCCGCCGCTGCAGGCGCGGGTTCCACACGCTGTCGCCAGTCTTGATCTGCCCCGAATACACGCGGATAAACGTCAACTGGCCGACGAACGGGTCGGTCATGATCTTGAAGGCCAGCGCCGAAAGCGGTTCGTTGTCGTCCGCCTTGCGAATGACCTTCTTGTCGGGATGATCGGGATCAAGACCTTCTACGGGAGGAATTTCGATGGGCGACGGGAGGAAGTCTACCGCGGCGTCGAGCAGCGGCTGTACGCCTTTGTTCTTGAAAGCGCTTCCGCAGATCACGGGGAACAGCTTCAGGGCGATGGTGGAGCGTCGCAGCGCCCGACGTAGCTCCTCGGGCGTGATGCTCTCGCCTTCCATGTACTTGTGCAGCAGCTCGTCATCACTCTCGACGATGGTCTCGACCATCTGGTTATGGAAAGCGTTGGCCTTCTTCTTCAGCTCCTCGGGAATGTCTTCGGTTTCAAACTCCGCGCCCAGGGTCTCTTCATTCCAGAGGGTGGCTTTCATCTCGAACAGGTCGATGATTCCCCGGAACTTGGCTTCCTGCCCGATGGGGAGCTGGATGGCGATGGGGCGGGCGTTAAGGCGCTTGCGGATGGTGTCTACGGCGTGCTCGAAGTCGGCGCCCATCTTATCCATCTTGTTAATGAAGCAAATTCGCGGGACGCCGTACTTGTCGGCCTGGCGCCAGACGGTCTCCGACTGCGGCTCGACCCCGTGCACGGCGTCGAAGACAGCGACGGCGCCATCGAGCACGCGCAGCGAACGCTCGACTTCGGCGGTGAAGTCGACGTGGCCGGGCGTATCGATGATGTTGATCATCTCGTCGCGCCAGGTACACGTCGTCGCCGCGGAGGTAATGGTAATGCCGCGCTCCTGCTCCTGCGCCATCCAATCCATCGTGGCCGTGCCTTCATGCACCTCGCCCAGCCGGTGCGTCCTGCCGGTATAGAACAGGATGCGCTCGGTGGTCGTGGTCTTGCCGGCGTCGATGTGCGCCATGATGCCGATGTTGCGGCATCGCGATAATGGGACTTGTCTCGGCACTGTGTTCTTCTAACTCTTTCTTCGTCCGCTGCTGGGTAGCTCTTGGCTTTTGGCTCTTAGCTTTTGGCCAAAAGCCAAAGGCCAAGAGCCCCCAGCTGTTTCACCACCGATAATGCGCGAATGCCTTATTGGCTTCCGCCATGCGGTGCACGTCTTCCTTCTTCTTGATCGCTGCGCCGCGGCTGTTGGCGGCATCCAGCAGCTCGTTGGTGAGCTTGTCGATCATGCCCTTTTCACTGCGCCCGCGGCTGTAAGTGATCAGCCAGCGGATCGCCAGCGAGGTGCGCCGGTCGGGATTGACCTCCACCGGCACCTGGTAGTTGGCGCCGCCCACGCGCCGGGTCTTCACTTCCAGCACCGGCTTGCAGTTCTCCACCGCCTTCTTGAACAGCTTCAGCGCCTCGTCGCCGCCCTTTTCCTGCAGCTTCTTCAGCGATTCGTAGAAGATGCCCTGAGCGACGCTCTTCTTACCGTCCCACATCATGCAACTGATGAACTTATTCACCAGCGGCGAATCGTAGATCGGATCGGGAGCAACTTCTGTCTTGCTGATATGTCCTTTTCTCGGCATCGATAGCTCCTACGCTTTCGGCCTCTTGGCTCCGTACTTCGACCGGCTCTGCTTGCGGTTGGCCACGCCCACCGTATCCAGCGTGCCGCGGATCACGTGATAGCGCACCCCGGGCAAGTCTTTCACGCGGCCCCCGCGGATAAGCACGATCGAGTGCTCCTGCAGGTTGTGGCCGACGCCGGGAATGTAGGTGGTGACCTCAATGCCGTTGGTCAGGCGGACGCGCGCCACCTTGCGCAGCGCCGAGTTCGGCTTCTTGGGCGTCTGGGTGTAGACGCGCGTGCAGACGCCGCGCTTTTGCGGGCAGGACTGCAGCGCCGGACTGGCGGTCTTGTAGTTCGGCTTGTGCCGCCCCAACCGCACCAACTGATTGAATGTAGGCACTCTTCCCGGCTCCTTCGCGCGCACACACACGGGCACGCGCCAACTTGTCCTCGATTTCAGCGCTGGCGCGGCTTAGCCGAGCCATACTTCCCCGCAGCGCGGGGAAATTGGTTGGTTTGCGTTTAGCGGCGGGCGACGGTGGCTTCCAGACCCTACAAGGGCAAAGCTCCGTTTCGTCGGCCTCGACCTGCATACCCTCGCGCCAGGCGCGAGGCAGCGCAGGTTGGTTTCAGCGAGGACGCCCTGCTAGCGAACCACAATGCGGCTCTCGGGCGCGTGTCATCTACACGGTAGAAACACAGGCTTCGCTTCAGCTTCCCGCAGAACCTCTCGAATATAACAACTTCTACCGGGAAGCGTCAACGCGTCCGCGCCAGGATGGTAAGTATCCCGGCAATCGGAGAATCCAGGCTCCGCCGTTAGCCGAGAGTTGCCGAAACAATTTTCAGCTTCTACACTGGCAAATCTCCCCGGCAGCAAGCGAGGGGAGGATGCGCCCCGGGACCAGAGCATCCCCGGGGTGGAGGGTAGATGCGGCGGTCCTTGTTGGCAGGTGGCGGTCTCTTCCTATGGCTGATGGGAACGGCATTCGTTGGTTGTGGCGGCGGGAATGCGGTCGGCCCAACGGTCAGCATTACGCTGAGCCCCAGTGAGATATCGCTCACCCGCGGAGCCCTGGCGCAGATTACGGCGCAGGCCGAGGACGCCAGCCACAATGCCGTCGGCACTCCCGCCCTGGCGTATCACTGCGTGCAACTCCCGAGTCAAACAGCGTGTTCTCCCGGTTCGCCGATTTCGGTTTCGAGCAGCGGTCTGGTCTGCGCCGGGCAGTGGGACGCAAACTCCATCCGCTGCTACAACTGCAGCAATCCTGACCTGGCCACCAACCAGTGTCCTGCCAATGGCGCCATCCCTCTTCCGCTGGGCGCCGCCAGCATCACCGCCACGGCAACGGTGAACGATCAAACCATCACCAGCAGCGCGGTCGTGGTCACCGATCACTGGCCAATCGATAGCGTCCAGGTGTGCTCGGTGGATCCCAGCACTTTAGCCCGTACCTGTCCGGTGCCCGCCGGCGCTTGTGTCTCGCAAAACCTCACCGCACGGTACGCAGCCGAGGCCTTCAGCAAGGATCCCGTCGCGTGCGCGGCGATCGGCTCCCCGGTGCCGTGCCAGATACCGGACGGGACCCAACCCGGGAGCGCCAATACCATCGGAAGCATCGATTGGCTGATCTCGCCGGGCCAAGTTGGAACTGCCGACGCGGTGACCCATGTACCGACTGAGCCCGTGACCGTGACCGCAAATACCCCCGGTCAAGGGATCGTGGAGGCCTCCATCGGCGCCGCAGGCTCCTCTGTCACCGGGTCAACCCCGTTCACCACCTGCCCGGTCGCCAGCATTCATGTTCACCAGCAAAACACCCCTGCTGCAGGCGACTCGCAGACGTTCTTTACCGCTCCCGTGAGTGCCACCGTGCCTTTGGTGGCGGATGTTAAGGACACCAATGGCACCCTGCTGACCAGCACGGTCGCACTTACCTGGCTGACTTCGCAGCCGGCGCTGGCCAGCGTAAGTCTGGGTTCCGTCAACACCGCTTCTCCCGGGACCGCCGAAATCACTGCCGCCTGCTTGCAGCCGGCGTGCAATATCAACCTGAACCTGCCGATTTTTGCCGATGACGTGGTTACCGCCCACATCACGGGCACGCCCGCCAGCACGGTGCTGGTGACCACCGCCGCCCCCCCTCCCAGCACCACCACCAGCAATGCCATCATCCCGATCGACACTGTCAGCAACAATCCTGGGGCGGCCTTTACCTTGCCGGCCAATTTGCAGGTGAACTCAATGGTGCTGACGCCGCAGGGCGACCCGGCGTTTCTGGGCACCGCTTGCACTGCAGGTACCACCGCCGGCCCCAACGGCACCGCATGCTCCGGGCTATTGCGCTTTGATCCCGCTGTGAGCACGGTAGCCGTGCCGGCCACCAACATCACCGGAAGGGTGCTGGCCACGGATGGAATCCGCGTGGTGGTTTCTGATCCTTCCAATAGCCAGACAATCATCGCCACCGCAGGCGGGCCGGGCGTTGAGAAGATCCTGTCCATCCCCAATGCCACCGCAGCGGCCTTCGCCATCGACGGCTCGAAGATCTACATCACCGCCGGCAACAATTTGTACGTTTACAGCCCGGGATTGCCCTTGCGACCCATCTCGTTCACTCCTCCGGCCAGCGGTTCGGCGCAGGGCGTAGCCTTCTTTGCCACGGGCGCCATGGCCTATGTGGCGGATGCAGCCGGCGACCAGGCGGTCGTCACGTGCACGGACACGATCCAGAGCGCGAGCACCGCGGCTGTGGGCACCCCCACGCACATCGCGGCTATCCCCAACGCCACCGGCATGGTGGACGCCAATTCGCCCAACATCGACGAAATCGACGTTACCTCTAATGGCGCCTGTCCGCCGGTGATTACGCCAACGCCTCCGGTGCCGATCAGTAATGGCTTCCCCGCCGTCTCCGGCTTCACCGCCCGCCAGCTTCTGGTGAGCAACGACAGTAGCCTGGCCGTCATCCTCAGCGATAACGGTGTGCTGGTTTATAACCTGGGATCCAAACAAACTTCGACGGTCGCACTCTCCGGTGGGGCGCTGCCGCTGAGCGCTGGCATCACCCCAGACAGCGCCACTCTTTACGTAGGAGCCAGCGACGGCGCGGTTCACCGCGTGGACCTCACCAAGAACCCTCCTACCGACTCGCAGAGCATCGGGGTCGCGATGTGCCCCAGCGGCACGCCAAATTGCACCCCCGATTTCCTGGTCATTCGGCCCGTGGCCACAGTGGCGACGCTCACCTCACTCACGTTGGCGCCGCTCAATCCGACCATCGGGGTCAACGGAACTGCCCAAAACTGTCCTGCCGGGACGCCGGCAGGCGAAGTTTGCTTCACCGCCACGGGTAAGTTTTCCGATAACACCACCCGCGACATGACCAACTTCGTCGCCTGGACCTCCAGCAACACGGCAGTGGCCGTCATTGGTCCCAATACCGTTGTCGTTCCACCGCTGACCCCTGGCCAGGCACGGGCTCTGGCCATAGGCACCTCCACGATCACGGCTAGCAGCGGCGGCGTGAGCGGCTCGACCACCTTGACGGTGCAGTGAGAAGGATTGAGCCATTGAGTCATTGATTCATTGAGCCATTGGTTTTCTGCGGAGTCTCTATCGAGGGGCCGTCCTTAATGGCTCAATGACCCAATGAATCAATGGCTCAATCGCCCAAATGACAGAAACTCTGCTGGGTTAGGAAGAAAACGCAGCTTCGTAGTCGTCGGGATCGATGCCCTTGTAGGAGAGGGTGTGCTTCAGGCGCTCGCGCAGGTCGCGCGGCGTGGACTCGATGAAGGCGCGAACCGCGGTCTCGAGGCCAACCCGGCTGGCCGAGGCATCGGTCGCGATGCTTTCGGCCCGATAATTGGCGGATTCCTCCACGCCGCTGCGCACCGGCAGCGGCAGCTCCTGCAATAAGTCTTGAATGATGTCGCGCGCTTCGTCGGTCCAGTTCATAGGTCGATCACGGCGATTTTGGCGCCAACGGCACTTTCTCCAGCTCCCGCGCCACGCTGTCCAGCACTCCGTTGATGAACTGCACCGATTCCGGGGTGGAGAAGCGGCGCGCGATCTCCAGCGCCTCGTTGATGACCACCGGCCGGGGCGTCTCGGGATAGCCCAGCAGTTCAGCCGCGCCCAGCCGCAGAATGTTGCGGTCCACCGCCGCCATGCGGTCCATGCGCCAGTGCGCGGCGTGGCGCTCGATCATGCCATCGATCTCGCCGCCGCGGTCACGGGCCAAACCGAACAAATCATCAGCGAACCCGCGGGTGTCGCGCTCGATCTCGGCGCGCTCGCGCCAGAAAGTCCGGCGGACCTCTTCCTTGCTCTGCTGCCCCATGTCCGCCTGGAACAGCATCTGCAACGCCAGCTCGCGGGATTTTCTGCGCGTGCCCATGAAAAAAGTAGCCAGTAGTCAGTCGCCGGTGGCCAGTAGAAGCCTCACTCTACGTCCTTCGCTTTCGTCGGGCGACTGGCGACCGGCGACTGGCGACTTCCAGACTGGCCATCTCCACCGCCGACAGCGCTGCGTCCCAGCCCTTGTTCCCCATCTTCAGGCCGGCGCGATCGATCGCCTGCTCCAGCGAATCGCACGTCAGCACGCCGTAGGCATGGGGTACACCGGTTTCCTGCGCCGACTGCCCGATGCCGCGCGTCACCTCATTGGCCAGATGCTCGTAGTGCGAGGTTTCACCGCGGATGATGCACGCCAGGCAGATCACCGCATCCACCTTGCCGGTTTGAGCCAGCGAGCGCGCCGCCGAGGGAACCTCGAATGCCCCGGGGACCTTCACTACCTGGATGTCTTTGTCTCTCGCTCCCGCGCGCCGCAACGCGTCCACAGCGCCCGCCAGCAGGCGCTCGGTGATGAAGGTGTTGAAGCGACTGACGACAATCGCGAAGCGCTTGCCAGAGGCATCCAGCTTGCCTTCGCCTATCTCCGGCTTCGCACGGCGGTCCTGATTGTAAGAGAAGATGGCCAGCCGTCCGCCGCCTGCCGGCAGCTCCAGGGTGAACATGCGCGCACCCCAGTCGGAGTCCGCGATCTTTTCCGCGATGCGCAGGCCGCGACGCTTCGCCACCTCGTAGAGAACGTCCGCCGAGTCGCACTCGATCACCAGGTCGGCCTGGGGAAAGCCTTCTCCCATGCCGATCTCCACGCCGGAATCCGGCGCGTGCAGCTTGATGCCCTGGTTGCGCCGCCCCTTCCATGATTCGCCCCGCGCCAGCCCCAGCCCATCGAAAAAGTCCACCAGCGCGTGGAAGTCGGCCTCACGCTTCGGTACTAACAGTTTGTGGATGGACTTGATCATCGAAATTGCCACCGAGACACAGAGGCACAGAGTGGATCACAGTCAGAAAATCGCATATCCCTCTGTGTCTCCGTGCCTCTGTGGCTAACGTCCTTTGAAGTTAGCCGCCCGTTTCTCGAGAAATGCCGTCGTGCCCTCGTTCTTGTCCTCGGTGGCGCAGATCACGCCGAAGAGCGTGGCCTCGAGATACAGGCCTTCCTTGAGCGGCATCTCCATGCCGTGGTTGACGGCCTCCATGGCGTACTGCACCGCCAGCGGCGCATTGGCGATGATCTTCTTGGCAATGGCTTCGGCACGCGGTATCAGCTCGGCCGCCGCGACGACTTCGTTCACCAGGCCGATACGATACGCCTCCTGCGCCGAGATCATCTCTCCGCTCAGCACGAGCTGCATGGCCAGACCTTTTCCTACCAGCCGCGGCAGACGCTGCGTCCCGCCGTAGCCGGGGATGACTCCCAGCTTGACCTCGGGCTGGCCGAGCTTCGCGCTCTCGCTGGCGATCCGCATGGTGCAGGCCAATGCGAGCTCGCAGCCGCCGCCCAAGGCAAAGCCATTGACGCAGGCAATCACCGGCTTGCCCAGATTCTCGATCAGGTCAAGCACGGACTGGCCGACGTGCGTCCACTCCTTTCCCTGGACGGGCGTGTGCTTCTGCAGTTCGCTGATATCCGCGCCGGCCACGAACGCCTTCTCGCCGGCGCCGGTGAGAATCACCACGCGGACGTCTGCGTCCTCCTTGGCCATGGTGAAGGCCCGGCGCAGCTCTTCCATCGTGGGCAGGTTCAACGCGTTCAAAACCTTGGGACGATTAACCGTGATGTAAGCGATGTGATTTTTCGTGTCGTAGAGCGTATTTTCGAACTGCGTCAGCGTTGCCGATGAGGCCATAAAGAAGTCTCCAGTCGTGAGTCGCAAGCCGCGAGTCGTAATAGGACAACTTGAAACCTGAAACGCTAAAACTTTCCCGACACCGGATTATTCGGGTCCGCGTAATCGTAAAAGCCTTTGCCTGTCTTGCGGCCGTACCAGCCGGCCATCACCAGACGTTTTAACAATGGGGGAGAAGCGAAACGCCGTTCCTTGAACTCGTCGTACATCACGTGGGTAATGTAGTACGTGGTGTCGAGCCCGACGAAATCCAGCAGCGTGAAAGGCCCCATGGGATAACCGCAGCCCAGCTTCATCGCCTGGTCGATGTCCGGGATCGATCCCACGCCCTCTTCGTAAGCCCGAATGGCATCGAGCAGATACGGCACCAGCAGCCGATTCACGATGAAGCCGGTCTTGTCGCTGGTCCGCACCGGCACTTTGCCCAGTTTGTTTGCGAACTCGAAGACAGTCTCGTAGACATCGTTCGAGGTGGCGATGGTCCGCACCACTTCAACCAGCTTCATGAGCGGCACGGGATTGAAGAAGTGCAGACCGACGAAGCGCTCGGGGCGCTTTGTGGCCGACATCAGCTCGGTGATCGAGATGGAGGATGTGTTGCTGGCAAAGATTGCGTCTTTCTTGGCCACGGCATCAACCGCCGCGTACATCTTTCTCTTCTCGGCGACGTTCTCGATGATGGCCTCGATTGCTAAATCGCAGTTGCTCAGATCCTGGGCGTTGGTCGTGCCTTTCAGCCGTCCGCGAATCTCATCTTTTTGTTGCGGAGTGATCGTGCCTTTCTCCGCGAATTTGCCTAACGATTTCTCGATGCCGGCGAATCCTTTATCGAGGAACTTCTGCTCGACCTCCAGTACGGTGACGTCGAACCCGGCAGTGGCCGTGACCTGGGCAATGCCGGAGCCCATAAGGCCGCAACCAAGCACCCCGACCTTCTTGATTTCCATATAAGTTCCTTTGAATGAAGTTCCTTGGTGGCCCTCCGATCACAAATCGGAAATCTCTGTGCCTCTGTGCCTCTGTGGCATATCAGGCGCGCAAGCTCTCGACGATCACCGCAATCCCCTGCCCGCCGCCGATGCAGGCCGTCGCCAGACCGTACTTTTTCTTCCGCCGCCGCAGCTCGTACAGCAACGTAATGACCAGCCGCGTTCCGGTTGCGCCCAGCGGATGTCCGAGCGCAATGGCTCCGCCATTCACATTCACCTTCTCTCGATCGAGTCCCAGTTCTCTCTCGACGGCGAGATACTGTGCCGCGAACGCTTCGTTCACTTCGATCAGATCAATGTCATCGAGCTTGAGCCCGGCTTTTTCGAGGGCAATTCGCGTGGCCGGCACCGGTCCCCGTCCCATGATCTTGGGATCGACGCCGGCAATCCCCCAGCTCACGATCCGCCCCAGCGGTTTTAGGCCGCGCTTCTCAGCGTCTTCCAGCGACATGACCACCACCGCCGCGCCGCCGTCAACGATTCCGCTGGCATTTCCCGCGGTCACCGTGCCGTTCTTGCCGAAAGCCGGCTTCAGCTTGACCAACCCTTCCATCGTGGTCTCGGGGCGTAGATGGTCATCTTTTTCGAACATCTCGCCCGTGGGTTCGCCTTTGCGATTCTTGAGCGCAACCGGCGTGATCTCTTCCTGCAGGCGGCATGCCTTCTGCGCCTCGCCGGCAAGCTTCTGCGAGCGCAGCGCGAATTCATCCTGCATCTCGCGGGTAATGCCCTGCTGCTCGCCGTAAAGCTCGGCCGTATTCGCCATGTAGAGCCCGCAGTAAGTATCGAGCAGCGCGACCATGAGCGAATCTTCCAGCTTGCCTTCGCCCAGGCCCACGCCCCAGCGCATGCCGTGGATGACGTGCGGCGCCTGCGACATGGATTCCATCCCGCCTGCCAGCACCGTGCGCGCCTCGCCCAGCATGATCATCTGCGCCGCGCTCACGATGGCCTGCATGCCGGAGCCGCACAGCCGGTTCACGGTGAGCGCCGGCGTCTCGATGGGCAATCCCGCGCGCAGAGCCACGTGACGCGCACCATAGAGCGAGTCGCCCGAAGTCTGCTGCGCGTTGCCGATCACGCAGTGGTCGAACTCTTTGGCGTCGAGTCCGGCGCGGCGGATCGCCTCCTTGCCCGCGGCCGCCCCCAGTTCCATGGCGGTGAAATCGCGCAGCTTGCCGCAGTAGCGTCCCATCGGAGTGCGCGCGCCACTCACGATGGCGATGTCGGATGGTTGCAGCATCGGATTGCTCACAGATCGTCCCGGTGAAGTGTTGCCAAACCGGCAAGTTTACAGCGGGCGAAGAAGGTCAGCAACAAGCGGCAGTTTCAAGGCGCGCTTCCGCGGCTCGCCTTTCCTTTTTTCCGCCCTCGGCGTCTGCTATATTCGCTTGCTTCGATGGAACTGATCTCGCCAGTGGATTACGTCAAGCAGTCGGTCCTCGCCATCCAGGAATACACGCTTTTGGCCTGGCGATCCATCGCCAATGTTTTCGCGCAACCGCGTTACTTTGCCGACACGCTGATGCAGGCCGACCTGATCGGGGTCGGGTCGCTGCCGATCGTGGTGCTGACCGGGTTCTTCACCGGCGCGGTGCTGGCGCTGCAGACTTCGAATACTCTCGAGCGCTTCGGGTCGCTCTCCCTCACCGGGCAACTAGTCTCGCTCTCCATGGTGCGCGAACTGGGCCCGGTGCTGACCGGCCTGATGGTCTCCGGCCGCAATGCCTCCGGGATGGCCAGCGAGCTGGGCTCCATGGTGGTCACCGAGCAGATCGACGCCATGCGCGCTCTGGGAACCGACCCGTCCAAGAAGCTGGTGACGCCGCGGGTCGTCGCCACCGTCACCATGCTGTTCTTTCTGACTGTCATTTCCGATCTGGTGGGCCTGACCGGAGGCTGGGCAGTAAGCTATTTCATCCTCGGACTGGACTCCAACCAGTACTGGACCACTGCCTGGCAGTCCCTGCATTTCAGAACCGACGTCTTCATGGGGTTGCTGAAGCCTACGATGTTCGGCTTCATCATTTCCACGGTAGGCTGCTATTTCGGCTTGACCACCAAGGGCGGCACGCAAGGCGTGGGACGCTCGACCACGCAGGCAGTTGTGGCGTCGTCGGTGCTGCTGCTGGTGGCGGATTTCTTCGTCACCAAGCTGCTCATGGCGCTGCTGGAGAGCTAACTACGATGTCGATCCCCGAAGCTCCCAGTCATGCCGGATCGCTGGCCGTCGAACCCGCCCCGCAGAAGATCATCGTCTTTGACAACGTGAGCCTGGCCTTCGAGGAGAATCGCGTGCTGGAGGGAGTCTCGTTCCATCTCGAGCACGGCGAGACCAAGATCCTGCTCGGCGTGGCCGGCACCGGCAAGACTCTAATCCTAAAAATGGCGCTGGGCCTGCTGAAGCCCGACAGCGGGCACATTTACGTCCTCGGCCAGGACGTCACCGCCATGCGGGAACAGGACCTGTTCGAGTTGCGGCGCAAGATCGGAATGGTGTTCCAGGAGAGCGCTCTCTTCGACTCTCTGACCGTGAAGGAAAACGTCGGCTACCGGCTGATCGAGGAAGGAATCGCCGAAGCGGAGGTCGACCGGCGCGTGCGCGAAGCCTTGCGGTTCGTAGAACTGGAGCGCACCATAGACATGTTTCCTTCGGAACTCTCCGGAGGCATGCGGCGACGGGTGGCTATTGCCCGCGCCATCATCACCCAGCCCGAGGTTCTGCTCTACGATTCTCCCACCGCCGGCCTGGATCCCATCACTTCGACCACCATCATCGAACTGGTCGTAAAGCAGCGTGACGTCTACCGCACCAGCGCTCTGCTGGTGACCCACCGGCTGCAGGACGCATTCATCATGGCCTCCCATCGTTTCGATAAAAAGGAAAACCGCATGGTGCCAATAGCGAAGGGAGAGCGCATAGAAGCCAATATCAGCTTCGTCATTCTGCGCGAAGCGAAGGTGATCTTCGACGGCACCGCCCTCGAGCTGGCCCAATCGCGCGACGAGTACATCCGGGAGTATCTCTCGTAAAAGCCCCGCAGCAGAACGCGGGTTGCCGGGTTTTCCTTAGATGGTGGCAACCTCGGCGGCTTGCTCCGCTTCCACCGGCGCCGGACGTGAGTAGCCACACTTCACCGTGGGGGCTGCTTCCGGCTCTTCTGCTTTGCCCTTGCGCCGCCGAGGTTTTGGCTCCTCATCGTCACCGGTGCGCTTGTTGTTGGGACAAACAATCACCGGCCCGGACTTCAGGTTCTTCAGCAACAGATAAGGGCTGCCGCATTCCGGGCAGCTCTCCGCCACTGGCTTGTACGCGGAGGTGAACTTACAATCGGGATAGTTCGAGCAGCCATAGAAGATGTTGCCGCGGCGGCGCGCCTTCTTCTCCACCAGCTCGCCATCTTTGCACTGCGGGCACTTCACCCCGATATAGTTCTGCTTGATGTACTTGCACTGCGGATACCCGGAGCAGGAGGTGAACTCGCCGTAGCGGCCGTGGCGCAGCATCAGGTTGCGTCCGCACTTGGGGCAGAGCTCATCCAGCGGGATGTCCGGCACCTTGCGCCCCTGGTCGAGCCGGCGCGTGGTCTTGCACTCCGGATACCCGGTGCAGGCCATGAACTGCCCGAAGCGCCCGCGTTTGAGCACCATCACGCGACCACAGTTCTCGCAGTATTCCTCTTGCGCCGTCTCCTGCGTGTCGGCGGAATCCAGGTCGGGCAGGTCGATAGGGTTCTCTTTGGTAAAGGTGCAGGAGTTGGGATCGTCCTTATCGTACGAGCTGCAAGCGTAGAAGGAGCCGTGCTTGCCCCACTTGATGACTAGCGGCGAGCCGCACCGCTCGCACACCTGGTCGGTGGGCTTCTCCATGCGCTTGATGTTCTCCATGTGCTTCTGCGCATAGCGAAGGTCTTTCTCGAATTTCTTGTAGAAGTCGGCGAGCGCGTCGGTCCACTTCTCCTTGCCTTCTTCGATCTCGTCCAGCTCTTCTTCCAGGCGCGCCGTGTACTGCAGGTCGAAGATGTCCTTGAAGTTCTCCACCAGCAGATCGGTAACCACGAAGCCGATCTCGGTCGGCAGGAACTTGCCGCCTGTCTTGTTGACGTACTGCCGCTCCTGGATGGTGCTGAGGATGGTGGCATAGGTGGACGGCCGCCCGATACCGCGCTCTTCCAGTTCCTTCACCAGCGAGGCTTCGTTGAAGCGCGGCGGCGGCTCGGTGAAATGCTGCTCCGGCTTCAGGCCCTTGAGCGTCAGCTTCTGCCCCGCTTCGAGCGCCGGCAGCTTGTGCTTGAGCGCCTCGTCCTCTTCGTCGCGGCCTTCCTTCGACTCCTCGTAGACCTTGAGGAAGCCGTCGAACTTCAGCACCGAACCGGTCACGCGAAACAGGAAAAGATCGCCGTTGGATTTCGCATCGATGTCGACGCTGGTCTGGTCGAAGACCGCCGGGTTCATCTGCGAGGCGACAAAGCGCTGCCAGATCAGTTTGTAGAGTTTGAACTCATCTTCTTTCAGATACTGCTTGATGCTGTCGGGAGTACGCGCCGCCGAAGTGGGACGGATGGCCTCGTGCGCCGCCTGCGCCTCCTTCTTCTCTTTATAGACGTTGGGCGATTCCGGCACGTACTCGGGACCGTACTGGCCGCCGATCAGCTCACGCAACTCCGCGATGGCATCGTTCGAGACGCGCGTGGAATCGGTACGCATGTAGGTGATGAGACCAACCGAACCTTCGTCACCGAGCTCGACGCCTTCATAGAGGTGCTGGGCCAGCATCATGGTGCGTTTGACGCTGAAGCGCAGCTTGCGCGAAGAGTCCTGTTGCAGTTTGCTGGTAGTGAAAGGTGGTGCCGCGCTGCGTCTGCGCTCACGCTTCTCCACCGAGCGCACCGTCCAAGCGGCCTGTTCCAGGGCTGCGCGGATCGCCTCAGCCTCTTCGCCGTTGGTGATCTCGGTCTTTTCGTCGCCGCGGCCGATGAAGCGCGCGTCGAAGGCCGGCGGCTTGGCGCCTGCCAGGTGCGCGTCGATGGTCCAGTATTCCCTCTTGTCGAAGGCCTTGATCTCACGCTCGCGCTCAACGATCAGCCGCAGCGCGACGGTTTGGACCCGGCCGGCGGAGAGTCCGCGCCGTACCTTGTCCCACAACAGCGGAGAAACCTGATATCCCACCAGGCGGTCGAGGATGCGGCGCGCCTGCTGCGCGTCTACCAGGTTTTGGTCGATCTGGCGCGGATGCAGGAAGGCTTCCTGCACCGCGCGCTTGGTGATCTCGTTGAAGGTGACGCGATGGAAGGGAATGCCGTTGCTGCCCTTCTTTTTCTTGCGGCCGTGACCATTCTCGGAGAGCTCTTCGGCGAGATGGGCGGCGATGGCCTCGCCTTCGCGGTCGGGATCGGGCGCCAGATACACGGCCGCCGCTGTCTTCGCCATCTTCTTCAGCTTGGCGACGACTTTCTCCTTGCCGGGGATGATCTCGTAGTCAGGCTCGAAGGCATTCTTGACGTCCACGCCCAGGATGCTCTTTGGCAGGTCCTTGACGTGGCCGAGAGAGGCCTCGACTTCGTAATCGCTCCCGAGATATTTGTTGATCGTCTTCGCCTTGGCCGGCGATTCGACGATGACCAGCGATTTGGACACTTCCCCCTCTTCTGATCCGAAATTGTTTTTCAAGCTAGCATGAAAAACCCGAGTTGGCGAATTGGGTAACTCAGGTACTCAATAACCGAAGTATTAGATGAGGTTAGGTACTGTTCGACGCAAGTGCACTGTAATCGCTAGAAAACGCGGACAAAATTCTTCCCAGGAAGCTGCCGGACCTTGCTCGAAAGTTCCAATTCGAAAAGGACGGCAAAAATTTCTGAAGAGGACACCTCCGGGGCCAGGCGCTCGACCAGATCGTCAATGTGGATGGACTCGTCGGGCTTAATGAGGGCAAAGACCTTTTTCTCCAGGGGCGAGAGTTTCTCGTCAAATAAAGAAGGTGTTTCGGCTGCAGGCGTCCCAGTTTGGGCAGGCGGGACAAGTTTAAGCTTCACGTCGCTGGGCAGATCTTCCCAGACGTCTTCCCAGGTGGCCACCAGCCTGGCGCCCTGCTTGATGAGCGTGTTCGGCCCCCACGCATTGCGGTTGGTGACGTTGCCGGGCACGGCGTAAACATCGCGGTTCTGCTCCAGCGCGCAGCGGGCGGTGATGCGCGTTCCACTGTATTCGCCCGCTTCCACCACGAGCACGCCCACGGCCAGCCCGCTGATGATGCGGTTGCGGATAGGAAAATTCTGTGGCGCGGCAAAGGTTCCCACGGGAAATTCACTCACCAGCGCTCCGCCCGTGGCCAGAATGCTGTCGGCGATCTTCTGATTTTCGCGCGGATAGATCACGTCGATGCCGGTGCCGAAGACGGCGATGGTTTTGCCCTTAACCATCAGCGCGCCGCGATGCGCCGCCGTATCGACGCCGCGCGCCATGCCGCTGGTGATCACCAGGCCAAGATTGTTTGCCAGATCGCAAGACAAACGCTCCGCCATTCCCGTGCCATAAGGCGTGGGGTGGCGCGTTCCCACCACTGCAATTCCAGGTTGCGAGAGCACCTCCAGGTTCCCACGCACATACATGACAACCGGCGGATCGTAAATTTGCCGCAACAATGGCGGATACGCGGGATCGTCGAGTGTGCAGATGCGGGCGCCCGCGTCCGCGGCTTTGCACATCTCCTCGTTCGCCAGCATCGCGGACTTTCCGGTTCCGATGGCCTGGGCCGCCGCAGCGTGCAGCCCGCAAGCTTCCAGTTGGGTCAGAGAAGCCTGAAAGACGTTCTCCACCGAGCCAAAATGCTCGACGAGCTTGCGGGCGCGCGTCGGGCCCAGCCCGGGCGTAAGCGCCAGCGCCAGCCAGCTCAGCGCTGCGTCATCGGGACGAATCACAGGTTTTGCGGCCATGGGGACTCGCGACTTTACACGAAGAAGCGGCGCTGTCAATGAGTCGATTGCCCCCAATCCGCCTCATCGGTTCTCCTGATAGAATTCTCTCTTGCAATGAGGAAGCTCCGCATCGCCGCCATTTCCTTCCTGAACACGGCGCCGCTGATGTGGGATTTCGAGCACACCGGGCTCGGCCGTGAGTTCGACATCATTTCCACCGTCCCCGCCGAATGCGCCGACATGTTGCGTGCCGGCGCCGCCGATATCGGTATCGTGCCCGTAGTTGCCTACACCACCATTCCCGGCCTGCGGGTGATTCCCCAGGTCGCCATAGCAACCAAAGGCTCGGTGCGCTCGATCCTTCTGGTGAGCAAGGTTCCGCTGGAGGAGGTCCGCACGGTGGCTGCCGATGCCTCGTCGCGCACTTCCGTAGTGCTGGCTCGCGTGCTCTTCCGCAAATGGTTGGGCGGCGGACGCCAGTTCACCTCCATGCCGCCGCAACTGGATGCCATGCTCCAGGCTTGCGACGCCGCGCTGCTGATCGGCGATCCCGCGCTCCGGGTGGACCGCAGCCGCTACATTTGCTACGACCTGGCGGAAGAGTGGAAACGCCTCACCGGACTGCCTTTCGTCTTTGCCTTCTGGGCGGTGCGAGCTTCGGCTTTGGCAGAGACCGATCTCGACCTGGCCAGTATCTTCCAACAGTCGCGCGATCACGGATTGTCCAATGTGGACACGCTCGCTCGCGAGTGGGCGCCGCGGGTCGGCATCAGCGAGACCGCGGTGCGAACTTACCTGACGGAAAACATCGATTACTCGCTCGATGAAGAGAACCTCGCCGGGCTAACACTCTTTTTCAAACACGCGGTGGATTGTGGTCTGCTGCCCGCGGTGAAGCCGCTGGAATTTGTAGGCGCGACCGTGGCAGTTGACGATACTTCTGACCGACGCATATCATCTTAGGTTTGGCTAACAGGCAAGCGCAGCGAAGAAGTAGCGCGGCCAGGTGTGCGATGGAAAAGAAGCGGGTTGAACAATTCAAGAAGCGGCTGGAGACGCGGCAGCAGGAGTTGCGGCGTCTGGTCTCGCGCAACGTGCAGGACGGCCGCGCCGCCGACGAACAGGCGGCGCAGGACATTGCCGACAAAGCCGCCAACTCCTACACCAAAGAATTTCTCTTTCATCAAAGCAATAATGATCGGCAGCTCCTGCAGTTGGTGGAGGAAGCTCTGCTTCGCATCCGCGAAGGCAGTTACGGCGAGTGCACCAATTGCGGCAACGAACTCAATGCCAAGCGCCTGGAAGCCGTTCCCTGGACCCGCTACTGCATCAACTGCCAGGAAAAAGTCGAGCAAGGCCTGCTGGAGGAGAGCAGTATCTAGTCTCCTGACTCCGAAATTTGGCGCAGAACATGACTCCCGCCCTGCCGGTGTCTTCCGTCCGCCGCGCCGGTGATGCCGACGCCGCTGGAATTCTTGCTTGTTTGCACGCCGCCTTCGCTCCTTATCGCGGACACTACACCTCGGGCGCTTTCCACGACACGGTGCTAACCGCGGAGACCGTCCGCCACCGCCTGGCGGACATGGCGGTTTTTGTGGCGTTGACGCCCGCCGGCGAGATCGTTGGCACTATCGGCTGCGGCCCCGCCAGCGCCGAAGAAGGCCACATCCGCGGCATGGCGGTGCTCCATGAATGGCGCGGAGTTGGCGTGGCCGCTCAACTGCTGGCTGCAGCCGAGTCCGAGTTGCGATCTCGCAACTGTCGGCGCATCACGCTCGATACCACCGCCCCGCTGGAGCGCGCCATCCGCTTCTACGAGAAACACGGCTACCGCCGCTCCGGCAAGGTCGGCGACTTCTTCGGCATGCCGCTGTACGAGTTCGTCAAGAATCTGTAGTAGACATCACGCGCGCTTTCCGTTGCGCCGTGAGCGAAGAGTAGACGGCAGCCGCGGCGACAATCATATTCGCCACCACCACCGGCATGGCGCCGATGAGGAAGCCGTAAACCACCCAGAGCAGCGCCGCCCCCGCTTGGATTTTTCGCAGGGTCGCGGCCTGGCGGAAGAAGTAGGAGCTGGCAAAGACAGCGGTGGCCACCCATCCAATCGAGTTAAGTATGGTCATGGTTGATCAGGCGGTGGCGCTCTCCGCCAGTCCGGTATCGGATTCGGCGGGCCGCAGCGTCAGAAAATCGGTACGGACCTTCGCCCACTCCTGGACGAGGAATCCGTGCGACTCGAAGAAGTCGCGAATCTGCGGTTGCTGCCAGCCCACAACCTTCTCCAGGATTGGAACCAGCATGGCCAGCGCGTTCGCGCTCAGCACGGTGCGCTTGGCGATTTGCGTAACGTCGCGGCTCTCCGAGACAGCGATGGTCAGCCCGTCGAGTCCGTTCACGTGCAGCATGGCATGAAGATCGGAGCTGCCATCGCCGGCGTAAATCACATGGTCGGGGCCGATTTGCAGATCGGCTTGCAGTTGGTCGAGCCGCGTCACCTTGCCATACCCCGCCGTGGCGCGCGTAAGGGTCTCGATCTCACCGGCAGCGTTGTACTTGAACTCGGTGCCGAAGATGTGATCGGCGGGAACAATGCCTTCGAGCGCCGACCGCACCATCTCCACCGGCGCCGCCGAGAGCACGTAGAAATCGAAGTGATATCCGTCGATACCGTTGCCGAGAATCTTGTAAAGCAGATCGATATTCTGCTTCAGGGGAATCTTCTTCCCGGCTGCCAGCAGATGCTGGCGGCGAACCCGGCTGCGGAATTCCGGATCATGCAGCAGCAGATACGCCAGCTCGGCGCCCTGCTGAACCAGGTTCAACTGCGCCATGCCGGTGGCCTTGCGCCTGAATTCCTCTACCGGGATCCCAAGCAACTCGCTGAGCACAAAGCCAGAGTCGTTGAAGCTGAGGGTCTGGTCGAAGTCACTCGCAAAAAGATAGCGTTTAAGAAATTTGTCCGTCATCACTACATTAGATAACAAAGCCCTGTGAAAAGACGGCAAATCTGCCGCCGAAATAACGATTCGGCCCAGCCGTTTTCCTGATAACTTTACCCCCGCGCAACCTACTGAAACCATTGCGGTTATTGACTGGCCCAAATCGGAAGTTTGGCCCGAAGCCGGGGAGTAAACTCGGTGACGGCAAATGCCGATAGAAGACGCATGGATCTCTCAGCAATAGCCCTCCAAGGGCTGGAACAAAGCCAGGCTCAACTCGAGAACGCCGCCACTCGGCTGGCGAGTGCGGGGACGGACTCTCCCGATGGCGCCGGCGTGGACAGCGTGGACCTCAGTGCGGAGATCGTAGCGCTGATGTCCGCAAAGACCCAATTCTCGGCCAACCTCAGCACCATGAAAACCGCCAACCAGATCCAGAAGAGTGGGCTAGACGTGATGGCGTAGAAGGCTGTGTTTACTAGAACGCTCTACCCACCCCCCCTCCCTACCCTTCAATATAATGAGTAACTTAGGGACAGCATACCGTCGGTCAACCGTCGCGAACCGTGAAACAAAGGACTTACCTGCAACAACCGTTGTGCAAAGGACTTAGGTGCGATTTTTGCACTTTTTTCCGTCTTTCCTGCCGGGTTGCGGGCTCACGCGAGTTAACACACTGATTAATAGGGTGCCGCTCTTTGCGGGCTGCTATCGCTCTCTATTTCTGATTGATATACACAACGCAGACATGATAGCAGATGCTGGAGAACCACGTCAAGAAAATCCTCGACATCGCGGGAATGCGAGGCCCGGAGAAGCGTAGGCGCGTTTCACGCGCGTTGTGCGTCTCTAAGAGGGTTGCAGTTCAAGCAGCGCCGAGTCGCCTAGATCACCGTGGGGACCGAACCGAGCAGGTATGAGTGCAGGGTAAGCTTCAACTGGAGACGCCGCCACCAGGCTGGCCGGTGCGGGGGCGGACTCTCCTGAGGCGCCAGCTTGGACACTATGGACCTCAGAGCAGAGGTAGTAGCGTTGGTGTCCGCGAAGACCCAATTCTCGGCCAACCTCAGCACCCTGAAAACCGCCAACCAGCTACAGAAGAATGCGCTCGATGTGATGGCATAGGAAAACATCCCGTCTGTCTCCGGTGGACCGCAGGGGCTCGTAAGACTGGGGCGAGGTCCGGCTGGGGTGCAGCCGAGAATGCGCGGCCCGGAGGGCCGAAAGAAAATAGCCCCGGGCGTAAGCCGGGGTAGGGGGATCAAACGACTACGCGCCCCTTTCAGGGGCGGTACCGATCATTACGGCGGATCAGTCTTACCGCAACGCGCTGTTCATACCCAAGAGTTTTCCAGATCCAATGGTCACACCCGAGCACACGATTTTCGAACTGGGTCGAGATGTTTGAGTTCTAGTTGGCCAACCATCCCGCAAAGTAGAGAGAGGGGCGTTACTCAGGATCTATTTGCGTGGGCCCGGCATTCCACCTATGGGTTTTCCACTGCCCCAGATTGCAGTACGGTACAATCCGTCCGCATGGTCACCTGCTCCGGCTGCGGAGCTGTATCTTCCGACAAGGTCCGCTTCTGTCCGTCATGTGGGCGTGCCATTGCTATTCTCGACACGCCGACTCTGGATCCGGATGAGATCGCGGTCGTGCCTGCGCCCGCTCCCTCCAGATCGCACCCGCCACAAAGTGGAGGATTCTCGCCGGGCATCGTTCTCGTCGAGAGGTACCGGATCGTCGCTCTGCTGGGGCGCGGCGGCATGGGCGAAGTGTACCGCGCTGAGGATCTCAAACTTGGGAACGTTGTAGCGCTCAAGTTCCTTCCCGCCTCACTGCAGAATGATGCTGCGGCTCTGGCCGGGTTTCATGCTGAGGTACGGAACGCTCGCCAGGTTTCGCACCCGAATGTTTGTCGTGTCTATGACATCGGCGAGGTGAACGGCCAGCACTTTCTCACCATGGAGTACATCGACGGCGAGGACCTTGCATCGTTGTTGCGCCGCATAGGCCGCCTGCCCGCGGACAAGGCTTTGGAAACCGCGCACCAAATCTGCGCTGGGCTGGCAGCCGCGCATGATTGCGGATTGCTGCACCGTGATCTGAAGCCGGCCAACATCATGCTGGATGGACGAGGGCGGGTGCGCATCACGGATTTTGGGCTCGCCCTAAGCCACGACGAAGCCACCGGCCGCAGCGAGACTGCGGGCACTCCGGCCTACATGGCTCCAGAGCAGATTGGAAGGGGCGAAGCCAGCGTTCGCAGCGATATCTACTCGTTAGGGCTCGTCTTCTATGAGCTGTTCACTGGACGCCTTCCTTATCAGGCAACCACTCCTATCGAGTGGCGGCGGGCGCATATGGAGTCCTCTCCCAGGACGCCGTCATCGGTCGTTAAGGACATCGATCCAGTAGTGGAAGCCGCGATCTTGCGGTGTCTACAGAAAGATCCCGCGCTTCGGCCGTCTTCGGTGCGGCAGGCAGCGGCTGCGTTTCCGGGAGGCGATCCACTGGCGGCTGCGCTTGCGGCAGGGGAAACGCCGTCGCCCGAAATGGTCGCGGCGTCAGGGGAAACCGAAGGCCTGCGTCCCGTCGTGGCTTGGGCTCTGCTGGCAGCGGTCATTGTGTCAATCACGGTCGTGATTCTGTTGAGTGCACAAACGGAGCTTTACCGGCGCGTGCCGCTCGAAAAACCGCCGGAGGAGCTTGCCGGACACGCGCGGGATATTCTGCGGAGTGTCGGCTATTCCGAGCCGCCGGTGGACACTGCGATGGGTTTTTTTGCGGGGAAAGACTTTCTACGTTATATCGCGGGACACGACAGGTCAAAGACGCGATGGGACAACCTCGAAGCCGGGGCGTTCGTGTTTTGGTATCGTGGCAGCCCCCGTCCGCTTGCGGCTGGAAACATCTTGGCGGATGCACCCATAATGGGATCGGTCTGGACGAACGACCCCCCGCTCGACGTGGCCGGGATGACGCTGGTCCAGCTCAATCCGCGCGGTCGCCTCACACAGTTGATCGCAGTTCCTTCGCAGGTTGAGGAGCCGGTAAGCATCGTGCTTCTGCCTGACTGGGCGCCCTTGTTCTCCGCCGCGGGACTTGATCTTTCCAAATGGCCGCCAACAGAACCGGCGTGGACTTCTCCTATTTATAGCGACTCCCGCGCGGCGTGGACGGGATCGCTGGCAGAGCGACCCAATATCCCCATGCGGATCGAGGCGGCCGCATACCGGGGCAAGCCCGTTTATTTCGAGTTGATTGGACCTTGGACCCGCCCCAGTCGCATGGAGCCATATCATGAAACTGCCGGAGAACGGGTATTTCTCGTGATTTTCATCATTCTGTTTCTTGCAGTGCTCGTGGGTAGCGCAATCCTCGCCCGAAGGAACCTGCGCCTTGGCCGCGGCGATCGCCGGGGGGCATTCCATGTGGCGGCCTTTGTGTTTGTAGCTTGGACGGCGGCATGGTTTTTCGGCGCGCATCACGTCCCGAGTTTTGCCGAGGTCAGGCTCTTCATCGAATTCTTGGTCTGGGGGTGCGGTTGGTCCGGCTTCACGTGGCTTCTCTACATTGCCCTTGAACCCTACGTGCGTCGCCGCTGGCCTGCCACACTCGTGTCTTGGAGTCGCTTGCTGGGGGGAGACGTTAGGGATCCACTAGTGGGGCGTGATGTCCTTGTCGGTTGTCTTCTGTGTTCGTCCACGACCGTTCTTGGAAGCCTACTGTGGTTTGTTCCCGGCTGGCTCGGCTATCCTCCGGCCCAGCCAGGCAGGGGTCCCGATTGGCAGTTTCTGGGTGCGCGTACGATGATTGCCGACATTTCGCAAATCATGATCGGTGCGCCTATTTTCTGGCTTGCGGCTCTGTTTGTCCTGGTTCTTCTCCGGGCCTTTCTGCGCAAGCAGTCGGCGGCAGCGGTCGTATGGGTTATTTTGTTCACTGTCTTCTCCACCGCGCAGTCCCAGTTCGCTCCCTCTGCTGTAGCGGGTACTCTGATTTTTTTTGGTCTGGCAGTGGTTTGTCTGATCCGCTTCGGCCTGCTGACTCTAGTTACTAATTTCGTCTTCTATTATGTACTCGGGCACTATCCTCTAACGACTCAGGGTTCGGCGTGGTATGCGGGCATCAGTCTTGCGGCAATCCTTTTCATGGCCGCGATAGCGTTCTACGGCTTCTACACCTCCCTGGGCGGCCGATCGGTTTTCGGAGGCGCCGTGCTCGAGGACTGAGCTTGCCGTGGGAGCTGCTCACTTGTCGGCTGGTCGGAGGCTTTGTTAGCGATTGCGGTGGGTCACGAGCTATACAGAAATGATCGAGTGGTGGTCGGGACGGGCAGATTTGAACTGCCGACCCCTCGCACCCCAAGCGAGTGCTCTACCAGGCTGAGCCACGTCCCGACACAGAACACCGCCGAGCGGCGGTGTGGGGTGACCTCATTCTACAATGCGCCGCCCGATCCGTCAGCCCACCCGTGTTGCCGAAGCCGTCCCCAGCGCCATCTGTGCCAGGGTCTTCAGATCGGGAACTTCGAGATCGGGTTTGGCCGCGACGCGCTTCACCGCGCCGGGGCCGCGACGCGTCACTAGCACCGTGGACATCCCAAATTGCTTGGCCGGAACTACGTCGTGGAAGAGGCTCTGCCCGGCATGCAGGATTCTCTTCGCCGGAAGGCCGATCTTCTTGAGGGCCAACTCGAAGATGGCGCGCGCCGGCTTATAGGCGCCTGCCTGTTCGGCGGTGATCACCCAGTCGAAGACCACTTGCAGGTGCTGCGCCGTCTCGGAGAACAGGCTGTCATCGGTATTCGAGATGATGCCGAGGCGGTACTTGCTCTTGAGCGCGCGCAGGGCTGGCACGGTATCGGGAAACGGGGTCCAGTTCTTCAGCGATGCCGCCAGACTGCGGGCCTCATCGGTGGAGACGGAAAAGCCGTAATGCTGGCCGACTCCCCGCATGATTTCTTCGAGCACCAGGCGGTACGGCTGATACTTCGCCGCCTGGATGGCCGGTTCCAGCTCGGCATAAAGCTCAAGGATCTCTTCGTGGTCCACCGGCTTGCCGTGTTCCGCCAGCAGCGGCCGCAGCACGCGCAGAATGCCGGACTCCCAGTCGATCAGGGTTCCATAGCAGTCGAAGGTGATCGCCTGGAAGGAATGGAAAGCGAGCACGACTTCTCCCAGTACCGAGTACCGAGTTGCGAGTACCGAGTTAGGAGCACCGAGTACCGAGACCCAAGAAAGCTACTTCGGCAGTCGCAACTCGTTACTCGGTACTACTGCTTCACTTCCACCGGCCTGAGCAGCCTGAAGCTGAGCATGGTTTCCGCCGGCAGCACGATATCTTTGTTACCGGTGAAGGCGCCGCCCGCTACGCCCGCGCCGCCGCCCGCCAGTATCCCGACGGCCGCGCCTTTGCCGCCGCCGGCCAAACCTCCAATAATCCCTCCCAGCGCGGCGCCGCCTCCACCAAACTCCGCCGTACGCTTGCCTTTGCCTTTCATGCTGCGGGCCACGGCGCTGGTTTCGATGTCATATCTGGAATCCTTGATGGTCACCGAAGTCAGCACCAGGCGCAGGGAGGCGGCGCCCTTGATCTTGCCCAGCGGCCTGGCGTCGGTGACAGTTCCGGTGACCTCGGCGCCCTTGGGGATCACCACTTTGCCGCCCACTTCCACCGGCTCTTCGACCGTGCCTGTAAACCGGTCGCCGCTGCTATTGCTCTTGGAGCTGACGGTCTCATTCAGCCGAACGGTAAACACCGTTCCTTCCGGCAGCGTGACTGGTCTGCTGGTGAGTCGCTCCACTACCGACGGCGGCTTGGGAGCTTCCTTGGACGAACTTGCTGCACTCGACGAACCCGGCGCACTCGACGAACCCGGCACATTGCTTGTATCCGTGGTGGTTCCTGTGCCGGAAACATCCGAGGGCTTCTTGCCGCATCCAGCGGCGGCGATCAACAAAAACATGGCCACAGCCAACGTGGTTGCCTTCCCGCGCATAGCACCTCCGCTCTTCTTGGTCTGGTAGTAGCAGACTACTACCCGGTCGCAACTCGTGGCAAACTTAGCCGGCCCGCGGAGGAGAAATCCCATGATTCGAATGCTGTGTCGCAACAAGGTGGCTGATTTTGGCAAGTGGAAGGCCATCTTTGATACGCACAAAGAGGCGCATCAACGAGCCGGCCTGACTCTCGACGGCCTTTGGCAGGTGCTGGAAGACCCCTGCGATGTTTTCTTTGTTTTTAGGGTGGACGATCTCAAGCGGGCGCAGGCGTTCATTGCGGCGCCGGATGCGGCGCAAGCCGGGAAGGACTCCGGGGTGCTGCAGGGGAATTATTGGTTTGTTGAGGAAAGCCGCGGCTACTGATGTTTTCCGCCGCGGTCACACCATCTGTGTTCCCCACAGATCGTGGAGATGCACGATTCCCTGTAGCTTCCCGTTTCCGTCGACGACCACCAGGGAAGTGATCTTCTTCTGCTCCATGGTGTTCAGCGCGGTGACGGCGAATTCGTCGCCGTGGATGGTCTTGGGGCTGCGCGTCATGCACTCGCCGGCGGTGAGATCGAGGACGTCCTTGCCGCGGCGCTCGAGCAACCGGCGCAGGTCGCCGTCGGAGATCACGCCCACCAGCTTTTCACCTTCGACCACCGTGGTCATGCCCAGCCCTTTGCGGGACATTTCGTAGATCACGTCCTGCATGCGGGTAGCGGGCGATACACGCGGAACCGCGTCGCCTGAGTGCATCAGGGATCCACCCGCGCCAGTTTCTTGCCCAGCTTGCCTCCGGGATGCAGGTCGGCAAAATCTTCTTCTTTGAAACCGCGCTTCTCCGCCAGTGCCAGCGCCAGCGCGTCGCCGAGCGCCAGCATGGTGGTGGTGGAAGCCGTGGGCGCGAGTCCCAATGAGCAGGCTTCCTGCGCCACCGAGCAGTCGAGCGCCACATCGGCCGCCTGCGCCAGCGTGGACAGTGTGGCGCGGGCGCCCCCTTTCCCCAACGCGCCAAAACCGGGCGCGCTGGGGACCCCAGTCTCGCCCGCGTCCCCCGTCATCGCAATCAAGCACAGTCCCAGCCGCTTGATCGTGGGCAGCAGCGCCACGAGCTCCTCCGTTTCGCCGCTGGAAGAGAGTGCCAGCACCACGTCGCCGCGAACCAGCATGCCGAGATCACCGTGCACGGCTTCCGCCGGATGAAGGAAAACGGCCGGAGTTCCAGTAGAACTGAGCGTCGCGGCGACCTTGCGCGCCACCAGTCCGCTCTTGCCCATGCCGGTCACGACCACGCGCCCGCCGCATCCGTAGAGCATTTCGACGGCCTGCTCGAATGGCTGGGCCATGGGGCCAGCCAGACGGTCGGCCAGCGCCTTCAGCGCTTCCGCCTCGATGCGCACTACATTCTCACCAATGTTCCGCATGGGGAAGGGAGATGGTAGCAAAAAGCCGCTCTTGGCAGTTGGCTATTGGCTTTTGGCCAAGAGCTAAGAGCCAAAAGCCCAGAGCCTCACTTCGAAGCCGGTTGCCATTTTCGCAGGAACGCGGTCACGTCCTCGGGCGCCAGCGAACGTGCTGCCTCGAACTCTCCACCGCGCTGGCTGTAGAGCAGCTTACCGTCGGACGCCAGCACCGCCAGCGCGGGCACGCCCTTCTTCAACGGGACTTGATACTGCTCGGCCACGTCCAGGTTCTTGTCGTACTCCCCGATGTCGACGTGCACGACGACGAAATGCGCCTTGAGCTCGGGCTCGATCTCCGGATGATGAAATGCTAAATCGAGCACGTGGCAGTCGAAGCACCAGTTGCCGCCGAACACCAGGATCACGTTCTTGTGCTCGCGGCCGGCGTGCTCGAGCGCTTCTTTGATCTCGTGTTTTGCGTCAGCCTGGGGATTGTAGAGATTGGGATTGAGCTTCAGCGGCTGCTTCAGACGCCGGGGTTCTCCGCGCATCGCCGCTACGATCTTGGGATCAGCGCCAGTCCGCCACACCTGCGTCTGCACGACGTATTTCGTCATTGGGCCGAAACTCGTCTTAAGCCGCAACTCGCTCTCGAAAGAGACCACCTGCGAGCCGGCAAATGGTCCGGCCTCGAGCTTGGCAATCTCCACCGTCATGCGAGATAAGCCGTCGCGCTTCAACCCGCCCCAGAACTTGAGCTCGTCGGCCAGAGCAATGGGCTGCTTCTTGGGATTCTGGATGTCCGCAGGCGGATCGGAGGAATACAGCGAGCGCAGCGCCGCTTCATCGCCCGCCAGCACGGCCGCCTTCCAGCGATCCAGCGGAGCGAAGTCCTGCGCCGCGCTTCGCAGACCGAAAAGAAGCAGTATGAAGACTAACAGCCGGCAACGTTTCATGTGAGGTTGGCTCTTGGCTTTTGGCTCTTAGCTCTTGGCCAAAAGCCAACAGCCGCTTTTCTTAGACTCTACGAATCCTGAGATGTTACCGCTTTTCGCACCGCCAGCAGTTGCTCCAGCACTCCGCGCAGCTTTGACAATTCGAGCGCGTTGGGACCGTCCGACTTGGCTCGCGCGGGATTGTCGTGGACCTCGATGAAAATGCCGTCCACGCCCGCGGCCACCGCCGCTCGCGCCAGCACCGGGATGAACTGCGGCTGTCCGCCGCTAACCGCTTTCCCGTTCGCCCCGGCGGACGGCAATTGCACCGAATGGGTAGCGTCGAAGACCACGGGCGCAAACTCGCGCATCACCGGCAGCGAGCGCATGTCGACCACCAGATTGTTGTAGCCGAAGGAACTGCCGCGCTCAGTGACGAACACGCGCTCGTTCCCGGCTTGCCGCGCCTTGTCAACGGCGTGCCGCATGTCCCACGGCGACACGAATTGTCCCTTCTTGATGTTCACGGCGCGCCCGCTGCGCGCGGCGGCGACGATCAGATCGGTCTGCCGGCAGAGGAATGCGGGGATCTGTAAAACATCCACGGCCTCGGCAACGCGGGGCACGTCCACGGCTTCGTGCACGTCGGTGAGCACGGGAATCTTCACCCGCGCCGCCACCTTGTGCAGAATCCGCAGCCCTTCGGCCACCCCTGGCCCGCGATAGCTCTTAATCGACGTACGGTTCGCCTTGTCGTAAGACGCTTTGAAAATGAAGGGCAGCTTCAGCGCGCGGCAGACGCCGTTGATGGATTCGGCCAACTTCAGCGCGTGCTCTTCGCTCTCGATAACGCACGGGCCGGCGATAAGAAACAGTTCGCCCCCACCGATCTCGACTTTGCCGACTTGGAAGGAAGTTGCCACGAGCGCAATGGGAATTTAACCACAGAGACACGGAGGCACGGAGACTTGAATTATTTTTCTCTGTGTCTCCGTGCCTCTGTGGCGGATCTTCTTATTATCGTTTTCCGACCTTCTCCGGCCTGAGGAACATCTCGACTTCCGCTGCGGTCTTCTGCTCGCGGCGGCGCAGGCGGTTCTCATACGAGGCGCCCACAAACGCCTTGAACAGCGGGTGGGGCTCGAGCGGCTTCGATTTGAACTCAGGATGGAACTGGCAGCCGAGGAAATAAGGATGCTCGGGGATCTCGACAATCTCGACGTATGTTCCATCGGGCGTGGCGCCGGTGATAGCCAGCCCTCCGCCGGTGAGCACGGCTTCGTACTCGCGGTTGAACTCGTAGCGATGGCGATGACGCTCGCTGATTTCCAGCATGCCGTAAGCCTTGGCGGCGAACGATCCGGGCGTGAGCTTGCAGGCCCAGGCGCCCAGGCGCATGGTGCCGCCGAGTTCGTCGATGCCGCGCAACTCGCGCAGCTTGTAGATCACGCGGTGCTGGGTCGCGGGATTGAACTCACTCGAATCCGCGTCCTCGAGGCCGCAGACGTTGCGCGCGAACTCGATGCAGGCGGTCTGCATCCCCAGGCAGATGCCGAAATACGGGACTTTCTTCTCGCGCGCGTAGCGAATGCCATTCAAGCATGCCGCTGATGCCGCGCTTGCCAAAGCCGCCCGGCACCAGGATGCCGTCGAATCCCTCGAGTTGCGATTCGTAGCTGCGGTCATCTTTGTCCTTGGCTTCCAGACCCTCGGCCTCCACCCATATCAAGTTAGGCTTCAGGTTGAAGGCCAGCGCGCCGTGCACCAGGGCTTCCTTCAGCGACTTGTATGAGTCCTCATATTCGACGTACTTGCCGACGATTGCGATCGAGACTTCGTCCTTCGGGTTGTAGACGCGGCGCACCAGGTCTTCCCAGGGTGCGAGGTCGGGCTCGCGCGCTTCGAGGTGCAGATATTTCAGGATGAGCGCGTCGACGCCTTCCTTGGCGAACAACAGCGGCACTTCGTAGATGGAAGCAACATCTTTAGCCGTGATCACGGCCTCTTCCTCTACGTTGCAGAAGAGCGCGATCTTCGATTTGATGTCTTTCGAAAGGAAACGATCGGTGCGGCAGAGCAGGACGTTGGGCTGGATCCCGATGGAGAGCAGCTCCTTCACCGAGTGCTGCGTGGGCTTGGTCTTCAGCTCGCTGGCGGCTGCTATGAACGGCACCAGCGTGACGTGAACGAACAAAGTATTCTCGCGCCCGAGGTCCTGGCGCATCTGGCGAATGGCTTCGAGGAAGGGCAGCGACTCGATGTCGCCCACCGTGCCGCCGATCTCGACCAGCACCACATCCACATCCTGCGCCACCTTCTTCATGGCCGCCTTGATCTCGTTGGTGACGTGGGGAATCACCTGGACGGTCTTGCCGAGATAGTCGCCGCGGCGTTCTTTCGTGATGATCTGCTCGTAGATGCGGCCGGTGGTCCAGTTGTTATCGCGGCTGAGGCGAGCGTGGGTGAAGCGTTCGTAGTGGCCGAGGTCGAGATCGGTCTCGGCGCCATCGTCGGTGACGAAAACCTCGCCGTGCTGAAACGGCGACATGGTGCCGGGATCGACGTTCAGGTAGGGATCCATCTTCATCAGGTTGACCTTGAGCCCGCGGCTCTCCAGCAGGCAGCCTACCGAGGCCGCGGCCAACCCCTTTCCTAAGGAAGACACAACACCGCCCGTCACAAAGATGTACTTTGCCGACATCTGTTCCTCACCTTGAATTTTTCTTGTATGTGTGCAGTCTGGGTGGGGTGCACGATCAATTATGCCTGAAAACCGGGGAGGGGGCTAGCTGTGAATTTCTCAGAAAACGCTGGGTGCCCCACCCTTGGCCGGTCTTGCCAAGGGTGGGTTTTTCAAAATCCCCACCTTTCGAAAACACGAGGGGTAGGGCACCCGAATCCCGCATCTAACCTCGTATCGTGCAACAATTCCCTGCACCCGCTAACATAGTGCTATGCGCAAGCTCCTGCTAAGCGCCGGGGCCCTGGCGTTGGCGCTGGCGATGGCCCTTCTTCTGCCGCGGCCCTGCGTTCGCGCCCAGAATCCACAGCTCACCAAACGGCTGATTCTGAAGGACGGCAGCTACCAGCCGGCCACCAAGTGGGAGGTCCACGGCGATCGCGTGCGCTACTACAGCGCCGAGCGCTACGAGTGGGAAGAAGTCCCGAACAACCTGGTGGACTGGCCCGCTACCGAGAAGTGGGAGAAGGAAAGCGGCAGCCACCACATCTCGGAAGAAACCAAGGAAGCTTCCGCCGAATTCGATGAGGCCCGCCGGGCGGAAGAGGCGCGCACGCCGACCGTCGCGCCTGGCGTCAAGCTGCCGTCGCAAGGGGGGGTGTACCTGCTGGATCGATTTCGCGGCCAGCCGCAACTGGTCGAACTGGTACAGAGCGGCGGCGAGGTGAAGAAAGACATGGGCAAGAATGTGTTGCGGGCGGCCGTGAACCCGCTCTCCTCGATGAAGCAGAGCATCGAGCTGCCCGGCCTGCGGGCGCGCGTGCAGGCGCACGAGACGCGGCCAGTCATCTATGTGGATGTGGAGACGGACAGCGATTCGACCATCGGTTCACCTCCCGATGCCGCGCACCGCTTTCGCCTGGTGCGGCTGCAGCGCAAGAAAGACTCGCGGGTGCTGGGCAACGTGAAAATTGCCATGACCGGCAAGGTCTCGCAGCAGGAGAGCTTTATCGAGACGGTGGCCGACCCTTTTTCCGGCGAGTGGATGGAAGTGACTCCCAGCCGGGCCCTTGAGCCTGGGGAGTATGCCCTGGCCGAGATGCTGGGCGAAAAGCAGATCAATCTCTACGTGTGGGATTTCGGTGTCGACCCCTTGGCGCCCGCCAATCCCGGCGCCTGGAAGCCTGTGCAACCGTCACCCTCCAAAGCCGGCGGCGAAGAATCACCCGTGCTTGGGACAAGGCCGAAGTAGCCAATGGAAGTGAGTATCCATCAAGCCAAGATCCACCTCTGTCGCTTGATAAAGCGTGTTGCTGCAGGCGAGGAGGTTACGATTATGCGCGCGGGCGTACCAGTTGCGCGCCTGGCGCCAATTTCGAGGTCTCGAACGAAGCGTAACCTGGGAATCGATCAAGGTAAGATCTGGATCGCCGACGACTTCGATGCCCCTTTACCGAAGCTCGAAGCTCTGTTCGAAGGAAGAAATCAACCTAGACGGAAGACCACCCATCGGAGATGAGACGCTATCTGCCAGATGCTAAACCGCCGAGTAAGAGAAGGCAGCCCGGCTCAGCCCATCTTCTTCGGTTCGAGGACTTCCCTGAGCTTCCGCATCAACGCCTCGGTGGTGAAAGGCTTCTGCAGGAAGGCGGTGCCGGGGGCAAGCACGCCATGATGGACGATGGCTTCGTCGCTGTATCCGGACATGTAGAGCACTCTCATTTTCGGACGCAGCGGGGCGAGGCGCTGCACCAGATCACGGCCGCTCATCTGGGCGAGCACCACGTCGCTGAGCAGCACGTGAATGGTCCCGGAGTAGCGTTCGCACAACAGCAGCGCGTCCTGGCCATGCTCGGCTTCGAGCACGGTGTAGCCGTGGCGCTGCAATAGCTGGCGCGTGAGCCCGCGGACGCCTTCCTCATCTTCCACCAGCAGGATGGTTTCCGTGCCTCCCAGTCCTGAAGTCGACTGAGTCCGGACAGGCAGTCGTTCCGCCGTCTCGTCGACGCGCGGCAGGTAGATCTTGAAGGTTGTTCCCATCCCCAGCTCGCTGTAGGGCCAGATGTAGCCGCCGCTCTGCTTGACGATCCCGTACACGGTGGAGAGCCCCAGCCCCGTGCCCTTGCCCTGCTCCTTGGTGGTGAAGAACGGTTCAAAAACGTGGGAAAGGGTCTCAGCATCCATGCCGCAGCCGGTGTCGGCAATGGCCAGCATCACGTAGGAGCCGGGGCGAACCGGAGCGTGCCGGCGGGAGTAGGCCTCGTCGAGCTCGACATTGGCCGTCTCCAGCGTGAGCTTGCCTCCCTTGGGCATGGCGTCGCGGGCATTGACCGCGAGGTTCATGATCACCTGCTCGATCTGCCCGGGATCAGCCGTAACGCTGCCCAGATCACCCTCGAGCCTGGTGCAGAGTTCCACGTCCTCTCCCAGCAGGCGGCGAAGCATCTTATTGGTGTCCTCAACCAGGTCATTGAGGTTGACCACCTTCGGGGCCAGCACCTGGCGCCGGCTGAAAGCCAGCAGTTGCCGGGTAAGCGCGGCGGCGCGATCGGCCGCCTTCTGGACCTCAACCATCTCCGCGTGCATGGGCTGCGAAGGCGCGAGATCGCTGAGGATGAGCTCGGTATAGCCCTTGATCACGGTCAGCAGGTTGTTGAAGTCATGGGCTACGCCGCCGGCCAGGCGTCCTACTGCCTCCATTTTTTGCGCCTGCCAGAGCTGCTTTTCTGAGCTCCGCAGGGCGTTCTCGGCTCGCTTGTGTCCGATGGCGGTGGCCACGTGCTGAGCGACAAAGTTCAGGATCTCCATGTCGCGTGTGGCGTAGCGGACTTGGTCGGTGTAACTGCACACCGCCAGGACTCCGAAGGCCTTGTCGCCCTTCTTCATGGGCACTCCCAGCCAGTCCACGGAGGGAGTGCCGATGTTCTCCAGTTCGCCGCCGCGCAGCAATTCCTGGAAGCGCTCCGCCGGCGCCAACTGCGGCTCGCCGGTGCGCAGCACATACTCGGTCATCTTCTTGCCGAGTGGCCGGGGAGCGGGAGTGGGGTCGCGCTCGTCCACGAAATACGGGAAGCTGAGCTGGCCGGACTCTTCGTCGTAGAGGGCGATGTAGAAGTTGCGGGCGTCCATGAGTTCGCCCACGATGCCGTGAATCGCCTGGTAAAACGCCTCCAGGTCGGTCGCCGAACTGGTCTGGTCGGCGATGCGGTAGAGCGCTGCCTGCAGCTCCTCGGCGCGCTTGCGCTCGGTGATGTCCACGGCGGTGGCCAGCGTGGCCTCCTGGCCGGCGAAACGGATAGGGTTGGCGCTGAAGTCCAGCCAGCGCAACTTGCCATGCTTGGTCGCAGTCTGAAATTCATAGCGCCAGGGCGAGTCTCCCCGGCGTACGCTGGCCTCCCGGCGGCGCCGCATCTCCTCGCGGAACTCGGGATGGACCAGTTGCGTGGGGTGCATGGCCATCAGCTCGTTGCGGCTGTATCCGGAGATTTGTTCGCAAGCGCGATTGACGTACAGAAAGCGCGTGTTGTCGTGGATGTAGATGGCGGTAGCGGCGGTTTCGGCCACTGCCCGAAACTTGCTCTCGCTCTCCATGAGAGCGCGCGCGGCCTGCTTGCTCTGGGTGATGTCGCGGTAGATCAGGTATTGGGCCACTGGGCTGCCGCTGAGGTTAATCGGCGTGCCCAGGATGGAGACCTCCAGCAGGGAGCCATCGCGGCGGCGGCGGATTGTCTCTACATTGATCGTCTCGCCGCGGTCCAGAGTGGCAAGGATAAAGCTGGATTCATGGTTGCGATCGGGCGGAACCAGCACCTCCAGCGGCTGGCCGGCGATCTCCTCCGCGGGATAGCCGAACATGCGGGTGAATTCGCGGTTGACGCGCAGCACCTGGTGCCGGTTGTCCAGCATGGCGATGGCTTCCGGCGCGCTTTCTATCAGTTGTTCGAGATAAGCCGACTGCAGCTGCAGGGTGTCTT
This sequence comes from uncultured Acidobacteriota bacterium, assembly GCA_963733935.1. Taxonomy (GTDB): domain Bacteria; phylum Acidobacteriota; class Terriglobia; order Terriglobales; family Acidobacteriaceae; genus JAHFUA01. Next base: position 469,173 of record CAVTEQ010000015.1, read on the forward strand.
CGGCACGCTTGCGCTCCGTGACGTCGTGCACGATGGCGAGGTGGGCTTCCCGGCCCTCGTAGCGCACGTTCGTGGTCCGCACCTCGACCGCCAGCCGCCGGCCGGTCTTGGTGAGGTGAGTGTAGTCACGCGGCTCCCATACCTTGTTGCGTAGCCGACGCAGCGCCAGTTCGCGCTCTTCTGGGGGATGCAGAGCGACGGGCGTCATCGCCAGCAACTCTTCGCGACTGTAGCCGTAGACCTGGCAGGCGTGGTCGTTGCCATCGAGAAAGCGCAGGGTTTTGGCGTCGATGACGAACACCGCGTCCGCCATGCGGTTGAACAGACCGCGATAGAGCGCCTCCGCTTCCTGGGCGGGCACAGCGGCATCCTTAGCGCCGCTTGCACGCACACGCGCCTTGGCCGGCCGCTGCTTGCGCGTCTTGAGGGTCAATCGAGACTTCGGTTTCGCTGGCCACCCCCGCCCCAGCGTGCCCATGTCAGGCACATTGAGAGGCCGCTCGCGGCGCTGGGCGCTATAAGCCGATTATTTCAGTTGGGTGCTCCCGCAGGCAGTACACAACTGTGCTCCCGCAGCTACACCGGACGTTCGATTTGGGAACCATCGAACCAGCCCGACTTAGCACGGCGACACCTCCGGCCCAGGGCTCTTCCCAGGCCGTTGAGCGCATAGTGGTCTACTGGCGATTTTCAGGCACGACGGAGTTCTTGACCGGCGCCTGCGCAGGCAGGCTGGGCGTAACCGCCTGAGCATTGATCGCGTTCTCGTGGCTCGGCCCCAATCCCAGCGCGATCAGCGCCCGGGAATCCGGCAGCATCTTGGTCTGCCAGCCGTGGTCGGCCTGGTAGCGGGTCATGGCGTCCTTGGTGGATTGGTCCCAGAGGCCGCTGGGCTCGCCATTCATGTACCCTTCGCGAACCAGAGCAGTCTGAATCTCGCGCGCGCGGTCCCCCTGGATTACTTGCTGTCCGCGCACCTTCTTGGTTTTTGTCTTGCGCGACTTGGCCGAGGCCAGATCCAGGTGCGGGCGCGAAGAAACCGCCTTCCGTATGGAGGAATTCTTGTGGCGAACCGGCTTTACGGTGGCCCCGGCGATAGCGGCGCTCAGAACCAGAATGCCCAAACAGGCAACGGGTTGGTGAATGACGTTGTGGAAAACTCGCTGGTCGATCAACAGACACCTCGGGAGAGGTCGACGAAGCGCGCAGCGATCCTCTCGCCCCAGTTATTTACCCAAACGTGCTAGAACCCTATGGCGGAGGGTCCAGCGCGAACGAGATAGTAACCGGTTTGATGCCCCAACGCCAGCCCTAAGATTGCCCACCAAGGGTTACGGAAGGGTACCGGCCAGAAAGATGGTACCTGCGTTCCTTCCCCGCCCCTGGCGTACTAAAAAGACCACATCCTGCCCACTTTTGAGCTGGGATTGGACCTTCTTGAAGTCGTCTTCATTGTTTACTGGTTGCTTATTAATTTCAAGTATAACGTCGCCCCGGCTCAGACCAACGTCCTCGCCAAACGAGCCTCCCCGGACGTCTCCCACGATCACACCCTTACCGGCGGGTATGCCGAGGCGGTCGGCGATGTCGGGCGAGATGGCGCGCACGTTCAAGCCGAGTTTGCTATCTTGCGGCTGCTCCTCCTCGCCGCTGCTTTCTTCCTCGCCTACTCGTGAGGCAAACAGCTTGGAGCGATCGGCTATGGTGACCGTGGCTTTGCCTTCCTTGCCGTTGCGCAGGTAATTCAAGGTGTGTTGGGATCCAGGCCGGTCAGAGGAGATCTCGGCCACCAGATCATCACCGGTCTTCACTGGCTTGCCATCCACAGCCGTGATGGCATCTCCCACCTTCAAGCCGGCCTTTTCCGCCGGGCCGCCAGGGGTAACCTCGGCGATGATGACCCCATTCTGCACGCCGTAAACGCGCGCCAGCGCGGGATTGGGTTCAGCATTAAACAGCACCCCGATGGAACCGCGCACCACCTTGTGATCGATACTGGTCAACTGGTTGTAAACCTTGACCACGGTGTTGGAAGGAAGCGCAAACCCAACCCCCTGGTAGCCCTGGGACTGGGTAAAGATGGCGGTGTTGATGCCAATCACTTCCCCCGCCATATTGACCAGCGGTCCGCCGGAATTGCCCGGGTTGATGGCCGCGTCCGTCTGGATGAACGACTGGAACTGGCGCTGTGGCACGATGTTGCGCCCCTTGGCGGAGACGATGCCGGCGGTGACGGTTTCTTCCAGGCCGAAGGGACTCCCCACGGCCAGTACCCAGTCTCCCACCTGCATGCCCTCGGAATTGCCGAATTTGGCGGCCGGGAGCGGCTGGCTGACATCGATCTTGATGACCGCCAGGTCAGTCTCTTTGTCGGTGCCGACCACTTTGGCATCGTGCAGCACGCCCGGGGGATCACCCTTAATCTGCACCCGGATGCGATCAGCCTTCTCGACCACGTGCTCATTCGTCACGATGAAGCCCTTGGGGTCGGCTATGACGCCGGATCCGAGTGAACGCTCGCGGGAGCCCTCGGGCGCTTGTCCCTGGTCGCCGCCGAAAAAGCGGTCAAAGAAATCCTGGAAAGGATTGTCCTGATCGCCCTGCCCGCGCCCGGGTGTCCCTGGGGCACACCGCGGCGGCGACGCTGCGGCTTGATGACCGACTCGGTGTTGATGTTCACCACCGACGGTTCAATCTGCTTGGCGATCGTGGCAAAGGTCGAGGAGAGCTGCTGCGGCGCGGGCACGCTCAACGGAGTAGCCGTCTCCACCGCCTTCTGCCCTTCTTTTCCTTTGACTCCGATGGAAATCACGCTGCCGATCAGGATGCCGACGGCCAGCGTCAACGCCACCAATAAAGTCGAGGTCACTCGACGGTTCTTCATTTTCTCTACAAGATTACCCACGCGCGGGTCCATTCACTCTTCCTCCAGCGAACACGCCAAAATCCGATTATAACCTTGCGGGGATGAAATTCCCGGCAACAGCCATGTACGGAAGTACCTTTCCCATTAGATGCAGCTTTCGGCAAAGCGTTACCCAACCTCTCTGCCGGCAACCGCTGGGGCTCCCTTGTCGGTCTCTTCGTCGGGGCGGCTGACGCTACCTTTCAGCTCCGACACTAGCACACCAGCCACGATCAGCAGCGCGCCCAGCCCGGCGCGCGTGCCCAGGCGCTCCCCCACGAGCACATAGGAACTGGCCCAGGCAAACACAGGTTCAAGAACGAAGATCAACGCCGTATGGGTTGGCGGCGTGAACTGCTGCGCCCAGGCCTGAATGGTGAAGGCAGCCGCCGTCGCCAGCAGCGCCGTGACCAGAATGGCGATCACCACTCGCGGCGACCACACCACGTGGGGCCTCTCCAGCAGTGGAACGCTGGCCGCCATCAAGACGGCAGCCACGCAGGCCTGCAAGGTCGCGATGTGCTCGAAGCCGTGCGCGCGCGTGGCTCGTCCCATGTAGATGATCTGGAAGCCAAAGGCCACGGCACAGCCAAGCGTGAGGACATCACCACGGTTGATTCCCGAGAGCAGGCTCGTGCCGGAGTTCGGGACCGTAAGCAGATACAAGCCAACGAAGGCAGCCAGCACGCCGAGCGAAGTCCAGCGATTGATGTGCCGCCGCCAGATCGTTGCCAGAAAAACCGGTACCAGCACTACCGCCAATCCCGTCACAAACGCCGATTTTGACGCTGTGGTGAGGACCAGGCCGGTAGTCTGGAATTCGTAGCCCAGCCACAGCAGCGTTCCCATCCAGATGCCCATGCGCAGCGCCGCCGCGCTCATGCGCAGATGTCTTGCGGAAGATCAGAAGCAGCGTCCCAGCCGCAATGGCCATACGAACGGCGTTGAAGAGCAGCGGAGAAATGTCGTTCAGAGCGTCTTTGATCTGGACGAAGGTTACGCCCCAGACAAACGTCACCAGCACGAGCAGCAGATGGGCTTTGAGGGAGCGGGACACGGGGTCGTTAGATTAGCACACTCGTCGGGTCACGGAATTGGTAGATCGGGTGATCGGGTCATTAGATTTGCGTACGAAGTCGTTGCGCGTGTCGGGGAAGATTTACAAATCACCCGATGAGCAAATCACCCAATTCGTTCAATGACCCGATGGCCCGATCACGATGACCCGATTCGTAGACAGTCTTGCCTCCCACCACAGTCCGCAATACCCGCGTCCTCAGAATCTCCGGCGCGGGGACTTTCGTGATGTCCCGGTCGAGGACCACAAAATCCGCCAGCATGCCGGGCTGGAGTAATCCCTTGTCGCGCTCGGCGAATTCCGCGTAAGCCGAACCCGTCGTGTAAGCGGCGATAGCCTGCTCGATGGTCAGCTTCTCGTCGGGGAAATACTCGTGCTTGCCGTCTTCGCTACGGCGGGTAACGGCGGCATACAGGCTGCGGAACGGCGTGATCGGCTCAACCGGATAATCGGTCCCGAAGGCGAACGGAACGCCGGCATCTAGGAATTCCTTCCATGCATAGGAGTGGACGAGCCGTTCTTTGCCCAGCCGCGCTTCCACCCAGCGCATGTCGGTCAGCAGGTGATTCGGTTGCATGGAGGCGATTGCCCCCAGCTCTCGAAAACGCTTCACCTGTTCGGGTGTTGTGATCTGCGCGTGCTCAACGCGGAAGCGGAAGCCCTGGGCAGGGACCGCACCGCGCTGGCGAGCATCATTCTCGGCTTCGGCGAAAGCATCGAGCGCCATTTGGACGGCGCGGTCGCCGATAGCGTGAAACCCAAGCTGAAAGCCGGCCCGCACTCGCTCGATCGCCATCTGGTTCAGCTTTGTTTGGTCGTAGCGCGCGAGGCCGGTGTTGCCGGGATCGTCGGCATACGGGGCCAGCATGGCGGCGGTGCGTGAACCGAGGGAACCGTCCATGAAGCCCTTCAGCATCGTGGTATGGAGCAGGTTGTCGCTCTGCGGATGTTGGGTGTGGTGCGCCTGAAGCAACTCCAAAGACGCGTTGAACGGCAGCCATTCCGCAACCCGCAGCGTCAGTTTCCCTGCGCGCTCCAGCTCCTCGAAGATGAGGAAGTCGTCCCACTGCGAATTGTCCTGCGCCGAGGTGATGCCCCACTTCGCTGCATCGGCCAGGGCGAGTTCCAGTGCGCGACGGCGTTGCGCCGGCGAGGGCGGAGGCAGCTTGGCAAGCAAGTCATCCTTCACCGTCTCCCGCAGAATGCCGGTGGGCTCGCCCTGCGGATCACGATCGATCTTGCCACCCGCGGGATCGGGAGTGGACGCGGTGATGCCCGCGAACCTCAGCGCCGCCGAATTTGCTACCGAGATGTGTCCGTCCACGCGGGTGAAGATCGCGGGATGATCGCCGGTGACCTGGTCAAGATCCTGGCGCGTGGGCAGCTTCTGCCCCGGCCACAGAGTATGGTCCCACCCGCGCCCGGTGATCCACTCTCCCGCGGGCGTGGTCTTGGCGCGCGCGGCAATGCGCTCCTGCATTTCAGCCAGTGAACGCGCGCCGGTCAAGTCAACGGTCAGCTTTCCGAATCCGGCATTGGCCAGGTGAACATGCGCGTCGTTGAACCCCGGCATGACGAAATGCCCGCCGAGATCGACCACCTGCGTGCGCTTTCCTTTCAGCTTTTGGATATCGGCATCCGAGCCCACAGCCACAATGCGCCCATCGCGCACCGCAATGGCTTGCGCGCGCTTACCCGCCACGCCGGTGTAGACATCGCCATGAAGAAAGATCGCGTCAGGAGGGTTGTCGTTCACTTTTGTCGAACCGGGTAGAGGAGTGAGTCCAAGCAAGAAGCAAAGAAAGATCCGTACAAATCCGTGTAAATCCGTGGCAAGGCTTTTGTTCATTTCACGCCGGCCAGCGCCAGCACCGCGAGCAGCACGCGCTTCAGCCCCAGGTCGCGCCCGGCGGGGTCATACCATTCCTGCAGGGTGTGAGCGCCGCCGCCCGAGCCGCCAGCGCCGATGGAAATGGCCTCCCGCCCCAGCGATAGCGGGATATTGGCGTCGGTGGAAGCGCGATGCGGCCGGGCGCGGTTGCCGAGGTGCGCGTCCACGGCGCGGATCACGTGCAGGATGCGAGCATTGGGGTCCAGCTCCGCCGCCGGACGGCAGCCGATTGGTTGAATGTCGTAGGTAATCCCCTTGCTGCCGTTGCGCGCGCGCTTGGGATACTCGGATGCCGCCTCCGCAACCGCTTCCCGCAGCGCGCGCTCCACGCGGTCCATCTCTTGCGGAGACGCGGAGCGGATGTCCACCCGCATGGTCGCCGATTCGGGGATGGAGTTGACCGACGTGCCGCCGCTGATCACGCCCACGTTGGTGCTGATCTTGGGCTCGGCCGGCAACTCGGTGCGACTGAAGCGGGCAATGGCGCGCGACAGCACGACAATGGGATTGGGAACTCCGAAATCGCTCCAGGAGTGCCCACCGGGACCCTGGACCGTAACCTGAAAGCGCCGGCTGCCCAAGGCTTGCGTCACGACCGTATCGATGGCGGCGCCATCGAGCACCACGGTTGGCCCGATGCGGTCCTTCCACGGCGATTCGCAAAAGATGTGCCGCATGCCGCGCAGGTCGCCCTCGCCCTCTTCGCCGACGTTGCCGATGAACAGCAGCCCGGTGGAGTGGCCGACCTCGGCCACGCGCAAGGCTGAAGCCAGAGCCAGCAGGCCGACGATCCCGGCGCCGTTGTCGGAGATACCGGCGCCACATAGGCGGTCGCCTTCGCGGCGGATGTTCAGCGGCGTCTCGGCGGAAAACACGGTATCGATGTGCGCCGTAACCGCCACCAGCTTCTCGTTGAGGTCCGCGCCCGGGCGCAGGCCGAGCACGTTGCCCAATTTGTCCACGTGGACGTTTTGCAGGCCCAACTCGGCAAATCGTGCGCGCAACCAGTGCGCGCGATTGCTTTCGCCGAACGGCGGAGCCGGAATAGCGGCGACTTCCAGTTGCCAGTCGCGCAGCTCGCGCTCGTGGGAACGGAACCACTCCATGGCAAGATGGACCTCCCGCAGGCCGGCAAGCCGCACGATTTCATCCTGAGCCGCTGTGTGAGCGTTGATGGAGGCAGGAAGCGCCATGGCTGGGAACTGTCAATATACAACGGCGGGTCGGGGGAGGCGAGCGGCCCGGGGCTCGCTAGGTGCGCGACCCTGGAGGCCAGCCGGGAAATCAGGTTAGCGGCGGCCAACTTGTCATAAAGCAATGGGTGTGGTCAGCACGGCGCTTTGGCTGTGCTTCTGCAGAGTCTCTCTTGACAAGCTCATGAATTGACACTAAGGTCTCACGCACCTTCTGACGGGGCCCTCAGGCCCAACAACGAACAGGGCATAGCGCTCGCTTTCAGACGCCCTGATTCCATCTTCTCACAGCGTTGTTCAACAGTTCCTCTCCACGGCACTCATAAGAATCAGGGCGATTGCGTCAGCTTCGTTAACACGGGAAAATAGGGCCGGGCAGTTTGCACCCTAACATGCCGGTCATCCGACGGGGCATCAGTCATGATCGGGCAGACCATCTCCCATTACCGCATCGTCGAGAAACTGGGCGGCGGCGGGATGGGTGTGGTCTACAAGGCCGAGGACACGGAACTCGGCCGTTTCGTTGCTCTCAAGTTCCTTCCCGCCGACGTGGCTCAAGATCGCGCAAGCTCTAGAGCGCTTCCGCCGCGAAGCGCGTGCCGCATCTGCTCTCAACCATCCGAACATCTGCACCATCCACGAGATCGGAAAGCAACAAGGCCAGCCTTTCATCGTGATGGAGTTCCTCGAAGGCAAAACGCTGAAGCACCGCATCGACGGCAGGCCGCTGGACACCGAGATAATGCTGGATCTGGCCATTCAGATCGCCGATGCACTGGATGCCGCGCACACAAAGGGAATTATTCACCGCGACATCAAGCCAGCAAACATCTTCGTCACAGTTCGCGGGCAAGCGAAAGTCTTGGACTTTGGCTTGGCAAAGGTAGTTCGCACCCAGGCTGCGGGAGCACGATGCCAGCACGGTCTCCTACGGATCTCACCGGGCTGGGAGCGGCGTTCGGTACGGCTTGGCCTACATGTCCCCCGAGCAGGTGCGCGGCCAGGCACTGGATACACGCACTGACCTGTTCTCGTTCGGCGTCGTGCTCTATGAGATGGCCACTGGCGCAATGCCGTTTAGCGGCGATACGCTCGGGCCTAATCTTCGACGCAATACTCAACCGGGCCCCCTCCCCCCCTTGCGTTTGAATCCCGACCTGCCACCTGAGCTAGAACGACATCATCAACAAGGCGTTGGAAAAGGATCGGAAGCTGCGCTACCAGCAACGCTTCGGAGATGCGCACGGATCTGCAGCGGCTGAAGCGGGATACGGAATCGGGAGCCTCCGCGGTGGGTACAGCGTCGCAGGCGGTCGCCGCAAGTTCCACCACTGCCGTGCCTGTGGAGGTGAGTTGCCTCCACCAAAGCCCGATCGTGCTTGCCCTTGCAGTTTCACTCATTGCGCTTATCGCCGTGCTTCTGGCCCTGAAGGTCCCCGGGCTCCCCGGCGTTCTTACAGCACCAACCCGGAGAGGCGAGTATCCGATCTCTTGCCGTGTTGCCGCTGGAAAACATGTCGCGCGATCCTGAACAGGAGTATTTCACTGAGGGGATGACGGAGGCGCTAACGGCGGAAATGGCACAGATCGGGGCCGTGGTGATGATCTCAATAACCCCCGCGCGGCGGTATAAAGACGCCAAAAAACCGATGCCTGAGATGGCTCGGGAATTCAACTGGACGCCTATGGAGGGCTCAATGCTCGTTCGGCAGGCAAAGTGGAGTAACTGCGCAACGCAGGCAACCATTTCCTGAACGGCATCTTTGGGCCAACAGATATGATATCGACCTGCGCGAGATCCTGACCCTTCAAGGCCAGGTAGCCCGTCGGTTGCGGACGAGATCCGCACCCAGCTGACGGCCCAGGAGCATTGATGATTGCGGATGCTCGGGTGGTCAATCCTGAGGCGCTCCATGATACTACCGGGCCGGCATTATTGGAAAAGTAGTCGACGTTGGAATAGCAGAACGGGCGCAGCCGCGGAGATTGAGAAGGCCCGTGGATATTTCGAGGAAACGATTCGCGATGACCCGCAGTATGCCCCGGCATACTCGGGACTGGCAGACTATTACAACCTGCTGCCGCTCTATAGCAACTCCAAGCCCGACGCCGTCTTTCCGAAGGCCAAGGCGGCCGTCGCCAAGGCGATTGAACTCGATGATTCTCTCGCCGAAGCCTACGCCTCCCTCGCCTACATCCGAACTTACTACGACTGGGACTTTGCCGACGCCGGACGTGAATCCAGACGGGCCTTAGTTCTCAACCACAAGGAGCCCCGAGAACCAGAATCCAGCAGTTATCTTTCGAGTCTCGGGCGAATCGATGAGGCGTTGGACGAGATCCACCGCGCGCAACTGTTAGATCCACTCTCGATGGCAATTCCAGCCAATGTTGGGGTGATCAACTATTTTGGGCGTCGATACGATGCCGCTATGGGTCAACTGCAGAATGTGCTGAAGGAGGATCCGAAGTTCTGGCTTGCTCATTGAGGGAATGGGCCTCGTCTATGAACAGAAGGGTTTGCTGCGGCGGCGCTTGGAGAGGTTGAAAACGCTGCAACACTAAAAGAGCGTAGTGACAACGCGAAAGCTTCTTTGCGTCATGAGTATAAATCGTGTGAACAGAGGCACGCAGACGACGCGAAGTGCTTGCGCCTCGAAATCGGTGATGGCAAACTAACTCTCGAAGTAACCGAAGCGGCTATCGTGTACGTCGGATTGGCTGATAAGGTCGGGCGTTTGACGCACTGGAGCAAGCCTTCCGAGAACGCTCAACTCTTCAGGGCTATCGGAAAATAGATCCCAGACTGGATTTACTAAGTAATGTGCCACGCTTCCAGGAAATGGTGCGCCGTGTCCGACTACCGCAGTGGAGAGTCTTCTGCGGCCTTTATTTAGAACCGCTTAATCATCCGGATTTCCGCCCCGTTGCGCTCGAAGCGGACTTCGTCCACGAGCTGGCGGATCATGTGCAGACCGCGGCCATGGTCGGCGGTCAGGCCGGCGCTCTCGAGAGGATTGGCGACGCTCGAGGGATCGAATCCTGGGCCGGAATCGCGCACGATGATGGTCATTGCCGGGCCCTCGGTAAACACCTGGCATTGCACATTGAGTGCTGGATTGTTCTTGCTGCCGTGCTTGACGGCGTTGGCCAAAGCCTCGGTGAGCGCCAGGGCAAGCTCCGGCTCTTTGTCGGTCTCGCCGTGCAGCTCGCGCACCAGGGCGACGACTTTGTCGACGACTTCAGAAACGCGCTGCACTTCGGCAGGAAAGTTGATGTCCAGCCTGGCTTGCGGTTCGAGCCGGCTACCGGGAGCGGAGTGCGTAGACATGGCGTTTAGGTGGAGGTCCCAGAAGACCCGTTGCAACAGGCCAGGATTTCCTGCTCGGTCAGCAGGCGGTTCGACTGCTTGGCGCGCTCGAAAATGCGGTCCACTGCCTCGGGCGGCGCCGGCAATCCCCGGCGTTCCAGCCAGAACAGAATGTTCGACCTGCCGCTCATAGGGCCGATCTCGATCTCCTGCTGCAAACCAAAGAAGTGCGAGGGTACGCCGGAATAGACCGTGTTGGCTAGCTCAATATCGTTTTTCTTGAGCGCCTTGATCACGGCGGCGGCGTGCACCCCGGTGGCGGTGCGGAAGGCGTCCTCGCCCACGACCGGATAATTCTTGGGGATCGGCACGCCAGTGGCCCGCGAAACCGCCTGGCAATAATCCTTGAGGCGCGTCAGGTCCTGCTGGTCCCACGGCGGGACGCCCATGAGCTTCAGGTTTACCAGCATCAGGTCCATCTGGGTGTTGCCGACGCGTTCGCCGATGCCGATGGCGCAGGCGTGCACGCAATCGGCGCCCGCGGCCAGCGCCGCCAGCGAGTTGGCGACCGCCAGCCCGCGGTCGCAGTGGCCGTGCCAGTCCACGCGAATCTTTTCGCCCGAGGGCTTCACCACCTCGTCGAGCACGAACCGCATCAGCGCGAAAACGCCCATGGGCGTGGCGTGGCCGCAGGTGTCGCAGACCACGATGGCGCGCGCTCCGGCGTTGATGGCGGTCGAGTACAGCCGCTTGATGGTCGCGGGATCGCAGCGCGAAGTGTCCTCGGTGACGTACATCACCTCCAGCCCCAGCGAGCGCGCATATTTGACGGCGCTCTCGGTGGTGCGCAGCAGAAAATCGTCCGTCCAGTCCTCGGTATAGCGGCGGATGGGGCTGGAGCCAATGAAGGTCGCCGCCTCGATGGGCACGCCGGTCTTCTGCACGATCTCGGCAATGGGACGAATGTCGTTCTGGTGAGTGCGGGCGGCGCAGTTGCCCTTGATCTTCAACCGCGCCCGGGCGATCTCGCGCGCCAGCGCCTCCACGTCGGCCTGCGCCCGCGGGCCGGCGCCCGGCAGGCCCAAGTCGAGGGAATCGATGCCCAAGGACTCCATCAGGTGCAGGATCTCGATCTTTTCTTCGATCGAAGGATCGCGCACGGAGGGAGACTGCAGGCCGTCCCGCAGCGACTCGTCATTGAGCTGCACCGGCCCGCGCGGCATGACCTGCAGCGCGGACACCTGGTTCCAGTCGTAGATCAGGTCGGAGCGATTCATTAGGGCAGTACCGAGTTGCGAGTACCGAGTACCGAGTGCATGGTTCTTGGTCTTGGCCACTCGGTACTCGCAACTCGGTACTCGGTACTTACTTCTTCGGCGGCAACGTAAGTCCGAAAGTCGAGATCTGCCCCTGCCCCGCCACATTCAGCCCGCTGGGGTCCTCGGCGTTGGGCAGATAGAGCGTCTTGCAATGTTCGCAGCGATAGATCTCGGCGTCCGGCCCGAACGCCTTCGCGACGTCGCCGCAGGCCTGCTCCTTAACGTCGGCCATGTAATACCAGCGCTTCAGGTGCCCGCCGCAAAGCTTGCCCTTGGCGTCTTTCTCGTTGCAGGCGCGCTGGCCTGGCTTCTTGATCTTCACTTTATGGTTGGGGAGCTGAGCTACCTGCGTCTGACTTGTGGCCACGAAGTCTTAATCTCCTATGATGACGTTGCACCCACACCAGTGCAGGCTATTTTACTAGATGCGTACAAGCGGGCTCCACCCTGGACCGAAACCATCGCCGAAATCGCGCGGAACCTGATTGCGGAGACACCGGTCGTTACGGCGATTTAAACTGACATGAGTGCTCGGGAGATAGGGCGATGATTGAAACAGTTCTTAAGCGTTTTGAAGAGCCCGACGAGGTGCGGACGTTCGAAAAAGGAAAATTCGAACTGGTTCGCATCGGGGGCATGACCATTGGCCGCGCCACTTACCAACCGGGATGGAAGTGGTCGCTTCATGTTGGACCAACTGTCGGAGCATCGCGCTGCAACGTCGAGCATGTTGGGCTGGTGCTCAGCGGCTGTGCCACGGCTGCGATGGATGACGGCACCGTCCACGAACTTCGCGCCGGCACGCTCTTTTACATTCCGCCCGGACCTCCCGGGCACGACAGTTGGGTGGTGGGCAACGAGCCTTACGTCTCGCTGCACTTTCTGGGCACGGAGCAGTACGCGAGCAAGTAGCTAGAGTCTTCCCTTCCGGAAGTATGCTCGCAAAGAGCGCAGTCCGCCGCTGAGGCGCCTTGTCCATCGGTTAGAGAACAGAAAGTCTACGAAGCCTTCCATCTGCCGCGCGAATTCGCTGCCATAGCCGAACCACCATACCTTGGGCACGCGCGGCAGCCGGTCGGAATCCAGATACTTGATCCAGACCATCTCTTCCAAGCCCAGCCGGCCGTGGGTTCGGCCTATGCCACTGGACTTGACGCCGCCGTGCGGCGCCTCGCTGATGCCGAAGCAACTGATCACATCGTTGACCATGACCGTGCCCGCCTCGATGCGGAGGGCGAGGGCTTCGCCGCGGCGGCGGTCACTGGTCCAGACGCTGGCCGCCAGTCCGAACTCGGAATCGTTGGCCAGCCGGACTGCTTCGTCATCGTCGTCGAATGGCATTACCGGCAGCACCGGCCCGAAAGTTTCTTCCCGCATGATCTGCATCTCGTGGGTGACGCCGGCGAGCACGGTGGGAGCGTAGAAGTTCGGTGCCGAGTTCGGGCAGGCGCCGGCCGCCCGCGAGCAAGCGAGCGCCGCGGGCGAGGGCGTCCGCCACGTGCGCTTCCACCACCCGCAACTGCTGCTCGTGGATCATGGGGCCGACGTCGGTTTCGGGATCCATGCCATTGCCCAGGCGCAGCTTGCGCGTCTTCTCCGCCACCGCGGCCAGGAACTTTTCGTACAAACTGCGGTGAACGTAACAGCGCTCGACCGAGAGGCAGGTCTGGCCTGCGTTCATGAACGCGCCCCAGAGAGCGGCGCTCGTGACTACCTCGAGGTCGGCATCGTCCAGCACCAGCATGGGATCCTTGCCGCCCAGCTCCAGCACTATGGGAAGCAGTTTCCCAGCGGCAGCCTGGGCAACGCGCTTGCCCGTCCGCACGCTGCCGGTGAAGATGATCTTGTCGATGGGCGAATCAACCAGCGCGCCGCCGGTAGAACCGTCGCCGACCAACACCTGAAAAACCTCGCGCGGCACGCCAGCCTCGTGTAGCAGCGACGCCAGCTCCAGCGCCGACAGCGGCGTGAATTCCGAGGGCTTAATCACCACCGCGTTCCCCGCTACCAGGGCCGCCAGGCTTTCCGTCGCCGGAGTCGAAAACGGGTAATTCCACGGAGAGATGATCCCGATCACCCCGTAGGGCTCGCGGATGAGGTGCGCCGCCTTCGCCTTCATGATCAGGTTGCCGTGGGGCACCGGCTCCGGCTTGAGCAGGGCGTGCGCGTTCTCGATGAGGAAGCGCGCCGCGTCCAGAACTACCAGCACCTCGGTGACCAGCGCCTCGACCTGTGGCTTGCCGTTCTCGCGAGTGATGGTGCGGGAGATCTCGTCTTTTTTCTCGTGCAGGAGGCGCTGGAAACGGCGCAGGATCTCGACCCGCGCCCGAATGCCGATTCCGTTCCATGCGGGTTGAGCCGCGCGCGCACGTTCAACGGCCGCGCTGACCTCGGCCGCGTTCGCGCACTCGAATTCGCGCAGAATCTTCGCCGGTAGCGGGATTGCGCGAGACCACGCGCCTCACACCGATCTGGACGTCGGTTGGCATTCCACATTCTTTCGCCTGCTTCACAGGCTTTCTTCACTTCATTCGGAATCCCACGGCTTGCGCCGTGGGCTACGTTCTTGCGCACGCTTCGCGTGCTTCAGTCCTGCCGGGCTTCGATCACCCAATCACCCAATGACCCCACCACCCGATGACCGATTCTCCCGATCTCCCGATCTTCAATACTCCACACTCACCAGGTACAGGCCGCAGGCCGGCGCGGTCGGGCCGGCGGCGGAGCGGTCGCGAGCCTTCAAGATGCGCGCCATTCCTGCGCCATCCAGCGTGCCTTTGCCCACGAGCAGGAACGTGCCCACCAAGTTCCTTACCATATGGTGAAGGAATCCGCTCCCTCGGACAGTATAGATAAGTTCTTCCCCGTCCCGGACCCATTGCGACGAGTAAATTGTGCGCACGTTCGAGGTCTCATTCGCCTCGCAGTCGCGCTCCGGATCGACGGCGGCGAACGACGTGAAGTCATGTTCGCCGACGACGACGGCGGACGCAACCTGCATCGCCTCTTCGTCCAGCGGATAAGGGTAGTGATAAACGTAGCGCGCCAGGAACGGCGGGCAAACCTCGCCCCGATAAATCCGGTAGCGATAGGTTTTGGCCCGCGCTGATTTGCGCGCGTGGAACTCGGGCGCGGCTTCCTCGACGCTTAGCACGCGAATGGCCGACGGCAGTACGTGGTTGATCGCGCGCTGCAAGCTTTCCGTCGGGATGCCGGCATTGAGCTGGCAGGAAGCTACCTGGGCCAGCGCGTGAACGCCAGCGTCGGTGCGGCCCGACCCCTGCGGCAGGAGCTTCGTCCCGGTCACGTGCTCCAGGGCCGTGGCCAGCGCGCCTTGGATGGTGGCGCGCTCAGGCTGCACTTGCCACCCGTGGAAGTCGCTGCCATCGTAGGCCAGGGTGATCTTCAAGGTGCGCACCATAGGTGCCGATCTCGGCAATCGAGCTGGTCACGGAGCAAACCGACTGCCTGAACCGGTGGGATATACTATCCCACTTCCCAGAGAGATTAGCCGCGTGTGCAGCGCGGCGGAAAAATGAAACCCTCAGTGACTTCCTTGCGTATCAGCGGGTAACGATTCTTGTGTGTTGCAGTCTGTAGGAAGAACTAATTGCTTTCCGGAGATGATTGAATGCGCTCTTTCCGAGTCTTGTTTCTGGTGGCGGCGATTGCCCTGTTGCTAGCGGCCACCGGCCAGCCCATGTTGGCGCAGGCCACCGATTATTCCAAGCCGGTGCCCCAATTCCCCAACCTGATTGGTCCGTACCAGTCCCGGCACGTGCCTGAGCCCAACGTCGCCAACAGCGCACGTATTGACCAGTTGATCAAAGACGGGAAGCTTTACCTGTCCCTGGATGACGCCATCGCCCTGGCGCTGGAGAACAATCTCGACTTGGCCATCGCGCGCTACAACCTGCCGATCGCCGATACCGACATCCTGCGAGCCAAGTCAGGCGCCGCCACTAGAGGCGTCAACACCGGTTTGGTGCAAGGCACGCCCGGCGGTGGCGTAGGCACCATCGGCGCCGGCGGTGTGGGAGCAACTTCCACCGGAGCAGGCGCAGGCGGTACTTCTGCGGCCACCGGCGGCGCCGGCACCGGTGCTTCCGGGCTGGTGACCTCGACCCTGGGCGCCGGTCCGCCGATCGGCTCCTACGATCCCATCCTGACATCCACCTTGACCATCGAGCACCTCGTGTCGCCCACCGCCAATCCGTTTGCTGGCGTTAGTGGCGCGACCGCCTTGGCCCAGAACACCGGCACTGCCAATTTCGGATGGACGCAATACTTGCCCACCGGCACAACCTACTCCGTCACCTTCAACAACCAGCGGCAGACCACAAATAGCTTCTTTACCGAGCTTAGTCCACTGATCAGCAGCGGCATGCGGATCACCTTTACCCAGCACCTGCTGCAGGGACTGAGCATCAACGCCAACCGGCGTTTCATCACCATCGCCAAGAACAACCGCGAGATCTCCGACGTGGCCTTCCGCTCGCAGGCCATCAACACCGTGGCGCAGATCGAAAATATCTATTGGGACCTCGTCAGTGCTTATGACGACGTACGGGTCAAGGAACGCTCGCTGGGGCTGGCGGAAAAGACGCTTTCTGACAACAAGAAGCAGGTAGAAATTGGCACGCTGGCGCCTATCGAAGTTACGCGCGCCCGATCCGCCGTGGCTTCCGGACAGCAGGACCTGATCGTCTCCCAAACCAACCTGCAACTGCAGCAGTTGCTGATGAAAAACGCGCTTACCCGCAACATGACCGACGCGCAACTGGCCTCCGCTCCGGTTATCCCCACCAGCACCATGGAACTGCCGAAGCAGGAGCCGGTGGTGCCCGTTCAGGACTTGATCACCGACGCGCTGCAACACAGTCCGGACTTAGCCCAGTCGCGCATCGACCTGACCAACCGCGACATCACTAAGAGAGCGGCGCGCAACGAGCTATTGCCCACCGTGGACCTGGTCGCCTGGTACGGCGCCAACGCTCTAGCGGGCAATGCCAATCCTTTGTCGATATGTCCACCAGTCGGACCGGGCACTCCCGGCATTTGCACACCCGCGCCGGGACCGCTGCCTAGTGGTTTCAGCGACGCGTTCTCGAATCTGTTCGGCTACAACGCGCCTGACTATGCAGTTGGGCTGAACGTCAACATCCCCATCCGCAACCGCTCGGCGCAGGCCGACCAGGTGCGCTCCGAACTGGAATATCGCCAGGCGCAGATGCGGCTGCAGCAGCTCCAGAACCAGATTGCCATCCAGGTGCGCAACGCCCAATTCTCGGTGCAGCAGAACCGCGCCCGGGTGGACGCAGCCAGCAGTGCACGCCAGCTCGCTGACGAGTCGCTCAACGCGGAGCAGAAGAAATACGCCCTCGGTGCTTCCACCAATACCCTGGTGCTGCAAGCTCAGCGCGACTTGGCACAGGCGGAGGCCAACGTGGTCATCGGCATGGCCGCCTATGAGAAGTCCAGGGTCGAGCTGGACCGGGTCATGGGGCTGACACTCACCCACAATGGCGTCGAGATCGCCGACGCCGAAGCCGGCAAGGTCACGCGCATGCCCGCTGTGCCTGGTATCCAGCAGCGGCAGGAGACCGCAGAGCCCCCGGCGATGCAACCGCCGCAAAAGTAAGAAAGTACCGAGTTGCGAGTACCGAGTGGGAAGTACAACAGGGATTTCTGCCTTACTCGGTACTTGGTACTCGGTACTCGGTACTCTATGCTTTCCGCGTGACCCTCTCCGTGGCGGTCATCACGCTTAACGAAGAAGCGAACATCGGCGCCTTGTTGGAGAGCGTGCGCGCGGCCGACGAGCGCATCGTGCTGGACTGCGGTTCGACCGATCGCACCCTGGAGATCGCCCGCGCCTTCGGGACCAAGACGTTCACGGAAGAATGGAAGGGCTACACAGCCCAGAAGAACTCCGGCCTCGATAAAGCGACTGGCGATTGGGTGCTTTCGCTCGACGCCGACGAGGCCGTCGAGCCTGAATTGATGGAGGAGATTCGGCAGGTCCTCGACCACAACCCGCCGGTAAACGGTTACTACCTGCCCCGCAAGAATTATTTTCTCGGGCGCTGGATGCGCCATGGCGGCTTCTATCCCGACCGCAAGCTGCGCCTGTTCCGCCGCGGCCAGGGCCGCTTTGCGGATCGCCCGGTGCATGAGACGGTTCAGGTAGACGGTCCTACCGGCACGCTCAACCACGCTTTGATACACCGTGCCTATCCCACGCTCGAAGGCTACATCCAGCACATGAACCGCTATTCGTCCCTGGGGGCCGAGATCGCAGTCGCCCAGGGCCGCGGCCGATTCAGTTTGCTCAACATCGTGGTCAATCCGCTTGCGACCTTCGCTTACAACTACTTCCTCCGGCTGGGACTGCTGGATGGCCGCGAGGGCCTGCTGCTGCACCTCTATCACTCGGCCTACGTCAGTTGGAAATACGCCAAGGCGTGGGAGCTGGCGCGAATTCGGACTGAAGCCAAAACCAGCGCTACAGGTCCTCGAAGGTGAGGCCAGTACGCTTCGCAATTTTCGTCAGCATCACCGGGCCGATTTCTTCTGCATCGTGGAACGCCCAAGTGAACTCGGCAAACCCAGCACGCTCAAGTTGCACATAGGAAGAGCCCTTCTTCTGGGGCTTAGGCCTCCAGCCGATTCGCAGGAGCGCTCGATAGACTCGTTTGGCCTTCGTGCTCGGCCATTTGCTCATGCTGAAGCGAACTTCACGGAATTCTGCAGCTTCTTCTCGTCTTCGATCCTGTCGGCGATAACACGATAGGCTAGAGCCTGCACGCGCAACAACGCCTCTTGCTTGCTGCTGCCATAAACCATCACGCCGGGAAGCGCCGGGACCTCGGCGATCCAGCGCCCATCTTCTTCGCGGTCAAACACGACACGGTATATCTGCTGCTTCGTCGTGCGAACTGAGTTTGTCCCACGGGCTTTAACCGCCCGCTTGGCGCCAGAATGATTTGCCATGACCACTAACTCTAGCACCTCCGTTATCCCACATCATCCCCTGATCTCCTTGCCCCGGTTTTCCGCATCTTCTATGATTGCAGCTTAACTGGCCGCCTCCATGACGCCCAAAGACAAGCCTCACAAGCCACCCGTCGCGGAAAGTCCGATCCAGGAAGTATTTGAAGGACGCGACCCTGCGGCCTCCGAAAAGCAGTGGGCGGAGAACACCCTGCTGCCTTCGTTGGAGAAAAACCCTGAGAAGCCCATCGGCAAGCCGAGCGGTGTAAACCTAGATGAACAGGGGCATGCCCGCTACACCACCATCTCCGGTCAGCCGGTTCGGCGGCTCTACACGCAGGCCGATCTGCCCGAGGATTGGGAGTACGAGCGCTATCTGGGCTATCCCGGCCAGCCGCCCTACACCCGCGGCATTCACGCCAGCGGCTATCGCGGCAGGCTCTGGACCATGCGCCAGTTCTCCGGCTTCGCCTCGCCGGAGGAAACCAATCGCCGCTACAAGTACCTGCTGGCGTCCGGCAGCGGCGGGCTCTCGGTGGCGTTCGATTTGCCGACGCTCATGGGTTACGACTCCGACCATGCCGCCAGCGAAGGCGAGGTCGGCAAGTGCGGCGTGGCTATCGATTCGCTCGAGGACATGGAAATCCTCTTCAACGGAATCGACCTGGAGAAGACCACGGTCTCGATGACTATCAACTCGCCCGCCTCCGTGCTGTGGGCGATGTACTTGGTGGTTGCGGAAAAACAGGGCGCCGACTGGAAGAAGATCTCGGGCACCATCCAGAACGACATCCTCAAGGAATACATCGCGCAGAAGGAATACATCTATCCCCCGGCGCCTTCCATGCGGCTGGTGGTGGACACGTTTGAATTCGGCTCGCTGTTCACCCCGCGCTTCAACACCATCTCCATCAGCGGCTACCACATTCGCGAGGCCGGCTCGACCGCGCTGCAGGAGCTGGCGTTCACCATCTATGATGGCGTCGAGTACGTGGAGTGGGCGCTGCGCCGCGGCCTCAAGTTCGACGAGTTCGGACAGCGTCTCAGCTTCTTCTTCAACGCGCACAACGATTTCTTCGAGGAAATCGCGAAGTACCGTGCCGCCCGCAAGATCTGGTATCGGCTGGCCAAGGACCGCTTCCACGCCAAGAAAGAGCGCACCTGGCTGCTGCGCTTCCATACGCAGACCGCGGGCGTGTCGCTGCCGGCACAGCAGCCGATGAACAACATCGCCCGCGTGGCCCTGCAGGCGATGGCCGCCGTACTCGGCGGAACACAATCGCTGCACACCGACGCCTACGACGAAGCGCTCGCCCTGCCCACCGCCGACGCCGCGCGCATCGCGCTGCGCACGCAGCAGATCATCGCCTATGAATCGGGCGTGGCGCAGACCATCGACCCGCTGGGCGGCTCTTACTTCGTCGAGCGCATGACCCTCGACATGGAGAAGGGTGCCTTCGATTACTTCGAGAAGCTCGACGCCATGGGCGGTATGGTGAAGGCCATCGAGCGCGGCTATCCGCAGAAGGAAATTGCCGAGGCCTCGTACCAGTACCAGCGCGCGGCCGAGGCGAAGGAAAAGATCACCGTCGGCGTCAATGACTTCGTCATCGACGAGAAGACGCCGGAGATCCTCTACATCGGCGAGAACGTCGCCCGCCAGCAGGAGGAAAAGCTGAAGAAGCTGCGCGCACGCCGCTCCAACGAAGAAGTCCAGCGCCGCCTCGACTCGCTGAAGAAAGCCGCAGCTCAAGACCCGCAGGTTCGCGCCGACGGCAAGATCTCCGACGCCAACACCATGCCCTACATTATTGATGCCGTCCGCGCCTACGCCACCGTGGGCGAAATCTGCGAAGCGCTGAAGCAGGTGTACGGGATCTACACGGAAGTCAGCATCACGTAGCGCTGGCGTCCCGCCGGCCCGATGCGCGGGCGAGACGCCCGCGTGACAGCCGCCGAGACGGCGGCGCTACATTTTCTCTGTGTCTTCGTGGCTCCGCAGGAAATCTATAACTTCCGATGCGACACGCTGTCCGCCACCTCAAGAAATCCGACCCCGTATTGGCCGCCATCATCGAGCGTGTCGGCCCATGCCGCCTGACCTTCCGCGAGCCGACGTTCGAGAGCATGGTGCGCTCTATTGCTTTTCAGCAATTGAATGGCAAAGCAGCTAAGACCATCTACGACCGGCTGGTGGCGGCCGCCGGCGGCACACTAACGCCTGAGACGATCCTGGCGCTGACGCCGGAGCAGATGCGCGCCGCCGGCCTTTCGCGGCAGAAGCTCTCCTACATCCGCGATCTGGCGGAGCGCACGCGATCGGGTGAGATCGATTTCGCGCGCCTGCCCGAGATGTCTGACGAAGAGGTGATCGAGCACCTGACGCGCGTGAAGGGCATCGGCGTGTGGTCAGCGCAGATGTTCCTGATGTTCGCCCTGCGCCGTCCCAACATCCTGCCCACCGCCGACTACGGCGTGCGCGCCGCCATCATGAAGAATTACCGCAAACGGAAGCTCCCTGATCACAAGCAGATCGTGAAGCTGGCGCGCACCTGGCATCCCTACTGCTCGGTGGCGTGCTGGTATCTGTGGAGAAGCGGAGAGACGATTGTGTGATTGGGTAAGTGGGTAATTGGGTAATTGAAACGCTCCAGGAACGGCTGTTCCAGCCGTTTTCAATTCCCCAATTACCAAATTACGCAATTACCCAATCCCTTGTTGTATCCTACTTAGTTGCAAGCCCCACCAAATGCCCGCTGAGAAGAAGATCCGCGTTCTTGTCGCCAAGCCCGGTCTGGACGGCCACGACCGTGGCGCCAAGGTGATTGCGCGCGCGCTGCGCGATGCCGGCATGGAAGTCATCTATACCGGCCTGCGGCAGACCCCGGAGATGATCGTTCATGCGGCGCTGCAGGAAGATGTGCACGTCATCGGCCTTTCTATCCTGTCGGGCGCGCACAATGCCATCATGCCGCGCGTCATGGAACTGCTGCGGCAGAACAAAATGGACGACGTGCTGGTCGTCATCGGCGGCATCATCCCCGATCAGGATATCCCCGCTCTCAAGCAGGCAGGTGTGGCTGCCATCTTCCTTCCGGGCACGCCCATGGATCAGATCGTGGATTTCATCCGCAAGAACGTGAAGCCGCGCGGCGTGGCCGCCCTCTAAAAAGCCATTAGCGCTTAGCAATTGGCATCCGAATACTTCCAAATCGAAACCACCAACGGCGCCACCATCCTGCGCCTCACCTCCGAGGACGGCACCAACCGCCTAACGCGCGCTTGCGTGCAGTCGCTGGCAAAGGCCGTCCAGGAGCTGGCGCACTCCCCGCGCCCGCTCATCATCACTGGAAATCAGAAGTTCTTTTCCGCTGGAGCCGACCTCAACGAGATCGCCACGCTGGACGGCGCGGAGGCGTTCGCCTTCTCGCAAGCGGGGCAGATGATGACCGATACGGTGGACGAATTTCCCGCCCTCGTGATCGCCGCCGTCAACGGTTATTGCATGGGCGGAGGCATGGACCTGGCGCTGGCCTGCGATCACCGCATCGCTTCGCCGCATGCCATCTTCGGACATCGGGGCGCCGCACTCGGCCTGATCACCGGCTGGGGAGGCACGCAGCGGCTGGCGCGGCGCATTGGCGCTGCCCGGGCGAGCGAGATGTTCGTTCCCGCCGAGAAGGTGGACGCACGCCGCGCTCTGCGCTATGGGCTGGTGGACCGCCTCTCGGACGATCCAGTTGCAGAAGCGCTGCGCTGCGTCCAGCACTGGATCGATCGATGAGCTATGCCGCCTCGGAATCTTCCTCGGGATCGGGAATCGTGGAAGGCGGATCGCTCGCCGGATACGTATCCTCGATAGTCTGGTCCATCCCTCTTTCCCGCTTCTCGCGTTCGTCTCCCGGTTGAGTTGGATTGGGATCGTCTTTGAGCTTTTGCTTGTTTTCGTCAGCCATGAAGTGCCTCCCCAAATCTTGCCGCTTGGCCGTTGGACGGGATGCATCCCCGGATTGGATGCTCGCCGGCCCCCGCGAGACGTTTGCGCCCGCTTGCGCCGCTGTTGTACCGTAAGCCATCCTCTTGATGCCCGACCATTCCCAGCCCGCCTCGGCCGAGCTTCCGCCCAACATCCTGAAATCCACCGTGGATGCCACTTCTGCGCGCTACGAGCGGAACATGCGCTACATGGCCGAACTGGTCGCTAGTTGTCGCAACGACGAGGAGAAGATCCGCGACGGCGGTGGTGAGAAGGCCATCGAAGCGCAGCACAAGAAAGGGCGCCTGACGGCGCGCGAGCGTATCGCTCTGCTGCTCGATCCGGGCACGGAACTGTTCGAGCTTGGCCTCTACGCCGCTCACGGCATGTACGAGGAATGGGGCGGCGCTCCGGCGGCGGGCGTGATCACCGGGCTGGCTCGCATCCACAGCCGGCTGCTGATGATCATCGCCAACGACGCCACTGTGAAAGCCGGCGCTTTCTTCCCCATGACGGCGAAGAAGGTAATCCGCGCGCAGAACATCGCCCTCGAGAACCGCATCCCGACCATCTACCTGGTGGACTCTGCCGGTGTCTTCCTGCCCCTGCAGGAGGACGTGTTCCCCGACACCGACGATTTCGGCCGCGTCTTTCGCAACAACGCGGTGATGTCGGCCAAGGGCATTCCGCAGATCGCGGCCATCATGGGCATGTGCGTGGCCGGCGGCGGATACCTTCCCGTGATGTGCGATCACATCCTGATGACCGACGGCAGCGGCCTCTTCCTCGCCGGGCCGGCGTTGGTGCAGGCCGCCATTGGGCAGAAAGTTGACGCCGAGAGCCTGGGCGGCGCCGCCATGCACGCGCAGATTTCCGGCACCATCGATTACCGCGAGCCCAACGACGAAGCCTGCATTGTGCGCATCCGCTCGCTGGTGGAGAAGATGGGCTATCGCCGCCAATCCGTCTGGGACCGCAAGCAGCCCGAGCCGCCGCTGCATTCCGCCGAAGAGCTCTATGGCATTTACGAATCCGATCCCGCGCGTCCTTACGATATGAAGGACATCCTGGCGCGCATTTTGGACGGCGGCCGCTTCGACGAGTACAAGGCGGAATACGGCGAGACCCTGATCTGCGGCTTCGCGCGCATCGGCGGCTTTGCCGTGGGCATTGTCGCCAACCAGAAGAAGCACGTCACCGTGCTCGATGATCACGGACAGAAGCGCGTGGAGTTCGGCGGCGTGATCTACACCGAGTCGGCGGAGAAGGCCGCGCGCTTCATCATGGACTGCAACCAGAACCTGGTGCCGCTGATCTTTCTGCACGACGTTAACGGCTTCATGGTCGGACGCGACGCCGAATGGAGCGGCATTATCAAGGCGGGCGCCAAGATGGTGAATGCGGTATCGAATTCCGTGGTACCGAAGATCGCTGTCATCATCGGCGGCTCCTTCGGCGCCGGACACTACGCCATGTGTGGCAAGGCCTATGATCCGCGCTTCATGTTCGCCTGGCCGAGCGCGCGCTATGCCGTCATGAGCGGCGACTCGGCCGCTGGAACGCTGGTCGAGATCAAGCTCAAGCAACTGGAGCGCGGCGGCAAGAAGCTGAGCGACGAGGAAAAGAAAGCGTTGTACGAGTCGGTGAAGCAGACCTACGACGCGCAGCAAGACCCGCGCTACGGCGCCGCCCGGCTGTGGATCGACCGCATCATCGATCCCATGGAGACGCGCGACGCCATCGTGCGGGCACTCGAAGCTGCAGCGCTGAATCCCGACGTGGCCGAGTTCAAGGTGGGAGTACTGCAGACGTGAACGACGACGCCATCGACGACACCCACCACGGAGGCACGGAGACACAGAGGGGACTTGTTCTTGAGGAACTTACGAACAAGATCATCGGTGCCGCTATCGAAGTGCACCGAGAGCTTGGTCCTGGACTGCTGGAATCAGCTTATGAAGAGTGCCTCTGTCACGAATTTCGGCAGCGCGGCATCGAATTTGAGCGCCAAGTCCCGCTTCCGGTCGAGTACAAGGGACTAAAACTTGAATGTGGCTACCGACTGGACGTGGTCGTAGAAGACGCAGTGATTTTGGAATTGAAGTGCGTCGAACGGGTGTTGCCGGTACATGTCGCACAATTGATGACCTATCTCAAGATGACAGGCAGAAAAGTAGGACTGCTCTTCAATTTCAAAGTTGAGTTGCTGTCGCGAGGCATTGTCCGAAGAGTTCTTTGATCTCGGTGCCTCCGTGTCTCCGTGGTAGGTTTTATTTCAACAAAGTCCACCACAGAGGCACTGAGACACGGAGGAATCGGAAGAGAGAGTGGTCTTGAGTCGTAGAGTTCGTATGACCTGCCCAATGATTGAATGGCTCAACCTCTCCGTGCCTCTGTGTCTCCGTGGTAGGTCTTTCGGGGACCAGCGTGATTGAGAGAATCAAACTGATCGAGTGCCCGCGCGACGCCTGGCAAGGGCTGGCAGGGCTGATTCCCACGCCAGTCAAGGTGGCATACCTACGCGCGCTGATCGGCGCGGGCTTCAAGCATCTGGATGCGGTCTCCTTCGTCTCGCCCAAAGCGGTGCCGCAAATGGCCGACTCGGAGGAAGTGCTACGCGAACTCGATCCGCCCGATGACGTGGAGATCATCGGGATCGTGGTCAACGAACGCGGCATGGAGCGCGCCATCAACAGCGAAACCGTGACCGTGGTCGGGTATCCGTACTCGGTCTCTGAGACCTTCCTGAAGAACAATGCGCGGCAGACGCTGGAGGAATCCATCGAAACGCTGGAAAAGATCAAGCAGGATGCCGACAGCGTGGGCATGGGCGTAGTGGCCTACATCTCGATGGCGTTCGGCAATCCTTATGACGACCCCTGGAATCCAGGCGAGGTGGTCGAGGCCGTGCGCCTGCTTGCCGACATGGGCGTTAGCGCCATATCGCTGGCCGACACCGTGGGCCTCGCCGATGCCGAGCGGATCGAAGACGTGGTTTCGGCCGTGGTGCCGCAATTCCCCGCTGTCGAGATCGGAGTGCACCTTCACGGACGGCGCGAGGACACGGCCGAGAAAATCCTGGCGGCCTATGATTCCGGCTGCCGCCGCTTCGACTCAGCCATCGGCGGGGTGGGCGGATGTCCCTTCGCGCAGGACCTGCTGGTGGGCAACATCCCGACTGAAGTAGTGCTGGAGGCGCTCGCGAGCCGGGAAGTCGACCTGCCCATCCGCAAGCCGCTCGACGCGGTGCTGAAGATGAACGCCGACATCACCGACAAGCATGCGGCGCCGGTGAAACAGTAGGTAGAAAGCAGGAAACAGGACGCGGGAGGCATCCGTGCAGCACTCGGTACTCGGTACTTGGTACTCGGTACTCTAAGTATGGATCTCAAGACCATCCTCCTCACCGAATCCGACCGCGTCGCCACCCTGACCTTCAACCGTCCTGAAAAGCGCAATGCCATCAGCTATGAACTGATCGAGGAGTTGTTCCTCGCACTGGCGGCGGCAGAGCGCTCCGACGCCGAAGTGCTTATCATCACCGGCGCCGGTATGGCGTTCTGTTCGGGGATGGACCTCGACAACCTTCGCGCCATCACTACTCGCTCGTCCGCTCAAAATCTGGCGGACTCGCAAACCATGGCCAAGCTGTTCCGCTCCATCTATGAATTTCCCAAACCAACGATCGCGGCGGTGAATGGAGCGGCCATGGGCGGAGGATGCGGCATCGCCACGCTCTGCGACTTTACGGTTGCATCCGACGAAGCCAAGTTTGGCTACACGGAAGTAAAAATTGGCTTCCTGCCGGCCATTGTCTCCACTTTTCTCATTCAGCAGGTGGGCGAGAAGCGCGCTCGCGACCTGCTGATGACTGGACGCATCTTCTCCGCCGAGGAGGCCAAGGGACTCGGCATCGTGACCGATGTTGTATCCGGTGAACAGCTCATGGAATGGGCACGCGAGCTAGCGGGCACGCTCATGCTGGCGAGCCCGGCATCGCTGCGCGCGACCAAGCGCCTGCTTTCAGCGTTTGCCAAAGAGACGCTCGACCGCCGCATCGCGCTCGCGGTAGAGGAAAACGCGCGCATCCGCTCCACCGACGATTTCCGCGAAGGCATCACCGCCTTTCTCGAAAAGCGCAAACCGCGCTGGAGTGGCAAGTAGATGTCCGCTCCCGAGGCCGCACGCCGCTGCCTGATGAACGAGACGCGGCTGCGGGTGCGCTACGTTGAAACCGACCAGATGGGCGTGGTCTATCACAGCAACTTTCTGATCTGGTTCGAGGTGGGACGCGTCGAGTTCCTGCGCCAGCTCGGCTTCACCTACCGCGACATGGAGCGCGAGGACGGCTGCTACATTGCCGTAGTGGACGCGCGCTGCCGCTACAAGGCCCCGGCGCGCTATGACGACGAAATCCTGGTGCGCACGTTCTTCAAGAACCTGCGCGCTTCGCTCATTCACTTTGGCTATGAAATTTTCCGCGAGCCCGACATGACGCTGCTGGCCGAGGGTGAGACGACGCACATCGTCACCGACGCGCAGTTGCAGCGCCGCGAGCTGCCCGCCAAATATCGGGAGGCGTTCGCGCGGGCGATGGGACAATAATTCACCGCCGAGACGCCGAGGTCGCCGAGAACTTCTTTTGCCGATGCAACTCGGCGCTCTCGGCGGCTCGGCGGTGAAATAAACCATGCAGGCTCTCCACATCAACGGCAACGACCTCACCCTGGAAGACCTGAGAGAGGTCGTGTACGAGCGCCGGCCGGTGCTGCTGGCCGCCGATGCGCGGCAAGCGGTCGAGCGCGCCCGCGCCGTGGTGGAAGATCAGCTCGCGCAGGAGCGGGTGGCCTATGCCGTCAACACCGGCGTCGGCAAGCTGGCGACGGTGCGTATTCCGGCCGAGCAGATCGGCGAACTTCAAATTAACCTGATGCGCTCGCACGCGGTCGGCGTCGGCGATCCGCTCAGCGAGCGCGAGACCCGCGCCATGATGCTGCTGCGCGCCAACTCCCTCGCCAAGGGCTTCTCCGGCGTGCGCCCGGTGCTGATCGACCGGCTCTGCGAAATGCTCAATCGCGGCGTCCATCCCGTGGTTCCATCACAGGGGAGCGTGGGCGCTAGCGGCGATCTCGCGCCTCTTGCGCACTTAGGTCTCGTAGCGATCGGGGAGGGCGAAGCTAATCTCGAAGGGGCACGCATCTCCGGTGCTGAAGCTTTGCGGCGCGCCCGCATCGCGCCGCTGGTGCTCGAAGCAAAAGAAGCCGTCTCACTCATCAACGGCACGCAGGCCATGCTGGCAGTTGGGACACTGGCCTTGCTTGCCGCCGAGATCCTGGTCAATAGCGCCGATGTGATCGGCGCGCTTACCCTCGACGCGCTGTACGGCACGGACGTGGCCTTCGATCCGCGCATACAAAAGGTCCGTCCTCATGCCGGGCAGGCGCATACCGCGCAGAACCTCACGCGCATGCTGGCCGGCAGCCAGATTCGGGAATCGCACCGCGCCTGCAGCCGCGTGCAGGACGCCTACTCGCTGCGCTGTATGCCGCAAGTGCACGGCGCTGTCCGCGACACGCTCGCTCACTGCCGAAACGTCTTCAACGTCGAGATGAACTCCGCCGTCGACAACCCGCTGGTCTTTGCGGCGAAGGACGGGAGCGGCGACATTCTCTCCGGCGGCAACTTCCACGGCGAGCCGGTGGCGTTCGCGCTGGATTTTCTTGGCATTGCACTCTCGTCGCTCGCGGGCATCTCGGAGCGGCGCATTGAGCGGCTGGTGAATCCTGCCCTGAACGAGGGGCTGCCCCCCTTCCTGGCGCCCGGCGCCGGGCTGCACTCCGGCTTCATGATGGCCCAGGTGACCGCCGCGGCACTGGCCAGCGAGAACAAAGTGCTGGCGCATCCCGCGTCGGTGGATTCGATCACCACCTCGGGCAACAAGGAAGATTACGTTTCCATGGGGATGAACGGCGCGCTCAAGCTGAAGCGCATTCTCGCCAACGTGACCAACGTGCTGGCGATTGAAGCCATCGCCGCCGCCCAGGCGCTGGATTTTCTGGCTCCGCTCAAGACCAGCGCACGCGGACAGAAGGCAGTTGCGGCGGTTCGTTCTGTATGTGCGCCGGTAGAGCGCGACCGCGTGCTCGCGCCGGACTTCGCGCGCGCGGCCGAGATGATCGCGGCGGGCAAGCTGGCCGAAGTGTTGTGAGCGGACGAAGGGTTGTTCATTCTCCGCCGCTGTCAAAGAGCTTGCGTAGCGAGTCGGGCCCGACATGGTAGAGCTCGTAGCTGGGCGAGCTGCCACTCCAGGCGCGGAACAGCAGGTTACCGCGTCCAGTGCCCTCGGCGTCCACGGCGTCGATCAGCTCCAGGCGCGGGAAGGCATCGAGATGGCCGCTGTCCGTAACCGAGCTGAACAATTTGCGCATCTGGCCGTAGAGATCGGTTTGACCCACCACGGTCACGTAGAAGGAGAAGTCCGGCGCGGGCGTCTTGGCGGCCTTAGCACCCTTCAGCGGCGCAGCCACGGCAGGAACTCGCGCCGTCAACACCACGTGCGGGTTGTTGCTGGAGTCAAGGTCAAAAACATGGACTGCGGCTTGATCCAAATTAGCGGCGGGAGCAAACCGCAGCGCGGGAGTATTCTTGACGTAGCGCGCGACCTCGGCCGTAGCGATGTCCGTCACTGCCTTGGTTAGTTTTTTCTGCTCGTCCGGCTGCACGGGATATGTATAGGAACGCGGATCGGGCCCGCCGGCGTCCGAGATCGCGGCGAGCAATTCTCCTTCTTTCGCCGCGGCGGCTGGCGGCGAAGTCTTACCCGCCGGCTGGTTCGCCGCTTCCGGCTTCTCCTCTGGCTGCTGCTCCCGTGGAGGCGGTGTCGGTCTGCCGCGCCGCAACACCGGTCGATTGGGATCATCAGGTGGAGGTGCGGCAGGCGCGGAAACCGACGCGGGCGAGTTCTTCGCAGCCGGCTGCGTTTCTTGCGCGGGCGACGCGGATTCGCGCCGGTGCAGCACCGGTCGGTCGTCGTCTACCGGTTCCTGCACTTTTGCGGGCTTGGCCGGCTTCGCGGCGGGCTTCTCCACCTCCGGCTGCCAGTTGCCCTGGGCGATCCACCGGCTCTGCATCTGGCGCGCCTCGTTGATAGTAAAAAAACCCAGTGGCTTGCCGCTGCGCTCGACTTCGTAGACGTTGCCGGGATCGAGCGCGAAAGGACGAGGATCGGCGCGGTAGATGGACGCATCCCAGAAACGGCCGCTGACGAGGATGGCAATCGGCGTCAGACGCACCGCAGCCTTCCCGTCGGCGGACAACTCCACCACCGCCAGCGCGCGCGGCCCCTTCTCTTTTTTCGGCAGTTGCGCGAGCGAAATGCCCGCCGCCAGCGCCAGCAGGGCGAGGATGGCGAATCCCCGGCGTTTCCTGTAAAAATGATGGCCTATGGACGTCAAAGAAAAAGCTCCTGAATTCACTCTGCTCGACGAGAAGGGCGAACGCGTCTCTCTTAGAGATTATCGCGGAAAGAACGTTGTAGTGTACTTCTTCCCCAAGGCGAACACGCCAGGGTGAACCATCGAGGCGTGCGGGTTCCGCGACGCATACAGCAAGATTCAGAAAGCCGGAGCGGTGGTGCTGGGCATTTCACCCGATTCCCCCAAGGCGCAGAAGAGCTTCAAGGAAAAATACGACCTGCCCTTCACCCTGCTCTCCGATCCGGACAAGAAGGTGGCCGAGGCTTTCGATGTGGTGAAAGAGAAGAACATGTATGGCAAGAAAATGATGGGCATCGAGCGTACCACGTTCTTGATCGATCCCCAGGGGCGGGTCGCGCACGTCTTTCCCAAAGTCAAGCCGGAGGGCCATGCGCAAGAAGTGCTGGCGGAGCTGAAGAAGTAGTTGGGGGGTGGAGCAAGGCTTCAGCCCTGCATGCGGGCACCATCATCAGCTCCCGGCTTTTAGCCGCTGAGAACTCAGATCAGCACGGATCCCTCAGGGGCTGAAGCCCATCAATTTGTCGTTGCGTAAATGCAGGCCTGAAGGCCTGCTCCACCCAGAAAATCGGGCTAAGCACATGACCAAGCCAGCCAAGCTATCGCACTACCGACGTGGCCGGGCACAGATGGTGGATGTTTCCGCCAAGCTTCCCACTCGGCGCGAGGCCGAGGCTTCTGCCTTCGTTGCGCTCTCGCCCCGTGTACTCAAGGCGTTGCCGCGCAATCCCAAGGGAGACGCACTGGAGATCGCGCGGTTTGCCGGCATTGCCGCCGCCAAGCGCACCGCCGAGCTGATTCCCATGTGCCACAACGTTCCCCTAAGTCACGTTGATGTGCATACTGAGCTATGCAAGAATGGCGTGGCGATCACCGCCTGCGCTTCCACCACCGCCGTTACGGGAGTGGAGATGGAGGCAATGGTCGCCGCCAGCGTCGCCGCCCTTACCGTGTACGACATGTGCAAGGCACTGGATAAGGGAATCGAAATCCGCGAAGTGGTGCTGGAGCGCAAGACCGGCGGCAAAAGCGGAGAATATCTGCGCAAGAACAAGTGATCTCGTGGCCGGCAAAGTCAAAGTTCTCCTGGTGGATGACAATCCGATGGTTCTCGACCTGCTTCGCCAGGCGCTGGACCCGCTCTCCGCGCTGAGCACCGCCAGCGACAGCGCCGACGCCCTGCTCAAGGCCATCGACGATCCTCCCGACCTGCTGATCGCCGACTACAGCATGCCCGGCATGGACGGGCGCCAACTTTTCGAGAAGTTGAAGAGCCGGACCGCCACCGCGCGCATCCCCATCATCCTCGCGGCCAGCCGTGCCGACATCAACGAGAAGCTCAAGCAACTGGAAGACCGCGCCGAAGACTTCCTGGAAAAGCCGTTCTTCATCAAGGAAGCCACCGCCCGCCTGAAGAAAGTAATCGACAAGATCGCGCTGGAGAAGATGGCGCGCGAGGCCGCCGGTGACGGCCAGTTGCGCGGCAGCCTGGCGCAGATGAACGTCATCGACCTGCTGCAGTCGCTCGAAATGGGACACAAGACTTGCGCCCTCACCCTTACCCACAACGGCGAGAGCTGCCAGCTCTTTTTCTCCGAGGGCCAGATCAACCACGCGCTCTATGGCGACCTGAAGGGCGACGGCGCCGTATTCAAAGTGCTGTGCTGGCCCGGCGGCAACTTCCTCATCGACTTCACGCGGCAGAGCCCGGAACAGACCACCACCCGCTCCACCCAGGGGCTGCTGATGGAAGGACTGCGGCTCATCGATGAGGCTAACCACGAAGCCGAACAAGACGTGCTGGAAAGCTGAGCGTTCGCATGACTGCAGCCGTGCTCACCATCAGCGATTCGGCTGCCGGCGGCCAGAGGAGTGACCTGTCTGGACCAGCGGTCAAGGCGGCGCTGGAGCGCCACAAGTTCCGCGTAACTGCGACCAGAGTCATCGCCGACGAGCAGGCGTCCATCCAGGAGGCAATCCTGGAGATGGCTTCGCGGGCGCAACTGGTGGTGACCACGGGCGGCACCGGCATCACCGAACGCGACGTCACTCCCGAAGCTACGCGCGCGGTGTGCTCACGGCTGGTCGAAGGTGTGGCCGAGCGCATGCGTGCCGTGGGCGGCGAGAACACTCCGCTGGCGGCGCTGAGCCGCGCGGTTTGTGGCATCTGCGGAAACGCCCTGGTGCTGAACCTTCCGGGAAGCCCGCAGGCAGCGACGGAATCGCTCGCCGCGGTCCTGAACTTGCTGCCGCATGCACTGGATCTGCTGGCCGGCAAGACGGCACACTCTCAGCACTAATCGGGCGGGCAAGGGCTTTGGATTTCACGCTAGGTTCACGGGCGCTCGCGTAGAATACTGTGGGCCGCGTGAGTTTCCTGAAACACATCCTGTCCCGCTATACCATCTTTGTCTGGGGGTTGCTGAAGCCACTTGGCATTTGGGGCGCGTTCGGCATCGCCGCCGTGGACGCGGCATTCCTTGGACTGCCTCTGGACCCGGTGATCGCCGGTTACGTCTACAACGATCGCTCCCGCTTTCTCGTCTATGCGCTCATGGCCTCTGTGGGCTCGGCCCTTGGGAGCCTGATCATCTACGGCATCGGCTACGAGGGCGGCGAGCTGCTGCTGCGCAAGCGTCTCTCACCGCAACGCTTCGAGCGAATTCGGGCGGCCTTCCAAAAACGCGAGTTCTGGGCGCTGATGTTGCCCTCCATGCTGCCGCCGCCCTCCCCGTTCAAACTTTTCGTGCTCTCGGCCGGCGTCTTTGAAATGCACTTCACGCAGTTTCTGCTGGCCATCTTCAGCGGACGCATGGTGCGCTTCCTGGTGCTCTCGCTGCTCACGGTGGTCTTCGGTCCGCACGTCGCAACCTTCGCCGGCATCCTGCTCCACAAACATCTGGTGCTTACGGTGGGCAGCGCCCTGGCGGTGATTGTGTTCGCCTATGTGATCTATCGCCTGTGGCGCGAGCCGGTGGTCGAACTCGAGCACGAGTTGGAGCACAAGGGATAGCGCCCTGGGAATGAATGAGGTTCGTATCGGGGCGCGACTTTTCAGTCGTGTCGTTAGGCTGCTCTGATTTCTCTTGGCGCTGGCTTCTCTTCGCGGCGCTCAACCAGTGCGCCGATGGCGAACATCGCCGCGGCACAAACCAGGTCCGCGAACGCCTGGTTGCGGAAGAACGGAATCGCCGCCACATAAGCCGTCGCCAGCCCGGCCAGCGTCTTGGGATACATATTCCACACGGCCCACACACCGAAGTTGCTCACCACGAAGAACGCGATGGATGCCGTCAGCGAACCAGCGGCCACCCGCCACGCGCTTACCTGCCGGCTCAACAGCCTGCTGCCGAGCACGATGACGCCCGCATACCACGCCCAAGTGATGAGCTGGTCGGCCTTCAGGGGATAGGCGTAGCTGACCTTGGTCAAATACACGTCGGCGGCGATCAGCGCTGCCAGCGGGATCCACATGCGCTTCAGCGGCACGCGCGCTCCAAAGTAGAGCAGCGCCGCTCCCAGGGGCGTGAACTGCACCCAGCTCTGCGGATGCGGCAGGAACCGGCTGGCGATTGCCAACAGTACGAACAGGTAAGCGAGCATGGTCACCTCGACGGTTGGAATTTTCAACCCTGCCGCGGCTGGCGTCAAGCGGGATAGCCACAGAGACACAGTGGCACAGAGCGGAGCAGGCAACAAAAGACCTCTGTGTCTCCGTGCCTCTGTGGCTACAATGTACCCGTGAAAATCTGCCGCACCATCGACGAGATGCGCGCCGCCTGCCGCGCCGCTCGCCAGGATCACCGCCGCCTGGGCTTTGTGCCCACCATGGGCGCGCTGCACGCCGGACACATCTCGCTGGTGCGCGCCGCGCGCCAGCAGTGCGATACGGTGGCAGCCTCGATTTTCGTTAATCCCACCCAGTTCGGGCCGAAGGAAGACTTCTCCAAGTATCCGCGCACCTTTGAGCGCGACCGCGAGATGTTCGAAGCCGAGAAGGTCGGCATCCTCTTTGCTCCGACGGTTGAAGAGATGTATCCGCCCGGCGCCACCACGTTCGTGACGGTCGAGGGCCTAAGCGACAAGCTGTGCGGACGCTCGCGTCCCGGACACTTTCGCGGCGTCACCACCGTGGTAGCGAAATTATTCAACATCGTTGAGCCGGACCTGGCGTTTTTTGGCCAGAAGGACGCGGCGCAGGCGGTCATCATCCGCCGCATGGTGCGCGACCTCGGCTTCGACGTCGAGATCGTGGTCTGCCCCATCGTGCGCGAGCCCGACGGGCTGGCCCTGAGCTCGCGCAATGCCTACCTCGATCCTCAGCAGCGCAAGCAGGCGACCGTGCTTTACCGCGCGCTGATGCGGATCCAGTTTCTGGCCGACCAGGGCGAGAGCGATTCCGCCCGCCTGATCGCCGCCGCACTCGAAGAGTTCAAGCAACAGCCCGAGGTGCGGCTGGACTATTTTGAGGTCGTCGATCGCGAAACCCTCGACCCGGTGGCGAACACATCAAAGGGTGCGCTGGTCGCGGTGGCGGCATTCGTCGGACCGACGCGACTGATCGACAACATCGTGCTGCACGGAAACAGTCGCAAGTCTTAAGTCGTGAGTCGCGAGCAAGAACAAGAAGATCATCTCGGCGTCCTCCGCGTCCTCTGCGGTTTTCATTTTGGCTTGATTCGCGGCCCCGAAACGAACTCATTGCCCGCGATGATGTAGCGCAGGGGATGGTCCGCCGCTTTGGTGATTCCGATGCGCCGCGTGACAGCGATGTGCTGCGGCGGGTGGCCATCATCGCCGATCCAGATGCCGGAAGCCGGCGAGGTCATGTCCAGGTCGTTATCGCGGGCGCGAGTGATGTCGAGAGCTTCGCACAATCGGCCGGGGCCGGTGGTGAGCAGGCGCTTGCGCCGCTCCGTCAGTTCGCCTGTCAGATTGCGGTTGCGGGCCATTGCGTCCAGGCCGGCCAGCGGTTCCAGGGCTCGAAACAGAATTCCGCCGGCAATTCCATCCGGCAGACAAGAGACATTCAGGCAGTAATAGTTCCCATAGATGAAGTAGACATACGACCTGCCCGGCGGCCCGAACAGCACGCGGTTGCGCGGGGTGAGTCCGGCGGCGGCGTGGGCGGCGGCATCGTCGACGCCGAGATAGGCTTCAACTTCCACGATGCGTCCGGCCATCCTCTCGCGTCTTAGTTGCCGCACCAGAACCTTGCCCAGAAGTTCGCGGGCCACGATTCGCGGGTCGCGAGCATAGAACTCCACAGTGAGTGGGCGCACGCGATGGAGGTCGTACGCCTTTCGAGTCTTGCCCGCAAGAATTTTTGCGCTATGCTCGGGGCAATCTCTGCTTTTGATCGCAGCCACTCGTCGGTTTCGCATCGCAAACGTTTCCCAGGCGGACAAACAGGAGGCGAAGTGTATGGTAGCGCGTAGAGTGCTCAAAGTTGTGATCGCGATGGTCGCGCTGGCGGCAATGGCAGCGGCGGCGACCATTCCATCCGGGACCCCCGTGACGGTGCGCTTGAACTCGGGCATCAGCTCCGCCAAGGTTGAAACCGGCCAGCGCATTGAAGGCACAGTGGCCAGAGATGTAATGGTCAACGGAAAAACCGTGGTTCGGGCCGGAGCCCCGGTCAGGATCACCGTCACACATGCGAAGGCGAGCGGCCGCTTGCATCATCCCGGCCAGCTCACTGTCAGGCTGACGTCGCTCGACGGGCAGCCGATACAAAGTTCAGCCATCCGCCGGCAGGGCAAGAGTCACAAGAAGAGCAATGCGACCAAGATGGGCGGAGGCGCAGCCGCGGGCGCCGTTATCGGCGCAGTTGCCGGCGGAGGCGCGGGCGCGGTCATCGGCACCATGGCCGGCGGCGCAGCCGGAACCGGCCTTGCTGCCGTCACCGGCAAGCAGGAAGCCGTCTTTCCGGCAGAGAGCGCCTTGACCTTCACCATCACCAGCAGCACGGTCAGCAGGCAGTAACCGCCTACCGCAGCAGCACCGAAACCATTTCTCCTGCGGCCAGGCGCTCGCGGTCGGGCGGGACGACGAGGAAGCAGTTGGCGCGCGCCATGGCGGCTACGTCCCCCGATCCCTGCCAGCGCACCAGTTCCACTTCGGTGCGATCGAATTCCCCCGATAGCCTGCCTGGAAGGAAGCGCGTGAGCCCAGTCTTGGTGCGCACTTCTGCAGCTAATCGCGCCTGGAGGAATCGCAGCTTGCCGGGCGCAGCGCCGGACAGCGCGTCCAGCAGCGGCCGCACAAAGATCTCGAAGGTCACCATGGTGGAGACGGGGTTTCCCGGCAGGCCGAAGAAGTAGGTAGCTTTTCCGGCGCTCTCCGGCCGCGCCCGGCCGAATACCACGGGGCGCCCGGGCTGGATCTGCGCGCCGGTGAAAAAAAACTCGGCGTCGAATTCCGTCAGCACCGGCTCGACCAGATCGTATTTGCCCATCGACACGCCGCCGGTCAGCAGCAGCAGGTCGAGCGCGAGCCCCTCTTCGATCAGGTGGCGGAGGACCACGGCATCGTCGGGCGCAATGGGAAGGCGCACCGGCTCCGCGCCCGCAGCCTCCACCTGCGCCGCCAGCGAATAGCTGTTGGAATTGCGGATCTGCTCAGCCCCAGGATGGGCATCGACGTCTACCAGCTCGTCACCGGTAGAAAGAATGCCCACCCGCGGCGGCCTGTAGATGTGAACCTGCGCCTTGCCCACGCCGGCGGCGACCGCGATCTCGGCAAAACCCATGCGCGTGCCCCGCGGCAGCAGCAATTGTCCGGCGCGCGCTTCGCTGCCGGTTGGGACCACGTTCTCTCCCGCCGAAACCGAGCGCTCCACCTCGACCCTTGCACCCTGCCGAGCCGTGTATTCCACCATGACCACGGCATCGGCCCCGGCGGGCACGGGCGCTCCCGTCATGATTTCGGCGGCCTCATCGGCGGCAAGCGGAGGGCCGGCCAGGCTGGTTCCCGCGCGCACTTCGCCGATCACCTTCAAAGTCGCCGGAACGGTTGCTAAATCCGCACCGCGCACGGCATAGCCGTCGCGGGCGGCGCGAGGAAAGGGCGGAAAATCGCGGTCAGCAAAGATGTCTTCCGCCAGCACGCGTCCGCGGCTGCGCAGTAAGGGCGCCAACTCCGCCGGCCCAGGATGCAGCGTGCGCGCCTGCTCTTCCACGGCACGACGGGCTTCAGGGAAGGACAGCACGGCGGGCTTCGTCGGGATCGTCACCAGAACACAGTGTAAATCCTCGACCGGAGGTTCATGCGGCCTTGGCTTGGAAAGGCGCCAATGCCGATCACCCGCGCGCAGACCGCTGAGGCGCTCATCGGAGTTGGGCGGCTCTGGCATGGAATGCTATTCCATTGCTTTCGTGTTTTGTTCGTCTTGTTCTGAAAACAGAACAAAACTGAGATTTTTCCCAAACAACGCTTGCGCTGTCGGAAAGTAAGCGCGGGGCGTGTTTTGCTGACCGTGGTTCGCGAACGCGATACCGTGTGTATGAAGCGCGATGCGGATGGTCTGCGGGAGCAGCTTCGCTCGCTCACCGAGCGAATCCGGGACTGCATCGGCTCTGTCTCGGACGGCAACAAGAGCGGCCTTCGCACTGTTCGGTTTTTGAAAACAAGACCTAGATTCCACCCACAGGAGTGTTGAAAACCGAAAGGTCTCCTTGCCCATGCAGACAAACGAGAGTCCGTCCAAGCGCCTCATAGTGTTCTGCGAGCCACCCCCGTTCGACAAGGAGGAACTGCGGGATGAAGAGTTCGCATTCTTTGTTTGCAGTGGCCGTTCCGAGTTCCTATGCTGTCAGTTGCTGCCGTGTGCGGCCATCGTCATCACTGCCACCTACGCCAACAGCGAGCATGCGAGGTCTTGTTCTGGCCTGCAGTTCGGCCCGCGGCCAAAGCTGCCGCTGCTCATTGTGATGGCCGACGACCCAAGGGCGGTGCCGGAACACATACATCCTCACGCCATCATTCCAGAGCGAGCAACCGCGAGCGAGCTAATGGCGGTGCTTCGGCATCTTCCCATGGACCCGTTAAGCTCAAACGTCCCCCCGTGGCCCCAGCGACGCCGCTTTCCTCGGTACCGCACCGACCTACCCCTCAGCTTATTTAATGGCCATGAGTTTGGCGGGCGTTGCCTCGTCATCGCCGAGGGCGGGATCGGCGGAATCCTGCCCTCGGCGATCCCGGTTGGCCAGGTGGTGCATCTGCGGCTCACGCTGCCGACCCACCCGACGCTCATGGAGGTGTGGGCCGTTGTTCGCTCTCAACTGCACCTCAACCACGGATTCGAGTTCGTATCCCTTACCGAAAGCGAGCGGCTATCGGTCAGGAAGTTCTGCAGCGCACTGGCAGTTGAGCAGTCGATGAGTCCTCGATAGCGCACCTTCATGAATCCGAACTTCAACTTCATCACTCCGAACCCGTGCTCCGCCTTGCAGCGCAGCGTGGACTGAGGGAAAGGGGGAAAAGGGGGACAGCCTGGGAAAAGGGGGACAGCCTGAACTGCTGGAGTTTTTAACAACCTGAGTACAAGCGCGGCCATGCTACAACGGTTCCATAAATGCCTCAGTTCAGGCTGTCCCCATTTCCCCCAGCTCGCTGACGAAAACTCGGAACCGAATGGCCTCCCGGCGTCGGTGCAGCCGCGCAGGGAGACGTCAGTCTCCGTCTCCTCCGCATTCAAGACCTCCATTTCACCCGAGCTTGCCGCCGCCACCACTCCATGTCCACTATGTCGTGCTGGTCCTGGCCGCTAACATGGGGAAAAAAGGCTTCGCGCCGGTCCACGCCGCGCTGGGTCACGTGACAGGGAATCTCCGGCAGCAGGCATCGGCCTCGTCGCGGCATGGGCCGGCATTCTACGCCCTTGGTCAAGAACCTGCGCACTTCAAACCCTACAGGTCGTGCCCCTCTCTTCAGTTCCTGTTCTGCATCGGGCCAGAGCCAAAAAACGGATCGTCCTGAGAGCGTCAACGATACGAACAACTGAGCCTGGACCACCGGCCTTTACCGTGGAATAAACTCTTCCGTGTGCGTCACGAACTCCGGATAAGCCGTCGCCCCCAACTCATACACATCCATTCCCAGACCCTCGCCATCGAGCGGGGCGCGTTGCGGCAGGAAGCGGTCGAGCAGCCAGTTCAGACCATAGGTGACGGGCAGCACGAATCCCAGCAAGGTTGCGACGCCCACCAACTGCGCGAGCCATTGGCCGGGCGCCTGGAAATGTGCGCAGAATCCGAGCGCCAGAACGCCCCAGATGCCGGCCACGGCGTGTACGGAAATCGCGCCTCCGGGATCGTCCACCTTCAAATGAACTTCAAACAGCTCGATGGATAACGTCACCAGAATTCCGGCAACCAGACCGATAAAAAGTGCGGCGGCCGGAGTAACCCAGGCGCAGGCCGCGCTGCTGGCGACCAGCCCGGCCACCCAGCCATTGGCGACCAGCGAGGCGTCCGGCTTGCCAAAACGCATCCGCGTGATCATGACCACAGCCAGCGCCGCCACGCTTGCGGACAGCGCGGTGTTGACTGCAACCAACACCGTTGCCGTGGGCACGGCGCCGGTGAACAGGATGGCGCCGGCGGAGTTCAATCCCCACCATCCCACCAGCGCGAGAAGGCAGCCGAGAAGCACCAGCACGGCATTATGCCCGGGGATAGCCGTCGGCATGCCGTCCGGGGAGTACTTGCCGCGGCGCGGGCCCACGATCCAGGCAATCGCCAGCGCCGTGAGTCCGCCAACCGCCTGGATCGAACTGCCGCCCCCGGCATCGAGGAACCCGCGGCCCAGACCATAGTGCGCGCCGAGTTGCGCCAGCCATCCGCCTCCCCACACCCAGTGCGCGAACACCGGATAGGTGAAGCCGGCCAGCAGCGCCGTCGACGCGCAGATGGCGGGAAGCCGCCAGCGATCGGCTCCGCTGCCCAGAGGAATCATCGCTGCCAGCCCAACGCTTAGCATTTGCAGACACGCCGCCAGCGAAGCGGGCGAGCCATCGAGTTGGAGGCCACGCAAGAATAACGGCTCGGCTGCGATCCAATTCCAGGCTCGGCCGGAGACAGTCACAACGTGCGCTGGTCGGCCGGCAAACCCCTGCCAGGCGAATCCGCAAGCGAAGTACACCAGCGCGGCCACCGCAACCACGCACAACGACGCCAGCATGGAGTGAGCGGCGCTGCGCGACCGTCCCAGGCCGGTATTGATCAGCGCCAAGCCGGCGCCGCTGAGGGGAACCAGAAAAATGCAGACAATGCAGAGCGCTGTCCCGGTTTCCGAGAGTGCCGGAACGAACGGCGAGTTCATCCGCGCTCCGCATTCGGCACCAGGTGGGACCGAACCGCCAGCACCAGCCCCAGGACCTCAACCCCGCAACCAGCCAGCACAAAGCCGGTTCGCTGACCCGCCGAGGGAAGCCACGCCAGCGCGCACAGGACGATCCCCCATCCCGCCAGCAACAGCAAGAAACCCGCCAGCTTCATGAAGTTAGCCCTCGTGCGGTGAAGAACCAGCCGCCGCAACAACCTGCTACGTTAAGCGGCGCTTGTCGGCCCCGAGAAATTGATATTTCTTATCGGCATGATAATCCCTTTTTATGACCTGAAGGGCAGACTACACCGGACAAGGCATTTTCCAGCCATGGACCCCTTTACGACTTTTTTATGAACTATTTACCCGTGCTTTATGGCGTGAAGTATCGAATGAAAGCAGCCGGTAGCAAGTCCCGATTACCGGAACCAGCACAGGGAGAGTGCGAATGCAAGCTGTGATTTTTGTCGTGCTCACGATCGCTTTCATTCTTCTGTTTGGACCGCTGCGCCCAAAGAAGTTCCTGAGATGACGCCGGCGACTTGACGACGGCGCTCCTCTCAAAAAACGCGCCGCCAAGTAAGCTGTTACAATCGCGCTGTCTCTCCGGCCATCGATCCGCTGGCCACAGCCAAGAAATCCGAAATTCTGGAGGTGTGTTTGAAAGGCATTTACACGTTGTTTCTTGCTTTGCTGTTGTCCCTTTCTGCCGCGGTTGCGCAGAACGCGCCGGCGACGCCCGCGCGCAGTGACATTTACTATGTCCACTTCGCCAAAGCCACTCTCGGCAAGGCCGCCCAAATGGGCGATTTCCTGAAAACGCCTAATCCGAACTCGCCCATGCCGGAGCATCGCATTGTCTTGCGCCACGAGGATGGCGATTCCTGGGACTACGTCAGCATTTCGCACATGGGCGCCAAGGCGACGGTGGAACCGTCCGGCACGCCCGCACCCGCAGCCGCGCGCGACACCTACGACTGGCACACCGATACCTATGTCAACGGCCCGCCGTGGCCGGAATTCGCCCGCGCCCTCGGTCTGGGCGAGGCCGCTGGCAAGACAGCCGGCGCCGTGTACGTCGTCTCGATTTATCGCTATGCTCCGGGACATCGCGATCAACTGGAGAAGAACCTCAGCGCATCGCCGAGCGCAGGCGATCCCATTGCCGGCCAGGTCCTGATGCAGCACCTGGACGGTGCGGCGTGGAACTATCTCGCGGTTGTGCGCTACAACTCCTGGGAGGACTACGCCACCGGCCAGAAAAACACCATGCCGAAGGGAAACTCGGGGCCGTGGTTCAGCCTGCGCGACCACGCCTCCTTCCACACCGATACGCTTGCCGACCGCATCGCTCCCTAGACGCGCAATCTGCAAGGTCGAGAAAGCCCGGCTCCGGCCGGGCTTTTCAACTGGAAGCCGTAATGCGGTAGACAATACTGTCTCGCCCCTCTGCGTTGAGCCGCGATCCCGCACTCACCGCGCCGATTTTTTCCAACGCCTTCTGCGAGCGCAAATTCTGCGGACCTACCAGAAAGACAACGTTGTCCACGAACTTGAAGGCGTGCCGCAGCATGAGCTGCTTCATTTCCCCGTTGTACACGCCTCCCCAGTAGGAGCGCGCCAGGAACGTCCAACCGATTTCGATCTCGCCTTTCTCCGGGTCGTATCCGAAGAATCGTGACGACCCAATCACGCGCCCGTCCTTGGAATCAATGGCGACTAGCGCGCCCCCGGATTCCAGCGCCTTGCGGAAGAATTCTCGGAACACATCTTCTTTGTAGCGATCGTTGGCTGGATGCTGCTCCCAGATGAGAGGATCGGAAGCCACCGAGTAGAGCTCATCGAAATCCCCCGGCCGCAGCGGCCTGAGCGTGAGGAGTTCGCCTTGCAAAACTGGCTGGAGGTCAAAGGACATTGCCACTTTTCACTCGCCCGGCCGCCATCTGCAACCCGCAGAGGATCTGCGCCGCGCTGCGGTGGTCGATCGCTTGCTGGAGCAGTGACTGCATCACCTGATTCTGCTTGCGGTGCTGGCATTTTTGTGGACGCGACATTTGGCGAATTTTCTAGCCCCCCTACCCCCCACCGGGACGAGATCTCTGCGGAATCAACCATTTAGGCCATCTTGCGCGGGGAAAGTATTGATGGCCGGGAGCTTAGAGGCAAAATCTTGAGCCGCAATGACTTATGTCATACAGATAACATACACATACACTATATATCATATAAAAGAAGCTGTCAAGCAGAATTATAGAAACAGACGGTCGGACCTGGCGTCGTCCTGCAGGTTGGGATGCTGGTTGTGGCTTTCCTCTGGCCTCGATTTTGACTCATCATGAGTAGCCAGATAGGCTCACAGCATGGCTAAGCGACTGGAAGTCGTTCTGAAGTGGGCACGGCAGGCGCTGCAGTTCGCGTGTCGCCG
The DNA here is from genome assembly GCA_963733935.1 of uncultured Acidobacteriota bacterium. Taxonomy (GTDB): domain Bacteria; phylum Acidobacteriota; class Terriglobia; order Terriglobales; family Acidobacteriaceae; genus JAHFUA01. Next base: position 512,082 of record CAVTEQ010000015.1, read on the forward strand.
CGAGCCTGTGGGAGACATCGGCAAGAAGCTCGAAGTCATTCGCGCGGGCGCAAAGCATGAATATCCGACCGCTGATATCGATGGCATGCTGGCAGAAATCGAGATTGGATACGGCCCCGGAACAGGTTCGTGACCCTGATCCAACGTGTGCTAAGGGTCTATGGAATGAGCGCAGCATTCATGAATTGTCATCCTGAGCGAAGCGAAGGACCTGCTTTGTCTCTGATGGCTTGTACCAGTCCGCCGCCAGATCCTCCCACGTCGGATTCACTGTTTCTATCAGTGCGACCTTTCTCTTTCGCAACCACCCTTTAAGCTGCTTCTCACGGTAAATGGCATTTCGAACATACTGAAAGCGCTCGAAGTACACCAGCCGATGAATCCTGTAGTCGCGCGTGAATCCCGAGCAGAGGCCGTTCTTGTGCTCCCAGACACGTCTCCGCAGGTGTTGGTGATGCCGATGTAGAGGACGCGCGACTTGCTGGCCATGATGTAGACGTAGAAACAGGCGTTCATAAACAGCAGGTCCTTCGCTTCGCTCAGGATGACAATTCTTGGGAAAATTTAGACGACACGAAGAGAAACGCAAGAGGCCGAAAGACCCCATTGTTGTTGTCACCTCAGCGCGCGTACACTCATAAATTTGTCATCCTGAGCGAAGCGAAGGACCTGCTTTTCTGTACGGATCGAGCGTGCTGCGCCCGAAGGACCTGCTTTATCTCGGCGGCTCTGACGCAGACGACGCAGTTTCAAACCCCACCCGAGCAAAAGAAGCTCGGGTAGGGCACCCTCAAGAGTTTGGGCGAGACGAAATGCTACGCGGGGCCTGCGAACCGCTCGATGTCTCATCGGGAAAGATTACCGTTGCCCCCGTGATGCGGCACGCCCAATCGCGAAGGCTGTAAAGAAGGCGCAGCCGCTGAGCGCGGCAGGCACGGCAACCGCTTCACTATAATTTCATCGGCGGCACGAGTAACTGCGTGCCCTCCCGAAAAGAGCGGCGGGCGAGAGCCTGCCCTGAGCGAAGTCGAAGGGGCGCCCGCCCCACACAAACCTTAACTGCACCCACTGGTCGATCCGCAGCTCATGCAGCGATAGCAGCTTCCGTTCCGCGTCATGATCGAGCCGCAGGTCGAGCAAGTCGGGGCGTCGCCGAGGTCGACAATCTCTCTCAGCCTGTCTGCCGGGTGAGCGTTGCCCGTGGTTAGCCGGTGGTCGTTCGTCGTCGGCCTTCGTTCGTCGGTCGTCGGCAAAGCCTTTTCTTCCGGAGCAACTGCCGCCTTCGGCCGCAGGCCTTCGAACAGCAATTGCTGCTGGCCGGTGAGGAAGCGCATCTCCAGCCAGCGGAAGATGTAGTCCATGATGGAGCTGGCGTAGCCGATCTCGGCGTGCGTGGACCAGCCCTGGGGCTCGAAGCGGGTGTGCTTGAATTTGTCGCACAAGCAGCTTCAGCGGCACGCCGTGCTGCAGCGCGATGGAAACGGCCAGGGCGAAGCTGTCCATCAGGCCGGAGACGGTCGAGCCTTCTTTGGCCTGGGTGATGAAGATCTCGCCCGGCTGTCCGTTGGGATAGACGCCCACGGTGATGTAGCCTTCGTGTCCGGCGATGTTGAATTTGTGGGTGACCGAGAAGCGCTCTTCCGGCAGCTTGTGGCGCGTGGCGCGGGGAGGAGCGTTGAGGTCTTCAGCTTCTCTAACAGCGGCGGGCGAGGGCGCCCGCCCCACATCATCTTTGCTGGAGGAAGCAGTTGCCGTTCCGGCGGCGCTCAGCGGCTGCGCCTTCTTGCAGCCGTCGCGATAGATGGCCACCGCCTTGAGGCCGAGCTTCCACGCCTGGATGTAAGCGTCGGCGATCTCTTCCACGCTGGCGTTCTCGGGCATGTTGATGGTCTTCGAGATCGCGCCCGAGATGAACGGCTGCGCGGCGGACATCATGCGCAGGTGTCCCATGTAGTGGATGGAGCGGTTGCCCTTGGCCGGCTTGAAGGAGCAATCGAAGACCGGCAGGTGCTCATCTTTCACGTGTGGGGCGCCTTCGATGGTGCCGGTGGCGTCGATGTAGCTGACGATGGCGTTGGCCTGGTCGCTCGAGTAGCCGAGCTTGAACAGCGCCGTGGGCACGGTCTGGTTGACGATCTTGATCATGCCGCCGCCGACCAGCTTCTTGTACTTCACCAGCGCCAGGTCGGGCTCGATGCCGGTGGTGTCGCAGTCCATCATGAAGCCGATGGTGCCGGTGGGCGCGAGCACGGTGACCTGCGAGTTGCGATAGCCGAATTTCTCGCCGTGGCTGAGAGCTTCGTCCCAGCAGTCTTTGGAGGCGTCGATCAGCGAGCGCAGCATGGAGGTGAAGCCGGCCGGCGCGGCTCCGGTCGAGCCGAACGAGCTGCCAATGCTGTTCACCGAGGCGCGGTGCATGCGGATGACGTCGAGGAATGGCTCGCGGTTGATGTAGAAGCCGGGGCAGGCGCCGCCACGGGAGTCGTCAGTCGCGAGTCGCGAGTCGTGAGCAACCAAGTCCGTGGCCGGGGCCAGCGTAGGGCACGACTCGGCGATGCGCGACGACTGCAGATACGCTTCGCCGCACATGATGGCGGTGACGCAGGCGGCATAGTCGCGTCCGGCTTCGGAGTCGTAGGGCAGGCCGGCAGCCATCAGCAGCGCGCCCAGGTTGGCGTAGCCCAGGCCGAGCGGGCGATAGTCGTGCGAGTTCTTGGTGATGGCCTCGGTCGGATAGCCGGCGTTATCGACCAGGATTTCCTGCGCGGTGATCAGGATGTCCACGGCGTAGCGATAGGCGTCGATGTCGAAGACGCCGTTGGGCGCGAACTTCATCAGGTTGAGCGACGCCAGGTTGCAGGCGGAGTCGTCGAGGAACATGTACTCGGAGCAGGGATTCGAGGCGTTGATGCGCGCCGTATTCTTCGACGTGTGCCAGCGGTTGACCGTGGTGTCGAACTGCATGCCGGGATCGCCGCACTGCCAGGTGGCTTTGGCGATCTTCTCCAGCAGCTCGCTCGCTTTGAAGGTCGCGACCACGCGTCCGCCGAGGATGGCGCGCGTCAGAAGTCGCCGTCGCGCTCGGCCGCCAGCATGAACTCATCGGTTACGCGCACTGAGTTGTTGGCGTTCTGGAAGAAGATGGACGAATAGGCTTCAGAGTCGGGCGAAGAGCCGTCGTAGCCGGCCTGCACCAGCGTCCAGGCTTTGGCTTCTTCTTTGGCTTTGCAGTCGATGAACTCGATGATGTCGGGGTGGTCGATGTTGAGGATCACCATTTTGGCGGCGCGACGCGTCTTGCCGCCCGACTTGATGACGCCGGCGAAGGCATCGAAACCTTTCATGAAGCTGAGCGGCCCGGAGGCGATGCCGCCGCCAGAAAGGCCTTCGGTCGAGCTGCGCAGGGGCGAAAGGTTCGTGCCCGTGCCCGATCCCCACTTGAAGAGCATGCCTTCGGTCTTGGCTAGGGTGAGGATGGAATCGAGCGAATCTTTCACCGAATTGATGAAGCAGGCCGAGCACTGCGGGTTGCGATAGCCGGTCATGCCGAACTCGACGCGGCCGGCCTCGGGATTCCAGTGCCAGTTCTGCGCGTCGGAGTTGGGCTCGATGCGGTCGCAGCCGACGTTGAACCAGACGGGCGAATTGAACGCGGCCATCTGGCGCAGCAGGATGTGGGCGAGCTCGTCGTGGAAGACGGTGGCGTCTTCGGCGGAGCGGAAGTATCCGTCGGCCACGCCCCAGTCGCGGATGGTCTCAGCCACGCGGCTGACGAGCTGGCGGACGCCGGTCTCGCGCTCGGGCGTGTCCATCTTGCCGTGGAGATATTTGCTGGCCACTATGTTGGTGGCGGTTACCGACCAGTCCTTGGGGACTTCGACGTCTTTCTGCTCGAAGATGATATTGCCGGCAGCGTCGGTGATTGCCGCGGTGCGCTTCTCCCACTCCACCTCGTCATAGGGCGAGACCCCGGGCTTGGTGAAAAAACGACGGAAGGCGAGGCCGGGCGCTTTGCGGGCTGCGCGCGAGTTGGAAGCGACGGGAGTCAAAGCAGCAATCTTGTCAGTAACGTCAGCCATTGTCAGTCTCCTGGGTGTCTGTTGCCAATCCGTCGTTGGGGGGAGGGCCCAGACCTTATTTATATGAAGCCGACGCCTGCATGATCCGAGCGGAAGAGGCAGGCGGCGTCACCGCTAAGCCTCCCGGCGGTACCTCTGCCAACCGGGAGCGAACCGCACAATATACCTGCTAATGGTGCTTGTCAAGAGGCAACCACAACATATTGTACACCTGTTTATTATCGGCTACGGGCCCGCAGGCGGTCCGTTTGGCGCCCTTCCGCGGGAAATGGGCCGGCTCGAGCTCCACGTAGACGTCCTCGAAGATGCGCGCGGGGGCGATGCGCCGTGAACCATCCGCTGCTTCCACCAGATAATCGCCGGGCTTGCCCTGCTGCTGGCGGCCGCTGATGTCCGTGATGGTGCACGGCTGGTCGAGACGCCTGGCCTTCGCCAGAAAACGCGTGCGATAGAGCTTCCAGTCATCCACGGACGGATCCTCTGGGGCCGTAGCCTGGCTGGGCAGCGTGGTAGCAAAGTTTTCGAGTGGCGAAGGACGTTGCAGTGCGAGCAATTTAGCACGCGTCGCGGGGATGCGCAGTTGTGCATATCTTGCGAAGTGTGGAAAAGGGCCAGTGGGGTTCGTTGAAAATCGCAAGCCAGGAGAGGCTGCATGCGACCATAAATATGGTAAGCTATCGCTGTGAGAACCACGGTTGATATACCGGACTCCCTCTATCGACGGCTGAAAAGCCGCGCCGCCACCGAAGGCAGTTCGGTGAAAGACTTGATTCTGCGCGGAACCCAGCAAGTGCTAAAGGAGAAGCCACGCAAGCGGGGGACCAGGGTCAAGTTTCCTATCATACCGTCCAAAGAACCGGGGACGCTCGACCTCGACAATGAGAGAATCTTCGAGATTATTTCTTTTCCCTGACATCAACGTGTGGGTGGCGCTCACCTACGAGCGTCACGTTCACTACAACACGGCGCACAACTGGTTCGAGCGTCTGGCGCCCACGGCGCGCGTATTCTTCTGTCGTTTGACACAACTCGGGCTGCTTCGCCTCTTGACGGCTCCGGCCGTCATGGGGGTGGACCAGGCGAAGAGCCAGCGGGACGCTTGGAAAGCCTACGACCACTGGCTTGAGGACGACCGGGTCGAGTTCTTGGAGGAGCCCGGCGGACTCGACACGCCCTTCCGGGCACTGACGCAGTCAGTCCAAGCCTCTCCCAAAGACTGGGCCAATTCCTACCTTGTGGCTTTCGCACACGCCTCACGGCTTACGGTCGTGACCTTTGACCAAGCCTTCCAAAGCAAAGCCAGAGACCTTCTTCTGCTCGGAGCCTGACGCCGGGTTATCTGGTAGACTCGCGGGCCGGAAAACCCGCTTCAAGTTTCAGGTTTCGAGTTTCAAGTTGTGAGGCAGTCATGAATAGAGCTGGCATTGTCGTAGTTATGTTGTTGTCCGTTGTGGCGGTCGGGCAAATGCCGCCGGGAGCGCAGGGGCGGAAGATTGGCGATTTTGCGAATGTGCCGGAGGCGGCGATTGAAACGTATATTCGTTGTGGCACCCTGCTTGAGGGTAAGGACGAGCGGACGCTGCATAACGTTATTCTGAATCTCAACCATCAGCACATAACCGCTGTCGAGTTCCACACAACAGCCACCGGCGCAGATGAGGCTTGGACGAAACACAAGCAAGAGCCCGTCAATCGTGAGCTTGGCCCTCCGCAGTTCATCGACCTTTCTAACGAAACCTGCCTCCCCGGCCTGATCGACGTTCACACGCACGTCCTTTTGCAGGGCGACATCACCGCCGAAGATTACGACAAGCAGTTGCTGAAATATTCTCCTGAGTACCGCACCATCCTGGGGACGCAATCGGCCCGCAAGGCGCTGGAGTATGGGTTCACGACGATTCGCGATCTCGAGACCGAAGGCGCGGGCTACGCCGATGTGGACATCAAGAAGGCCATCAACGCGGGCGTGATCCCCGGGCCGCGGATGCAGGTGGCCACGCGCGCGCTCGACGTGACGGGAGCGTATCCGCTGCTGGGATATGCGCCCAACGTGCCGGTGCCTCACGGCGTGCAGGTTTGCGATGGCGCGGACGCCTGCCGCAAGGCGGTGCGCGAGCAGATCATGTATGGCGCCGACTGGATCAAGGTGTACTCGGACCGCAGCTACTACCTCGATCCCAATCCGCCGGCGGGAATTGTGCCCGCGCCGGTGCTGAATGACATCCCGACGTTCACCATCGACGAACTGCGGGCGATGGTGGATGAAGCGCACCGCCAGCGGCACAAAGTCGCGTCGCACGCGACGGCTTATAACGGCGTGCATAACTCGGTCGAGGCTGGCATCGACACCATCGAGCATGGCGACTACATCTCCGACGCCGACCTCAAGCTGATGATCCAAAAAGGCACGTATTTCGTACCGACGCTCTACGTTGGCGAGTATGTGGCCGAGGGACGGGCCAAGGCGGGAGCCCCGGTGTGGCTGGACATGATCAAGATCAGCGCCGAGACATTCCGTCGCGCCGTGAAAGCCGGGGTGAAGATCGCCTTCGGCACCGATGCCGGCGGTTTCGACTGGAACATCAATCCGGCGGTAGAGTTCGAGCTGCGAGTGAAGTACGGGCAGACGCCGGCCGAGGCGCTGCGCTCAGCCACCGTGACCGCTTCTGAGTTGCTGGGGATGCAGAAGGACATCGGCACGATCGAAGTGGGCAAGCTGGCGGACATTGTGGCCGTGAAGGGCGATCCGCTGACGGACATCACCGCGCTCGAGCACGTTGACTTCGTGATGAAGGGCGGCGTGGTGTACAAAAAACCCTAGCCACGGATCGCTCGCCCTGCGGTTAGGTGATCTCTTTTCCCTTCGCGATCTGGCCGCGCAGGAGAAAGGTTTTCGGATATTTTCCTTCACCACAGAGCTTGAATGAGCCGAAATTCTTGTACCACAGGCCATCCGGCGCCTCGGGTTCACTCGCTCGCCACTCTTTCAAGCGGAACAGATCTTCACCGCTGATTTGCCGTTCGCGAGCGCGATCAAAGAGATGATCGCGAAGATCAAGCGGTAGATGCGTCCACTGAATCTTCGGCATTCAGCTTCCAAACGTCAGGCGCGCCAACTCGTCTTTTATTGTCCTTAGTTCGTTGGAATCGGTGGTCGTACGAAGGCGATCTACAAGTCCGAGAAAGCGGCGCTTTTCAGTTTCTTTAGCTTGCAGCCCGGTCTCAATCAAGTTCTCCAGCACTCGGTTTGCGCTGCGCTTCTGGTGTTGTGCGATTTTTCGCACCTTGCTATCAATCTCGGGCCGCAAGGAAACGCTTCGCCGGACGGGTCGTGCTTTCTTCACGATGGCCATGGCACCATCGTACACCAGAATGCAGCAGACTGAACCATCGCCATTGGATTCCGCCAAGGCCGGGCGGACGTCACCGCCCTCGAGCACGTGGACTTCGTGGTGAGCAAACCGCCGGCTGCAGGGCACATTCATAAAGGTCGCAAAGCTTTTCTGTCGAAAAACCCAGCTCCAGCTATCGCCATTTTCCTAACTGCCTAGGCTGTGAGCTACTTGCAGGCAAAAGCAATAATGGCGCTCTAGTTGCATCTTTTCTGATGGGTCTCCCAGGCCCGTGACCCACGTTGGGGACATCTTCTCCTTCCACCGCGGACCCCAATCTCTAAATTTGCCTTGATAAGGAGTCTCACATGAAAAACCACTGCTGGATCAGGGGCATCATCCCCCTATTCCTGTTCGCCCTGATGCTTACCTTGGCGCCGCACGCCGTTGCGGGTTCTGTCGACATCATCTCTTTCGACGCTCCGGGCGCTGGCACATCCGCATACCGGGGCACCTTTGCTCAGAGCATTAGTACGAATGGCGCGATCGCGGGTTTCTACTACGATGCGAGCCTGGTATCGCATGGCTTCATGCGGGATGAGCACGGCACGTTTACCACCTTCGACCCTGCCGGCTCTCGCGGCACAAGTCCAATGAGCATCAATGAGCACGGCGAAGTCGCCGGATTTTACCAAGATGCGGCCGGCATTTTTCATGGCTTCACGATGAGCAAGCACGACACGATTGAAACGTTCGACCCTGTGGAGTCTCGTAATACTTTTGCCCAGAGCATCAATGAAGCGGGCGAAATCGCGGGATACTACATCGATGCGGCTGGCATCTATCATGGCTTTGTTCGGGACAGACATGGCAGGGTCACGGCGTTTGATCCCGTGGACTCCCACCACACCATGCCCCGGAGCATTAACGAGGAGGGCGAAATCGCGGGATTTTACTTAGATGCAAGCTCCGTGTCCCACGGCTTTGTTCGGGACCGGAATGGCGACTTCACTACCTTCGAGGAACCGGGCGCTCCTTGGACCTTGTTTTACAGCATCAATGACGATGGCGTGGTCGCGGGAGCTTACGGGGATGCAAGTGCCGCCAGCCATGGCTTCGTCAAAGGCAAGCGTGGCACCGTCGTCTTCGATCCCACGAGCTCTGGCTTTACGCTCCCTCAAGGCATCAATGATGAGGGTGAAATCGCGGGATACTACGTGGACGCCAGCGGTATCTACCACGGTTTTGCCCGGGACGGGCGCGGCACAATCGACAGCTTCGATCCCGCCGGCTCTGTGAAAACCTTCGCCTTGAGCATTAATGACGGCGGCGAAATCGCCGGATATTACATCGACGCGAATCTAGTGTCGCACGGCTTTTTGCGGAAGCGCCGCTAGGGCACGGCGTTGAGAGACTGGCGCTAGGAAGGCGCGGCGGCAGCCAGCAGGAATCCTCCGTCGTCGCTTTTGTCTAAGAACTGGACGCGGAAGCCGCCGCGCTCGATGCGCTCCCGGAATGCCGGCTCGTCGTACTTGAGCGAGCTGCTCATACGAAGCGGCTCGCCTTGGCGTAGGCGTAACCTACGCCCCGCGACATTCAAGTCCAGATCGCGCGCCGGGACAAAACGCTTCACCACCTCGTGCAGACCTGCCGATCCGGGGCGCAGCTCGAAGCGCAGCGCGCCGTCGGATTCGGTCAGGCCGAGAGAAGCCAGCGGCGCGAAGGCGAAGCGGCGGTTGGTAGGATGGTCGTAGCCGCGGAGTGTCTCTTCTCCTGCGAAGATTTCGCCATCGAACAAAACGCGGTCTTCTGGGCGCATCAGCCGGCGCAGGCGCGCGGGAAAGCGGTCGGGATCGAATGCGCCCAACGTGTTCCCGAGCACGGTATAAACGGCAGAGCGGCCGGATTGGCTGACGGCGGCGGCCAATGCTTCAAGGTGCTGATCGGACCCGATATCAAGCTTGAAGCCGCGGACATCACGGGCAGCCGGTGCGGCCCCGGCGAGCGCCAGCTCCAGCAATCCCTGGCTGAAGTCGGCGCCAATATATAAAGGATGGCGGAAGGCATCGAGCAGCACTCGATCCTTCGACCCCTCGCCGCAGCCAAGGCCGCAAACTGCATCTGTCGCCGGCCAGAGTGCGGCCAGGCGGGGAGCAGCCCGTGAGAGCAGCGTGAGCGCGCGGTCCGCATTGCGGTATTCGGGGGAATGGCAGAGCGCGACCCAGGCCTCGACCGATAGCGGCAGCCAGTAGAAGAACTGCTCTCCCAGGTACCCGGCGGTGATGGCATCGGCAAACTGGCCGGCGATGGCGTGCTCGGTCAGCAAAACGGAGACGGGGAGCGGGGTGGGACCGGGACGCATGCTTGCGGGTAATGGATGCCTCAGGCCGGGCCGGGGATTATGAAACTGCCAAATTTTTAGTGTCACCCAGGCGCGCGGTCTGCATCTAGTAGTGGGTTGGCAGTCACCTTAAGGAGGCTTGCGTAGATGAAAATCGTAGAAACTGCTGAAATGGCTCCCGCCTGTCACGCCAGCTACAAGCTGGTGGAGACAGCGGAAGTCGCACCGACTTGTCACAACCTCAGCGTGGTGGAAACGACGGAAGTCGCGCCGACCTGCCACTGAAGTAGCCTGTTGTTCGCTCCCGCAGCCGGGAGCTGGGTGCCCTACCCTTGGCGGTTTTTGCCAAGGGTGGGGATTTTCTCATTTATGCCTTCATTCGTCGCCGAGCGGCTTTCGGTCGGAACTTTCTACAACCCGCACCTGGCGGAGGCGCTGCTGTCGCGCGGCGCCGCGGTCGATCATCTTTCGATGGCCGATCCTCCCGCCGCCGATGATGCTTTTTTCCCCCGCATCCGCGAGCGCTTTCCTCTGCTGCTGCACGATTATCTCGGGCAGCTCGCCGATCCCTTGAGCGACCATGCTCTCGAGCGCGCGCGCCGTCTGCAGGAACTCTATCGCGGGCCGTGGATCGCGGAACACTTCCAGTGCCTGCACACCGAGGATGGCAAATACACGCTCGACTATGTTTTTCCGCCGCTCTACACGGAAGAGTTCCTGCGGCGGTTCGTGGACAACGCGCGGCGGCTGGCGGATTTCGTCGGTGCGCCGCTGGTGATGGAGAACATCCCTGGCTTCTTCTCGGTCGAACACGCGCAGCTGAGCGAGGCCGAGTTCCTGCGGCGCTTCTTCGAGCAGTCGGGCTGCGGGTTTCTCATCGACGTGCCGCACCTGTGGCTGGCCGCGCACTACCAGCGGCGCGACCCGCGTGAGTATATCGGCGAGTTCCCGCTCGATAAGGTGATCGAGATCCACGTGGGCGGCGTCGAAGATGACCGCGACCTCGGTGGGCCGTGGGTTGCGCCCACGCTGCCGACGCGCGAAATCCTCGAGCTGGGAGTTTGGATCGCCGAGCGCGCGCCGGGACTGCGGGCCGTGACCGTAGACCAGTTCTCCGCCGGGCTCACCGCGGAGGTCATGTTCGAATCGGTGGAGATGACCCGCGAAGCGTTCGGGGTGGCAACAGCAGCGAGAAAAACAGCGTAATAGGAGCCACCGAGGCCCAGAGACACAGAGGTTTTGAACAGGGTTGTTCTCTGTGTCTCTGTGCCTCTGTGGCAAGAATATGAGCGATCGCGCAGTACAAGACGAGGTCATCCGCTATCTGGCCGATGCGAGGGTGCGTGGGCACGGGTCGGGTACGATTTCGGCGGACGAGGCGGCGAAGGCGTCGCGCTTCGCGCATTTTCTGGCGCGGCGCTACTATCGTGACCGGCTGGCGCGATCCTTTCGCTACTCGCATCGCTTTTTCAGGCAGACCGGGAGGACTGCGGAACGAGTGGTCGACCGCGCCGAGTTCAGTGAGTTCCTGACCGAGTGCAGGATGGGATCTCTAGAATCTGCGCAACGCGTCGGCGAAATGGCGCGCGCGCACTCTGGCCGCGGCTTCGAGCGATCCGTGGTGGCCGGATCTGCTCGACTATGAGTATTGCTATTTTCTGCAGGCGGCGACCGCGGAGCATGGGATCGCGGCGGAGCAGCCGTCGCGCGGCCTGAGCGCGGTGTGCCGGCGTTTCGCGTGGGCGTTGCCAGAGATGCTGCCGCGCCTGCGTGCCGGCGACCTCATCGGCGACGACCTGCAGCGCGAGACCACGCTGCTTTTTTCTCGCACGCACGCCGGACGAATCTACGTAGTCGAAGTCGAATCGGCGCTGGAGAAAATTTTCCGCGCCGTTGACGGCCGGCGCACGGTCGAGCAGATCGCCGACGCAGCGGGCGTTTCCACGGCCACCGCCCGCGCCATGCTCGCTTTGCTGGCGAATATCGGCGCCGTCGAATTCCTGTCCTGAACGCGTCCGGCGCTGGGCGTATGCAAGAGTTTTCACATCGCCTCCGCGCAGTTTTTTTGTTTGATACCCACCTAGGCTCCTGCTAGTATCCGTGCGCATTTTAGAATTGCGTATCGGCCGATTCCCAGGTTGCACGCCACTCTTCACGTAATTTGATAATCACCCAGTCGCCAGTGGAACCCACTTTAGCCACCCACTGGAACCAGCAGGAGACCTATGTTGCCGCCTCCCCCAGTCGCAGCTAAGCACTGTTCTGCCAGCTTTGCGGTCAGGCGGACTGTAGGTTTGTTGCTGATTCTCGCGGCGGCCTTGCCGGCGTGGGGCGCGATTGCCATCGATCAAACCAAATCGACGGACCGCTCCGGTGCGAGCACTACCATCGCTTCGCCCTCGTTCTCCACCACCGCGGCCAACGAACTTCTGCTGGCCTTCATTTCCACGGACGCCACGTCGGCGGGCGTCACGGTCACTGGCGTCACCGGCGCCGGTGTGACGTGGGCGCTGGTGCGGCGCACTAACACCCGGTCGGGTACGGCTGAAGTATGGCGGGCCTTCGCTTCCACAACATTGACGAGTGTGACCGTAACCGCCACCTTGTCGCAGAGTGTTGCCGCCTCGATGACGGTGATGACCTACACCGGCACCGACACTACCGGCACCAGCGGTTCCGGGGCGATCGGCAATACAGCCAGCGGCGCCGCCAAAGGAGCACCGACGGCTTCTCTGGTTACCACGCGCGCCGGGTCATGGGTATTCGGAGTGGGCAATGATTATGACAATGCGACAGCGCGCACGTTGGGATCTAATCAAACCTTGGTGCACCAGTACCTGGCCAGCGTCGGCGATACCTACTGGGTCCAGCGCCAGACTGCGGCTACGCCTTCCAGCGGCACTACGGTCACGATCAACGATACGGCGCCTACGAGCGACCAATATAACCTGACCATTGTTGAGGTTCTTCCTGCTGCCGTTGTTGGTTCCGTTCCCGACCTGACCGTATCCAAGACCCACGCGGGCAACTTCATCCAGGGGCAAACCGGAGGCTCATACACGATCACAGCGACCAACAGCGGAGGGGCAGCCACATCCGGCACCGTAACCGTCACCGACACCTTGCCGGCGGGTCTGACCGCTACGGCGATGAGCGGGACCAACTGGGCCTGCACGCTGGCGACGCTGACCTGCACACGCAATGACGCGCTGACGGCGGGTACGAGCTATCCAGCAATCACCGTGACGGTGAACGTGGCCAGCAATGCGCCTGCCTCGGTAACGAACACGGCAACCGTGTCGGGGGGCGGCGAGACCAACACATCGAATGATACGGCCAACGATGTCACCACCATTACGCCTGTTGGTGTCCTCACGCACGTTGGCGGGGCTTCGGCTCACCCGACGCCAAACAACAGCGTCTATTCTCTTAACTACACTCCTGTGGCAACGAACGATGCTCTGGTGGTTTTGATCGGGTGCCGTGACTCGACCGTCACTGCCATGAACTTGACCGCATCTGGCTGGACGCTCACTCCCATCAGCGCACTGGTTGGGCCAAGCGGAGCTTTCGATTTTATCCGTAGCTATGGGGCAATCACACCCAACACTACACCTGTCACATTCACTGTGACGCTGACTGGGGGTGGCAACTGTTCGGGCGGCGACACCACCATCATGATCGACGAGTTTTCCGGCAACGATACTACCGGTGGAACGACCACCTTTGATGCTCACAACGAGAGTCTTGACAATGGCGTGATTGGGATTTGTACGGGAGCTCCCGTCACCCCGTTAAACAACAACGACGCTATCTGGTACGCCTGCTATGACAATGTGACCGGGGTTACGAGCGGCTACACCAAAGGGCAGGACGACTCCACAGGAGACTGGACAGAGTACAAGATTCTTTCCGGCGGAGCCGGAGTAGCGCAAAACCCCGGCTTTACTACTAACCCCAGTTTTACCAGCTTCGGCTTGGGAGGAGTGTCGATTAAGGCAGCGTCGGGCTCCGGACCGACGACGTACACGGTTACCGGAAGCGCGACGCCCGCATCGCTCGCCAACGGTGCCAGCGTGGTGCTCAGCCAAAACACAACCACGCTTGCCACAACCACGATTGCTAGCGGCAGCTACACCTTCCCCAGCGTTTCCAACGGGACGTACACGGTCACGCCCAGCCTGACGGGAGTGAACTTTAGTCCGACTTCGCAAAGCATAACCGTTGCGAGCGGTCCGGTGGCGGTGCCCGCCTTCACGGCTACGGCGCAGACGTGGCAAGTGTCAGGAAGCATTACGCCGGCATCGCTCGGGAGCGGTTCCACCCTCACGCTCAGCCAGAGTGGGACGACGATCTCGACCGCTACCGCCGCCGGTGACGGTACCTATAGCTTCCCCAGCGTGGCCAACGGGACATACACGGTCACGCCCACCAAAACGGGCGTTAGTTTCAATCCTACCTCCCAGAGCGTGACCGTCGCGAGTGGCCCGGCCACGGTGCCCGCGTTCACGGCTACAGCACAGACGTGGCAAGTCTCAGGAAGCATCACGCCGGCAACACTCGGCAGCGGTGCTACCCTCACGCTCAGCCAGAGTGGGACGACGATCTCGACCGCTACCGCCGCCGGTGATGGTACCTATAGCTTCCCCAGCGTGGCCAACGGGACCTATACCCTCACGCCCAGCAAATCGGGCGTTAATTTCAATCCGACCTCCCAGAGCCTGACTGTCAGTAATGGTCCCCAGACCGTTCCGGTGTTCACCGCCTCGGTGCCTTCCGGGATCGCGCTCATCCAGAAAGCCACCAACGGCAACGAGGCCACGGGGGCGAACATTTCGGTCAGCTTCCCGTCGAACAATACGGCCGGAAATTTTCTGATCGTCACGGGCACCGCGGCTCGCCCGGCCGGGACACTCACTATCTCCGATACCGCGGGAGATACGTTCACTCCGGCGATGGGCCCGGTGACCGACACCAACCAAGACGTGACCGCGTACATCTGGTACGTCCCCAGTTGCAAGGGCGGCTCCAACACCGTGACGATCACTCCGGCCACAGCGGCTGCGCTGGAGATCCACGTTTCCGAATGGACCGGCCTGACCACGACTTCTCCGGTGGACCAGACGGCTTCCGCGACTGGTACCGGAACCGCTGCCTCCAGCGGCGCGGCCACGACCACCGCCAATGGAGAACTGATCTTCGGCTACACCTTCCTGTTCAACACGGCAACCGCCGGCAGCGGCTTTACGCCGATGTCGCTGGTTAACGGCGACCTCGACGAATATCAGGTGCAGAGCCTCGCCGGCAGCATCGCCGCGACTTACACGCAAACCAGCGGCACATGGTTCGTGGTGATGGCGACCTTCAAGCCGGCAGGGACGGTTGCGGCCACCGGAAGCATCGCAGGAAACATCACGCCCGCTACTGGCGGCATGACTGTGAACCTCAGCGGTCCGGCTAACGGCGCTACCAGCACCGATGGATCCGGAAACTACGGGTTCAATGGGTTGCCGAACGGTACCTACACGGTAACGCCGTCGGCCTCCGGTTACAGCTTCTCGCCTCCGTCGCAAAGCGTGCCGGTAAGCGGCAGCGCCGTCACCGGCATCAACTTCACGGCCACGCAGGTAACGACCGCGGCGCTCGCCATCGATGTGAACGTATCGAAGAACAATACGTCGGCCTCCACTTCCATCGTCAGCGGCAGTTTCTCGACCAAGGCAGCCAACGAAGTGCTGCTGGCCCTGGTGGCTACAGATTCCATTTCTGCGAACATGACCGTTACCGGCGTGACCGGCGGCGGCCTCACGTGGAGCCTGGTCGAGCGCACCAACGCGCAAGGCGGCACCAGCGAAATCTGGAAGGCATTCGCCCCGTCGGTACTGAGCAGCGCGTCGGTAACGGCCCATCTGTCGCAGAGCGTGCTGGGTTCGATGACGGTGCTGAGCTTCTCCGGCGCCGACCCCAACGGCCCCATCGGCGCGACCGGCACTGGAAGCGCGGCTACGGGAGCCCCCACGGCTTCGCTGATCACCACGCGCAACGGCTCGTGGGTGGTGGGGGTCGGCACGGACATCGCCCGCTCGGCTTCGAGGACGGTGCCCAGCAACCAGACGCTCATCCACCAGGACCGCGCGTCGGGGGTCAACGATACTTTCTGGATGCAGCGGCAGAACGCGGCCACGCCGGTCAGCGGCACCACGGTCTTTATCAATGACACGGCACCCACTAACGACAGCTACAACCTCAGCATCGCGGAAGTGCTGCCGGCAATCACCCAAACCAATGGCACTCCACCCGCCGTAGTGGTGATCGCGCCCGCTGCCGGCGGGACTGCGGTCAGTTTGACAAGCCTGGCCGCTAACGCCATGGACAGCGTGGGCGTTGCCGGAGTTCAGTTCATGATCGACGGGGTGAACATCGGAAGCGAGGTGACGACAGCTCCTTATTACATGACCTGGAACAGCACCACGGTCAGCAACGGCACGCACACGCTGACCGCGCGTGCCCGTAACACCTCGAGTTTGACGAGCACCTCCAGCATCACCATCAACGTGGACAATTCAGGGAACCCAGCGGTTGTCGGTAGCTGGTCCTCGGCGGTAACCATCCCCACCGTCGCCGTGAACCTGCTGCTGCTGAAGAACAACAAGCTGATGTTCTACGAGGATGGCGCTACCGCCACGATCTGGGATTACGTCAATAATGTTTTCACGAGCACTCCGGAGACCGCCGATCTGTTCTGTTCGGGGCATGCATTCCTGGCAGACGGGCGAGTGCTGGTGGTGGGCGGTTTCAACGGCGGAGGCAACAAGATCGGCATCCCCAATGCGGAGATTTTCGATCCGGCGACTAACACCTGGACAGCCGTGCCCAACATGAACTTCCCCCGCTGGTATCCCACGGCAACGACGCTGTCGGACGGGCGCATCATCGTCATGGCGGGTTGGAACACGGGCAACCACGATAATGTCGGCATTCCGGAAATTTACGACCCCTCCACCAATTCGTGGACGCAGCTTACGGCCGCCAACAATCCTTTCGAGACCTACCCCTTCATCTACCAGTTGCCCGACGGACGCCTGTTGCACCTCGGAGGCAGTGAATACGCGACGGTTACCGAGGCGCTGAATTTGAACACCAACGCCTGGACGACCATCGATTCGCGCATCATCGATGGCGCCAGCCCGGCGATGTACCTGCCCAACAAGTTCGTCAAGGCGGGCAGCGCTTCCGACAGCCAGGGCGGCTCCGCGCCGGTGTTCAATACAGCATACGTCCTTGACATGATGGCGGCTTCGCCCGCATGGCAGCAAGTTCCCTCCATGGTTTATCCGCGCAGCTTCATGAACATGACCGAACTGCCGGACGGCACCGTGCTGGCTACCGGCGGTGAGACAGACCGCAATGGCGGCACTATCGCCAACGCCGTCTACGCAGCCGAACTCTGGTCTCCAACCACCCAGACCTGGACAACGATGGCGGCGATGCATACTCCGCGCGAGTATCACTCGACGGCGTTGCTGCTGCCCGACGGGCGAGTGGTGCAGTCCGGCATGGGCTCGGATTTCGGCAATGTTCCGGACGAGAAGACCGCGGAGTTTTACTCGCCACCGTACCTGTTCAAAGGCGCTCGGCCGACCATCACCCAGGCGCCGGCCCAGATCAGCTACGGCGCCAACTTTTCCGTCAGCACGCCGGATGCTGCCAGCATCACCAGCGTTGTGCTCATCCGGAATGGCGGCGTGACCCACTTCTTCGATGAGAACACGCGCTACCTACCGCTAAGCTTCACCCAGTCGAGCGGCGGGCTTACAGTGACCGCGCCCGTCGACGGCCGCCTGGCCCCTCCCGGCTATTACATGCTGTTCCTGGTGAACAGTAACGGCGTACCCTCGGTAGCGCCCATGCTGCAAGTAGGGCCCTGAGCGGATGGAATAAGCGATAGAATTGGCTCAACGCCAGTGCTGCGGCGTCTGAGGTGGGGAATGACTTACGAAAACCTGCTGTTTGAGACCGATGGCCCGATCGGGGTGATCACGCTGAACCGTCCCCAGCGGCGCAACGCGCTCTCGCTCGAGATGATGCAGGAGCTGATCGCCTGTCTCAACGCGGTCGCGCAGGATTCGGCGGTGCGGGCCGTGGTGCTGGCCGCAGCGGGGAAGGTGTTCTCCTCCGGGCACGATCTCGGACAAATGGTGGGCAAAGACCTCAACTACTATCGCCGCACCTTCGACGTTTGCTCCGAACTAATGATGAAAGTGCAGGCTATCCCGCAGCCGGTGATCGCCGAAGTGCAGGGAGTCGCCACCGCCGCCGGCTGTCAGCTCGTCGCCACCTGCGATCTGGCGATCGCTTCTGAAGAAGCCGCATTCGCAACGCCGGGCGTCAAGATCGGACTGTTCTGCTCGACGCCGATGGTTGCGCTCAGCCGCGCCATCGGCCGCAAGCGCGCCTTGCAGATGCTGTTCACCGGCGACATGGTTCCGGCGACCATCGCTGCAGAATGGGGACTGGTCAACAATGTAGTGCCGGCCAGCGCTCTCAAGGAAGAAACCCGCAAGCTGGCCAAGCGCATCGCCAACGCCAGCCCGCTCACCGTCGGCATCGGCAAGCAGGCGTTCTATGCGCAGATCGATCTCGACCAGCCCAAGGCGTATGCCTACACCAAAGAAGTCATGGCGATGAACTCCATGGCCGCCGACGCGCAGGAAGGCATCTCGGCATTCCTCGAAAAGCGCACCGCGTGCTGGGCGGGGAAATAAAGAGATTATTCGCCGCGGATTTGCGCGGATGGGCGCGGATTTGTGGCGATCCGCGTTGATCGCCGTCAATCCGTGGCGAGCTTTTTTTCCAACTCCGCCAAGTTGTTGATGATCGCATCCGGCCGGAACCCTAGCTCTTCCTCGGGCGCTTTGGAGCGATTGATCCAGCAAGTCCACAAACCAAAGCTCTTCGCGCCGACGATATCCCAAGAATTAGAAGAGATGAAGCCAATCGCATTCTGCGGGACATTTAGGTGCCGCGACGCCAGCTCGTACACGCGGGGGCTGGGCTTGAAGATCTTCACCTCATCGACGCTGATGACATCGGCGAACAAGTCCTTCAAACCCGCGCTCTCGACCACCGCCGCCAGCATGCGCGGCGAGCCGTTCGACAGGATTGCCAGCTTGTAGCGCGAGAGCGACTGCAACGCCTGCCGGACCTCGGGGAACGGATCCAGGTGCAGGTAGGCGTCCATTAGCGTCTGGCGCGTGGCCGGCGGACACTCGAGCCCCAAGCTGCGGCAGGCGAAAATCAGTGCCGATTCCGTGACGTGCCAGAAGTCCTCGTAGCGTCCCATCAGGCTGCGTAGCCAGGTGTATTCCAGTTGTTTGGCGCGCCAAAGCTGGCTCAGCACCTGGCCGTCAGGGAACACGTTATTGCAGGTGGAGATGACGGAGTGCACGTCAAAGAGTGTGCCGTAGGCATCGAAAGCGAGAGCTCGAATTGCAGATGTCATGAAGCACCGCGATCTAGAATTGCCATGCCCCGCTTTGAAGGGGCGTGGCTTCAGCCGCGCCGTTTCGAGCCGACAATTGGTCGGCCTTTAGGCCCTGAGGTGCAGCTCCCCTCAGCGGCTCAAGCCAGATGCTCCGGCTGCCATTTACGGCAACGCCTGAAAGGCGTGCCCCTTCAAAGAAGACATCAACCCGCCTAGAATTCAAACGACGGTGAAAGGTTACAACAAGCCATTCACCGCACTCCAAATCGCCGCGCTTCATACGCCGCGATCTCCGCCTCGTGCTGCAGAGTCAGGCCGATGTCGTCCAGCCCTTCGAGCAGGCAGCGGCGGTTGAAGTCGTCCATGGTGAACGAGGCAGAGAAGCCCGAGTCGTCGCGTACCTGAAGTTTTTCAAGGTCCACAGTAGCGCGGTATCCCTCGGTCTGCTGCGCCTTCTTCATGATGGTTGCGACTTGCGCTTCGGGCAACACGACGGTCAAGAGGCCGTTCTTCACGCAGTTGTTGGCGAAGATGTCGGCGAATGAGGGCGCAATGATGGCGCGGAAGCCGAAATCATCGAGCGCCCACGGTGCATGCTCTCGCGAGGAGCCGCAGCCGAAATTTCGGTCCGTGACCAGGATGCTTGCGCCCTTGTAGCGCGGCTGGTTGAGAACGAATTCCGGATCGAGCGTGCGGTCGGGTTTGCGGCGCCAGTCGTAGAACAGGAATTCGCCGAAGCCGGTGCGCTCGATGCGTTTGAGGAACTCCTTGGGAATGATCTGGTCGGTATCCACATTAGCGCGGTCGAGCGGCGCGACGAGGCCAGTGTGGGTGCGAAACGCCTTCATTGGAACCGCCAGTTACGGATATCGGTGAAGTGGCCTTCAATGGCGGCGGCCGCGGCCATCATCGGGCTTACGAGGTGGGTGCGTCCGCCGCGTCCCTGGCGGCCTTCGAAGTTGCGGTTGCTGGTGGAGGCGCAGCGCTCGCCCGGCTGCAGCACGTCGGGATTCATTCCCAGGCACATCGAGCAGCCGGAGTCGCGCCATTCAAAGCCGGCGGCACGAAAGATCTCATCAAGCCCCTCGCGCTCGGCATCGCGCTTCACGGCTTGCGATCCCGGGACCACCAGCGCGCGCACTTTGGGATTTACCTTGTGGCCGCGCGCGACGCGTGCGGCGGCGCGCAAGTCCTCGAGACGCGAGTTCGTGCAGGAGCCGATGAACACGCGGTCCACACTGATCTCCTCGATCGCGGTTCCCGGCGTGAGCGCCATGTATTGCAGCGCGCGCTCGGCAGCGCCGCGTTCGGCGGCATCCTGTGCGGCGGCGGGATCGGGGACGCGTCCGGTTATCGGCACGACCATGCCCGGGTTGGTCCCCCAGGTGACAAAAGGCGCCAGCTTGGCGGCGTCGATCTCGACCACTTTGTCATAGCGCGCACCGGGCTCGGATCGCAACGCGCTCCAGCGCGCGACTGCCTCATCCCACTGCGCACTTCGAGGAGAGAAGCGGCGCCCGCGAAGGTAGGCAAAGGTCACTTCGTCGGGCGCGACCATGCCGGCGCGCGCACCCGCCTCGATGCTCATGTTGCAGACTGTCATGCGGCCTTCCATCGAGAGCCCGCGCACCGCCTCGCCGGTGTATTCGACAACGTAGCCGGTTGCGCCGTCCGTGCCGATAGTTCCAATGATGCCCAGCACCAGATCTTTGGCCGTGACGCCCGCGGGCAGCGGGCCTTTGATTCGGATCTCCATGGTGCGCGGCTTCTGCTGCGGCAAGCATTGCGTGGCGAGCACGTGCTCGACCTCCGACGTTCCCACCCCAAAGGCCAGCGCGCCGAAAGCGCCGTGTGTGGAGGTGTGGCTGTCACCGCAAACGATGGTCAGCCCCGGCTGCGTCGCGCCCAGTTCCGGCCCGATGACGTGCACGATGCCCTGGTCAGGCGAGTCGATGTCATAGAGCGTGAGGCCAAATTCCTGGCAGTTGTGGCGCAGCGCTTCCATCTGGCGCGCCGCGACGGGATCGGTGATGGGGACGTGCCCCGGCGTGGTTGGGACGTTGTGATCTACAGTCACCAGCGTGCGTTGCGGCTGGCGGATGCGGCGTCCCGCGGCGCGCAGGCCGTCAAACGCCTGCGGAGATGTAACCTCGTGCACCAGGTGCAGGTCGACGTAGAGCAGCGGCGGCTGGCCGGGCGGCTCGCACACTATGTGCTCCTGCCAGATCTTTTCGAACAGGGTGCGCGGACTGGCGGCGCCAAGTGCGTGTTCGCGGGTGGGCTGAAGTTCTGTATTCATGGATCAAAGCAGGTCCTTCGGTCGCGCTTCCTCGCGCTTACGCGCTCGGGCGCACTCCCTCAGGATGACAATCATAGTTTACTCACACAGCATGATACGCCCGCCGGCGGTCGCTGACATCGGCTACGGCGCTCTCCACCAGCCCGCCCATCTCCGTGGTGGAGACGGTGCGCTTGGCGCGCCCGCGCGTGATGTCGGCGGTGCGGTGCCCTTTGTCGAGCACCTCGCGGATGGCGTCTTCGATGTCCTGCGCACCCTGGTCCAGGCGGGCGCTGTGGCGCAGCAGCATGGCGGCCGAGGCAATCGCGCCCAGCGGGTTCGCAACCCCGCGCCCGGCGATGTCCGGCGCCGACCCGTGAACCGGCTCGTAGAGATCAACCTTGCCGCCGATCGTGGCCGAGGCCAGCATTCCCAGCGAGCCGCTGATCACCGCCGCTTCGTCGGAGAGAATATCGCCGAAAAGGTTCTCGGTGACGATCACGTCGAAAGAGCGGGGATCGGTGATGAGGCGCATGGCGCAGGCGTCCACGTACATGTGGTCGAGCTTCACGTCGGGATACTCATGGGCCACGCGAGTCACGGTCTGCCGCCAGAGCTGCGAGGTTTCGAGCACGTTGGCTTTGTCCACAGAGGTGACCTTGTGCTTGCGCGATTGCGCCTGCTGGAAGGCGACATGGGCGACGCGCTCGATCTCCGGGACCGAGTAGCGCATGGTGTTGTAGGCGTCACGGCAAGCGCCGGTGTTGAACCCGCGCGGCTCGCCGAAGTAGATGCCGCCGAGCAGCTCGCGGACGATCAGGACGTCGGCGCCTTTGATAACTTCCGGCCGCAGCGGCGAGCAGTCGGCAATGGCGCTGTACGCGATCGCCGGACGCAGATTGGCAAAACCGCCCAGCGCTTGCCGCAAGGCCAGCAGCCCGGACTCAGGCCGCTCCCCGGGAGGCAGCGAATCGAACTCCGGTCCGCCCACCGCGCCCAGCAGCACAGCTTGGCTCTGGGTGCACGCGCGCACCGTTGCTTCAGGCAGCGGCGAGCCGAACTGGCGGATTGCGACGCCGCCGATGGCTTGCTCTTCGAACGTGCCCTCGTAACCGTACAGATCGAGCACCGCGCGCAGGATGCGCACGGCTTCGCGCGTGACTTCCGGGCCAATGCCATCGCCCGGCAGAACTGTGATGTTGAGCCTCATTTTTCGGAGTACCGAGTTCCAAGTTGCGAGTTGCATTGCCGAAGCAGACAATTTCCCAGAGCCTCTACTCGGTACTCGGTAACTTAGCAACTCGGTACTTAACGCTTACGCCGTTCCCACCGAACTGCCAACGGAGTGTCCCTTGGCCATCTCCTCGATGCCTGCCAGCGCCGGCGTTTCCTCCTGAATGATGGCCAGCAGGTGGCGGTCCTCTACTACTTTAATCTGGTCGGCGAGCGCCACGAAGCGCTTGTAGATGCGGTCCAGATCGCGGCGGTTGAATTCGTATCCCAGTTGCTGGCAACGCAGGCTAAGCGCGTGACGCCCGGAGTGCTTGCCGAGCACTAGCTTGCTTTCCGGTACTCCGACCGACTGCGGCGTCATGATCTCGTAGGTCAGCGGGTTCTTGATGACGCCATCCTGGTGAATCCCGGCCTCGTGAGCGAAGGCGTTGCGGCCGACGATGGCCTTGTTAGCCTGCACCACCGAGCCGGTGATCTCGCTCAGCAGGCGGCTCGAAGGATAAAGCTGCTCGCTGTTGACGCCAGTCTCGTAGGGCATCTGGTCATTGCGCACGCGCATGGCCATCACCATCTCTTCGAGAGATGCGTTACCCGCACGCTCGCCGATCCCGTTGATCGTGCACTCAATCTGCCGCGCTCCGGCTTCGACGCCGGCGATGGAATTGGCCACCGCCAAGCCGAGGTCGTTGTGGCAGTGCACCGAGATCACCACCTCGGGATGGTTCTTCACGCGGGCGCACACGGCTTCGATGATGCGCTGCATCTCGCGCGGCACGGTGTAGCCCACTGTGTCCGGAATGTTGACCGTGGTTGCACCGGCGGCTACTACTGCCTCCGTTACGTCGCACAGGAAGTCAAGCTCGGTGCGGGTGGCGTCCTCGGGCGAGAACTCGACGTCCGAGCACAGCGAACGCGCGAAGCGCACGGCTTCGGCAGCCCGCTCGATGCATTGCTGGCGGGTCATCCGCAGCTTGTAATGCAGGTGGATATCGGAAGTGGCGAGAAAGACGTGGATGCGCGGCCGCTCGGCATGGCGCACCGCTTGCCAGGCGCGCTCGATGTCCCCGAAACCGGCGCGGGCCAGCCCGGCGATCGTGGGCCGGCGAACTTCCCGGGCCACCGCCTCGACCGCCTCGAAGTCGCCATCGGAAGCGATGGGAAAGCCGGCCTCGATCACGTCCACACCCAGGCGGTCGAGCTGGCGCGCCATGCGCAGCTTCTCGTCCAGCCGCATGCTGCACCCTGGTGATTGCTCGCCGTCACGCAGTGTGGTGTCGAAGATAGTGATCCGGCTACGGTCCATTGGCCATCCTCCCGGCTCTGGATTGCGCCCCAGGTTAAAAATCTAGAGTACGCGAGTCTCCGCGTAAAGCGAAATTTATAGTTCTTTGCCCATGATAAGTATTACTTATGATATAAGACCTCTAATTCTGGGCGGCGGGCAAGGGGGCTCATGGACCTCTTTCAACTGGAAACCTTCCTGGCGGTGGCGCGCGAGGGCAGCTTTTCGCGCGCGGCCAAGAAACTGTTTCGCACCCAGCCGGCGGTCAGCCAGACCATCCGCAAGCTGGAGGTGGAGCTGGGCGAGCCGTTGTTTGACCGCTCCTCGCGCGACGGGATTCTGACCGATGCCGGACGGGTGCTCGAAGGCTACGCCCTGCGCCTGCTGAACACCCGCAGCGAGGCCCTGGTAGCGCTCGATGAGCTGCGGCAGATGCTGAAGGGCAAGCTGTCGGTCTCGGCCAATGAATTTACGTGCCTCTACCTGCTGCCGGTGCTGGACGAGTTCCGCCGTCTCTACCCGATGGTCAAAGTTGCGGTGCAGCGCTCGCTGGCCAGCCACATCTCCGATGAGCTGATCAACCACAGCACCGAGCTGGGGGTGCTCACGTTTCATCCCGAAGATCCGCTGCTGCGCTCGATCGTGGTTTACCGCGACGATATAGCCTTCGTGGTGCCTCCGCGGCACCCGCTGGCTTCCTCCGAGGAGGTAACCATTAAGCAACTGGGGACGGAGTGGTTCGTGGCCCACAACGTTTCCTCGCCCTACCGGCAGAAGGTGGTGGAGGCGTTCGCGCGGCATCACGTTCCGCTGCAAATGCCGGTGGAACTGCCCACCATCGAGGCCATCAAGAAGTTTGTGGGGATGTCGAACGGCGTGGCACTGATTCCGGGAATCTGCGTGGAAAACGAAGTCGCGCGGGGAGAGCTGGTGCGGGTGCCCGTCCGCGACCTGCATTTCGAGCGCAAGCTGCGCATCATTTACCGCAAGAATTCCACGCCTGTCACATGCCGCGCGCGCTTTCCTCAAAGTGGCGGAGACATTCGCGGACAAGAAGGGCGAGCCGTATCTCTTCCAGCCGGAGAAGTGAGAAAAGCAGTGGGAAGTGGTAAGTGGTAAGTGAAAAGCGGGCGGGCCTTTCACTTTCCACTCTTCACTTACCACTTTTCACTGATATTAGCTCTCCCACGCTCCCAGCAGCCGCCGCACCGTGACCAACTGCCCGAGGTGATAGGCGTTGTGGTCGGCCAACAGCAGCGCCTCACGGAGCAAAGTCTGCCCTTCGCCGTGAGAGATGGGGGCGAAGAGGTCGATGGAGGGGTCCTCAACCAGGCCCTGCATGGCTTTCAGGTCATCGCGGAATTGCCGGACGCTCTGCTGCCAGGCTTTGTCGTCCGGGGGCGCATCGGTTTCAGGCCAGTAGCCGGCGGGAAACTCGGGCGAAACGTGCTTGGGGTTGCGGCTGAACTCGAGGATGTCCCACTGCGCCAGGCGCATGTGCTCCAGCAACCGCCAGGGCGAGTAGGGCAGGCCCGCCGGGCGCTCACCGCGCAAATTGGGAGGCAACCCGGCCAGCGCTTCCTCGAAGTTCAGGTGAGCGTTGCCGCCGCGCAGCAGATCGAGCAAGTGCTGGCGCAGCGCCCGGTGAGCCCGGCGTTCGATCTCGGGTGCAACGGCCGATTTGGACTTTAGAGCCTGGACAGATGCCTTCTTAGCCATGGGGGGAGCCTCCGACGACCAGTCTATTATGCGCCTGCGGGGGGTGAGAAGAGTGGGAAGTGGAAAGTGAGAAGTGGTAAGTAAAAAGCCGGAGTGGGGCATTCTGCTTACCACTTCCCACTTTTCACTTACCACTTTTGTCCTGCTTAGACTCGTCTTCCGCCCGCTGGCGGTCCGCCAGGAGCCTCACGCGAAAGCTGTTCGATGGCGCGCTCGCGGTCGGCGCGGCGTTTGCGCTCTTGCTCCAGTGCCTGGCGAGGATCGCGGCCGGTCATCTGGCGAAACCAGGCTGGGGCATGCGTCCAGCCCCAGGCTTCGCTGACCGTCCCCCGAGTCATCGCCTGCATGGTGCCCGGCTGCCCGATGGTAGAGAGGTAGACGTGAATGAAGATCCCGAACAGCATGACCAGCGCCGAAATGTCGTGCAGCACGTAGCTGATAGCCACCGTCATGGCGCCAAAGGTGTGCGCGCCAGCCCACATGATGATCCCGGTGATCAGGTAGACGATGGATCCGATGACGATCTCCCAGAACTGCAGCTTCTGACCGCCGTTGAACATGCCGACGTCTTCAGCTTCGACTAGGTCCTCGTTGAAGACGACCTGGCGAACGTTCCTGATCCAACGGCTGTCGGCGCCGGTCCATGTCATGGGCCCCAACCAGTTGAGCGCCTGCAGCCCGAAGAAGAAGACGAATCCCAGCCCAAACCAGGGATGAAGCATGCGGGTATTGGCCGCGCCGCCGAACGCCGGCGCAAACCAGCGGAACAGGAACGGCAGGTAGATGGCGAACCCGGAGAGCAGCGCCAGGAAGAAGAAAACCCCATACGCCCAGTGCAGAAACCGAGTGTAGACCGAATGGCGCGGCAGTTCGCCCTCGTGAACCACAGTCCGGCCCAGCCTCCTGAACAATGCCGGGTCTTTCTCCTGCAAGCGTCCGAGTGAAGTGTCCATCACCCCTCCTTCCTGCCCGACGAAGCTTCCGGCTTGCGCGGTGGCGCTTCCGGCTGCTCACGTCTTGGTCCTTCGAAGACGTAATGGAAGAGAACACCCACGAAGCCCAGCGAAGCGCCGATCAGGCCCAGTGGCTTAAGGACACTCTTCCATGCCTTGTAGGCAAACGAGACCCGTGGATTCTTGGGCAGTCCGCCGTAGAGTTCCGGGTTGTTGGCATCGTGCAGCACATAGATGACGTGCGTGCCGCCGACGCCCTCGGGGTCGTACACGCCGGCATCCTTGAAGCCGGAGACATCGCGCAGTTGCTTGGCGCGGTTCTCGGCCAGCAGCTTCATGTCTTCCTTGGTGCCGAAGTGCAGGCATCCGGTGGGACACGACTTGATGCAGGCCGGTTCCAGACCCTGCCCTACGCGGTCCGAGCAGAGCGTGCACTTGTAGACCTTCTTGGTTTCCTTGTTGAACCTGGGGATATTGAACGGGCACCCGGAGATGCAGAACTCGCAGCCAATGCAGTTTTCCTGCTGGAAGTCGACGATGCCATTGGCGTACTTGACGATGGCTCCATCGGCCGGACAGGCATCGAGACAGCCCGGATCGGCGCAGTGCATGCACTGATCCTTGCGCATGAGCCACATCAGGGTGCCGTCTTCGCGAACGTGCTCGTTGAACTTGATCAGGTTCCAATAGTTCCAGTTGGTCTCCGGCATCGTCTGGTAGGTGTTGTCGAACATGGTCGGCTGGAACGGCATGTCGTTCCACTCGACGCAGGCGACTTCGCACGCTTTGCAGCCGATGCAGGTCGTGGTGTCAATAAGCTTGCAGACCTCGAGGTCGCGCTGCGTGCCCATGCCCGCCACCGGGCCGGGGTGACCCGAGATCTGATCCGTCTGAAGCACTCTGCGGTCGCTCATTCTCGTGTCCCCCTTTCTAAGCCTTCTCGAGCTTCACCAGGAAGCCCTTGAATTCCGGCGTGTGGGCGTTGGGATCGAGCACCGTGGGAGTGAGAAGGTTGGCCGGCGTCAACGCCGTCTTGCCCTCGCCCTCGGCAATGCCCTTGTAGCCCCAGTGGATGGGAATCCCGATCTGGTAGGTGGTCTTCCCGTCGATTTTCATGGGGCGGATACGTTTGGTCAGCATCGCCTTCGCTATGTACGACGAACGGGCGCTTGTGACCTTGACCTTGTCACCTCCCTTGATCCCTTTCTCCTGCGCCAACTCCTCCGGAATTTCTACGAAGGGCTCGGGCACGAGCTGGACATTCATGGGATTGTTTTTGGTCCAATAGTGGTAGTGCTCGGTCAGGCGGTAGGTGGTACAGATGATGTTGAAGCCTTCCGCCGGCGTTCCGAACTTGTCCATTGGCGTCTTGAACTTCTTGACGATCGGATTATTGGAGTGGTTGGGGTGGAGCGGGTTGGCGATGGGACTCTCGAAGGGCTCGTAGTGCTCGGGGAACGGGCCGTCAGCGACCGCGCCTAGCGGCACAAAGAGACGCGCGACACCCTCCGGATTCATGATGAACGGTCCCATGTGGTCTTTGGGGTTGGAATCCGGCTTGAAGTCGGGGACATCGTTGCCCGCCCACTTGCCGGCTGCCTCGTTCCACCAGACTTGCTTGCGGCTGGGGTCCCACGGCTTGCCTGAAACGTCGCAGGAAGCCCGGTTGTAGAGGACGCGGCGGTTCATGGGCCACGACCAGCCCCAGTTGGGATAAATCCCCAGACCGGAGGGATCTTCGGTGCCGCGCCGCTGCATCAGCGGGCCGGCTTCCGTCCAGGAACCGCAGTAGAGCCAGTTGCCGGCGCTGGTCGAGCCGTCATCGCGCAGGAAGCCGAAGCCGGGCAACTGCTGTCCCGCCTTGATGGTGGTTTGCGTCTTCTCGTCGGTGACGTCCTTGATGGCCTTCCCGTTGATCTCCTTGGCTACTTCGGCCAGGGAAGGATTGTTCGGAGTCGTGTAGGACCAGGTAGCCTTCAGGATCGGATCCGGGAACTTGCCGCCTTCCTTCTGGTACAGCTCGCGAACCTTGAGGAAGATGCGGGCAAGAATTTCCTGGTCTAGCTTGGCCTCGCCCGGCGGAGGCAGGGCGGCGTGCTTCCATTGCAGCCAGCGCGCCGAGTTGACGAAAGTGCCGTCTTTCTCGGCGAAGCCCGCGCCTGGCAGCCGGTAAACGGTGGTGTTGATCTTCTTCATCTCGTCTTGCGTGATGCCGGGAGACTTCCAGAAATCGCTGGTCTCATCGGGATAAATCTCGCAGACGACCAGGAAGTCGGCCTTCTTCAAAGCATCGATATTCTTCTGCGAGTCCGGGCCGATCATCACTCCGTTCATGCCGAAGGCAAACAGGCCCTTGACCTTGCCGTTGTACATGTCGTTCCAGATATCGGCGAAGGAGTAGCGCCGGTCCACCTTGGGCAGGAAGTTGAAAGCCCAGCCGTTCTCCTTAGTGGCCGCGTCGCCGTAAAGCGACTTCAGGAACGACACCGCGAACCTAGGCATGTTTCCCCAATAATTAAAGGAATCCCATTCCTTGGGCTTGGAAGGCTTGGGAGTGACGCGGGTGATGTAAGTCTCCCAATCTTTGTCGTTGGGGACGGGTACTTTGAGATAGCCGGGCAGAATGTCAAAGATCCCCGCCATGTCGGTAGCACCCTGGATGTTGGAGTGGCCGCGCAACGCGTTCATGCCGCCGCCGGCCCGGCCGATGTTGCCCATCAGCAACTGCAGCATGCAGGCGGTACGGATGATCTGCGTCCCGTAGGAATGCTGCGTCCAGCCGACAGCGTAGATGATGGTACCGGCCTTCTTGGTATCGCCGTCCTTGCGAATCGAGGTAAACAGGTCGGCGGCTTTCAGGAACTGGTCTTTGGGGATGCCCGTGATGCGCTCGACCATCTCCGGCGTGTAGCGCGAGTACTGCTTCTTGAGAAGCTGGTAGACGCAGCGCGGGTGTTCGAGCGAGGTGTCATAGGCCGTGTTGGGGGGCAGCATCGGCGGGGGAGGTCCCGCGGCAGCATAGCCCTTGGCCGTCGGCGGTGCTTTGTGCTCCGGAACAGCCGCTTTGGGGGCCGACGCCGGTGCGTGCATCGCCGCTGCCATCATGCCGGCGGCCGCAGCCTTACCCGTCAGGTCGCCACCTTCTTCATAGTTCCACGTGGACTTGTCGTAGGTTTGCTTGTCAGGATCGAAGCCCGAGTACAGGCCGTCCTCGGGAAGCTTAAATCCTTCCTTCACCACGAAGGCAGCGTTGGTGTAGTTAACGACATACTCTTTGTTAATGCGGTTGTTCGTCAAGGCGTAGTTGATCAGCCCGCCCAGGAAGGCGATGTCACTACCGGCGCGGATCTGCAGGAACAGGTCGGCAACCGCGGCGGTGCGGGTGAAGCGCGGGTCCACCACGATTAACTTGGCATTCCGGTTGCGCTTGGCTTCCACTACCCACTTAAAACCGCAGGGATGGTTCTCGGCGGGGTTGCCGCCCATGACCAATGCCATGTCGGTATTCCGCATGTCGGTCCAGCCGTTGGTCATTGCCCCGCGTCCGAACGTTGGTCCCAAACTTGAGACCGTGGGGCCGTGTCAAACCCTGGCCTGATTTTCTATAAATGTCAGGCCCATGCTCCTCATCGTCTTCACGACGAGGTAGTTGAACTCATTCGTATCGGTGCAACCGCCGGTGAAGGCAACCGTCTCCAGCCGATTCACCGTGCGCCCTTCGCTGTCCTGCTCGATTAGGGTCGCGTCGCGGGTTTTCTTGACCCAGCGGCCGATCTCGTTGATGGCCTGGTCCCAGGGGATATCCTCCCACTGGGTGCTGCCGGGACGCCGGACCTGCGGCTTGAGCAGCCGCCGCTCGTTCATGATGTCCTGCTCGAGCGACGCGCCTTTGGGGCAAAGCGTCCCGCGATTGATCGGGTGATCGGGATCGCCTTCCACGTGCACTACCTGCGGGGTCACGTTCTTCGCCTTGTCCCCGAGGGTGTGGATGATCACCCCGCAACTGACCGCGCAATATGGGCAGGTGCTGCGCGTCTCCGTGGTGCGGGATATCTTCAGCCCCTGGGTTTGCGCGAGCAGGGGCGCGGCATCAAAGCCGAAGACGGTGAGGCCTACGCCTCCCAGCAATCCGGCTTTGAAGAATGATCGTCGGGAAACTTCCATGGTTCAGCCTCCCTGGTGCAGCGAGATTTCAAGCCTTGAACGTATGGATGCGCAAAAAGCACAACGAGACAGCAATTCCCTTGTGTTGGGAAACGGACAGAAAATCCGCAATTTGAGAGGTCCATCCTACCTCCGGCTCTTGCGGTCCTGGGCCTTGGGGTCGGCCTAAAAAATTGGCGCCCAGCCTACACCTGACGGGGGCGGAAGTCAATGCAGATGCGGGATCGGCTACGACAATGCGGGTTCACAGCCCCATCAGGTTGAGCTCGATCTTCTCGTATCCGTGCTCGGCCGCCCACAGGTCCAGAGGGGCGGCCGCGATCTCGTCCACCAACGGAACGGCAAGACCGTTGAGCGTAAGATCCACGCTCTTCAGATAGCGCTTGCAGGTGTCGCAGGCCTCGACGCGTACGTGGGGAAAGTCCTCGGCCGAAAAGCGCGGCAGCTTGAGGTGGTTTTCCTCGGCGCAATTCGGACAAAGGACGCGGCGGAACTCCCACTCCGTCGCACAGGTCGCGCACACCAGCGAACGCTTGCCGCCATCGCCCTCTGGGCGCAGCACGCCCAGTTGCGGCGCGTCGCCGCACACCGGACAGAGTTGCCCGGTGTAACCCGCGAACTGAATCTTGCTCTCCAGAGCGAGATACTCCGCCACCGGTTGCAGACAGGCGCGGGCGAAAAAGTGCTGCGCCAAGTCGCCGTTCGGCGGAGTCTCCAGCAGGATGCGCCATTGTTCGGGACTCTGCTGGCGCAACTCCCGCGCAGACTTCGCGAGCCCGGCCGGGCCCTTCTGCTCGACCAGCCCGATCAGCGCCGGAAACCGGCACAACGCCGTCGGCGTCACAAGCTGCTCATCAAACGGACGCATGGAGTCGGCGCGCAGGTTCTCCGCCGCCGTGGCTTCAAAGATCTGCTTTTGAAAGGCGGCAACTTCGGCGTAGAAGTTCAGCACTTGAGCCGCCGAGGGGTACTCCCCCGCCAGCGCTCGGGCGCGAGCGATACGCCTGTCAAAATCTGGTCTGATCATGGTTGTGCGGGCCATTATTCACGGCGGGCGCTTACCGCGCAATGGCCGCGCGCTTTTGCGGTTCCCGTCCAAACAGCCTCGCGGCCAACTCGCTGCCGCGTCCCTTCAGCCGCGTGCGTGCCAGCGAGAGCAGCAGCATGGCTACGAATATCGCCGCCAGCCCCAGCGAGGCTCCGCCGATGCCCATGGCGCGCTTGGGCAGAATGGAGAACCGTCCGTAGACGAACTCGATGTGTACCCAGTAGACCAGCAGCGAAGTCTGCCCGAGCTGGATCATGGGGCTGAATCCCCAGATCGAGGTGGGTGCCCCAGCCTTGGCCGCGGGTGCCCCACCTTTGGCCGGTTTTGCCAAAGGTGGGTGAAAACTCAATCGGCACCATCCATACACCCCGCACAGAATCACCAGCAACAGTCCAACGCGAATCAGGAAGAAATTCGGGCTGGTGTGCCAGAAGTCGTACACCGCGTAAAGCTGTCGTGGATTGTGATCGAACCAGCGCGCAATCGCGATGATCGCAACGCCAGCGCCGCCCAGCAGCGCGAACGTCTTTGACCTCGCGCTTCCTCACCCAATCGCTCACCAGCAGAAAGCCAACCGCCAGCCCGGCAAACGCAAATCCTGTCCAGGGGAAGACCGGGAAGAGCCACGACTGCGGCTGCTTAAACGTGTGTACGCCGTTGATATAAGACTCGAGCGGCCAGGGCAGCCCGCGCAGCCGCAGAGTCGTCCACACCAGCGGCGTGGCCAGCGAGATTGCAAGCGCGACGCCCACGGCCGCAATCGCCGAACGCATTCGCCCACCGCCAGCCAGCCGGCACATCACGCCCATCAGCATCATGGAGAAGCCGATGGTGTTCAGGATGTCCACCCGCAGCAAGTCCGTCCACGGCGCCCACGGGAATCCAAGCAAGTACTCCTGCAGCCGGAAGAGCAAGCCCAGCCCGAAGATTTCAGCGCCGCGAAGGATAGTGGTGCGCGCTACCTGATTGGGATCAGCGCCGCGCTGGCGCAGTTTGTCCGTAACCAGGGCGAACGATATCCCGGCAAGAAAAAGAAACAGCGGCGCCGGCAGTGTGCCGCCCAGTTGCGACCACATGAAGAAGGTGCTCTTGCGCGCGGCGCCGCCCAGCCAGGAGTCGTAGCAGTGGGTCTGGAACATGAGTACGCAGGCCAGGCCGCGCATCCAGTCGATGTAAGCCAGGCGCGAGGTTGAAGACGCGCTCACTGCGAGATACTGCGACCGATGATGGGAAACGGCCCCGTGTCGTACTCGCACATAGAAAGATCCTTCGCTTCGCTCAGGATTTCGCCTGCGGGCTCCCGTTCGCCTTCCTTCGCTCCGCTCAGGGGCGCTCGCTCATGCCCGCATCCCGGCCCAATTGGGCGTATTCCGCCTTGGCCTGCTTCAGGATAGGGATGTCGGGATCCGCGTCTTTCCAGAGGCCGAAGAAGTCCTGGTAAGCGGTGCGGCTCTTGGCCACGTCGCCGGAGAGCCCATAGGCGCGGGCCAGCCCCAGTTGCGCAAAGGACATCATAGGGTCCGCCGGCGAGGCATTCCTAAGATTAAGGATGGTTTGGAACGCTTGGGCCGCATCGGCGCCTCTGCCGGCCATTAACAGCGCGCTCGCCCGCGTGTAGAGGGATTCCGTATTGAAGTGGTCGAAGGGTTCAGCCGGCTTCATCAGCTCCAAAGCCTTGTCGGCGGCGTGATGATTCAATTCAAGCACTGCCCGAACCATGGGCGCGTTCACGGATTGGACAAATAGATCGTGCGGGCGTTGCTTGACGACCTGCTCGACCAACTGCCGGGCTTTTGCATCTTCCCCTGCGCGCGCATATATATCGGCTGCCGCCAGGAGGATGCCTGGCGATTGCAATGCTTTCAGCGCCGCGTCGGCTCCTTTGATCGCTTCGGAGCGGTTTTGGACAATAGCTTCCACCAGGGCTTCGTTGGCGATCGAGTTGACCGCACTCTCCTTGAGTTCAAGACGCTCTGCCATAGCCTCGGCCTGTTTGTAGAGCTCGCGGCTACGGTGTAATTGGCCACGGGCCGCGGCCAGGGAGGCATCACGCTGCATCAAGTCGTATTCCCCCTGCGGGTTGGTTCTTGCCAGTGCGTCCTCTTTTGCCAGCGTCGCCTGGTCGCCCTCCGCCAAAGCAATCGTGCCCAGCGCCTCGTGAATAAGCGCCGCTCCCAGCTTGCGTTCCTGGGCTTTGGCCAGAACGGCCTTGGCAGCATCCAGGCGGTTCATGGCGCTGTAGGCCTCAGCCGCAACCGAGTAGCCGTTGAATTTTTCCGGACTCAGTTGGCTGGCTTCGAGCGCGTTCTCCAAGGCCTTGTCGAATTGTCCTAAGATAAGGTAGGTGACGGCCAGGTTGACCCGGGGGCGCTCATCGCGCGGGTACACCTGCTTGTACTGGCTGTAGACGTCAATTGCCTTGTCGATTTGGCCGGTGTCCTGATAGTAGTCGCTGGTGATCGCCAGCTTCTCCCGTTCGCTGGCGCGGTCCTTCAACTCAAAAGCCTTGGCGATATTTTGCAACATGGCTTCAGACTGCCCCAGGTTGCCATATTCCACAGCCAGCCCGCGGTAGCCCATGGCGAAATTGGGATCCAGTTGCACCGCCTGCTTGCTGAACTTGATGGCGCCCAGGAAGTCGCCATTGTTATTCAGGGCCGAGGCTTCGCTGGATGCCTTAAGGGCCTCGAGGGAGGGTGTGGTCGCCTCGGCGAGAGGCTTATCAAACATCTGAATCGAAGCCAGCGACTCACCGAGTTTGCGGCGTAGTTTGGTGCTGGCTTCTCCCAAGGCATCGAGTACCTTCTCTTTGCTCGCGGCCTGGATCTGCTCCTCGCCAATCGGGCCTCCGGTCGCCGCATTCATGGCTTCCAAAGTGACCACATACGCGCTGCCCAGACTGGCAATCGAGCCATGGACCAAGGCTTTGATTCCGTTGCGCTGGCAGATCTCGCGGCCGATTTCCGGCGTGATGCGCGCATCCGGCCGCTGTCCCATCAGCTTCAGAGTTCGCGCCACCTCCTGCTGGGACACGAGACTCAGGAAGGGTGATTGCGCCAGGCTGACCTGCAGCGCGGTTTTCAACGTACCGTCGAAGACGGGATCGCCTGTCGTATTAGTGAAGTCGGCCAGCAGAATGGTGTCCTTCTCGGTCAACGCGGGTGTGCGCGGAGAGCGCCAATAGAAGAATGCGGCGACCAGCAGCACTACGCCGGCGATCGCCGGGATCACGATCTTCCAGGGGAAAGAGGGCTTGGCAGGGGTGACCGCGCTCTTCGGCTCCGGCGCGGCTGCGATCCGGCCGCTCGAAGCCCGGGCCGCTGCCGAGCCGCTGGAGCTCGCGGCCGAGACCGGCGCATCCTCTGCCACGGCGACCGCGCTGCGCGAGGAATCGGTCTCGCGCTTCAGGCGCTTGAGGTCGGCGCGCATGTCGGAGGCGTGCTGGTAGCGCAAATCACGATCTTTCTCCAGCGCCTTGTTGATAATGCGTTCCAGCTCCGCCGGAATCTCCGGGTTCAGCCGTACCGGCGCGGCGGGCGCGCGATTCAGGATGGCTTCGAAGATGACTCCGGAGGTGTCGCCCCTGAAAGGCAGCGTGCCGGTCGCCATCTCGTAGAGCACGACGCCGAACGAAAACAGGTCACTGCGCGCGTCCAGCTCCTTGCCCTTCACCTGCTCGGGCGACATATAGGCCACGGTGCCCAGCGTGCTGCCGGGACTGGTCAGGTGTTGTTGGCTGACTGCCGTTGCATCTGCGTCCGTGTCAGCGGATTGGCCCTTGGCTTTCAGGACCTTGGCCAGCCCAAAATCGAGTACCTTCACCTGGCCGCGCTTGGTGATGAAGATATTTGCCGGCTTGATATCGCGATGAACAATGCCTTCGCTGTGGGCGGCATCGAGCGCATCGGCAATCTGGGCCGCGACATCGAGCAAGGATTCCGTATCGAGAGGCTGCGCCGTGATGCGGTGCTTGAGAGTCTGCCCGTCGAGGAACTCCATCGCCAGGAACGGCTGGCCCTGGTGCTGCCCGATTTCATAGATGGTGCAGATGTTGGGGTGGCTCAGGGCCGAGGCGGCACGGGCTTCGCGGCGGAAACGCTCGAGCGCCTGCGCATCCGGAACCAGATCGGACGGAAGAAACTTGAGCGCAACGAACCTCCCCAGCTCGGTGTCCTCAGCTTTGTAGACGACGCCCATACCGCCGCCGCCCAGCTTTTCAGTGATCCGGTAATGCGAGATGGTTTGACCGATCATGGGCGAGTGGGAAAACGCGAGTGTGATGGTATGGCCGTAGCAGAACCAAGTCAATGACATGCCAGCGCAACCGGCAAACCAGAGAAAACGCCGGTCCCGGCCCGCGAACTTTTTTTTG
This sequence comes from uncultured Acidobacteriota bacterium, assembly GCA_963733935.1. GTDB lineage: Bacteria > Acidobacteriota > Terriglobia > Terriglobales > Acidobacteriaceae > JAHFUA01. The sequence goes on from CAVTEQ010000015.1 coordinate 548,367, forward strand.
CGCTTGACATGGATTTATATTTCTGCAAATATCGAAATATGCCAGGCAAGCACACCGAGCAGGTCGCCCGATACGCCGACATGTTTTCCGCCATGGGGACGGAGCCGCGCCTGCGCATCATGCAATTGCTGCTCTCGGCGCATCCGGAAGGCCTGGTGGTCGGTGAGATTCAGGAAGAGCTGGACATCCCGAATTCCACCCTCTCCCACCATCTGGACAAGCTCAGGAGCGAGGATTTGGTGCAGGTGCGCCGGGAGAGCACGTTCTTGCATTACACGGCAAACACGGAAGCTCTGCAGGAACTCTTGCGGTTCCTGTATGCCGAGTGCTGTACCCGAAGCAAGGCGGTTAAACCGCAGGACATCGTTCAAATCAGCCGATAGGAGGCAACGTGGAAAGCCCGGACATCAAGCAGGTGGTCAAGGAAAAGTACGGACAAGCCGCCCTGCGCGTAACCTCCGGCGGCAGCAGTTGCTGCGGCGCTGCGCCGGCGCGCGGCGCGGGCTGCGATCCCATCACTTCCAATCTCTACGACTGCTCCCAGGCCGGGCAGATTCCCCAAGAAGCCTTGCTGGCTTCGCTCGGGTGCGGCAATCCCACCGCCTTGGCCACGCTGAATCCCGGAGACGTGGTGCTCGACCTGGGCTCGGGCGGCGGCATCGATGTCCTGCTTTCGGCAAAGCGCGTGGGGCCAACCGGCAAGGCCTACGGCCTCGACATGACGGACGAAATGCTGGCCCTGGCGAATGAAAACAAGCGCAAGGCGGGCGCCGCGAACGTGGAGTTCCTGAAGGGAGAGATCGAGCACATCCCGCTGCCCGACAACTCGGTGGACGTGATCATCTCCAACTGCGTCATCAATCTTTCCGCCGACAAGGATCGCGTCTTGCGGGAAGCCTTCCGCGTGCTCAAACCGGGTGGACGGTTCGCCGTCTCCGACGTGGTGACCCGGGGCGAGATCCCCTCGGAGATCCGCCAGAGCGTGCTTCTCTGGGCGGGTTGCGTGGCCGGTGCGCTTGACGAGAACGAATACCGCAGCAAGCTCACGGGCGCGGGCTTCGAGCAGATCGAGATTGAACCGACTCGCGTCTATCGCGCCGAAGACGCCGGCGAATGGTTCAAAGCCAAAGGTGTGGACCTCGCCGGAATGGCGGCTGAGATCGACGGCAAGTTCATGAGCGCCTTTGTTAAGGCGGTAAAGCCGTCCGGCGCCGGCGGGATAGCCTGCTGCGGACCGTCCTGCTGCCACTGAGAGGTGCGATGAGCGGGCGTTACAACGTCTTGTTTCTATGTACGGGGAATTCAGCGCGCTCCATCATGGCGGAGGCGATCCTCAACTACAAAGGCAGGCCGACGTTCACTGCCTACAGTGCGGGGAGCCATCCCTCAGGCGCGGTCCGGCCGGAGGCGGTGCGTCAGCTCGAAGCCGCCCGCATCCCCGCCAAAAATTCACGCAGCAAGAGCTGGGACGAATTCGCGCAGCCGGGCGCTCCCAAGCTCGATTTCGTCTTCACGGTTTGTGACAACGCGGCGAAGGAAGTTTGTCCGGTGTGGCCCGGGCAGCCCATGACCGCTCATTGGGGTGTTCCCGATCCCGCCGCGGTACAGGGCACCGCGGAGGAAGTTCAGGCTGCGTTCCGGAATGCGTTTCTGCTGCTGGACCGCCGCATCAGTCTGTTTCTTTGCCTGCCGGTTGCGAGCCTCGACCGGCTTGCCCTCAAGCGGGAAATCGACAAGATCGGTCGGCAATGAAATCCAACATACCGCCCAAGAGGCTGAACCTGTTCGAGCGCTACCTGACGCTCTGGGTCGGGCTCTGCATGGTAGCCGGGCTCGCGCTCGGCAAAAGTGCACCTAATCTGGTGCAGTTACTGCGTGGGATGGAATTCGGCCGCGGCAGCCAGGTCAACGCGCCCATCGCGGTGCTGATCTGGCTGATGATCGTCCCCATGATGATGAAGGTGGACTTTGGCGCGATCCTCAACGTCCGCGCCAAGCCTCGCGGGCTGATGGTTACGCTGTTCGTGAACTGGCTGGTCAAACCATTTTCCATGGCGCTGATCGGCTGGGTCTTCTTCCGGCATGTCTTCGCCGCCTGGATCAGCCCCGCCGATGCCGACCAGTACATCGCCGGCGTCATCATCCTGGCCGCCGCGCCCTGCACTGCCATGGTGTTTGTGTGGAGCTACCTGACCGACGGAGACCCGGCTTACACGCTGGTGCAGGTGTCGCTCAACGATCTGATCATGCTGGTTCTCTTCGCGCCCATCGTCCGTTTCCTGGTGAGCGGCGCTTCGTCGTTGCGGGTGCCGTTCATGGTGTTGTTGTACTCGGTCGCCATCTTCATTGTGATTCCGCTGGCAGCCGGAGTGGCGCTGCGGGCCTGGCTCACCCGTGCGCGCGGCAAAGCATGGTTCGAGCAGGAGTTCCTTCCGAAATTCAGTCCGCTGACCATTCTGGCCTTGCTCGCGACCCTCATCTTCATCTTCGCCTTCCAGGCGGAGAACATCACCGGGCGTTACTTCCACGTGGTGCTGATCGCCGTACCGATCATCATCCAGGTCTACTTCAATTCGACTCTGGCGTATGGACTGATGAAGCTCCTGAAGGTCGAATACTCGGTGGCGGCGCCCGGCGCGCTGATCGGCGCCAGCAACTTCTTCGAGCTGGCTGTGGCTACCGCCATCGCGTTGTTTGGTCCTGGATCGGGCGCGGCGCTGGCTACCGTGGTTGGAGTGCTGGTAGAAGTTCCGGTGATGCTATCAGTGTGCAAGGTGTGCAACCGCACACGGCACTGGTTTCCCGCCAGCAGAACGGAAGCCCGTCAAACAAGTGCGTGAATCAGCCCGCGCCAGAGATCGCTACTGGGCCACGCGAGTCGCTTGAAACGAAACCGTCTTCCACTGCCCTTTCTGCTTGATCCAGACGCGGGTGCTGCGGTACTGCCCGCTGATGTCTTTGTCTCCGGAGTGTCCCTTCACGTTCGACAGGCCGATGACCAAGGCAGCGTCGCCATACACCCTCACCTTCGTATCTACAACCTCGATGGCGTCAAACTTGGTTTTGCCTGACTTGATAGCTTCCATAATCTCCGACTTGGTGCTGGGCTTCCCGAGGACGCTGATCGAGATGTAGTCATCCGCCGTCAGTTTGTCGTAGGTAGCGGCGTCTGCTTTCAACGCAGCCTGGTTCAACTGCTCGGTCAGCCCCTTGATCGACTGTTCTGCATTGCCGCCTTGCGCTAGAGCATGCGACGCAGCCAACAAGCAGATGACAACCGCCGCCAAAACGAGGACGTTCGCTTTTCTCATGGGAGAGACTCCTTTAAAAGAAGATGCAGAGCCTGGAATCGGCGAGCATTCTGCGCCCGGATTCGGGCGGTGTCAAACAAGGACGCTCTCACTGCAGCTTGGCGTACTCCGCCTTGGCTTGCTTCAGGATGGGAACGTCGGGATCGGCATCTTTCCACAGCGCGAAGAAATCCTGATACGAGGTGCGGGCTTTGGCGGCATCGCCCTGAAGGGCGTAGGCGCGCGCCAAGCCAAGGCGCGCCAGGGGAACGTAAGGACCAATGCCAACAGCTCCCTTGTGGTCGATGATTTTCTGAAATTCGGCGCCGGCTTCTTTCGCTTGTTTTGTCTGCAGGTAGGCAAGGCCGCGCAGGTAGGCTGGGACTCCTCCACCGATAAAGCCAAATTCATAGTCGGCGGTGGGTTTCAATAACTCCACCGCCTTGGCGCCGTTTCCGCGCTGCAACTCGCGGCGAGCCTGGAGCTGAGGTATGTCAATCTTCTGCGCGTAGGTTTCGAGTGGATACTGCCGGGCGAGGTCGGCGGCGAACGAGTCCGCGCGGCGAGCGTCGCCACAGGTAGCTGAGACGAATCCAGCCTGTGCCATCGAGACGCGCCCCAGCCCGCTTGAGACCATGTTGCCGATCCTTGGCTGCGCATGCGAGCAGTCGCCCAGGTCGGCTTCGATCACCGCCTGCCCGCCGAGTTCGTTCGTCGCCACTTCCTTCAGGTCCTGATTCTTCTCGCTGTCCACCGCCCGCTGGATCAACTCCTGCGAGAGCCGTAGCTTCCCCTCCATCGCCGCGAACCGTGCCTGCATTGAGGTAAAGGAGTATTCCTCAGGCTTGCCTTTGGCCCAGTCAAGCTCGCGTTGGGCATCGGCGGTTTTTCTGTTCGTCAGCGCCAGTTGAAGCATTTCGTTGTGAAGCGTCTCCGAGTTGGGGAACTGCACCAGTGCCTGCTCAACAACCTGGTGCGCTTCGTCGAAGCGGTTCAGGCCAAAGTAGGCGGCCGCGAGGTTGACCGATGCATTCACGCCCCCAGCGGGATCGACCTCCAGACTCTTGCGCGCTTCCTCCACCGATTTTTCGAAATTGCCCATGCTCTGGTAATTGACGGCCAGGTTGTTACTGGGAATGCCGTCGCGCGGATAGGTGCGTTCATAGAGCTGCAGGGTCTCGATCTGTTTTTCCAGTTCGCCGGTCACCGTCTCGTAGTAGTGCGAGGTGATGTAGAGCTTCTCTCGCTCGCTCACGCGATCGCGCAGTTCGAAGGCCTTGCGCATTTCTTTCTTGGCTTGCTCAAACTCGCCCAGGGTCAAATAGATGACCCCCATGCGCGCGTACACCATGGCGAAATTGGGATCGAGTTCGACGGCGCGGCGATAAAACGGCAGCGACTCTCTTTCGCGGCCCTGTGCGAACTCCCCATCCCCCAGGGTCGAGGCCTTCAGCGCCTCCAGCGACGAAGTGGTCACCTGCTGGATGGGGACATCGAACTTCTGCACCGAAGCCAGCGATTCGCCCAGTTTGCCGCGCATGTTGGAAACTGCGCTTCCGAGAGCGGTCAGCACTTGCTCTTTGCTGGGAGCTTGCGCCTGCTCTTTAGCCAGCGAGTCCCCGGTCGCGCAATTCACTGCATTCAGTGTGACCACGTATTGGCTGCCTAAACTGGCGACCGAGCCCGCCAGCATGGCCTTGCTGCCCACACGCTGGCATAGCTCGCGCGCCAAGTCGGCCGTCAACCGCTCATTCGCCGGGCGGCCCATGAAGCCGAGAGTTTGCTGGACACGGGCCTGCGGCACGACGCGCAAGAACGGCGATTGCTCCAAGTCCACCGCCAACGCCTGCTTGAGCGTCCCATCGAACACGGAATCGCCGGTGGTGTTGACGAAATCGGCGACAACCACCGTATCTTGCTCGCTCAGGGCGGCGGATCGGCGCGAAGACCAGAAAAGCAGCCCCCCGACGATAGCCGCGACTGCAATCACAACCGCCGGAATAATGAGTTTCCACTGACGCGCGGGCGGAACGGGAACCGGAGCAACTTGCGGCGCAGATGTGACGGCGCTGATGCGTCCGCTCGAAGCTCTCGCCGCTACCGAGCCGCTGGCGGTGGCGGCAGATGCTGGCTGCGGCACATCTTCGGCCACGGCGACCGCGCTGCGCGAAGAATCCGTCTCGCGCTTCAGGCGCTTGAGGTCGGCGCGCATCTCTGACGCGACCTGGTAGCGCAGATCCCGATCTTTCTCCAGGGCTTTATTGATGATGCGTTCCAACTCCGCCGGAATCTCCGGATTCAGCCGCACCGGCGCGACCGCCGCGCGATTCAAGATGGCATCGAAGATCACGCCGGAGGTGTCGCCGCGGAAGGGAAGGACTCCGGTCGCCATCTCGTAGAGCACCACGCCGAAGGAGAACAGATCGCTGCGCGCGTCCAGTTCCTTGCCTTTGACCTGTTCGGGCGACATATAGGCGACGGTTCCGAGCGTGCTGCCCGGACTGGTGAGGTGTTCGTGGCTGATCGCGGTGGCCGCCGAAGCATCCACGCCTACTGCTTGGGCTTTCCCCTTCAGCACTTTCGCCAGACCGAAGTCGAGGATTTTTAGCTGGCCGCGGCGGGTGACAAAAATATTCGCCGGCTTGATGTCGCGATGAATGATGCCTTCGGCGTGAGCCGCGTCGAGCGCATCGGCGATCTGGATGGCAGCTTCGAGCAGCGTCTCCTGGTCCATCGGCCTGCCGGTGATGTGGTGCTTGAGGGTCTCGCCATCCAGGAACTGCATGGCGATAAACGGCTGCCCTTCGTGCTGGCCAATCTCATAGATGGTGCAGATGTTCGGGTGATCGAGCGCGGAAGCGGACTGAGCTTCGCGGCGGAAGCGCTCCAGAGTCTGCTGATCCTGGGTCACGCCCTCGGGCAGGAACTTGAGGGCCACGAAACGGTGCAGGGTGGTGTCCTCAGCCTTGTAGACAACACCCATCCCGCCGCCGCCCAGCTTTTCGACGATGCGGTAATGCGAAATGGTGGTGCCGATCATCAGGGCAAAAAGTGAGGTAGAGATGGTAGGGCGGCAGAGGAAGGTAAGTCAATCTTGTATCCAAACAGAAACCCCCGCAATGGCGCGGGGGTTTCAAGAGAGGTTTGTCAGGCGCCAGCGGGCGCGATCTTAGTTCCAGAAAGGATTGCTCAGCCCAGTAGGCGGATGCTCGACGCCCTTCTGCTTCTCATGCGCAGGCGCCAGGGCAAACTTCACAGGATGCACCGTGGCCGGCTGCGGCTGGCACAGGCAAGGATGTTCCGATGTGTATTCGGTGTCACAATAAGGGCAGATCACAGCTCACCTCCAAAACCCAAACCTCCCCTCTATTAAATCGCCCCCTGGGGAAAGTGAAAAACGCAAAATTGTGATGGCCCGCATCGAAAATTCCGAGGTGCCCGGCAACCCTGCCGCAGAGGCACAGAGACATACAGCCGCCAAGAAATGCCACAGGGTTTCTCTGTGCCTCTGTGTCTCCGTGTCTCCGTGGCGACCCCCAATTTTCAACGCATATTCACATTCCTGTAACCCTCGCTTAATAGGCTATTGCTAAGTTGTCAACAGGAGGGCGTATGCACGGAACACTCCTATACCCGCTTCCTGGAAGCGCCCGGTTCGCGTCCCCGAGGCGTCCCCATATGCGGATGCCCAAGCTTTCGCCCGGGCTTCGCAAGCGGATCGCGATGTGGAAGCAAATCCTGCTGGGGGAACTTCTCCGCCGGACGCGGCGCCGGCAAGGCTAAGGCCGGACATGGCTGCCAATCCTTCCCGCGTCGCGGACACCGCCAAGCTCCGAGCAGGCACAGATCGTTGCGCTAACGCTGGACGCCATCCAACTGGCGAAGTCGGCGGTGGCGCACGCCATCGACGGGCTGGCGCAGAAGTCCTCCGCGCCGTTCCAGGCGGTGAATCAGTGCGAGCAGGAGCTGGACCGTCTCGACCGCGAAGTGGACCAGCGCGTGACCCAGGCGGTGATTCGCGCCTCCGCGGCCGAAGCCGGCGAGCTGTTGGCCTGCATGAAGTTCATGATCGACCTGGAGCGCATCGGCGACTTGGTCTCCAGCTTCGGGGGCTGCGCCCAGGCCATCGGATCGCGCATCGAGATGGACGATGTGAAGGACCTCATCCACATGGCCACTGTGCTCGAGCAGATGCTGGCGGACATCCACGACGCCTTCTCCACTCGCGACCTGGACCGCGTGATCAGCGTGCTGCGCGCCGACGCCGGGATCGACCGCATCCGCAATCTGATCTTCATCCGCCACGTGGAGAACAACGAAGGCACGGCCGGCCCGGAAGGAATCCACGTGCTGTTCATGGCGCAGTCGCTGGAGCGCGCCGGCGACCACACCAAGAACCTGGCCGAGGAAGTCTGCCACCTGGTCACCGGCCAGACCATGCGCCACGTGCTGCGCTCCAAGAGCAAATCGGAAGAACAGATGTTCCTCGACTGGCTGCGCGAGCAGCAGCACGCCGGATAGGTATTATTCGGCGACGATCTGCACCCAAAACCCAGTTGCCTTGCCGCAGTTATGTTCAGAATAGGCCCACACCGGCGGATTGTGAGCTTGAACACCTGTCGGGGATCGCCGCCTACCACACCTTGCACTGTTTTGGGTTGACCATCGGCTGTCCTGTCTTGCAACCGAAGGCCTGTTGGAACTCCGGCAGGTCCGACACGATGCCGTTCACCCGGTACTTCCCGGGCGAGTGCGGATCGGTGATGGCATTCACCCGCAGATTTTCCGGACGCTCGTTCTCGCAGGTCCATTGGGCATAGCCGACAAAAAAGCGCTGGTCGGGGGTCAGTCCGTCGGCCGGTTTGAGGTTCTGCCCGGCGGTGTCGTGTTTCCACGCAATCCAGGCCAGGAGCGTGCCGCCCAGGTCCGCAACGTCCTCTCCGCTCGTCAGTTTGCTGTTGATTTTGATCTCATCCACCACCGTGTACTGCGCGAACTGGTCGCGCACGCATTGAATGCGTTGCTCAAAGGCTTCGGCATCCTCCTTGGTCCACCAGTCTTTCAGGTTGCCCTGTGCGTCGAACTGGCGGCCCTCATCGTCGAACCCGTGAGTCAGTTCATGCCCGATGGTGCCGCCGGTATTGCCGTAATTGGGCGCGTCGTCTTCCCGCGGATCATAGAGCGGCGGCTGCAAAACGCCGGCCGGGAAGTTGATGTCGTTCATCTGCGGGTTGTAGTAGGCGTTCACCGTCGGCGGAGTCATGTCCCACTCGGTGCGGTCCACGGGCTTGCCGATCTTGTTCAACTGCCGCCGGCTCTCGAACACCGTGGCCCGCGACACGTCGCCCATGAAGTCATGGGGCTTGATGTCCACGCTGCTGTAGTCGCGCCACTTGTCCGGATATCCGATCTTGTTGCGAATGGCCTGAAGCTTGGTGAGCGCCTGCTGCTTCGTGGGTGGCGTCATCCAGTCCAGCTTCTGGATTTCCTCCGCCATCGCCTGCTCGATCAGATCGGTCATGCGCAGAACGTCCTGCTTCGTCTTGGGACTGAAGGTGCGGCGCACGAACTCCTGGCCGAGCGCTTCCCCCAGGTCGCGATCCACGTAGCGCACGCACCGCTTCCAGCGCGGCGGCTGCTCGGCAACACCGCGCAGGTACTTGCGGTTGAAGTTGAAATCTTCTTCCACAAACTTGCGGGAGAGATACGGCGCCCGGTTCGCCGCCAGGTGCCAGCGCAGATACGTCTTCCAGTTTTCCAGCGGCTCAGATTTTAATTGCGTTTCCAGCGCCTTGAAGAACTCCGGTTCCGTGACGTTGATCACCTGCACGCTGCCCAAGCCCTGATCGCCCAAATAGCGCTGCCATGCAAACGATGGCGTCAGTTCACTCAACTGCGCCGGCGAAAGCTTGTGATACAGCTTGTAAGGATCGCGCCGGTCCACACGCGTGAGCGAAGCTTTCGCCATCGCAGTTTCCATGCGCATGACCGTTTGCGCGTTGGCCGTCGCCTGCTGCGGCTGGTCTCCCAGCAGCTCGAACACGCGGGCGACGTGCTCCACGTAGCGTTGCCGCGTCTCTTGCGATTTGGCATCGTCCTTCTCGTAGTAATCCCGGTCGGGAAGGCCAAGGCCGCCGGCGTCCAGAAAGGCGATCACCTGGTTGGCGTCGCCGAAGTCCTGGTTGGAGCTGAACGCGAACATCAGGCCGCTTCCCTGCGACGCAAGATGTTGCTGCGCCAGAAATGCCGCCATATCGGAAGCACTCTTGAGGGCGGCGATCTGGTCAAGCGCGGGCTTCAGCGGCGCTGCACCGAGCTTCTCAACCGCGGCTTCGTCCATGCACGCGCCGAAGTAGTCGCCGATCTTCTGCTGCACGGCGGTGCGCTTCGGGCTCGGCCGCGAGGCCTCGTCGAGTATTCCCCACAGGAACTGCGCGTTCTCATCCGCCAGCTTGCGGTAGACATTCCATGCCGGCTGGTCCGGCGGGATCGGATTGCTCTTCATCCAACCGCCACAGGTGTACTGGTAAAAGTCCACGCAAGGATCGGCCGATTTGTCCATCGCCGCAAGGTCCAGGCCCGGCGTGTACGGCAACTCGTGCAGCGGTCGCTTGGCCGCCGCGCTGGGCGGCGACGTCGGCACGGACGGCTGCGGAGTCCGGGGCTTCTCGGCCTGCGGTGGCACCGGTTGCGGCGTCGCGGCTTTCGGTTGCTCCGACGGGTTTTGCGCCAGAACGAGCGCGGCGCAGAACAGGAATAGGCAGAAAGTGCTGAATGCTTTCATGGGAAAAGGCCTGCTCTCGACAGACGCAGTAGTCTACATGACGGGTAGGGAGGCGGAACGTAAGCACGCCACAATATATTAAAGTGCCATGTCTTGACACCATTCGAAATGATACCTATCATTGATAGATATCATGGAGAGGCAATGAAAGCCAAGAAGGCCAGAGTTTTTTGGACGGGGAGAAGCCAGGCGGTTTGCCTGCCGAAGGAGTTTCGTTTCGCGACCGATACAGTGCTGGTGCATCGCGAAGGGCGGGCGGTCGTCGTGGAGCCGGCCGACGAGTGGCCCGAGGGATACGTCGAGTCTTTTGCCGGGGTGCCGGACGACTTCAATAGGCCGCCACAGGGCAAGGTCGAGAAGAGGACCTCGCTCGGATGAAGTTCCTCCTCGACACCGATACTTGTATCTATGCGCTCAAGCAGAACCCGGCCACTTTGAAACACCTGCTCGCTCAGAGCCGGGAAGACATTGCTGTGAGCGTCATCACGGAAGCTGAGCTTCGAACGGGCGCAGCCAAGAGCACTTTGTCAGCGAAGACCTTGCGGCTGGTCGAAAATTTCCTGCGGCCTCTTAGCATCATCGAATTCACATCGAACGACGCGGCTTCGTATGCTCAAGTGCGCGCGAAGCTCGAGCGTGCAGGTACACCCATTGGTCCCCTGGACACGCTGATTGCGGCGCAAGCGGTTGCCCGCAAACTAATCCTTGTTTCCAATAACGAGCGTGAGTTTAGCCGGGTCGCGAGCCTCCGTATTGAGAACTGGGCGAGTTAGCTCCGGGCCGGGCGGTCGGGATCGCGATTTCAGAACGACCTAAAAAACTCGATGATTCTGCACTCGGCCCAGCGCCCATCGTAGCCTTCGCGGTCCGCGAGATAGCCGCAATGGCCGCCATGCTCCGTTTCCAGCAGCCGCACATTGGGGTTGGCGGCCAAACGCGCGCGGCTCACTGGAGTGACACACACAAACGGGTCATCCTTGGGATGGATGACGAGTGTGGGAACCGCTATCCGCTCCAGCACCGGCGAGGCACTGGCGCGGGCGTAGTAATCGTCGGCGCCGGAGAACCCAAAGTGCCGGGCGGTAACGGCGTCGTCGAACCCACGGAGACTGTGTACACCCCGAAGGCACGCCGGGTCATAGAGCTCCGGAAACAGGCGCACTTTGCGCCGCAAGCTGCGCTTCAGATAGTAGAGAAAGTGCCATTCGTAAATGCGGTTTCCCCAGCGGTGGAGCGCGTCGGCCGTGGCGGCCAGGTCTACGCCGGGGCAAACCACGGCCACCGCTCGCAATTCAGGAGGCGCTTCGCTTCCCCACTCACCTGCCAGCTTCAGCGCCATGTTCCCGCCCATGGAAAAGCCGGCGAGGGCGATGCGCGGCAGCTTGTCGCGGGAGATCAGTTCGCGGACCACCGCACCCACATCCGCCGAAAGGCCGGAATGATAGAGCGTAGGCGACAGGGCTTCGCTCCCGCCGCAACTGCGCACGTTCATGCGCACCACGTTCATGCCCGCCACCCAGGCTTTGTTGGCGGTACCGATGACATACTGCGATTCGCTCGAGCCTTCCAACCCGTGGATGATGACCAACGTCAGCGAGCTCAGCCGGTCTGGCTGCCAGTTGCAGTAGGCAAGCACGCGCACGCCTGGCTCGACTTCGAAGAGCCGCTTTTCGGACGTGGGTAGCGTGGTGCTGCGTGGGAGGAGCGCTGCCGCCAGTGTCTGGCGATGCCCACCACGGAACCAGCGCCGCGGGACGAAGCTCTCGCCGCCGCTGAGTGGATGGTCCATCCATAGTCATTGTGTTGCGAACCGCGGGCGCGCGCAACTGGATGTTGCTGAAACCAATTCACCTTGACGGTCATGCGGGTCGAGTTGCCGACGCTACGCCAGAACAACAGGCTCATGTCCTCGGGAACCAGCTACCTGCCCTGCTATTCTTCCATTAGATCGAATTTGGAGATGACGGTTCCCTTTGCCTCCTCCCATCCTCAATGCCCAAGGAGTGTCGAAGACATTCGGAGCGGCGCCTTTGTTTCAGAACGTCTGCTTCATCGTTGGCGAAGGCGA